>NZ_JACBNQ010000009.1 GCF_013403245.1 Sedimentibacter hydroxybenzoicus DSM 7310 | reverse complement strand
ACTTGAACTGGATCATATTTTTTTAAATTTAATCTTTCAATAGTTTAATTGTGAAACTCATTCATGCGTTTGTCGTGATTAAATCATAAAATATTCTTTGTTATTTACATTATTAGTGATATAATGAATTGTTTTTTATGTGAAAGTAACGGAGGTTTTATGAATAACAGCTACAGAACACAGGCAATTGAAACACTTAAAAAAATATTTAAGGATAAATCCTATTCAAACATAGTGATAAACAATGATATGAAAAATGTGGAGCGTAGGTTTCTTTCATTGTACCGTAAATCTGTTTTAGGAGTTGTCGAAAATTTAATATATATAGACTGGATTATCAATGAAATGTCCGTTACAAAGACTAAAAAAATGGAAATGGACGTTTTGACTGTGCTGAGATTAGCCGTATATCAGATATTCTTTTTAGATAAATCGCATGAAAACATAGTTGTAAATGAAAGTGTCCAATATATTAAGGACAAGGGGAATGTGAGAGGATCAAAATTCGTCAATGCGGTACTCAGAAATACATTGCGCAATAAGGATAAGCTTACAGCTAAGATGAATGAATTGCCTGAGGATGAATATTTAAGTGTTAAATATTCATATCCGAAGGAATTGATTATTAAATGGAAAAAACAATTCGGCAAGGATGTTGAACAGGTATTAATAGCCAATAATACCGAGGCACCGTTGGAAATCAGAGTTAACACTCTCAAAATTCAAAGAGATGAATTGATTAAGCTCCTTGAAGAAAAAGGTATAAAGGTGTATAAATGCAAATATGCTGATAAAGGCTTGGTAATTGAAAACCCTTTTGAAATAGATAAAACATCAGAATATAAAGACGGGCTTTTTTCTGTTCAAAGTGAAAGCTCAATGCTTTCCGGGCAAATATTAAACCCGAAGGAAAACTCATTTATAATTGATATGTGTGCAGCTCCCGGGGGCAAGACACTGAATGCTGCTGAAATGATGAATAACACCGGAAAAATAATCGCAAGAGACATATATCCGGGAAAGCTGAAGCTGATTGAGAATGAATTAAAAAGATTAGGCATAAGCAATGTTAAAGTTGAAAAATATGATGCTACCGTATTAGATGAATCATTGATTGAAAAGGCAGACTATGTCATAGCGGACGTTCCTTGTACGGGTCTTGGCATAATAAGACGTAAACCGGAAATAAAATACAACAAGACGGACAAGGAATTGAATGACATAAAAGAAATTCAATATAAAATACTTGAAAATGCTTCAAAATATATAAAGCAGACAGGCGAACTGGTATATTCTACCTGCACCACAAATTTGGAAGAAAATTTCGAACTTATTAATAGGTTCCTTAAAAATAATAAGGGTTATGCTTTAGCTGATATATCAGAGAATGTCCATGAGTATTTTGATGCGGCAGGGCAGGGATACATTGAAATATATCCGCATTTACACGGGATGGACGGCTTTTTTATTGCGAAAATAAAAAGGATATGATATAATTGACAAAATTTTAATTTTGTTGAACATGTCATTGTTATGAATAAACGTAAATCGTACGCTTGTGTCATTTCGAACGTTAGTGAGGAACATCAGGTTTTGAGGATGACGAGTACGGGTAATATTCGTTTAATGACATAAAACCCTTAATGACGAAATTATAGAAGGTAAACAATGAAAAAAATTGATGGTTTAAGCTTAGCGGAAATTGAAAAAACTCTTTTAGAAATAGGCGAGCAAAAATTTAAGGCAAAGCAAATATTTGATTGGGTACATAATAAATGTGTTGATGACTTTGACAGCATGTCCAATGTGTCCAAGAAAACAAAAGAAGAATTAAGCAAAATATTTGAATTCACTCATGCTTCAATCGAATTAAAACTTGAATCTGAGCTTGATGAAACAAAAAAGTACGTCATTAAATTTGAGGACGGAAATGTTGTAGAAAGTGTATTTTTGAAATATAAATTTGGCAATACTGCATGTATTTCATCTGAAGTGGGATGCAAAATGGGTTGTCTTTTTTGCGCGTCGACTAAAAACGGTTATTTGAGAAGCTTAACAGCAGCAGAAATGCTTAAGCAAATATATCTGATACAAAAAGATACAGGTGAAAAAATATCGAATGTTGTGATTATGGGCTCAGGAGAGCCGCTTAACAATTATGACAATGTCGTTAAGTTTTTAAGGCTGATAAATGATGAGAGAGGTCAAAATATTTCCATGAGAAAAATTACCCTTTCCACATGCGGCATCATACCTGACATCTATAGGCTTGCCGATGAGGATTTGGCAATTACATTAGCCATATCTTTGCATGCTCCCACTCAGGAAAAAAGAGAGCAAATACTTCCCGTTTCAAAGAAATACAAGCTTCCCGAATTAATGAAGGCATGCGATTACTATCTTGATAAAACCGGAAGACGCTTGACCTTTGAGTACATTATGATAAAGGGTTTTAATGACGGTACTTCAGATGCAGAGCTTTTAGCAAGACTTTTAAACAGAAAATTAGCAAATGTTAATTTAATTCCATGCAATTATGTCAAGGAATCAAATATAAAGCCATCTGATAATTATGATATTGAAAAATTCAAAAGAGTTTTAGTTGATAAAGGAATAAACGCAACTGTAAGAAGAGAACTTGGAAGTGATATCAATGCTGCATGCGGTCAATTAAGAAATAACTTTTTAAATATATAGAGGTGCTATATGAGGGTATATTTCGAAACAAATAAAGGATTAATGAGAGAAAACAATGAAGACAATTTAATAGTTGAAGAAACTGACAGATATAATCTTTATGCGGTTGCCGACGGCATGGGCGGACATAAGGCGGGAGAGGTTGCAAGCTCCATAGCAATTGATACTATAAAGAGCTGCTTTATGAAAAGCTTTGAATCCGAGGACTTTAAAGCTCCTACTTTTATCATTGAAAGTATAAACAAAGCTAATGATAAAATAAGAAAGGAATCGCTGAATAAGGAAGAATATGAAGGAATGGGAACAACCATAACAATGGCAGTCGTTGACCATTCCATAAAAACGGCTTATATCGGCAATGTCGGAGACAGCAGGGCTTATATAATCAAGAATGATGAAATACGACAAATAACGGAAGACCACACATATGTACATGAACTGTTAAAAGACGGAAGAATCACAACTGAGGAAGCCAAAACACACCCTAAGAGAAATGTAATAACAAGGGCTGTTGGAAGTGAGGATTTTGTACATGCTGACATATTTGAAATAGAAGTTGAAAATGATATAATTCTTTTATGTACCGACGGACTTACCATACATTTATCTGATGATAAAATTAAGGAAACAATTAAAGAATACGGCAGTTCGGAAAGCGTACAAAGATTAATCAAATTAGCCAATGATAACGGAGGTACTGACAACATTACCATAATTATCGTTGATAATACCATTAGAGGTGAAGCTTATGATAGGTAGAATATTAGGAAATAGATATGAAATAATAGAAAAAATAGGCGGCGGAGGCATGTCATATGTCTATAAAGCCAGATGCAAGGTATTAAATCGTTTCGTTGCAATTAAAATATTGAGAGACGAATTAACTTCCGATCCCGATTTTGTAAATAAATTTAAGCAGGAATCTTTATCTGCCGCAAGCCTGGCACATCCTAACATAGTAAATATATATGATACCGGAATCGAAGACGACATATACTATATAGTTATGGAGTATGTTAAAGGCGAAACCTTAAAAAAATATATTAACAGAAAAGGCAGATTAAGTGAACAGGAAGCTATTAAAATTTCAAGACAAGTTGCGGAAGCATTAAAGCATGCACATTCCAATAATATTGTACACCGGGATATAAAGCCTCATAACATACTGATTACAGAAGAGGGTATAGCAAAGGTAACTGATTTCGGAATTGCAAGGGCTGCTACAAGCTCTACCATCAATAACACTTCTAATGTAATAGGATCGGTACATTATTTTTCGCCTGAGCAGGCAAGAGGTGGATATGTGGATGATAAATCCGATATATATTCTTTGGGAATTGTTATGTATGAAATGGTTACGGGAATTGTACCTTTCGATGCCGACAATCATATTTCCGTAGCTATGAAGCAGATACAGGAAAAACCCGTTTTACCTACAAAGAAGGCTAAGAACCTGAACATATCCAAATCTTATGAAGATATAATCATGAAATGTCTTGAAAAGCATCAGAGCTTCAGATATCAGAATATAGATGATTTAATCAAAAGTCTTGACTCATTAAACGGGTTTAATGCAGGTAACAGTACAGAGGATGACGAAATTATCGATTCACCGACAATGGTTATACCTATTATAAATGATGACGTCGATGATGATGGTGTCATTAATATAGATTTAATTGACGGAAATTCAAACAATGCTTTTAAAAGCTTTTTTGGCGGAGATACGGAGGAAGAGATAAAAAACAAACAAAAAAAAGAAAACAAACCAATGAATGATGCAGAAAGAAATAAAAATTTAAAAATAACTGTTGCTGCGGTATTAAGCGCTCTGGTAATAGCGGTAGTAGGCGGTATAATTGCATTTAAGGCTATAATGTACGTGCCTGAGGTTGAAGTTCCTGATTTGCGAAACAGGTCAGAGGAAGAAGGAAAACAAATTATCGAGGGTTTAGGGTTAGTTTTTCAGGTTGCAAAGCGTGAATACAGCAGTGAGTACGAAGAAGGAAAGATAATGGAGCAAAGTGTTGATGAAGGCATGATGCTTAAGGAAAACTATCCTGTAGAGGTTGTTGTAAGCAGGGGTCAGAAAGAAATAATCGTACCTAATTTAGTGGGAAGCTATGCAATAGAAGCAGGTATAATATTGGCTGATGCAGGATTATCCGAGGGTACTGTTGAGGAAGAGAATTCAGATACTGTTCCTGCCGGCCAGATAATCAGGCAGGATCCTATTCAAGGTACCCCTGCCAACGAAAACGACAGAGTTGATTATGTAGTAAGTCTCGGACCAAAGATAACGTTAGTTGTGATGCCGGGTGTGACAGATTTACCTTTAGACGCTGCAAAAGCATATATAATACAATATGGCTTAACCGTAGGTGAGGTAACTACCGAGCCGAGCGATACTGTGGAGGAGGGCTTTGTTATTCATCAAAGCGTGACAGCAGGCCATGAGGTTGCGTTGGGTACATCTATCTGGCTGACAGTGAGCTCGGGTAAGCCGGATACAGAAGAGCCCGGCACAGAAGAGCCCGGTACAGAGGAACCAGGTGATGGTAATGGAGACGGTGAAGACACCGGTGCTTCTGGAACTTATCCATTGACAATAACATTACCAAAGAATAAGGATGAGGTTTATATAGTAGTTCAAAAAGTAGCTGAAGGCGGAAGAGAAATAGTTTATTCAAATGACGTTGACACATCCGAACAAAGTATTATAATAAATCTTGAAGGCAAAGGAACTCAGGTTTTCGAAATTTATATTGACAATGAACTTTACGATAAAGTTGAAATAAAATTTGAATAGGAGCTTTTATGATTGAAGGTGTCATAATAAAAGGCGTTGGAGGTAATTATTACGTAGATACGGAAAGCGGATTAATTGAATGCAGAGCAAGAGGTCTGTTCAGATTAAAAAATATTAAGCCGTTGGTAGGCGACAATGTTTTAATCAGATTAACCGAAGAGGATGAAGCTTACGGTTATATAGAAGAAATCAAGGACAGAAAAAATGAAATGTTAAGACCTCCTGTTGCTAATGTTGAACAACTGCTGATATTTTTTGCTGTAACTAATCCGGAACCAAGCTTTTTGCTTCTTGATAAATTATTGATTGCTGCTGAAACAAATAATTTAAAGCCGATTATTTGTTTTAACAAATCTGACTTTGCAGATGAAAAATTAAAAAAAAAATATGAAAATATTTTTGTAAATACAGGATATAAAATTATCTTTACAAGCATGTATGATGAAAATTCAATCAATGAACTAAGAAATATATTAAAGGACAAATTAAGTGTGTTTTCCGGTCCGTCAGGTGTGGGTAAATCATCGTTGATGAATGCGGTCCAACCGGATTTTAAGCTCGAAACAGGGGAAATCAGCGAAAAGCTGAAAAGAGGGAAACACACAACCAGACATGCTGAAATATACAAATTAAGCTTTGGTGGTTACGTTGTTGACACTCCCGGATTCAGCTCCTTTGAACTAAGTGGAGTGGGAGAGTTTGAACTTAAAGAATACTATCCTGAAATAAAGAAATATGATTTCGGTTGCAGATTTATGGATTGTCTTCATAAAAAGGAACCGAATTGCGTAATTAAGGAAGCTGTAGAAGAAGGTAACATAAGCAAAATCAGATATAACAATTATGTTAAATTATTGGATGAAATAAAAAAGAATAAAAAAAATAGGAAGAGGGACACACCTTTTTAATTAGGGAAAGTCTTCGCTTGATAAAAGGAATGTCCCTGTCAATGGGAGGAAACATGAATAAATTATCGCCTTCTATATTATCCGCCGATTTTTCTAAGCTCGGAGAATCAATAAAGCTTATCGAAGAGGGCGGAGCAGATTATATACACATAGATGTAATGGATGGGCACTTTGTACCAAATATAACAATTGGTCCCGATGTGGTTAAAAGCTTAAGAGGTATAACAGAGCTTACATTTGATGTTCACCTTATGATAGAAAATCCTGATAATTATATAGAAGATTTTTACAATGCAGGTGCCGATATAATAACAGTACATCAGGAGGCAAGCGTTCATTTGCACAGAACGATTCAAAAGATTAAATCTTTAGGTCTTAAGGCAGGTGTATCCTTAAATCCTGCGACTCCCGTTTCAACTCTTAAAGAAATAATAAGAGATGTTGATATGGTTCTTCTCATGAGCGTAAATCCTGGCTTCGGAGGACAGAAGCTGATTAAAAATGTTAAGTATAAATGTGAAGAATTAAACCAAATGATAAAGGATTATAATTTAAATATTGATGTTGAGATAGACGGCGGTATAACATTAGACAACGTTGAAGATGTTTTGAGCTGGGGACCCAATGTAATTGTTGCCGGCTCGGCAATATACAAGGCAAAAGATGTTGTATTACAAACTAAAATGTTCAAGCAAAAGATGGTAAAATAAAATGACGACTCTTATTGTAGGAAATGGCAGTGATATTGATAAAAGCCATATTGAAAATTTAAATATTGATTATGTTATATGTGCCGACGGCGGGCTTGAAAAGGTAAAAAGGCTTGGACTGATTCCAAATTTAATTTTGGGTGATTTTGATTCGGTCAATAAATCTGTGTTGGAAGATTATAAAAGCTTAAATATAGAAACAGTTACATTTCCATCCGAAAAAGACTATACGGACATGGAATTAGCAATCAGCCATGCAGTTAAAGTGGGATTTAAGGATATAATTTTGGTTGGTGCATCGGGAACGAGATTGGACCATACCGTTGCTAATATGCTTTTAATAGAAAAATATCATAAAAAAGATATTAATATAAGAATAATAGACAATAATAATTTTATCCAAATCATTACTGACAGTATGATAATACCCTTCAGAAAAAATTATTACGTTTCTCTGATACCATTGTCTGAAAATATTGAAGGCTTAACGTTAGAGGGTTTCAAATATCCTCTGAACAACATAAATGTAGAAAGAGGATCAACATTGTGCATAAGCAATGAAGTATCAGAAGATGTTGGCCTTATTAAATTAAACAAAGGAAGTGCCTTTGTTTTTATTTCAAAAGATTAATATTATATAAATAATTAAGAAACATTAGGAGGATTCATGAAAGCAACAGATGTGAGAGATTTGTTTAAATCTCCGGGAAAATACAGCGACAAGGAAGTAATGGTCGAAGGCTGGATCAGGACTATAAGAGATTCTAAAAATTTTGGATTTATTGAATTAAATGACGGAACATTCATGAAAAATGTTCAGGTTGTTTTTGAAAATAATTTAAGCAATTTTGACGAGGTAAAGAAGTATCCTACAGGAAGTGCGATTACGGTTAAAGGTAATTTACTGTTAACACCTGAAGCAAAGCAATTATTTGAAATAAAGGCAACAGAAATAAAGATGGAAGCAGAATCAGAGTCCAGCTATCCATTGCAGAAAAAAAGACATTCACTTGAATATTTAAGGACTATAGCTCACTTGAGACCAAGAACAAATACATTTGCCGCAGTGTTCCGCGTAAGATCTCTCGCCGCATATGCCATACATAAATTTTTCAACGAAAGGGGATTCATATACGCTCATCCTCCGATTATAACGGCAAGTGATGCCGAAGGCGCAGGCGAAATGTTCAGAGTAACGGCACTGGATTTAGACAACATAGAAAAGCTTGACGGAAAAACGGACTATACTAAGGACTTTTTCGGAAAATCAGCAAATCTTACCGTAAGCGGACAGTTGGAAGCGGAAATATTTGCCCTTGCCTTTAAAAATGTTTATACCTTCGGACCGACATTCAGAGCCGAAAACTCCAATACTTCAAGACATGCAGCGGAATTTTGGATGATAGAGCCTGAAATAGCCTTTGCTGATTTGAATGACAACATGCAGCTAGCAGAGGATATGGTAAAGTATGTTATAAGCTATGTAATGGAAAATGCAAAGGAAGAAATGGAATTTTTCAATTCCTTCGTAGAAAAGGGCTTGTTTGACAAGCTTAATAATGTTATAGATTCAGAATTCGGTAAAATTGATTATACTGATGCAATAGAAATATTAAAGAAAAATAATGATAATTTTGATTATCCTGTTCAGTGGGGAACCGATATCCAGACTGAACACGAAAGATATTTGTCAGAAAAAATATTCGGAAAACCTGTATTTGTAACCAATTATCCTAAAGAGATAAAGGCATTCTACATGCGTATGAATGAAGATAACAAGACGGTTGCGGCTATGGATTTACTTGTGCCGGGCATCGGTGAACTAATAGGCGGAAGTCAGAGAGAAGAAAGACTAGACATGTTGGAAAAGCGCATGGATGAAATGGGAATAGAAAAAGAAGGCATGTGGTGGTACATGGAATTAAGAAAGTACGGAGGAGTAAAGCATGCCGGATACGGTCTTGGCTTTGAAAGATTAATAATGTATCTGACAGGTATGGGTAACATAAGGGATGTTATACCATTCCCGAGAACGCCGAAGAATGCAGAGTTTTAGGCGATGGATTTGCAATAGATTAGCTATGGATTGGCAATAGAATAACAATTGATAAAAATACAAAGAACGGAAACTTCTTTGTATTTTTTTTATTATGCTGAATAGAATGTAACATGGTATTTTTATTCCATTGTATATCCATTGATAGTCAATAGCATATCCACTGCTAATCCATTGCTCAGGGGGTTTTTATGAATTATTTTAAAAGAAAAAAGAAAAATTGCATTCCTTGCGGACCTAAAATAAAATTTACGGAAGTTATAGGTTTAATGATAGCTGTTATAGGCGCATTAATTATTGTGCAGATTTTGCCTATAAAAATATGGCTTCTGGTTTTTGGATTGCTTCTGATAGTGCTTGGGTGTACCTTATTTAGATTGTTTTAGTAGAAGGCAGAGCAGTAGAATTCAACAAATCTGTTTACTCACTGTCGTTCGCACAGATTTGGAATTCCTTGCATAAGACCTACCGCTATTTTTCAGAAAAAGGACTCTGAAAAACAGGGTTAGGGCTTCAAAAAAATAATGGCCTAATCAGCCACTATTTCAATGCTATACAGCACGTTGTACTTTATTTGATCTCATACATCTTGTACAAACTGTTTTTCTTACAGAAATTCCGTTTTCCACAACATTAATTTTTCTTACGTTTGGTTTCCAGGTTCTTTTTATTTTTTTATCACTATGTGTTATACTGTTGCCTGATATAGCACCTTTTCCACATACCTCACAATAATTTGCCATGCTATACACCTCCCATTTATCTAAAACCCTATGATTTTATAATTTCGATTTGCTTAAACATATCGTTTAACAATTTTAACTTTATAATTCTACCATTAAAATTTAAATATTGCAATATCAAATTTTAATTAGTATAATAAAAATAACCTGTGTTTATGCAAAAGGTATATTTTATTGTAAAATAGAGACAAAAAGGTTATAATAAGTTTACTTATTTAATATTATTAAAAAATATGTAGGAGGTATGTATGTCAGTAAAAATCATTAATGAATATGGAAATATAACCATGGATGATCAGGTATTTGCAACTTTAGCCGGTTTAGCTGCTATGGAATGCTACGGAGTTGTTGGTATGGCCTCAAGAAATGCAACTGAAGGTATTTTCGAACTGCTGAGAAGAGACCAGCTTACGAAAGGGATAAAAGTAACTTCAATAGATGACAAATTAAATATTGATTTATATATAGTATTGCAATATGGCATTAAAATATCTGTTGTTGCGGATAATATTATATCCAGAATAAAATACAGCGTAGAAACTTTTTCTGGAGTTTCAGTGGAGAATGTAAATATTTTTGTACAAGGTGTCAGAGTACAAAAATAATTGTGGGAGGCTAAAATGATAATTAAGTATATAGATAATGTTACATTCAAAAAAATGCTTTTAGGTGCCGCTGTTAATCTGGAAAATAATAAAGCAATAGTGGATTCTCTAAATGTGTTTCCCGTTCCTGACGGAGATACCGGTACTAATATGAATTTGACGGTGCAATCAGCTGTTAAGGAAATTAACAATCTAAGTGAAAGTACAGTTACGCAGATTGCTGATGCAGCCGCAAATGGTTCTTTAATGGGAGCAAGAGGAAATTCCGGTGTAATATTATCACAATTGTTCAGAGGCATGGCAAAAGGACTTAAGGGAATAAATAAAATAGACAATAAAGCGATCGCAGAGTCATTTAAATCTGCTTCTGATACAGCGTATAAAGCGGTTATGAGACCTGTTGAAGGTACCATATTGACTGTCGCAAGAGAAACAGCCGAAAAAGCTATGGCTACATATATTGATTTTGAAGATACGTCTTCGTTTTTGGAGAGCTTGATAGAGCAAGCTAAGGATACACTGAGAAGAACACCGGAAATGCTGAAAGTTCTTAAGCAGGCAGATGTAGTAGATGCAGGAGGAAAAGGACTTATATTTTTGTTGGAAGGTGCTTTGGCAGCGTTAAAGGGTGTTGAAATTAAACAGGAAAAAATTGATGTGCAGATTATTGAAACAGAGAATGAAGTATTAGGGTTCAGCAGCGAGGATGAAATTATATTTACTTACTGTACGGAATTTTTTATTAAAAATCCTTCCAAAAGTCCCGAAGAATTTTTAAGCAAAATCTATGATAAGGGTGATTCGATCGTATGTGTCGGAGATGAAAAGCTTATTAAAGTACATCTTCATACAAACAATCCGGGACAAATCCTTGCAATCGCTGTTAAATACGGTGAATTAGCTAAAATTAAAATAGACAATATGAAGGAACAATTCAGAGAAAGATTGAAAAACTCAAAACAAAATCAGGAAAAGAAGAAATACGGTTTTGTTTCAATAGGAATGGGCGACGGCATTAAAAAGGTGTTTACTGACTTAAATGTGGATGAATTTTTGTCCGGAGGACAGACCATGAATCCAAGCACTGAGGACATTTTGGCAGCTGCCGGCAATATAAATGCAGATAATATAATTATTTTACCAAATAACAGTAATATAATATTAGCCGCAACTCAGGCAAAAGAAATATCTGATAAAAATTTGCATGTAATTCCTTCGAAAAGTATACCTCAGGGTATAACCGCACTTCTTGCTTTTAAGGACGAAGCGAGCGTTGAAGAAAATATAAAAGCTATGATTGATGCAGTTTCTGAAGTGAAGACAGGACAGGTGACATATGCTGTAAGAGATACTGTCTTTGATGATATGGAAATTAAAAAAGATGAAATAATAGCCATAGGTGAAGGCAAAATCATTTCGCATGGTGATAACCCTGAAGAGCAGACACTTAAACTAATAGAAAATATGGTTGATGAAGACAGCTTTTTAATAACGTTATTTTATGGTGAAAATGTTGATAAAAAAACAGCTGAAGCACTTAAAGCGCAAATAGAGGAAATAGCCGAGGAGTGTGATGTCGAAATAATATACGGCGGTCAGCCTCTGTACTACTATATTATTTCGGTTGAATAAATAGCAGTGAACAGTGAATAATGAACAGTTGGTGAAAAATGCTTGATATTAATATACAGTATTTAAAGGGAGTAGGACCTAAAAGAGCGGAAAAACTAAAAAAATTAGATATTTTTACCGTTGAGGGTTTACTTAATTATTTTCCCGTTAAATATGAGGATAGAAGAACCGTAAGAAAAATAAACGAATTATCGGATAATTTAAAATGTCTTCTGAAAATCAAGCTTTTTGATAATCCTGTAAAATCAAGGATTAAGAAAAACATGTCCATAATAAAGCTCGTCGGAAAGGATGAAACAGGTTTTATAACCGCTACGTTTTTTAATCAGGATTTTTTAATGGATAAATTGTTTATCGGTGAATATTATTATATTTTTGGTACAGTCAAAGCTGCTTACGGCAAATTTGAAATGGTAAATCCTGAAATAGAGCTTTGCAGGAATGATTGGAAAGCAAATAAAATTACACCTGTCTACGGATTGACCTACGGACTGACAAACAACGAGCTTACAAAATTAACAATGGAAGCGCTGAAGGAATATTACGATAAAATTGAAGAGATACTGCCTTATAATATATGCGCTGAATATAAATTAATTTCAAGAAAATGTGCGATTAAAAACATGCATTTTCCTGAGAACGGCAGAAAATATAAGATATCCAAAAAAACAATTGCATTTGAAAAGCTTTTGATAATGCAGCTTGGACTTATGTCCATAAAAGGCAATTTAATAAGCAATTCTGCCGGCAATCAAATATTAAATACAACTCATTCAGATAAGCTTATAGGGTATATACCTTATAAGCTTACTAACGCTCAGCTTAAAGTAATAGAAGAAATAAAAAAAGATATGAGCATGAAAAGACCGATGAACAGATTGGTTCAGGGCGATGTTGGTTCAGGAAAGACGGTTGTTGCAATCTATGCATTACTGACAGCTGTTGCTTCGGGTTATCAGGCAGCTATGATGGCACCTACGGAGATATTGGCATTGCAGCATTTTGAAACGATTAAGGAATATTTGGCAATGGCAGATATTAATTTAAACGTTTCCTTCCTCTCCGGTTCAGCTAAATTAAAAGATAAAAGAATAATTCTGGAAGGTCTGAAAAACGGGGAAACAGATATAATAGTCGGAACCCATGCTCTGATAGAAAGCAATGTTGAGTTTAAAAATATAGGTCTGGTTATTACCGATGAACAGCATCGCTTTGGTGTCAGACAGCGTGCCAAGCTTTCAACAAAGGGAAAAAATCCCGACATACTCGTTATGACGGCTACTCCTATACCAAGAACCTTGGCATTAATGATTTACGGTGATTTGGATTTATCTGTAATCGATGAAATGCCGCCCGGAAGGCAAAAAGTTGTAACGAATGTTTTAAAGGAACAAGACAAACAAATTGGCTATAATTTTATAAAGCAACAGGTGGACGAAGGAAGACAGGCATACATAGTAGCACCTCTTATAGAAGAATCAGAAGGAATGGAGTTGAATTCTGCCACAAAGGTTTTTAATGAATTAAAGGATACATATTTTTCAGGTTATGAATTAGGACTTTTGCACGGAAAAATGAACAACACAGAAAAAGAAGAAATAATAAAAAGATTTTATGAAGGAAAAATAAAAATATTGGTTTCCACTACTGTGATTGAGGTGGGAGTCAATGTTCCCAATTCCACTGTTATGATGGTGTTAAATGCTGAAAGATTCGGGCTTGCACAGCTTCACCAGCTTAGAGGAAGAGTCGGAAGAGGTAAGGATCAATCATATTGCATATTAATAAATGAAAGCAGATCTAAAAAGTCAGCTCAAAGAATGAATATACTAAGAAGCACAAACAACGGTTTTGTAATTGCCGAGGAGGATTTGAAGCTAAGAGGACCGGGTGACTTTTTCGGTACGAGACAGAGCGGACTTTCAAAGTATGAAATTCAAAATATAGTAAACGATATTGAAGTGGTCGAAAGTGTTCAGCAAATTTCAAAGAAGCTTATGACGGAAAACCCTTATCTGAAAGGCGAAGAATACAAAAAATTAAAAAATGCAATAATAAGACTGTTCAAAGATGAAACAATAATATTTAACTGACGTAAGAGGTATTGTATGAGGATAATTTCCGGAACCAACAAGGGAATGAAGCTTTATGCACCGGATGGTATGGCGGTAAGACCGACCGGCGATAAAATTAAGGAAGCAATATTTAATATGATAGGTATTATTGAAGAGGATTCAATAGTACTGGATTTATTTGCCGGTTCAGGAAGCGTAGGTATAGAATTCCTTGCAAGAGGGGCAAGTCAAGTATATTTTGTTGATTTATCCCGTAAAAGCTTGAGCTATGTAAAAAAAAACCTTGAGTTATGTAAATTTACCGATAGAGCAAAGGTAATAATGAATGATTATGAAAAGGCAATTGTTAATTTGTCCAATGAAAATGTTAAATTTGATTATATATTTGCAGATCCTCCATATGCATTAAACTGCAGCTCAAATATTGCATTAAGGGTATTTGAACACGGGTTATTAAAATCCGACGGCCTATTAATAATTGAAAGTGATGAATCAGAAAAAGTAATTGATAATATTGATACAAACGTGATAAAATGTAAAGAGAAAATTTATGGAAGAACAAGGATAAGCATTTTTAAATATATGGAGGAACATTAATAAAAAATGAAAGTTTTATATACAGGAAGCTTTGATCCTATAACATTAGGTCATCTAGACATCATTAACAGAATTTCAGGCAAATTCGACGAAGTAGTTGTAACAGTATTTAACAATACGGAAAAGAAATACTGGTTTGATATACAGGAAAGATGCAATATGGTAAAAGGGGCCACAACTCATTTACATAATGTTACGGTTGATTATACAGAAGGTTTGGTTGTTGAATACTGTGAAAAAAACAATATTAATTTGATTGTAAGAGGATTACGAGCTGTGTCTGATTATGAATATGAATTGGCTATTTCAAGCATTAATAAACATTTGAATCATAAATTGGAAACAATTTTTTTGGTTGCCTCACCGGAATATTCTTTTTTAAGCTCAAGCATGATAAAGGATGTTGCTGAGCATGGCGGTGCTTTTGAAGATTTAGTTCCAATAAATGTTGGACAAGAAATACATAAAAAACTTGGGAGGATTTAATATGGACATACTGAATTTGTTAGAAAGAATTGAAGATATTATTGAAGAAAGCTCAAAATTTCCTTTATCAAACAAGGTAATGATAGATAAAGAAGAGGTTTTAGAAGTAATCAATGAAATAAGATTGAAGCTGCCTGACGAAATAAACAGAGCGTCCTGGGTTGCAAAGGAACGCCAGAGAATTTTAAATGAAGCGCAGGTAGAAGCGGACGAATTGATTGAAAAGGTTAATCATCAGCAAAAATATTTAATCGAAGAGCATGAAGTAACAAAGCGAGCACAAAAGTTTGCCAATCAATTGATTCAGGAAGCTGAAAAAAAGGCGACGGAAATGAAAGTCAGCGCTTACAATTACAGTGACGAAATATTGTCCAAGCTCCAGGACAGGATAAGAGAAATAAATAACATTATAGAAGCTAACAGAGATGATTTAAAAAATATCCATTAAAATGACTCGCACCTTTCGGGGACGGTCCTTTTTGAGACTAAATAAATAGTCTCAAAAAGGACCGTCCCCGAAAGGTGGTTTAAAGTTTTTCTCGATAGTTGTCCATAATTTCGGAGAACAACTCTCCCGTGGTCGGAGGAGTAAATGTGATCGTGTTTGCTCCTGCCTGTATCGTTGCGGAAATATTTTCGGGATTTGGTCCTCCGGTAGCTATAATAGGGAAATTCGGATGACTTTCTCTTATTTTCTTGACTATGTCAGACGTTTTGGAACCACCCGAAACATTAAAAATAGAAACTCCCGCTTGTATTCTTGACTCGAAGTCCTCTCTTTCGGAAACAATAGTAATTATTATAGGAATATCTAATCTTTTTTTCATTTCCATTATGAGTTCATTTGGGGTCGGTGCATTCATAACTACACCGAAAGCACCGTTTAATTCTGCATTTATTGCTATGTCTATAGATCTTTGTCCTGTTGTAATACCTCCCCCTACACCTACGAAAACAGGAGCTGAGGATACCTCTATAATTGCCTGATTGATTGCTATCTGAGGAGTAAAAGGATAAACCGCTATTACTCCGTCGGCATTATGGTTTTTTACGATTGCAAGATCTGTTGTAAATATAAGTGATTTTATTCTTTTTCCAAATATATTAATACCGCTTGCTTCATAAATTTCTGTGGGCATTTGTATCGGTTTTTTCTTTAGCACGGATTCTATGGTCGGTATAAATTTTTTATCTTTTTTTTCGGTACAATTTTTAACATTATGGCTGTAATTATCTTGAATAATACCTCTGTCTATTTCCATATGAACCTCCAATATATGCTTGATTCTTTGCATAGTAATTTTATAGAAATATTATATAATTGTTTTTCAAAAAATACAATCAATTAAATAAGATAATTGTGTAAAATTACTTTTCAAAACAAATTAGTAATTGTATAATTAGATAGTAATTAAATAGAGGATAATACAGCATTCAGCGGAGAGATTAAAATGCTTTTATTAAATAAAAAAGATAAAATGAAACATATCGGAACAGTTACCTTGGATACGGAAAGGTTTATATTAAGGCAATTCCGATTGGGTGATGTTCATGAGGTTTATGAAAATTGGTCAAGCGATTATGAAGCTGCAAAATATAATGCCTGGAGTGTGCATGAAAATGAAAAAGTAACAGAGAGCTATGTTACGGAATGGGTTGAAAGCTATAAAAGTAAAAAAAGCTATCATTGGGCTGTTGTAGATAAGGTAACTGAAGAGGTCGTCGGCTCCATATCGGTTTCTAATATTAAAAACAGAAAAAAATATTGTGAAGTAGGGTATACCGTGGCTAAAAAAAGATGGAATGAGGGTATAGCCACTGAAATTTTAAAAGAAGTTCTTAGCTTCCTAATCAACGAAGTAGGATTCGATACTGTTTGTGCCTTGCATGATATACGCAATATCGCCTCAGGGAAGGTTATGGAGAAAGTAGGAATGATATACGTTAAAAATAAAATATGCTTTTTTTTGAGCGGAATGAATCTTTTTATGAATTGCAGGGTATATGAATATAGGAGGGGAGCTTTATAAGACTATCGGTTTTTGTCAGTTCTATGAATAAACGTATACTGTTCGATTTTGTCATTCCGAGCGTCAGCGAGGAATCTCAGCTTTTGAAGTGATGAGATCCTTCGCTATCGCTAAGGATGACAACTCAGAATAATTAAAGAGAGTTAGTGATATCTTTCGTCGACATTCTCCAATAATTTCAAATTAATATTGCTTTTGAAAAGTATTGTGGTATAATATAATGGTTATACTGCTCTGATATTAAAAATACGGACAAATATTTGCTCGTGACAGGGAAAACAGTATATATTAGTTCGTCTAAGAGGAATTTACTGATGCGAATTAATATATTTATGAATTCATTTATTGAAACAATATTAGTTTTTAATCATACAATAATTTAAATATATAGGAGGAACAATGAGTTCTAAATTACTTAAAAAAGAAAAAAACATAGTTACTATTGAATTTACAGTCACACCGGATCAATTCGAAGAATCGGTGAATAAAGCATATTTAAAAGCGAAAAATAGCATTAATGTGCAAGGATTCAGAAAAGGAAAGGCTCCAAGACATATAATTGAGAAAAAATATGGCAAGAGCATTTTTTATGATGACGCTTTAGATTTTGCCGTTCAGGAAGAGTATCCAAAGGCAGTTACGGAATTAAACCTTGATGTAATTGACAGCCCTAAGGTAGATATTCAGAAATTTGAAACAGGCGAAGACATTGTTGTAACTGCTGAGGTTGAAGTAATGCCTGAAGTTGAGCTCGGAGAATATAAAGGTGTTGAAGTTGAAAAGGTGGAAGTAAAGGTTACCGACGAAGATGTTGAAAAGGAACTTAAAGCTATTCAGGATAAGAATGCAAGAATAGTTGAAGTTACTGACAGACCTGTTCAAAACGGAGACTTTTTAACTATAGATTATGCCGGCTTTGTGGGAGAAGAACAATTTGAAGGAGGAACTGCTGAAAATCAGTCCCTTGAAATTGGCTCTAACACATTTATTCCGGGATTTGAAGAACAGTTAATAGGTAAAAATAAGGGTGATGAGGTTCAGGTTAACGTAACATTCCCCGAAGAATATCATGCTGAAAACTTAAAAGGCAAGGATGCAGTATTTAATGTAAAAATTCATGAAATAAAATCAAAGGAAATGCCTGAAATAGATGACGAATTTGCAAAAGATATAAGCGAATTCGACACTTTGGAAGAATTAAAAGCTGATACAAGAAAAAATCTTGAAAAAAGAGCGGCTGATTCTTCAAAGGTTACAAATGACAACAATGTATTAACTAAAATTATAAACGATGCTAAGATAGAAGTACCCGAAGTATTGATTAAAAGAGAAATTGATTATTTAGCAAAAAATTATGAACAACAATTCCGTCAACAAGGTTTTGTCGGTAAAGAATACGATGATATAATAAGTAATTTTGTTAACCAATACAAAGAAGGTGCAAAAGACCAAGCAGAATTTAACGTAAAAGCCGAATTGGTTTTAGAAGCAATAATCAAGAAAGAAAATCTTCAGGCTTCTGAAGAAGATTTGATGAAAGAAGTAGAAGAAATGGCTAAGTCATATCAGGTAGAAGAAGAGAGAATGGAAGCTTTCAAGAACAGCATGCTTGAATCAAGCAGAGGTTATATCGAAGAAACTCTTAAAAAGAGAAAAGTTATAGAAATGCTTGTTGCAAGTGCCGTTTTTACAGAACCTGCTGAAAAAGAAGCTGAAGAAAGCAAAGAAAAATAATTTAAGATAATATTAAGATAAATAAGTACAATAATAGTATAATGAAATATAATAAATAGGAGGAAATATTATGGCTTTAGTACCATATGTAATTGAACAAACAGGCAGAGGCGAAAGATCTTACGATATATATTCGAGATTGTTAAAGGACAGAATAATTATATTAAGTGATGAAGTTAATGATGCAACAGCAAGCGTAATAGTTGCACAGCTGTTATTTTTAGAGTCAGAGGATCCTGATAAGGATATACAGCTATATATTAACTCCCCAGGCGGCTCTATAACAGCAGGTATGGCAATCTATGACACCATGCAGTATATTAAGCCGGACGTATCTACTATATGTATAGGTATGGCTGCAAGCATGGGTGCGTTTTTACTGTTGTCGGGAGCAAAAGGAAAAAGATTTGCACTGCCGAATTCAGAAATAATGATTCACCAGCCCCTTGGCGGGATGAAGGGTCAGGCATCTGACATAAAAATTCACGCTGACAGAATAATTAAGATAAGAGATACTTTAAATGATATCATTAGTGAAAAAACAGGTCAGTCAATAGAGAAAGTTTCGCGCGACACTGACAGAGACAATTTCATGTCAGCGGAGGAAGCGAAAGCTTATGGCATAATAGATGATATAATTGCCAAAAGAAAATAAGGAGTGTTTCAATGAGCAAAAATAATGATAAGCAAATCAAATGCTCGTTTTGCGGTAAGGCTCAGGAACAGGTAAGAAGATTAATAGCCGGTCCTGACGTATATATCTGCGATGAATGTATTGAATTGTGTCATAACATTGTGGATGACGATATAGACTTATTCGAAGAATATGATTTTACTGAACTCCCGAAGCCAAAAGAAATTAAAGAAAAGCTTGATGAGTATGTAATTCAGCAGGATTGCGCAAAAAAAAGCTTGGCAGTGGCAGTATACAATCATTATAAAAGAATTAATTATAAAGCAAAAGATGATGGTGTTGATATTCAAAAAAGCAATATTTTATTGCTTGGACCTACCGGAAGCGGTAAGACGTATCTTGCACAAACATTGGCAAGGTTGTTAAATGTACCATTTGCAATTGCAGATGCTACATCATTGACAGAAGCAGGCTATGTTGGTGAGGATGTTGAGAACATACTGTTAAAGCTGTTGCAGGCTGCAGATTTTGATGTTGAAAGGGCAGAAAAGGGCATCATTTATATTGATGAAATCGATAAAATTTCCAGACGTTCAGAGAACCCTTCTATAACGAGAGATGTAAGCGGCGAAGGTGTGCAGCAAGCACTTCTTAAAATATTGGAGGGAACTGTTGCAAATGTACCGCCACAAGGCGGAAGGAAGCACCCGCATCAGGAGTTTATACAAATAGACACTACAAATATATTATTTGTTTTAGGCGGTGCCTTTGACGGAATAGAAAAAATAGTACAAAAAAGAATAGGCAAAAAAAGTATCGGGTTTGGTGCAGACCTTACAGGTAATTCGGCTATGGATACCGATAAACTTTTACAACAGGTTCAAACACAGGATTTATTGAAATTTGGATTAATTCCTGAATTTGTGGGCAGAATGCCGGTTGTAGTTGCCTTAGAAAAGTTAGATAAAAAGGCTTTAATGTCTATTTTGACAGAGCCAAAGAACTCCCTTGTAAAACAATATAAGGAATTGTTCAAAATGGATAATGTTGAATTGGAGATAGAAAAGGATGCCTTGGAAGAAATAGCTGACAGAGCTTTGGAGATAAAAACAGGTGCAAGAGGTTTGAGAGGCATACTTGAAAGTACAATGACTGATGTTATGTACGAAATTCCATCTCGAAATGACATTAAAAAATGTGTTATAACTAAGGATACTATAGTTAATAAAAGTGAACCGAAATTGGTATTGACTAAGAAATTGTTAACTGATAAAAAAGAAAACGCATCATAGACCGCTGAAAATTCCAGCCTGCGTCGTTATCGCTTCGACGGTCAATCCTCACGTATGTTGAATACGTTGCGGTTGCCCGTCTTGCGATGCCTTGCAGGACGAAAATTTTCAACGGTCTATAAGATAGATGTAGTGTTTTGTGAACTGCCTGCTGCTACAAGCAGGCAGTTTTTACTAAGGAGATTATATGATTGAAAATTACAGTATAGAAAATAAAAAGCTTCCTTTGATTCCAATCAGGGGAATCGGAATATTCCCGGATACAATGATGCATTTTGATATTGGCAGGGAAAAATCAATAAATGCTTTAGAAGAAGCAATGTTGGAAGACTCAGATATTTTTCTTACAATACAAAAAGAAGCAGATATAGATTCACCTAAAGAAGAAGATTTTTTCGAGGTTGGTGTCATTTGTAAAATTAAGCAGATGATTAAGCTTCCCGGAGACAATATAAGAGTGCTTGTTGAAGGCGTGAACAGAGCTAAAATTGTTTCCATTGTTCAGACAGAGCCGTATTTTGAGGTTATGCTGGATGAATATGTATATAATAATGATGCCTTGATAAATGATGAATTAGAAGCAATGATTCGCCTGACTCTGGAAAACTTTGAAGAATATTCATTAATATATACAAAAATAGCGCCTGATGCACTTGTTTCTCTTAAAGAAATAAAAAATCCCGATAAATTTGCCGATGTGGTTGCGTCATATATTTATTTAAAGCATGAGCAAAAGCAGGCGTTGTTAGAAATATTCGACCCATATGAAAGACTGGAATCAATCAATACGTATTTATCTAAGGAAATTAAAGTTTTAGAAATTGAAAATGAAATCAGTGAGCTTGTGAGAAAACAGGTCAGTGAATTTCAAAAGGATTATTATTTAAAGGAACAATTGAGAGCTATTCAGAAAGAGCTTGGTGAGGATGAAGGCATAGAGCTTGAAGTTGACGAATATCTGGATAAAATAAAAAAAGCCAATATGCCGAAGGAAGTAAAGGAAAAGGCAGAAAAAGAAATAAACAAGCTTCTGAAAATTTCTTCATCATCACCTGATGCAGGAGTAATAAGAACATACGTAGATTGGCTCATTGATTTGCCTTGGAACAAAAAAACAAAAGACAATACTGATTTGAAGAAAGTGAGAAATGTATTGTCAGAGGATCACTATGGTTTAGAGGATATAAAGGAAAGAATACTTGAATATCTTGCTGTGAAAGCAATAAATAAAGATATGAAAGGACCGATACTTTGTTTTGTCGGACCTCCCGGAGTAGGTAAAACATCCGTTGCTAAATCCATAGCAAGAGCCATGAACAGAAAATATGTAAGAATGTCATTGGGCGGGGTCAGAGATGAAGCGGAAATCAGAGGTCACAGAAGAACATATATAGGGGCTATCCCAGGGAGAATAATATCATTAATTGCAAAAGCGAAGGCAAATAATCCCGTATTTTTGCTTGATGAAATAGATAAGCTTGCAAGTGACTACAAGGGTGACCCGGCATCGGCACTGCTGGAGGCGTTAGATCCTGAACAAAATAAAACATTTACAGACCATTATATTGAAGCTCCGTTCAGCTTAGAAAATGTAATGTTTATTACTACTGCAAATACAACATCCACCATTCCGGGACCACTGTTAGATAGAATGGAAGTAATTGAGATATCCGGTTATACTGATATGGAAAAGATAAATATAGCCGAAAAGTATTTAATTAAAAAACAAATTAGGGAGCATGGATTAAAAGAAACCCAGGTAAGTATTTCGCAAAATGCCATAACCGAAATAATTGAAAGATACACACGTGAATCGGGTGTACGTAATCTTGAACGAAGCATAGGATCTTTAATAAGAAAAGCCGCTGTACAAATAGTGGAAAATAAAAAGAAAACTGTTACAATCAATAATGGAAACCTGAAAAAATATTTGGGTATTCCGAAATATGATTATGATTTAGCATATGAAGAAGATCAGGTAGGTGTTGTAACGGGTCTTGCCTGGACTAAGGTTGGCGGAGAAACTCTGTTTATAGAAGTAAACACTATGAAGGGTGACGGCAAGCTTCAGCTTACAGGTAAATTAGGCGATGTAATGAAGGAATCTGCTATGGCAGCTATTAGCTATATAAAAGCAAATGCAGACAAATTTAAAATAGATTACAGTAAATTTAAGGAAACAGACATACACATTCATGTACCTGAGGGAGCAATTCCAAAGGATGGTCCTTCAGCAGGAATAACAATGGCTACGGCGGTTATATCCGCGCTTACTGATGTACCGGTGAGAAAAGATGTGGCTATGACCGGGGAAATTACAATAACAGGCAGAGTATTGCCTATCGGCGGATTAAAAGAAAAGCTGCTGGCTGCAAAGAGAGCCGGAATCAAAAGGGTGGTTCTGAGTACTAAGAATAAGCCGGATGTATCAAAAATCGACAGTAAAATAATTCGCTCCATGGAAATAGTTTATGCAGATAAAATAGAGGATGTAGTTAAATACGCATTAGCCGATAGATAGGCAATGGATGGGCGATGGATTAGCTATAGATAGGCAATAGATTAGAATAAGTAACAATTGCCAATCAATTGATAGTCCATTGCAAGTCGACTGCAAATCCATTGTACTGGGAGGAATATATGATAATAAAAAAAGCAGAATTACTTATTACGGCTGTTAAAAAAGAACAATATCCAGATACGGTTGTACCTGAAATTGCTTTTGCAGGCAAATCTAATGTAGGGAAATCCTCAATGATTAATGCATTGCTAAACAGAAGAAGTCTGGCAAGAACGAGCTCACAACCGGGAAAGACACAGACATTAAATTTTTATAATATTAATGATTCATTCAATTTTGTTGATTTGCCGGGATATGGATATGCAAAGGTATCAAAATCCGAAAAAGAAAAATGGGGCAAAATGATTGATACATTTTTGCATAACAGAAAACAGCTTAAGGAAGTAATTTTACTTGTTGATATCAGGCATGAACCCAGCAATAATGATATTCAAATGTATGATTGGATAAAAAGCTGCGGATATACAGGCTACGTCATTGCTTCAAAGGCAGATAAGCTTTCTAAAACTCAACAAATTAAAAGCGTTAATATAATTAAGAAAACATTGAATATTACGGATAAAAATATAATAATTCCGTTTTCATCAGCATCTAAATCAGGTGTTGAACAAATATGGGATTTGTTTGTAAATATTTTAGGCTTGGAAAATTAGAACAGTTCAATTTTACGTAAAAAATCCATGTTAAATTTTATGCAAATTGATTAAAAGCATTGCAAGTGGGTATATTACTTTTAATTGGAGGAATAATAATGGATTATAAAGTTGAGCGTTATCTAAAGAGCGACATAAACAACGCGAAAATAACTGTTGAAGAAATTTTAGACAGCATAAAAAACATTGTAAGCGAGAACACTTTCTTTAACACTAAACTGATATTGAATGAATTAATTATAAATAGTATTTTACACGGAAATCAAAAAGATAAAAGCAAACAGGTTTTTATTAATTTATTGATTGATAAGTCTTGCATTATTATAGAAGTAGCTGATGAAGGATTGGGAATTTGTTATAAGAAAAAAGCTTACGGTGATTATGATTTTTGCGAATCTGGAAGAGGATTGATGTTGGTTGAAGGTCTTTCCGATAAGTTTGAAGTATGCGGAAACAGAGTTAAATGCGTACAATATATTAAATAGTCGTTTTTATATTTATTTAATTATGTTATAATAGACACCTAACAGGTGTTTATTTATTTATTTATTTATTTATTTATTTATTTTTTGGAGCAAATCATGGACAACATTAAGCTTTCGGTTAGAGAATTAGTTGAATTTGTATATAAAAGCGGAGATATTAACGTAAAAAACCTGAGTCCCGAAAGAGCAATGGAAGGAATAAAGGCACATAAAATTCTTCAGTCTTTAATGGGAGAGAACTATCAAAAAGAATATTTTCTCAAAAGGGAATTTACCGTTAACAATATACAGTTTACAATAGAAGGAAGAGCTGACGGAATAATATCCGAAAACAATGAAATTATAGTAGATGAAATTAAATCTACTTATACGAATTTGGATTTTATTGAAAAAAATTATAACGAAGCCCATATTGCGCAGGCAAAATGTTACGCGTACATTTACTGTCTTGATAATGAAATAAACAATATCTCAATTCAGTTAAGATATTATAATTTAGATACGGAAAAAACGAAAACAATTCCTTATAACTATGACCTTAAGGAACTTGAATTGTTTTTTTATGAGCTTTTAAATTCTTATATTGAATGGGCTCAAACGATTATTGACTTAAAAAAGGAAAGGGAACGCTCAATAAACGATCTTAAATTTCCATTTGATTATTACAGAAAAGGCCAGAGAGATTTTTCTGTTGCTGTTTTCAGTACAATAAAAGAAGGTAAAAAATTATTCTCTCAGGCACCGACAGGTGTTGGTAAAACTATATCTATTTTATTTCCTGCTATTAAATCCATGAATTATAAAAACAATACAAAGGTTTATTATCTCACGGCTAAATCATCTACTAAAACAATTGCTTTTAATACTGTTAAAATGATGGTTCATAAGGGATTAAGCCTGAGAACAACGGTTATAACAGCAAAGGACAAAATATGCTTCATGGAAGAAACTAATTGCGATCCGGAATATTGTCCATATTCAAAAGGATATTATGACAGGTTGAATATACCTCTCAAAAATGCCGTTAAAAACAACTGTTTGTTTGACAGGGAATATATAGAAGAAACAGCAAGAAAGCATGATCTATGCCCATTTGAATTTTCTCTTGATTTAAGTTATATGTCTGATGCTGTCATTTGCGACTATAATTATTATTTTGATCCGAGAGTTGCTCTTCAAAGGGATGATGTATTTAAAAATACTAATGATATACTTCTGATTGATGAAGCTCATAATCTTGAAGACAGAACAAGAGATATGTTTTCTCCCGAGCTTATAAAGGAAGATTTCTATGAACTTTATAAAGTGATGAAGAAAACCAATAAAAAAATAGGCAGCGCACTACATAATATTAACAAGAGATTTATAGAAATTAAAAAAGAAGCTGATAATGAGTCAAAAATTTTAGAAAATGAACCTTCTGAGCTAATAAGTTCCCTAAGGAAATTTTCAACTATAGCAGAAAAATTTATAAACGATAAAAAAAATGAAAATATACCGGATGAGTTAATTGACATGTATTTTAAAAGTACATTTTTTATAAAAATTTCCGAAATAGCAAATTCAAATTTTTGCTACTACGTTGATTTTATAGGAAATAAAACTAAGGTTAAGTTGTTTTTAATAGATCCATCCTCAGTATTGAAGGAAATATTAAAAAATGCGTGGTCTTCAATATTTTTTTCAGCAACCTTAACTCCTTTAAAATATTTCAGATATATTTTAGGCGGAGAGGATGACGACCATATATTAAAAATCAAATCACCCTTTGATGATGAAAATTTAAATTTAATGATAACCTCGGATATTTCCATGAAATATACGGAAAGAGAGGCAAACATAGAATCAGCATGCTGTTATATAAATAAATTGATATCCGAAAAGAAAGGTAATTACATGGTGTTTTTCCCTTCCTACAGCTTTATGGGGAAAATTTATGAGACTTATGAAAATTTATATGATACTTCAAACATTATTTTACAAAATCAAGGATTAAATGAAGAAGAGCAAACAGAAATTGTAGATAAGTTTAAAAGCCAAACAGGGTTGGTATTATTCACCGTTGTGGGAGGAGTATTTTCTGAGGGCATTGATTTACCCCTTGAAAAATTAATAGGTGCGGTTATAATAGGTACAGGAATACCTCAAATTTCCTTTGAAAGAAATATTATTAAAGGATTTTTTGATGAAAAATATAATTCAGGCTATGACTTTGCATACAAATATCCTGGTTTCAATAAAATTTTACAATCCGCAGGCAGAGTGATAAGAACTGAAAATGACAGAGGCACGGTGCTTATGATAGATTCAAGGCTGTGCCAGATGACATACATAAAGCTGTTTCCTGAGCATTGGAAACATTATAAAAAGATTAATAATGTAAACAACTTAATAAACGAGGTAAAGTTATTTTGGGACGGGAAGGAGAATAAATGATGAATATTATTTCAAACATGAATGTTAAGAATAACCAATTGATAGGCAAGCCTGAATTAAATACTTTATTGGCAAACGACACAGCAAAAATATACGAGGTTATAAGAGTAATCAAAAAGAATCCTATTTTTTTGAAAGAGCACTTTGAACGTATGAGAGACAGCATACGCTTAAGCGATGTAGAAGGGAATTTAAATTTTGATGAATTTCAAAATTCAATTAATTTATTGATAAAAGAAAATAATTTTGAAAACTGTAATATAAGAGTATCGTATTATTATGACAGCGAGC
Source organism: Sedimentibacter hydroxybenzoicus DSM 7310 (assembly GCF_013403245.1). GTDB lineage: Bacteria > Bacillota > Clostridia > Tissierellales > Sedimentibacteraceae > Sedimentibacter > Sedimentibacter hydroxybenzoicus. The sequence continues at coordinate 98,204 of NZ_JACBNQ010000009.1, read as the reverse complement.
CCGTAGTTTTATTTTATTTTATAGAAAGCAGCTATCCTGCAAAGGAACAATTTATGACCGGGGTTCATACTGTAACGGCAAAAATACATAGAGATAATCCGAACATTAAGGCTTTTCAAAAAAACTTCAAGGAAAAAGTAGAAGAAATTATAAAAAATACAAAAGCGTATGAAGTAATTTTAATAAATGATGATGATACTGTAAGCGAGGGAAGTAAATCAAATATATTTTTTATTAAAAATAATAAGCTCGTTACATCACCGGATGATAATGTGCTGCTCGGAGTTACAAGGAGCAAGGTTATAGAAGTTTGTGAAAGAAACGGTATTGAAGTAATAAGGCGTGTTATAAGGTATGATGAGCTTGACAACTTTGATGCTGCCTTTATCACAGGGACATCAAATGATGTGCTTCCGATAAAAGCTATAGATGACAGAATTTATAATTCTGCCGATAATGATACGGTTAAAAAGGCATTAGAGTTGTATTTGAATGAGATGGAGAAAGAAATTAAATAGAAGGTCGTAGCGGCTTTATTTATCAAAAAACACAAAAATGGCCACGGGGCCATCGTTGTGAAGCATTAATATGCATAAAAGGGGTATTGGGAATATATTTTGGTTATCGGGGGGGATAACCATGGTTATTATAACATAAAGAAACATTATTTTGCAAGTATTTTTTACAAATTTTTTATACTTAAGAGGTACATATGGAAGTTTATTTGGATAACAGTGCAACAACAAGGGTAAGGCATGAAGTATTACAGCAAATCATAGATGTCAATAAAAACTATTATGGGAATCCATCATCGCTTCATCGCATGGGATTGATGGCAGAAAAGAAAATTGATGAGGCGAGAAGGTATGCAGCTAAAATAATTAACGCTAAATATGAAGAAATATATTTTACCGGAGGAGGCACTGAAAGCAATAATATTGCGCTTATCAGCCACTTAAGTAATATATATGAAAATTCAAATATTGTAACCACAAAAATCGAGCATCCTTCTGTTTACAACGTAGTAGATCAGTTCAAGGATAAAGCAAGTATAAGATATGTTGAAACCGACGGTATGGGAAGAGTCAATCTTGATGATTTAAAGAAAAAAGTTGATTCTGATACCGTATTGGTATCCATTATGCATGTTAATAACGAAATTGGGATTGTGCAGGATATAAAAAAGATAGCCGAAATTGCTAAAAGCAAAAATAACAGTACAAAAATACATGTGGATGCTGTACAATCATATGGTAAGATAAAAATTGACATAAATAATATTCCTGTTGATACAATGGCATTCAGCAGTCATAAAATTCACGGACCTAAAGGAGTCGGAGGATTATTTGTTCGTTCCTCGCTAAAAATTAAGCCCTCGGTCTTTGGGGGAGGTCAGGAAAAATCAGTTCGTCCGGGTACTGAAAACACGGCAGGTATAATTGGTTTTGGTGAAGCATGCAAGCTTCTGTATGATAATTTTGAAGAAGAAAATTATAAACTTAATGAGCTTAAAGCTCTTTACGCTAAAAGGTTATCCGAAGAAATAGAGGATGTACGAATTAACAGCTTATTAAATGGGGAAGGCGCTCCTCACATACTCAATATATCGTTTAAGAACGTAAAAGGAGAAGTATTGGTACACTTTTTAGAGCAAAAAGGAATATATGTTTCAACAGGCTCGGCATGTTCTTCAAAAAGTAAGAGCAACAGGATATTAGATGCGCTCAATATTGATAAGGAATATATTGATGGCTCCATAAGAATGAGCTTAGGTTATTTTAATAACCATGACGAAGTAGAATATGTTGTAATGCATATTAAACAATCAGTTAATGATATAAGAGAAATCATGATGCTATAGAAAGGAACAAAGGACTATATGTACAATGTTGTGGCAGTAAGCTTTGGAGAAATATTTTTAAAGGGAAAAAACAGAGGTTCCTTTGAACATAAACTTACAGAGCAAATAAGGTATGCGTTAAAAGAGTACAAGGATGTATCCATATATAAGGAATTAGGCAAGGTTTTTATACAGACTAAGCATATTGATGATATGGACGGAATTATAAATAAAATTAAAAAGGTATTTGGAATAGTTGTTATAAGTCCCTCCATAAAGGTTGAAAAAGATCCTGAAATCATCATAGAAAAAGCGATTGAATTATTCAGATACCTTAAGGAAAAACAAAACATAAAAACATTTAAGGTTAATACAAAGAGAGGGGATAAAACCTTTCCTGTCAAATCAATGGATTTCAGTGCATTAGCAGGTGAAAAGATACTGAATGCTTTTCCTGACGTAACAGTTGATGTACACAATCCCGATATAGAAGTAATGATAGATATAAAGAAAAACTGTTATATATCATCTGAAAGAATTACAACCGTAGGAGGAATGCCCATAGGCTCCTGCGGAAAGGCACTTTTGCTTTTATCGGGAGGAATTGACAGCCCCGTAGCAGGCTATATGATTGCAAAAAGGGGAGTAGAAATCAGTGCTCTTTATTTCCACACATATCCGTTTACATCGGAGAGAGCAAATGAAAAGGTTAAACGGCTTAAAGAAATTTTAGAGGAATATTGCGGGAAAATCAAACTTTACAGCGTTAATTTGTTAGATGTTCACAAAGCCATAAAAGAGCATTGCAGAGAAGAGGAAACAACTATTTTAGCAAGGCGGTTCATGATGAGAATTGCGGAAAGAATAGCTGAAGAAAATGGACTGGAGATGTTAATAACAGGTGAATCATTAGGTCAGGTTGCAAGCCAGACAATGAAATCTATGATAGTTATAGAAAACTCTATAGAAATGCCTATACTTAAACCTGTCATAGGTATGGATAAGACAGAGATAATGGATAAAGCAAAGGAAATCGGAACTTATGAAACCTCGATTTTACCTTACGATGATTGCTGCTCTGTTTTTGCTCCTTCTCATCCTCTTATAAATCCAAAATTAGATTCCATTTTAATTTCGGAGGGAAGGCTGAACGTTGAAGAATTGATTAATAAGGTATACTCAACCTTAGAAGTAATATAATAATCAGTTTTATCAATCACAAATCTTATTAACTGACATATATTAAATTAAAATAAAAGAGAGGTGAATATATATGTCAGATGAAGTAAGAGCTACAAATTTTGATTGCTGTGACAGAGGCTGTGACAATAATTGGATAGAATGGATTATAATTATATTTGTAATTTTCTGGCTGCTTGGCGGGAATAACTGGCTTGGTGGTATTGGCGGCAGAGGTGGTTGCTGCAGATAATTTGTACTTAATTTAGGTTGTTGAAAACAACGACCTATCGTCTTAAATCATAAGGGCTGTATTATACATGTACAGCTCTTTTGTATGTGTAAGCGGACATTTCCACTTGATTTTAATATGAATGAACTGTATACTAATTTATAAATATTGAAATGGATAGAAAATATAAATGTAGGCGGAAAAAATGAAAAAGGTTAATATTTATTCAGACGGTGCATGCAGCGGAAATCCCGGCCCGGGAGGGTACGGAATAATATTGGAGTATAACGGAAATGAATTAGAGCTCAGCGGCGGAGAAAAAAATACAACTAATAACAGAATGGAGCTTATGGGGGTTATTGTTGGATTTGAAGCACTTAAAGAGAAGTGTGACGTTACAGTTACAACTGATTCGAAATATGTTGCGGATGCAATCAATAAGGGCTGGCTTAGTTCATGGCAAAAGAAAAATTGGAAAAAATCTGATGGAAAGCCGGTTTTGAACGTCGATTTATGGGAGAGATTATTAAAAGCAATGGATAAGCATAACGTTAAGTTTGTTCATGTCTTAGGTCATAACGGTCATGAATATAATGAGCGTTGTGACAAGCTTGCGGTTTCAGAGCGTGATAAGTTTGCAAATAGTTAATTAATAATACAGGTTTCAACATAATATTTAAGAAACATTAATTACCTCATGAATATTATAAAATAACAAATTATATTATGAGGTGATTATATAATGATTTATAGACAAAACCAAAATCAGGTTCAATGTCCTAATGTAAATACAATGCCCTATGTTGTTCAGCCCGGAGATACATTGAATTCCATAGCAGCAAGATTCGGCATCAATTTAGTGGGACTGCTGGAATTAAACCCAACCTTGCGACTAAGGACCCTGACAGTAGGTATGTCTTTGTGCGTGCCAAGAGTACCTCAAAGACCGCCGTGTGTAAATGGGGCTTATTATATTATCAGGGAAGGAGATAGTTTTTATAATATAGCCCGAACATATGAAATACCGCTTAATTTATTACTCGAATCAAATCCTGACGCAAATCCCTACGATTTGAAAGTTGGTCAGGAAATATGTATACCTAACGTTCCACCTGGATGCCCGTTTGGTACAGTAGTTACAATTCAAGAAGGAACACGTTTAAGTGATATTTTAATCAGTTATAATTTAAGCTTGAATGAATTAATAGAATTTAACAGAGAATTTAATCCGAATGTTATTGTTCCCGGCACTGAGTTGTGTATTCCGTCTGAAAATTTTGAAGCTTGCTCCGAAAATTCAACAGAATATATTATCAGAACAGGAGACACTCTTTCAACTGTTGCTATAGCCAATAACCTGACACCTTCACAGCTGTTGATTGCTAATCCGAGCTTAAGACCTGCTAACTTTTTGATTGTGGGAACAAGAGTTTGTATACCAAGGATGTAGCGGGGTTAAGGCGTAAAAAATACAGCAGACAGTCTGCTGTATTTTTGTTGCATTTATATTGAACATTGATTTAGATATTAATCTAAAACCAATGATGGGGGAGTGTAAACTCTTGCTTTTAATTCAGTATTAAGAAGGTACAAGCCCTTTGCGTCTGTTCCGAAGTTGTTGTATTTTTGTATTAATTCATCAGCATTTTTTTCTTCTTCGCCCTGCTCCATTATAAACCAGTCTAAGAATTGCATGGTTCTGTAATCTTTAGTTTGGGACGCTTCATAATAAATGTTATGAATTGAATCAGTAACAAACTTTTCATGCTTTAAAGCTTCGTGAAGAGGGGCATCATAGCTCTTGAAATCTATATCAGGTGCACCGATTTCTAATAATTTAACCGACAAACTGTTATTCTGCATATATTGAATGAACAGCATCGCATGATCCATTTCTTCCTGTGCCTGAACCTTGAACCAATTTCCGAAACCATCTAAGCCGTTATCAATATAGTAATTTGACATATCTAAGTATAAATAAGCCGAAAACATCTCTTTGTTTACCTGCTCGTTTAACAATTTTATTACATTTTCTTTTATCATAATTTAAATCTCCTTTTTAAGCTATATATAATGTATACCCCAAAAAAGCAATTTCAAAACATTCTGCTGTTTTAATTTTATAAAAACGGGCAAAAATTTGTCCGTGACAGGAGAAAACAGTATTACTAATTCGCTCAAAGGGAACATTTTAATGCGAATTAGTATCACTTCTTTAAATTTTTATCATAAACTATATGGAGGTGATTGCTTTGATATGTAATGAAATATTGTCAATAACGGGAAACAGCCAGGGGAATTTATTTTTATTTGTACTTGAATTATCGGAAGAAGAGTATACTTGTAAAAAAGCGGTTTATATAGGCAAGTCAGAAAAGATTGCTATTCATAGCATAGTTAATTGGCGGAATTCTATATATCTGGTGGATTCATACAACAATAAAATATATAAGTACGATTTGAATTTAAATGAAATTTCAGAAACAAATGTAGGAAGTGACCCACGACATATTACATTAGATGAAAATAACATTTATGTTGCAAATTTTGAATCGGATAATATTTCCGTAATAGATATAACTAATTTTTCATTGACAGAATCTATCCCGGCCGGTATAAAACCTCACGATGTTTTATACAACCCAAATAATAAAAGGCTGTACACATGCTGCTATGAAGAAAATGAAATTATAGAATATTCGGAAAACAGGGAAGAAAAAAGATATTTCAAAACAAATGGAAAGCCTATGCATATGTTCATATCGAAGGATTGTTTAATTGTTATGACTTATTTTGTAAATGGCAACGTACATACAAACATTAATTTTATAAACCTTGTAACGGGTGAAATAGAAAAGGTAATAAAAGTTGAAGGATTGGGCTCAGACTTTGATTTTGATGAAAGCAACAATAAAATATACTTAATAAACATTGTTGACAAAACCCTTTATATAATAGATGCTGCAAAAAAGGAATTAATAAAAACCAGCTACTTAGGCGGGTATCCTGAAAGCTTAACTGTGGGAAATTCCTATGTATATATTAATAATTCCAAGAAAAATCAAATAACAGCCATAGATAAGGACTATCATACAATTTCAAAAACTATAGATATTTCCTTTACCCCCGGCTGTATAAAAATCGTTAATTAAGCTCTGACGTAAGAGTTTTAACAATGTTAGAAAATATTTCTTCAGGATTTGAATCCCATTTTTTGCATATGTTTTTTGCTGTTGCCTCATCAATAACATTAATGCTTAAGCTGAAAATGACGGATTCATTTTCCATGACCTGAAGAGATACAATAAATTCATCATCTTTTCTTTTATAATAATGACCCAGCAACTCTCTGTGTTTTTTTATTTCCTTTTTTAAATATGACAAATTTTCTTTTACTTCATTTTTGAAATATTCAGGCAGTATCTCCCCGAACATATCCAAAGCGGCTATTCCGGCTTCGGATATTGCGTAATATTCATTGCCCTTTTTTGAATTTAAAACTACAAATTTGGAATCGCATAAATCAGACAACAGTCCCTGCAAGGTAAAATAATCAAGAATTCTATTATCTAATATAAAATTTGTTATTTCAATATTTGTCAATGGAACATTAATGAAATTTAATATGTATAAAAGCTTAAGCTTATCCTGAGCTATTTTGTTCCCGTTACTCATGCTTCCTCCTAATTACTAAACTACTTACACCACTACTTAATTATACCAAATTATTAACTAATAACAACAATAATATGAAAATTCTTCATATGGACATATTGTTAAAGATATTATACAATTGACGTAACATTAATAATAAGGGGAAAAAAGTCAATGAAGAAAAAATTTATTATTATTTTTATGATTATTATGTTTGCTTTAACCGCATGCTCCATAAAAGACGGAGTAACATCAAATTCAGGTAATGAGCAAAATGAACAGACTCCTGAGGAGCCGATTAAAGAAGAGGATGAGGAAACAGAAGAATCGGAGGAAACAGAAGAATCGGAAGAAACAGAAGAATCGGAAGAAATTGATCCTGTTGCTGCAATTGATTTGTCAATTGAGCCAAATGAGCTCGGAGAAATCATGATTCTTATGTATCATGGTATAGGACCTGAAGAATCAGTTTGGCAAAGAACTCCCGAAAATTTCCGTAAGGATTTAGAATATATGTATCAGAATAAATATCAGATGATAAGCTTAAATGATTATGCAAAGGGAGAAATAAAAACTAAAGCAGGTTACACTCCTATAATATTAACGTTTGATGACGGAAGACAGAACAATTTTAATTATATAGAACAAGACGGTGAATTGATAATTGACCCTGATTGTGCCGTAGGAATATTAGAAGAATTTAAGGAAAAATATGATGATTTTGATGTTACGGTAAGCTTTTTCTTAAACGCTAATCCCTTCGGACAAAAAGAGTATACAGAACAGAAGATAAAGTGGCTGGTTGAAAACGGATACGACATAGGAAATCACACGTACAATCACTATGAGTTGGAATTGTTAAGCTCGGATGAAATTCAGGCGGAAATCGGCTCGGTAAACAATATCATAAAGGCAATTATACCTGATTATGAGGTTGAAACGTTGGCGCTGCCTCATGGAAGCAATCCCAAAAAAGAAAATTTGGAAATTATGCTGAGCGGAGAGTATGAAGGCAATAAGTATAAGACAATTGCAACTCTTGATGTGGGTTGGAGACCGGCTTATTCCCCCTTTGATACATTGATTGATTTTAACAGCTTATATAGAGTTACTGCAAGCGAAATAAATGTGGATAATTGCGGTATATACGATTATTTTAAATCTTTTGAGAACGGTACGAGAGAAAGATTTATAAGTGATGGTAACCCTGAAGTTGTAACCATACCAAAAAAACACGAAGAATATTTAAATATGGACATGGTTGGAGATAGAATAGTAAATATATATGAGTAAAGCAGTAAAAATTTACTGCTTTTTTTATACCTCGTTACACTTTACATAATTTTTATAATATGATATAATTTACACAATATAGAAAATAGCTCCGAGCATAGCCGCCTAAAAGAAAATCATGGTTGTTATGCCGTTAGGGTCTTGTTTGGAAACAATGAGGCCTCCTGTTGGAAAGGAGTTTTAATTTTTTACAGCATTTCCATCAGGCATGCTGTTTTTTTGTAATTATTTATACTTTTGGAGGAAGAAGAATATGATAAGAAAATCAAAAATTATTTTATTTGTATTGACAATTGCACTTATATTGTCACAGGTTTCTGCATTTGCTGTTGATTATACGTTGGAAATAGCAGTTAATGAAGTGGAAGAAACATTGAAATTCTCATTTGATGATTTAAAAGCAATGCCGGCTGAGGCACTAATTGACGAAGAATACATATATAACAGCAAGACCGGTGAAAAAACAGCTGATGTAAAAGGTGTAAGCTTAAAATATCTTTTAAAGGAAAAAGCTGAAATTACTTTTGAAAACGGACAAGTATTATTTGAAGCATCTGACGGATATCCGATTGATCCTCAATCTCTTGAAGATATATTCAATGATGAACTGAAATATGTTATAGCATATGAAGTAAACGGTGAAGCAATAGACAATGATGAAAACGCTGACACTGAAGATATAACAATCTACAGAAAAGTTAAGGAAGAAGGCGAATTTGGAACAGTTTATAAATTGATAAATAAGATAATTGTTACCGAGGAAGACGCTTCCGCCGCAGAAGAAACAGTTGAAGAAGAATCTGCGGAAATAGAAGATCCTGCAGATACTGACGTAGAAAAAGTATTTAATGATATAACCGAAGAGTATAAATTCGCAGAAGCAGCTATTTATGAACTTGCCAATAAGGGTATAATCGATGGTATGGGTGATGGTCTGTATGCACCGCAAAACCCGTTTACAAGAGAGCAGTTCTGTAAAATAATTGTTGAGGCTTTAGGATATGAAACAAAAGAATATCAAGGAGCCTTCAGTGATGTAACTGCTGACCGATGGTCCTCAGTATATGTACAGGCTGCAGTTGATAATGGTTTGTTTGTAGGAAATACAGATGGTACATTCCTTCCTGAAAAAATAATTTCAAGACAGGAAATGGCTGCTGTAGCTGCAAGAGCAGCTGTTGCTTCAGGTAAGGTAGCTCAGGAAAAATTAGATAAATTCGTAATGGAGAAATCCGGTTATTCAGACAAAGATACGGTTGCCGACTGGGCAGGAAGCTCAGTAGCGTGGCTTGAAGCAGAGAAAGTATTTGAAGGAGTTGCGGTTGAAAACTTTGAACCTGCAAAAGATGTAAACCGTGCAGAAGCAGCATTAGTGGTATTTAATACATTATTTAAATAATTTTGTGATATGAGTCGAAGAAATATAACTTAAAATAGGAAATGGGCGATATTTTCGCTCATTTCTTATAACTAAGATATCCGACTCCGTAGGCGGTGTATTTCTCGTTATTTAACAAGGAGGTCAGTATGTTAAAAAACAAATCAATATTGTCATTAATATTGGTTATATGCATGATTGTTTCTCAAGCTTTGATATTGCCTGCAAATGCATCAGAGGTTGATTTATTAATAACAGGTACCGGAATCAATGAAGAAGTTATAATTACTGAAGCGGATTGGTCAAAATATTCAATGGTGGAAAAAATATTTTCTACTAATAATTCACTGGGGTTTCATAAAATAGTTAAAGCAAAAGGGTACGATTTATTTGAATTAATAGGTACTGATAATTTAAAAAATGACTATGATTATGAAGTTAAATTTACATGTGCGGACGGGTTCGAATTTACAAAGACAATAAGTGAATTAAAAAATACATACAGCTATAATGATTTTACGGAAAAAACCAAATCAAACGTGTCTCCTATGATTGCAAAGTACAATGCTGTATTGGCGGATTATCCTAAAGATGTTTTCGCTCCGCCTATAACATGGTCGGACAGAGAGCTCACAGAAAAGGATTTAGACAGAGATTTCCCAAAGCTTGTTTTTGGACAAAACGGTATTGATGACATGAATATGTCAAAATGGGGCAAGGAAGTTATTAAGATTACAATAGGCGAAGAACTTAAAAAGGAATCAATAAATAAATCACCTTATAAACATCTCTCATATGAAGGAGAGCCCTATAACGTGGATGCTATAACAGGAGCAACCTTTACCATAGAGGGTCCTGCTGTTGAAGGCTACAGAGCAATTTCCCTAAGACAAATTGAAGAGGATTTAAATGGTCAGGTCACAAAAATCTACCATGAAAAAGTCGCCGGAAAAATAATTGAGAATTCCTATGAAGGAATTAACGTTAAGTATTTGATAGATAATTACGTTAAGGTCAGGAATAATGCCGGCAATATAACCTTTAAAGATAAATCAAGACAAAAAATCTTGACAGTTCCCATTGCAGAAGCAGAAAAATATGTTGTAGCTTATGGTGTTAACGAGGTTCCTCTTGTATATCTGGATACAGAAGAAGGTTATATAAAGGAGAAACACAATGATAACGGCTGTTTCAAATTAGTTTTTGAACAGGACAAAAAAAGTGCCAAGGAATTTTCTAATGTTGCATATGTTTATATCGAAGAAAAGGACGCAAAAAACATATATGAACATACATATGCACCTTATAACGATGTGAAATATACAGATTATGAATTAATAATTCACGGAGACGGTCTCGGTAAGGAAGTAAGATATAAGGTGTCTGATATTGAAGCCATGAAGACTCTTCATGTAACCGATGAATACAGTTTGTCAAATAGTGAATATTTTTGGTATTACAACACATTTAAAGGTGTGCCGCTATGGGATTTGTTGCTGAAAGCAGGTTTAAATGCCAATATTGACGAAAATACCAGCGTTCGATTCATAGCGGCCGACAATTATAATTTTGCTCCTATGACTATAAAAGAAATAAAAGACAGTTCCTTGTACGGATATTATGAAAAAAGTGCATTGGATAAGGGTGACGGTACATTCCCGGGAGAGTACGTTGATCCATTGCGTACAGGAATGCCTGTCTTGGTTGCCTATGGCTTCAACGGTTATCCCTATGTTACAAGACCTGCGGATGACGGCTTCAATCCCGGGCTGGGTAATGACGGAGGACCTCTCCGCATAATATTCGGTAAAACAAATTACAATGATACCAATGGTTCAAATCAGGTTCAATTTGCCAAAGAAATCATTATTGGCGAAGGTAATTCTTTGATGACGGATGAAAAAGGAAGCGGAAACGGTGAAAGCACACAGATTGAAGTTACGAAGGATTCATCATGGAGCCATGACCAAAGCGTTTATAAGGATTATTTGGACAGACCTGTACTCAGAGTAACCGGATCACAGGTAAAAGAGCCGATGACATTTACTTTAAGACAAATAGAGAATTTAACTGAGTATGCTGTCAGAGATATTTATACAGGTGATGGTATAAGAGAATTTGAAGGAGTTGTTCTTTGGGATATAATTTCAAATGTTGTGGGACTTAAGGACGGCGTAGATGCACCAAGTGTAAGAGTATTCAGCGGACCTAATTACAATCAGATTTTGAGAAGTAATGATCAGTTAATGAACGGTGTTTTAAATTCTCAAGGTAAAATAAAAGATATAATTCTTGCTTATGCGGTTGAAGGATACCCCTTGGTAGCAAACGAAGGTGATGTGGGATATGCGAATAACAACGCATATGGACCGATAAGATTGATTATCGAAGAAAGTAAATCCATGTGGGTCAAATGGACGGATTGTATAGTTGTGGGAACAGGTGATTATGAGGCTCCCGAATTAAAGGACGTTAAAAGTGCTTCTGTATTTAATGATATAGAAAACCATTGGGCAAAAAATGAAATTATTAGTATGCAGCAGAAGGGTTATGCAAAGGGCAGCAACAATATGTTCAGACCCGATGATAACATCACAAGGGCAGAATTTATTTCATTGATTGTGAGAATTCTTGATCTTGATACAACAAGTGCTAAGACAGCATTTAACGATGTAAAAGCTGAAGATTGGTTTGCAAATGATGTTGATAAAGCAGTTGAAAACAAATTAGTGAATGGATATGAAAATAATACTTTCAGACCTGAAGCACCAATAACAAGACAGGAAATCGGAACAATAATCGGTTCTCTTTTAGAAGGTAATTTAACAGCGGCAGAGACGTCACAAATATTGTCATCTTATGATGATGATGTAGCTGACTGGGCAAAAGAGCCGGTTGCAAAAGCAGTAAATTCAAAAATAATTCAGGGCTTGCCGGATAATATATTTGGCGGAGGTCAAAATGCAACCAGAGCGCAGGCAATAGTTATGCTGCTAAGATATTTGGATAAATAAATTCTACAATCTTATAAACAGAGAGGGAAAGTTATTTCTTTCTCTCTCTGAGATGGGAGGAACTATGAAAAATAAATTATTGATGATTTTGTTTATTATACTGTTAGTTTTAACTTCATGCACCTCAAACAACAATGAAATTACGGTAAATTCCGAAAATGAAACAGAAGTAATTAAAAATGAAAATGAAGAAATACATGAAGATGAAAGTATTGAGGAAACTGTAGTTGATCCCGAAAATAAAGAGCAGCAAAAAGAAGAGCTTAAAGAAGGTTCAGAAGAACAAACAGAAGAAGATGATGAAGAAAAAGATGCAACTCAAGATGAAAAAAGCATAAAAGATAATACTGAAGAATCAAATAAAAAAGAAGAAGCGGATCAATCTGAAAACAAACAAGATGAAAATATCGAACAAGGTGTTGCTTTAAAAATTCAAGGACTTATAGAAAACGAAATATCATTTAATCTCAATGAATTAAAAGAAATGAACAATTTGATTTTTGAAGCGGATTTTTATTCACTAAACAGCTTTGGAACAACGGGATACACTCACTTTAAGGGGGTAAACTTATGGAAGCTGTTGGAAGCATCTGAAATTTCACATGAGGCGGCAGCTATTACAGTTATAGCTCAGGATGGTTATAAAATGACGTTTACAGTGGAACAGGTTAAGAAACAAGATTATATTGATGAAACAAATCCTGATGTAAAATATCCTATGATTATTGCATGGGAAGAAAAAGGTGTTGAATACGACCCCGAAGAAGGGTCACCATTTAAGCTGGTGGTAGGTCAGAAAGAAGCTGGGGATGTAAATAAACCTAATTGGGTTTCAAATATAGATAGAATTGTAATAGAATAATCGAGGAATCTTATGAATAATAAAAAATTTTATTATATTATTATTGCCGTAACAATTATAATCATAGGTACATTGTTTTTAACACAAAATAAGGCTTCCGAAGAAGAAAAAATAGTTATGTCATTTTATCCGGAGGCAAAAAAAGCAGAATTAATTAAAGATATAGCAGATGATATTTTTGTATCTTTAAACTTTCCTTCGGTTAAAAGAGGATATAAAATAGACGGTGAAATTAAAGCATATGTTACTGATTGCATCGGTTATAATGGTCCTGTTGAAGTTTTATCAGCTTTTGATACTGAAGAAAATAAGCTTATAGGTATTAAAATACTGAAACATGAGGAATCCTTGGATTACGCTGAGCATATAGAAAAGGATTGGTTTCTGGAAAGGTTTAAAAATATATTTGCAGGCAAATATTTAAATTTAGTCGTTCTTGACAAGGAAAATGACGAAGATATAGTACAGGTAACAGGAGCAACGGTTAGCTCTCAGGCGGTAGTAACTGCGGTAAATGCTGCTGTCGGAGTGTTTCAATACCAAAATAACAATGTTGAAATGGCTAAAGTTGCTGATGTTGTACCTCAGGAAATGTGGCAGAAGGATATTAACAGCTTTTTAATTAATTGGGAAGAGGGAAGTGTAAGAATTGACACTGATGAAATAAAACAGTATGAGCAGCTTGAAATGGATGTTACGTTGATAAATACTACGGGTACCGAAACAGATATGCACGTTAAAGGTCCTGCCTTAAGGCATGTACTTGAAAAAGAAGGTATTAATTTAAGTGAGTATGAAGGTATAGGGATTACTGGACGTGACGGATATTACACCTTGATAGACAAAGAAAAGCTAAATTTAAATGATGTGATACTTGTATGGGAAGTTGACAGAAAAATAATAAAAGATGACGAGAAGCCGGTGAGAATAGCTCTGCCTATGGAACTGGGGCCTTATTGGGTTAAAATGGTGTCCAATATTGATTTATATAAAGAAATATCTCCAAAGGACATTGATAAGGTACATATATTTAATGCATTGACTGAAGACATTGAACCATATTATTATGAATATTACGGAAGCAAGGATAAATCCATAGAGGTAGGTAAAATTCTCCGGAAATTTGATATTGTAGACGAAAAAGGTTTCTTTACAATGGGAGCCGTTGACGGTTTAAGCAAAAATGAAACCGTTTCATTAGTAAGACAAAGATATTTCATCAAGGTAGAAGGTGAAAATGCTCCGATGAATATTTCGCCTAATTTTAAGCTTGGTATGAATGTAAAAAATATGACACATTTTTCAACTACCAAGGATGCTGTTATTTTTCCCGAAAAAATAATAGACGTTGTAAGAACCAAGGATTTAAACGGAGTTGAAGCAATGCTTCTGGAGGATGTACTATTGACGGCAGGTATGAGATGGAATGATAGCAACACTTTTACTGCTGTTAGTGAAACAGGTGAAGAAATTAACTTATCTTTAGACGATATGCTAAACAGCTACATAATATCTGAAGGAGAAAAAGTCAGCTTCTACAAAGACAGTAAAATTCTTTTAACTGATTTATCAAGGATAGAAAAGAAATGAAAATAAAAAGAAGAGCAATAATTCAAACTATTTTTTCCTTATCAGTTATAGCTGCTTGTATAATTTATTATTTGTATATAAATGATTTTATAGATTTCAGAATTTTGTCGGTGGGTGATTTGAATCCATACGGTGGCTGGAGTGCATTAAAGTCATCATTGACCGATTTGTCGTACAGATGGAGGGGTATAAGCAAAAGCATAAGTCTAACGATTGCAATATCGGTTTCGGCTTTGTTATTCGGCAGATTTTTATGCGGTTACATATGTCCGATAGGAAGCCTGCAGGATTTCTTTAAGTTTATAGGAAAAAGGATGAATATAAAAGAAATTAAATTGTCAAAGGCAAAATATTTTAATCCTGAAATATTAAAATATTTGATTTTAATATTCACCATGGTACTCAGTATTTTGGGTATCGGAAAGTTAATATCTCCTTATTCCCCTTGGCTTGCTTATATGAATATTTTTATTGGTTTTAATATATATATAGGAACTTTTATTTTATTTGCAATTATTATAGCATCCTTATTTATTAAGAGAATCTTTTGCAGATGTTTCTGCCCGTTAGGGGCGTTTCAGGCGCTTTTATATGCGGTGGGACCTTTAAAGCTTTACAAATCAAGCAATTGTGACGGTTGCTCTGCTTGTTTGAAAAATTGTCCGGTAGATATACCATATACGGATGAATTGACGGTTTCTCCCGAATGTATCAATTGTTCAGAGTGTACAAGCCGGACGTGTATTAACGGAAGACAGGGATTTTCATATAGGTTTGCAGGGAAATTAATTAAGAGGTATCTTATTATAAGTTTAATTGCGTTTATGTCAATATATACATTACTGCCTTTAACTTCTTCATCTAAACATGTATTTTCTTCAAGCATAGTTTCCGATTTGAATGACGGTGTTTATACAGGCAGAGGTATGGGTTTTGGCGGATTTATGGATGTTGAGATTGTAATCAAGGATAATGGTATTACAGACATAAGAACTATTAATCACAGAGAGACTACGGGTTATTATGAGGAAGTATTCAAGGAAATATCTAAAGAATTAAAATACTCGGACAATTTAAATGTTGAGGTCATAAGCGGTGCAACAGCAACCAGCAGGGGATATTTAAATGCCGTAAGAGATGCGGTAAGTAAATCATTAAATTATTGACGGGAAGGTAATTATGATTAAAAAAAATGTTATTAAAAATATTATAATTGTTTGTGTTTTAATGCTGCTCACTGCCTGTTCTGAAGAAAAAGCTTCCCTGATCATAAAGATTGAAAATGAAGTTACAGAAGTTGAAACAGACAATATATACAGCAGTACAGATGCAATTGATTTTCCTGCCGTCGTAAGAAGCAGCGGACAAAAGCCGGTAGAAACGGAATATAAGGGAATTGAGCTGATTAAGCTGTTAAATGAAAACAGAGTTGAAGCTGATAAATTTACAAGAGTAACTTTTAATGCGTCAGATGGATACAGGATAATATTAGATATGGAAGAAATTAAAGAACAAAGCAATGTTTATTTGTGCTTTGAAAGAGACGGAGAAATTCTCAAGTCAAAACAGCAAGGCGGAAACGGTCCGTTTCAGTTGATTATAAGGAGAGACCCTTTCAGCCAGCGATGGATAAAGCATGTGAATGAAATTATATTGGAATAGGTATGGATATGCAAGATAAGTCATTTTTAAGTAACTTTTCTGTTTTTAATTTAATAATCATTGCTATGCTGTCAGGCCTGGGAGTAGCCACAAAGCCTATTATAGTTCCGCTTGTTCATATTATATCGGGTCCTTTGTTTATTCCCGGTGGAGCAATAGCCGGAGGTTTTTACATGTTTTGGATTGTGCTTGGTGCTGCCATTGTAAAAAAGACCGGTACGGGTACAGTGATCGGCATAGTACAAAGCATTTTGGTTATTGCTACGGGAACCATGGGAACTCACGGTATCATGAGTTTAATTTCATATACATTGCCGGGGATGATGGTTGATATAGTTTTTCTTTTTTCTAAGGATAAAAACTATAACATTTTACATTCTTTATTTGGTTGTATGGCTGCTAATGTAACCGGTACCCTGATATCGAATATAATGTTTTTCAGATTACCTGCTGTCACTATTGCTTTAGTATTGTCCGGTGCGGCGCTGTCCGGAGCAATAGGCGGTATAATCGCTTACAGTATAATGAAAGGATTAAAAAAAATAAATATAATTTTATAGGGATGATATGAAAAAAATAATAATCTTAATTATGACTTCTGTTTTATTAATGTCTTGCAGTATTTCAACTTCATCAATAAATGAACCGGTAATTAACATTTTTGATAAACATGAAGATTTGGCAGTTGATTACTACCTTAAAGATAATATTATTTTAGGAGAAGACATAACTGTCGAAAAGTATAATGAGGCTGCATTAATATATGACACGGGTTCAATTGTTAAGCTTCCTTTTAAAGAT
The DNA here is from genome assembly GCF_013403245.1 of Sedimentibacter hydroxybenzoicus DSM 7310. Lineage (GTDB taxonomy): Bacteria > Bacillota > Clostridia > Tissierellales > Sedimentibacteraceae > Sedimentibacter > Sedimentibacter hydroxybenzoicus. The sequence continues at coordinate 80,699 of NZ_JACBNQ010000009.1, read as the reverse complement.
TCAATCAGCATAAGTAGACTAAAGGGACTGAAGGGTATATATTTATATAATGATTTTTTCAGCATAACAGATGCTTATTACGATGCGGAATCATCCTTGGAAAATAATGAAAGGGTTATTTTAGTATTGCTTGACGGCTTTTCACTAAACCAGTATAAGCATGCATTAAGTAAGGGATATATAAGCTTTCTTCAGAACTATTATAAAAATGAAGCTGTAAGTGTTTATACACCTGTTACAAACGCAGGATATGCTGCTATTATAACGGGAAAAACCCCTGATATTAACGGGATACATGACAGAAGCAACAGAGAAATGAAGGTAGACAGCATTTTTCAATATGCATTGGAAAATGATAAGAAATCTGTTATATTGGAAGGTGATATAAAAATTCTCAATACAGAAATAGAACCGATGCTGCATATTGATTTAAATAAAGACGGCGATACGGATGATGAGATGTTTGAAAGTACATTAACGGCTCTTAAAGAAGATTATGATTTGATATTTGTTCATTTTCACGGAATAGATGATAGAGGACACAGTTTTGGACCGTATTCGGATGAAGCAATGAACTATATAAGCAAAATAGACAGCTGGATTGAACAATTATCAGAAATTTGGGAAGGTAAAATTATTCTCACAGCGGATCATGGGATGCATGAAACGTTGGAAGGCGGAAGTCACGGGGAATGTCAGCAAGCGGATATGGTTGTTCCTTATTTTGTAATAAATTGAAAAGACCGACTTTTTCATTGGCGTCCAGCCGGTCTATACTTATATATTTGAATTAAAACGGTGCAAATCCTTGCTCAGACCACCAATCCTCTTTTAATAGAGAGTATTGATTACTGAATTGATTTAAGTGGACTTTTTCCCAGCTTATAAGCAAATCAATGAGATCCTTGCTTGCTTGTGAAGATAATTTGCTTTTAGCTTCTTCATAAAAGTCAATAGAGCTTTTTTCCATTTGCATTCCTATTCCGAAAATGGACATGGCAACTGATGAACTGCTTTTATCTACTTTGTCCCAGCGATATATTTCGGGAGACGGAATGTCAATGCCGGATTCAACAATATCTTCAATTTTGACTTCATGACCGTCACTTAGCTTTTTCCATAAAGCTTTTAAATAATCGGCATGTTTTAGTTCCTCATTAGCCAGTTCTAAAAATGCCTCTTTGGTCCCGGAAGTTTCAGCTTGGTTAGCGGCTAAATTGTAGAATTCAAAACCTTCTATTTCGTTTAGAATGGCTTGAGATATAACAGATAGTTCTTCTTTATACATTTTTTCCTCCTAAAATTATAATATAACATATTTATACCATATATATATTTATTTTAAACAATTATTGTAAAGTTAAACCAACTATTTAAATTTTAATAACCGGAGAAACATATGAACAAAAAAATCATTGCTATAAACAGACGACCCAAATCTTCTGATTTGTTGCCGGTCGCTTATACTGCAAGTGCAATAACAATTATATTATTACTCATTGCTGTAGTAATATCGTATAATTTTAACAAGCAAACAATGGAAGCACAGAAAGAAATATTAAGAAGAGCTGAAATAATATTAAAAGAAGGTAATAAAGAGACATTATTGAATATGGAAACAATTAGAGGCTCAGGAGAAGAAATTTTTGAGGCGATTCTTGATACTTCAACGACAGATGCAACGCTTCACAGTTATGTGGGAGTCCAACTAAAAAATATATTAAAAGAAAACGATATAGAGATAAATGAAATAAACGGAGCTGTAATTATCGGTGCGGACGGATATGCGGTTGCTTATTCTAAGGAAGAAATAATAAACGATAAAAATATTTTTATTACATATATGGAAGACGGCAAATATTTGGGCAGCAGGGATAACGGCGGAAGAGGTCCTTATGAATCCATAGTGGTCAATGATACCTTCAGCAACAGAAGATGCAAATGGATTACAAAAATAGAGGTAAAATAATGAATGCTGTTGAAATTAATAATTTAAGCTTCAGATATGACAATTCACGGAATGAAATATTAAAAGATATAAACTTTTTCATAAAAGAAGGAGAAACTGTTGAAATCAGAGGAAAAAGCGGGTCGGGTAAAAGTACTTTGGTAAATGCTATATGCGGATTAATTCCTTCTTTATATTCAGGCCATTTGACAGGTGAGATTTTTATTTTTGGGAAAAATATAAAAGAAATGGCTCTATCTGAAATGGTTTCAAATGTAGGTGTTATATTTCAAAATCCGTCCACTCAGCTTTTTTCGCCGACCATTGAAGATGAACTTGCTTTCGGACCTGAAAATATGTGTATCAGCAGAGAGGAAATCGGAAGAAGAATCGACAATATATTAAAAATTATAGGAATGGAGCAATATAGATACGAAAATCCAAATAATTTATCCGGCGGTCAGCAGCAGCTTATTGCAATTGCTTCCGTATTAATACTTGAACCAAAAATTATTATATGTGATGAAATTATGTCATGGATTGATGATGAAAAAAAAGCAATAATAATAAATTTGCTGAAAGATTTAAAGAACAAAGGAAAAACTTTGATAATTGCAGACCATGATTCTGAAAATATAGAAATAATAGACAGAACAGTATATATAGGTGAATAATGAGTAATTTTATAGAGATAAACAATGTTTCATTCAAATATAAAAAAGGCAGAACAGTATTTGATAATTTCTCTTTAACTCTTAATACGGAGGAAAACACAGTATTAACAGGAAACAACGGCTCGGGTAAGACGACATTATCTAAGCTGATAATGGGTATTTTAAAACCACAAAGAGGAGAAATAAAAATATTGGGACGAGATTCGTCATCGTTATCATTGGGACAAGCAGGTGAATTAATTGGATATGTATATCAGTATCCTGAACGGCAGCTTTTTGCAATGTCTGTTATAGAGGAGCTTACTTTTCCTTTGGTTATCAAAGGAATTTTGCCTGAAACTGCTTTAAAAGAAGCTGAGGAAATGATTGAAATATTTGAACTTGATAAGGTTAAAGATTCTTATCCGTTTTTCTTAAGTTACGGTGAAAAAAGACGACTTGCCATTGCATCTGTACTTATGAATAAACCAAAATTTCTGATACTTGATGAACCAACCGCTTCTTTGGATAAGGAGAGAATCGAATCTTTAAATAAATTACTGGATACATTGAGCGCTAAGAAAACAGGCATTTTGACAATAAGCCACGACGAAGAATTTATTGAAAGATATGGGCAAAGAATTATTAAAATAGAAGGAGGCAAAATTATAAGTGATACAATCTCTGGAAATAGATCCTCGAACTAAGCTTACTATAGTCCTTTTGCTATCAACTTTATCATTAATCTACAATAACTTGTATACTCTGTTAATCATATTGACAGTTTCTGTAATTTTGTCATTTTTGATGAAAAGAAATGTTATTTCAATGTTCTTAAGCATCAGGAAGCTGTTACCGGCTATGATAGCAATTGCACTTATTCAAAGTATTTTTAACAAGTCCGGAAACCCTTTGTTTTCACTTGGAAAAGTGGTAATGTTAACTGATACAGGTATAATAAGAGCTTTAGAATTTTTATTGAGATTGACTGTTATAATTGTTTCCGCTTCAATCATAACAACCTCAAGCAGCAGAGAAATAATTCAAGGATTAGTGCAGTGGAAATGTCCATATGAGATTGCTTTTATGACTTCAATAGCCATCAGGTTTCTTCCTGTTTTTAAAGAGGAGATGTCAGATATAGTAACTGCCGTACAATTAAGAGGCATAGATTTACAGAAGGTCAGGTTAAATGAAAAGCTAAAAATTTATAAGTATATACTGACTCCGATTGTCATTAATTCTGTTTTAAAAGCTAAGGAATTATCGGCAGCAATGGAGATGAGAGGTTTTAGGGCATATCCATGCAGAACAAGCTACATGATTTTAAAAATGAAGCGCATTGATTACATCATTATTGGATTATGCTTAGGGGTAGTTGTATTTGTTATTATTCAGAGAGGTGCATAATGAAAGTATTTTCGGTAATCGGCATAACAGATTCAGGTAAGACAACCACAATTGAACATATAATAAAGGAATTAAAGAAAAGAAATTATTCGGTTGGAACTGTAAAGCATATTCATTTTCACGGTTTCAAAATGGATGTTGAGGGAACTAATACCGACAGACATAAAAAAGCAGGCTCATCATTGGTTACTGCGAGAGGAGAATATGAAACAGATATTTTATTTCAGGAAAAGCTGAGCATAAATGAGATTCTGAACTTTTACAATCACGATTTTGTAATTTTAGAAGGTGCAAGAGATACCTGCGCTCCTAAAATAGTTACTGCACATGATGAAGAAGCAATAGAAGAACGCTTGGACGAAACTTCATTTGCCGTATCAGGCCGTATTGCAGACACAATAAATGAATATAAGGGATTGCCTGCAATCAGTGCAGTTAAGGATATCGAAAAATTAGTTAATTTAATTGAAGAGAAGGTTTTTGACAGATTGCCGGATATGAAAGATGAATGCTGTAAAAAATGCGGATACACCTGTAAAGAATTATGCTCTTTGATTTTAAAAGGAAAGGCAGAAAGGGGTGATTGCATTTTGGATGAACAAAAAGTAGTACTTAAGATTAACGGTAAAGCAATAAAAATGGTTCCTTTTGTACAAAAAGTATTATTTAACTCGGTAGAGTCCATAGTAAAGGAACTCGAGGGATACAATGAAAATGGAGACATAGAAATATGTATAAGAAAATAAGCCTGACAAGTAAAAGAAATCAAGTATCAAGAATTATTGAAAATGACAGTTCCTTTATTCGCAAAACCTTTAATAATTATGAAGATCTGAAAAAAGAATTAGAAATATTAATATTGTTAAAGCAAAATGGATTAACAGTCCCCGATGTAACAGATATAAATGACAACAGCTTAATTTTACAGGATTTAGGAGACAATACTCTTCTTGATTGGTATGAAAATGAAGAAAAGATTAATTCAACTGATTATGAAGGTATTCTATATAAATTGTGCAGATGGTTAAAAAAGTATTATGCGGTTACTTCTGCTTTTTATAATCAACAATATATAATATGGGATGTGAATTTCAGAAATTTTATCATATATAAGGGTGAAGTTTACGGCATTGATTTTGAACAATCAAGACAGGGGAGAATAGAAGAGGATGCAGGAAGATTGACAGCTTATGCATTGACTTACGACCCTCAAATGACGGACTGGAAAAAAATTTTTAACGGGAGATTTGTTAATATTTTAGCAAGTGAATTTAATGTAGGTGCAGAACTGATATTATCTGAAATGGAAAAAGAAATCAGATCAATAAAAGAAAGAAGAAAAAAGGAGGCAAAATGAAAAAATTATTCGTTATTTTATTAAGTTTAGTGCTAATTATGCAGACATTAACGGGCTTTTCTTTTGAAACACCACAAATGAATTATAACAGTCAGGATTATCACTTTGAATATACAGTAGATTGGCATGGTGAATATGATGTGATTGTTGTCGGTTATGGAGGAGCCGGAGCCACTGCAAGTATTGAGGTCGCAGATGAAGGTGCTGAGGTTTTATTGCTTGAAAAAGCACCGAAGGGACAGGAAGGCGGCAACACAAGATATGCAGGTCAGGCCGTCCTTGCTTTAGATAAAAATACCGTAGATAAGGGAACGGAATACTTTAAAAGCCTTAGAGGTAAATTCAATACACCGGTGGATGACATAATTATTTCATATCTTGAAAAGGCTGGTGAAAATCGAGAATGGCTCACTTCTATCGGTGCTAAAAACATAATGTCTTTTCCTTTTAATGAATACGATTATCCCGGCGGAGAGGTTATGGATGCTCTGATTATTGAGGGAGAAATGTTTACAGGCAAGCTGTACAGAACACTGCAGGAGGCAGTAGAAAAACGAAGCGATAAAATCGAAGTTTGGTATGAATCTCCGGCGGTTGGCTTGATTCAGGATCCGAGAACAAAGACAGTTCATGGAGTTAAGGTTGAAAATAACGGAAGAGTATTGAATATAAGAGCTAAAAACGGTGTTGTTCTGTGTACGGGAGGTTTTGAGAATAATCAACAGATGATTCAGGATTACCTGCACCTGCCCTACGGTTATTCAAAAGCGGCAAGATACAATACAGGTGATGGAATAAAAATGGCTATGGAGGTTGGTGCAAATCTATGGCATATGGGCAATATGGCAGGTCCCGATTTAAATGTATTAAACCCGGAAACGGGAACAACGTTCGCTTATGCGATACAGGGAGAAAAGAGTGTATTGAGTACGGGCTTTGCTACTCAAAATACCATTTTCATAGGTGCGGACGGTACAAGGTTCACGGATGAATCGGTTCTTCCTCACCACGGATATATTGATTTCCACGGCTCTTGGATACAGATGCCTTTATCTCTGCCCGCATTTGCTGTATTCGATGAAACAGCAAGATTGTCGCAGCCCGTTTACGATTCATGGAGCGAAGGAAACGTGGAAGAAATTGAGAAAGGTTATGTTATCAAGGCAGATTCAATTGATGAGCTCGCTAAAAAAATAGGAGTAGATTCTGCAAATTTAAAAAAGACAATTAAAGATTACAATAAATTCTGTAACGATAAGAAGGATACAGATTTTAACAGAAATCCGAAAACATTAAAGCCTATTACAAAAGCACCATATTATGCAATGGAATTAGTTCCTTCCTTTACCAATACGCAGGGAGGACCCGAAAGGAATAAAAACGGAGAAGTTCTTGATGTTAACGGAAGACCAATACCTCATTTATACAGCGCAGGAGAGCTTGGCTCAATGTTTTCAAGTATTTATCAGGGAACCGGCAATTTAGGTGAAGCAGTTGTTTTCGGAAGGATATCCGGAAAAAATGCAGCCAAGGTTAAATATGATGTGCTGCAGGAAACAGCGATGAAGGTCAAAACTCCTATTAAAGCAGTATGGACGGAACGAGAAGAAATAATATTGAAATCAGGTGAATATATCGGTAAGGACAGAGGTATAGGTGGACCTATTGAGGTTAAGGTAAATGTTCAAAACAAAAAAATTATGAATATTGATGTTGTTTACCATAATGAAACAAAAGGTGTAAGCACTAATGCAATTAAAACCGTAACAGACAGGATAGTAAAAAATCAAACAACAGATGTAGATACGGTGTCAGGAGCAACCGTAACGAGCAAGGCAATTATTAATGCGGTTAAGGATGCACTTGATAAAGCCGGCTTCTAAACCCGATTTCCGGCAGTCGAACTTTTTCAACAGCCTATCATCTTGATGACTTTGTCATCAATCTGACAGCTTATTAAATAAGCTGTTTTTTTCGACCTTTTTTGATATATCTTTTTGGATATGTAACAAAAATATATCAAAGCCATATTATAAAAATAAGCAGATACCATAAGGAGGAACCTTAAAATGATTAATAATAGAAGATTGGATGAGATGTATTATTCCAATCCTGAAGCTTGTATACCCCAGGAATTGGTTATAGAAAATGTGAGATTAGCAGCTGCATACGTCCCATATCAATTTATGTGTGAAGTATTTAGTCCTATAGAAAGCCTGGCAGCAGGAACAGCATTTCCGGAACTGTTTAGCCCTTATAACAGAAAAGACAATGAAAACAGACCCTGCAGATTATCAGAATGTTAAGAGGAGGGGACAAAATGAATAATGATGCTATGAACTTAAAAAGAGAGATTGCCGGAACTCATATGATGTTAGAAGAATTGCAATTATATCTAAATACTCATCCTAACGACAGAAATGCTTTAGCTAAGCGCAATGCCTTTGTAAAGCAAATGAATATCCTAAATGATGAATATAATAAAAACTTTGGTATGATTAATCAGGATGCTTCGCTTAGCACATATCCATGGCAATGGATTGATGGACCGTGGCCTTGGGAATATGAAGCAAATTTTGAGATATAGGAAGGAGTATATATATGTGGTCATACGATAAGATATTACAGTATCCGATTAAAATAAAAACCCCTAATCCGGGATTAGCAACAAAAATAATTTCACAATATGGCGGACCTGATGGAGAATTAGCCGCTTCTTTAAGATATTTAAGCCAAAGGTTTTCAATGGTAACACCCGAAGCGATAGCAACATTAAATGATATAGGCACCGAAGAACTTGCGCACCTTGAAATGATAGGTACAATGGTTCATCAATTAATGAAAAATGCAACAGTTGAGGAAATAGAAAGTTCCGGAGCAGGTGCATATTATACAGATCATGGCAGAGGAGTTTATCCTCAGGCTGCCTCAGGTACGCCTTTTACGGCTGCATTTTTGCAGGTTAAGGGTGATCCTATAGTTGATCTTACAGAAGATTTAGCCGCGGAACAGAAAGCAAGGGGGACATATGAATGGTTAATTAATCAGACAGATGATCCGGATGTGCTGGAACCGCTTAAATTCTTGAGAGAAAGGGAAGTAGTACACTATCAAAGATTCGGTGAGGCTTTAAGAAAAGTACAGGATTATTTACAAGAACCCCGGCTGTTCATAATGCCAAAACCTGATTTTTTAAGAAGCAATGAACTGAATAGATAAGCAAAAAAAACTGCATCTCGCTTGAGACGCAGTTTTTTTGTTTTCACGTGCACTTACAGCATAAGCGACCGACACCAAATTTCGCATACAGCATAAGCGACTGTCACCAAATTAAAATTTGGGACATCTGCTTAAAATTTGGGTCGTCTGCTTTCGCATACAGCATAAGCGACCGACACCAAATTAAAATTTGGGTCGTCTGCTTACTATTTGTCGTCTGTAGTGAACATTTGTGTCCAATAGGGTGTTCCTGATGAATCAACGTAATATCCGACGCCTAAAAAAGTAAAATGCTTCGCCAGAATATTTTGACGGTGTGTAGGTGAAGTCATCCATTGACGTACTACTTCTTCAGGTGTTTCCTGCCCTGAGGCAATATTTTCCCCCCATGCAGACCAGGTTATGCCAAAGCTTAACAGCATGTCATTTGCCATACCGTACGTTGGTGAATAGTGGTCGAAATAACGATTAACTGCCATATCCTGTGACTTGGTTCTTGCTACATTTGAAATTGCCTGATCATAATAAAGAGCAGGCAATCCATACGCTTGTCGTTCTGCGTTAACTAACTGAACAACCCTTTGTTCATAATTTGTATTAACAGGAGGAGCGGTTTGAACCATAGCAACAGCTGACACATTTGTCAGAGCTAATAGTGCTACTAATAAAAATGCAATTTTATTTTTCGTACAAATACACCTCTTTTAAAATAGTTTTGAAACATAAAATTAGAATTTTTGTTTCATACTTTATTATTTCATATAAAAATGATATTATAATCATAAATAGTTTGATAAAATGGAAAATAAAGAACCATTTATTTAAAGTAATGAAATGAGGAGAAAAATGAAAAATTTTAAATTTGCAATTTTTGATTTAGACGGTACATTGCTGGAATCAATGGAAGCGTGGAATAATTTAGGAAGAGATTTTCTGTCTTCAAAGGGTATTAAAATACCGGATAATTTAAATGATATAATAAAACTAATGACTTTAAGAGAAGCTGCCGAGTATTTTCAAACAGCTTTTAAAATTAATTTAAGTGCAGATGAAATACTTATCGAAATGAGTATTATAATGGAAGCAAAATATAAAAATGAATTGGAATTAAAACCGTATGTGAAAGAATACTTAACGATATTAAAAAATAATAATGTTAAAATGTGTATTGCTTCGGCGACTCCCTTATATATGATAGATGCTGCCTTAAGGCGCTTGAACATTATTGATTTTTTTGAATTTATTTCAAGCTGTGATGAGGTTGGTGTCGGTAAAAATCAACCTGATATATTTTATTATGCTGCTAAGAAGCTAAAAGCAGAGCCATCAGAAATTGCAGTTTATGAGGATGCTGATTTTGCATTAATCACTGCAAAGGAGGCGAATTTTTACACAATAGGAGTATACGACAAAGGCTTTCACGATAAAAGAAAAAATATTGAATTAATCTGTGATATGTATATTGAATCTTTCAAGGAATTATTATAGTCTGACAAAAACGCCCGCCTGCTGCGTTGCTGTTCAGCCGGCCAATCCTCACGTATGCCGAATACGCTGCGGTTGTCCGGCCTCCAGCGCCTTGCAGGACGAACGTTTTCGTCAGCCTATCAGGTATCATCAAGATGAACTTTTTCGACATCCTGTATTTATTTTCAATTCAATACAAACCTGTTTCCGGCAATCTGTTTTATAACGCCTTTCGTCTCTAAGAATGTGAGGCGACTCAGCAGTGTTTTTATATCGAGAGAAGTTTCTTCATTAATTTCAAATATTGATTTACTGCCTGACTGAAGGCAGTTTAATATTATTATTTCTTGTTTCGAAAGTTCATTATAGTCAATAAAATTTTGTTTTTTATTTACTTTTTCTTTTAATTCCAGAATTTCTTCCACGATATCATTTATTGAAGTAGTTATTTTGGCCCCATCCCTGATTAAGCCGTTTGTTCCCTTGCTGAAGAAGCTGTCAATATTGCCGGGAACGGAGAATATTTCCTTTCCTTGATTAGCTGCATGTCCTGCAGTTATTAAGGTACCGCTTTTTTCTTGTGCCTCGACTACCAATACACCATCAGAGAGCCCGCTTATTATTCTGTTTCTATCGTGGAAATTGTTAGGCATAGGCTCCATACCAAAAGTGTATTCCGTAATTACGGCGCCTCCCTTTTCAACTATTTCGCAATAAAGCTTTTCATTGCTTTTAGGATATACTATATTTATACCACACCCTATAATTCCATAAGTTTTAACATTATTGACCAGTGCGGTTTTATGCGCAATGGTATCAATTCCGGAAGCCAAGCCGCTGATTATATTTACACCAAACTGGGATAGTTCACGAGTAAGCTTTTCGGCAGCCCATTTACCGTATCCTGTAGCTTTGCGTGAACCGACTACAGCAATTGACAAACTGTCAATATCCTTTAAGCTGCCCTTATAATACAAAATATATGGAGCGCCTGATAGTTGTTTTAATTTTCTAGGATAATTTTCATCAAATAAAGTAACTATCTGTGCGTTTTCGTCATGCAATTTTTTTAACAGCTTTTCTTCAAAGTTGTCTTTAGAATTTGACAAACCGGCAATTAATTTGTTCGATAAAGTTTTTAAATTATATTTTTCAACTTCAAAATTATCCCATAAATCTTTTGAACTTCCATTAAAATATTCAAATATACTATCGATTTTGCGGTTGGAAATACCGTTTATGGAATTAAGCCACGCAAGTGTTAATTGATTTATATTTAAACTTTCCATATTACCTCCAATATTTTCGATCTAAGCTTCTGTATTGTATTGCTTCTGCTATGTGTACTGTTTCAATATTCTCACTGGCTTCCAAATCAGCTATTGTTCTTGCAACCTTCAATATTTTGTTATATGCTCTTGCACTGAGTCCTAATCTTTCAAAGGCATCCCGTAAAAGCCGTTCTGAGCTTTTGTTAATTTTGCAGTACCTCGATATGTATTTACCGCTCAGCTCGGAATTTGTAAGTATCCCAAGATTTTCATATCTTTTTTTCTGTATATCTCTCGATTTAATAATACGTCCTTTTATTTCCGCTGATGATTCCTCCGGCTTATTATTTTTCAAATCTTCATATTTAACAGGTGAAACCTCTATCTGTATATCAATTCTGTTTAGCAATGGTCCGGAAATTTTACTTAAGTACTTGTTTATCTGGCTTTGGTTGCAGGAGCATTCATGGCTAGGGTCACCAAGATAACCGCAAGGGCATGGATTCATGGAAGCGACCATCATAAATTTTGCAGGAAATGTAAAGGAACCGTTTGCCCTAGATACAGAAATATTTCCATCCTCCATAGGTTGTCTTAATACTTCAATTACGTTTTTGGGGAATTCAGGAATTTCATCAAGAAACAAAACACCGTAATGTGATAATGAAACCTCTCCGGGGCTTGGCTTTGACCCGCCTCCTGCCATGGCTGCCCGTGATGATGTATGGTGCGGGGAACGGAAGGGGCGTTTTTTTATCAGCCCTTTGTTATTTAGCAGACCGGATATGCTGTATATTTTTGTAACCTCTAAAGATTCATCAAAGGTTAAATCAGGCAATATTGTGGGAATTCTTTGGGCAATCATAGTTTTACCCGAGCCGGGTGAACCAAGAAAAAGAATGTTGTGCATTCCTGCAGCGGCAATTTCCACTGCTCTCTTTAATCCGGGTTGTCCCTTTATTTCAGAAAAATCTTCTGTGAATTCTTCTTTATTCTCTGTATCATCATAAATGACTCTGTACGGCTCAATGTGCTTAAAACCTTTCAGGTAACAAACCAAATCCTTTAAACTTTCCACAGGTATTACATCTATGCCTTCTATAACGCCGCATTCCCTTTTATTTTCTGAAGGAACAATAATTTTAGTGAAATTGTTGTTTCTCATAGCGATAACCATGGCTAAAGCACCATCTATCGCCGTAATTCTTCCGTCTAAAGAGAGCTCGCCGATAACACATGTTTTATCTTCCATATCTTTTTCAACGATTTTGCTTGCACAAAGTATACCTAAAGCAATGGGCAGGTCTATTTGACTGCCTTCTTTTTTTAGATTAGCAGGTGCCAGGTTAACAGTTATTCGACTGACAGGAAAGCTGTAGCCGCTGTTTTTTATTGCTGAGCGCACTCTTTCTTTTGATTCGCGTATGGAGATATCCGGCAGACCGACTATATTAAAAACAGGCATACCTCCGGATATGTCGGTTTCAACATCAACTTCATATCCTTCAAGACCGTAAAGAACACATGTTTTAATTTTAGAAAGCATAAGACCTCCATGAATATTTTCTATATTATACCATATTTTTCTAAATATATATATATTTTTTTGCTTTTTTTATTTATGGTCGTCATCCGGTCTCAAATTGCACTTACAGCATAAGCGACTGACACCAAATTGAAAATTTGGTGTCAGTCGCTTATTGAGTAGCTTCCACTGTGCTTTCAGGCATATCCCGATAGCAAACGTACCAGAACGGGCAGTTAATATTTAAATCTGCTTGATTGTCCACCCTTTCTAAAATTTCTTCGTAAGTGCTGGGAACCGGAAGGACTAAAGGATCACCCATATTCCAGTTTGCAGGAGTCTGAAGATGGTATTCTTCGGCTATTTGAAGTGAATCAATTATTCTCAATAATTCTGTTCCGCTTCTTCCGGAGGAGACGGGCAGTATTAATATAGACTTTATTATGCCTTCGGGATTAATTATAAAAGCGCTTCTGACAGTCTCACCATACATTCTGTCAGGATTTAACATTCCATACAGTTCAGAAATTCGCAGACCAGTGTCATCAATTATGGGAAAAGGAATCGTGATTCCTGTTTTTTGATAAATATCATATATCCATGCTAAATTGGCAGAATTACTGTCTGTTGTTAATGCCAATATCTGAACATCTCTTTTTTCCATTTCTGGATAATTTTCTGCTAAGCTTATAACTTCGGTTGTTGAAACCGAACCAAACGAAAAGGGGTAACTTGCTAATACCAGCCATTTACCCTTATAATCCGATAATCTTACATAGCCATGCGTGGACAAGGCAATAAAATCCGGTGCCAATCTGCCGATAGTAATGTGTTCATTTCCTCTTTGACTTTGCAAATTACAAATATGCTTGTTTGCATTCTTTATTAAACTATTATTATAAATCATGATATCACCTGTAATTTCGTATTTTACAATATTATATGTTACCAATCAAAGAATGAGATAAATTCAAATTATTATTAAGTATTCATGCATGGATTATTATGGCTATATAACTAAGATTAAAAAGGAGTACCATTTTTTACTCATATAATAATTGATTATTTTTTTATATAATTATGTTTATCATCATGAGGAGGGCGTTACATACATATGAAAAAAATACATATTGGAAGCTTAATTATTTTTTTGTCAATTATTTTCATGACAACGTTTTTTATTAATCGCAATTTTGTTTACGGTGATGAAAATAAAAGTGGGGAATATAAAGTAGTAGGCTATTATACAGCTTGGTCATCCTATTCTGGATTTACACCTGACAGATTAGATGCAAAAAAACTTACCCACATAAATTATGCTTTTGCAAACATTCAAAATAATGAAATAGTCTTGGGATATCCGGACAAGGATCCTTCTAATTTTAAGAAGCTTAATGAATTAAAATTGATAAATCCGGATTTAAAAATACTTTTATCCGTAGGTGGATGGAATTGGTCGGGAAAATTCTCCGATGCTGCAGAAACAGAAAGCTCAAGAACAGCATTTGCAGAAAGCTGTGTTGATATTATAACTAAGTACAATATAGACGGAGTTGACTTAGATTGGGAATATCCGGTTGGCGGCGGATTATCTGCAAATGCCAACAGGGCATCGGATAAAGAGAATTTCACACTTTTGCTTGAAAAGATAAGAGAAAAATTAGACCGCCAAGGTAAAATAGATAATAAACACTATCTGCTCTCTATAGCAGGAGGAGCAAGCAGCTATTATTTAAACAATATAGAGCCTGATAAAATACATCAATACATAGATTACGCCAATATAATGACATATGACATACGCGGCTCATGGGATACATATACAGATTTCAATTCTCCGCTATATAACAATACACAAGCAAGTCCTCAATATAAATGGAGTATAGACGCAAGTGCAAAAGCATGGGAAAAAAGTGGATTTCCCAAAGAAAAAATAGTTATAGGAGTTCCTTTTTACGGTTATTTATTTAACGCAGTAAAAAATGACAACAATGGACTTTACCAAAGCTTTCATGATGCCAAAGCGATTAGCTTCAATACAATTATCGGGTACTTAAACGATTCGGGATACAAAAGATATTATGATTATGAATCAATGGTTCCGTGGTTATTTAACGGTTCATCATTCATATCGTATGATGATGAGCAATCAATAAGCTCAAAGGCGGATTATATAAAATCAAACAATCTTGGAGGAGTCATGATATGGGAATTAAGTCATGATCCTGATGAAATATTGCTTAATGCTTTGGCGGTTGCTCTTAAATCAGAAAGAATAAATTTACTGACAAATCATTGGGCTGAGGAAACAGTTCGATATTTGTATTCATTGAATATAATAAATAATCTTGATACGCTTAATCCCGAAAATCCTATAACAAGAAGTGAATTTGCAGAATATATAACCCGCGCTTTAAAAATTGAAAAGCAGGATATTTCGGAGCCAAATAAATTTTCTGACATAAATACTGACGGCAATGCATCCGAAGCAATAGGCCTCGCGGTTCAAAGCGGTATCGTCGAAGGCTACACTGACGGCACATTCAAACCAAATAATTACATAACGAGGCAGGAAGCAATGGTGATGTATTCCAGAGCGATGGATTATGCCGGAATAACCTTTACATATGACAACAGAATCGATAATTACAGTGATAAATATGAGGTTGCAGATTGGGCGTATCCTTACGTCAAAAAGGTACTTAGTTCAAAAATCTTCAACGGAATCAGTGAAACAAGCATATCTCCTTTAAGTGCTTTCAAGCATGCCGAAGCAGCGGCTGCAATCAAAAATTTGTTAGAAATTCTTAAATAGAAGTATCCCCTGCCTAGAGGCGGGGGACATCTTAATTTAGTTATAATCATTAAACCTCTCCAAAATATCAGGATTGTCGCTTATAAAAGATATATATTTTTCAAAGCATTCAACAGTTTCAGGACTTAAGGTATGTTCTATTTTCTCTGTTTCTTTTAGTAATATATTATCATGCACGCCCATCAACTTTAAAAATGTTTCTATTGTATTATGCCGGCTCATTAACAGCTTGCCTAAAATTCTGCCTTCTTCCTTTAGCATTATAACGCCATAGCGCTCATATTTCAGGAGGTTTTGCTTTCCCAACCTTTGTACCATTCTTGTGACTGACGGTGGGTGAACATTTAGTGCATCTGCTAACTCGTTTATTCTTGTAAATCCCTTGTGGTCGGATAATCTATAAATCATTTCAAGATAATCCTCCATTGAAGCAGTTAATTCATTATCATTATTTTTCATGTATTCACTGAAAGTATAGTAGCTTTTACTATTCAAAATACCACCTGCTTTAAGGTTATTTGTACTATTATATTCCGGCAAAATTGAAAAAATACAAATATGTTATAATAACAGGGTTTCTTTTTCGTGCTCCAATACATCTCTTAAACAAAGTATTGCGTGCATTGTTTTAGGGAAGCCGCATGTTGGCGCAACCAATAAAATCGCATGTTCAACTTCTTCTTTAGTGCAGCCGCTTTTCAGAGCTTTCAATATATGAGTTCTTAAGGAATATGGGTTCTGACAATCTGCGGATAGTGCAATTTTGATGAGCCATCGCGTTTTCTCATCTAATGGGCCGCCTTTTTCATGAACCAACCTTCCGAAATCTTCATATGCTTCATAAATTTCACCATGATTTTGAACCATGTATTTAAGATTTTTTTCAATTACATCAAAATTATCAAAATAATCCTTCATTTTTACCACCTTTTTTAAATTATTTTTTCCCCGATTTACATTTATTATAGCCATTCTTTTAAATCTTATAAAGCCATTTCTATTGACAAATAAAAAAATGTATTATATGTTATATATGATTTTTTTAACAAATCAGCGGTATTGGAGGAAATAATGAATAATTTGTTAATAGTTGAATCTCCGGCGAAAGCAAAGACTATAGGTAAATTTTTAGGAAAAAATTTTACAGTTAAAGCTTCGGTCGGACATATCAGGGATTTGCCTAAAAGCAAACTGGGTATTGATGTTGAAAATAATTTTGAGCCAAATTATATCACTATACGGGGTAAAGGTGATGTAATAAAGGAATTGAAGAAAGAAGCAAGAAAAGCTGATAATATATATCTTGCAACAGACCCTGACAGGGAAGGTGAAGCAATTTCATGGCATTTGTCTAAAATTTTAAATTTAGATGAAAATAAAGAAATACGGATCGAATTTAATGAAATAACGAAGGATGCGATTAAAAAAGCAAGTAAAAATCCGAGAAAGATAAATATAGATTTAGTTGATGCACAGCAGGCAAGACGAATTCTTGACAGGCTGGTTGGCTATAACATCAGCCCTTTGCTGTGGAAAAAGATAGAGAAGGGATTAAGTGCGGGAAGAGTTCAATCTGTTGCGTTAAAGTTGGTTATTGACAGAGAAAGAGAAATAATGGAATTCAAACCTGAGGAATATTGGTCTCTTGAATTGGAGGTTAAAAAGCAAAAGAAGAAATTTACTGCCAAATATGCAGGTAATTACAGTAACGGCAAGGTTAATAAAATTAAAATAAAAAATGAAAATGATATCAATAAAATATTAAACAGCCTTGACAAAGAAAAATTAAATGTATTTAAGGTAGATAAAACAAAAAGCTATTCCAAGCCGAGTGCACCATTTACAACAAGCAGCCTGCAGCAGGAAGCCAACAGAAGAATAAATTTTACAGCTAAGAAAACGATGATGGTTGCTCAGCAGCTCTATGAGGGTGTAAACGTAAAAGGAGAAGGAAGTATAGGTCTTGTTACATACATAAGAACAGATTCCTTCAGATTATCAGACGAAGCAACTGCAAGTGCCAAAGAATATATCAGCGGAAATTTCGGTGAAAAATATTTTTTAAACCGGACATATGCAAAATCCAAAAAAAGTGAAAATAAGGTGCAGGATGCTCATGAAGCTATCAGACCTACATCTGTATTCAGAAACCCTGAATTAATAAAAGACAGTTTAACTAACGACCAGTATAAATTGTACAGTCTGATATGGAAAAGATTTGTTGCTTCTCAGATGGTTGATGCAGAATATGATGTAACAAAAGTATTGTTAAATAACAATGACAACATATTTGAAGCGAACGGCAGAGTTCTGGTTTTTGACGGGTATAAAGCAGTTTACAAATACAGTGACGAATCTGAAAGTAAGCTTTTGCCAAATGTTGAAGCAGGCGAGCAGTTAGAAATAGCAAAGATTTTGCCGGAACAACATTTTACACAACCGCCGGCACGTTATACGGAAGCAAGCCTAATCAAGGATTTAGAAGAGAGGGGTATAGGCAGACCGAGTACCTATGCACCTACCATTACCACAATTACCAGCAGAGATTACATTGTTAAGGATAAAAATTATTTAGTTCCTACCGATATGGGGTTTTTAGTAACTGAAATGATGGAAAAATACTTTTCAAATATAGTCAATGAAAAATTTACTGCAGAGCTGGAAACCAGTTTAGATGAAATCGCATCAGGCAAAAAGGAATGGAATGAAGTAATAAAGGATTTTTATCGCGGATTTAAAACAGAGCTTGACATTGCTGAAAAGGAAATGGAAGAAATTGAAATAAAGGATGAAGTAAGTGATGTAAAATGTGAAAACTGCGGAGCCTTTATGGTTATAAAAAAGGGAAGATACGGTAAGTTTTTAGCATGTCCCAATTATCCGGAATGTAAAAATACAAAACCTTTAAATTCCGGTGAGCAAGCGGAAGAAACCGATGAGGTATGTGAAAACTGCGGTTCTAAAATGCTTAAAAGAAAGGGAAGATACGGAGAATTTTTAGCATGCTCCAATTATCCCGATTGTAAAAATACAAAACCTATATTAAAAACCATAGATGTTAATTGTCCTCTTTGCGGAGGAAAAATAGCCGTTAAGTTTTCCAAGGCAAGAAGAAGGTTTTTCGGATGTACCAATTATCCGGACTGCAAATATATGTCATGGCTTGAACCTACAAATCAAAAATGTCCGGATTGCGGTGAAATGATGGTTATAAAGGATAATAAACCAACATGCATAAATAAAAGCTGCAAAGATTCTTAACGACGTGGAACGAGGACTGTCCCGGTGTCGTACTCTTTTTGCGACACTGCGGACTGTCCCCACGGGTTCGTAAAAAAATATATTGCCAAATAAAAACAGCTATGATATACTTAAACATAATTACGCACAGAATTAGATCATGCAAGAGTTGTGCCGAAAGGTCTTTTGGATGAGATGAAAATTCCGGAGGTAAAAACAAAAGGAGGAAAATTATGGCTATTATTAGCATGAAAAAACTGCTTGAAGCAGGTGTTCACTTTGGTCATCAAACAAGAAGATGGAATCCAAAGATGGCAGAGTACATTTTTACGGAAAGAAATGGAATCTACATTATTGACTTGCAGAAAACAAGTGATAAGGTAGACGAAGCTTACAATTTTATTAAAGAAGTTGTAGCGAACGGCGATGAAGTTTTATTCGTCGGAACAAAAAAACAAGCTCAGGAATCAACTAAATCAGAAGCTGCAAGATGCGGAATGCACTTTGTGAGCCAAAGATGGTTGGGCGGTATGCTTACAAATTATTCTACAATCAGAAAAAGAATTGACAAATTAAATTCTTTAAAGGCAATGGAGGAAGACGGAACCTTTGCTCTTCTTACTAAAAAAGAAGTTATTAAATTAAAAAATGAAGCTGAAAGATTGGAAAAATTCTTAGGCGGAATTAAGAATATGGAAAAACTTCCAGGTGCATTGTTTGTTGTAGACCCGAGAAAAGAAAAGATAGCTGTTCAGGAAGCTAAAATATTAGGAATACCGGTAGTGGCAATAGTAGATACTAACTGTGACCCTGATGAAGTAGATTTCGTTATTCCCGGTAACGACGATGCTATAAGAGCGGTTAAGTTATTGACAGCTACATTGGCAGACGCGGTTCTTGAAGGAAAACAAGGTGTTCAGCTTACTGAAGAAGAGCCTGAAAATGATGATGTAACAGAAGAAGAATTAGAAAAAGTAGAAGAAAATATTGAAGAATAATAAAATAGAAAACAAAGTAAGGGGTTAGGAATTTTTTCCTTACGCCTTGCTTTTTTAAATTTGGAGGTTATTAAATGGAAATTACAGCTTCAATGGTAAAAGAACTAAGAGACAAAACGAATGCAGGTATGATGGACTGCAAAAAAGCATTGGCAGAAACAAGCGGAGATATTGAAAAAGCAATTGATTATTTAAGAGAAAAAGGATTATCAAAGGCTTCTAAAAAAGCTGACAGAATAGCTGCTGAAGGACTCACATACGCTTTGGTATCAGAATGCGGTAAAAAAGGTGCTGTTGTAGAAGTAAATTCAGAAACAGACTTTGTTGCCAAAAATGAAGAATTCAAAAACTTTGTTGAAACTGTTGCTCAGGTAGTATTAAATCAAGAGGTTAAAGACGTAGAAGCTTTAAAGGCTGTTAAAGTAGAAGGCGGAAAAACTTTACAGGAAACATTGACAGATAAAATAGCTAAGATAGGCGAAAATATGTCAATCAGAAGATTTGCTGTTGAAAAAGTTGAAAACGGTGCTGTTGTAGCTTATATACATGCGGGCGGTAAAATATCCGTAATAGTTGCTTTAGAATCAGAAGGAAATAAGGAAGCTCTTGACGTTCTTGGAAAAGATTTAGCTATGCAGGTAGCTGCAATGAATCCTAAATATATTTCTACGGATGATGTTGATCCTGAATTCATAGCTCATGAAAGAGAAATATTGATTGCTCAAGCTTTAAATGAAGGAAAGCCAAAAAACATTGTAGAAAAAATGGTTGAAGGAAGATTGCAAAAAGAGCTTAAGGAAGTTTGTTTGTTAGAACAGGCTTATGTAAAAGACGGAGATATCACTGTTAAAAAACATATTGAAAATACTGCTAAAAATATAGGTAAAGATATAAAGGTTGCAGGTGTTCAAAGATACGAAGTCGGTGAAGGAATAGAAAAGAAATCTGAAAACTTTGCTGAAGAAGTAGCAAAACAAATGGGTCAATAATCCTGAGGTAAATATATCTTATAATGGAGAACTTTATGGTTCTCCTTTAATACAATAAAACCTTGGAGGAAATTATGGACCTTAAGTATAAAAGAATTATTTTAAAAGTAAGCGGAGAAGCATTGTCAGGAAATGCCGGACACGGTATTGATGCGAAAATAGTTAACAGAATTTCAAATGTTATAAAGAATATCATTGAAATGGGTGTAGAGGTTGCAATAGTAGTAGGCGGCGGAAATTTCTGGCGCGGAGCAAGTGCCACGGAAATGGACAGAACAACGTCAGATTATATGGGAATGCTGGGAACTATTATAAACAGTCTTGCATTACAGGATGCTCTTGAAAAAATAGGAGTTGAAACGAGAGTGCAAACTGCAATAGAAATGAGACAAATAGCAGAACCATATATCAGAAGAAGGGCCGTAAGACATTTAGAAAAGGGCAGAGTAGTTATTTTTTCAGGCGGTTCGGGAAACCCATATTTTTCAACTGATACAACAGCAGCGTTAAGAGCTGCGGAAATAAATGCAGATATTATACTTCTTGCAAAAAATGGAGTTGACGGTGTATATTCCGACGACCCGAATAAAAATCCAAATTCAATAAAATATCATGAGCTGAAATATATTGATGTTCTTAACAAGGGTCTTAAAATAATGGACTCAACTGCAACATCTTTATGTATGGACAATAAAATTCCTATATTAGTCTTCGGAATTGAAAACACGGAAAATATTGAAAAAATAATTAAGGGTGACGATATAGGAACAATAATAAAGGAGGTATGAGATGTATAAAGATTTAATTAAAAATTCAGAAGAATCAATGAAAAAATCAATTGCTTATTTAAAAGATGAGTTAGCTACAATCAGAGCAGGAAAAGCTAATCCTAAATTAGTGGACAAAATTCAGGTAAGTTACTATGGCACTATGACTCCTATAAACCAAGTGGCAAATATATCTGTGCCGGATCCAAGAACTATTGTTATTCAACCGTGGGATGGAAGTTTGGTTAAAGACATTGAAAAAGCTATTTTAACATCTGATTTAGGCATTAACCCGTCTAATGACGGCAAGCTCATCAGGTTGTCTATTCCTCCTTTAACTGAGGAAAGAAGAAAAGATTTATTGAAGGTAGTAAAAAAAGAAACAGAAAATTCTAAGATCGCTATCAGAAATATAAGAAGAGATGCTATAGAAGAGTTTAAAAAACTTGAAAAAGCAAGTGAATTAACTAAAGACGACCTTAAAAAAGCCGAAGAAGAAGCGCAAAAAATTACCGATAAATACATAAAGCTTATTGATGACATCTATAAGGAAAAGGAAAAAGAAATTTTAGAGGTTTAGTATGGATAATTTAACAGGTTACCCATTAAAGGATGCTTTGAAATTTTTTGAAGATAATAATTATAGAGTTATTAGTATAAAAAAGATAATTGGAACTAATAAGAAGTTTAATGATTTAAATAAACCGTATGTAATAAGACAGCAAGTTACAAATAGCTCAGTTACATTATATGTTTCATACTATTAAGCAGCGACCCAATCCCAAATTTTTAATTTGGTGACAGTCGCTTATGCTGTATGCGAAATTTGGTGTCGGTCGCTTATGCTGTAAGCGAAAGAAAATTCAGGCCTAATTATAAAAATAGGCCTGAGCTGTATTTTTTGTATACATTCCGCATTATTTAAGGAGATGTTTAAATGAATTTAGAAGAACAAGTGATATCAGGATTAATTCCTGAGCATCTTGCAGTTATAATGGATGGAAACAGAAGGTGGGCTAAATTAAAAAACCTGCCTGCAAAATTTGGACATAAAGAAGGTGCACAAAGGGTAACAGATTTAGTTAGAAATTGTGTTTCTTTGGGTATAAAGTATTTATCTATATATGCTTTTTCAACCGAAAATTGGAGAAGAGATAAAAAAGAAGTTGATTATTTAATGAATTTACTGGTAGAATTCATTGTAAAGGAACTTGATTATTTACATAAAAATGACGTCAAAATAACATTAATGGGAAATATAGAAGATTTGCCCGAAAAAACCAAGGCTGAAGTAAAGCGTTCTATAGAGCTGACTAAGAACAATAAAACACTTCACTTAAATATTGCTTTAAGCTACGGTTCAAGAGACGAAATAATAAATGCCGTTAAAAGCATAATAAACGATTATGAAAACAACAATATTAATATAGATGAATTAGATGATGAAAAATTTAAGGGTTATTTATTTACAGAGAATATGCCGGATCCCGATCTTTTAATAAGAACCAGCGGCGAAATACGATTAAGCAATTTTCTTTTGTATCAGCTTGCTTACACAGAATTTTATTTTACGGATGTTTTGTGGCCGGATTTTAATAAAGAAGAACTAATTAAAGCTATTCATAATTTTCAGAACAGAAAAAGGAGATTCGGAAATTAAGGCGGTATCGTGATGAGAAAAAGGGTGATTACAGGAATTGCAGGCGGAGCTTTTATTGCATTGGTAACCTATTTAGGTGGAGATATATACGATTTTGTGTATTTTGGCATTACTTGTATTGCAATTTATGAGCTTTCAAAGGTTTATTTCAACAATGGCTTTGATTATGGAGCAATTGTCAATTATTTGTTTGCAATTTCTCTATTTATTGAAAAAGTAACAGAATATAGACATTTTTTTGATTTCTTTCTATTTTTGTACATATCATTGAACTTTTTAATATTTGTATTTACTAAAAAAGTTGATGTTGGTAAATTAGCCAAAATCATTTTTATAGGAACATATGCGGTGTTTTTCATGTATCATATGATGATGTTAAACGGTTCTCCCTACGTATGGCTTGTATATATTATTGCTTTCGGAACTGATACTTTCGCATATTTTACGGGGAAATTATTAGGCAGGCATAAGCTTTATCCTGAGGTGAGCCCCAATAAAACCATAGAAGGTGCTATAGGAGGCATCATTGGATGCACTATATTTTCACTTTTGTTTTTCAATTATTTAAGAATAAATAAATATATTTACATTATAATATTTAGTATGAGTGCATCTGTTTTTTCAATGGCAGGTGACCTTACAGCTTCAAAAATTAAAAGGGAAACCGGAATAAAGGATTTTGGCAAAATGTTGCCGGGGCACGGTGGAATTCTTGACAGATTTGACAGTGTTCTTTTTGTAGCTCCGATTGTTTATTACTTTGTTCAGCATTTCCTATAGGAGGTATAATTTGTTGACAATAGTTGCATCTATACTTGTATTTTCTGCAATTGTGCTCGTGCATGAATACGGTCATTATAAGGCAGCAAAAAGTGTAGGTATAAAGGTATATGAATTTGCAATAGGCATGGGGCCTACTTTAATAAAGAAAGAAAAAAAAGGTACAATTTTTTCCATAAGAGCTATACCAATCGGTGGATTTGTACAAATGGAAGGCGAAGAAGAGGAAGTAATATCCTCAACAAGCTTTAGCACCAAGACAATATGGCAAAGAGCTAAGGTAATTGCTGCGGGACCTTTGATGAATTACGCTTTGGCACTTGCTCTATTTATAATTATCGCATTTTCCTTCGGAGTTTACGGAAATCATATTGATTATATCGATGAAAATTCAAATGAATACAGAGCAGGACTCAGGACAGGCGATAAAATAGTATCGATAAACGGTGACAGAGCATATATTTGGGAAAATATTTTTTATGAAATAGTTGATCCCAACAATACTTATTATACTGTAGAATATGAAAGAAACGGACAGCTAAAGCAGGCAACAATAGAGAATAATTACAGAAAAATGATTGGTATATCGACTTCAATCGTAGACGGAAATGCAACGACAACGGTTTCGCCATCGGACGTTACTTCTCCTGCTTATAAGGCGGGCATAAAGGATGGCGATAAGGTTATAAAAATAAATGATGTTAATATAAACACATGGGAAGAATTAACCGCAGAGGTGGAAAAGTCAATTGAAGGAGAGCCGGTAAAGGTTACAGTTGACAGAAAAGGTGAAATAATTGATTTCAGTATTACACCGCAGAGCCAAATCACTGTAAAGTTTAACACTCAGCTTGAAAAATCCTTTACAACCGCAATTTCATCGTCAGCATATAAGACGGTTTACTATATAGAACTGATGTTTAAAACAATAAGTCAGTTAGTAACCGGGAAATTAGGCAGTGACGCCTTGGGCGGACCTATTATGGTAATATCAATGGTTGGAGAAGCGGCGGAAAGCGGATTGCTATCACTGTTAAATTTAGCAGCTTTTATCAGCATAAACCTTGGATTTATGAATTTATTACCCATACCTGCACTTGACGGCAGTAAGCTTATTTTCCTATTAGTAGAAGGAATAAGAGGTAAAAGAATTTCCGCAGATAAAGAAGGATACATTCATTTTATAGGTTTTGTTGCATTAATCGGCTTCATGCTTTTTATAACCTATAAAGATATATTGAGAATATTCAGAATATAACAATAGAATAATCAATGGATAAGCAATAGATAGGCTAAGGATAAGCAATGGATAAACGTAAGATTAACCAATTGCAATTCAATTGCAAATCAATTGCTTTTCTATTGCAAATTTATTGATATGGGAGGTTGTATGGATCAAATAATCAGGAGAAAATCAAGAAAGGTTATGGTTGGGGGCGTTCAAATAGGCGGTGATGCAATTATTACCGTACAATCTATGACCAATACCTTTACCAAAGATATAAAATCAACCGTTAATCAGATACATCAGCTGCAGGATGCAGGCTGTGAAATTATAAGAGTTGCCGTAGCTGATATGGAAGATGCGGAGGCAATAGAGGAAATAAAGAAGCAGGTACATATACCTATGGTTGCGGATATTCATTTTGATTATCGTCTCGCGCTTAAAAGCATTGCAAACGGAATTGATAAACTAAGAATTAATCCGGGCAATATAGGCAGTATGGAAAGAGTTCAAAAAATTGTAGAAATGGCTAAGCCGAGAAACATTCCCATAAGAATCGGTGTGAATGCAGGGAGCGTACATAAGGAAATATTAAAAAAATATGACGGCAGGGTAACATCCGAGGGAATGGTTGAGTCGGCATTGGAGCATGTTAAAATATTAGAGGATTTAGATTATAATAATATAGTTATATCCATGAAGGGGACAGACATTAAAATGACGATTGAGGCATATAGAAATATGGCTCAAAAAAGAGATTACCCCCTTCATTTAGGTATAACTCATGCAGGAACTCTATTTGAAGGAAGCATAAAATCAGCCATCGGTGTGGGAGCCTTATTGGCAGATGGTATAGGAGATACCTTGAGAATCTCTTTAACTGATGACCCGAGAGAAGAAGTTAAGGTTGCCAGAGAAATTTTAAAAAGCTTAGAGCTAAGGAATTTCGGTATAAACTATATTACTTGTCCCACTTGCGGAAGAACCAAAATAGAGCTGATTGAGCTTTCGAAAAAAATTCAGGGAGGCTTAAAGAATGTTAATAAGCCCATAACTGTTGCAATTATGGGCTGCGCTGTTAACGGTCCGGGAGAAGCAAGACAATCCGATATAGGTATTGCAGGCGGAGCAGGGGAAGCTCTGCTGTTTAAAAAAGGGGAAATTATACGTAAAGTTAAAGAAGAAGACATTGTTAAAACATTGTTGGAGGAAATCGAAAAACTGTAAATTGATTATACAGAGATTACGGTATAATTCTGATTGTGACAGTAAACAATTTTAACCGGGGGCGGACTTTATGAAAAAATATAAATTTATTATTATACTTGCGTTAATTGTTGTTTTATCATCAAAAATATTATGCTATGCCGATGAAAATACGATTGACGAAAGCAGACTCAAGGGCTGCTGCTTGCCAATCGGAGATGAAAATAAATTTATAAACGGATACGGTATAATACAAAATTCGGAAGGGTACAGCAGGAGTATGCTTTACGGACTCATAGACAAGGATTATAATGTTGTGGTTGAGCCTGCATATTACTGGATAACCTATGATTCTTATGAGGAAAACATAATTTACGCGTTTATGGACATATATGCAGGGTACGGTGATATTTACAAAATAACCGATCGGGGACTTGAAAAAATAAATTCTGAGATGTACTGCATGAATTTAAGCTTCGCGGTACGTCTTGAATCGGCTTTCGGAGGCTTTGAAAATATTAATAGCAGTGCATTCAGCGGAGACATGATTGCAGTAGCGGACAGGCAGCATAAACATTACGGTGTAATAGACAAGTCCGGCAATTTTATTATGCCATTTACTGATAAATATGTATACTTAGTACAGGATCCGTACATTATCAGATACATAAATACCGGCGCATACGAAACAGGCAGTAAGATAGTCGCTGACGGGCAGCTTTTAAATTCTTCCGTAGAGGTGCTTACAGAAGCAAAATATGATTATATAGAGATATTGGCTGATTATATAAGGGTTACAAAAGACGGAAGAGTAAATATTCTTGACACAAATGATTATAGCGAGCTTTCAAATTGGTCATATACAGTTCTTGAGCCGGTGGGCAATTATTTTATTGCAAAAGATTTGAACGGAATGTACGGAATAATTGATAAGAGCGGGAACACAGCAGTTGACTTTTTATACAAAAAAATACGTTGGGATAAAAGTACGGGGTTCCATTCATACGATGAAGATGATGGTACGTATGCAAAAATAAAACTTCCGGGAGAAGCTGATATCAGTGAAGAAACGGAGGAAGCACCTGATACCGGGTCTCAACCGGAGGCTCCGATTGAAACTCAGGCATATTTTCCCGTATATGATGTTACTTTAAACGGTATAAAGATGGAGAACCATGAGAGACTGTATCCGGTTATAGGATATGCGAATATAGCCTATTTTCCAATGACATATTATGACAGCAGGCTTTTAGGTCTTGAGACAAAATGGGATTCGGTATCCGGATTGAAAATAACAGGTTTCGGCTCACATATGGGGTATGATGAATATAAAACAGAGCTTGCAGAGGAGCCAAACCCTCATTCAATTAAAGTATTCACGGTGGATTATGATGTATATTTGAATGGAAAAAGCATTGATGAGTTGGCGGGGCATTATCCGCTGCTTACATACAAGGATATAACATATTTGCCGATGGTATATAAGCTTTTTGCAAATGAATTGGGTTGGGAATATCGTTACTCCAAGGATGAGGGTCTGATAATAAATTCCCGCAATTAACATTCTAATGTATTCATCTTTGTTTGCATTATTTCAATACGCTCCGGTTCTCTCAATGGAACAATTTCCAAAAAAATCGAAAAAATTGGAAACTGATTGACAGTAATGTAAGATTATAGTATAATTTAATATAGAATAAAATAAGTTGAATTTTCAAAGAAATTCAGCTTATTTTTGCACTTACAGTATAAGCGACTGACACCAGATTTCGCATACAGCATAAGCGACTGTCACCAAATTAAAAATTTGGGACATCTGCTTAAAAATTTGGGTCATCTGCTTATAACTTAAAATATAGTGGGGTGTTATTAAAACATAATTAACGTATTATAAGGAGGATACAATGCAACAAGGAATTTTAAACATTGAAAGAAGAACTGTTACAAACTCAAGAACGAGCAAAAAGCTTAGAAATAACGGATATGTTCCGGCTAGTATTTCAAGCAGGGGTAAGGAATCCATTTCAGTTGCGGTTAAAGCAGATGAACTGAGAAAGGGATTATCATCTTATGGAAGATACGCACTTTTCAAGCTTGAAATGAAAGGTGAAAAGCCTATGATTGGGATGGTAAAGGATATCCATTATTCACCTCTTAGCCGTAATATGCTGAATGTAGATATACAGCAGGTATCATTAAGTGAAGAAATCAGAGCTGAATTGCCAATAAGGATCAAGGGAGCAGATGTGCTTGAACACAATAAGCTGATGGCACTGAGACAGCTTGATACAATATCAGTTAAAGGATTGCCTCAGGATATACCTGACGACGTAATAGTAGATGTTTCGAATGTAAAGGGAGTAGAAAATATTAATATTTCTGATATAGAATTCCCACAGGGCATTGTACCGGATGGAAGCCCTGAACAAATTGTTTTATCAATAGTTGAAACAAAAAGAGGAAAATCATCTGCTGAAGAAACAGAAGAAGCTTCAGAAGAAGAATTAATATAAACAAATTAAAATATCCCCCAAGAAAAAAATGGGGGATATTTTAATGCAACTTACAGCATAAGCGACTGACACCGAATTTCGCATACAGCATAAGCGACTGTCACCAAATTAAAAATTTGGTACATCTGCTTAAAAATTTGGGTCATGTGCTATAATTCCTCTAAATGTATCAAGCCTTCAAAGGAACTGAATTTGTGTATTGTTTCGGTATGGTTAAATGTTTTGTTGGACTCCAGTACAAGTATTGCAATTACCGATAATTCTTTTAAAGAAGAATCTTTTGAAATTTCAATATCTGTCATCTTAAAGTTTAACTTATGGCAGTAGCTTATAAATTTATCAAAATGCTCTAAAGATGAAAACGAAGTATATAAGGTTATGGTTTTATTGTTTGAAGTTATATAACCCTCTATTTTTTTAAATAATGTTACTATTAATAAGACAGCAACAGCAACGATAATAGCTCCGTAATAAAAGCCTATTCCTATGGCTAAGCCAAGGCATGCTGATGACCATAAGCCGGCAGCCGAAGTTAAGCCCTTCACCTGACTGCGGCTTGTGACTAAAATTGTTCCGGCGCCTAAAAAACCAATGCCGCTGATTACCTGTGCTCCTAAACGTGCAGGATCACCGCCACTAAATTTATTGAAAATAAATTCATTTGTCATCATAACCAAGCTTGAGCTCAGGCACACAATCATATATGTTCTAAAGCCTGCCGGTCTGCTTTTAATGCTTCTTTCAAGACCGATTAAGCCTCCGCACAGCATTGATAAAACTATTCTTATAATAACTGAGGTCATATTTAATTCGTAAATATTTTCCATAATATCACCGTCCTTGACACATTAATACCATAAATATATGATTTCAATCTTATTTTTAGTATTAAATATTTATATATTATATATGCTACTTAAATAATGATGATATTAAAAAAGCGAAATTCTCATTCCGCTTTATAATTTTCCCTATCACTACGTTCAATATAAACAACAGCTTATATTATTTTATATTATATTATCGAGCCATGCCTGCTCCGGTGTTACCTTAATACTGATTAACCTTCCTTGATCTTTTTCATACTTTGCCTGATGATACTTAAAGAGTATTTCATCTTCGTTTAATTTTCCGACTATTTCGATTTTACCGGTAGGATGGCTCATTGCGTATTTAAAGCTTTTACTTATTCCGCTTATTTTTGTTCTTGCTTCATCTATTATATCTACCGCTTCTATGAAAGGCACCTGAAATTGATTTTTAACTCCGGATACAGGTCTGCACTGGAATATATAATATGGGTTAGCTCCTATTTCAACTAATCCCCTCATCAAGCTTGCCAATGTTTCGGAATTATCATTTATCCCCTTTAATAAAACTGTTTGGTTTCTTACAATAATACCTATATTTCTCAAGGCCTCGATCGCCATGGTGGATTCTTTTGTAATTTCATTTGGGTGATTAAAATGTGTAATAACATATATTTGTTTTATTTTATTGTAGTGCTCTAATATATTAAGCAGTTCATCGTCACCGTAAATTCTTGAGGGAAGAACTACCGGAGTTCTTGTACCGAATCGCAAAAAGCTTAAATGTTCAATTTTTGTAAATTCATCTAATATTTTTTCTATTTTTTTATTGCTGTTCATAAAGGAATCTCCGCCGGAAATCAAAACATTGCTCATTTCCTTATGTTCCTTTATATAGTTAACCACATCATCGAAATCTTTGTTTATTTCATCGTCATTTACTCCTACCAAACGCTTTCTGAAACAGTGTCTGCAATACATAGCACATCTGTTGGTTGATAAATACATTCCTGTCTGCTTATACTTATGCTGAAGACCGTTAACGACAGTATTACTTGCTTCACCGCTTGTGTCAAAGCTTCCGCTCATGTCGGTTTCTAATATAGAAGGCACACACAGCTTTTTGATAGGGTCTTCAGGGTCATCCTTATTAATTAAAGATAAGTAATAATGAGGTATCGACATAGGATATCTGTCAATTATTTCATTAAATTTGTTTTTTTCTTTTTCAGATAAATTCCAATTCAGAGCCTCATTAATTTCATCTGCTGTAGTAATGTTGTTTTTAAGTGATGTTTTCCAATCCATACGTTCAACTCCAATCATATTATTTATTATCATTACAATATCAACAATTTAACAAATAAAATATATCGCAAAATTATACTTTGCTTATGCATTAAAAAAATTCATAAAAATTTTCGTGTGAAAAACTTATAAGTGAATTGAGATATGATAATTTCGATAATTATTTTTGAAAAATACTAAGATTAAATGTGAAAAATACATTTTTAGTATTTTAGCATAATTTTCGGAATTAGTAAAGCGATTACATGAAAATTTACGAAATTTTTACGAATCGTAATCGGACGAAACGTCAAATTAATTTTTTGAACATAATATATCATACGCCTTTATCGTATTGAATTTAGCTTTTTTTGATGATATAATACTAAGTTAGAAAGATAAGGGAGAGTATTATGTTTTTTAATAATATTTTAAAGACGGATGAACTTAAAAGCTTTAAAGATTTGACGATTGAAAAAATTGAGGTTATAAAAAACCAAAATATTGTAAAATTCAATGCAGTCAGCAGCTCAATAATCGATTTTTATGAAATAGATTATGCGACGGACAAAATTCAAAAGCAATATAATGTAAATATTGAATTAAACATAGATTATGATTTGGATGATACATATAAAAGTGATAAATTATTTATAGAAAAGGTTATAAATAACTTTTTTTATTGTATAAAAAAATATTCCGCGGTACTTTCTAAAGCGGCAGAAAGCATAAAAATTGAATTTAGTAACGATGAATTTGTTATCAAAGCAAACAATACATTGTTGATGAATGAACTGGAAAATAACAGTATAGAAAAAAAATTAGCAAATATTCTGAAAAACTATAGATGCTCTGACAGCATAAAGATTATTTTAGATGAAACATACGGTGAAACGGCTGTAACGGCTCAGCAGATATTAGATGAAGAGCTTAAAAAAAGTATGGAAATAATAAAAAATAATGTGAGTATCGTAGCAGAAAAGAAGACAAACGCCGAATCATATAAAAAATCAGGTAATTTTCCAAGAAGAAGAAAGAAAAATGAAACAGATTTCAGTATACCTCTTTCTAAAATTTCAGAAATAACAGAGGACTCAGGTATTGTTAACATAAAAGGAAAAATTATAAGCTTAGATAAGAAGGAGTTAAAAACCGGCACAGTCCTTATGGTTATAGCGGTTACAGATTTGACTGATTCAATAAGCTGCAAATATTTTTGTCCGAAAGGCTTTGAAGATGATGGTTTTGAAAAGGGTAGGTACATACAAATTGTGGGAAATGCAGAAAAGGATGATTATGAAAAACAGCTTGTTGTTAAGATTAATGGTATGCAGCTAATAGAAAAGGAACCTTCAAAAATAGATAATTCAAAAGAAAAAAGAGTTGAACTTCATCTGCATACAGGTATGAGCTCTATGGATGGTATAAATGGATTCAAAGAATATGCAAAGAAGGCAAAGCTATGGGGTCATAAAGCGATGGCTATTACTGACCACGGAGTAGTGCAGGGATTTCCCGAGGCTATGGAGTGTGCCGATGAGAATTTTAAGGTTATATATGGAATGGAAGGTTATTTGATTAGCGACACTGTTAATATTGTACATAAATGTGAGAATTTTAATATTGACAGTGAATTTGTAGTATTCGACATAGAAACCACGGGATTAAGCCCAAGAACGGACGACATTATAGAAATAGGTGCTGTCAAGGTAGAAAACAGAAAAGTTATTGACAGCTTTTCCACCTTCGTTCATATCGACAGAAATTTGCCGGCAAAAATAATTGAGCTGACATCTATAACTGACGATATGCTTCAGGATCAACCGGAAATAACAAGTGTATTGTCTGATTTTATAAATTTTGTTGGTGACAGTGTACTTGTGGCCCATAATGCAAGCTTTGATGTAAGCTTTATAAAGAATAAGATGTTAGAGAATTTTGATGAATTGTATGATCCATCTGTGCTTGACACATTAGAACTGTCCAAAGCACTTATAAAGGATGTTAAGAATCACAGATTAAATACACTTACTAAAAAACTCGGAATAAGACTGGAAAACCATCACCGAGCAGTTGATGATGCAAATGCAACAGCTCAGTTGTTTATATATTTAATGAACATATTAAATGACAGAAATTTGTATGAAATCGGAAATCTCAATGAAAATTTAAAGGAAGATATAGACATTGTAAAAAAGTCTTCATATCATGTAAATATTTTGGTTAAAAACTATACGGGGCTTAAAAATTTATACAATTTAGTTTCAGAGTCTCATATACAATACTATTACAAAAAACCAAGAATATTAAAATCTAACTTAAAACTTCTGAGAGAGGGACTTATTATTGGAACGGCATGCGAATCAGGAGAATTGTACAATGCAGTACTAAACGGTGCAAGTGATGAAAAGTTAGAAGAAATTGCAGCATTTTATGATTTTTTGGAAATACAGCCTCTTCAAAACAACATGTTTCTCGTAAACAACGAAAGAGTCAGAAGCGTAGATGATTTGAAAGATATAAACAGAAAAATTATAAATCTTGGGGATAAGTTAAACAAACTTACTATAGCAACAGGAGATGTCCACTTCTTAGAGGAAGAGGACGAAGTATACCGAAGAATCCTTATGACGGGTCAGGGCTTTGAAGATGCTGAAAATCAAGCTCCCCTTTATTTAAAAACCACCGGCGAAATGCTTGAGGATTTTTCATACTTAGGA
Source organism: Sedimentibacter hydroxybenzoicus DSM 7310 (assembly GCF_013403245.1). Taxonomy (GTDB): domain Bacteria; phylum Bacillota; class Clostridia; order Tissierellales; family Sedimentibacteraceae; genus Sedimentibacter; species Sedimentibacter hydroxybenzoicus. Next base: position 46,840 of record NZ_JACBNQ010000009.1, on the reverse strand, counting down.
GAAGAGCGCGCCTACGAGGTAGTGGTCAGAAACACAAATATAATTGCAGATTCTGTTGAGCACATACTGCCTATACCAAAGGGAACATTTCCACCTATAATAGAGGGTTCCGATGAAGAACTAAGAAATATTTGCAACAATAAGGCAAAATCAATCTATGGTGAAAAGCTCCCCGAAATAGTCGAAAAAAGATTGGAAAGAGAATTAAATTCTATAATCGGTAACGGTTATTCCGTAATGTATATAATTGCCCAAAAGCTTGTGTGGAAGTCCAACGAAGACGGCTACCTGGTCGGCTCGCGTGGATCGGTCGGCTCTTCATTTGCAGCTACGATGGCGGGAATTACAGAGGTTAATCCCTTAGTTCCCCATTATGTTTGCCCGAATTGCAAGTATTCAGAATTTATTGAAGATGGAAGCTACGGTTCGGGTTATGATTTACCGGATAAAAGCTGTCCAAGCTGTGGAAGCAATTTAACTAAAGACGGTCATGATATACCGTTTGAAGTTTTTCTGGGGTTTGAAGGAGACAAGGAGCCGGATATAGACTTAAATTTTGCAGGAGAGGAACAAGGTATATGCATGAAATATACCGAAGAGCTTTTCGGTAAGGGTAAGGTATACAGAGCAGGCACCATAGGTACCATAGCGGATAAAACTGCGTACGGTTTTGTTAAGAATTACTTTGAAGAAAAAGGAATCAGCAAGAGAAAAGCTGAATTGGACCGCCTGATTCAAGGATGCCTGGGTGTTAAGCGTACTTCCGGTCAGCATCCCGGCGGAGTTATGATTGTGCCGGGAGACAAGGACATACATGATTTCACACCCGTACAGTATCCTGCAAACAATGATAAATCAGGAACTATTACCACACACTTTGATTATCATTCTATTTCGGGACGTATATTAAAGCTTGACCTTCTTGGCCACGATACACCCAGCATCATCCGTATGCTTGAGGATTTTACGGGAGTTAACAGTAAGGATGTGCCAACGGATGACATTGATACTATGAAAATTTTCACCAGCCCTGAGGTGCTTGGGATTAAACTAAATGAAATAAATTGTGAAACGGGAACATTGGCTATACCTGAATTCGGTACGCCTTTTGTTCGACAGATGATTATGGATACAAAACCTAAATCATTTGCTGACTTGGTTCGTATAAGCGGTCTTTCTCACGGAACCGATGTTTGGATTAACAATGCACAGGAAGTTATACGACAGGGACATGCTCTCATTGGTGAGGTTATTTCAACCCGTGATGACATTATGGTTTACCTGATCCAAAAGGGCGTTGAGAAGAAAAAGGCGTTTGATATTATGGAGCGTGTAAGAAAGGGTAAAGGACTCAGGGAAGAAGACGAAGAGGTTATGAAAAAACAGGATGTTCCTCAGTGGTACATAGATTCCTGCAATAAGATTAAATATATGTTCCCTAAGGCACATGCTGTAGCTTATGTAACCATGTCCGTAAAAATTGCATACTTCAAAGTTCATTATCCTGAAGCATTTTATGCAACATATTTTACTACGAAGGTTGAAGATTTTGATGCGGAAATAATAACAAAGGGCGAAAATAACATATTGAGTAATATAAAATCCCTTGAAGAAAAAGGTAATGATAAAACAGCAAAAGAAAAGAACCTGATAACCGTGCTAGAGGTTGCATTTGAAATGTATAAAAGAGGATATAAGTTTGCAAAGGTTGATTTATATAAATCCGATGACCGCAAATTTTTGCTTACAGAAGACGGCATCCTTCCTCCGCTTTCGGCATTACAGGGTGTTGGTGCCAATGCGGCAGCAAGCATCAAAGCGGAAAGAGAAAACGGGGAATTTATATCAATCGAAGATATAATAAAAAGAGCAAAGGTAAGCAAGACCGTCATCGAAGTGTTAGAAAAGCACGGCAGCTTAAAAAACCTCGACAAAACAAACCAGATATCAATATTTAATGTGTAAAACGGGGGCATTTCATATGAAAAAGTATTTTATTTTAGTAATAATTTCATTTATATTTTTGTGTTCATGCAACAGACAGGCGGATAATATTATTTCAAATGAATCACCAACAGAAAACAGCATTAAGGAAGAGCCGAAGGTTGATTATTCAAAGCTGCATGAATTTACTGTAATGAATGAAAAATATGCATGGGGATATGATCTTAATGAATCTACACCTATTACATATGCCATGGGCTTGTTGGTTGATTTGAATAAGCAGGATAAATTTGTTGATGATTCAACTATTAAAATACCAGACGAAGCTGCAAAGGAAATTGCATCTCTCTTTCTTGATAAAGAGTTTATATCAAGGGGAAGCTATGACGGCAACTATTTTTATCCCCTTCCAAAGTATCCGGACATAAGTCTTGAACCGTTTGAAATAAGCGATGTAAACGGACAAATAAATGTATTGTACGGAAGATTCATTAATAATGGTGACGGAAGTAAGCATTGGCTTTATCCCGTAAGGTATACTGCCGTGCCTTATATATTGTCAGAAGAGGATATTCCGGATATTTTATCGGACATATATGAGGCAGGGGAACAGATGTACCGTATTATATATGTTGAAAATATCTATGATATAGACAGTGCGAAGGAAATATATACAAACAATGGATATGGTGAATTACTAGTCGGAAAATCATATGATATATCAAGCCCTGAAGATGTAGTGGAAATGTCAAAGCGTGTGAACAGCGGTTTGTACAGTGAAATATGTTCAACCTACAATCTTATGTGTGATATTGATATGAACGGTATTGATTTTATGCCCATGGGTAAATATCCGGATTACATGGAACAATATGACCTCAGAAGACCCAATAAAATAGGATTTTGCGGAATTCTTTACGGCAATAACTATTCGATAAACAATCTGAATATTGTTGCAGATGCGGACAAGACCGACTATATGAATGAATGTTACGGTTTTTTTTCCATACTTGGTCAGGGGGCGGAAATAAGAGATTTGAAAATTAAAGATGCCGATATAGGATACACCGGTGAAAGTAACCCTGTGAAATCCGGAATACTTGCAGGCAGAATATACGGATCAAAAATAGACAATTGTTATGTGAGCGGTACTGTCAAAGGTACGGTAAATGTAGGAGGATTGGCCTCAGAAGCATATAGCGGAGAAAAACTGAACGGAGAAGAACAAATATGCGAGATTATTAATTGCCATGCTGATATTGAGGTTTTTGGTGAAAGCTGGATTGGCGGATTTATAGGCAGCAACGGGGCGGATATAGTAAATTGCAGTGTCGAAGGTGTTGTCACATGTGATGAAACAAAAAACAACGAAGGCATGTTTATAGATAATATGCCCTTTGGCATAGGCGGGTTTACCGGTTTTAATTCAGGGCATATAAGTAACAGCGGAAGCGGTGTCTGGGTAAAGACAATGGTTAATGTAAAATGGGTCGGTTCATTTATAGGATACAGTCAGGGCGATGCCTATGAATGCTTCTACAACAGTACTGTTTCACACTGGGATCCATATGGATTATCTTTGAGATATACTTATAATAATGATATAACCGGTTTACCGAATAAAGAGTATTATGCAAGATTGGCTGAAATTGAAGAGCTGGAAATCATTAATGAAGCAGAGTAGATAATAATGGACAAAATAACTGTAGAAAACATAGATATAGAATTGGTCAAAAAGAAAATAAACAACATTCATCTGTCTGTTCGTCCTCCGGATGGAAGGGTTAGCCTTTCTGTACCATACAGGATGGATGATAAAGCGATAAAACTCTTTGTAGAATCAAAGCTGTTATGGATTAAAAAACAAAGAGAAAAGTATTCTTTGCAGGAACAACAAGTCAAAATATACGTGTCAGGTGAAAGTCATTATTACTTTGGTGAAAGTTATTTGCTAAATGTATATGAAACGACAGGCAGACAGCATGCTGAGCTTAGAGATAACAAATACATTGACTTATATGTAAGAGCGGGCAGCACGGCTGAAAAACGTGAAAAGGTAATGAATGAATGGTACAGGTATAATTTAAAACAAATTATTCCCGAATATATTGAAAAGTGGGAGAAGATTATTGGCGTAACGGTAAATGAATGGCACATAAAGCTTATGAAGACCAGATGGGGAACCTGCAATGTAAGAGATAAAAGGATTTGGATAAATCTTGAACTTGCCAAGAAGAATCCAAGATGTCTCGAATATATAGTTGTACATGAAATGGTACATCTGTTAGAAAGACATCATAATGATATTTTTAAATCGTATATGAATAAATTTCTTCCCGATTGGAAGAGTATCCGCGATGAATTAAACGGCTTAACGTTTGATAACAGCAAGTTGTAATATAAAATAATATGCATCAAAAATTTGTGAAAATTAAAATTTATATTTGATTATTTAAAACAACTGTGGTATAATATAAAAAAGTTTATTTTTGACAGAAAGAGTGGGGTAGCCCACTCTTTCTAATTGCACCTGCATTATAAGCGACTGATACCAAATTAACTTTGGGTCATCTGCTCATACATTAGGTATTGGGAAAGGAAGAACAAATGAACAAAAAATCTATAGAAGGCTCAACTCGGAAAATAGTTAACGAGATAGTACATAACACAGATATTGAATTGGTAGATATTGAATATGTGAAAGAGGGACCATTTAAGTATTTAAGAATATTTATTGACAAGCCCGGGGGAATTACTGTGGACGACACTGCCGATATAAGCAGAGCGCTTAATAAAAAGCTTGACGAAATTGATTTAATAAAAGAACAATATTTCTTGGAGGTATCTTCTCCGGGAGTTGAAAGACCCTTTAAAACAGATGCAGATTATCAAAAAAATATAGGAGAAACAGTAGAAGCGAAGCTTTTTAAACCGTTAGACGGGAAAAAGGCGATTAAGGGCAAATTGATCGAAAAAAATGAGGACGGTGTAGTAATACAAGACGGTGAAGAAATAATTGCAATTGAAATTAAAGATATTTCTAAAATAAATAAAGTTATAGAGGATTTTTAGTGGAGGACGTTATGAACAAGGAAATATTGAGTGCGTTAAGCGAATTAGAGAAAGAGAAGGGAATTCGTAAAGACGTCGTATTAGAAGCAATCAAAGCTGCATTGGAAACAGGTTACAAGAAAAATTTCAGTAAAGCAACTAATTTCAGTATTGATATTGATGAAGAAAACGGAGAATATAGATTATTTCAGGATAAGGTGGTTTCGGAAATTGTTGAAAACCCTAATCAGGAAATTACTCTCAGTGAAGCAAAGTCAATTGACAGCAAATATGAAATCGATGATGTTGTAAAAATTGAAATTAAACCAAAAAAAGATTTTGGAAGAATTGCGGCACAAACTGCAAGACAGGTAATACTTCAAAAAATTCGTGAGGCAGAAAGAGAGTCAATATTCAGTGAATTTTACGGGAGAGAATCAGACATTCTTACGGGTATAGTTCAAAGAGAAAGCAAGGGTAATATTTATGTTGACCTAGGTAAAATTGAAGGCATCATAACTCCCGGAGAGCAAATACCCGGAGAAGTATATAATACGGGTGATAGGATCAAGACGGTAATAGTAGAAGTTAAGAATTCCGGAAAGGGTGCAAGCATAATGCTGTCAAGAAGTCATCCTAATCTTGTAAAAAGATTGTTTGAGCTTGAAGTACCGGAAATTCATGACGGTACCATCGAAATTTTTTCAATTTCAAGAGAAGCCGGTTCAAGAACTAAAATTGCTGTATTTTCACATGACTCAAATGTAGAACCAATCGGTTCATGTGTCGGTAATAAAGGAGTCAGAGTTAAAAATATCATAGATGAAATCAATCAGGAAAAAATCGATATAATTATTTATGATAAAGACCCCGAAAAATTCATAGCCAACAGCTTGGGACCTGCTAAAATAGTTAAGGTTACAGCTAATGAAAAGGAAAAAAGTGCCGTTGCCGTAGTACCTGACAATCAATTGTCGCTTGCAATAGGAAAAGAAGGACAAAATGTGAGATTAGCAGCAAAGCTGACAGGCTGGAAAATAGATATAATCAGTGAAACTCAGGAAAAGGAAAGAAGCTCAGAGGAGGAAATATGAAAGCAAAAAAGATTCCCATGAGAAAATGTATCGGATGCATGGAAAGCTTTCCTAAAAAGGAATTATGCCGAATAGTAAAGACAAAGGAAAATGAAATATTCTTTGATGCAACCGGCAAGCTTAACGGCAGAGGTACATATATTTGTAAAAAAACCGAATGCTTTGAAAAATCAATAAAATCAAAGAGATTATCCAAATCTCTTGAAGCAGAAATTCCTGAGGAAATATACGAAGCTATAAAGCTTGAGATAGAAAAAAATGAATAAAATTTATTCTATGCTGGGTATAGCGAAAAAGGGCGGCAATATATCAATTGGTTACGATGCAACTTTAATAAATATTAAAAGCAATAAAAGTGAATTAGTATTATTAGCATCTGATGCTTCAGATAAAACCAAAAAAAATGTTCAATTTTTTTGTGATCAATACGACGCAAAGTACATTGAATACGGGGAGAAAGAAGTCCTGGGAAAATGTCTCGGGAGAAAGGTGGTGGGTGTTTTGTCAATTACTGATAAGAACATAGCATCATATATAATTAATAATATATAAACGGAGGTGGCTTAATGAGAATATATGAACTTGCAAAAGAATTAAAAATGAATAGTAAAGATTTGGTTGTATTAGCTGAGCAAGAATTAGGAATCACTATTAAGAACCATATGAGTTCTATAACCGATTTAGAAGTTATAAGGTTAAAAAAAGCTTTAAATATAATTAACAATAATAAAAAAGTAAAACCCGCAAAGTCTGCAAAAACTGAAATAATAGATGATGAACCGCTTGTTGATGAGAAAATCGATTTAAATACTGCAAAATTTAAAAAGGTTGACAAAAAAATAATTACACCTGTTAAAAAGCCAGGTACTGCAAAACCGGTTCCAAAAGTGGCAGATGAGGATAAAAGTGCAAAGGATTTTAATCAGAAGTTCCCTAAAAAGAATAATCATCAGAATAAATTTAAAAAACCGTTCCAACCGTTTCAGCAAAAACAACAGGAGCAGCCGGTAAAAAAAGAAATTAAGATTAAAAATATTGAAATGGAAGATTCAATTGTGGTAAGAACTTTGGCCGACAAATTAGGTGTGCCTGTAAATGCAGTGATATCAAAGCTTATACTTCTCGGTGTTATGTGTAATATGAATCAGGAAATTGATTTTGATACGGCACAATTAATCGGCGAAGAATTTAATGCAAAAATATCAAAGATTGAGGTAGTAGATGTACTTCAAGATTTAGAGGATTCTTTATCTAAGGAAGATACGGATAATGAGGCTGACCTAATACCAAGACCGCCGATTGTAACGGTTATGGGTCATGTTGATCACGGCAAAACATCATTGCTGGATGCAATCAGAAATACTGCGGTTACATCCCAGGAAGCAGGCGGTATAACTCAGCACATAGGAGCTTCTCAGGTAGAAATTAACGGTAAAAAAATAACCCTGCTTGATACACCGGGTCATGAGGCATTTACGGCTATGAGAGCAAGAGGTGCCAAGGTTACTGATATAGCAATAATAGTAGTTGCAGCAGACGATGGAGTTATGCCTCAGACAATAGAAGCTATAAACCATTCAAAGGCAGCAGGAGTTCCTATAATTGTTGCAGTAAATAAAATAGATAAGCCAACGGCCAATATGGACAGAGTAAAACAGGAATTATCAGAGCAAGGAATAATTTCCGAGGACTGGGGCGGAGATACAATATTTGTACCTGTTTCTGCAAAGCAGCACATGGGTATAGAAGATTTGTTGGAAATGATACTTTTAGTAGCGGAAGTACAGGAATTTAAAGCAAATCCAAACAGAAGCGCCAAGGGCACCATCATTGAAGCTAAGCTTGATAAAGGCAGAGGTTCAGTTGCGACCGTACTGATAGAAAAGGGAACATTAAACAAAGGTGATGTTGTTTTAGTTGGAAGTGCTTACGGTAAGGTCAGAGCAATGTTTAACTCTAAAGGAAAGAAAATAAATCAGGCAGGACCGTCAGTACCTGTAGAAATATTGGGCTTATCAGAAACTCCGCAGGCCGGAGATATTTTGATGGCCATGGACAATGAAAAGGATGCTAAAAATATTGCGGAAAAACGCAAGAATAAAAGACACTTAGAAACTATGAATGCTTCATCTAAGGTATCATTGGATGATTTGTTTGACAGAATCCAAAAGGGTGAAGTTAAGGATTTAAATATCATTATTAAAGCTGATGTGAGCGGCTCTATAGAAGCAGTAAAACAATCATTGTTAAAGCTGAGTATGGATGAGGTTAAGGTTAATCCAATACACGGCGGAGTGGGCGGAATCAATGAAAATGACGTTATGCTTGCCTCTGCTTCCAATGCAATAGTTATAGGCTTTAACGTAAGACCGTCCATTGCAGCCATGGATCTTGCCAAAAAAGAAAATGTAGATATCCGTACCTATAATATAATTTATACTGCTATCGAAGATATTCAACAGGCAGTTAAGGGTATGCTTGCACCTGTCTATAAAGAAGTTGTTCTGGGAAGAGCAGATGTAAGACAGACATTTAAGGTGCCTAATGTAGGTATAGTAGCAGGTGTCTATGTTACAAGCGGGAAAATAACAAGAAAATCAAAAATCAGATTGTTAAGAAATGATATAGTAATACATGAAGGAGATATAGCATCATTAAAGAGATTTAAAGATGACGTATCTGAATTAAATACCGGATATGAAGGCGGCATTGGCATTGAAAAGTACAATGACATAAAAGAAGGCGACTCCATGGAAGCGTATATAATGGAAGAAATAAAAAGATAATAAAAGATAAATTTAGAAAGAGGGTATAACATGGCAAACAGACGAAATAACAGATTGTCGGGAGAGATGAAAAGAGTTATATCTGAAGTTATCAGAAATGAGGTTAAAGATCCTCGCTTATCTGAACTGTTAAGTGTAACGGATGTTGATGTTATGGAGGATTTGAAATATGCAAAAGTGTATATTTCCGTATACGGTGACATCGAACCGACTCTTGAGGCTTTGAGAAGCGCAAAGGGATTCATAAGAAGAGAAGTTGGAAAGAGAATTAAAATGCGCTTAACTCCTGAATTGTTGTTTGAAAAGGATGATTCCATAGAAAAGGGAATATATATGTCAAGCTTGATTAATAAGGTAATTGAAGATGAAGAAAGCAGGAAGCCGAAAGATGAATCTGAAGATGAATGATGTAACGGAAATATTTAATTTAATAAATAATTCTAAAAATATCTGCATCGCAGGACACAAGGCACCTGACGGAGATTGTATAGGGTCTGTGATGGCCCTATACGAGTTTATAAAGCCTCTGAATAAAAAATTGACTGTCTGTATTGATGGTATAATTCCTTATAATTATAAGCAATTTATGGACGAAGATATCCTGTTAAAAGAATATAACAACGAAGAATTTGATTTGTTGTTTGTACTTGATTGCAGTGATAAAGAAAGATTGGGAAAGTTTAAAGATGTTTTTAATAACATTAAAACTTCTGTTTGTATAGATCATCATAAAACTAATGAAGGTTTTGCCGACATAAATATAATTGATACGGAAATCAGCTCTACCGGTGAGCTTTTATATGATATATTAAAAATTTCCGGAAGAGAATTAACGAAAAAGATAGCAACCAATATATATATAGCAATATTGACTGATACAGGTAAATTCAGCTATTCAAACACCAACGGAGAAACTCATAAAAAAACTGCGGAGCTGATAGAGCTTGGCGTTGATATATCACAAATTGACAATATTATTTATAACTCCAAACCCTCTAACATCGTAAAAGCATATATAGAATGCATAAGCAGTTTAGAGCTTTATTATAGCAATAAATTTGCAATTACCTGCATCACCAATGATATACTTGAAAGAAACAATGCAGAAATGGGCGATATAGACGGCGTCGTTGAATTTTTAAGAGAAATCGAAGAGGTTGAAGTTTCCTGTGTTTTAAAGGAATATGATTCAAGCGATACAAAGGTCAGCTTAAGGGCGAAAAATAATATCGATGTATCACATATTTCGGTAAAATACGGCGGAGGCGGTCACGCAAAGGCAGCCGGATTTGAAATAAAGGAAACAATTGAAAACACTAAAAAAATACTTATAGAAACATTTAAGGAATATTTTCAGGAATGATGAATGGAGTATTGAACATATTAAAACCAACCGGAATGACTTCTCACGATGTTGTCAGTTCAGTAAGAAAAATATTGAATATAAAAAAGGTTGGGCATGCCGGTACATTAGATCCCAATGTTTCCGGAGTCATGGTTGTATGCGTAGGCAAAGGAACTAAAATAAGTGAGTATCTCATGAATCAAGACAAGGAGTATGTTTGCGAATTGATTTTAGGGCAAAAAACCGATACTCAGGACAGCTATGGAAAGATTGTGGAAGAAAAAAAGTTCAAGAGTATTAGTGAACGTACACTGTTAAATGCTTTAGAAGATTTTAAAGGCAGACAGCAGCAGATTCCACCGGCGTATTCGGCAGTTAAATTAAACGGTAAAAAACTGTATGAATACGCGAGACAAAATATATCGGTGGAAAAAGAAGCAAAGGAAATTCATATTAAAGATATCAATCTTATAAAATACGATAATGAAAGAGTACTTATGAGGGTCAATTGCTCCAAGGGAACCTACATGAGAACCTTGTGTAACGATATAGGCGAAAAATTGGGAGCATTGGGACATATGGGTGTATTAGTAAGGACAGAAACAAAAGGTTTACATATTGAAAATTCCGTAACCCTAAATGAACTTAAATTTTTATATGATAATAACAGACTGCAAGAATGTCTGATACCTATTGATAAAGTTTATCCGTTAAAAAAAATAAATGTTCATATGGATTATTACGACAGGCTTACAGCAGGCAATGAAGTATATGCACAAGCTGATACAATTGAAGATGAGGTATTCTATATATATTGTAATGATGAGCTTATCGGAATCGGCAAAAAAATAAATAACAACTTGGTAAAAATAGAAAAAATGTTGGTATAGACACAGGTGGAACTAATGAATAACAGAAAACCCTCTTGTATTGCCATTGGTAATTTTGATGGTATACATATTGGACATGATGCACTGATCAGAAGAATGATTGAGTTAAGCAATGAAGAAAATCAAGACAGCATAATTATAACATTCAGGTTTGTAAGAAGGGATTTAAAAAAATCCACATATAATATTAAATACATAAACAGCAGGAACATTAAACTGGAGCTGTTAAAATCATATAATGTTACTGAAGTTGCAGAGATTGAGCTTGATGAAGTCATATCAAAATATTCTCCCGAACAGTTTATAAAGGAAATTCTTATAGACAAATACAATGCTAAAAATATTGTGGTTGGCTATAATTTTACCTTCGGACACAAGGCAAGCGGAAATATAAATACATTAAGAGAATTCGAAAGTACATATAATTACAAGGTTGAAGAAATATTTCCTGTTAAGTATAACGGCATTGCCGTAAGTTCTACGTTGGTGAGAAACTTATTAAATGAAGGGAAGATATTAGAGGTTAACAAGCTTTTAATTAACAATTACACTATTTATAATAATGAGCTGAATATAGATTATAATAAAAAGATTGCTTTTGCAGATAATAATTCAAGTATCATAATTCCTCCCGACGGAAGATATAAGGTCATGACAGGTGGAAAGGAAGCTTTGTTAACCATCAATACAAATAAAGATAACTCGATTTTGATTTTTGATAAATTAGAACGAGATGAAGATATAATTTTTTTAGACAGAGCACATTAAAATATTTATAAATTTATGTTTACAAAAACATAGTATTATGGTAGAATTTATTGTATTTCCATAATCTAAGTTTTACGAATCCTCAACGTATTGCATGGATTATGGTGAAATAATAATTAATATGGAGGAATAAAAAATGACAAAAGAACAAAAAACACAAATTATCGAACAATACAGAATCAATGAAAAGGACACAGGATCTCCGGAAGTTCAGATAGCTATGTTGACTTTCAGAATCAACAATCTGACTGAACACTTAAAAGACAACAAAAAAGATCATCACTCAAGAAGAGGTCTTTTACAAATGGTTGGTCAAAGAAGAGGATTTCTTAACTACTTAAAAAATAACGACATCGAAAGATACAGAAGTATTGTTGCAAGATTAGGATTAAGAAGATAAGTGAAATTAAGGAGCGGGGGAATCCCGCTCTATTTTTTCACTTACAGCATAAGCGACTGACCCCAAATTAAAATTTGGGTCATCTGCTTTCGCATACAGCATAAGCGACTGACCCCAAATTAAAATTTGGGTCATCTGCTTTCGCATACAGCATAAGCGACTGACACCAAATTAAAAATTTGGGTCATCTGCTTAAATTAAAAGGAGGTAAAATGGAAGAACGAATTTTTAAATATATGCTTGCCGGCAGAGAGCTTACGGTTACAACAGGTAAAATTGCAGAGCTTACTAACGGAAGTTGCTTAGTAAGGTATGGCGATACCGTAATCATGGCAAATGTAACCGCATCTAAAGAACCGAGGCAAGGAATAGATTTTTTCCCATTGAGTGTAGATTTTGAGGAGAAGCTTTACTCAGTAGGAAAAATACCCGGCGGATTTATAAAAAGAGAAGGAAGACCGGGAGAAAAGGCAATACTTACATCAAGGCTGATTGACAGACCACTCAGACCATTGTTCCCGAAAGGATTCAGAAATGACGTGTCGGTAATTGTGACCGTATTGTCTGTAGATCAGGATTGTTCTCCTGAAATAGCAGGAATGATAGGATCATCCATAGCATTATCCATATCCGATATACCATTTGAAGGACCAACGGGAGCTGTAAACTTAGGGCTTATAAACAACGAATTTGTAGTAAATCCAAACAGTAAGGAAAGAGAAATAACAGACCTTAATTTAACGGTATCAGGTACAAAAGAAGCAATAATGATGGTTGAAGCAGGAGCCAATGAAATTACCGAAGAAAAAATGCTTGAGGCAATTTTGTTCGCTCACGAAGAAATAAAGAAGATTTGTGATTTTATTGAAGAAATAAGAGCGCAGGTTGGTAAAGAAAAATCAGATTATGTTAAGTTTGCATGTGATGAAACCATAGAACAGGAAATCAGACAATATGCAACACCTATAATCAACGAAGCAATCATCGAGGAAGATAAGCTTACAAGACAAGAAAAAATTGATAACTTCAAGGCAACAGCTAAAGAAATATTTTTAGAAAAATACCCTGAAAACGGATCAGACATAGAAGATGCTCTGTACTCCATAATAAAAGAAAAGGTAAGAGAGAACATTCTCTTAAGAGGCATCAGACCTGACAACAGAACAATTGATGAAATAAGAAAAATAACATGTGAGGTTGGAATGCTTCCGAGAACTCACGGTTCTGCAATATTTACAAGAGGCCAGACACAGGTACTTACAGTTGCTACACTTGGTGTATCCAGTGATGAGCAGACTTTAGACGGAATATCCGAAGAAACCTCTAAAAGATATATGCACCATTATAATTTCCCTTCATACTCAGTTGGAGAAACCAGACCATCAAGAGGTCCGGGAAGAAGAGAAATCGGTCACGGAGCATTGGCTGAAAGAGCATTGGAACCTGTTCTGCCGCCTGAAGAAGTATTTCCCTACACAATAAGATTAGTTTCCGAAGTATTGAGCTCTAACGGTTCAACATCTCAGGCGTCAGTATGCGGAAGTACCTTGTCATTAATGGACGCAGGTGTTCCTATTAAAGCACCGGTAGCAGGAGTTGCTATGGGCTTGATGAAGGAAGGAGATAACGTAGTTGTATTAACAGACATACAAGGCATGGAAGACTTCCTTGGGGACATGGACTTTAAGGTTGCAGGTACACAAGAAGGTATAACGGCTATTCAGATGGACATCAAGGTTCATGGAATAGACAGAAATGTTCTTACAAACGCTTTAAAAAAAGCACATGCCGGAAGAATGTTTATACTTGACAAGATGCTTCAATGCATAGATAAGCCGAGAGAAGAAGTGAGCAAGTACGCACCTAAAATTATTTCAATGACTATTAAGCCTGATAAAATCAGAGATGTAATCGGTGCAGGCGGAAAGGTTATCAACAAAATCATTGAAGAAACAGGAGTTAAAATTGATATCGATGATGACGGTTCAGTTTTAATAGCTGCTGAAAATGTTGAAAATGCATACAAAGCTAAAAAAATAATTGAAAACATTGTTAAAGAAATAGAAGTTGGCGAAATATTACTTGGTAAGGTTGTAAGAATAGCTGCTTTCGGAGCATTTGTAGAGCTTACAGATAACAAGGACGGACTACTCCACATTTCTCAAATCTCTGACAAGAGAGTTGCAAAGGTAGAGGATGTATTGAACTTAGGAGATGAAATCCTTGTAAAAGTAATTGAAATTGACCAACAAGGCAAAATCAAGCTTTCAAGAAAAGAAGCACTGAAAGAAACAGAAAATAAATAATAACAGCAAGAAAGATAGCAAATAAAATTGCTATTTTTTTATTTCACTTACAGCATAAGCGACTGGCACCAAATCAAATATTTGGGTCATCTGCTTTCAAATTTTAACTGCAATCAGAACAAAATATAGAAGTACATTCTTAAAATTTATAAATTTCTGTTGACAGAAACATTATATAATGTATATAATGGATATATACAATAATGCGAGGTTAACTTATGAATATTATAATAAGTAATTCAAGCGGTCAACCAATTTATGAGCAAATAGTTTCTCAGATAAAATCACTTATCATATCAGGTGAATTGAATGAGGGTGATGCCTTGCCATCAATGAGAATATTGGCGAAGGAACTCAGAATCAGTGTAATTACAACAAAACGTGCATATGAAGAACTTGAAAGAGAGGGCTTCATAGTATCTTTTACGGGAAAGGGAAGTTTTGTTGCGAGTAAAAATATTGATTTAATCAGAGAACAGCAGCTTAAAGAAATAGAAAATTATATGCAGGAAATTATTATATTGGCAAATAATTGTGGAATAGGACTGGATGAATTGACAGAGATGATGAATTTGATTTATGAAGGAGAATGATTATGGAATATGCGCTGCAGTTAATAAATGTGACAAAACAATATAAAGATTTCAAGTTAGACAATATTAATATTAAACTGCCACAGGGCTGTATAATGGGCTTTGTAGGAGAAAACGGAGCCGGGAAAAGTACAACTATTAAACTTATATTAGATTTAATAAACCGTGATAGAGGTCAAATAACTGTGTTGGGGAAGGACAATAAAATTGACTTTAATTCAATTAAAGAAAATATTGGTGTCGTAATGGATGAATCAAGCTTTCCTGATAATTTAAATGCAAAAGAAATTAATAAATTCATGAAAAGAATTTATAAAACATGGGATGAGGATAAATTTTTTAAATTACTTAAGCAATTTTCAATTGCCGAAGATAAAAGCATAAAGGATTATTCAAGAGGAATGAAAATGAAGTTTTCTATAGCGGTTTCATTGTCTCATGATTCTAAAATATTGATAATGGATGAAGCCACCAGCGGATTAGATCCAATAGTAAGAGAAGAAATTTTGGATATTTTTTTAGAATTTATACAGGACGAATCCAATTCCATATTTATTTCATCTCATATTATCAGCGATTTAGAAAAAATCTGTGATTATATAACATTTATTCATAGGGGTAAGGTTGTATTTTCAGAGCCTAAAGATGAATTATTAGAGAAATACGGCATATTAAAATGTTCAGAAAAGGAATTAGAAAAAATAGAGGTTTCTGCTGTTAAAGGGATAAGAAAAAACAAATTCGGAGTTGAGGCATTGGTATTTAAGAACAAGATTAAAGGAAGCTATGTTATAGATAAAGCTAATATTGAAGATATAATGTTATTTCATGTAAAGGAGCAGGTTTTATGATAGGTCTTATTATTAAAGATTTAATAAATTTAAAAAAGCTTTCAAAAATATATTTATTAATATTATTATTTTACTTTATAGTAAGTATTGCAGGCGGAAATCAGGATATGTTTGGTGGAATGATAGTTATGCTTGCTGTTATGATTCCTATAACTGCATTGTCATACGATGAAAAAAACAAATGGGATAGATATGCTTTGACGATGCCCCTGATGAGAGGCACAATAGTTCTGAGCAAGTACATTTTAGGCTTGATATTTCTAATTGCAGCTTTTACTTTAGCATTTATAACTAACATTATATTTACTGAAATTATTTTATATGAAAATCTTATGATTAATTTGACAACTTTCTCGGTTGGTATCATAATGATATCTTTTATCCTGCCGATAATTTTAAAATTCGGTGTTGAAAAAGGACGTATACTTATGATGATAGTAATTTTTACACCGGTAGCCATTATAGTAATGCTGCCTAAATTAGGAATTCCGGCACCTGAGCAAGAAACAATAGAAATGTTTTTAAAATATCTGCCTGTAGCAGCTATAATAACATATGTATTATCAATTTTAGTATCAGTGTCAATCTATAAGAAAAAAGAGTTTTAGTAATTAGTTTAATTAAATTGTTTTATATAATTTGAACCATAAACAAAATACCTTTATTGCATATAATACTATTAAATGTTTATTAATTAAATTATTCCTAAGAAAGGGTATTTTATATGATTAGAAATACGTATCAACGACAATTATTCGATTATTATATGAAGCAATATAATAACTTATATTATCCGAAAAACATAAATTCAAGCCAATTTAATATGTTAGAAAGCACAAACAATACTGGTTTTATAAGATTAAATATTGTAAATCAAAGGGGTGAACCCCCTGTTACTAACGCTACAATAACAATATATGTTACTGATGGCATAGAACGTGATATTCCGGTCATGCATCTAATTACAACTATAAACCCAATTAGAATAGAATTGCCTATGGCCTATGAATTAGGAACTCAAATTGCAGGACCGGAATATAACTTTTCTACCTATAATATAAGGATAGATGCTTTTGGGTACTTTGCCAATATTGTATATAATATTCGTTTATTCCCAAATACAACAACTGATTTTGATATAGTGATGATTCCGATTACACCAATTGAGAGGACTCCTGTTTTAGAAGAAAGAATAGATATACCTCCTCATCTAAGAGATGTGGTATTATAAAAACACATGGGGGATGGTTCTCACCCTACCAATAATTAAAATTGTTCTCTCCGGATTGCTAAAAATAACCCTATACATGAATAATGCTCACATATTCGTGTATAGGGTTATATAAATTTGTACTAATGAAAAATTTCTATCAATCCAGCTTATTCCATAGTATAATAATAGTATAAAGTTAAATACCCCTGACGGATATTCCCTGCGATTTTTTGAATAGCGTCAATGGATTTGAGTTATAAGCATAATGCCTATTCTGGGTTTTTATATAATGGAGGTTTATATGAAAGAGAAACAATCTTTAAATCCCGTAAAATCTATCTTGATTATTTATTTGATATGTTTTTTATTCAGAATAGTTGAATATATGGTTGTTCGCACGGATCAAAGTATTTTTGGAGAGGCATTCATACATAAGTTGATAGGAATCTTCGTACTCTTACTGGCAGTAAGGTATTTTTCTATCATGTGGTCGGAAGTAGGATTTACAAACAAATCGATGATAAAATATATCTTTTATGGTCTGATCCTTGGGGTATCCGTATTTATAATCTCATACGCAGCCGAGTTTTTTATGCAGTTGTCAAGAGGAAGGTCCCCATCAATGCAAATCTATGTCACAAGCTATGGGATTGACGGTAATCAGGGGAAGCAAACTGATTTATTGTTTTTCGTTTTTTGTATCGTCGGAAATATTATCAATGTTGTTATGGAAGAAGGTATTTTCAGAGGTTTATTCATTAAGCTGGCGCAAAAGAGGTATTCTTTTATAAAAGCAGTAATTTTATCTTCTGCACTTTTTGGCATATGGCATATTGCAGCTCCTGTACGCAGTATGCTGGACGGAGAAATGAGCACATCAGGAGCCGTTATGTATGCCCTGATGCTCGTTTTAACAACAGGGGTTACGGGAGCCAAATTCTGCTTACTTACCAAAATCACCGGATCTCTTTGGATGCCGATGGCAGACCATTTTTTCAATAATAGTATTGTTAATACTCTACACATCGTATCGCTTTCCGGTGCTGACGAATTACAAGTAATTCGTATTACAATTGCGCAAACGGTATCGTTTCTGATTGTCCTATTTATCTATTGGAAAAGTGGAGCACACAAAAAGTCCACATTTCGTGCATACACATAGAGGACTACCGGATTTTCGATTGTTTCTTGGGTGTTTGCACTATTACTGATACATAAGCCGTCTAATATTGCAATACAAAAATTATTGGCAATATATAAACCTATTAGTGACAAGGAAGAATTGAATAATGCGGGAAGGTTTATAGGTACGACAGAACGAATAAGGAACTCTTTTAAGTACGCTTGTGGTAATAGTTGTTTCATTTGTGTTATAATTAGTTAGGAAAATAGGAATTTGTAGTGTAAATTACTTAGATAATAGAAAGGATAAAACATGGACAAAGCTAAGCTTACCAAATCACTTGAAGTTATGAATGAACGATTCGGACATGATACACTCATTTCACTCGCTACTACTGACGGTAATATTCCTGCTGTACGCATTATAAACAGTTACTATGAAAATGGGGCATTTTATACAATCACGCATGCACTCTCCAATAAGATTAAGCAAATAGAAGTAAATTCTACAGTTGCAATATGCGGTGAATGGTTTACTGCTCATGGTGTTGGTGAAAACATAGGATATATTTGTGATGATTCAAACACAGAAATTGCCACGAAACTGAGAAAAGTATTTTCAGCATGGTATTACAATGGCCATACAGATGAAAATAACCCTAATACAATTATTCTACGTATCAGATTGACAGACGCAGTTCTTTTTAGTCACGGCACAAGGTATGATATTGATTTCAAAGAAGTTCTTAATTATTGACCACCTAAGTTACAAAATCATCAGGATTCATTGAAAAATATATAAACGAGATTTCTTGTGCCAATAAACAAACGGGGGATTTCAGCCCGGATGGAAGCTTTCATACGAGAGAACGAATTTAAAAATGTAAGCAAAATAATTGCTATTATTACATGTGGATGATATTTGTGCGGAGCGGATGATTCGTTAGAAAAGTTGTTTTTAGAAAAGGGCTTCCTAAACCTACCGTCTATTCGCTCGTTATGGTCACAAACTATTCGATATTACATGATATACCTAAGCTGAAAATTCAGAAAAAGAAGCTGCTTCATGCTGAAAAGGAGCTTGATAGAATCCTGAAAGGAGAAAAAAGACCTTATCGAAGCAATAGATTCATACGAAGAATAACACCTAAGATACATGAAGAATATGAAAAAAAACGAACAACATCACGGGGTACATGGCAGCATACGATGTTAAGCAATAATCTCAAAGCACTCTATACGAAGGTATTGAGCGAGGTAAGTGCTGAAAAAGAGTAGTAGAATAATCAGGCAATGGTGAGAATCATATAAGACTTATAGAAAAATAGAATTTGTCGTTGTTTAAAATATTCATTAATTATAGAAAAAGATAGGAGTAATCAAGATGGATGACGATAATAGAACCAATCATAAAGACTTGCAAGAAAACATTGATAGGCCGGATGATGAAAGTACAGAGATAAATGGTACTAACGAAACAAATTATACAGGTGTTTTTCTGACTATAGGTGCTGGGATAGGAGTTTCGTTTGGAATTTTATTCGATAATTTAGCCATCGGTATTTCCCTTGGCGCTGGACTTGGTATAGTGATTGGTGCAGTTGTTGAATCTGCAAAAAAGAAAAAATAAGAACCATGGGTCAATAATAAATACAGCAATAGTTGGTAAATTCCAATTTGAACGGAGGGATTGCATGGTAAATAAAACAGATGCCATTGAGATAATAACATATGCTGAAGAAAATGGAATTAGTATTTGGATAGATGGCGGTTGGGGAGTAGATGCGCTATTAGGAGTGGAAACAAGAGCACACAACGATATTGATCTATTTTTGGAAGAAGGTAACAGTAAAAAGTTTATTGAAATATTAATAGAAAAAGGCTTTGCTGAAGTTACAGAAGCATATACAACCACATCTCACACGGTTTGGAAGGATACTAAAGGTAGGATAATTGATCTTCATATATTTAAATTCAACGAACAAGAATACATTGTTTTTGAGGGAGAAGCATATCCTCCAAGCGTGTTTAGCGGTATCGGGAAAGTAGGCGATAAAATGGTAAAGTGTATTGATGCTGAAAATCAAGTTTTATTTCACTTGGGCTATGAGCATGATGAAAATGATGTGCATGATGTAAAACTATTGTGCGAGAGATTTGATATTCCTGTTCCGAATGAATACAAGTAAAGTAACTGGTAAATTCCAATTTGCAGGTAGGAGAGATAATGATGAAAGATGTTTTTTTGGTATACGATACAAGCTGTTTTTATGAAATAGTTATTTTGAATTATTTTATGAGTTTCACAAAATGTGAAGTAATATTATGCTCATTGGACGGAAAAGCAATACGCACTGCAGAAGGATATTCTGTTAATGTTGATACAGCATTAGATGAAATAAATTTAAGCGAAGTAAGAAGTTTTATCGTACCTGGCGGTGATATATCAATTATTAACAACAAAGAAGTTAAAAATATATTACAAGACCTGAAAAAGAAGAATGTTCTGATTGCAGGAATATGTGCTGGTGTTGATTTGTTGGATGACGCCGGGATATTAAGAGATATAAAATCTACACATTCTACAGATGAGGATATAATGAACGATAGCAAAATTATTACTTCAAGAGCCAATACTTATGTTGATTTTGCAATTGAAGTTGCAAAAGAATTAGAATTATTTGAGGATGATGCAGATTTAGAAGAAACTATTGATTTCTGGAAATACCATAAAAGGATGCAATAAGGTTTAAAACTCAAAAGTGAAGGAGATGAGAATATGGATTCTGACAATATTTCAATTGAACAAATAAAGAAAACAATTACTCCAATATTAAAAAAGTATCATGTGAACAGGGCAATATTATTTGGATCATATGCTTATGGAGAAGCAGTCAAGAACAGTGATATTGATTTATATATTGATACAGATGAAAAATTAAAAGGACTGGATTTTCTTGAATTTCTTGAAATTCTTGTTGAAATTCTTGGAAAAGATGTTGATTTAATTGACAAGTCTCATATAGAACCTAATTCTTTAATACTTCAAGAGATAGAAAATGGAGGGATAATAATATATGAACAATCAGAAAATTATTCAAAAGATAATTAAAATACACAAATAATATAACTTATGAAGAATTTATTGTGAATAGCATGATGATAGAAGCATGCATATTTAATTTAAGCCAAATTGGTGAATTAGTTAATAAGCTTGATAAAGAATATATACTTAAATATCCGGAAGTTCCGTGGAAAAAGATGAAAGGCTTAAGAAACCGCATAATTCATGATTATGAAGGAGTAAATCTTAAATTAATATGGGAGATTATTTATATTGATATAAAATCATTGAAAGAACAATTATTAAATTTAGATAAATAACTTTTAATTTTATATTATTTGAAATTAATTTGTTGAGTATAATTTTATATAGGGGGGGTATTGATAATGTACAGAAAAAGCGTTTTAGATGATTGGAATATTAAATTTACGTTTTGAAGGACAATTGCATCATTTGGAGCGAATTGCTGAAATTCTTGAATTTGCAGTTGCATTTGAATACAGAGGCAGAGGTATAGGAAAAGAAATGTTAGCTCAAAGCTATCAAATTGCAAAGGATAATGTCTGCTCTCAAATTGAACTTGCCTGCAACCAATTACGTAAAGATGCACATCGCTTTTATACAAGGGAATGCATGAATAATTTTCATTTCAAATTCTCCAAACGATTGCTTGATGATGGTTCTCAGGAAAACATTCTTGGAAGATAAGACTTTTGATGAGTAAGCCTAAGAACTTAATAGGGATAAAGAAAGAATGATAAAAATATTTGCGGAGATATAAAATGAGAACAGAAAAAGAAATGTTTGATCTAATCCTTAATGTTGCAAATGCTGATGAACGTATAAAAGCCGTAATTATGGTTGGTTCCCGTGCAAATCCTGATTGTCCTAAAGATATATATCAGGATTATGATATTATATATTCTGTGGATAGTGTTGAGCCGTTTTACAACAATTTAGAGTGGATGGAAGGAAACTTTGGCAAACCATCTGCAATGCAATTGCCTGAGCTTAGTACACACCCGCTTTTACCACCGGCAAATGACGGACATTTTACTTATCTTATGCTATTTCCCGATGGAAACCGAATTGATTTAACAATAGAAAAATATCCATACATTTACAATGGCGAACCTGCTGTAATTCTACTTGATAAAAAAGGTTTTTTACCTGATATTGAAGTAAATCCATCATTTTTCTATATAAAAAGACCGACTCCTGAAATATATCATAATACTTGCAATGAATTTTGGTGGTGTCTCAACAATGTTGCCAAAGGAATTGCACGTGATGAACTGCCATATGTTATGGATATGTTTTCGCATTACGTACGTGATATGTTAAATCAAATGGTAGAATGGTATATCGGTATAAAAAATAATTTTAACGTTTCAGCAGGTAAAATGGGTAAGTATTATAAAAGATATTTACCTGTGCATCTTTATGAAATGTATGCACTGACTTATTCTGACAGTGATTATCAAAATATATGGAAATCTGTTCTTACAGCCTGTGAGCTTTTTAGATTATTAGCATTAGAAGTGGCAAGCTCTTTCGATTATACCTACAATAAACAAGAAGATGAAAATATGATGAAATATATTTATTTTATTAAAAATAAGCTTGATTATAAAAAATAACATTAGCTATAAATTCCCAATTTTAAGTGATAATTATTTTACAAATGTTCCACTGGATGCTGTTGACAATAGCGTACAACTGTATGTAGAAGTTGGCGCTATGTGTGAAGCGCATTTGAAGTTTGTAACATTCTTCCGAATAATGTTATGTGCATTCTACGAAATTGATAAATTAGAATTTAGCGAGGTGATTTTATGAATGAAATAGGAATTGAGATAAGAGATAGTTTAAATATTGATGAATATAATAATTTAAGAAAACAAGTTGGATGGGAACCTAAAAATCCAATCGTTGTAGAAAAAGCTATAAAAAATAGCACTATTGTGAAAAAAGCTATATATGATAATTTTGCAGTTGGAATGGCTAGAGCAATTGGAGATGGCATGTCATATCTTTTAGTTGATGTAGTGGTAAATTCAAAATATCAGAAAAAAGGAATAGGAAAAAAGCTTGTAAATTCTATAATAGATGATATAAAAGAAAATACAATTGCTGGAGAGTATAGTACCATTAACTTGATATCGATAAAAGGTATGGAAAAATTTTATGAAAGTTGCGGATTTGAAGCCGTACCCTTCGGTTATAATGGGAACGGTATGAGAATAAAAATTGAAAAATAATTATTCAAATTTCAATTTAACATACGGATATGTTAAGGAGAATTTGCAAATTTTTTGTTCAATTTGAGGAAAAGTATTTGAAAAAAGTGAGAATTACTGTGCTATGCAAGAAATTCTATCCGGACCTTGCGGATGAGTACTTGACAGATGTAAAAGAAGTGGACCATGTCCATTACTGGATGTAGGAAATGAATTTATCTTTGAAGGCAGTGCGAAAATGCCGGAAGGGTTTTGCCCTTAGGCATGGATTGATATATATAGCGGACTAACGGAATACTTTTATGCAACTTCAAAAACTTGACTAATTATAAAATATAACATACAATATAAAAGAACAAATGTTCTTGGCAATGAATTTTCCGGGAGTAGATGGATTAATGGATTCATAGATTATTATACAAGTCAAGGATATGGATTATATAATAACTTAAAGGGGATAGAAGGAGTTTGATCTCAAGTTGCTTAAGGAAAGAATAACCCCAATTATAGATAGAAACTTTTAACACATAGACATTTGTTAATATTTATGGAGGCTGAATTGATGAATGATTTTACAAAGGAAGATATGGAGGAGGCACTTCGAGCTATAACTTCAATGATTAGCAGGACGGAGAAATCAAAAGAAAAATTTGCTCAAGGCACTTCCCAGTATACATTGCAAAAGAACAGGCTTAGAGCGCTAAATATAGTTTCATCGTTAATATCGAAAGAATTAAAAGAGAGTAATGGTATGGATTGTTATACCAAAGAAGATTTGGAAAAAGCACTTGCACCGATAGCTTCTCTGATCAGTAAATCTGAGAAAGCACAGAAAAAATTAGCACAGGGTACATGGCAGCATACGATGTTAAGTAATAATCTCAGAGCACTCTATATAGCTTCGCCATTTTTAACGAAGGCATTGAGCGAGATAAGTGCCGGAAAAAGGCAGGCTTTGAAATAAGTGTTGAAAATGAGCAGGAATATATCATGATTTGCAATCTTAATAATTGAACAAAAGGAGGTAATGAAGTATATGGTAAGAGAAATATTGAAACTTGGGAACCCGCAGTTATATGAAATAAGTGAAGAAATTACGAAGGACGACCTTGGTTTTTTGCCGGAGTGGGTAGAAGACTTACATGATACTCTTATGGATTATAGTAAAAAATATGGAGCAGGACGTGCAGTTGCTGCACCTCAGATAGGAATTAAGAAAAGGCTTCTATATATGCTTACGGACAAACCCTATATTTTCGTAAACCCGGTGATGAGTTTTCCAGATGATGAAAGATATATGTTGAAAGATGATTGTATGTCCTTTCCCGGACTGATAGTTAAGGTAGAGCGGTATAAAAGAGCGGATATTCTTTATTTGGATGAGAATTTTAGTCCTCAAAAAATGCATTTGGAGGGCGATCTCTCAGAGCTATTACAGCATGAGTACGATCACTTAGATGGAATCTTAGCTACCATGCGTGCAGTTGACAATAAGTCGTTTTATCTGGAACATATGAAAAGGGATTTATGATGGCTGCACATGAGTTTGGTATTATGCAAAAAAATCCAAGTTATGAAGAACGATTCGATTCTTACGAACCGCAAAAATACAATTGTATTTATATTGATGATGACTTTATCGAACCCATTATGGATGAGCTGCAAAGTATAGATTGTTATTGGCATACCTTGCAGAGATCGGAAAAGGGTCTTGCATATTGTGGTGTTACTCTTATTCCATACGAATCAATGGAATCGTTTATAAATATTTTGTTACTCCAAAATAATGAAGCATATGATCCTTTGATTCACTTAGCCAATCAGGCAAAAGAAAACAAAAACTATTTAATTCATTTTGGTATCTGAATTATTTTTGAAAATTCTTAACAGCAATGAACAGGAATTTAGGAGGCTTGTTTGTGGAAGGCATAGAAAGATATAAAATAAGGCTACTTCCGTATAATAAGGAATGGGTAAACAAATTTTTTCAAATCCAAATAATCAACGGGGGTGAAATCTATTAAATACGTTCCTAACGGCATTACAATTATCAGAATATTTGCATCTGTCAGTTTGTTGCTTGTAAAACCATTTTCAGCATTTTTCTTTTTCTTTTATCTTACGTGTGGAATTAGTGACGTTTTAGACGGATATATTGCAAGAAAAATGGATGTTACCAGCAAATCAGGGCAGGTATTAGATAGTATTGCTGATTTGATATTTATTAGTATTGTGTTGTCAATTTTTATACCAATTATGAACTTTCCACTGTGGATTATCTGCTGGATAGTTGTTATTGCTGTAATACGCTTGCTTTCAATATTTTTTGGTATTGTAAGATATCATCAGCTTGCTTTTTTACATACTTATGCCAACAAAGCTACGGGTATAATCTTGTTTTTCTTTCCTTTTCTATTTTCTGTTTTAGGAAAAGAAATAACATCAATTATTATTTGTTGTATAGCGAGTATTTCGGCAGCTGAGGAATTGATAATTAATCTGACTTCAAAAACACTACATAGAGATAGAGGTTCAATCTTCAGCAAATAGGTTGGTACAGGTATGCTTACGATGATATAGCTGATATTGAATATTCCACCTGATTGTTGAACAAATATAGAATATATTGTGTAAAACAGAAATTTACTAATTAAAAAGAATGAGAGGAAATCAAAATGGTGCATTTAGTGTATTGTGATAATACAGGGAAAAAAGGTGAACGTGTTTTGGATAAAATTTTATCCGGAACCAAGACAATGGTAGTAAGAGGGGCAGCCGGCCGCAAAATACCTCACAGCAGGGTATTTGAAGGTGAGACGGTCTACTTTATGGAAAAAGGAACATCAAGTATTTCTGCCTTTGCTACGGTGAAAGTTGTTCAAAATTATGTGAAGCTGACTGAGGACGAGATTACAAAGACACTGAAAGACAATCAGGACAAGTTAAACTTAACTGAGAAACAAAAAGAGCGCTGGCATAAGAAATGCTTATGTCTTGTAGAATTCGGAGATCTTAAGCAAATCGAACCTCCGCTTGCATTTGACCATCAGGGAAATATGGACGATTGGCTGATTATTGATAAAATTGAAGATGTAGTAGTGGGAACAAGCATACCTTACAACTATGAAAAATCTAAGTTTTAGTTTATTAGAGAAAAATTTTAAAATGTACTTATATTTGATGAATACATGCTGTGGATGGGACCAATGTTTACCCGGAAGAAGAATTGGAACATTTTTCAGAATAATATTATGAATATTTACAAAATACATATATAAAATAAGAATTTGTGAATTTATACGATTTGGAGGAAAAGCATATGAAAAAAGTGAAAATTACCGTGCTGCGCAAGGAATTCTATCCTGAGCTTGCGGATGAATACCTGACAGATGGTAAAAAGGTAGGGCCGTGTCCGTTGTTAGATGTTGGTAATGAATTTATTTTTGAAGGCAGTGCAAAAATGCCGGAAGGGTTTTGCCCTTGGGCATGGATTGATATATATCGAAGTATTAGTTCAATGTCATCCGGTTCTACATGTAAGCCGTGGAACAAAAAGGATGGGCAAACTATAGTGTGCTGTACAGATGGTATACGACCTGTTGTGTTCAATGTTGAGACGATTGGTGATAACTTGAATTCAATTGAATAGCTTGCTAATCAAAGAGTTGAAGAGTTATGCTTGACTCCGCCGGACATCCGTTTTGCCTATGTCAAATGAAATCAATTATTGAGAGTGATCATTTTGCGTTGTTATAAAAAATCATGAAATTGAATAGAAGATTTATGGAGATAAAAAGTGAAAGTTATTGAATATTTTACAAGTGAAAATAAAGAGCATTGGAAGGAGCAAATTGCACTTGCAGATTGGAGTGCAGCAAAATTCCTGCTTAAACTATTGAACAATACGCAGAAATTCGATGAATTGCTGGGAGGAGACGGAAAATTATTTTTTCTGCTTGACGGAGAAAATATAGTGTCATTCGTAACTCTTACAAGACAAGATTGCATTCGTGATGAAAACATGTTTCCGTGGCTTGGGTTTTTATATACGTATCCAGCCTACAGGGGAAATCGATATAGCGAAAAACTTTTAAAGTATGCTGAAGAACAGGCAATATCAGATAATCATCCGATTGTATATCTTGCAACAGACCATATAGGACTGTACGAAAAATATGGTTATACATATTTGGAAACACGTAAAGACTATTTGGATGAAGATACAAGAATATATTATAAAAAGCTGTAAAATTACTTATGTTTTAAAATGTATATGAATTTAGAGGTAGCTAAAATGAAGGATTTTAACAGAACAAATTTATCCTTTTCACTTTGTGGTCTTAACTGCGAATTATGTTCTATGCACTTAGACGGGTATTGCCCCGGCTGTGGAGGAGGTGCCGGTAACCAATCTTGTACAATAGCAAGATGCAGTTTGCAGCATGGCAAAGTTGAATTCTGCTTTCTCTGTCCTGAATATCCCTGCCGGAAATATGAAGGCATAGAAGAATATGATTCATTTATTACCCATCAGCGACAGTTAAAAGATACAATAAAGGCGCAGGAAATGGGAATAGAGTCCTATTGTGAAGAACAACGCCAAAAGGCTGAAATTCTAAAAATGCTGCTGTCAGATTACAATGACGGACGCAGAAAAACATTCTATTGTGTTGCTATAAACCTTTTACCGTTGCAGGATATAGAAAATGTGATGAAACAGGTTGAAAATACTTCATGTGATAAGCTTACAACAAAAGAAAAGGCGGAAAATATAGTTTCCCTTTTCCAAGATATTGCGCATAAGCAGGGACTTATACTTAAACTACGTAAAAAGTCAGCTAAGAATAAGCAGAAAACGCAAGAAGAGAAAGCGTAAATATAGCATATAAGATTTATTATACTTTTTAAGGAGTGAGATAATGATACGACAAGCTACTGAACAAGATCGTATGGCATTGGGTAAAATATATTGTTTTTCTTGGAAAGAAGCATATAAAAACATAGTCCCCGATGAATATTTGAATTCATTGACTATTGAAAAATGTTCTCCAAATAAAATAAACTCAAATGATACTCTCGTTATTGAGGATAATGGGATTATAGTTGGGTTGACAAGATTTGGAGAAGCCAGAGATAAGAGATGTGAAAACATAGGTGAATTATGGTCTATTTATATCTTGCCTGAGTTTTGGATGAAAGGCTTTGGACAACTTCTATTTTCCTCTGTTACGAAAAAATTGGAGGAATTGGGATATGAGAAATTTTACCTTTGGGTGCTGAAGGATAATTTCGGAGCACTAAGATTCTATGAAAAAATGGGCATGATAAATACTAACATTGAACAAATAATAAACATTGGCGGGAAAGATTTAGTTGAAATTAAATATGAATTTTCTTTAAAAAATTCTTTGAATTACTTGAGAAGGATAGAGCGGTAAAAAGGATATTAGACCCTTACTCAAACTGTGTAAATGACGATGACCTAATAATATATTTCTTAAAATATTTAGTATAATGTTCATAAAATCATGGAGGAACACGAAAATGAAAACACGATTAACACATGTCAGAGCAAACGTAAAAAATCTGCAGAAATCAATTGAATGGTACGAAAATGTTATTGGTTTTGCGGCAGAAGCTCCGTATCCGTCAGAAAATCCTGTGTATGTCAGCTTTGAATTTGAAGAGGGCGCATGTTTTTCGATAATGGTTGATGAAAAGCCATCACTTGGACGCTATAATTTTGTCGTTGATGATGTAGATATATTATGGGAGAAGTTAAAATATAAGGTTGAGATTGTAGAACCGATTTTTGATACACCATACGGAACAAGAAAATTTACAATAAAAGATTTGGATGGAAACGAATTAGGCTTCTGCCGACAATGAGAGTAGTTGATAGGTTTTATGAAATAAATAGAGATTGATAATCGGCAGGAGTTTTGATTAGATAGTATTGGCACAGTTTATAGAAAGGTTAAAAAATGGATGACAAATTTTATAATAAACTATTAAGTGATTTATTAGAACTAAAAAATGAAATTGACGAAACGAAGAATAAGAAGTTAGACATGGAATTGTTGGAACGTATAATTAAGAGGTTACATTCATTTGAATGTGAAGAATGTAAGAAATATTTAAAAGTAATAAATGATCAAATCGCGATCCTTAAACAAAAACACAATGCAATAAATGAGAAAGATATAAAAGAATATAATAAAATGAAGAATAATGTCATCTCACATTTACAGAAGGAACATAAGTTAGTAACTAAAGATTATTATATTGGAATATATATGTCATTAGGAATTACTTTAGGTCTTATATTTGGATTATCTGTGTTTGACAATATTGCACTTGGATTACCTATAGGGCTTTCCATAGGCTTAGCAATTGGAACAGCAAAAGATGAAGAAGCCAAGAAAAAAGGTTTAGTTATATAAAATAAAGTCTTCAACCAATAGGGGACGGTTCTTACTGAGAAGTATAACCGCTTGCGGAAGCCATAATAATTGCAATACAAGGGTTCTTACAGTAAATGATGTAAAGTAAGTAATAGTATATTATAGAATGATAAATAGGTGATGATAAATAACTATGTACGAAAATATTTTAAATTATTTAAAATGTAAGCCCAAGTTATATGAGCCGAGTACAGCTCCATTTTGGGATGATGAAAACATTTCTAAATATATGCTGGATGCACACTTGAATCCAAATATAGAAGCGGCTTCAAGGCAATTGGATTTTATAAAGAAGTCTGTTGAGTGGATTAGTACTATGTTTAAAAATACATCAGAGAAAAGATTATTAGACTTAGGCTGTGGTCCCGGTATTTTTGTGTTACGCGAGGAGGGGAAGTAAATGAAAATTGGAATTTTTCAGTTTCCGGGCAGTTCAAATATAACTGAAAATTACAAACACATTGTTAGAGCTGTTACGGAAGCGGCTAAAAATAAGGTCAGGCTTCTTGTTTTTCAAGAATGTGCGGTTTGTGGCTATCCGCCTGTCGAAACGCCTGAAATTAAAAATATTGATTTTGAACTCCTAAACTCTGTTATTAAAGAAATTCAATTACTTGCAAAAGAAAATGATATGTATATTGCTTTAGGTACGATCAGAAAAGAATCATCTAAGTATTATAATTCACTTCTTTTAATAAATTCTGATGGTGATATTATCGGAGATTATGATAAGAGGATATTATGGGGATGGGATTTAGATAATTTTACAAAGGGAAACAAACAAGGTGTATATCAAATTGACGATATAAAGGTAGGATTTCGAATTTGCTATGAAGTTAAATTTCCCGAAAGTTTCAGGGAATTATTCAAATCAGGTGTTGAACTGTGTTTTGTTAGTTTTTGTGATGTTTTAGAAAATGATTCGATTGAAAGATATAACATAATTAAATCTGCTCTCGTTACAAGAGCTTTAGAAAATACAATGAATGTAATATCCGTTAACAGCATATCAAAATATCAGACAGCACCGACGGCAGTAATTGATTTTAATGGAATTATCATAGATGAAGCACCGAGAAATCAAGAGTATCTTATGGTTTATGATTATAAGTCTCCGATAATAAACTTCAAGACAAAAGGGCAAATTCAAAATTCACTTGAATTGCTTGGAATAGCTAGAGAGATATAATCCAATTTATGAGACAAACTTTGGTTTCTGTGAAGGGGAGACAAGTATGAGTTTAAATAAATACATAAAGGAAATTGATAGATTAGAATTTACTGTAACAAATAGTTGTACAGGAAGGTGCAAGCATTGTTCGGAAGGCCGTTACAAAAGCATTATTGGAAATTGGCATTAGAGAAATGTTAAAGGAAGCAGAAAACAACGGTATTATTATTGATGCTTCTGATTATTATTCTCCTTGTGGAGTTTGCAGAGCGATAATAGAAGCAGTAATAAAATAACAGATGTTAAAGTTGATAGACAAATAAGAATTTAAAAGGTTAATAAATGGTGCAAAAAATGAATGATAAAAATGAACTGATTTTAAACATGGATAAGTTGCATACAACTGATTTAGGAATAGAACGAATTAAAAGAAATCTTTGTTTAGGTGTAGACGATGTTGTCAGTTGGTGTAAGAATAAAATTGAAGAGCCTGATAGCAGTATGATCAGGAAAGGCAAGAATTGGTACATAGATGCTGGTGATTGTAAAATAACAGTAAATGCTTATAGTTATACTATAATTACGGCTCATAAGTTAAAATAAATATAGCAAGGGGAGTTGAGAATATGTTAGATAAAATACCAAATGATAAAGAAATGACGGACTTATTGGGGCAGCCACTGTACAATGTGTGGACAGAATTATGCCAATTAATTGATACAAAATATGATATGGATACTCTTTGGAACAAGGGGTACAGAGAATGGGTATATGAGTATAAATATCGCAGAGGCGGAAAGACTCTTTGTACTTTATTTGCAAAGGAAAATTGTATTGGCTTTATGATCATCTTCGGAAAAGATGAGCGTGTAAAATTTGAGGCAGGCAGAGAGAATTATTCTGAAGATGTACAGAAAATCTATGATGAAGCAACGACATATCATGACGGAAAATGGATAATGTTTAAGCCGGTTGATACTTCTATGTTTAATGACTTTAGTCAGTTATTGGGAATTAAGAGAAGGCCAAACAGAAAATAATATTATATGGAAATATATTTGGGGCATTTTCTGTTTCATCCCCAAAATGCAGGTGAAAATATGGAAATAAGAAAACTAACTATTAATGATTATGAAGAAATATATGAACTATGGATGTCAACGCCCGGAATGGGTCTGAACGACATAGATGATTCAAAATCAGGTATTGATAAATACCTGAAGCGAAATCCAAATACTTGTTTTGTTGCGCTTGTATCCGGCAAAATCGCAGGAGTAATATTATCCGGTCACGATGGTCGGCGCGGTTATATTCACCATACAGCAGTTTCAATTGCAGATAGAAACAAAGGTATTGGCTCCGCCTTGATTGACACTGCATTAAAAGCCTTGAAAGGCGAAGGTATTCACAAGGTCGCACTTGTAGTTTTTAAAAACAATGGTATTGGGAACACATTTTGGGAGCGCAAAGGGTTTAATACAAGAGAGGATTTGAATTACAGAAATAAGGCACTGACAGATTTAAAAAGAATAGATACATAAAATTAAGTATTTGTCTTAGTTATTTGTTATATATATTCAGGAGGCATATTTGGAACGTATAATTATTATAGGTGGTAACGGCTGCGGAAAGACGACATTTTCAAAAGAGATATCTTCCAAGTTGAATTTGCCTTTAATTCATCTTGATACATTATATTGGAGAGATAATTGGCAAAATGCTTCTAATGATGAATTTGACGAACTTTTGCTGCGGGAACTTATAAAGCCAAGGTGGATTATGGATGGAAACTTTGGACGTACAATACCACTCAGGTTAAAATATTGTGATACCGTTATTTATATGGATTTTCCACGAATAAAATGCATTTACGGAGTAATAGAAAGAGTTATAAAAAACTATGGTAAAAGTCGTTCTGACATGGGTGGATATTGTCCGGAAAAATTTGATTTTAAATTTTTAAAATCTGTTTGGAATTTTAATAAAAATAACAGAAAGCGATATTATGCTATGCTGAATAACACAGATAATATCAAGATTGTTATATTTAAAAATCATAAGAAGATAAGAGAATTTATAAAAAGATTATAAATACAACAGGAGTTTAAAAAGAAATTATCATGATAATACGAGACTATAAACCGAGTGATTGCACAAATATGGCAAAGCTGTTTTATGATACTGTACACACAATCAATGCAAAGCATTACACAAATGAGCAGCTTGACGCATGGGCGACAGGAAATATTGATTTGGAAGCATGGAATTGTTCATTTTTGGAGCACGATACTTTGATTGCAGAAGTACATGGTAAAGTCGTTGGTTTTGCGGATATGGATAAAAAAGGCTATATTGACCGTCTTTATGTTCATAAGAATTATCAGCGAATAGGTATTTCCACTGCTTTAGTAAATGAATTAGAACAGCGTGCACGAAAAGCCGGTGTATTTAATTTTGAAACATATGCATCAATTACTGCCAAGCCTTTTTTTGAAAAACAAGGGTATAGCGTTGTAACAGAAAATAAAGTCATACGCAATGGTACTGAACTAATAAATTATAAAATGATTAAATACTGATAAATTAAAATTTGCAGGTAGCTTCACGTATCAGTAATTAACAGACGATATATTAAATAACAGGAGGAATACTACATTGAGAAGAAACATGAAATTTATAGTTTTAATAGCAGTTCTTATATGCATGATTATAGCACTTATTTTTATAAGAGGTTTATTGAATCCAGGCTTGAATAAAATTACGCAGCAAAAGGGCTATATTATAACCGGTCAAAACGAAAAATCAATAGAAATTAAAATAGACAAAGACGACCTGTCTCCAAACATAGACTTAGATGAAGTTATTTCATTTGAAAAAGATGATATTATACTTTATAAGACAGATACAAGCACGATGTATCTCAAATCAATTGAATATGAAAATTCAGATAAAGAATATCTGAGTCTTACTTTTGATTTCTATTATGATTTACCCCAAGAGGGAACAATAATCGTTCCTTATGAAGTATTAGCTGAACATGATAGTACTTCATATTCATTTAGAATTGTCATGCATTCAAAACAAGCAAAGGATAAATCTAAGGTGTTTGACAAAGCTGTTTCAGTGCATGGGCAGGGTCCGTCAGAACAATTTAGCATATATTTAAAGACGGATGTTTTTACAGAAGCTGAAGATGAAATTTCTTTCATAGTTGATGGTTTTAATGAACTTTCATATATAAAGAAATGAGTATAATCGGGTAATATTACGTTTGATTTTATAGGGGTTAATATGGACGAAAAGATAAATAAAGTAATTTTAAATTTGCAGCGTAACAATATGGCCGGCTATTTTGTTGAAAATAAAGAAGATTTGATACAACTTATAGCTTCACTGATTAAAAAAGGGGAAAAAGTTGGATGCGGCGATTCTGTTACATTGGAAGAGACAGGAGTATTTGAATTTATGCGGGGTGGAGACTTTGTTTTTTACGATAAACATCAGAAAGGGCTGACACCCGAGGAAAAGCGTGAAATATACCTGAAAAATTTTGATGCTGATACATTTTTGACAGGTACTAATGCTATTACACTTGATGGGAAGCTGTTTAACATTGATGGAAATGGAAGTCGTGTTGCTCCTATGCTATATGGACCCAAACAAATAATCGTTGTAGCCGGTATCAATAAATTGACGGATACTGTAGAGGATGCTATCAATCGCACGAGGCAGGTTGCGGCACCTTTAGATGCGAAAAGGCTTAATAAGGATACGCCGTGCACAAAGCTGGACAGATGCATTGATTGCAGACATGAGCAAAGAATTTGCAATGATTTTGTCCTGATTACAGGACAGTTTGTTAAAGATAGGATAAAAGTAATTCTTATAAATCAGGAGTACGGGTTCTAAATAATTCAGGAGGGGGAAACATAGTGAAATTGATATTGGTAAGACCATCACTAGAACTGAAAAAAGAAGCATTAAGCTATCGACAGGAACATTTTGAACATGGTGAAATGACGATTAATGGCAGTGAACTACTTGATAAAACAGAGTCATATGAAGAATGGCTCGCTTCTGTTGCACGTAATGCAAATCCATTGACTGTAAGTCCCGAGTGGGTATTAACAGACACATTTTTTGCTATTGACAGTGAAAATAAGATAGTTGGTATTATTGATTTGCGGCATACATTAAACGAATTCCTTATTAATTTCGGTAACTGCGGATACAGTGTGAGACCATCTGAACGTAAAAAGGGCTATGCTACAGGAATGTTAAAACAGTTACTTATTGTTGCGAAAGAAGCAGGATTAAAGCAGCTTCACTTATCCGTTGAACGGGATAATTTACCTTCTGTAAAAACAATTATTAACAATGGTGGAATTTATGAAAGAAGCTTTGATTATGAGGGCATACAAGCGGATATTTATAAAATCACATTATAACTAAATTAAGATGTCCCCGCATCTATAGTCGGTGGGTTTTATTTATTTGAACGTATGCTGTCATATTCGGAGAATGAAAAAGGAGATTCAAATGATTATAAAAAGATATTCTACAATGGACGAAATACCTTTGTTTGATATGCTCAGGGAAGAGGGGGATGACTGGATCGATTATCATGGGGCAAAGGGGTACGATAAATATTTGAAGGCATTAGAGTCAAGTATTACATATTTAGCTTATGAGGACAGCCTGCTATGTGGATATACCCGTTGCCGTGAAGATGATGGTTTTGGCGTTTATGTTTATGATTTGCTTGTAAGAAAAACTTATCGAGGGAAACAAATTGGAAAAATGCTTATGGAACAGGCATGCAAGGATTTTCCGGATCAACCTGTTTATGTGATGAGTGATGTAGACTTATATTATGAAAAGCTTGGCTACAGGAGAGAAGGGTCAATATTTGAGGTTAAACTGTAGATTGCTTAACTTAAATTGGAAAATAAAAAGTTTATGGAATAGTAATATGAAAGCAATATTAGTTTTTATTGATGGAACAACATGTGATATGAGACATCGTATAACGTTACAAGGAGCGGATGATTTTTTTTCTGATGAAAATATTATGAAGGATATACCAACAGCCGGAAGTGTAGAATGTATGAATGAATTGGCAGAGAATTATCATTTGGTATATATGGGGGCAAGACCATCCGAATACAATGAGATAACAGCAAAATGGTACACGGCAAAAGGATTCGCTGACGGGGAAGTTTATTGTGGTAAGAGCCAAGATGAAAGGATGAATATTGTTAAATATCTGAAAAAGAAATATGAATTCTATGCAGGGATAGGTGATCGTTGGATGATAATGAACTCCACCTTGAATTAGGAGCTAAAAGCTTTATATTACAGGAATGGATGCCTAATTGGAATACCGTGAGAAAATATATATAATTCAAACCAATAGATTCAATTTGTGAGGAGGTTGTTGTATGAAATATTTTGGAGATGGATTAAGTGAGAAGCATAAAGAACTGAATCGGATTATACATAAGGCAGATAAAATTGAACAAGCCAAGGAACTGTTTTTAGAAATTCACGCGAAACTGCATTTATCAGAAATATCCAACACGGAACACAATGAAGTTGACAATCTTATATGCGATTTGAATGATAATGAATATGCAATAATGCCAACAGCAAAAGATGAAACCATCGCATGGGTAATCTGGCATATTGCAAGAATTGAGGATCTGACGATGTCTATTTTAGTAGCCGGGGAGGATCAATTATTCAATTATGAATGGAAGCAAAAATTGAATGCAGCTATAACTGATACAGGAAATGCATTATCTGATGATGAAATTATAAATTTAAGTAAAACTCTTGTTATACAGGAATTAATGCACTATAGAAATGAAGTTGGAAAAAGAACAAGACAAATTGTACAAAACTTAAAATCTGATGACATGAAACAAAAGGTGTCTCCTCATAAATTAGAGAAAATTATGCTTGAAGGCGGTGTCTCAGAACAAGAAAACTCAATATGGCTTTTAGACTTTTGGTCTAAAAAAGATATTGCGGGAATTTTATTAATGCCGCCAACAAGACATGTAATGCTTCATATAAATGATTGCTGCAGATGGAAAGAATTATTTAGAACCAAAAAAACTTTTTACAGAAGCTAAAATTGGCGGATCTGATTATGCCGGGAGAAAATTATATGAGAGAAATACCTTTATACAGTACTTTTAAAAAAATTGAATCGATAAATAAAGGAATGTCAGGTGATAAAAAATATTATATTGAAACGGTGGACAAAAAACATTTATTGCTGCGCATTTCAGATTTTTCTGAATATGATCAGAAGAAAATAGAGTACGATTTAATAAAGAAATTAATTAATTTTGATGTCAACATGCCATTTCCTATTGATTTCGGAGTTTGTAACGAGGGTAAAAGTGTGTATACCTTGCTTAGCTGGATTGAAGGTGAAGAAGTTGAAACTATTTTATCAACGTTAACAGAAAAAGAACAGTATAAGTTAGGTATAGAATCAGGAAAAAATCTTCGTAAAATTCACAGCTTGCCTGCTCCACAAGGGATTGATGATTGGTCAATACGTTATTTCTCAGTTATTGATGAACGATTAGAAGCATTTCGTTCTGAAGGTATACCTTTTGACGGAGATAAAATAATTTTAGATTACATTGAAACTAATAAGCCTTTATTAGAAAATCGCCCTCAATGTTATCATCATGGAGACTATCATATGGGTAATATGATACTATCAAAAGATGGAGAATTATTTGTTATTGATTGGCATACTGTTGATTTTAACAATTACGGAGATCCTTGGTATGAATTTAATCGCTTAGGTACAGAGTTTCCTGCATTTGCATCAGGACAAATTGATGGTTATTTTAATTATAATCCACCGGAAGAATTTTGGAAGCTATTGGCATATTACTTATCGGTAAGCGCAATAACTTCTATTGTATGGTCAAAATATTTTGCACCAGATAGGATGAATTCAATTTTAAAATTAAATAAAGATATTCTATACTGGTTTGATGATATGAAAAACACTGTTCCAATATGGTATAAATCTGAATTTGAAATGTAAGTGAGGAATGCTTATTAAAATAATTGATTGGTTATTAGAGGGAGATATAGTTATTCAGTATTTGACTAATAAATATTTGCTGGATTGTTCTTTTGGTTATAATAACGGATTTTGCTATGAGATGGCAATGAAAACAAAAGATTTGTAACAGCGGAAGAATTAGATGATATCAGGATGAACAGTTTGCGCTAAATAAATTAGGAGAGAGTATATGATAAGATCAATGATGCAGGTGTATGTTAAGGGTAGTGTTGAAGCAGCCCAATTATATCAAAGAGCATTTGATGCTAAATTAATAAGTGAGCATCAAAATGAAGACGGAAGTTATTTGCATGCTGAATTAGATATATTTGGACAAATATTGGCATTGTCCGAATCGACAGAAGAAAAGAATATAATCGGCAATACTATGCAATTTTGCTTGCAATTTAATGAAGACGATAAAGAACTTGTTGAAAAAGCATTTCGAGTGTTAGAGAAAGACGCACAAATTTTGTTTCCCTTAGGACCATGTTTTTTTAGTTCATGTATGGTTGGTTTTATAGATAAATTTGGTGTTAATTGGTGCTTGTTTGTATAACTGATTGTTATACAAAACTGAATGATATTAAGAAATTTGGCGAACATCTTTGGTTTAAATGTTAAGTTTATGAAGCGGAGGAAACAAATTGGATAGTTTAAAAGTTTTTGCTGACAGAGGCTATGTTGTTAAGGAAACAGGACCGGTATATTACACGCAGGACATGGACGAGACTGCAAAATGGTTTGAAGAGATTCTTGGTTGGTATTATGAAATTGATGAACGAGATGCAGATGGAAAAGGTGTTTACGGCTGTGTTTACAATATACCAAAAGAAGTTGAAATACTGCATATTGCACCATTTACAGGTATCCATATGTTTTGCGGAGAATCCAAGGGTGGCGTTGCAGCATTCATGCAGGTTCAAGGAATTGAAGCGTTATATAAGTATGTCAAAGCAAAAAAATATAAAGATATTTCAGAGATTCAAATGCAACCATGGGGAGCAAAAATGTGTACAATAAATACCCCTGACGGATATGCCCTGCGATTTTTTGAATAGCGTCAAGCCAATATTTATATGCTATGATGGGAGTCATAAGGCGGGCATAGTTTCAACAGTAGTTGACGAGAAGGCCAGTGCGTAAATTTTACATTTGTGGAGATAACAGAATGAAATTTATAGATATAAATGAAGATAACAGAGAACAGGTAAATAATTTCCTCATGGAGCTCTGGTATTCAACTGTGAAGTATTGAATATTCCAGTCAACTTTTATGAAACAAACAGAAAGTTTTGAACTACCTAACTATTTATATTGTTATTCATTTTAAGAAGGAGTGGGTATATGAATGCATTTTTCACAGTAATACCACTTATAATTATAAGGTTTGGAATTTTAAGCATATTAGACAAGAAGGCGTTAAAACGTGCGGCTTCTTTCGCTCCACTGATTGGAATAGAAAAAGCGGCATACTTGTTTTATCAGATTTCAAACATACTGATTTTTATATATCTGTGCTTCCTGAAGATCACGACTGATTCATACTGGTTTTATGTAGGGTTGGTGATATATGGATTAGGTGTTTTGTTGTGTCTTGTGTCTGTATTAAATTTTGCAAAGCCTGCGGAAAATGGCATCAATCTTAAGGGACTCTACCGAATTTCCCGCAATCCGATGTATGTGGCATATTTTGTTTATTTTTTAGGCTGTGTTTTGCTTACTCAGTCGTTGATATTGCTTGTAATACTTTTAGTTTTTCAAATATCAGCTCACTGGATTATCCTATCAGAAGAAAGATGGTGCATAAAGAAATTCGGGGAAGAGTACATAAATTATATGAATAAAGTACGGCGTTATATTTAGAAATTCATAAATATATTCGTCAAATGAGCAATCTTCTATACAAATCATCTGGTAAAGATAGAGGATTGGTCGGCGCTTATGGATACTTCCTCTGCGGTGGCAATGGCTTCTACATTGCTTCTTGTAGTTACAATTGTACTTAATGCGGTTGTATTTGTTGTGTATCACGGGAAAAAGTCAAAAGACAAATAAACAAGAATTCGAAGTGCAGATTTTTTTTATAAATAGGAGGATTTGAGAATGAAGCCAAAAGAAGTTTTGCAAATGTTTGTTGATGCTTTCAATCAGGCCGATACTGAAGCTCTGTCTTTGCTCTATGCCGAAGATGCCATCAACCATCAAGTTGCAAATGAGCCGATCTTTGGTCGTGAAAATATTAAAAAGATGTTTGAGAATGAATTCGCACAAGCAAAGATGGTTTGTATTGTAGAAAACATGTTTGAGGATGGGCAATGGGCAATTATGGAATGGCGTGATCCCCTCGGACTGCGCGGTTGCGGATTTTTTCAGGTTGTGAATGATAAAATCATTTTCCAACGTGGATACTGGGATAAGCTCTCCTTCATGAAACAACATGGGTTACCGATTGAGTAACACAACTTGAGTGTAATAGAAATTCGCTAAATTCTAATTTATCTGCATATTACATATACTTAGCAGTTTATATTGCCGGACAAATTAGAATTTATTGAGGTGAAATAGTGATTAGAAAAACATTTGAAAATGATATTACAAGGATTGCGGAAATATTGATTTTCACAATAAGATACCATTACCGCAAATATTTCAGGATGATTTATTTTCATTTAATCAGTTCATAATTATCAACTATCTATGAAATATGAAAAAGTAATATATTATATATAAATATACATTATACGGAGGGCGTATGGAAAAAAGCTATGAAAATATGATTAAACTTATTGGCTTGGAGTCTGTGAGTGACAAAATTGATTATGAGATTTTAGAAACATCGCAATGCAATGGATATAAAAGGGAACTTATTCAATATTTTGTTCATGGTCGTAAAAATCTTGCTTTTTTACTTATTCCGGATAAGGAAGGAAAGTGTCCGGCAATTTTAATAAACCATCAACATAACAGAGAAAGAAATCTTGGCAAGAGTGAAGGCGGACATGCTCTAACATCAGAAAAATTTGATTATATCATTGATTGGATTATTAAGGCTGCAAAATAACCGGAGAGCGCTTTAAATAGTCCCATTAGATATGAAATTTATATATTATGAGGAGAAACATTCTATGATTTATATCTGTAAAAGCTCATCCGTAGGTGTTCGTAAAATGGAAGATAGCACTAATGATTACAACCTAATGGTCAACTGGCTGTCAAACCCTATGGTTAAGGAGTATTATGGTGGGTTAAATAATGCCGTTGATTTAGAAATCATTATAAAAAAATATCGCCCAAGGGTTTTGAGTGAAAGTCATGTTGTTGCTTGTATAATTGAAATTCAAGGAGAACCAGAAGGATATATACAATATTATCCAATAAAGAGCGATGAAGACTATGACTTAAAAAATAAAATTACAATAGATTTTTCAAAGAATAACTATGGTATAGATTTATTCATATATGACGAAAAGAATAGAAACAACGGATTTGGCACAATAATTATTCAACTTCTTCTAACTTACCTATTTGAACAGAAAAATGCAGATGAGGTTTTTATTGACCCGCAAACATGGAATCAGCGTGCTATAAGATGTTATGAGAAAAGCGGATTTACGCCAATAAAAGTTATAGAAAAAAGAGAGTTATTCGATGGAGAATTAAGAGATAACCTTATAATGTCTGTTAAAAGCAAAAAGACTCTTGCCATAACATAGATAATGAGCTAGTCTTTGTTTGTGAAATACTAATTTGTAATGAACTATTTAGTCATAACAAGTAAACAAACATGAAATTATCAATTTAGTCATGGGGAGAATAAAACATGGAATGTGAAGATTTTTTAAACAAGTTATCTAATCCGGCAAGAAGTGCACTTAGATACGAGGGTATTAATAACTTTGAAAAATTAGCATCATTGAGAAAAAAAGAATTACTTTCAATACATGGAATCGGTCCAAAATCACTGCAGATAGTTATTGAATGTTTAAATAATGTGGGAATGAAATTAAGAGACTAACAAACCAATTTAACTTAGGGGGATGAAAATATGAAAAGGTATTCTGTTGACGAGAGCTTAGAAGCATGGGAAGCCAATGCCAAATTTTGGGACGACTGTATGGGAGATCAGTCGAATCAATTCCATAGAGAGGTTGTTAGACCCAAGGTAAGTGAGCTTTTGAATATAAAAGAAGACGATTTTATATTGGATGTTGCTTGTGGAAATGGAAATTACTCTGCCTATATTGCGGAACAAGGGGCGGACATAGTTGCCTTTGATTATAGCGAAAAGATGATTGCTCTTGCTCAAAAAAGGCAGTCAAAATACAGTAAGAAAATAGAGTTTTGCATTATTGACGCAACAGATGAGCAGGCATTATTATCGCTGAGGAGAACCAGACCATATACGAAAGCGGTTTCTAATATGGCAATTATGGATATTGCCGATATTACAAAATTATTTCGATGTGTTAATGAGCTGCTTTCTGAGGACGGCATCTTTGTATTTGCAACACAACACCCTTGCTTTATGACATTAACAGAGAAATATTCAACTGCACATAGTTATTACGGCATAGCGATTAATGGTCAACCCAAAGAGCAGTGCTATTATCACCGCTCATTACAAGAAATATTTGATCTTTGCTTTCAAAGTGGCTTCGTGATAGACGGATTTTATGAGGAAAGCTATGGGATAAAAGAAAAACCGGATGTGATTATTGTCCGGATAAGAAAAATATAAGGTAAATTTCAATTTACCGGGGGTAGTAGTTTGTAGATTATTTATATTAGGTGGTGTTAAGGTGAAAGTTATCAGGTGTACCAAACTGGATATTGATTATGCGATTGAAGCAGTTAATGTAATAAAATGAGGTTTTTTTACTTGGCGATTTTTTAGAATGCAAAACAGGAGGTTTCAATGAGCTATTTTACTTTTGATGACAAACAAGTATATTATAATGAAATTGGTATAGGAATGCCATTATTATTTCTTCACGGAAACACCGCTTCCTCAAAGATGTTTTCTGAAATTGCTGAGAAATATCAACAAAATTTTAAAGTTATTTTAATTGATTTCTTAGGTCATGGAAAGTCAGACAGATTGCAAAAATTTCCTGTTGATTTATGGTTTTACGAAGCTGAACAGATTATAGCATTTTTAAATGAGAAGAATTATTCAAAAGTAAATATTATTGGAAGTAGTGGAGGGGCATTGGTTGCCATCAATGTTGCATTAGAAGCTCCTGAGCTTGTTAATAAAGTTATTGCGGATAGTTTTATGGGAGAAAAACCTCTTAAATCATTTACGGAAAACGTTAAAAACGATAGGGAACTTTCCAAGAATAATGAAGATGTAAAAATGTTCTATTACTATATGCACGGTTCTGATTGGGAGCAAATTGTTGATAATGACACAAATGCCATTATTCAGCACAGCAAAGATATAGGTGTATTTTTCCATAAGCATTTACAATTCTTGAAAGCTGACATACTTTTGACTGGCAGTAAAAAGGATGAGTTTGTATCTATGGTATCACCGGATTATTTTGAAAAAGTTTATGGTAAAATGATTAAAAAAATTGGGCATGGAAAAAGTCATTTATTCAGTGAGGGTGGACATCCTGCTATGCTTACAAATTTAACAGAATTTTATGAATTAAGTATGAATTTTTTTGATGATAAATCCTAAATCACAGTAAATCATTTTCCATGTTAGGATATTAAAAAGAAGCAGTAGTGGTTGTTAACAATGAATTGATAGCTTCCTATTGGAAAACAAGAGAAATTATTGTTCGTTATGAACAAAATGATAATATTAGAGTTGAATAAGGAGAACAAACATGTGGATTGAAAAAATAAAACCTTATATGGCACATAATCAATTTATCAAACCGAAAAGTGGTGTTGACTTTGTAGTTATCAAAGAGGCCGAACAAAAGCTGGGAGTTCAGTTTACACCAGAGTTAATTTCATTGCTGTCAGAGGTTAATGGAGATGACGTTCTTTTATTTTCTATAGAGCAAATTATCACGTATAACATTGACTCCAGAAGAGATTACAGGGAGGTATATGATGAAATTGATAATTTATTGTTTATTGCCGGAAACGGCTGCGGAGATTATTTTGCCTATAAGGTTACAGATGGAGCTATCATTTCTACCGATATAGTTCGCTGGGAGCATGAAGACAACTCAGTTGTTCCGATTGCAGGCAATCTGGCAGAACTAATTGAGAAGTATTATACAGACCAAGCATAAAGATGATATTTTGAGCTATAATTTTAAAATTTATGAGAGGTGAATAAATATGGCTTTTGATTATAAGAAAGAATATAAGGAATTTTATATGCCTAAAAACAAACCCAGCATAGTAACTATTCCTAAAATGAATTATATTGCAGTAAGGGGAAAAGGAAATCCAAATGATGAAAACGGAGAGTATAAAAAATCAATAGAATTATTGTATGGCAGCAGGTATGATACGCTGCCCTTTTCGCTTATTATAAATAGCAGGTAATCATCCTTGGTCAAGAATTCTTGCAGGAATTGCTCCGAATCGGAAATCCGGTGTATTTCATAGGGAACATCATTT
The DNA here is from genome assembly GCF_013403245.1 of Sedimentibacter hydroxybenzoicus DSM 7310. Lineage (GTDB taxonomy): Bacteria > Bacillota > Clostridia > Tissierellales > Sedimentibacteraceae > Sedimentibacter > Sedimentibacter hydroxybenzoicus. The sequence goes on along the minus strand of NZ_JACBNQ010000009.1, from coordinate 1,851 downwards.
TCATCCAGGTATCCGGACAATACGTCTTCTATTTGATTCAGCTTTTATAGTTTCCGTACAAGGCTATTTTATTTTTCATTCAGTCAGTCCTTTGTTTTGGTTTTAACAAGATATTGCATTTGCATACATTTAGTCTGCATATATTTACATTTTAACAATGTGAGTATTTCAACGAATATTTAAGTTGACGAGATTTGAAGGTGTAGTTCGTGAAGAAAAATAACAAAACAGTGCACCCTTATTTTGAACATATATGCGACGTTTTAATCTTCAAGAGTTTTCAGGTTTGCCAGCCTTGAAACCGACATTGAATAGGCTTTCAAAAAATTATCAAAATACACTTTTGTCATTATGACCTTGGCGCCTGACTTAAGCTCTATAATTCTGCTTTTTTCTTCCGAACGGTGTATTTTTCGTATATTACGTGTATTTACAATAACTCCGGTGCAGCATTTTACAAAATATTTTCTGTTGATTTCGTTATCTACCTTTTCTATACCCTTTGGGATAATTTCCTTATCTCCGCTTGTCAGAAACATCATGGTTTTTCTATTATATCTTTGTATATAATCTATTTCCTCATGAGTAGGGGGAACGCTCATAGTACCCTTGGCAATGTAAGAGTCAGGCTTATTGATGTCACCTTTAATTACATAAGAAGTCCTGCCGTCCATGCATGCTACAATAAGTTTGTAATGCCTGTTCAGCATATAATTTTTTCATGAGCTGCTGAGGATTTGATAAATATCGAATATTAAACGAAATTTCATTTTCTTTAAGGATTTCTTCAATGCATCTTCCAGAATTTGACGTTCATGGGCACTGCCGTACAACAATATTTTCAGCATAAATACCATTCCTGTATAGTGTTGCTATTATTGTATTCTTTAACATATCAGTTGTTACACCTCCTTTTGCAGAAGTGATAATTCATCAATACACGAATGTATATTCAGAATTGGCTGAGAACGAAGAATTTATCATAGAGCAAAGCTGCAATTAATGCAGGTTAATAGCGTATCTTGCTGAAGATATATTCATTTTTGTCGGAGCTTGCCAGTTCAAACCAACCGGAATCATCCAGCTTCAGCTTCTTCCGTAAATTCGCCACATGGGTCTTAATTGTTCCTGTAGCTCCCGGAGACATCTCTCCCCAAGCTCGTCGGTAAATTTCCTCAACGCTCAGACGTCGTCCAGAAAACAGGGCAAAGCAGCCCAAAAGCTGCAGCTCCTTTTGTGTCAGAGAGATTTTTTTCCCGTCAAGAGTGGCTTCTCCCGATAAAAAATCAACGGTCAGCGGAGACAGCTCAATTCTTCCCGCAGTCATGATGCCGGTCCTGCGGAGCTGTGCAGCTACACGTGCATTAAGAATATTCAGGTCATAAGGCTTGGTGACATAATCGTCCCCTCCCTGAAGTAGTCCCTTTACCACGCTTTCGTTTTCATCTCTGCACGTCAGGAAGATAATGGGGGCATTTGTTTTCTTTCTCAGCTCAGCGCAAAAATCAAAGCCTGATCCGTCGGGCATCATCACATCCAAAAGAATCAGGTCAGGCGCATGTTCCTCTAGAAGAAAACGTGCCTTTGTCAAGGTAGTTGCACAAATCACCTCATATCCCTTACCTTCAAAATATTCACGATTGATTTCCAGTACATCAACCTCGTCCTCTATCATCAAAAGCTTTATTGTTCTCACCTCACCACCTCCATTATTTATATTATTTTATCATGTTTTATATAAAAATGAAATGAAAAAAATATTTATAAAACCGGTCGCTAAATGCAAGTTAAAATGAAACACTTTTTTTAACTCTGTTAAAATGTATTGTTGTTCCATAATAATAACTTTTA
>NZ_JACBNQ010000008.1 GCF_013403245.1 Sedimentibacter hydroxybenzoicus DSM 7310 | reverse complement strand
CGAGGTCTTGACCTAAAAAGGAAAGGGGACACACCTCTTTCCAGAAAGAAAGTCTCTGCAAGACAGAGGAATGTCCCCAATTTTAATTTTCCTATGCGGTTTTGAGAGTTCTTGATAATGAAAATTCAAAGAACTTAAAGGCTCAAAAGTTAGGGCTAGAATTTGGTGACAATAGCGAAGAGGACACACCCGTACCCATCCCGAACACGGAAGTTAAGCTCTTCAGCGCTGATGATACTTGGTGGGTAACTGCCTGGGAAAGTAGGACGTCGCCGAATCAGAGGAAGGGGACACATCTTAACGGAATGTCCCCGTAAAATTCCGAGGTAGCTCAATGGTGGAGCAACCGGCTGTTAACCGGTAGGTCGTGGGTTCGAGCCCCACCCTCGGAGCCAGCTAACATCATTGAAGCACCAGAATTGATAATAGGGTCGTTTTTGCAAATTATCGTCGCGGGATAGAGCAGTTGGAAGCTCGTCGGGCTCATAACCCGGAGGCCGTTGGTTCGAATCCAGCTCCCGCTACCAAAAAGGTAGGGGGACACATCTCTGTTGAGAAATGTCCCCGATATAAAGGCCCTATGGTCAAGCGGTTAAGACACCGCCCTTTCACGGCGATAACCCGGGTTCGAGTCCCGGTAGGGTCATCAATTAATACATATGGAAGCTTAGCTCAGTTGGGAGAGCATCTGCCTTACAAGCAGAGGGTCATAGGTTCGAGCCCTATAGTTTCCACTCAAAAGGTGTGGGGACACACCTTTAGTAATGGGATAGTATTTGAAAGTAAAAGGAATGTTACTAAATTTGAAAACTACGGCCTGGTAGTTCAGTTGGTTAGAATGCCAGCCTGTCACGCTGGAGGTCGAGGGTTCGAGCCCCTTCCAGGTCGCTATGCTGGTGTAGCTCAATTGGTAGAGCAACTGACTTGTAATCAGTAGGTTAGGGGTTCAAGTCCTCCCACCAGCTTATTCAAGGAAATGGGACACATTTCTTTTTGTCAGGGATAGTCTCTGTGGATAGGAAAAATGTCCCAAACTGAAAAGGGTACACACCTCTAAAGAGGAATGTCCCCAAATTAATACTAATTTAATTAAGGAAGAGTTCCCGAGTGGCTAAAGGGGACGGACTGTAAATCCGTTGGCAACGCCTTCATTGGTTCGAATCCAATCTCTTCCATCAGAGGAAGAGGGACACACCTCTTTCTACAGGGTAATTCCCTGCATGTCAGAGGAATGTCCCTGTTATAAGTGCGGAAATGGCTCAGTGGTAGAGCATCGCCTTGCCAAGGCGAGGGTCGCGAGTTCGAATCTCGTTTTCCGCTTTAGCGGAAAGGTGACACACTTCTTTTTATCAGGGGAAATCTTTGAAGGATAGGAAGAATGTCCCCAATAATATGCGGGTGTAGCTCAATGGTAGAGCCCCAGCCTTCCAAGCTGGTCGCGAGGGTCCGATTCCCTTCACCCGCTTAAGAGGAAAGGTGACACACCTCTTTCTTTAGGGTAAGTCTCTGTTAGTCAGAGGAATGTCCCCAAATTTAATATGGTGGATATGGCCTAGTTGGTTATGGCGCCAGATTGTGGCTCTGGAGGTCGAGGGTTCGAATCCCTCTATTCACCCCAATAATTAAATATAGAGGCGCTATAGCCAAGTGGTAAGGCATAGGTCTGCAACACCTTGATCTCCAGTTCAAATCTGGATGGCGCCTTTCCTTAAACCTTGCACCGTTAGCTCAGTTGGATAGAGTGTTCGGCTACGAACCGGAAGGTCGTGGGTTCGAATCCCTCACGGTGCACTTTTTATAACAAAAATAACCCTATCAAAAATGATAGGGATTTTTATTTTAATAAACATTAACCTATCATTTTTTATATTTGTAAATAATAGTTTTATCTATTATAATGAGTGAATAGAATTATATATAGCAGGAGTTGGTAATATGAATAAAACAAATATAGAAGCTAAATTAAAAGGTAATATGGCATTTGAGATGGAAATTAACGGACATAAGGTTGTAACCGATGCAACCGCAGAAAATGGAGGCAATGGGTATGGACCAAGCCCTAAAGCTTTGCTGCTGGCGGGTCTTATTGGATGCTCCGGAATAGATATAATGCTTATAACGGGCAAAATGAGATTGGATATTGAAGATGTCAATGTAGATGTTGAAGCTGAAACGAGAGATGAGGATCCTAAAATTTACAATTATATAAAATTGGTATATAAATTTAAAGGTAAGAATCTGCCATATGATAAGCTTGAAAGAGCAGTGAAGCTTTCTATGGATAAATACTGCGGTGTTGCTGCGATGCTTAATAAAGCCGTGCCCATCAATTATGAAATACAGATAATTGAAGAGTAATTCTATTAAAAAGGAGCTGAAAAATGGCAAATAGAATACAGGCAACAACCAAATTGGTGGGATTGCTCGGATATCCGGTGAAACACAGCATGTCTCCTCATATGCACAATACTGCATTCAATACGCTTGGGCTCGATTATGTGTACATGGCTTTTGAAGTCAGAGAAGATCAAATAAAGGGCAGCTTGGATGCCCTCAGGACTCTGAATGCTGAAGGGTGCAACGTGACGATGCCTCACAAAAAAAGTGTTATGGAGTATCTTGATGAAATTTCGGAGGATGCCAAAATAATCGGCTCCGTAAATACGGTTAAAAATAATAACGGAAAGCTCATAGGATATAATACTGACGGTATAGGTTTCATAAAAGCACTTGAAGAAAATAGCGTTGAATATACAGGTAAAAAAATAATAATTGCCGGAGCAGGAGGAGCGGCAAGGGCGGTTGCAACGCAGCTGGCATTTGAAGGTGCGAGAGAGATTGCTATTTTTAACAGAACCTTTAGTGCCGCCGAAGAAATAACTGAGAATATAAACAAAAATATCCCCGGTTGCAAAGGTAAGGCTTTTGAACTGAAGGAGCATGAACTGAAAAAAGAGCTGAAGGATGCTTCCATATTGGTAAATTGCACATCGCTTGGCATGAAAGAAACAATAGATCAAGCCATAATTTCATCACCTGACGTACTACACAAAAATTTGTTTGTGGCAGATATAATTTATGACCCAAAGAAGACAAAGCTTCTGAAAATGGCGGAAGAAGTTGGTTGCGGATACATGAACGGACTGATGATGGTGATGTGGCAGGGAGCCGTTGCATTCAAAATATGGACCGGAAAGGATATGCCTGTGGATCTGATAAGAAAAGAGATAAAGGAGTAAAAATGAACTGGACTGAGGTAACAATTTATACAACAACAAATGGAATAGAAATAATAAATGGTGCATTAATAAATTTAGGTATTAATGACGCTGTAATCGAAGATGCCAGTGTCTTTGAAGATTTTTTACATAATGATACGCTAAACTGGGATTACTATGATGAAGATCTGGCAAATATGAAAAGTTGTGAAAGCTGTATCAAGGTTTATTTGGCAGACAACAATCAAGGTAAACATCTGTTTAAAGAAATAGAAAAATTTGTTGAGAGTTTAAAGGAAGAATATAAGGATATAGATTTTGGAAGGTTGGATATTGAAACACAAATTTTAAATGATGAGGATTGGGCTAATAACTGGAAGCAGTATTTTAAACCATTTACTGTATCCGATAAAATAATTATCAAACCGACATGGGAAGAATTTAATGAACCTGATGAAGATAAGATAATTTTAGAAATAGATCCTGGTATGAGCTTCGGCACAGGTCAGCACCATACAACGCGCCTTTGTATAGAGCAAATGATAAAGTACATGGAAAAAGACATGGAAGTGCTTGATATGGGCTGTGGAAGCGGTATATTATCAATTGCATCCTTGCTTTTAGGAGCCAAGAAAGCAGCAGGTATAGATATTGATGAAAATGCTGTTAAAACAGCAAAAGAAAATGCGGCTCTTAACAATATTTTTGAAGACAGATTCTCGGTGTATTGCGGCGATGTAACAGAGGATGAAGATTTACAGAGAAAAATTGGCTTTAACAGATATGATATGATTGCGGTAAATATTATTGCCCAGATAATAATGGGAATGAGTCCGACTTTCCCTAAGTTTTTAAAAAAGGGTGGCTTAATTATAGCATCTGGCGTTATTAAAAAATATGTTGATGATGTTGTTAAGGATTTTGAATTGCTTGGTTTTAGAATTTTAGAAATTAACGATAGCGAAGAATGGGTGTCTATTACGGCTGAACTTCGATAGTGTCATCCTGAAAGCTTTAGTTTGAAGGACCTCATCACTTTAAAAGCTGAGATCCTTCACTATCGTTCAGGAGGACATAAAACGAGCAATATGCATTTTTTATAGCGATGGAGGAAGATATGTTCAGATATTTTTGTGCTGATGATAATATTATAGATGATAAGGTTGTAATCAACGGCGGAGATTTAAAGCATCTGAAAACAATTTTAAGAGCTAAAGTCGGTGACGAAGTTTCAATAGTTACAAAGAGCAATGAATTTATTGCGAAAATTGAAGAAATACATAGTGATGAAATAGTTTGTTCAATAGTTGACAGATTAGACATAAACAATGAAACAGCCATTAACATAACACTTTGCCAAGGTATTCCGAAACAAGCTAAAATGGAAACTATAATTCAGCAAAATGTTGAATTAGGTGTAAAATCCTTTATTCCTTTAATAACTGAGAGAACTGTCGTAAAATTAAATGACAAGGACAGAGAACAGAAAAAATTGGACCGATGGAGAAAAATTGCAAAGGAATCTTCAAAGCAAAGCAAAAGAAATATTGTACCCGTTGTTGAAGATATAATGACAGTAAAAGAGCTTATCGAAAAGATAAAAAAAGAAGCTCCGGTTGTATTGGTTCCCTATGAATTAGAAAATGTTTCAACATTGAAGGATGTTTTATCATATGTCAAACAAAATTATTATATAATAATAGGTCCTGAAGGCGGTTTTGATATAAAAGAAATAGAAATGTTTAAGAATGTTGGTGCTTACATTGTTACATTAGGTAAAAGGATATTGAGAACAGAGACAGCAGGAGTTGTAACATCTGCTGTGGTATTGTATGCATGTGATGAGATGGTGTAAATGTTCAATAAAATTACCTGTTATTAAACGATTTAGTTATATTAATCGACTCATTTATTTTCAAATCAGCAGCATGCTTACAATATAAATAAATATCAATAATTGCCTTGTTATATTAGGTAGGATATAAAATTATCTTATTATTTAAAGTAAAATACTTAGAGACAAAATGAAAAAAATGAGGTATAATATGATAAGGTTTTCATAAAAAATAAAGGAGGAGTTATATTCTATGAAAAAGATGCAATTAACAACAAAGATTTTCATCGGATTGGCATTAGGTATTGTTTTAGGAATTATTCTTCAGCCGAATCCGGAAATCGCGAATAATTACATTAAACCGTTTGGAACATTATTTTTGAATCTTATTAAATTGGTAATCGTGCCATTGGTATTTTCTTCATTAGTAGTTGGTGCATGCAGTATGGACGATGTCAGAAAGCTTGGAAGAATCGGTGGAAAGACAGTAGCTTACTACTTGTTTACGACTGCCTTTGCCATTACAATAGGTCTTGTATTAGCAAATATTACAAACGTAGGAGGCGGCTATACAATTCCTGCAGATGCAACATATGAAATAGCTGCAGCTCCCAATGTTATCGAGACATTATTGAACATTATACCTGCCAATCCTTTAAAAGCACTTGTTGACGGCAACATGCTTCAGATTATTGCCTTTGCATTAATAATCGGAGCCGGTATTATCGGAATCGGTGAAAAGGGTAAGAATTTACAGAGCTTCTTCGATTCATTTGCAGAAGTAATGTACAAAATAATCGCTGTAATAATGAACTTTGCTCCTATAGGAGTGTTCGCATTAATCACTCCTGTTGTTGCTGTTAACGGACCATCTGTTCTTTTACCGCTTTTAAAATTAATAATAGTAGTATATGTAGGCTGTGCTTTGCATGCGATACTCACATATTCTTTAACCGTTTGGGGATTCGCAAAAATATCGCCTGTGCAATTCTTTAAGGGGATATCTCCTGCTATGGTATTTTCATATACGACTGCCAGCAGCTCAGCTACATTACCTATAAGTATGAAGAGATGCGAAGAAAATTTAGGTGTTTCAAAATCAATTTGCAGCTTTACACTTCCCCTAGGGGCAACAATCAACATGGACGGAACAGCTATATATCAAGGTGTATGTGCAATTTTTATAGCTCAGATTTACGGCATACCTTTACCTATGACTGCGCAGTTAACAATTATACTGACTGCTACATTGGCTTCAATCGGTACGGCAGGAGTTCCGGGAGCAGGTATGATTATGCTTGGTATGGTTCTTCATACAGTTGGCTTACCAATAGAAGGTATTGCAATTATTGCCGGTGTTGACAGAATTCTTGATATGATGAGAACAATGATTAACGTTACAGGAGATGCTGCATGCTCAGTGGTTGTTGCAGCAACAGAAGGCGAATTAGACAGATCTGTATTTGAAAAAACAGCTAAAGCAAAATAAATTGAATAATAAAATAAGAAATGATATAATCGGAGCTGAGATTCAGCTCCTTTTTATATACAGGGAACAAATATTTTATGAATCATGCAGGATACGTTGAAAGAAAATAATTAAGAGGTACTATGAAAAAATTAGGTATATACATACACATTCCGTTTTGTAAGCAAAAATGTAATTATTGTGATTTCTATTCGATAAAATGGGATTCTGAAACAGAAAACAAATATGTAGAAGCAATATTAAATGAAATTAAAAGCTATAAAGAGAAGTTAAACGGTTTTATAGCAGATACAATATTTTTTGGCGGTGGCACGCCTACAATTGTAAAACCTTATAATTTAAAAAGAATCATAGAAGAGATAAATGACTTAATTGCAATAGACAAAAATGCGGAAATAACAATTGAAGCAAACCCAAACACATTATCCGATGAAAAATTAACAGCGTATAAGGAAATAGGAGTTAACAGGTTAAGTATAGGAATACAATCATTAAACGATGAAATACTAAAAAAAATAGGTAGAATCCATAACGGTGACGAGGCATTGAACTCAATAGACAGGGCTAAAAAGAATGGGTTTGAAAATATAAATGCAGATGTTATGTTCAATATTCCCGGCCAAACTGTTAGTGATGTAGAGGATACTATTGAGAAAATAATTGAAAAAGGTATAAAACACATATCATTTTATTCGTTAAAGTTAGAAAAAGGAACGCCTCTTTATATAATGGAACAAAACAATAAAATTGTTATGCCCGAAGAAGATTACGAGAGAGAAATGTATTATGCAGGAAGGAGTGTAATTGAGAATCACGATTTAATTCAATATGAAATCTCTAATTTCACGATAAAGGGGTACGAATGCAAGCATAATTTAAAATATTGGAACCAAGAAGAATATATTGGCTTAGGACCTTCAGCTCATTCATTCTTAAAAAATATCAGATTCAGCAACCCTTCGGATTTGAATTTATATTGTGAAAATTTACAATCAAATAAGCTTGAAAAAATTATACACGAAGAATTAAGTGAAGATGATTTGATGTTTGAATACATCATGCTCAGATTAAGATTGACGGAAGGTATAAATATAGATGAATTCAATAATAAATTTTCGACCGATTTCATGAAAATGTTTGAAAATCAGATTGATTATTTACATAAAAATAACTTGATTGACGTAGACAATAGCAATATTAAACTGACAGCAAAAGGTATGGATATATCAAATTATGTAATTACTATTTTTAATAATTCCTATTGACAAAACAACAGTTAAGTAGTATCTTATATTTATGGATTTAGCACTCAATCAGCGCGAGTGCTAACAAAGGAGTGAGTGAAATGTCTTTGGATAAAAGAAAAATTAAAATACTTAAGGCAATTATCTCAAGCTATATTGATAATGCGGAAGCAGTTGGCTCAAGGACAATTTCAAAAAAATACGAGCTTGGAGTAAGCCCTGCAACCATCAGGAATGAAATGTCTGATTTGGAGGAAATGGGTTTTTTAATCCAGCCCCATGCTTCGGCAGGCAGGATACCTACTGATAAAGCATACAGATATTATGTGGATGATTTATGGAAAAAGGTCCAGTCGTCCAGCAATGTAAACTTACATCAACTGAGAGGTATTATAGAAGAGAAGGCTAATGAAATGGATTCTGTTTTTAAGAACTCTGTACGCATACTTTCTCAGTTTACAAAATATACTTCATTTATTGTTGCGCCTCAGCTTAAACAGGCAATAATAAAAAGAATTCAATTGGTACCCGTAACAGATAAGAAAGTACTGCTCGTATTAGTTTTAAACTCAGATATAGTAAAGCAGGTTATGATTAATTTAAGCAATACGATACCTTTGGAGCAAATGGATAAAATATCTTCTTCACTTACAGAAAAGATGTATGGACATAAATTGGGTGATATTGATTCTGTTAAAAAGAATATAATTCAAGAGCTTTATTATATAAGAGAGAGCAGCGGAGATTCACTTTTCGAATTGCTGCCGTATTTAATGGAGCAAATAGGCAAATTTGAGGATTTCAACATATATGCCGATGGCATAACGAATATATTGAATTTGCCGGAATACAATGACGTAGTCAAAGCGAGAGAATTTATTTCATTTGTTGAAGATAAAAACAGCTTGGCGAAATTGTTTCAAATAACCGGAGAAAATGCTTTAGACATAAGCATAGGTCACGAAAATCAATATAACGAACTTAGAGATTGCAGCTTAATAACGGCAACATATAAAATTAACGGCAAGCTCATAGGTAAAATAGGGGTTATCGGTCCTACAAGAATGGATTACGACAAGGTTATTTCAACGGTTAAATCAATGTCAGAAGCAATGAATGAAATAATAAGTCAAAACTTTAATGATGATAAAGAGGAGTAGTGATATGGCTAAGAAAAAGAAGCATGATGAAGAGATTTTTAAAGATGATAATGATATAGAGGAAGAAACAGTTGCTGATAATCAAGAAACTGAAGAAATAAAAGAGCCAGAAGAAACTAAAAATGAAGAAATAGAGCAGTTAAACAACAAATTAATAAGATTACAAGCAGATTTTTTAAACTATAAGGCAAGAACAGAAAAAGAGAAAATATCAACTTACAGCAATGCAGTTTCTGATTTTATATTAGATTTATTGCCCGTAGTGGATAATCTTGAAAGAGCATTGTCTGCTGATGACTCAAAAGGAAGCTCCTTCAAAGAAGGTGTTCAGATGGTGTATGATCAGTTTGTGGGAATCCTTAACAAAAAAGGTTTAAAGGAAATAGAAGCACTGCATCAACCCTTTGATCATAATGTACATTACGGTGTCGGCTTTGAAGATAATGATGAATATGCTGATGGAATCATAATTGATGTTCTGCAAAGAGGTTATACTGTAAATGATAAATGTATAAGACCATCAATGGTAAGAATATGTAAGCGATAGACAATCGCCAATCATCAAATATGAAACAAAAAAATACAAATAAAGAAAATATATTTAATTTAAAATATTCAATTTAAAATATATATGGAGGAATAAAATGAGTAAAGTTATAGGAATTGACTTAGGAACAACAAACTCTTGTGTTGCTGTTATGGAAGGCGGAGAAGCCGTTGTTATAGCAAATGTAGAAGGAAAAAGAACTACACCTTCAATAGTTGCATTCACAAAAGACGGAGAAAGATTAGTAGGTGAAACTGCAAAAAGACAGGCAGTTACAAACCCTGACAAAACTATTTCATCTATTAAAAGAGAAATGGGTTCAAGTCACAAAGTTAATATTGATGGTAAATCATATACGCCGCAGGAAATTTCAGCATTCATACTTCAAAAATTAAAAGCAGATGCAGAAAGTTATCTTGGCGAAACAGTTACAGAAGCTGTTATCACAGTACCAGCTTATTTTTCAGACAGTCAAAGACAAGCGACTAAGGATGCAGGTAAAATAGCAGGACTTGAAGTAAAAAGAATAATAAACGAGCCGACTGCCGCAGCTTTAGCGTATGGAGTTGACAAGGAAGATCATATGCAAACAATCATGGTATATGACCTTGGCGGAGGTACATTTGACGTTTCGATACTTGAAATAGGTGATGGCGTTTTTGAGGTTAAAGCAACATCAGGAAACAATAAGCTTGGCGGAGACGACTTTGATCAGGTTATTATAGATTACTTAGCAGACCAGTTCCAGAAAGAAAATGGAATAGATTTAAGAAAAGATAAAATGGCACTTCAAAGATTAAAAGAAGCAGCAGAAACAGCTAAGAAGGAATTGTCAAGCGCTATGACTTCAAACATCAATTTGCCGTTTATCACAGCAACTCAGGAAGGTCCGAAACATATGAACGTGGACTTAACGAGAGCTAAATTCAATGAATTAACATCATTTTTAGTAGAAAAAACAATAGAGCCGGTAAAAAAGGCAATGTCAGATTCTAAATTAACAGCAAATGATATAGATAAAGTATTGCTTGTAGGTGGTTCAACAAGAATTCCTGCTGTTCAGGAAGCAGTAAAAAGATTGACAGGAAAAGATCCTCACAAGGGAATCAATCCTGATGAATGCGTTGCATTAGGAGCAGCTATACAAGGCGGAGTATTAACAGGTGAATTCGGAAATGATATATTGCTTGTTGATGTTACACCACTATCATTAGGAATTGAAACATTAGGCGGAGTATTCACTAAACTAATAGACAGAAATACAAGAATACCGAGTAAAAAGAGCCAGACATTTTCAACCGCCGCAGACAACCAGCCGGCAGTTGATATCCATGTATTGCAGGGTGAAAGACAAATGGCAGCCGACAATATCACTTTAGGCAGATTCCAATTAACAGGTATCGTTCCGGCACCAAGAGGAATTCCTCAGATAGAAGTAACATTTGATATTGATGCTAACGGCATAGTTAATGTAAGCGCTAAGGATTTAGGTACAGGAAAAGAACAAAAAATTACAATTACCGCTTCAACTAAAATGTCAGATTCTGAAATAGAAAAGAAGGTTAAAGAAGCTGAACAATATGCGGAAGAAGATAAAAAGAGAAAAGAAGAAATTGAAGTTAAAAATAATGCAGATACATTAGTATATCAGACAGAAAAAACCTTAAAAGATTTAGAAGGAAAAATATCCGAGGAAGAAAAAGCTGCGGCTCAGGCAGCAGCAGATGAGCTTAAAAAAGCGATTGAAAGCAACGATATAAGCCAGATGAAGGATAAAACTGAAAATCTGACAAAGGTATTTAATGACCTTGCTCAAAAGCTTTATGCTCAAACAGGTGCACAGGGAGGACCTGAAGCTGATCCGAACTTTAACCAAGAAGATGCTCCAAGTGATGACAATGTAGTAGATGCAGAATTTGAAGAAATAAATGATGATGATAAGTAATAAATAAAAAAATGCTGAGATCCTTCGAGCTAAAGCTCTCAGGATGACAAATACGGGCATATCAATATCGTCCGTTTATGTCATTCTGAAGGCTAAGCCTGAAGAATCTCAGATTTTCATGTATGTGACAAGGTGGTGAAAGAGTGGCAAAAAGAGATTATTACGAAATACTGGGAATCAGTAAGGATGCAGACGAGAAAGAAATAAAGGCCTCATTTAGAAAATTAGCTAAGCAATACCATCCTGACTTAAACCCTGACAATAAGGAAGCGGAAGCAAAATTTAAAGAAGTAAACGAAGCGTATGAAGTTTTAAGCGACCCGGACAAAAAAGCGAAATATGATCAATTTGGACACGCTGCATTTGATCAGAACTCAGGCTTTGGCGGTGGAGCGGGATTTAATGATTTTGGTGATATATTCGGTGATATATTCGGTGATTTCTTTGGAGGGGGCTTCAGCGGAGCAAGAACTCAAAGAACCGGACCAAAAGCAGGCTCCGACCTTAAAATAAAGCTTGATATAGATTTTGAAGAAGCCGCGTTCGGAACAAAGAAAGAAATTAAGATTAATCGTATAGAAAAATGTCACGTTTGTGACGGCTCGGGAGCAAAGACAGGTACAAGCAAAAAAACATGTCCTACATGCAACGGCTCAGGCAATATAAGGACAGTGCAGCGGACACCGTTCGGACAGTTTGCAAGCACAAAGACATGTACAACATGCGGCGGTACCGGAGAAGTGGTAGAAGAACCATGTACAACATGCAGCGGTACCGGCAAGGAAAAGAAATCAAGGAAGCTGTCAATCAATATACCTGCAGGTGTTGATACAGGCTCTGTAATACCTCTAAGGGGCGAAGGAAACCACGGAGAACGAGGAGGTCCTCCGGGAGACTTATATGTCTACTTAAATGTAAGACCTCATGAAATATTCGAAAGAGACGGAAATGATGTTTGGTGTGAAATTCCAATTTCATTTACAAGAGCAGCGCTGGGAGGTTCGATTCAGGTTCCTACAATCGAAGGTAAAGTTAAGTATGAGGTACCGGAGGGAACACAGACAGGAACAGTATTCAGACTGAAAAATAAAGGAATTAAAAACTTAAGGGGAGCCGGTAAAGGAGACCAATATGTAAGAGTTAAAATAGAGGTTCCTAAAAAGCTTACAGACAAACAAAAATCACTGCTCCATGAATTTGCATCCGAAATGGGTGAAACCATAGACAAGGAAGATAAAAAAGGATTTTTCGGTAAAATGAAAGATGCTTTTAAAGATTAAGACGCTTAGGCGTCTTCAGATTGATGACAAAGTCATCAAGATGATAGGCTGTTGAAAAGGTTCATCCTGCAAGGCGCCGGAAGACGGGCAACCGCAGCGTATTAGACATACGTGAGGATTGACCGGATGAACGGCAACGATGCAGGGGGACTTTTTCAGCAGCCTGAAGACGCTTAGCGTCTTTTTTGTTTTTTAGTATTTATATAAATAAATTGAATAAAATTGACATCTCTTAAATTCAATGATAAAATTAGCTTGTCACAAAGGCAAGTGACAGGAGGAAAGCAAAAAATTTGGAGGGAAAAATGAAATCATTGATTAGATTGAGAATGAGTGCACATGAGGCACACTATGGCGGAGATTTGGTTGACGGAGCAAGAATGCTGGGGTTGTTCGGAGACGTGGCAACAGAACTGTTAATCAGAAACGACGGAGACGAAGGATTGTTTGTTGCTTACGATAGCGTAGAATTTCTTGCACCTGTATACGCCGGAGATTATATCGAAGCAGAAGGAGAAATAGTATCACAAGGCAATTCGTCGAGAAAAATGAAGTTTGAAGCAAGAAAGGTAATAATTCCGAGAAAGGATATAAACGATTCTGCATGTGATTTCCTGGAAGAACCAATCGTAGTGTGCAGAGCCAGCGGAACATGTGTTGTAACGAAGGACAAGCAAAGAAAAAATAAATAGAAATACAATATAACAAAAGCGTAATCTTTATGAATACATATAAGATTACGTTTTTTTATTATTAAGATAAATTGACAAAGTGCCAAATTTTCAATATAATTAATACAATATGTCGTATTTTACACTTTTTAGTGTTTTTTTACATAAAAAGGAGATATTATGAATAATTATAGCAAGACAGCTCGCCTTGGTGATATTCTTCTGCATAAAAAAGAAATAACACAGGATCAGCTAAATGAGTGTCTTAGGTTACAAAAAGGAAGCGGTAAAAAGCTCGGAGAAATTCTTATAGAAAAAGACTTTGTAACCGAGGATATAGTTTTAAATACACTGTCCGAACAATTAGGAATAGAAATAGTCAATTTAGATAATTTTCATATAAATGCAGAAGCAACAAAACTGATATCAGAAAAATTAGCTAAAAGGGTTAATGCCATACCATTAAAAACAGTAAACGATAAAATTTATGTTGCAATGAGTGAGCCGTTAAACATTTTTGATATCGAAGATATTGAAATGGAATCAGGCAAAAAAACGGAAATTTTGTTAGCTGCAAAATCACAGATTAATTATGCCATAGAAAAATATATGGGAAGAAGAAGTGCGGAAAAAGCGGTAGAGGATTTCAACAGAGAAAATTTAGCAAATGAAGATTTTGATGCAATAAGCGAAGAAACAGACATAAACGTAAGCAACTCTCCCGTTGTCCGCCTTATTAATTCACTTATAAGACAGGCCCTGAAAATGGGAGCCAGTGACATACATATAGAGCCATTGGAAAACAGAATCAGGGTAAGAGTGAGAATAGACGGTGAGTTACAGGAAATATTAACACCATCAAAGCATACACAATCTGCTTTGGTAACAAGAGTTAAAATAATAGC
Organism: Sedimentibacter hydroxybenzoicus DSM 7310; assembly: GCF_013403245.1. Classification (GTDB taxonomy): domain Bacteria; phylum Bacillota; class Clostridia; order Tissierellales; family Sedimentibacteraceae; genus Sedimentibacter; species Sedimentibacter hydroxybenzoicus. The sequence goes on along the minus strand of NZ_JACBNQ010000008.1, from coordinate 114,364 downwards.
CGGAATGAATATTGCGGAAAAGCGATTGCCTCAGGACGGCAGAATCGAAATGAAAATAGACGATACAATAGTTGACCTGCGTATATCCGTCTTACCGACTGTTTATGGCGAAAAAATAGTGATGCGTTTACTGGACAGAGGTAATTTTTTAAAAAACAAAAAAGAGTTGGGTTTTACTCACGAAAATCTGGAGATATTTGAAACAATATTAGGAGCACCAAATGGGGTAATTTTGGTGACGGGACCAACAGGAAGCGGAAAAACGACTACTCTTTATGCTAGCTTAAACGTGCTTAATAAAATGAATAAAAACATCATTACGGTTGAAGACCCTGTCGAATATAAAATTGAAGGTATAAACCAGGTTCAGGTTAACAGTAAGGCAGGATTATTATTTTCAACCGGATTAAGGTCAATATTAAGGCAGGACCCGGACATAATAATGGTAGGGGAAATCAGAGACGAAGAAACTGCAGAGATAGCCGTGCGAGCAGCTATAACAGGTCACCTGGTTATTTCTACCTTGCATACAAATGATGCACCGTCAACCATTATGAGATTGCAGGATATGGGTATTAAACCATTTTTAATTGCAGCTTCAGTCAGAGGAATCGTGGCACAAAGATTGGTAAAAAGAGTATGCACAAATTGCAAGGAAGAATATAAGGCAAGTGAAACAGAAAAGAGTCTGTTAGGAATAGAATTTGATGCAATATTGCAAAGAGGAGCCGGATGTCCTAAATGCTTCAATACAGGATACAGCGGGAGAATTGCGATTCACGAAATATTAAAGGTTGATAAAGCAGTAAGAGAAGCAATACAAAGAGGGAAAAGCTCGGATGAAATTACAAAAGCCGCAGAAAAGGGCGGTATGACGACATTGAAGGAAAATTGCAGAGAATTGGTATTGTGCGGAATTACAACAATGGAAGAATATTCACAGGTGGTTTACAAATTGGATTAATGCGAGGATTAACATGAATATAAATGATATGCTATGCAAATTGATTGAAATGAATGGCTCTGATTTGCATATAACGGTTGGATGTGCCCCTATATACAGGATAAATGGTGTATTGATAAACACAGGGACCGAAAAATTGACTCCGGATGATACAGAAAGCTTAGTGAGACAGGTAACAAGCGAAGAGCAATTAAAGGAAATAAATGATATCGGTGACTTTGACATGTCCTATGCAATACAAAGCTTAGGACGGTTCAGAATCAATATATTCAAGCAAAGAGGAAGCTATTCCATTGCAATTCGTGCCGTCCGTATGGAAATACCCACTCTTAAAGAAATTAATATGCCTGAAATTTTGTATGATTTTACACAAAGACAAAGAGGGCTTATTTTGGTGACGGGACCTACAGGCAGTGGAAAATCAACTACATTGGCTTCAATGATAAATATTATAAACTCAGAAAGAAAACATCATATTATAACCCTAGAAGATCCTATAGAGTATCTTCACAAGCACAACAAAAGCATAGTTAACCAGAGAGAATACAGAAGCGATTTTAAATCCTTTGCTTCAGGGCTTCGCTCATGCATGAGGCAGGACCCTGACGTTATACTGTTAGGTGAAATGAGAGACCTGGAAACCATGGAAATGGCGCTTACTGCAGCGGAAACGGGGCACTTGGTATTTTCAACATTGCATACGACGGGTGCTGCAAAGACGATAGACCGTATAATAGATGTATTTCCTCCACATCAACAGCAGCAGGTAACGATTCAGCTTGCCAATGTACTGGAAGGTGTTATATCGCAGCAGCTTGTTCTGAACATGGATGAAAAAGAGCGACTTGCAGCCGTAGAAATTATGGTTACTACACCTGCCATAAGAAATTTAATAAGAGAAAAGAAAACTCATCAAATACAAAATCAAATACAGACAGGTTCGAAATTCGGAATGCAGACAATGGATTTCAGCTTATTAAATTTATACAACGAAAAGAAAATATCAAGACAAACATTGTTAAAATCAGCGATAGATCTGGATTATGTCATGAAACAGATCTAAATGGGGATATTCTCCAAGGGACTCACTTTAAATAAAAGATGTGTCCTCACAGCTTAAAATTATTTACAAAGGGAAGGTTGCTATGGCAGTATACAAATGCAGTGTGGTAGATCAATCAGGCAAAAAGCGAAAGATAAGCCGTGATGCAGAATCAAAATCAGAAGCTATTGATTACTTAAAGCAAAACAACTACATAATAATAGATATAAACAAGTCAGACAGCTCAGTAAGCTTAAGCGGACTTAATTCCGGCAGAATTAAATCAAAGGATCTGGCGGTGTTTTGCAAGCAGCTTTATGCCATGTTAAAAGCAGGTGTGACTATAGTTAATTCGCTTGATATTCTGAGACAGCAGACGGAAAACAAAAGACTGGCAAAAATAATAGGATTCTTATATGAAGATTTACAAAAGGGCAATACCTTCTCGGAAAGTCTGTCGCACCATAAGGACGCATTTCCTTCAATCCTTATAAGCATGGTGGAAGCAGGAGAATTGAGCGGTAATCTGGATGTTATTATGAACAGACTGGCAGTACATTTCGAAAAGGAATACAAGATAGAAAACAAGGTTAAGGGAGCAATGACATACCCTATCATACTTATTTTTGTAAGTATTGCCGTAGTAATATTTTTATTGACTACGATTATGCCCACATTTGTTGAAATGTATTCAAGCTCCGGCATAGCGCTTCCGAAGGTTACAGAGATTATGATTTCTATAAGCAACGGTCTTAAGAACTATTGGTATATTATAGGCTTTTTTATTTTGGCATTGGTTCTTTTAATTTCTGCAATCAATAAAAACGAAAATATAAAAATAAAGGGAGATTATTTTAAGCTGCAAATACCTGTGGTTAAAAATTTAATTCTGAAGGTAGCAACTTCCCGGTTTACACGTACTCTTTCAACCCTCATGGGAAGCGGTGTACCGCTATTGCAGGCCCTTGAAACCGTATCGGGAGTAACCGGCAACACATATATAAAAAGCAAAATATTAGAGGCAAAAGAGGATGTAAGAAGAGGACATGCCTTGTCACAGCCCTTAAAACGTCAGGGAGTGTTCCCGCCCATGGTTCACTCGATGATTAAAATAGGAGAGGATTCCGGCTCCATCGAGGAAATTTTGGACAAGACGGCAGATTTTTATGACGAAGAAGTGGATACTGCAGTAACCAGACTTACGGCCATGCTTGAACCGATGATGATTGTCTTTATGGCCGTAATAATCGGCTTTATAGTAATTGCGATGGTAACCCCGATGTTTGACATGGTACAAGCCGTGCAATAATTGTTTAAAATAGTATAAGTAGGGTAAATATTACAAGTATTTGATTCTTCAATAATGAAGCAATTGTTTATAGATAATAAGGGATAATATTGAAGCATTATTGAAGCTTAAAATAAAATTTATTCATAAGAGGAGAGAGCATATGTTTAGATTAGTAAACAAATTAAAAAACAAAAAAGGATTCACATTAATTGAGTTGATAGTAGTATTGGCAGTGTTGGGTATTATTATGGCTATTGCTGTGCCGAGGTTTGTAGGAGTGCAGGAGCAAGCTAAAGTTGATGCGGACTATGCATCGGGTTCATTGATAGCTAAAACTGCTGAAATATACGCCGCGAAAGGAATGAATGCTACAGACATTGAGAGTAAATTACAAGACGATTTTCCACAAGACATTAAATTCCAATCATCAAAAATTAGTGGACAAACTTTAGATGATGTTAAAATTACTGTAGCAAATGGTTCTGTTACAGTAAAAGTAACTAAAGGATCTACAGATTATGAAATTTACCCTGAAAATGATTTAGATGAATAATTAAAATACAAAGGGAGGACACCGGGAGGACACCGGGACGTTTCAGAGGGAGGACACCGGGACGTTTCATTTGTCCCGTTTTTACAAATACGGAGGGAGGACACCGGGACGTTTCATTTGTCCCGTTTTTACAAATACGTAACAAACACGAGAAAACACAATGACTATTTTATTTTTAATCTACGGCCTATTTATAGGTTCATTCCTGAATGTATGCATTTATCGCATACCTTCAGGAATTTCAATAATAAAACCGCCATCCTCCTGCGGGAGCTGCGGACACAAGCTTAATTACATAGATATGATACCTGTGGTGAGTTACATTGTAAACAAAGGTAAGTGCAGGTATTGCGGTTCAAATTATTCGGTACAGTATCCCTTGATAGAAATATTAAACGGATTGCTGTATGTTTTGGTATATACAAGGTTCGGGTTAACATTAAGCTCTGTGCTTTACTGCTTGATAATAAGCCTTCTTATAACCATAAGCATCATAGATTTAAGACACAAAATAATTCCTGACGGATTAAATATAACCGGCTTGGTGTTGGGAATTATCTATATAATCATTAACCAAAAACTAATAGACGGCTTAACGGGTGCTGCCATAGGATTCGGTTTATTTCTTTTGATAGCATTGATTACAAATGCCATGGGCGGAGGCGATATAAAGCTTATGGCTGTGCTGGGGCTCATATTCGGCATAAAGGGTATATTGCTTATAACCTTATCCTCATTTGTAACGGGAGCTGTCATATCGGTAATTTTATTAGCTATGAAAATTAAAAGCAGAAAGGATGAAATACCCTTCGGACCTTTCATATCTTTATCTGCTTTAATATATATATTCTTTGGCAGCGAAATAATAAATTGGTACTTTGAGTTATTTAAATTACATTAGAAAGGTATGTCATGGGAAGAATTTTATCTGTAGAAATCAAAAACCGTAATATAAAAATATTGGACGGCTTGAGGAAGGGCTCTTCAATTACTGTCTACAAAAGCTTATTGTTAGACCTTGAACCCGGCAGTATCGATGACGGTAAAATAATCGATATTGACTCGGTTGTTCATATTATCGACAGTGCGCTTAAGGAGAACAATATTAAAACAAAAAACGCAACATTTATTATTAATACTAATGCAACTATTACAAGAAATATGGAATTGCCTTTGTTGAAAAGTAATTCGGAAACATTTTCAATGGTAAAAAACGAATTAAGTCAGCTTTTGCCTGTGGATATTGAGCAATACAAAATTGTTTATAAAAAAACCGACACTGTTACGATTGACGGTGTGGTAAAGGGACTATACATTGTTTACGGACTTCCAATAGCGATATATGAACAATACATAGAGCTGTCGGAACGTTTGAAATTAGAATTAGTTGCAATGGACCTTGCCTCTAATTGCCTTGATAAAATTGCTGCTAAAAATTTATTTATCAACAAGGAAAATTTAAAACCAAGCACATCTGTCGGCTTTGTAGATATCGGCTACACCAACATACTGTTCAGTGTTTTAAATGACGGTAAGGATATATTTTCGAGAATATCCTCTAACGGCTTGCGTGATATTGTCAATAATTTTGAAGCTGTCTACAATTTAAGTACCGAAGAAGCCATAAATGAAATATACGGCTTGTCATTGGGTGACAATTTTGAATTAAATAAAATTTCTGAAAGTAATATTTTAGAAGAAAATATAAATATGTGGGCAGATGAGTTCAACAGATATATCAGATATTATAATTCCAACAACAAGGACAGACAAATTGAACATATATACGTTTACGGAAGCTTCGCAAACATGTCGGGGATTGATCAATACTTAGAATCAAGATTAAATATCAGCACGTCAACAGTTAATGAGCTTTCAAATATTATCGATAAAACAGGCAAACCGGATATCAAAACATATATGAATACTATTTTATCCTTATATATAGACAGACGCGATATAAACTTTTTGTCTGACAGAAAAAAGCAGCATAAAAATAAATTCAATACTGGTGTTGTGGTAATGGCAGCTTCATTAATAGCAGTGCTTACAATCGCTTATTACGGCTATTCGTACTTTGTTGAAAAGTCTGCCTTGGACAAGGATATTGCCGCAATGGAGGCATTTTTGAACAATCAGGAAAATATTAATCTGAATGACGAAGCCGTTAAAGCAAGGAACAAATCACTGCTGCTGCAAAAATATAAGGAGGAAGCAGACAAGCTGTTAATTGCCATTAAAAATGAGGACGCAGTCAATTCAATAATATTTGAACAAATTGCTGCTTCAATACCCCATGGAACAATAATTAATTCTATGTCAATAGAAAGAACAAGCATAAACCTTCAATGTACATCGGCTTCAAGACAGGAGGCTGCTCAATTTGAAAAGAATTTACAGGGAATAGAGTTTATAGATAATGTATACATACCTGCTGTGGCAGACAGTGCAGAAGGAAGCAGCGTAAGCTATTCTTATTCGGTTGTATGCGATGTAAAGGATGTGATTGTTAATGAAGCTGAGTAGAAGAGAAAAAGTACTGATTATTGTTTTAATAATATCATTGATAGCATATGCAGGATACATGATTATTCCGTCCTTAAACTTATTTAACTTAGAATCGTTAAGGTCGGAGTACAACCAAATGAGCATCGAATATAACGGCATGTCTCAAAATATATTGCTTAAAAATAAATACGAAGAAAGCATTCAGACTGTGAGTGAAGAAATAAACAACTTAAATGTCATTTCAGATTTGCGGCAGGAAAAAATTATAGTGTTATTAAATAACTATTTTACAAATAACGGTATTGATGCTAATGCCATAAGCTTTACGGACGCGACTGTTGTTCCGATAAGTATTGCGGCAGAACAGGCAGAGCAAAAGGAAATCAGCTCCTTTGAAGCATTGATGAATGATATAAACGGCGAAGCTTCAGAAAATGACGAAGCGCCAAAGCCGGAGGATTTAAATGAGGAGCAGTCTCTTACAGTTCGGCAGATATCTGTAAATATAACATTTGAAAGCACCTACGACGAATTGTTGAAATTCATTGATTCCATACAAAACAACAAGGTTGATATATCTATTACCAATATCAATATTGTTTCGGAAAGTAACCTAATACAAGGTACAATAGCTTTGAATTTTTATGAGGTGCCAAAACCTGAAGGCTTTACAGAAAGCAACGATGAGTGGATATGGGAGGATTTGGCTGAAAGTGGCAAGAACAATCCCTTTGTGGCTTCATCAGGCCGGATGCAGATGAGCTCAGGCAATTACGACTTTCATATTAGTATCATGCCTGACAGCTCTGACTTGCCTGCAGTAATTTTAGGCAAATCGGATGATGACAGCAGGACATCTTATCTTTATGCCGATGGAAATGCTGTAGAAAGCGTGAATTTTGAATTTAAAGAGGAAGACAGCAAATATTATTACAAATATGCAGCTGTTGAAGGAAGGTATCCTGCAGATGGAACGTGGAAAGAATTTACGCCTGAAATATCCGGCAGCATTTATATTAAAATATATTCAAGCAAAAGAAATTCGAAGGTCGATTCGGTTGGTGTGAACATAGGAGTTTCAAACACCTCGGGTCTTAAACCCAGATTTGAAATCGAGGGTGATGACAGTACCACGAGGGTATTTTTTAAAGACCCTAAATCGGTGACCGTAATCAGATAATACAAGTTAAGACTGTAATTAATATGTGAGTGAGGAAAGTATGATAAACAAATTCAACAATAAGGGACTTACATTAATAGAAATAATTGTGACGCTGGCTGTCTTAGGTGTTGTTGTTACGCCTCTAATGAACATGTTTATCGCATCTCAGAAAATAAATAACGAGAGTGGTGAAGAGTATAGAACATTGCAGATAGCTCAAAATCATTTAGAAAAAATCAAATCTGCAACAGATCTGTCTTCTTTACCCTCCATGGGATATATAAATACAGGCGGAAATCATTATTCGACTGCAGTGGGAGAAACTTTTCCGTATGAAGTCGATATTATCATTGAATCAGAGTCCTCGGGAAATGTTGTAAGCAATGCCCCTCAAAATGCGTTGCCGGTTGTTACGATATATGATGACATTGTCATGCTGCAATATGATATAGTAGTAAAATCCTATCCTGTCGCAAACGGTACAGTGGATATAAGCATTGACGGGGGTAAGATAAATGTTGCGGGATATGAACATTTCATAAGCTCAAATGATATTAACGTCGAATTAGAAACTGATGCCTTCGATGCAAAATTGAATTTTATAAATTGTACGGTTTCAGAAAATGTATATCTCCATGAAAATGAAAAAGAATGGAGCTTTGAGGTTTTTGGAGGGAAGACACCTAAAATAGTAAGTGTAAAGGAGCTTCTTCCCGGGGAACTGTTATATAAAATAGAAGTTAAGGTTTATAAGGGAAACGGCACGGAAAGGAAGCTTGTCAAAAGTCTGGAAAGCACAGGCATATTTAAGTAGCTTCAAATGAAAGGGAGAGGTTTATGAAAAAGCTTCGGAGTAAAAAGGGTTCTACATTGATAATGCTGATAATGTCGATAGGTATCATATCCTTGCTCGGCACATCAATACTGGGCGTTACAATGATGAACTATAAAATTAAAAAAGCAAATACAGATTTGAAGCATACCTTTTATATGTCTGAAACAGGGCTGGACAAGGCATACGACAGAGCATATAACCTTGTACTTGAAGCGGTAAATGAAGGCAGCTCCGCATCACAGGATTTTATCAATGAGCTGACGGAGGAAATTTCCACTCTCAACTCCGCAGAAAATGAAGCTCCTCCGACAGTAAAGGATGCATACAGGGACTATATAATTATAGGTACTGATAAACCCTTTATTGCGGAGTCGAATGAAGTTGAAATAAAAATCAGAGCTTCAGAAATATTTAACAGTACATATGAAAATTATATGGATGCCTTTAAAATCAATCAGACACTGGACAGCAGCTTCAGCCCTTATGACAGCGGATTGGAGGTTGAGGTTGAATACAGCAAATGGGATAATGAAACAGGAAGACCGGCTAAAAGGACATTGACAATCGGAATTCGTTCCTCATATATTTCAGAGTATACCAAAAGGGTATCGGCAAGCTTAATAATAGGCATACCCGATTACGAGGAACCGTTTACAATAGAAACAAAAATTGTTCCTGTACATAAGCTGTGGACATACGGTATTGCCGCCGATAATATAATTATCGGAAATAATTCATATAACGGAGACAAGGTCACGGTTTCAGGTGATGTGTACGCAGGGGTAAATCTTGAAATAAACGGCAGGAACACAGAAGCATATTTTGATAAAAGCCTCATTGCAGCAGGAAGTACAATTGATAATTACGGAATATTGTTGAAGGGTCCGGACTCTTACTTGAGAGTTAAAGACGTTTTTGCCAAAAATATAATTATGAGCGGAACCGGAGCTTCCTTCACAACATATCCGAACAGCAGAATTTATGTCAAGGATGATTTGGAAATGAACAATACCGCCCAGACCACGGATATAGACGGCTCGTATTACGGCTTCAGCCCCGGGGGAGAGCAGCATGAGGTCAATACACTTAACAGCGCTTTGATAATAAATTCTCCGGATATAGCATCCGGCGGTTCAAAGTTTAACATATCCGGCGATTTAGTTCTGTACGGCACTTCATACATCAAGGGTACACCTTATGCAACAGGTGAATCTGTTTCAATTCCGGGGAACTACATAGCATATACAAGGCCGCTTTCCGGCGGTACCTCCGAAGGCAAAAGCATGGTTTGGGACAATATTATAACACAATATTATGACCCGCTGCCTCCTTTGGCTTACAGCTTCAGAAGCGGGGGAGATATGTGGGTTTGGAATAAGGCGGATTATTTTACACAATATTCAATGGAGCATGGAACAGGACTTAACTTAGGCGGCGGAAACATAACGGTGGGAGGCAATATCGAAACTCTTGGTACAGGCTTGAACGGTACCGAAATAAAAACCTCTTCCTTTAATCTTGAATTCCTTGAGAAAATAAACAACAAAAACACTTACAGGACTATCTATGAAGAAAGGGCGAAAAATTACTATGATGCGGGTTTTAAAGCAAAAGTATCATCAAATCATATGAGCCAAATACAAGGAAGTGAGCTTATATACATAGATGATGATGATGTGGTGATAGATGACGGTATATATGACGGACATTTTACGGACAGAGGTATCATAGTCACAAACGGAGACATAGTAATTAACGGAGAGTTTAACTTTAAAGGAAGTTTAATTGCGGGAGGAGATATTATAATCAATTCCGAGCGTGGAAATGCGGTAAATATCATTCATGACGGAAATTATGTCGCTAAGCTCATAGCGGAAAATAATCTGTATAATACTTTGTTCAGTGAAGTCGATGCAGGAAGCTTTGCCATAACGGTATATAAAAACAGCATCTCCGCGAAAATTGATTTTAAAGATTATATTGACTTTAGAGACTGGAAGATAGAATAATAAAACACAAATACTTAACTATGGGAGGATGAAAGAATGAAAAGAAATTTTGTGATAAAGACCGGTGTCAGTATCATCTTATTGTTTTTAATTATTTCTTTTGGAATCAGCAATTCGGCAATGGCATATGGCAGTAACAATAAGCCGGCAAGCTATACGGTAAACTACTATGTTAATTCCATGTTTCAGGAATCAGAAACGATAACAACTACAGATTATGACAAAGACAGGAATGCCGTTGTAGCGTACAAAACGGCTTCGGAGCTTAATCTTACATCAGATTATAAGGTTAAGGGAGATGTTGTAAAAACAATTACTCTTAATTTATCAAACAATAAAAATAATAAAATCAATATCTTCTACAACAACGGTACAATAGCAATGGAAGATCCATGGAAAAGATCTGTGGAAAATTCAAAGAAATCGGGCGGGAAAGCTGTGGAGGTAATTTCGCTTGCTACATTTAACGGTTGGACATGGAATGATGCAGGTGAAATAAAAATGTCCGTAACAGACGAAACTTTAATTTGGGATGAAGGACAGTATTACAACGGATATGTTAAACCTGATTTAAAAAGAGGCTTCCCTTATGCAACCTGGGTGAGACAGTCATCCGGAGACAAAAGGGACATCCGGAGATTTCAGACTGTAATTACGGTGCCCGAGGGTTATGACGGCAACGACTTTGTAAGAATGAAATCGGTAAACCAGGATGCATATATGGATATTAACAACGGAAATATAGTTCCCATAAACGACAATATATTTGTCTTTGTTTATCCGGAAGGTACAGTTGTAAATAATAATAATTATTTAAGCTATCTTGCTTTTTGGGCGGGAACCGAAAGCCAGAGCGGTAAAAAGGCATATTTCAAGGATATATTGGGAAATCCCGCTTATCAGAACACAGGCCTGGCGGAATTAAGACAGACAGACGGATGGCATATATACGCTACAATTGACAATGTGGGAGAAAAGCTCGTAGGCGCAGAATCAGGAGACAGATATGTAATTGACATATTCACTCAGGATTATGCGGAAGGCGGTGGTATGGACAAATATGAGTTTGAATTTATTAAAAATAAGGCTCCGAATGCAGAGGATGACTTTTTTATAACCGCAAAGGGCGAAACCTTTAACCTGATGACAAATAATAATGGCGGCATTCTTGATAATGACTTTATATATGTACCCGAGGCAGGAGCAAAAGCAGAATTGATTACAGACAGCAAACTCAGGAAGGTTTCAGACGGTGTATATAACATTTATGATGATAACAACAAATTAGGCGGCACTATAAAAAACTTTGACGGCGACAAGGGCTTGTTTGTTTTCACTCCAAATTCGGATTATATGGGAGTATTGAAATTTAAATATGAATGTTACCAAAAAAAGATAGGACAGAATGCTGTCGATACGAAGCTGAAGGACAATGCGGAGGTAACTATTTATGTATTGCCGAAAGTTACGGCAGAGCATAAACAAGCTAAAATTAAAAACGGCAAAATAGACAACATTTCATCAGGCACGCTAAAAGAAAGTGATGTAGTATACGGATGGCCGTCAAATTTAGCTTGGAATAACAATTGGATATGGCCTGAAAATGCTTCCGGCATTAACAGGACGGCAGATAAGAAGAGCAGCTATGAGGTAAGCTCTTATACATTCCCAAACCACGACTATATAGGATATAAAAATGATAAGAACATTGTCGTGGCAGATAGCAGTAATTCATCCAAGATATTAAACGGTACCTTTACATCGGAAAATAAAAAGGTTGCATTTTATTATGAAATAGGAAAAAGTAATCTCATAGTAGAAAGCTATATCAAAGGGACGAATACTTTACTGGACAGGCAGAGCATGTCGCTTGACAGCGGAAGCTCGTACAAGGTGGATATACCGGACATACCGGGATATACGTATGACAGCAGCAACGTAAGCTTAAGCGGAACGATGCCTAAAAACGGACTTACCGTTAAATTGTATTATACTGCCAACATGTACAATTATTCCGTACAGTATTATTTCGATGACGTTCTTAAGCACGAAATCACGTATTCCAAGCCCTATGGAAGTGAAGTAAAAAGCTACCTGAAGGCTGAACAAATCGAATCTCTGGAGGATATTGTAAACAGCGGCTATGAGTTTGTAAGAGATGAAAATGTCCCTCTTACAATAGGCAGTTCACAAAATGTGATAAAGGTTTACTATGAGAAGAAGAACAGTGACTTAAACTGGTTTTATATGTATCCTAACGTTAATATAAGCAAAGACAATTATCAGATTCCGCTGATTTATAATCCCGATTACAATGAATACAACATATTGAGGGGTTTTGACTATACATTCGGCTTTAACTTTAACGCTGCACAGCCGGTACCTGATATAATTGTTGATTATAGCGACAGCCTGAACGGAAGCATAGATAATTTCAGGATATATGATGAAGACGGCAACCGACTGTATCCTGCAGAGGGTGTAAATAAAGGAAGTTTTACGGAGCTTGTCAACGGACACAATCTGACAAGAGGAAAGAACTACACGGTTGTTTTCAGACTGAAATATGATAAGCCTGACAATAATTTGACTATTGAAATAAACGGGGATATTGACAGCAAGGAAGTAATAAATAAAATAAAATTGAATCCGATTAAGCTGATTGATGTTGAATAGTGCTTCAATTTAAAAAAATTCCTTGGCATCCGCGAGGTAAGAAATGAGAGATAAAAGAGGATTTACTTTAATTGAATTGATTGTTGTGCTTGGATTGGCGAGCATTGTTATTTCTGTTGTTATGTCTTTTTTCATCGCTAATTTTAAAAGCTATGAGGCAATTAATACGGAGTCGGAAGCGCAATATCAAAGTCAATATATAATAAATTTTATGACGGATAAAATTTTAGGAGCCGAATCATTTGAAGGACATACAGGAAGTGTATTTAAATTTAAAAACCCTGACGGTAAAGAAATAACATTTGAAGGAGCAGGCAAAAGAGTTCGATACCGGCACGGCACAGATGCCCCTGTTTTAATCGGCAATTATGTAAAAGCTCTTAATATTGAAAGCTCAGGTGCCGGGGAGATTACAATAACCTTAATACTTGAAAATGGCAATAAAGAATACGCTGCTAAACAGATTGTATATATGAGAAACTCATCAAATTAATATAAGAGGTCGGCACAGCCTATCATCTTGATGACTTTGTCATCAATCTGAGGTCGGCATAGCCGACCTTTTATTAATATCTCGGCAATAATCGACAAAATTCTTCATTTTTAAATATCTGCAACACATTTTATAATTTTTTAACATTAAATTCTTTGACATAATTTGCCTGTTTATATATAATCTACATACCATAATTTGTAAATAAAGGATGAATATACGATAACAATGTAGAATTTGATTGGAGTACAAAATGATATTGGCTGTGGAAATAAATGATAGTAGCATTAATATTGTTCAGACCTTGATTAGGAAGGGCACACTGTCAAAATTCAGGTGTGTGAGTGAAGATATCCCGCAGGTTGTTGATGACGGCAATATTTTGGATGTGGGCTATCTGTCGGACAGGATTAGGAAAATACTTCAAAGAAACAGAATTAATACTAAAAAGACTGTATTTGTCATAAATTCCAAAAGCATAATTGTACGCAGACTCAGGTTACCTGCACTGAAAAAAAGAAATGAAATAAGAACTATGATAGAGCATGAGTTAAGTCATCTGATGCCTTTTAATCCGGCTGACTATAGGATACACTATGAGGCTGCTTTGGACAGCAGTAATGAAAAATATGCGTGGTACGTCATCTATTGCATCCCGGAGGATTTGCTTGAGAGCTACAGAAACCTTGCCTTAAAGTCGAAGCTGAGACCGCTGGGCTTTGAGATATATTGCAGTTGTATCAATAAGCTCAAGGGTATGGAAGAAGATACACTTGCTTTTACGGATATAGGAGAGAAAAGAATCAGCTTTACGGTTATGAACAAAGGTATGGCCGATTTTTCAAGAATTGCTGAAATTTCTTATGTCGGAGCAGGAAGCCCATTAAATGCATGTATGGATGAAATAATCAGGTGCATAAGGTATTACCAGTCAATAGACAATGAAAGTAAAATAAACAGAATGTATATATTCAATTCGGAAATCAAGGAAAGCTTCTCATCTTTCATTGAAAGAATGTCTGCGGAATTGCCTGATCTGGAAATAGTTACGGAGCCGCCGATATTTTCCCAGGAGCTTTCCTGTTATGCCGGTAGTTGCTTTATGCCTGTTCTTTCGGCATTTAATGAAGGAAGAGGCTCCTACAAACTTCACAAAACTAAATATTATGGAATAAGTGACTTCAGGACTGCTGCATCTATAGCCGTTATCCTTGTATCGTCACTTTTTTTTATTATCAGTGGTGTATTTGTCTTTAAGTTGTACAGGGAATACGAATATATGAAGGAATACATAACAAACGAAGAAAATATTCTGCTGAATAATGAAATAGAGAGATTGAAAGCTGAATCACAAAGTAAGGAAAAAAGAATTACGGATATAGAGTCTCTGCAAAATAAAATAAAAGAAGAAAGCTATGCTGATTCGGAAATATTCAGGGGCATATTTTCCAGTCTTCCGAAAAATACATATTTGAATTCCATTCATGTTGGAATTGCCGGGGTAAGTGCGTATTGCACATCATACTCAATTGAGGAAGCTGCCGTATTTATTAGTAATCTCAGAGAGTTGAGCGTAATCGAAGATGTTTTTGTAGATGAGGTGTCAAGAAAAGACGACTCTGAAAGTGGATACGAGTATACGATCCACTGTGTATTGAAAGGTGTACAGCAATGAAGGATGAAGAAAGAATAAGGAGTTTAAGCTTAAGAAAAGTATTAATATTACTTGTTCCGTGTATAGCAGTTATGTTGATATATTCAGGCGTATTTTCAGAGGTTCATGCAGGAATTACAAAGCCCGCTACCAGATATAGGGATGTAAAGGAACAATTTCACAATATGCATGATAATATTTGTGCAGCAGAAATATATATGGGCAAAAATGCAGTCTTGACTGACGAAGCTGCATATGATTATGACAAAATTTGTTCTTATCCTGAGGAAGCAATGCTTTTTATAAATGATTTGTGCGAAAATAACGCAATAGAAATAAATAGTATGAGACTTTATCATGAAAGTGATGCTGAAGAAGTACTTGTGTCGGAAATTGAGTTTGAATGCACATATGAATGCCTGCTGAGCTTTATGGATGATGTTAAAAACAAGGGGTTCAATGCTGCTGTAAGCAGCGTCAATGTATTTGTACTTGGAGGCGGCGGCAGGTTCAATGCGGTAGTAGGACTGAACTTTTATTTCACTTAGAGTATAAGCGAATGACATCAAAGTAGAGACCGGGTCATATGAGTATCTTAATTGAGTGAGGATTTATTTATGAAAAATAATGAGGGCTTTACATTGCTTGAAGTAATGTTGACTCTATCCATATTCGGCATGGTTGCGGTACCTCTGATGTCCATTCTGGTATTTGCAGCTAAAGTCAATTATGAAAGTGATAGGGAGTACAAATCGTTTTTAGCTGCGCAAAGCTGCATGGAAGAAATAAAGGCAGCCGGTATTGACACCGAAGATTATATTTACGACAGCAATACCGGTTCGTATGAAAGAACAATATCTCAGAATGATAATGAATTCGGGTATGAAGTAAGAATAGTGCCCGAAAAGTCTTTTTATTATGTGATAGATATAAGTATATTAGATAACGGTGAGGTCATCAACACCTTGAGGGGGAGTATGATTGTTAAATAAGAATAAAGGATCGATTTTGATATTGATGGTCATCATCATTGCAATCATAAGTTCAATCAGCTTAACTACCCTAAGCATTGCTGTTTCACAATATCAAATAAAAAAAACAAACAGCAATATAAAAAGGGCTTTTTATTTGTCTGAAGACGGTATAAACAGTGCTTCATTGAGAGCTTGTGATCTAATATGCCGTGCTTGTGCGGATTCTGCAAACAAGACAGATGAATATGTTGAATTATATCCTGATGATATTGCCGTAGCCGAATCTCTGTTTAAAAATAATTATAAATTGTATGTAATAAACAGAGCAGCAAGCACGATAAACAATGGCGGGAATCCTTCGATAAAGATTATAAATTATAACGATTTGTTTTTTATGGATGAAAAACTGACATTACATGTAAAATCAACATATGTATCAGATGCAGGGATTGAAAAAAGCTTGAACGTTAATTTAGTTATCTTAATTCCCTGCTATGCAGATATAAAAGCAGGCATACTTGATTTTTCAGAATTGTTTCATTTAAGCAGCTTTGATTTATGAAGGATAGGTGTGTTATGAAATGTAAAAAAGGATATACTTTAGTTGAGCTATTAATAACCCTGGCAATGACCTCATTTATTCTTGTATTAATTATGACCTTTTTTACTGCCAACATGAACAATATCACAAAAATAAAAAATAATTCCGAGCTTCAGTTCCATGCTCAATATATTTTAAACTTTTTTTCTGAAAAAGCCATGGAATCTAAAAAGGTTGAATTGGTTTTAGACGGTTCGTATATAAACAGTAAGACCAATTCAAAAAAGGAGCAGATTGTATCAAAGATATCCTTAAGATATGGAGAACGAGCCAATCAATGTTATATTTTTGAAGTAAAAGGCATTAAGATATTTTACGGCAAAGGAAAATCAGGTGATTCTGCATACGATGAATTGGGTACTTATGTAAGAGAGTTGAAAATAAAACCATATCCGGATGGAAAATCATTTGCAGAGGCAGTAGGGCTCAAAGTTACCGTTGTGTTAGTCAAGGGTGATGAAGAGTATGATGCATCGCAGCTTATTTATATGAGATTAAGCTAAAAATATGGCACATAAATTCAAGAAAACATTGACAAATATTCAATTAATTTATAAAATGGGATGAGTGATTATGTCCTAAGGGAGTACAATGAATAAAAAAGGTTATACTCTTATTGAAATAATTACAGTATTTTCTTTAATCGGGATACTAATCAGCTTAAGTATTCCTAAAATTACAAATGATTTTGGCTATTTAGACAATTCTTTGGAAGAGCTTTTGAGAGATGTACGATATATTCAGACGGAAGTTATGAAAAATCCTTCAAACAGCTATAAAATAAGCGTAGATTCTATTAAACACAGTTACTACATAGTTAATTCACGAAATAATAATAAAGTGCTGAAATCGGTTAAGTTAAAAAACAGATACACAATCAGTTATAATGGTAATGGGGATTTATATTTCAATTCAAGCGGAACTCCCATAAACCCCGGAACCTTTGAGATAACTGATACAAGATTGAATAAATCTAAAAAAGTTACCGTTGTTGTTGCAACGGGACGAACAATTATAGTGGAATAAGCAGCAATCAGCTGGTTATAATATACATAAGGAGGAGACACCAATGATTACAGCAAGTGATTTTAAAAAGGGTATAACCATATCCTGGAATAACGGATTATGGCAAATAGTAGATTTTCAGCATGTTAAACCTGGTAAAGGCGCGGCTTTTGTCAGAAGTAAATTAAAAAATATAGTAACAGGAGCTATAAGAGAAGAGACCTTTAACCCTACTGAGAAATTCCCGCTGGCAAGAATAGAAACAAAGGATATGCAATATTTATATAATGATGGAGAACTGTATTATTTTATGGATCCGGAATCATTTGAACAAATTCCTTTAAATCACGATCAGGTAGCTGATGCGATTATTTATATTAAAGAAAATGAATTTGCCCAAATGAGATTTTATGAGGGTAAACCATTTGAAGTAACAGCACCGAATTTTGTTGAGTTGGAGGTAGTTGAAACAGAACCCGGTTTCAAGGGAGATACTGCCACAGGTGCAAATAAGCCTGCTATAGTTGAAACAGGCGCTAAGGTTAACGTGCCGCTCTTTGTTGAGTTAGGCGATAAAATTAAGATTGACACCAGAACAGGTGAATATCTATCAAGAGTCTAGGAGGTATAACATGGATTTTTTGTATGAAAAAATATCATATTTGAGAGGTTTAGCTGATGGCTTAGACGTTAAACCAGATTCAAAAGAAGGTAAATTGTTTAATGCTTTAATGGATGTTATCGAAGAAATAGCTGATGGTATGAATGACATAGTAGAAGAACAAGATGAAGTTAATGAGTACTTAGATTTATTAGATGAAGATTTATCAACAGTTGAAGAAGAATTGTTCAGTGACTTGGAAATCGATGAAGATGATGATTACGACTTCGATTTTGATGATGATTTCGATGATGAATACGATGACGACTACGACGATGATTTCGAAGAACATGAATGTAATTGTGCGGAACACGAAGACATATAGTATTTAGTTATAACCAAAAAAAAACTGAGATTCCTCACTGCGTTCGGAATGACACAAGAGTCATCCTGAGCGTTAGCGAAGGATCTCATTTTTTAATTGGGGACATTCCTTTTACCTTCAAGGACTACCCCTATACTAAAGGTGTGTCCCCATACCTTTTACGGCCATATATCTTCCGGGTTTACCCCATAAATCTGAACTACTTCAAATAAATCACTGTTAGCAATATCCTTAGGTGTTACAAGCCATGAACCGTCATAATCGATATTAAAGCCATGCTGCATAAACGGATACCAGACCAGGTGAGAGCATTGGGTGCTGCTTATATCCTCAGGATTCGGATTCTTTTTACTCGTCAATCCGACTGTTAATCCATAGGGTATATCATTTAAGCTTTCCTTTGCGAATTTTGATATCTCGTCAAGCTCATCCTGCGAAGCATCCTTTAATTTGAGCATCATAAACGAAGGATAGACTCTCCATTTATTTATATTTTGCAGCATTGTATTGCTTCCTAAAATTACCGCTTCCAATGTTTCCATATTTTCCGCATCCGTTATTATCGCTGCATGTCCATGTCTCCATCCAAGTGAATGGGTTGCCTTTGTTATAAGGACGTAACCATTTTTGTAGTCTGCCAGATCAAAGCCGTATATCGGCTTATTTTCTTCATTCACCAATGATTCCTGACTGGTGATAATACCTATAGACTCACAAAGTATATTATTATTTCTGAAAAAATTCTCTTGAAATTGAAGAATTTTGTTTTTTCCGTTATCTTCATCTTTTAAATATTCATCCAGAGCCGTCTTGCCTAAGCCGGTTTGATAAAACAGCTCCTTGTAATCTTCTTCAGATAATTCAGCTTTTTCTAATATAGGGATAATATCTGTTTTTTCATAATCGGGATGATAATAACCCATTGGCTCAATTATCATCTCCATTATTGACACTGCAATAAAAATCATTAAAAATACCAATGAAGTAAATAGCAGCTTTTTATATTTGATTTTCTTTATTTTAGCAATCATTTGTCACCTCGATACGTAATCCTGAGAAAAATGTCATTTCAACGAGATTCTTCACCTGACGGAGACATTCCTTTGTGGTGCATCTTCAAAGAGTTTCTATCCATAAAGGTGTGTCCCACTTCCCTTATATAGATTATATATCAAATTTCCTGAAAAATAAATTAAGAATACAAAAAAATATAAATTAAGAAAAGTTCAAGCTGTTAAATTGATAATAAATATGATAAAATATATATTATCAAAATAGATATTATCAAAAATTCGGAGGATATTTATGAACAAATATAAAAGAGCAAATACATTTAAAAGAATCGTATGCTTGGTATTAGCAGGCGGAATGATATTAACAGCGTTTATGAGTATGCTTACATTCTTTATGTAGAGGCGGGCCGTATATGAAAGAAATAGTTGATAAAATAAGCAAATCAGAATTATCATATCCCTTAGAAGAAAGACCCAAGTACCATATAAATTGTGCGGAAGCATTGTTAATGGCAGCAAATGAAGAATATAAACTAGGGCTTGATGACAGGTTTATCAAGGCTGTGTGTCCTTTTGGGGGAGGACTTCAGTCCGAATGCACCTGCGGAGCTCTGTTAGGAGCTTTATCTGCAATTGGAGTAATGTTTACGGAAGACAGACCGAGCGATAACGAAAAAATGAAAGAAATAACTAAAAAATATGTTGAAGAGTTCGAAAAAGAATTTGGGTCATTGGACTGTGTGACAATTAAACAGCACCATAGAAGTATAACAGAAGGGTGCACTCCCGTCAGAGTAAGAGCCGCAGAAGTATTTGAAAGAGTAATGGAGATGCCCTAACCCTATTTTTTAGAGTGTTTTTTCTAAAAAATAGCGGCAGGTCATTCGCAGTGAAATCCCAATGTATATTACCAAAGGGAGTAAATACATTGGTGGATGAGACTGCGCAATACCTCTTGGGCTTTAATACATAAACAGGCATATAAAATTGTAACGAAATTACATAGGTGTAACATGGAATATTTTGATTTATTGAAAAGCTTTAATGGCATAGAATTAAATGATCAACAAATAAAAGCGGCTTCCTTTGATAAAGGAAATGCTTTGGTGCTTTCCACCGCCGGCTCAGGTAAGACAACCGTTACTACTGTAAGAGCCGGGCGTCTTTTGTATGAAAACAAGTGCGGCAGCAAAATTCTGACTATAACATTTTCAAAAATGGCCGCAAAAGACATGTATAACCGATTTCATACATTTTTCGGAGATTCACACAAAAATAAAACGGATTTTTTAACCATACATGCCTTTTCTTATAAAATTGTCAGGGATTTTTTTAAAAGAAAAGGCGTTAATTTTGAGCTGCTTACAAATAACTATCAGGCATTGAATGAAATACTTAAATCATATTATTCTAATTCATATTACAATTATATAAGTGATGAAGAAGTGGAAAATCTTTCGTCAGCTATAAGCTTTATCAATAACATGATGATTGATCCGCCGGAATATAAGGATTACGGAATTGAAATAAAGGGCTTTGATAAAATATATGAAGCATATAAGTTGTACAAGTCACAAAAGCAGCTTATAGATTTTGATGACATGCTTTTATATGCATATAAAATTCTTTCCAATTCAAGCAATCGAAGAGAAAATATTAAAAGGCTGTATGAATACGTTCAAATAGATGAAATGCAGGATACATCCAGAATACAACATGAAATTATAAAGCTTATAACTGACAACAATTTATTTATGGTCGGTGATGATGACCAGGCAATTTATTCTTTCAGGGGCAGCTATCCGGATTTTATGCTTGATTTTAAAAACGTATATAAGGACGGAGAAGTTTTTTATTTAGATAATAATTACAGGTCGGACAGAAATATTGTAGAAGGTGCTAAAAAGTTTATAGAGAAAAATAAAAAGCGATATAAAAAGGAAATTAGTACGGACAACAAAAAAGAAAACGAAATAAATATTATTAAGGTTAACAGCAGGTCTGAGCAGGCTAAATACATCACCCGGGAATTGGCTAAAATTAAAGAGGAAACTGTAGGTATACTGTTCAGATACAATATTTCAGCCATGATATTAGCCAATAACTTATATGAAAACAATATCAATTTTTATATAAAAGAGGACAAGTCCAAGTTCTTCAGCAGTCCCGTATTATACGACGTATTGTCGTTTCTGAATCTTGCACTGAATCCGAAGGACAGAGGTGCATTTTCAAGGATTTATTATAAAAGCTACACCTATTTTACAAAGGGTATGTGCAAAATTGTTACGGACAGCCCCAGAGACGATTTAACGGTATTTGATATATTGGATAATTACAAATATTTTGACTACTATGTATACGATAAAATCCGTCAATTCAAGACGGACATAAACTATATCAATAAGCTTAAGCCTAACGATGCTGTCAGGTTTATCAAGCTTGAACTGGAGTATATTAACTATCTGGAAAGAATGCAGGATGAAGGAAGAAATAATTTATCTAATTCATTGCATATATTAGAAATATTGGAGGAAATAGGCTCATATTGCAGCAATATAAAAGAATTCACAGAAAAAATAGAAAATCTTCAGAGCGTTATAAAAAAAGCTTCGGAAAATATTTCGGCTAATGTAACACTTACAACAATACACAGTGCCAAAGGATTAGAATACGACCGCGTATTTATTATAGATAACATTGACGGTGAATTTCCTTCAGACAGAAAAAATACGACAAATGAAAATTATGAAAAATTACTGGAAGAAGAACGGCGAATATTTTATGTTGGGATGACGAGAGCTAAGAAGATACTAAACATTACAGTCCCGGAGAAACCTTCGTTGTTTATAAACGAATTGATAGATAATAAATAATATATAAAAAATTAAGAAATCTCAAAATAGTCAATGAAAAATAAAAACTAAGTGTTAATATATGAGTATGAATTTTTACAGCTAATAATTATTATAATTATCCATAATATATAATTTTGTTGAAAAAAATTTTACAAACGTATATAATGGTATAAATTGTAATACAGGGCAATGGGGGTAATTTATGAAGCTCTATATTAACACACTTGGTGAGTTTGACATTAAATCAAACGGTAATTCCATTCTTATGCAATCTAAACGTACATATAAGCTGTACAAGCTTTTTGAGTATTTTTTGACATTCAGAAATAAAAAACTGTTGCCTGAAAATATCATTGATAATCTATTGTCCGAAAGCGACTCAGACGACCCAAAAAACATACTTCGCACCCAAATATTCAGATTGAGAAAAGTTATCAAATCCTTTGTCCAACATGATGAAGATAAATCCAAATATATAAATTTAAATTTTAAAAACGGTTATTATTGCCTTGATTTAGGAGAAAATATAGTTATAGACATAGATGAATTTGAAGAACTTATCAGGAAAGGTGACACCGAGCGAGAAAATAATACTCAAAATTCAATTCAATATTATGAAAATGCGATAGAGCTTTATAAGGGTGCATATTTATCTGATAATGCGTACGAGGTATGGCTTGTTCCTACGAGAAACTATTATCAAAGATTGTATCAGAAAACATTGTTGAAGCTTATAGAATTGTTAAAGGTTAACAATAATTATGAAAAAGTAATTTCTTTATGCGAAAAATCTTTATTAATAGAGCCGTATGATGAGCTCATACATGAAAACCTCATGGAAGCTATGATTAACTTAGGACAAAGCAAAGCGGCCCTGAATCACTACGAATATGCATATAAATTGCTGGAAAGAGAGTTGGATACAAAACCATCAGAGCAGTTTACCGGATTTTTAGATAAGATACAAAATTTAAATTTCAAAAATAATGATATTGATATTTCAGGTATAAAAAACAACCTTGACGAAGAATTTATATATGGTGCTCTGCATTGCGATTTAGCATATTTTAAGGTGTTATATAATTTAGAAAAAAGAAAATCAATAAGAAAAAACGAAGATAATTACTTGTGTATAATTAACTATTCTTCTTGCGAAAAAAGTTGTACCGCATGGTCATCATTGTTGGAAAAGACGTTGAGAAAAGGGGATGTATTTTCATTTTGGAATGAAAATCAAATACTTATATTGCTTTATAATGTAAAAGAAGACGGTATCAACATAATTATAGACAGGATATTTAATAAAATAAAAAAATGCAAAGAAATAAAAAAGGACGAAGTGAAAATTGTTTTTCAGCCTTTATTTAGAGAAGACGTAATAACTAATTATTAATAAACCATCAATCCGAGCCACAACAGTGGCTTTTTTATTTTGTCATTCCGAGCGTCAGCGAGGAATCTCATCCTTTTGTAATCAAAATATAATTAAAATAAAATCAATAAGTAATTATTAAAAAACAAAAATGTAATTCTTATGAAATATAATTAAATGCAAATTAACATGCGGGAGCAAAAGCAGGAGATGGAATATTCACCAAATGATTTTTATTTAAAATTTAATATAATTTACAACAACGAAGGTAATTTTATTGATTATATATTAGACTACGTAAGCGATGAATTTCAAAAAATGACAGATATTGATTCAAGTATGATATTAGGGAAGAAATTTTCTGACATAGCTGTTGATTATGCGGAAAAGCTTTGCTTTAAAGAGATATATTTCCGCGTTATACCCAACATTAAATTGAAGTTTGATACTTTTATCAAGGATTTAGGAAGATTATACTTAATAAATATCTTTTACGATAATTCAGGCAAGGAAAATCAAATGATTTTATATTATACAGATATTACGCAGGTTAAAGAAAATAGTCACGAGTCTGTAGAACCGGATAAGCTGAAAAATAATATTATTTATTTTAAAGATAAAGAGAAGCTGTATTACAGAGATAAGCTTACAGGCTTGTACAATAAAAATTTCTTTGAAGAAGAGCTTCAGAGACTGGATACAAAAAGACAGCTTCCTATGAGTATAATTATGGGAGACATAAACGGTCTTAAGCTGATTAACGATGCATTCGGTCACGGAATGGGTGATGCGGCACTAAGAAAAGCAGCCGAAATAATGACTCAATCCTTCAGAGAAGAGGATATAATCAGCAGAGTCGGCGGCGATGAATTTATTGTTATGCTGCCTAAGACGTCAGAAGAAACAGCAAGTAAAATAGTAAACAGAATAAAATCAAAATGTGAGAGCAATCCTCTGGATTTTGTAAAAATAAGCATCAGCTTCGGAGTTGCAGCGAAGACGGAAGCAGATGAAGATATTGATAAAATAATAAAAAAAGCAGAAGACAGAATGTATTTTAAGAAGCTTAAGGAAAGTAAGGAAGCAAAGCTTTCAATGATAAAATTCCTTAAAAGCAGATTAGAAAAAATAACCTATGAAACAAGGTCCCATTACGAGAGGTTAAAAACCCTGACATTATTAATGGCAAATGCACTTAATTTATCAGACAGCGAAAAAGAGGAATTAAGACTTTTGTGCGAGTTCCACGACATAGGTAAAATAGGAGTTTCCAAATCCATATTGCAAAAAGAAGGCTCCCTCAACAACGAAGAATGGGAGAATGTAAAGAGGCACAGTGAAATCGGCTACTATATAGCAAGAGAATTCAGAGATGCAAAACCCATAGATGAACTTATATTGATTCATCATGAGCGCTGGGACGGCAAGGGATATCCGGGATTGTTCAAAGAGAACGAAATTCCTATCGTTGCAAGAGTTTTCGCAATCGCCGATGCATACGACGTAATGGTTAATGACAGACCTTACAAATCGTTAATGTCCAAGTATGAGGCATTAAATGAAATAAGAAATCAGGCAGGAAAGCAATTTGATCCATACATATCCAAATTATTTATAAATTTAATGGAAGATGAGGAACAAATTGTATAATATATATAATTTTATAACATAATATATTATATCAAAATTAACGAGGGCAAACCTATCGAAAGCTAGGGACGCAAAGCCATGAAGTCTAAGACATTTATATGTTATGACCGTTCAGCTGCAAAATATCAATTTTGCAGCTTTTTTGTAGTCAATATGACTAAATATTTTCAGGGAGTGGGCAAATATGTCAAAAAGAATTAAAAGTAAGCTAATAAGAAAAAAACTTATTTTTATATCGCTGATTATATCATTGAGCATTATGGGAATAGGATATGCTGCCTGGAATGACGGCACAAAAATAAATGTATCTATGAAAACAGGTTTTATAAAATCAGTTTTTCTATTAGATAACACAAAAGATAAATTTAAAGACGGTGAACTATTTTATTCACTATCCCAAGGGGGTAGAGTATTAGATATAACCGGTGAAGTGTATCCGAGTTTTAATAAGGATATTACAATAAAAATTATTGATGAAGGAACTATACCTTCGGGATATTCCGGTTTAGAAGAAGATGCTGAAAATGAAATATCAGAATTAAACGAATATTCCGGCAAGCAAAGAAAAAATCTGAATATACATGAAAATTACATAGAGCATTTTGAGCTTAAAATAAATCCTGACAGTAATTATGAAGAAGCAAGGCAGTTTAATGAAGCCTTTTCCAATATCAGTGGTGAAATTTCAAATTTAGAGCAAGCTATAAATGAATTGGAAGCAAAGATAAGATTATACGACAATAAAAGAAATTATAGATTTGAGTATGTCCTTAACTTCGAACAAGAATTATAGTATCAGACCGTACGGAGGTAAAGTATGAAAAATAAATTGATTATAATTTTTATCAGCGCTTTAATTTCAATAATGCTGTTATCTGTTGGGTTTGGTAAATGGAATGATAAGCTGTATATTAAAGGAAACATAACGGTAGTTCCTGATCCGAATGTTTTAGCTGAGATGGAAGATGAATTGAAAGAACTTGAATCCCAGTTAGAGCAGCAAAAAGCATATGAGGAGCAGCAGAAATTATTAGAAGAACAAAAACTATTAGAAGAAAAATTAAAAGAAGAAATTGACGAATCACCTGAAAAATCTGAAAATATTGAAGAAGGTGAAGATATAAATCAAGAACAAAAACAAGATAAGACGGATGTCAAATCAGAAGAAAATAATGAGGAAGAGAATATTAAAGAAGAGTCGAATGATGAAACAGAGCCAACAAAAGATGAATCTGAGGTGACTAAAGACGAGCCGGACGAAACAAGCGAAATAAATAACGAACCGGAAGAGACAGAGGATTATCCGGACAATATAAAGGATGAATCGGATGTGACAAACGAGGAGCAGGAGCAGATAAACGATGAATCAAAAGATACAAACGACGAACCGGAAGGACTAAATGATGGAGCAGAGGAAAACTAAATTTATACCTACGAGAGCTTCGTATAAAAATTGTATTCTCGTGATAATGTTGACAATGTCCATATACATACTTGAAAACTCGCCTGCTGCATCACTTATTGGCGGCACATTGTTCACATATGTTATAAAACCTTTATTATGGTTCGGTGTGGCTGTCTTTATATGGCAGATGCCGCATATTAAACCAACAGCAAAGTTGCGTCATAAAAAATTCATATATCTATGGGCATTCATCTTTGGAGTAGCCTATGTTTTGATAAATTTACTGGCAGGCTTGCTTGGCGGGATTGGTAAAAGTCCCTACAGTCATTCTCTACTTGGTATAATTAAAAATTTAATATATGTAGTTCCTCTGTTAACAGGCGGAGAATTCGTAAGAAGCTACTTAGTAAACAGCATTACAAAAAAAGAAAACTATTTTGTTTTTATAATGATTGCATTGCTGATGACCTTTACAAGTTTTTCAATCAATAAATATTTGGGATTAAGCAATATTGAAGGTACAGTACAGTTTGCAGCAGAGTATTTTGCGCCGGAATTTTCACATAATTTATTTGCTACATACTTGGTTTATTTAGGAGGACCATCGGTATCGATTATTTATTTAGGCATAATTCAAGGGTTTCACTGGCTGTCGCCCATATTGCCAAACCTGAAATGGATAAACACGGCACTGATAGGTATTTTATGCCCGATTTTTTTCCTGATGACTTTTAACTCTGTTTATTCAGGTATTGCCCTAAAGAAAAAGCAAAAAGAAGATGATGATATATTGAGCTGGATTGTTACAAGCATAGTATCCATAGCAATGATATGGTTTGCGGTAGGAGTTTTCCCAATATATCCATCTGTAATAGTTACGGGCAGCATGGAGCCTGAAATAAAGCCGGGAGATGTAATATTAGTCGAAAAAATAACCGGCATTGAGGATATAAACAATCTCAAAGTTAATGATGTAATTCAATTTCAAAGAGACGGCATATTTATTTCACATAGAATTATAGATATCCTCAATACAGAAGAAAATGGACTTCAATTTAAAACAAAGGGCGATAATAACCAGAGTCCCGATACTGAGCCGGTAAAATCTCAGGACATAAGGGGAACAATAAAATACAAGGTGTCTAAAATTGGCTGGCTGACAATGCTGATAAAGAGTGATAAGGAAATATCCATTGATTTATAACCTATGAGGTTTTAAATAAATAAAATAAAAAAATAATAATGGGAGTGGAAAAAATGAAAAAAACTAAATTAATTGCTTTAATCATGGTAATATCAATAATGATGGTTGGAGCAGGATATGCAGCATGGTCGGAACAAATATTTGTAGATACTACGATAAAAACTGGTAATTTCAACATGGAAATTACCAAAGCTACAGTGAGAACCGGGGAACGACAAGATGATAATCTATCACATGAGTGGCATCATTTTGATTGGACAAAGGGCAACTCAAAGAATGATGTAACTATTAATCAGGATGGCAATTCGGTTGAAGTAGAATTAAGAAATTTGTATCCAGGAGGAGTTGTTCAATTTGATATGACAACAACTAACAATGGTACAATTCCAGCTAAACTTAAAAGTGTTAATGTTCAATATTTAGATGGAAATAAATCCTTACTTAACTCACTAAAAGCTAAAACTACATGGAAGGTTGACATAAATGGTGATGGAAAAATCGAACCTATGGGGAAATTTGGAAATGGTCATGTAGATGGAAAATGGCATCCGGTACAAAGCGCACTTAGTGTATTGGTTGATGACTTAAACAATTATAATATAGTAATTGAACCAAAAGGTTCGTTATCATTAGGTCTTGATGATGAAGACGGATGCATTCAATTTAAATTAGATGAAAATGCGAAAAATGCATTGCAGGATCAAACCGTTAAATTCAAATTAACATTTAACTGGGAACAATGGACAACTGATCCAAACTCAAATCCTTATACAAATTATGGAGGAGATGGAGATATTCAATAATTAGTCAATAAATTGCACTTAATGAATTATTGAAATAATCAAGTGTAGGAGGTTAAACTCTTACACTTGAATTAACACATTAATAACATACAAAGACCTATGGGGGCTGGCATGAAGTTTAAAATTAAAAAAAAAATAAGATTAGGATTGATTGCAATTACAGTTATTTCTATAATGATTTTTGCATACTTAGTTTACAATGAAGCATACAATCCCGGTTTTGAAGAAAAAAAGATTCCGTCTTACAGCTACGACAATAAAGGATCAATAAATTATGAAATATACCTCAAGCCAAACAACCTATATACAGAGGATAAATTAGGTGAAGGGAAATTATACATAACCGAATTTGTTGATTATATAGATACAGATTTAAAATATGAATTTACAGGCGAAAGAGACGCCGAAATCAACGGTAATTATGATATTACCGCTAAAGTAAAAGGATATATGGGAGATGGGGAAAAAATCACTAATATATGGGAGAAGGATTTTCCCATCAAGCAAGTAAAAGAATTTAATAATAAAGATGGTAAAGTATCAATAAACGAAAAAGTAAATTTGAATATAGACGAATATAATTTATTCGTTCAAGATATAAAGGAAGCATCAAAAATAAATTGTCAGGCATCATTGACATTATCGATGAATGTTAATCTGGAAGGAACAACTGATAAAGGAAGTATTGAAGAAATTATGTCGCCGAGCATAACGATTCCCCTTGATGTACAGATGTTTGAAATAACGGGGAACAACATTATAGATAAACCCGCAGCAATTGAAGAAACTGTTGATGAGCCTCTTCCGGTAAATAAAAGCCGGATAATAGGCTATGCTGTGATTTTAGCTGTCTTTGTAATTGCACTTATAATCTTAATATTTTTTACGGCAGTAAGTCCTGTCAAGGACTCGTTGGAAAAAGCATTAGGAAAAATATTTAAAAAGCATGGCGAGAGACTGGTTGCTTTGGATTCTGATATAGATATTCAGGATGCAATAACCGTTAAAACTATTAATGATTTGGTCAAAATCTCCGATGAAATCGGAAAGCCTATTTTATATAAATACAGCGACGATTATAAAGAAATAAATAAATTTTACGTATCCAATGAAGACGAAGCCTTTGTATTCAGTTTAGAATACCTGATTGATGTTGAACAAATTGAAGAAACTGAAAACACGTCATCAGACAATACAATTGCTTAAATAAGGTATATATTTCATCCCTGAGAGAGGTGAACGGATTGAAAATAATAAATAAAATATTTAGAACAGTATTTAGAATATTTGCAATTGTGCTGGTAGGAGGCGTATTAGTCAGCAATTTTATGTCGTACACATTTTCTGCCACGCCCATAGACAGTCCGAATGTACTGCTTACTATAAACAGTGAGGGAGGTATAGTACAAGATGGAGACCTTTTTTCCGGACAGCTATATCCGGGTACAGTTGCAGATGCTGAAAATGGGATTGGCGGAATCAACGGTGTTATCAGGATAAAAAATGAATTCAGAAAAGTGGATGTTGATAATTTAGCAGTTGGAATAAATAATATGGTAATAGGAAATGATTATCCACCAAATATTGTTTTTGATTCGTTCTTAAAAAATGTAAAATTAAAAGTGGAGAAAGGTATTATATTGTCATTTGATAAAATATTAATAGACTATACGAGCCTTGAAAATATATTGTTTAAATCTGACGATGGTAAATATCAAGGATACACCTTGGATACAAAAGACAAATTCAGCATAAATAAGGGAGATACCGTAGATTTAAAATATTCTCTTTACATGGATACCGAAGCAAATAATGAACTTCAATCATTAACTGCACATATGCCTATATACATTAATCTTAAAGAATCACATGTTATTGATGATGGAGATGATGATGACGATGACGACGTTGATGATGACAATGATGATGAAGAAGATAATGACAATGAAAATAACAACAATGAAGATAATGATAATGTAATTCAAATTGATGACCCGGTTATTCCTTTAGATGTAGTAACAGCACCTGAACCAGAAGCTCATTCAACTGATGATGAAATGATTGAAGATGCTGTAATTCCTTTAAGCACCTTGCCTGAAACAGGTTACGTATTGAATACAACTGTTTTGATAATCATTGGAGTAATGATGATAGCTATAGGTTTGATTCTAAGTAAGAAAAAAATACAATAGTCTGACCTTATATCTTAATGAATTTGACGGAGCAGTATAAGCTCCGTTTTTTTCGCTTTATTGATGTATGAGATCAACAAGTTATTAACATATATTGGGTTTAAGTTCAGATAATAAGGGTATAATTTCATTTGCAGGGTTAATGCAAAATGATTGATAATTTAGGAGGATTGTGTATGAGATGGAAGTGTACTGTTTGCGGAGAAATTATGGAGGGAGAAAGTCCGCCTGCTGCTTGTCCGGTTTGCGGGGTAGAGCCCGAATATTTTGTTAAATTAGAAGATGAGGTAATCGGTGAAACTACTGATAAACAAGAAAATATAATTATAATCGGTGCCAGCGGGGCAGGCTTATATGCGGCAATAGAAATCAGAAAAAGAAACAAGAATAGCAAGCTGACAGTTGTATCTAAGGAAGATGTAAAGGGCTATTTCAGACCTCAATTGTCTAAGATGCTCGGAAATGATGATGTGACTGTTGAGTCGATGGTTATAAAGGATGATACTTGGTTTAAGGAAAACAACGTAAACCTTTTATTGAACAAATTAGTTGAGAAAATTGATACCGCTGATAAAAAGGTTATATTAAACGATGGTCAGGAATTAAGTTATACTAAATTAATAATTGCCTCTGGAGCAGAAGTATTTGTTCCGCCATTCCCGGGCAGGGAAAAGCAGGGTGTATTTACACTGAGATATGCTAAAGACGGAAAAGCTATAAAGGAATATGCCAAGGGAAAAAAGACGGGTGTCGTTATCGGAGGAGGTATTCTCGGCTTGGAAGCTGCAAATGAGCTTAAAAAGCTTGGACTTACAGTAACTGTAATTGAGGTTGCCGACAGGATTTTACCAAGACAGCTTGATAAAGATGCGTCAAGGGTGTTGGAGGAAGCTTTAAGCAATTTTGGAGTCAGCTTTAAAAAAGGTGTCGGTACTAAAGAAATTATAGGAGATGAGAAAGCAAAGGCAATACTTCTTGACAACGGAGAGGAAGTTGATGCGGAGCTTGTTATAGTTTCAACGGGAGTAAAAGCAAACAGCAAAATTGCCGAGGGCTGTGAGATTGAAATTAAAAGAGCCATAGTCGTAAATGAAAAGATGGAAACTGCGGCTAAGGATGTCTATGCCTGTGGGGATTGCGCCGAATTTAACGGCATTAATTATGCACTTTGGAGCGAGGCGATTGAACAAGGAAAGACAGCCGGAATCAATGCTGTGGGTGGAAGCAGCGTATATGCAAATATTATTCCGTCTACTACGTTGAACGCATTTGGTATCAGTGTATTTTCCATAGGTGATGTAGGATCTGACTCTGAAAAAGATTATAAGACATATGAAGCAGTCGACGGAAACAATTACAAGAAATTATACTTTGTGGACGGAATCTTGTCCGGAGGAATTTTGATTGGTGACACTCATCAGACTGTGGATTTGATAGAGGGGTTTGAAAAAAGTAAAAATATGAATGAAATGATAGAAAAATTCAAGTAATAAAAATTTATTTTTTATATATAGTAATGCATGGCTATATTCATAAAGTCGTGCTTTTTTTTATTTTTGGAGACACGAATTGACAAAATATTTTTAAATCGTCACTTATAATTGATAACATAGCTTAACAGCTTTGGAGGTGGAGATGGTTTATTATGTTGAATATGTCTTCGCTGAAAATTTTATTATTGATTTTATTTTATTATTCATTACGGGTAAGCTGGTAAAGAAAGGTATCATTTACAAAAGATTAATTGTTGCTTCGGCAGTTGGTGCATTATATGTTATATTAACTGCTTATATAGCCGAAGCCTTTATGACTTATTTTATAGTTAAGTTCAGTGTTTCCGCATTAATGCTTATGATTGCTTTTGATTGTAAGGGGATACTTGCCAATATCAGAGTTATCATTTGCTTTTATATTACGTCCTTGATAATGGTCGGAATTATTACCGGTCTATATTATTTTACTTATTCAAAGGTTACGGTAAGTGTAATTGTCATATCCTTTTTTATAGGATATGTTGCATTAAGCTTCTTTTTTAAGGAAATAAAATTAAGGCAGGAAAAAAGTAATTACATGAGGACAGTTACTATCGGTTTATCAGGCAGAAGTAAGTCAATTAAAGGATTCATTGATACAGGGAATGAGCTTTCCGATCCATTGACCGGAAAGCCGGTTATTGTTGTAAACATACAATGCATTAAAAATATTTTGGGAGATGAATTGTATACCAGTGTCTTAAGCTTTTACAACAAAGAAAAAAGCTATGAGGAAATTTTAAGCAGTCACAGCGATATAAACCTGAGGATAATAAGGTTCAATACAATCAGTTCAAAGGGTGAGATGATGGTTTGTATTATCCCTGATGATATTGAGATAATGGATAATTTCAATAAAAAAAATACAGCAAAAAAAATTACAGCAGATGCAATCATTGGATTGTATCCAAAAAAAATCAGTCAAAAGGAGGATTACGACGCTTTATTGTTTAACAAAATACTTGAATGGGAGTTGGAACAAAATAATGAGCTTGTTAATGTATGTTAAAAAATTTTTTAGAAATTTATTTAACTTTATAATAGATAAGCTGGGATTTGCAGAAGATATTTTTTACATAGGAGGAAGTGACACACTTCCCGCACCGCTGTCCCAGGAAGAAGAAAAGGAAATAATAAACAAATTAAAGGATTCGGATGAAGCAAAGACAATCCTTATTGAGCACAATCTGAGATTGGTGGTTTATCTTGCGAAAAAATTCGAATCTACAGGAATTAATGTTGAGGATTTAATATCGATAGGAACAATCGGACTTATAAAAGCAGTCAATACTTTTAAAGCTGAAAAAAATATCAAGCTTGCAACGTATGCTTCCAAATGCATCGAAAATGAAATTTTAATGCATCTGAGGCGTGTGGGTAAGGCAAAAGCGGAAATATCATTAGATGAACCGCTGAATATCGATTGGGACGGAAATGAACTTTTGCTGTCTGATATTTTGGGTACTGAAGAAGACGTTGTTTTCAAAGATATGGAAAATGAAGTAGATTTAAATTTATTGAATGATTCAATCAAGAAATTAAACAAGAGGGAATACATGATCATGAAATTAAGGTTCGGCCTTAATAATTCTAAAAGCTTCACTCAGAAGGAAGTTGCGGATATGCTTGGTATTTCCCAATCTTATATATCTCGTCTTGAAAAAAAGATACTAAATCGGCTAAAAAAGGAAATCAACAAAGCAGTATAAAAAACAGTACTAAGGAGATAATTTTTAAGGGGGATAAATTTGTTAAAGGGGAAAAACGGCGATGATAAACAAAGTAGTTATATGTGGCGTTAATACTTCTCAATTGCCTACGATTAAAACTTCAGAAATGAGAGGTATGATTAAGAAAATCCAAGAAGGTGACACTGAGCTGAGAGAACAGTTTATTAAAGGCAATTTACGTCTTGTGCTCAGCGTTATTCAAAGGTTTAATTCTAAAAATGAGCCGGTTGATGATTTGTTTCAAATTGGTTGCGTAGGTCTTATAAAGGCAATTGATAATTTTGATTTGTCCTTAGACGTGAAATTTTCTACATATGCTGTACCAATGATTATCGGTGAAATCAGAAGATACTTAAGAGATAATAATTCTATCAGAGTATCAAGGTCAATGAAAGATACAGCTTATAAAGCGTTACAAATAAGAGAAAGACTTACTTCAAGCGGTTCACAGGAGCCGACTATCGCCGAGATAGCTAACGAAATCGGCGTTGACAAGGAAGAAATCATATTTGCATTAGAATCTATTCAAGAGCCGATATCGTTGTTCGAACCTATTTACAATGACGGTGGCGATGCACTTTATGTGGTTGACCAGGTAAAGGATGAAAAAAACATAGATGAAAGATGGATTGAAAAAATAACGTTGGAGGACAGTATCAGCAATTTATCTGAAAGGGAAAAGCAAATTGTTGATATGCGTTTTTATAAAGGTAAGACCCAAATGGAGGTAGCCGAAGAAATCGGAATTTCCCAGGCTCAGGTATCGAGGCTGGAGAAATCGGCTCTCGCTCAGTTGAAAAAGGGATTCAAATAGCAGTGAACATTGAATAATGAACAGTGAACAGTTAATGAAGGATTTGTGCGTGCACAAATCCTTTGGCAATTTTATATATAATCATTCAAGCATATCTTTTATTGCCTTATTGTTAACGTCATCGTCGACATTAACGATTATTACATCAATACCGATTTTTAATATTTCTTCCCATTTAATCCTTCTTGCCTTGGACTTTCCGAGCATACCCATAAATTTGCTTGCTTCTTCTATATAAAAGCCAATAATTTTTCCTTTTTTTGTATCTATTTCCACGTCGTCAAATCTACCCATAATTTCTCCGTCTTTAATATTAACAACATCTTTTTCAATCAGATCCCAATAATTAGTCAAGAAGTTCACCACCCTAATATTATATACTATAAATTATGTACAACTTCTCTCTTTTATTACAAAAAAAAGAACGCCTCAGCGTTCTGTCAGAAACTGTTCAATATTCAATGTTCAATATTCATTAGCGAACCTATAGTTTGCCTTGTCCACTCTTCGGCTTCTAAGATTGTTTCTATTGAATCAATTTTTACGGAAGAGTGTTTTAGCATAACCTGTTCATTTATGTTTCCTATATCGAGGAAACTTATTTTTTTATTTAAAAATAAATCGACACATACTTCATTTGATGCGTTTAATACTGCCGGCATAGTACCTCCTGCTTTTAAAGCATCGAAAGCCAGCCTTAGGCATTTAAACACTTCCATATCCGGTTTTTCAAATGTTAAATTACCTATATCCGTAAGTGACAGACTTTTGTAGCTGTTATGAATACGTTCCGGATAAAACAAAGCAAATTGTATAGGAACCCTCATGTCAGGAAGTCCAAGCTGTGCAATTGTGGAATGGTCTATAAATTCAACTCCCGAATGTATGATGCTCTGGGGGTGGACAAGAACCTCTATCTGCTCCGGCTCTATGTCAAATAAAAACTTTGCTTCGATTACCTCTAAGCCTTTGTTCATTAAGGTTGCCGAATCTATTGTAATTTTTTTACCCATTGACCAATTTGGATGCTTTAAAGCATCCTCTACAGTTACATTTTTTAAATATTCGGTATCCTTACCTCTGAACGGTCCGCCTGAAGCCGTCAGCAATATTTTATTGACAGATCTATATTCATTTGCCATTAAGCACTGAAAAATAGCGCTGTGTTCGCTGTCCACAGGGATTATTTGAGAGTTGTATTTTTTGGCTAAGTCCATTATGTAGCTGCCGCCCGTAACCAATGTTTCCTTGTTGGCTAGTGCAATTTTTTTATGCTTTTTTATAGCTGCAACCGTTGGTTTTAATCCTATCATACCTGAAATAGCAGTAACTGCTATTTCACTTTTTTCAAATTCTGCTGCTTGCATGAGACCGTCCATACCAAAGGATATGTCTGTTTTACAATCCTTTGGAAGCATTTTCTTCAAAGTCAATGCTTTTTCTTCGCTCATAACAGAGCAGAGCTCCGGCTCAAATTCTATTATTTGTTCTTTCAGCAGCTCTATATTATTATTTCCGGTAATGGCACATACCTTTAAGTTTCCTGCATGCTCTCTTACTACGTCCAATGTCTGTGTTCCTATGGAACCTGTTGAACCAAGTATACTTATGTATTTCATAGGTGACTCCTTTTGGTGTTATCTATTATTATTTTATCACAATTATGACTTATTGCAATTATTTCTTGTTGACATGCCTGGTAATGTGTTTCATTAAAAAAACACTTGTAATTATTCTGAGAACAGTATATTATATATTATTATCACTATGGGCAGCGGAGGGATTATGTTTAAGAGTTATGAAAGCACAAGGAATTCAAATTTAAAAACAACTGCTTCAAAAGCAGTGTTGAAGGGCATCGCTGAGGACGGCGGTTTATTTGTTTTAAGGGACATTGATAAATGTGTTGATATAGAAAGCTTAACCGGCAAAAATTATATAGAAATTGCGGAAATAATTATTGGATTCATGCTTGATGATATACCTGCATCTAAAATAAAGGAATGTGTGAAAACGGCATACACTGAAAAATTCAGCAAGGATGAAATTACTCCTGTTGTAAAGGTCGGTGATTCGTTTATAACGGAATTGTTCCACGGCCCCACATCTGCATTTAAAGATGTGGCACTTTCAATCCTTCCGCATTTGATGACAACATCCTATGAAATGAATGATGTAGACGGAGAAATTATAATTCTTACCGCGACTTCGGGAGATACGGGAAAAGCGGCCTTGGAAGGGTTTAAGAATGTAAAAGGTACCCAGATTGCGGTTTTCTATCCTGAATTCGGAGTCAGTGAGGTTCAGAAAGCTCAAATGATAACGCAAGAGGGGAAAAATACCCATGTTTGTGCCATAAAGGGAAATTTTGACGATGCTCAGACAGGAGTTAAAAGAATATTTACAGATGAAAAGCTTATAAAAGAATCTGAAGAAAGCAATAAAATATTTTCTTCCGCCAATTCTATAAATATAGGAAGGTTAGTTCCCCAAATCGCTTATTACTTTTACACATATGTTCAGCTAATCGAAAAAAAAGAAATCAGCATGGGAGATGCGGTTAACTTTTCTGTTCCGACAGGAAATTTCGGCAACATATTGGCAGGTTACTACGCTAAAATGCTTGGTCTTCCGATAAACAAGCTTTTGTGTGGCTCTAACGAAAACAACGTATTGTATGATTTTATAAAAACAGGTGTATATGACAGAAACAGAGAATTTCACAAAACAATATCACCATCCATGGATATTCTTATTTCGAGCAATTTAGAAAGATTGCTTTATTATATGAGCAATAAGGATAATGAAGCAGTTAAAGCCATGATGGAGCAATTAAATTCTCAGGGTAAATATGAAGTATCCGATGAAATGAAAGAAAAAATCAATCAAGAATTTTATGCAGGATGTGTTTTTAAAGAAGATACGGAGAAAACAATTAAAGAAGTATATGATAACTACGATTATCTTCTTGATACTCATACTGCTGTAGCTTATAAAACACTTGCGGATTACAAAAGAGAAACGGGAGACGAGAGCGTCAGCATAGTTTTATCAACGGCAAGTCCTTATAAATTTTCGAAAAGTGTTTATGAATCATTGTTCGGATCAAATGATAAAAATGAATTTGAAATAATGGAGGAGCTGTCTGAAAAAACAGGAGTTCCTATTCCCGAAAATTTAAAAGGACTCAACAATAAAAAAGTAATTCATACAAAAGTATGTGAAATTAATGAAATGGAAGAGTTCGTAAGAAGGATAGTTAAAAGATGAGATCCTTCGCTTTGCTCAGGACGACACGGTACTGTCATTCCGAACGCAGTGAGGAATCTCCATTCATAAATCATCGCTAATTAATTGCAAATCAATTGTTATGGAGGCTTCATGGTTAAGGTTACTGTTCCGGCAACAACTGCAAATTTAGGTCCCGGTTTTGATACATTGGGACTTGCCCTTAATTTATATAATACGTATACATTTGAAGAAATAAATGAGGGGTTGGTATTTGAGGGTTGCCCGGATAAATATAAAAATATAGAAAATTTAGTGTATCAATCTTTTGCAAAGACGGCAAAATTATTAGGTAAAAATTTAGAAAAAAATTCATATGGGTTAAAAATAACTATGGATACTCATATACCTGTATCCAGAGGATTGGGAAGCAGCTCGGCATGTATAGTTGGCGGTGTTTTTGGAGCAAATGCTTTATTGAAGGGTAACTTATCAAAGGATGAATTGTTTAAAATTGCTGTTGAGATTGAGGGGCATCCTGATAATGTGGCACCTGCGGTGTATGGCGGTTTAACTGCTGCCATCGTTGAAAACGGAGTTTACTCAGTGAAGTATAGTATTAGTGACAAAATTAAATTTTGTGCATTAATACCGGACTTTGAAACTTCGACCCATGAGGCAAGAAAAATTTTACCCTCAATAGTTTCTTTTAAAGATGCGATTTTTAACGTTTCAAGAACGGCTGTCTTGTTAAAGGCTTTAGAAGAAGGTAATTTTGAATTAATAAGTGTCAGCTTAAAGGATATGTTGCATCAGCAATACAGAAAAACCTTAATATCTGAATATGATGAGGTTAAAAAAATCTGTTTGGAAAATGGCTCTCACGCATTTTTTATCAGCGGCTCGGGTCCAACCTTAATGAATATAACCAATGACCCTGATTTTATAAAAAATATGGAAAATAGTACGAGGTATTTGAAAAACAAATGGGATATAAAATTTTTAAACGCAGATAGATCAGGTGTAATCATAAAATAAAATTGAGAGGTGGATGTATGTTGAAAAAGTATTTAATTGTCAGCAAAAAAATATTACCGGATGTATATGATAAGGTTATTGAGGCAAGAAATCTAATTAATAACGGCAGCGTCAAGGGTATCAGCGAGGCGGTTAAAATAGTTGGAATCAGCAGAAGCACATATTATAAATACAAGGATTACGTATTTTCTCCCGACGAAAATTCAATAGGCAGAAAAGCAGTAATTTCTATGATGCTAAGACACGAAAAAGGAATTTTGTCAAGTGTATTAAATTATATGTCGCAAGAAAATGTAAATATTCTCACCATCAATCAAAGTATACCCATTAACGGCAAGGCATCTGTAAATTTGTCGCTTGATATTTCTGATATCGGAAAACCGATTGATGATATTATTGCAGATTTAAAAAAATTAAAGGGTGTAAGTTCTGTTAAACTATTATCTGTGGAGTAAAAAATGTACGGATTAGTATTAGAAGGCGGAGGCGCAAAGGGCGCTTATCATGTTGGGGCATATAAGGCATTAAAAGAATTAAATATTGAAATAGGGGGAATTGCAGGTACATCTATCGGAGCCATTAATGGTGCTATGATGGTACAAGATGATTATGACTTGTTAGAAAAAATTTGGTACAGCATCAATTCTTATGAACTATTTGACATTGATGAAAAAGCAATAGTTGATTTAAAGCATTTTAATCTTCATGAAATTAATTTTTCTTATTTACTTCATCAATCTAAGGAAATTTTGAATAACCGCGGCTTAGATACATCAAAAATCCGAGTGCTGTTTGATACATATATTGATGAAGACAAAATACGGAATTCGACCATCGATTATGGTATTGTGACAGTAAATCTGACCGACAAAAAACCTGTGGAGCTTTATAAGGAAGATATACCTGAAGGAAAGTTGACAGAATTTTTAATAGCCAGCGCCAATCTTCCCGCCTTTAGAATAGAGGAAGTTGACGGTAAAAAATATCTGGACGGTGGCTTTTATAACAACCTTCCTATAAGCATGCTCGTAAATAAGGGATATACAGACATAATAGCAGTGAGAACCATGGCTGTGGGTATTGTCAGAAAGGTCAGAAATAAGGATGTAAGAATTACATATATTCAGCCGGCGGACGGAAGTCTGGGAAGTATGCTTGAAGCGCTCGATTTTAACCGCGAAAGAGCTGATGAACTGATAAAGCTTGGTTACTATGATACCATTAAGGTATTTAAAAAGCTGAAGGGCTTCAGGTATTACTGTGTTCCCTACGAAGGGGATTTCATTGAGCTTTTGATGAATTTCATGATATCAAATAAGGATAGGATAGAAACGGTAGGAAGAACCTTAGGCTTTGAGGATATCAGCGTGGACCGCATGCTTTTTGAAAAGATACTTCCAAGGTTGGAGTCTATCTTAGATATGAAGGGAAGGGCCGATTATGAGGATATTTGCATAAGACTGGCTGAAAGAATCGCTGAAAAATTAGGAATTGAAAAATTCAATATTTATAATTCTCTTGAGTTTTTCGATTTAGTTATTGGTGAATTCAGAAAAAATCCTGTTAAATTTACTAAAAGCATCCCGGATTTCATAAAGCACAACAAATTATTGTCTTTGGCAGTGAAGGATGATTTGGTAGCCGAGGTTTTCACAACATTGTTCTTATAACAGACCCAGAGGGGACGGTTCTTTTTGGGTCAACATTTTTGTTGACCCAAAAAGAACCGTCCCCTCTGGGTCTCTATTGTTGGAAGTAATCCACTATTCCGTTTGATATTTTTTCCACCATTACGTTCTGGAAGCTTACGTTATGGATATTCATTTCTTCCTGAGGATTTGACATAAATCCGATTTCTATCAAAGCAGCAGGCCTGTTTGTTTCTCTCAACACTTCAAAATTTCTATCAAGTATACCGTCTCTGTAAACACCGTTAATGGTTATTGCATTTAAGTAAATTGCTTCGGCTAAATTATAACCCTGTGATGGACTTTTGTACTTAATGGTGTTGTAATATGTTGAAAGTCCAAAGTAGTCACTGTTGTTTAAAGAATTGTGGTGAATTGACAGAAATATGTCCACATTTAATCTGTCAGCCATTCTGCCTCTTTCCTTATTGGCTATGTATGTATCGCTGTTTCTTGTCATATGCACCTTTGCACCTAATGCTTCTAAAGCGTTTTTCAGCTTGTTTGTAACCTCAAGGTTTATATGTTTTTCATATTTACCCGAAAAACTTATTGCTCCGGGGTCTTTTCCTCCATGACCCGGATCAAGCAGTATCACTTTTCCTGACAGGGGATATACATCCTTCAGGTAATAATCATTTACCCATCCGATTATTCCATTATTTGCAACGACCTTGCTCCATCCGTCAACAGTTTCTACAACCGTTATGGATTCTCCACTTTTAAGAGTTGTTATCCTGCTATTGTTAACAGATGGTCCGGTTCTCAGGTTTAATTCATCAGTTGTTTTTTTATGGCCCTGACTGCCTTCAGAAAAATAATTGCTGTCGTAGGATGTCAGCCATCCTGCCACATAGCCGATTTTACCGTCAGGAAGCCTTATTTGAAGCCATCCGTTTTTTTCGCCTGTTACTTTGTATGTATCGTTTTTGTTTCCTTGTGCAATCACATTGCTGCTTGTGGATGCATTGTCACGAATATTTATTGTATCATATAATAATATTATTTCCTGTGAAGCGGCATATTCTATATCGGTCAGCCAGCTTGCTATGTAGCATTCGTCACCGCCGAATTCAATTATATGCCAGCTGTGATACGTATCAACGTATTTAATCTTTTCTCCGGGAGCCAATTGACCTACAGCCTTTGCACTTGTGGTAGGTGACGTTCTTATATTAATTTGATTGTTTGTATTATTGACAACAAACCTTTGTGAAGGTACAGTAACGAAATATTTTTCTATCCATCCTGTATTGCCGCTTGTTGTTTTAACATAGTACCAATCTTCGGTTTCATTTAATATATGTAGTTTAGTGCTTATTTTAAGAGTGTCATTAATTTTGGAAGAATAATCCGTATCGTTGTATAGTGCAATGCTTGAAATATTCGTATACCCTGTTTGTGCATATGCAAAAGAAATTGAAAGGATTAATGTTAAAATGACAAAAGCTAATACTTTTTTCATGCCGTCCTCCTGTAATATGTATACGCACATTATACCATTGTTCGACAAATTAACCGTTACAGTTATATTACACTTAAGCATGAAAAATAGCTTGATACTATCTTTTACCTATAATATAATGAATACTATATAGAAGTTGCCTAAGTATACTTCGTTATTGTCATCAAGTGCTGAGATCCTTCACTATCGTTCAGGATGACGAATGCGGAGTAAATGAAATAATAAGGAGAAATTTTTATGAAACTTTATAATACACTTTCAAGAAAAATTGAGGATTTTAAACCTATAGATGAAAATATGGTAAAGATATACACATGCGGGCCAACCGTTTATAACTACGCTCACTTAGGTAATTTAAGGAT
This sequence comes from Sedimentibacter hydroxybenzoicus DSM 7310, assembly GCF_013403245.1. Lineage (GTDB taxonomy): Bacteria > Bacillota > Clostridia > Tissierellales > Sedimentibacteraceae > Sedimentibacter > Sedimentibacter hydroxybenzoicus. The sequence continues at coordinate 71,257 of NZ_JACBNQ010000008.1, read as the reverse complement.
GTACATACATGAGGATGTACTTGAAAAAACCTTGAGATATGTCGGATACCCCGTTAAAAGAGTTATGAATATAACCGACGTGGGACACCTTGAATCAGATGCAGATGATGGTGAAGATAAAATGCTTAAGGGTGCAAAAAGAGAAAATAAAACCGTTTGGGAAATTGCTCAGCATTATACTGATGCATTTTTTACAGATATTGAAAAATTAAATATAAAAAAACCGGATATTGTGGCGAAAGCTACGGATTATATCGACAAGTACATAGACTTTATAAAGACATTGGAGGAAAAGGGATATACTTATTTTGCCAATGGTAATGTATATTTTGATATAACCAAGGTAGATAATTATACGAAGCTTTCAGGTATGGATTTAGAGCAATTAAGGATTGCTTCAAGAGATGAGGTTTCTGTCGATGAAGCAAAAAGAAATCCCCAGGACTTTGTTTTGTGGTTTACCAAGTCAAAGTTTGAAAATCAGGCAATGAAGTGGGATTCTCCATGGGGAGTAGGTTATCCCGGCTGGCATATCGAATGCTCGGTTATCAGCTTAACCAATCTGGGAGATCAAATGGATATACACTGCGGCGGTGTCGACCACATTCCTGTTCACCATACTAACGAAATTGCACAGACTGAAAGCTATACAGGCAAGCAATGGGTTAAATATTGGTGGCATGGTGAATTTTTAATTGATAACGAAGGGAAAATGAGTAAATCAAGCGGTGAGTTTTTAACCTTGGCGCTGTTGGAGAAAAAAGGATTTAATCCTCTGTCCTACAGATATTTTGTATTAAACTCTCATTACAGAAAACAGCTTGCATTTTCATTTGATTCACTGGCATCTGCCGAAAATGCATATTTAAAATTGAAAAACAGAGTTAAAGCATTAAAGGAAAATACTGATTCAGCCGGAGCAGATGAATTAAGCGAAGCAGCAGTTAAAATAAAGGATGAATTTAAAAAATGTATCGAAGATGATTTAAACACCGCTAATGCGCTGACTGTTTTGTTCAACATGCTAAAAGCAGATGATGTTACTAATGATGAAAAGATAAAGTTAATTGAAGATTTTGAACAAGTCTTGTCTTTGGACTTATTAAAAGAAGATGAGAGCGATGATGGTGTTCGTGATGGTATGGCTGAGTACATCGAAGAAGCGATTCAAAAAAGACAGGAAGCCAAAAAGAATAAAGATTACCAGTTAGCCGATTCTATAAGAGCAGAGCTGTTAGAAAAGGGGATAATGCTGGAAGATACGAGACAGGGTGTAAATTGGAAGAGAATAAACTAAATAAAACAACAGATGAAGAATTATTAAGAAATTTAAGCAGCACCTCAGATTCAAAAAAATTTTTTATGTATTCACCTGCACAGTTGGCTTATGCAGGTGATGCTGTTTATGAGCTGCTGGTCAGGAGCTACATTATCCACAACCACGATATAAATGTAAATAAAATGCATAAGATATCCGTAAATTTTGTGAAAGCAAGTTCTCAGGCTTATGTAATAAGTAAGCTTGAGGATGAACTGACAGAAGAAGAAAAAAGGATAGTTAAAAGAGGCAGAAATGCAAAAATAACATCTTCGCCTAAGAATGCCGAGCTGATGGAATACAGATATGCAACCGGCTTTGAGGCTTTGTTCGGATATCTTTATCTAAGCAATGACATTAACAGGCTGATGATTTTGTTTAATAAAACAGTTAATATAATAAACGAAAAGGATGAAAAAAATGAGGATAATTGAGGGTAAAAATCCTGTAATTGAAGCTTTGAGAAGTGAGGCGGAAATAGATACAATATTAGTAAGCAGGGATGTAACAGACGGCTCGTTAAAGAGAATAATTGAGCTTGCCAAACAGAAAAATATCCTTGTAAAAAATGTTGATAAAGCCACGCTTGACAGATTAAGCGAAAATAAAAGACATCAAGGTGTCATTGCCGAAGCAATGGAGTATGAATATAAGGAAATTGATTATATTTTAAATCTTGCAAAGGAAAAAGGCGAAAAGCCGTTTGTTATAATTCTTGATGAAATAACAGATGTACATAATTTAGGAGCAATTATAAGAACGGCAGAATGTATGGGTGCTCATGGCATCATTATACCTAAGAGACGAGCAGCTCAGGTAAACGGTGTGGTTGCCAAATCCTCTGCCGGAGCTGTTGAATATTTGCCGATCGCAAGAGTTACAAATATAAGTAATACAATTGAAGAATTAAAGCAAAAGGGTCTGTGGATATATGGTGCTCACATGGACGGCAATAATATATCGGATGAGAAATTTGATGCTCCCGTTGGCTTGGTTATAGGAAGTGAAGGCTTTGGAATAGGCAGATTGGTTAAGGAAAAATGCGACACCTTAGTTAAAATTCCTATGAAGGGCAAAGTAAATTCTTTAAATGCATCATGCGCAGCCTCTATTATAATTTATGAAATTATGAAGCAAAGAGGATTTTGAAATGGCTCGCACAAAAAAAGAATATTTATTTGTAGACGGATACAACATTATAAATCAATGGAACTATTATAAAGATATTTCCGGAAATATAGAAAATTCGAGGAATAAGCTTATAGAGCTATTAGTTGAATATCAGGCATACAGAGGCATAAAATTAATTGTTGTCTTTGATGCTCATTTAGTTAAGGGAAGTATTGAGAAAAAGGAAATAATTGCAGGAGTTGAAATTATTTATACGAAGGAGCATGAAACGGCAGACAGCTACATAGAAAAACAGCTTGATAAAATAGGCAGATACGAAAGTGTTCAGGTGGCAACCTCTGATTCGGCCATACAACAGATAGTGATTTCAAGAGGAGGAACACGTATATCCGCACAGGAAATGCTTTTGGAACTTGAGAACACAAAAAAGGACATTAGAACAAAATATGAAAAAACTCGACAAAAAGGAACAAATATTGACCAGGTTTTAGGACCTGAAACTTTGAAAAAATTAGAAAAACTGAGAAGAAATATATAATGTCTTGACACTAATTGTAAAATTTAATATAATTTTCATACAACATTCTTAAGAATTTCGCAAAGCTTTCTTAAGATTTTCATATAATTCTCTGTTGGTTTGTGAAAAAATTACTAATTTATTACGTTTAATGGGGGAAGTCAATGATAAGTTCTATTAGCATTTTTAGTAATTTAGATTATAAAAAAAGATATGACGCACTTTCAGACGAGGAACTTATTCGAGAGATAAAGGATGGAAATGACCATGCCGAAAGGTGTTTGTATAAGAGGTACACATATATAATTAAAAGGATTACAAGTTCCTTTTTCTTAGTGGGCGGCGGTATCGATGATTTGTTTCAGGAAGCTATGATTGGCTTAATGAAAGCAATAGAAGGTTACAATGAAGAATTGGGAAACAGCTTCCGCGGCTTTGCTGAAGTGTGCATCAGAAGGCAGGTTATTACAGCAATAAGGAAAACTAAATCTTATGAAGTGTTAAGTAATATTCAGTCAGTTTGTGATTACTCTAATATTGATTATGAAATTAATATTGGAGGGTGTTATTCCGACTTGGAAAGATTAAATCCGGAAAATGTAATTATATGTAAGGAAGAAATTAAACAGTATTATAGCGTAATGTCCGAAGAATTAAGCGAATTCGAAAAGATTGTTTTGACTGAGTATGGAAAGGGTAAATCATACGTAGAAATATCAGCTGCTTTGAATAAAAGCATAAAATCAGTAGATAACGCATTGCAAAGAGCTAAAAAGAAAATCAGCAGCAATAAAGAGAAAATATTGTGTTAGTAAAATGGTTAGATGATAACCATTTTTTTATTTCATGGCCCCACTTTTCTACGAAAAATACTCTTGATTTATTCTACCTTCGGTGTTATAATCTACAAAGAAAAATAGGAAGTAGGTGCTCTTAAAAGCAAAAAATGAAGCACTAACAATATGAAATCTTGGAATTTCAACATGCATAGTGCTTGCGTAGCTCAGGTGGTAGAGCACTTCATTGGTAATGAAGAGGTCGGCAGTTCGAGTCTGCTCGTAAGCTCCAAATAACGGCTTATGCCGTAATGGTTCACTGCATAAAAAACAAAATAATGAATGAATAATTAGAAATTCAGGGAGGAAAGAAATGGCAAAAGCAAAATTTGAAAGAAATAAGCCACACGTAAATATTGGAACCATAGGCCACGTAGACCATGGAAAGACAACATTAACAGCAGCAATCACAATGACATTGAATAAGAGATTCGGAACCGGAGAATTTGTAAGCTATGACAATATAGATAAAGCTCCGGAAGAAAGAGAAAGAGGAATCACAATATCAACATCACACGTAGAGTATGAAACAGCAAACAGACACTACGCACACGTTGACTGCCCGGGTCATGCTGACTATGTAAAGAACATGATAACAGGAGCAGCACAGATGGACGGAGGAATCTTAGTTGTATCAGCAGCAGATGGTCCGATGCCACAAACAAGAGAGCATATACTGTTATCAAGACAGGTAGGAGTTCCTAAACTGGTAGTATTCTTAAACAAAGAAGATATGGTAGACGATCCTGAGCTAATAGAATTAGTTGAAATGGAAGTAAGAGAACTATTATCAGAATATGAATTTGACGGAGACAACACACCAATCATAGTGGGATCAGCATTAAAAGCATTAGAAGATCCGGACGGACCATGGGGAGATAAAATAGTTAAGTTAATGGAAGAAGTTGACGCATGGGTACCAACACCGGAAAGAGACGTTGACAAACCATTCTTAATGCCGGTAGAAGACGTGTTCTCAATCACAGGAAGAGGAACAGTAGCGACAGGCAGAGTAGAAAGAGGAATATTGAAGGTTCAGGATAAAGTTCAAATAGTAGGATTAAACGACGAACCGACAGAAACAGTGTGTACAGGTGTAGAAATGTTCAAGAAATTACTTGATCAGGCACAAGCAGGAGACAATATAGGAGCACTTCTTAGAGGAGTACAAAGAACAGACATCCAAAGAGGTCAAGTACTGGCAAAACCGGGATCAATAACACCACATACAAAATTCAATGCAGAAGTATACGTATTAACAAAAGAAGAAGGTGGAAGACATACACCATTCTTTAACGGATACAGACCACAATTTTATTTCAGAACAACAGATATCACAGGACAAATAGACTTAGAAGAAGGAATAGAAATGTGTATGCCTGGAGACAACTCAAGATTTATAGTTGAGTTAATCCACCCAATCGCTATCGAAGAAGGATTAAGATTCGCTATCAGAGAAGGCGGAAGAACAGTTGGATCAGGCGTTGTTACTAGCATAATAAAATAGCAAAAAAAGTTCTTGACAATATGTTTTTATTATAGTAGAATGAATTGCTACAAAAAAAGCTTTTGCTTTGGCAGGGGCTTTTTTTAGTGAGTTCAATAGACCATGAAACATTAAAAAAATGTTGACAGTTGAATTTAATTATGATATCTTGATAAAGATAATTGGCTATGTAAACAAGAGTCCGGAGGTGTGGAATGAGAGTAGCAGTTAAGTTAGCTTGCACAGAGTGCAAACAAAGAAACTATGATACAGAAAAAAACAAAAGAGAAAACCCAGAAAGAATAGAGTTGAATAAATACTGCAAGTTCTGTAAAAAGCATACTTTACACAAGGAAACAAAATAATAACCGTATTAGAGGTGTTGTAAATGTCAAATAGAGAAAATGAAAAACCAAAATTTACAAGTAGGGTAAGCAATTATTTTAAAGGCGTAAGAGCTGAATTAAAAAAAGTAAATTGGCCTACTAAAAAGGAATTAACAAATTATACTATAGTTGTACTTGCTACTACTTTTGCTATGACACTCGTAATTTGGGGATTAGATCTCATATTCCAGAACTTGGTTGGATTGATTGTATAATAAAGGAGCACTGGTATGAAACAAGAATCACAAGGATCAAGATGGTATGTAGTTCATACATATTCGGGACATGAGAACAAAGTAAAGGCTAACATCGAAAAGCTTGTTGAAAACAGAGAAATGCAAGATATAATTTTTGAAGTTAGGGTGCCGGTTGAAGAAGTGGCTGAAGTTAAAAACGGCAAGAAGAAAATAAAAGAAAGAAAAATGTTCCCCAGTTATGTAATTATTAAAATGATAATGACTGATGAATCTTGGTATCTTGTAAGAAATACGAGGGGAGTAACCGGCTTCGTCGGTCCGGGATCCAAACCGGTTCCTTTATCAGATGAAGAAGTTAAGGCGCTTGGTGTTGTAGAAAGATTACCGGTAATTGAACTTGCACCGGGAGATACCATTAAGGTCAAAGAAGGACCGTTTGAAGATTTTATAGGTGCTGTTGAAAGCATCAGTCAAGAAAAAAGAAAAATTAAAGCTTTTGTATCAATGTTTGGAAGAGAAACTCTTATCGAACTTGATTATGATCAGATTGAAAAAGTTTAATACTTTATCAATATACATGCGTTTCGTATGAAGGAGGTGCAACACATGGCTAAAAAGGTAACAGCTTTAGTTAAACTGCAAATACCGGCAGGTAAGGCAACACCGGCTCCACCGGTTGGTACAGCGTTAGGACCTCATGGTGTGAATATAATGGGATTTTGTAAAGAATTCAATGCAAAGACAGCTGATCAGGCAGGTATGATTATACCGGTAGTATTAACTGTTTATCAGGATAGATCATTTACATTTATCACAAAAACTCCGCCTGTGGCAGTTCTAATTAAAAAAGCAGTTGGAATTGAAAGCGGTTCGGGAGAACCAAACAAGAAGAAAGTAGCAAAGCTTTCTAAAGAAAAATGCGAAGAAATCGCAAAATTAAAAATGCCGGATTTAAATGCCAATACAGTTGAAGCAGCTATGAGCTTAGTGGCAGGTACTGCGAGAAGTATGGGTGTAACGGTAGAAAAATAGCAATATGGCACAGTGGAAGGCGATAAGCTGTTAGACCACTAAGGAGGTTAATGATATGCCAAAGAGAGGAAAAAAATATCAAGACAGTATGAAATCAATTGATAAATTGAAATTATACGACTTGGAAGAAGCTGTAGAAGCAATGCTTACAACAGCAAAAGCTAATTTCGATGAGACTGTGGAAGCTCACGTAAAATTAGGTGTAGATTCAAGACATGCAGACCAACAAGTAAGAGGCGCAGTAGTTCTGCCGCACGGAACAGGTAAAACAGTTCGTGTTTTAGTATTTGCAAAAGGTGATAAAGCTAAAGAAGCTGAAGAAGCCGGAGCAGATTACGTAGGCGAAGCTGAATTGGCTGATAAAATTCAAAAAGAAAACTGGTTTGAGTTTGACGTAGTTATAGCAACTCCGGATATGATGGGTGTTGTTGGTAGATTAGGTAGAGTATTAGGTCCTAAGGGATTAATGCCAAATCCGAAATCAGGTACGGTAACATTTGATGTAGCTAAGGCAATTCAGGAGATTAAAGCAGGTAAGGTTGAATACAGATTAGATAAAACTAATATTATTCACGTTCCTGTAGGAAAAAAATCTTTCGGTACACAAAAATTAGTTGACAATATTAAAGCAATCATGGATGCTATAGTAAAGGCAAAACCGGCTGCTGCAAAGGGTAAATACTTAAAAAGTGTTACAATAGCAAGCACAATGGGACCTGGAATCAAGCTTAATACAACAAAACTAATGGATTAATGTATTGACAAGGACTATGAATTAATATAAAAATTGAATAAATGACCGCAGACAGTTGGTACTCATTGAGTTTAATTATCCAACCGAGGTGAGAATATAGATATTATATATATTAAAAGTTTCTCTTCGTCTGCGGAGAGATTTTCTTTTTGAGGAGGTGTAAAGTATGAATCAATCAGTTTTAGAACAGAAAAAACAAGTTGTAAACGAAATAACTGAGAAGCTAAGAAATGCTAAATCAGTTGTGTTAGTCGAATATAAAGGTTTATCTGTTGAAAAAGCAACTCAGTTAAGAAATAAATACAGAGAAGCAGGTGTAGAATATAAAGTTTATAAAAACACTTTAATGCGTTTTGCGTTTGAAGAGTTAGGATATAAAGATATTACAGCTAATCTGGAAGGGCCGAATGCGATTGCTATATCTCAAACCGATGAAATATCTGCTGCTAAAGTTACTAATGACTTTGCTAAAACAAGCAATGATACAATTGTAATAAAAGCAGGTATAGCTGACGGCAAAGTAATGAATGCTGATGAGGTAAAAGCATTAGCCAGCGTTCCGCCAAGAGAAATCCTGCTTGGACAATTGGCCGGAGTGTTACAAGGAAATATCAGAAATCTTGCTTATATGCTTGATCAGATATCAAAGAAAAACGAAGAAGTTGCATAGGTCACTGAAAATGACCGCCTGCGACCTTGCTGTTCAGCGGCGTCTTGCGGGACGAATATTTTCAACAACCTATAAATAACAGTGAAAAATAAAAATTAATTAATGAAATTAATAGGAGGATATTAAAAATGGCAAGTGAAAAAATCACAAAATTTATTGATGAAATAAAACAATTAACAGTATTAGAATTAAATGAATTAGTAAAAGCAATCGAAGAAGAATTCGGAGTATCAGCAGCAGCTCCTGTAGCAGTTGCAGGTGCAGTAGCTGGCGGTGCGGCAGCTCCGGCTGAAGAAGAAAAAACTGAATTTGACGTAGTACTTTCAAGTGCAGGTGCAGGAAAAATTAAAGTTATAAAAGTAGTAAGAGAATTAACAGGTCTTGGATTAAAAGAAGCTAAGGATGCTGTTGACGGAGCACCTACTACATTAAAGACAGGCGTTTCTAAAGAAGAAGCTGACAAAATGAAAGAAGCTTTAGAAGCTGAAGGCGCATCAGTAGAAATAAAATAATTTAAACGACAGAAGAAAGGACTTTATAAAAACAATAAAGTCCTTTTTGTAATTCTTATGTGGACATGGGGACATTCCTCTACGGACTATCCTCGGAGGTTGACTATCTGTAGAGGGTGTGTCCCCTTTCATTGTAAAGGATGTTTCTATAATAGATGTTTTTCTATATAGTGTCCCATTTCATATTTTTATATGTATATATTTTCTAAAACAGGCAATAATACCTAAGGTGTTTTCTAAAAAATATCGATGGTATACGCAAAAAAATATTGACAAAAAAAATTGTTGGTGATATTATTATATATTGCCATGAGCATAAAATGTTGGCATAGAATTTGTATGCTAAAAAAAATTAAACTGAGGGGTGAAAGAATGCCGCATCCTGTGAAAATAGGTAACAGAGTGAGGATGTCTTACTCTAAAATTGATGAGGTTTTAGATTTACCGGATTTAATTGAAGTTCAGAAAAGATCTTATGAATGGTTCTTAAATGAAGGACTTAGAGAGGTTTTTGATGATATTTCGCCAATTGAGGATTATACCGGAAATTTGATTTTGGAATTTGTTGACCATTCTTTATACGGTGAACCGAAGTTCAATCAGGTTGAATGTAAGGAAAGAGATGCAACATATTCTGTACCGTTAAAATTAAAAGTGAGATTAATTAATAAGGAAACGGGAGAAATCAAAGAACAAGAAGCTTTTATGGGCGAGTTTCCTCTGATGACTGAAAAAGGTACATTTATAATCAATGGAGCGGAACGTGTTATTGTTAGTCAGTTAGTCAGATCACCGGGTGTTTATTTCAACATGACAAGGGATAAGGTAGGAAAGGAATTATATGAGGCTACACTTATACCAAACAGAGGTGCATGGCTTGAATTTGAAACGGACTCTAACGATATTATTTATGTAAGGGTTGACAGAACGAGAAAATTACCAGCCACAGTGCTTGTCAGAGCTATGGGGCTTTCTTCTAATTCTATGATTATTGAAACTTTAGGAGAAACAGAACAGCTTTTGAAAACGCTTGAAAAGGACAACACTACTAACTCAGATGAAGCTTTGATTGAAATTTATAAAAGATTAAGACCGGGCGAGCCACCTACATTGGACAGTGCGACCTCATTAATAAATTCTTTATTTTTTGATCCGAAGAGATATGATCTTGCGAAGGTCGGAAGATATAAATTTAATAAGAAACTAAGCTTTGAAAACAGAGCTATCGGGAAAAAAGCTGCTGAAGATATAATTGATACAGAAACAGGTGAAATTTTAATACATAAAAATGAGGCAATTGATAGCAAGGCAATATTTAAATTGGAATCTGCCGGCATTTTTTCTATTAATGTATTAAACTCAGAAGATAAGATAACTAAAATAGTGACAAATAAATTTGTAAATCCAAAAACATTCAATTTAGATATAGATTTTGAAAAACTTGGCTTAAAGGAGCGAATTTTCTATCCGGTTATGAAAAAGATACTTGAAGAAAACAGCTCAAGCGAAGATATAGAAAAAGCAATAATAGATAATATGAAGCTTTTATCTCCAAGACACATAATTATTGAAGATATGGTTGCTTCTACAAATTATCAATTAGGCTTATTTAAAGGTTCAGGTCAGACAGATGATATAGACCATCTTGGTAACAGAAGATTGCGCTCGGTGGGGGAACTTCTTCAAAATCAGGTTAGAGTTGGTTTGTCAAGAATGGAGAGAGTTGTAAGAGAAAGAATGACAATTCAGGACGTTGACGTTGTAACCCCGCAGGTATTGATTAATATCAGACCCGTATCAGCTGCAATCAAAGAATTTTTTGGTTCCAGCCAGTTATCACAGTTCATGGATCAAACCAACCCATTGGCAGAATTAACTCACAAAAGAAGAATGTCTGCTTTGGGACCGGGAGGATTGTCAAGAGACAGAGCGAGCTTCGAGGTCAGAGACGTTCATCATTCTCATTACGGCAGAATGTGTCCTATAGAAACTCCGGAAGGTCCAAACATTGGTCTGATAACATCTCTTGCAACATACGCCAGAATAAATGACTATGGATTCCTTGAGGCTCCATACAGAAGAGTTAATAAGGAAACCGGTCAGGTAACAGAGATTATAGATTATATTACAGCTGATATAGAAGATACAAAAATTATTGCTCAGTCGAATGAGCCATTAAATGAAGATGGTACGTTTGAACACACTCGTGTTGTTGTAAGAGGAATTGACGGTATCAATGAAATAGTTTCAAGAGACATGGTTGATTACATGGAGGTTTCTCCAAAACAAGTTATATCTATCGGAACAGGTATGATTCCATTCCTTGAAAATGACGATGCTAACCGTGCATTAATGGGTGCCAACATGCAAAGACAGGCAGTTCCTTTATTGATTACGGAAGCACCATTCATAGGAACCGGCTTGGAATATAAAGCAGCAAAGGATTCAGGTGCTGTTATAGTAGCTGAAAATGACGGAGTCTGTATTTCTGTAACCGCTGCTGAAATTTTAATAAGAAGAAATGACAACGGCATGATTGACAGATATCCGCTGCTTAAATTTAAACGTTCAAACAGCGGTACATGTGTTAATCAAAGACCTATTATATATCAGGGTGATGAAATCAAGAGAGGTCAGATAATTGCTGATGGTCCTTCTACGGACAACGGTGATATGGCAATAGGTAAAAACCTTCTGATTGGCTTCATGACTTGGGAAGGTTACAATTATGAAGATGCCGTGTTGATGAATGAAAAATTGGTTATGGAAGATGTTTTAACATCCGTCCATATAGAAGAATATGAATCAGAAGCAAGAGATACAAAATTAGGTCCTGAAGAAATAACAAGAGATATCCCTAACGTTGGAGACGACTCTTTGAAGGACTTAGACGAAAGAGGAATTATAAGAATAGGGGCTGAGGTTAAATCAGGCGATATTCTTGTAGGTAAAGTAACACCTAAGGGAGAAACAGAGCTTACTGCCGAAGAAAGATTATTAAGAGCGATTTTCGGTGAAAAGGCAAGAGAAGTTAGAGATACTTCGTTGAAGGTTCCTCACGGCGAATCAGGTATAATTGTTGACGTAAAAGTGTTTACGAGGGAAAACGGCGATGAATTAAGCCCCGGAGTAAGCAAGATGGTCAGAGTGTACATCGCTACAAAACGTAAAATAAATGTAGGAGATAAAATGTGTGGTCGACATGGTAACAAGGGTGTTATATCACATATTATGCCGGAGGAAGATATGCCGTTCTTACCTGATGGCACACCGCTTCAGGTAGTACTTAATCCTCTTGGAGTTCCTTCACGTATGAACATCGGTCAGGTGTTGGAAGTACATCTCGGCTTAGCTGCTAAAAAATTAGGATGGCAGGTTGCTACACCTGTATTTGACGGAGCAGTTGAGGATGATATATGGGATGCTCTTGAGATGGCAGGTTACCCAAGAAGTGGTAAAATTGAATTAAGAGACGGACGTTCGGGAGAATATTTTGATGGTCCGGTTACTGTTGGCTACATGTATATGCTTAAGCTTCATCACTTGGTTGATGATAAGATACATGCCCGTTCAACAGGACCTTACTCCTTGGTTACTCAACAGCCATTGGGCGGTAAAGCACAATTCGGAGGACAAAGATTCGGTGAAATGGAAGTTTGGGCATTGGAAGCATATGGCGCAGCTCATACGTTGCAGGAAATTCTGACCGTTAAATCAGACGATGTTAACGGTAGAGTTAAAACATATGAAGCTATTGTCAAAGGTGAAAATATTCCGGAACCGGGTATCCCTGAATCATTTAAGGTACTTGTAAAAGAATTACAAAGCTTGTCTCTGGATATTAAGATAATTACCAGCGAACAGGATGAAGTTGAAATAGTTGACACTCTTGATATTGAGGAAGATTTACCGGTTGATGGTGAAAATTTAAGCGATGTCAGATATGTTGACGAAGATGGAATGAATATTGTTGAAGATGAGTTGGTAGATGCCGAAACTTCGGACAATGTGGAAGATGTGGAAGATATTGACGATATAGATATCTATGACGAAGACATTGAGCTAGATAACGAAGACGATTATGAAAGCGACGAATTCTAAGGATGTTGGACACACCTTTAATGAAAGTATAGTCGTTGTGAGTAAGCATTAAAGGAATGTCTCAAATACAAAGTACCGATTTAAATAAAATTTTAAATGAAGGGAGCGAACTTCTTGATAGATTACAATAATTTTGAATCAATAAGAATTGGCTTAGCATCCCCTGATAAGATCAGACAGTGGTCAAGAGGAGAAGTTAAAAAACCTGAAACAATTAATTACCGTACATTGAAGCCCGAAAAGGATGGTTTATTTTGTGAAAAGATATTCGGACCTACTAAGGACTGGGAATGTCACTGCGGAAAGTATAAAAGAGTCAGATATAAAGGTGTGGTTTGTGATCGCTGCGGAGTAGAGGTTACAAAAGCAAAGGTAAGAAGAGAAAGAATGGGACACATAGAGCTCGCTGCTCCTGTTTCCCACATATGGTACTTTAAAGGTATCCCATCCAGATTAGGATTGATACTTGACATGTCTCCGAGAGCTTTGGAAAAAATACTGTATTTTGCACAGTATGTTGTTACAGAAGCAGGAGATACATCTTTGTCAGAAAAACAGCTTTTGTCAGAAATGGAATACAGAGAGTATAAAGACCACTATAAGAATGCTTTTAAGGCTGAAATGGGTGCGGAAGCAATTAAAAAACTTCTCGAAAAAATAGACCTTGAAAAAGAATCAGAGGAATTAAAATCACAGCTCAAAGACAGCAAGGGTCAGAAGAAAATCAGAATAACAAGAAGATTGGAAGTTATTGAGGCGTTCAGAGTTTCCGGAAACAGACCGGAATGGATGGTACTTGATGTGATTCCTGTTATTCCGCCGGAACTCCGACCTATGGTGCAGCTTGACGGCGGAAGGTTTGCTACATCTGATTTAAATGACCTTTACAGAAGGGTTATAAACAGAAACAACAGATTAAAAAGACTGCTTGACTTAGGTGCTCCTGACATAATCGTAAGAAATGAAAAAAGAATGCTTCAGGAAGCGGTTGATGCCTTAATAGATAACGGAAGACGCGGCAGACCTGTTACAGGTCCGGGAAACAGACCTTTAAAATCTCTTTCGGATATGCTTAAAGGAAAACAAGGTCGATTCAGACAAAACTTACTAGGTAAGAGAGTTGACTATTCAGGACGTTCGGTTATAGTTGTTGGTCCTGAGCTTAGATTTAATCAATGCGGTTTACCTAAAAAAATGGCCCTTGAATTATTTAAGCCATTCGTAATGAAAAAATTGGTTGAAAACGGAACAGCTCACAATATCAAGAGTGCGAAGAAAAAGGTTGAAAAGGTTGACACTGCGGTATGGGATGTATTAGATGAAATAATTAAAGATCACACTGTTATGTTAAACCGTGCCCCTACACTTCACAGACTTGGTATACAATCATTCGAACCTGTACTTGTTGAAGGCAAGGCAATTAAGCTTCATCCGCTGGTATGTACTGCTTACAATGCCGACTTCGACGGTGACCAGATGGCTGTTCACGTACCATTGTCGGTTGAAGCGCAGGCAGAGTCAAGATTCTTGATGATGTCTACAAATAACATTTTAGCTCCAAAGGATGGAAGACCTATTACAACTCCTACACAGGATATGGTTCTAGGAAGCTACTACATGACTCTTGAAATAGAAAATTCAAAAGGTCATGGGATGGTATTTAAGGATTATGATGAAATGATGATGGCATATTTCAATAAAAATATTGATTTACATGCCAGAGTTAAAATAAGAAAGACAGTTGACGGAGAAACAAAATACGTTGAAAGCACAGCAGGAAGATTTATTTTCAATGAAAATATACCTCAGGACCTCGGTTTTGTGGACAGAGAAAAAGATAAATTCTCTCTTGAAGTAGATAAGACGGTTACTAAAAAATCATTAGAAGAAATAGTATACAGATGCTTCAGAAAACACGGCAACTCTAAAACAGCCGACGTATTGGACGGTATCAAATCTACAGGATATAAATATTCAACAAGGGGAGCTATTACTATAAGTGTAAGCGATATAACAGTTCCCGAAGAAAAGAAAGAGTTCATTGAAAAAGCTGAAAAACAGGTTATCGAATACGAGAAAAAATACCGTAGAGGTTTGATGACTGATGAAGAAAGATATGAAAATGTAATTAAAATCTGGAACCAGACAACAGAGGATGTTACAAATGCACTTATGGAGAATCTGGATCCGTTGAATTCTATTTACATCATGTCGGTATCCGGAGCCCGTGGAGGACGTAACCAGATAAAGCAGCTTGCAGGTATGCGTGGTCTTATGGCAAGTGCCGTAGGTAAGACGGTTGAGGTACCGGTTAAGTCAAACTTCCGTGAGGGACTTTCAGTTCTTGAGTTCTTCTTATCAGCAACAGGTGCCCGTAAGGGATTAACCGATACTGCTCTAAGAACAGCCGATTCAGGTTACTTGACAAGAAGATTGGTTGACGTAAGTCAGGACGTTATAGTAAGAGAAGTTGACTGCGGAACAACCGACGGTATAGAAGTCGAAGCCTTTGTTGACGGCAAGGAAGTAATAGAAGAATTAAGCGAAAGATGCGCGGACAGGTATGCTTCTGATGATGTTATACATCCTGAAACTAAAGAAGTTATGGTTAAATCAGGGGAGTTTATATCAGAAGAAACAGCGCATAAAATTCAAAATTCCGGTATTAAAGTAGTTAAGGTAAGATCGGTTCTTACTTGTAAAACACCGCACGGCGTGTGTTCAAAATGCTACGGTACTAACCTTGCGACAGGAAAGCTGGTTAACGTGGGAGGAGCTGTAGGTATTATAGCTGCTCAGTCGATTGGGGAACCGGGTACACAGCTTACGATGCGTACATTCCATACGGGAGGTATAGCAGCAGCAAGTGATATTACTCAAGGTTTGCCGCGTATAGAAGAGCTTTTCGAGGCAAGAAAACCAAAAGGTCAGGCGATTATTTCCGAAATACCGGGTAAAGTTACATTAATGGAAAAAGTTCATAAGAGAGAAGTTACGGTTACTAATAATGAAGCAGTGGAAAGCAAGACGTATCTGATACCTTATGGTTCTAAAATATTGGTTAATGACGGTGATTACATTGAAGCTGGTGATAAGATTACCGATGGCTCAATAAATCCACATGATATATTAAACATTAGGGGCATGACGGCACTGGAATCATACATCCTTATGGAAGTTCAAAGAGTTTACAGAATGCAGGGTGTTGATATAAGTGACAAACACGTTGAAGTAATCATAAGACAGATGGTTAATAAGGTTCGTATTGAAGAATCAGGAGATACATCTCTTCTTCCGGGAAGTTTGGTATCGACATTTGAGTACAAAGAACAAAATGAAAAAGCAATAGCTGCAGGCTTGGAGCCCGCAGCAGGTGAAGTTGCATTATTAGGTATAACCAAATCATCTTTGGCTACGGATTCATTCCTTGCATCGGCATCATTCCAGGAAACAACAAGAGTACTTACAGATGCAGCTACTAAAGGTAAGGTTGATAACCTGATTGGTCTTAAGGAAAATGTAATTATAGGAAAACTAATTCCTGCAGGAACAGGTATGAAGAAATACAGAAACATTGGAATAACAACTAATGATGTTGAAGTAGAAAGAGACGAAATTGCGGTAAGCGAATAAAGATGAAAGGGGACACACCTCTAAGGAGGGATAGTCTATGAAGATATGCTTAGAGGAATGTCCCCAAATTGAAAAAATTAATTGACATCTAATTTTATAGATGATAGAATGTTTGAGTGCAAATAGGAAGGGGGACACATCTCCAAAGCAGAGAAAGCCGCTGAGGTTTGAACTTTGGAGAAATGTCCCCGTTTGAAAGGGACACACCTTGTTCCTGATAATTCGAGGGTATGAGTACCGGAGGATTGAAATGGATGCAGATAAAAAAATAGTAATTGGAAAGAAGCAGACTTTGAGAGCTTTACAAAGAAACGAAGCTCAAAGGATTTATATATCAAAGGATGCTGATTTGCATGTTACTAAACCTATTACAGATGTTTGCAAGGAAAAAAATGTGGAAATAATATATTTTGACAGTATGAAAGATCTTGGAGCTTCTGTAGGTATCAATGTAAACGCAGCGGCGGCTGCCGTTTTAAAATAACTAATATTAAACAAAAGGAGGTGCACGAATGCCATCAATTAACCAGTTAGTGAGAAAAGGAAGACAACAAGTCACTTATAAATCCAATTCTCCAGCGCTAAATGTAAGTTATAATACTCTTCAAAAAAAGATGAATGAATCTAATTCACCGCAAAAAAGAGGTGTATGTACTTCAGTTAAGACTGTAACACCAAAGAAACCAAACTCAGCTCTTAGAAAAATTGCCAGAGTTAAATTAACAACAGGTGTTGAAGTAACTGCATACATTCCGGGTGTAGGCCACAACTTACAAGAACACAGTGTTGTTCTTATAAGAGGCGGAAGAGTTAAAGACTTACCAGGGGTTAGATACCACATTGTAAGAGGTACCCTTGATACAGCTGGTGTTGCTAAAAGAAAACAAGCAAGGTCCAAATATGGAGCTAAAAGGGAAAAAGCAAAGAAATAATAAGATGATTCCGGCACACTATGCTTAGGTTATGATGCATACAATGCGCCATAATATATATAACATGCATGTTGTGCACGACGGCATTAAATTATTGTCGAGTACCTGTGAATTAAATTATATTAAGGAGGGAAGTAAAGTGCCAAGAAAAGGTCACATACCTAAAAGACAAGTAATGGAAGATCCTATCTACAAAGATAAGGTAGTTTCCAAATTGATTAATCAACTTATGTATGACGGTAAAAAAGGTGTTGCTCAAAAAATTGTTTATGAAGCATTTGACATCATAAGAGATAAAACAGGTGAAGAACCGATTGAGGTATTCACTAAAGCAATGAACAATATCATGCCGGTACTTGAAGTTAAAGCAAGAAGAGTCGGTGGTGCAACCTATCAGGTTCCTATCGAAGTCAGACCAGAGAGAAGACAGACTTTGGGACTACGATGGCTTGTAAGTTATTCTCGTAAAAGAGGAGAAAAAACTATGCGTGAAAGGCTTGCAAAAGAGTTAATGGATGCAGCCAACAACGTAGGAGCAAGCGTTAAGAAAAGAGAAGATACACATAAAATGGCAGAGGCTAATAAAGCATTTGCACACTTTAGATGGTAATAATCTAAGTAGTTTATTCGCAGCGTGAAGGAGGGAAATAATGAGAGAATATTCTTTAGAGAATACAAGAAATATCGGTATTATGGCGCATATTGATGCGGGAAAAACAACAACTACCGAAAGAATCCTGTTCTATACCGGGAAAATTCATAAAGTAGGCGAAACTCATGAAGGTGCAGCTCAGATGGACTGGATGGAGCAAGAGCAGGAAAGAGGAATTACAATAACTTCAGCTGCTACTACTTGTCATTGGAAAGATGTAAGAATTAACATTATAGATACACCGGGTCACGTAGACTTTACAGTTGAAGTTGAAAGATCGTTGAGAGTACTTGATGGAGCAGTAACAGTATTTGATGCTAAAATGGGGGTTGAGCCTCAGTCAGAAACTGTTTGGAGACAGGCAGACAAATATCATGTACCAAGAATTTGTTTTATAAACAAAATGGATAAATTAGGTGCAAATTTCTTCTACTCATTAGGCACAATTATTGACAGATTAAAAGCTAATGCTGTTGCAATTCAGTTGCCGATTGGTGTTGAAGAAAACTTCAGAGCAATAATAGATTTAGTTGAAATGAAAACTATAAACTATGGAAACGATGAAGGAACAGACATTACTATTACTGAGATACCAGAAGAATATTTAGATCAAGCAAATGAATACAGAGAAAAATTAATTGAAGCTATTGCAGATACTGATGAAACATTGATGGAAAAATACTTGAACGGTGAAGAAATTACCGTTGAAGAAATCAAAAAAGCTATCAGAATCGCAACTACTAATGTTAAGATAATTCCTGTAATTTGCGGTACTTCATATAAACATAAAGGTGTTAGATTGATGTTGGATGCAGTAGTTGACTACCTGCCAAGTCCGAGTGATGTACCACAAATGAAAGGTTTTGACCCTGATACAAAAGAGGAAATACCTGTAGGAATTAAGGATGAAGATCCTTTAGCAGCTTTAGCATTCAAAATAGCTACTGACCCATTTGTCGGAAAACTTACTTTCTTCAGAATTTATGGCGGAACGCTTGAATCGGGAAGCTATGTATTAAATTCTACTAAAAACAAGAGAGAAAGAATCGGTCGTATTCTTCAGATGCATGCAAACAAAAGAGAAGAAATTAAGACATCTTATTCAGGAGACATAGAAGCAGCAGTAGGTTTGAAATTGACTACAACAGGGGACACTTTGTGTGATCCGGATCATCCGATAGTATTGGAATCAATGGATTTCCCTGAACCGGTTATAGAAGTAGCAATCGAACCTAAAACTAAAGCAGGTCAAGAAAAAATGGGTATCGGTCTTCAGAAACTTGCTGAAGAAGATCCAACATTCAAGACATATACAAATCCTGATACGGGACAGACAATTATTGCAGGTATGGGCGAGCTTCATTTGGAAATAATCGTAGACAGATTATTAAGAGAATTCAAGGTTGAAGCAAATGTAGGTAAGCCACAGGTTTCTTACAAAGAAACAGTTACAGGTAACGCAGATGTTGATATGAAGTATGCAAGACAATCAGGCGGTAAAGGTCAATATGGTCACGTTAAAATTACCATGGAACCTCAAGAACCTGGTGAAGGCTTTACTTTTGTCAATGCAATTACAGGCGGAGTTATTCCGAGAGAATATATACCGGCAGTTGAAGCCGGAGTTAAGGGCGCATCTGAAAATGGTGTACTTGCAGGATTCCCTGTTATTGATTTTAAAGTAACATTGTATGA
Organism: Sedimentibacter hydroxybenzoicus DSM 7310; assembly: GCF_013403245.1. Lineage (GTDB taxonomy): Bacteria > Bacillota > Clostridia > Tissierellales > Sedimentibacteraceae > Sedimentibacter > Sedimentibacter hydroxybenzoicus. The sequence continues at coordinate 51,405 of NZ_JACBNQ010000008.1, read as the reverse complement.
TGGTTCATATCACGAAGTAGACTCCAGTGAAATGGCATTTAAGATTGCCGGCTCTATGGCGTTTAAGGAGGCAATGAAAAAAGCAACTCCGGTATTGTTAGAACCATACATGAAAGTTGAAATGACTACTCCTGAAGAATACTTAGGGGACGTTATGGGAGATGCTAATTCAAGAAGAGGCAGAATCGAAGGATTCTCAGACAGAAGTGGACTTAAGGTAGTAGATGCCTTTGTTCCGTTGTCAGAAATGTTTGGTTATGCAACTACTTTAAGATCTATGACTCAGGGTAGAGCAAGTTACTCAATGGAATTCCACCACTATGAGAGAGTTCCGAACAGCGTCGCTGAAAAAATAATAAATAAATAAACCTATAGGAGGATAAAGAAATGGCAAAAGCAAAATTTGAAAGAAATAAGCCACACGTAAATATTGGAACCATAGGCCACGTAGACCATGGAAAGACAACATTAACAGCAGCAATCACAATGACATTGAATAAGAGATTCGGAACCGGAGAATTTGTAAGCTATGACAATATAGATAAAGCTCCGGAAGAAAGAGAAAGAGGAATCACAATATCAACATCACACGTAGAGTATGAAACAGCAAACAGACACTACGCGCACGTTGACTGCCCGGGTCATGCTGACTATGTAAAGAACATGATAACAGGAGCAGCACAGATGGACGGAGGAATCCTTGTTGTATCAGCAGCAGATGGTCCGATGCCACAAACAAGAGAGCATATACTGTTATCAAGACAGGTAGGAGTTCCTAAACTGGTAGTATTCTTAAACAAAGAAGATATGGTAGACGATCCTGAGCTAATAGAATTAGTTGAAATGGAAGTAAGAGAGCTGTTATCAGAATATGAATTTGACGGAGACAACACACCAATCATAGTGGGATCAGCATTAAAAGCATTAGAAGATCCGGACGGACCATGGGGAGATAAAATAGTTAAGTTAATGGAAGAAGTTGACGCATGGGTGCCAACACCGGAAAGAGACGTTGACAAACCATTCTTAATGCCGGTAGAAGACGTGTTCTCAATCACAGGAAGAGGAACAGTAGCAACAGGCAGAGTAGAAAGAGGAATATTGAAGGTTCAGGATAAAGTTCAAATAGTAGGATTAAACGACGAACCGACAGAAACAGTGTGTACAGGTGTAGAAATGTTCAAGAAATTACTTGATCAGGCACAAGCAGGAGACAACATAGGAGCACTTCTTAGAGGAGTACAAAGAACAGACATCCAAAGAGGTCAAGTACTGGCAAAACCGGGATCAATAACACCACATACAAAATTCAATGCAGAAGTATACGTATTAACAAAAGAAGAAGGTGGAAGACATACACCATTCTTTAACGGATACAGACCACAATTTTATTTCAGAACAACAGATATCACAGGACAAATAGACTTAGAAGAAGGAATAGAAATGTGTATGCCTGGAGACAACTCAAGATTTATAGTTGAGTTAATCCACCCAATCGCTATCGAAGAAGGATTAAGATTCGCTATCAGAGAAGGCGGAAGAACAGTTGGATCAGGCGTTGTTACTAGCATAATCAAATAATTTAGTTTGATATAAAAAAATAGTTTTCGTAAGAAGGCTATTTTTTATGTATAGATTTTTGTACACATGAAAGATAATTATACGCAATATATTATGATTTTTTGTACATTAAAGGGACAGTCCACATTGCCTCAAAAGGAATTTGCACCGGAACAGCACCTGATTCGGTGCGTCAGGGGACTATCCTTTTTTATTTGAAAGAAAAAAGAGTTGGCATAGTAGTTGCAATGGTTATATTTTAAATTATTAATTTAACTGTGTGTATCAGATTTGTTAATTTGATACACATGAATTTTATATAAGAACATAAATTTTATATAAGAATATTAATTGACAACCTTTTAATGACAGGCATTATAGGTAAGGTAGTATGGATGTATATTACTTGTGAAAACATTATCAACTGCTTTTTATGAGGAAACTTATGGTTGAAAAGAAAGGGGGGTGGTAATACAAAATAAAATCATGTATTGCAATAAGAAATTATAATATCAATTAAGGAGAAAAATTATGGCGGATTTTTTAAATAATTTTGTTGATTGGGCAAATGGTTATATCTGGGGTGTCGGTATGCTTGTACTTATCGGTGGTGCCGGTATTTACTTTACAGTAAGGCTAGGCTTTTTCCAATTTGTCCGTTTCAGGGATATGTGGAGCCGTATTATAGAAAAAGGTGATTCTGAATCAGGTATTTCTTCCTTCGCGTCCTTCTGTACTACAATGGCTATGCGTGTAGGTACAGGTAATATAGCAGGCGTTGCCGTTGCTATTTATATGGGGGGGCCGGGTGCAATGTTTTGGATGATACTTATAGGTATGACTAACTCCGCAGTTTGCTTTGCTGAGTGTACACTAGGTCAGCTCTACAAAGTCCGTGTTGACGGTGCATATCGTGGTGGCGGTGCTTATTGTGCAGAGCGCGGTTTGGGATGGAAAGCATACGGCACATTTATGGCTATAGTTTTGGGTGTGGCTTGTGCTGTATTTATGCCGGCGGCTGCTACGTATACAATTTCTGATGCATTCCGTGAAGCTACAGGTGTTCCGATGGCAGTTACTTCTGCTGTTATTGCAATATTACTGTTTGTAACAGTATTTGGCGGTATCAAACGTATCAGCTCCGTAGCTTCCATGGTTGTTCCGTTTATGACAGTTGTTTACATGGTGGTTACTTTTATAGTTGTAGCTGTAAATATCACAAAGATCCCTGCATTGATTGCTGACGTTGTTACTTCAGCATTTGGATTAAACGCTGTATTTGGTGCTGCTATCGGCACAGCTATTCAGCAAGGGGTTAAGAGAGGTACGTTCTCATCCGCGTCAGGTATGGGTGAGTCTACACCGACAGCTGCTGCCGCTGAAACCAGCCATCCTGTTAAACAAGGGTTATCAAATGCTGCGGGTGTATGGCTAGATACAGTTATCGTGTGTACAGCTTCAGGTCTTTTAATTCTTTTAACTGACACATTCAATACAGCCGGTGGATATCATGGTAGCGGAATAGCTGCAGATGTTACAGGTGGTGTTGTATATGTACAGGCTGCAGTTAGTACAGTCTTAGGTGGATTTGGAAACATATTCGTTGCAGTTATGCTGTTATTATTCTCTTTTACATGCTTAATCAGCTACTACTATGAGGCAGAAACAGCAGCTTTGTACTTATTCCAAAAACCTGAACAACAAAAAATTCGTAAAGCTATAACAAGGACTATGCAATTTGGAATGCCTGTTCTGGTATTCTGCTGGGGTATTATTGAATCCGGTACAGCTTGGAATCTTTCAGACCTTGCTCTGGGTACAACTACATGGGTCAATATGCTAATCGTTATCTTATTATTTCCAAAATGTATTGCTTTGTACAAAGACTATGTTGAGCAGATGAAAGCCGGTAGAGATCCTTACTATGATCCTGATAAACTTTCTTGGAAAGGTGTTGATGTGGAACTTTGGAAAGAAATCAATGCTAAAAGAATAGAGGCTAAATAATTAACTTATACACGGGGACTGTCCCGGTGTCGCACGTTTTTAGCGACACTGCGGACTGTCCCCAATTTTGTGGTCGTTTGCTTATAAAAAATTACATTAATTTATATATGTGTGATATAATATATACATGTGTAAAAAAAATTAACAGCAGGTGATTAAATGGACTACAAAAATATTTTAAAGCTAATATCTGAAAATATTTCCAGCGGATTATTTATTGTAAATAAGGAAGGTATTGTCATTTTTTATAATCAGTCGGCAAATGATTTAGCGGGGCTCAATGTGGAGAACGCCATAGGAAAGCATATGCTTGAGATATTCCCAAAGCTTACGGAGGAGACAAGTACAATAATAAGAGCATTAACCACCGGTGAAGTCATAAAGAACTATGTTCAGAATTATTATAACTATCAGAGAAAACTTGTAACTATTTTATCAAATACGGTGCCAATTTATGAAAACGGAGAAATTGTAGGAGCAATTGAAATATTTTCAGATGTTGACCAATATAAAAATATTAATCAAAATAAATATAAAAAACAGAAAGGTAATATAATAGACAAAGCTCACTATACAATCGACGATATTGTGGGAGTAGGCCAGTTTGTAAAGGATATCAAGCTAAAGATAAAAAAAATAGCAGATAGCAGATCACCCGTGTTGGTTTACGGAGAAACAGGTACAGGAAAAGAGTTAATCGTACAAAGCATTCATAATTCAAGCCAAAGATGCGACAATCCGTTTATAGCGCAAAACTGCGCGGCTATTCCCGGAACCCTGCTGGAAAGCATGCTGTTTGGTACCGCATTGGGAAGCTTTACTGGTGCTAAAGATTCCAAGGGACTTATAGAGGCGGCGGACGGAGGAACTCTGTTTCTGGACGAAATAAATTCAATGGATATAATGCTTCAGGCAAAGCTTTTGAGAGTGCTTCAGGAAGGGCAGATAAGAAGAGTAGGTGAAAATAAAACACGATTTGTGGATGTGAGAATCATAACCGCACTGAATCAGAATCCCTACAAAGCTATAGAAGAAGGCAAGCTGAGAAGTGATTTATTTTATAGGCTAAATGTCATAAATTTCAGACTTTTGCCTCTCAAAGAGAGAAGTGAGGATTTGGAAGTGCTTGCATATTATTTCTTAAATGAATTCAACAGGGAGTTAAATAAAAATGTAAAGGGCTTTACTAAAGAAGTCATTGAATTTTTCCACAGCTATAATTGGCCCGGAAATATAAGAGAGTTGAGGCATTCCATTGAACATGCCGTAAATATGATTGAGAAGGACGTTATAGCAATAGAAGATTTGCCGAAATATGTTGATATAAATTATAAAGCCGCAGATGATATTCAGAAAAACATAGTAGAAGAGAAAAACACAATAATTATTAATGAACCTCTTAATGAAATAATGAATGAATATGAACGTAAAATAATAAGCAAATCATTAAGACAAAATGACTACAATGTATCGAAAACATCAGAAAGGTTGGATATTCCAAGGCAGACATTATATTATAAGATGAAAAAGCTTGGAATAAAGGTTGATAAGAGACTTGAATAAACAATTTTATAAGAGTTTTATGTACCTCGATGGGGACTGTCACACTGTCGTATTCTTTCAACGACAGTGCTGACTGTCCCCCTTGCAGTTACCAGAATTAAGATAAATGTTAATTTTTCGTAACAAATCAAAAAAAATAAAAATAGTGCTTGATTTATGCGGTTAATTGTTATATCATTATAAAGCTTGCCACATGCGATGACGTGAAAGGTTGCTGATTTTACAATGAAATCAGGTAATTTTTGCAGAGTATGTCCTGTTATAAAACAGGGCGACCGGTATTGCGATTTAAAAAAAATCAGGATACACCCGGCAGGGTTTATCGACGCAATCCCGAGTTGTATGGATGACATACGAAGAAGGAGGTAAAAAAATGGCAAACACACAGAAAATAAGAATTAGGTTAAAAGCTTATGATCATCAATTAATTGATCAATCTGCACAAAAAATCGTGGAAACAGCTAAAAGTACAGGTGCTACCGTAGCAGGTCCTATCCCGCTGCCGACAGAAAAACAAATCATAACAATACTTAGAGCAGTTCACAAGTACAAAGATTCCAGAGAGCAGTTTGAACAAAGAACTCATAAAAGATTGATAGACATAACAAACCCTACTCCAAAAACTGTAGATTCATTGATGAAATTGAATTTGCCTGCTGGCGTAGATATTGAAATCAAATTATAAGAAAAAGTAGAGAGAAATATATTAAGTACACTCTGCTTAGAATGATTGCCGTAAGGTAATCCGCTGTAAGAAAATAGGAGGTGTAAGATGAAAGCAATTCTTGGTAAAAAAGTCGGAATGACTCAGGTGTTTACAGAACAAGGAGATGTTGTTCCTGTAACAGTTGTTGAATCGGGCAATATGGTTGTGGTTCAAAAAAAGACAATTGAAAAAGATGGCTATAATGCTATTCAGGTTGGTTTTGGTGACATCAAATTAAAGAATGTTAATAAACCTAAAAAAGGTCATTTTGATAAATCAAAAGTGGAACCAAAAAGATTCTTGAGGGAATTCCAAGTAACAAACATTGATGACTATGAAGTAGGTCAAAAAATCGGCGTTGATATTTTCCAAGTTGGTGAAAAAGTAGACGTTGTAGGAATTTCTAAAGGTAAGGGATTCCAGGGATCAATTAAAAGACATGGACACCACACCGGAGATATGAGCCACGGTTCGAAATTCCACAGATTAAGAGGTTCTTTAGGAGCTTCCGCAGGTGTTGGAAGAGTAGTAAAAGGTACAAAAGCTCATGGACATATGGGTCATGAAAAAGTAACAGTATTAAACCTTGAAGTAATAAGAGTTGACGCTGACAAGAATGCAATACTTTTAAAAGGTGCGATACCGGGACCTAAAAAAGGTTTAGTAAAAATAAGAGAAGCAGTTAGAAACTATAGTAAATAATTGCACGGAAAGGAGGATTAAAGATGCCAAAAGTAGCTCTTTATGATATAAAAGGCAGCCAAGTCGGAGAAGTTGAATTAAATGATTCTGTATTTGGTGTAGAAATAAATACGCATGTAATGTATGAAGCTGTAAAAAATTATTTGGCTAATCAAAGACAAGGAACTCAATCAGCAAAGACAAGAGCTGATGTAAGAGGCGGCGGAAGAAAACCTTGGAGACAAAAAGGAACGGGCAGAGCGAGACAAGGTAGTACGAGATCACCGCAATGGAAAGGCGGCGGAGTTGTATTTGCTCCAAAACCGAGAGATTACAGCTATTCAATTCCTAAAAAAGTTAAAAGATTGGCACTTAAATCAGCATTAAGTTCAAAAGTTCAAGATCAAGAAATAATCGTTATAGACAGCTTAGCGCTTGAACAAGCAAAAACAAAAGAAATGGTTAAGGTTTTACAAAATCTTAAAGCAAACAAAAAGACATTAATAGTTATTCCTGAAAGAGATGAAACTGTAGTTAGAGCAGCAGCAAACATTCCGGGAGTAAAGACAGCATATGTTAACACAATCAATGTTTACGACATTTTAAACTGTGATTCTTTCTTAATTACAAAAGAAGCAGTTAATAAAGTGGAGGAGGTGTACGCATAATGCGCGATCCACACGATATCATAAAAAAACCTATAGTAACAGAAGCAAGTATGGATGCAATGGCAGAAAAAAAATACACTTTTGTTGTAGATAAAAAGGCTAATAAGACAGAAATTAAAAATGCAGTGGAAAAAATATTCGGAGTTAAAGTAGAAAGTGTAAACACAATGAATATGCTTGGCAAAACAAAAAGACAAGGCATACATGTGGGTAAAAGAGCTGACTGGAAAAAAGCTATAGTTACTTTAACACAAGAAAGCAAAACAATAGAATTCTTCGAAGGAATCTAAACGTTAATAAATTGAAAAAAGGAGGAAAATCTCATGGGTATTAGAAAATACAGACCAACCTCTCCGGCGTTGAGACAAATGACTGTTTCAACATTTGAAGAAATTACAACTAATGAACCTGAGAAATCTCTTTTAGCTCCATTAAAAAGTAAAGCCGGAAGAAACGCGCACGGAAGAATAACTGTACGTCATCAAGGCGGTGGAGAAAAGAGAAAATATAGAATCATAGATTTCAAAAGAAATAAAGACGGAGTACCGGGCAAAGTTGCAACAATCGAGTATGATCCTAACAGAAGCGCAAATATAGCACTTATTAATTACGTAGATGGAGAAAAAAGATATATCATCGCTCCTCACAAATTAGTAGTTGGTGATACTATCGTTTCAGGACCGGATGCAGATATTAAAATCGGTAATACATTGCCTGTAAGAAACATTCCTGTAGGTACAATGATTCACAATATTGAGCTTAAACCCGGCAAAGGCGGCCAAATGGTACGTTCAGCAGGAAATGCGGCTCAGCTTATGGCTAAGGAAGGCAAGTATGCTCAAGTAAGACTTCCAAGCGGAGAAGTTAGAATGATATTGATGGATTGTAGAGCTACAATCGGTCAAGTAGGAAATTTGGATCATGAGAATATAACAATCGGTAAAGCAGGCAGAAAAAGACATATGGGTATAAGACCTACAGTGAGAGGTTCCGTAATGAACCCTAACGATCACCCTCACGGTGGTGGTGAAGGTAGATCTCCTATAGGCAGAACAGGACCTGTAACGCCTTGGGGTAAACCTGCACTTGGTTATAAAACTCGTAAGAAGAATAAAAAATCTGACAAGATGATTGTTAAGAGAAGAAACGTTAAATAGTACTAGGTTTTGTGAAAGGAGGAAATGGTGAATGGGTAGATCATTAAAAAAAGGGCCTTATTGCGAACCAAGTCTTATGAAAAAGATTGTGGAAATGAATGAAGCCAACAATAAGAAAGTATTAAAAACTTGGTCAAGAAGATCAACAATATTCCCCGAAATGGTAGGCCATACATTAGCTATACATGATGGCAGAAAGCACGTTCCTGTATATATAACTGAAGATATGGTTGGACACAAACTCGGTGAATTTGCTCCAACAAGAACTTATAGAGGACATGATAAGAACGATAAATCTTCAAAAGTTAAATAAGAAGGGAGGCAGCCTAAATGGAAGCAAGAGCAGTTGCTAAATATATAAGAATATCACCAAGAAAAATGAAGTTCGTATGTGATATGGTAAGAGGTAAAAATGTTGATGAAGCTTTAGCGATTTTGAAATTTTACCCAAGCAAGGGAGCTAAAATTTTAGAAAAGGTAGTTCAATCAGCTACAGCTAATGCTGAAAACAACTTTGATTTAGATAGAGATAAATTATATGTTTCTGAAGTTTATGCCAATCAGGGACCAACTCTTAAGAGATGGAGACCGAGAGCAAAGGGAAGCGCATATAAGATACTAAAAAGAAGCAGCCACATAGGTGCTGTAGTAAAAGAAAGAGAATAACAACTGTAAAGGAGGTAAAAAATGGGTCAGAAGGTAAATCCTCATGGACTGAGAGTTGGTATAATCAATGATTGGGACTCAAAATGGTATGCTGACAAAAAGAATTTTGGTGAAAATTTAACCGAAGACTATAAGATTCGTGAATTTATAAAAGTAAACTTGAATCAAGCAGGTATTGCTAAAGTTGATATCGAAAGATTTGCCAGCAGAGTAAAGGTGAGTGTGTTCACAGCTAAACCGGGTATGATAATCGGAAAAGGCGGTACTGGTGTTGATATGTTAAAGAACAGTATCGAAAAAATTACCGGTAAAACTGTTATAATTAATGTAGAAGAAATAAAGGTTCCAGAATTAAATGCACAATTAGTTGCTGAAAATATCGCTAGTCAGATTGAAAAGCGTATATCTTTCAGAAGAGCTATGAAGCAGTCAATGCAAAGAACAATGAAAATGGGTGCAAAGGGTATTAAAACAAGTGTATCCGGAAGATTAAACGGTGCCGATATGGCAAGAACCGAAGGATATTCAGATGGTAAAATTCCTCTTCAGACTTTAAGGGCTGATATAAGCTACGGTTTTGCGGAAGCAAACACAACATTCGGAAAAATCGGTGTTAAGGTTTGGATATGCAGAGGAGAAGTTCTGAGAAAACCGGGTTCATTGTTATCAGACAATCAAGAGCCGACAAAAGCACTTAATGACAACAGAGATAACAAGAAGAGAAGAAGACCAAACAATAATTTTAAAAGAGATAAAAAGTAATAAGTCCTGAAGGAAGGAGGAACAATTATGTTAATGCCTAAAAGAGTAAAACGCCGTAAACAACAAAGAGGTAGAATGACAGGAGTTGCAACAAGAGGCAACAAAGTAACTTATGGCGAATATGGGCTTCAAGCACTTGAACCAGCTTGGATAACATCTAACCAAATAGAAGCTGCCAGAAGAGCAATGACAAGATCTGTTAAGAGAGGCGGTCAAATTTGGATTAAAATATTCCCGGATAAACCTGTAACAAAGAAACCGGCCGAAACACGTATGGGTAAAGGAAAGGGCTCTCCTGAGTATTGGGTAGCTGTAGTTAAACCGGGCAGAGTAATGTTCGAAATGTCAGGGGTATCTGAAGAAGTAGCCAGAGAAGCAATGAGACTTGCCATGCATAAATTGCCTATCAAATGCAAATTTATCGTGAAGGATCAGGCATCAGAGAAGGATGGTGAAGCAAATGAAAGCTAATGAACTAAGAAATAAATCAGTTGAAGAGTTAAATAAATCAGTTTCTGATTTAAAAACAGAACTGTTCAATTTAAGATTTCAACTTGCGACCGGAGAGCTTGACAATCCGATGAGAATAAAAAAGGTCAAGAAAGATATTGCACGTGTTAAAACAGTTCTCAGAGAACGTGAATTAAGCATTAATGCGCAGTAATAAGAAAGGAGGATCTTTACTTTGGAAAGAGGCAACAGAAAAGTAAGAATTGGAAAAGTAGTTAGTAATAAAATGGATAAGACAATAGTAGTTGCTACTGAGAAGCTTGTAGCACATCCTCTTTATAAGAAACAAATTAAAATGACTAAAAAATATAAAGCACATGACGAAGAAAACAAGTGCAACATAGGCGATACAGTTAAAATAATGGAAACCAGACCATTATCAAAAGAAAAATGCTGGAGATTAGTTGAAATATTAGAGGAAGCTAAATAAGACCCCAAGACAATTGAAGGGAGGTTAAGTCATGATACAAACTGAATCGAGGTTAAGAGTCGCAGATAATTCAGGAGCTAAAGAAGTTCTTGTTATAAGAGTTATGGGCGGATCAGTCGTTAAATATGGAAGCGTTGGTGATATAGTAGTATGCACGGTTAAATCTGCAACACCTGGTGGAGTTGTTAAGAAGGGTGATGTTGTTAAGGCAGTTATCGTCAGAACTAAAAAAGAAATAAGAAGAAAAGACGGAACTTATATAAAATTTGACGACAATGCAGCCGTAATTATTAAAGAAGATAAAACACCGGTTGGTACTCGTATATTTGGACCTGTAACAAGAGAATTAAGAGATGGAAAGTTTATGAAAATAATCTCATTAGCACCGGAAGTACTTTAATAGGAGGTGTATAAAGATGCACGTTAAAAAAGGCGATAAAGTTGTAGTTATAGCAGGCAGCGACAAGGGCAAAACAGGCAAAATTTTAACAAGTTTTCCTAAGGATAACAGAGTTGTTGTTGAAAATGTAAATATGCTTACGAAACATCAAAAGCAGACAAATCAGATGCAGCAAGCCGGTATAGTACACCGCGAAGGCCCTGTTAACATTTCAAATGTCATGCTATATTGCGATAAATGCAAATCAGGTGTAAGAACCGAAAAGAAAATAGAAAATGGTAAAAAAGTAAGAGCATGTAAAAAGTGCGGTCATGTTTTTGAATAATGCTCGAAGGGAGGTACGAACCATATGGCAAGATTAAAAGCCACATATAAGGAACAAGTATTGCCTGCACTGATGGAAAAGTTTCAGTACACAAGCGTTATGCAGGCACCTAAAATAGAGAAGATAATAATCAATATGGGCGTTGGCGAAGCTAAAGAAAATGCAAAGTTTTTAGAAAACGCAGTTGAAGAAATGTCTATAATCGCAGGTCAGAAGCCTGTAGTAACTAAAGCCAAAAAATCTATATCTAACTTTAAATTAAGAGAAGGAATGGCAGTAGGTTGCAAGGTTACATTAAGAGGAGATCACATGTATGAATTCTTCGATAAATTAGTAAACATTGCCTTACCGAGAGTTAGAGACTTCAGGGGTGTTTCAAAAACATCATTTGACGGCAGAGGAAATTACGCTTTAGGAATTAAGGAGCAATTGATATTTCCGGAAATAAATTATGATAAAATCGATAAAATAAGAGGTATGGACATAATTATAACAACTACAGCAAACACTGACGAAGAAGCACGTGAGCTGTTGAGATTAATGGGTATGCCTTTTACTAAGTAAGGGAGGGAAACGATAATGGCAAAGACATCTCTAAAAGTTAAACAACAGAGAAAACAAAAATTCTCAACAAGAGAATATACAAGATGCAAAATTTGTGGAAGACCTCATGCTTATTTAAGGAAATTCGGCATATGCCGTATATGCTTTAGAGAACTGGCTTATAAAGGTCAGATCCCAGGCGTTAAAAAAGCCAGCTGGTAAAATTTTATAAAATGGAAGGAGGTTACTTACATGGTAATGACAGATCCTATCGCAGATATGTTAACGAGAATAAGAAATGCTAATCATTCAAAACATGAATTTGTTGATGTTCCGGCTTCTAAGATAAAAAGAGAAATAGCTAATATATTACAAGAAGAAGGATACATTAAGGGCTTTGATGTTATAGATGACGGTAAACAAGGTATTATAAGAGTTGAACTTAAATACCAACAAAATAAAGAGAGAGTTATAACTGGCATTAAGAGAATTTCTAAACCAGGTCTTAGAGTTTACGTAGGAAAAGAAGAAACTCCAAAGGTATTAGGCGGTTTAGGTATAGCTATACTTTCTACTTCTAAAGGAATAGTTACGGATAAAAAAGCAAGAACACAGGGTGTTGGCGGAGAAGTAATCTGCTACGTATGGTAAAATAACGAATAGGAGGTGCTAAGATGTCAAGAATAGGCATTAAACCTGTAAATATACCTGCAAATGTTGAAGTGAAAATCGATGCTCACAATTATGCAGTTGTTAAAGGTCCAAAAGGACAGCTTGAACAGCAGTTGCCGAAGTCAATGAAAATTGAAATAGAAGGCGCAGAAATCAATGTTTCAAGACCTGATGATCAAAAAGAACACAGATCATTACACGGACTTACAAGAACTCTTATTAACAACATGGTAGTCGGAGTTTCTGACGGTTTTTCTAAGACGCTTGAAATCGTAGGTGTTGGATATAGAGCACAAAAACAAGGAAATAAATTAGTTTTAAACTTAGGTTTCTCTCATCCTGTTGAAATGGAAGATCCGCAAGGAATTGAAACAGCAGTTGAGGGCACAAATAAAATAATAGTTAAAGGTACAGATAAACAGCAAGTTGGAAACTACGCGGCTGTAATCAGAGACTGGAGAAGACCTGAACCATATAAGGGTAAAGGAATTAAATACTCTAATGAAGTTGTTAGACGTAAAGCAGGTAAGACTGGTAAATAATAAGTAATATATGAAAGGAGTGAGTATTAGTGCTTAAAAAAATTGATAAAAATCAAAAGAGAAAAGAAAGACACTATAGTATAAGAAACAAAGTCGTAGGAACTCCTGAGAGACCAAGATTGAATATTTTTAAAAGCTCTAAGCACATATACGCTCAAGTAATTGACGATGCTACAGGAGTAACTCTTGCATCAGCTTCAACATTAGATAAAGAGTTAGTTGGCCAAGTAGCTGAACTTACTAAGACAGATGCAGCAAAATTAGTAGGTAAAACAGTGGGAGAAAGAGCGAAAGATAAAGGTATAAATGCGGTAGTTTTCGACAGAGGCGGATATTTATATCACGGCAGAGTGAAATTACTTGCAGATGGAGCAAGAGAAAGCGGACTTGAATTTTAATAAGGAGGTTAGTCATGGAACAACGTGGACGTATAGATGCAAGCCAACTGGATGTTAAAGAGAAAGTTATAAGCATCAACCGTGTTACTAAAGTTGTTAAAGGTGGTAGAAACTTTAGATTTAGTGTATTGGTTGTTGTTGGTGACGAAAATGGTCATGTTGGCATAGGAATGGCTAAAGCAATAGAAATTCCGGATGCCATCAGAAAAGCAATCCAGGATGCTAAGAAAAATATGATTGAAGTGCCACTGATTAACACAACAGTGCCACATGAAATAATAGGCAGATATGGCGCAGGCAGAGTTCTTATAAAACCAGCTAAAGAAGGTACAGGTATCATAGCAGGAGGTCCTGTTCGTGCGGTGCTTGAATTAGCCGGAGTAAGAGATATAAGAACAAAATCATTGGGATCAAACAATCCAAGAAATGTAGTTAACGCAACAATTGAAGCTTTAAAACTTCTTAAGAAGCCTGAAGATGTAGCGAGAATCAGAGGTAAATCTGTAGAAGAAATTTACGGCTAAGAGGTGAAAGATATGGCAAAAATAAAAATAAAACAAACTAAGGGATTAAGTGGAAGAACTCCTAATCAGGTTAAGAACATAGAAGCTCTCGGTTTGAGAAAAATTGGCCATGTGGTTGAAAAAGAAGACAGTCCTCACATAAGAGGAATGATCAGAAAAGTAGAACACATGGTAGAGGTTATAGAATAATACTATAAGGAGGTGTTAATGATGAAACTTCATGAATTAAAACCTAATCCTGGTAGTACAAAGAACAGAAAAAGGTTAGGTAGAGGTACTGCAACAGGACAGGGAAAGACAGCCGGAAGAGGTATGAACGGACAAAAATCACGTTCCGGCGGTGGAGTTAGACCAGGATTCGAAGGAGGGCAGATGCCTCTTTACAGAAGATTACCAAAGAGAGGATTCACGAACATTTTTGGTACTCAATTTGCTGAAATAAATGTTGAAGTATTAAACAAATTCGAAGATGGAGCAGAGATTACTCCGGAACTTCTTAAATCAGAAGGTATATTAAAAAAACAACTTGATGGTGTGAAGATACTCGGAAACGGTGAACTTGCTAAGAAGCTTACAGTTAAAGCTCATAAATTCAGCAAATCAGCGGTAGAAAAAATCGAAGCTGCCGGCGGAAAAGCTGAGGTGATTTAAGTTGTTTGAAACTTTAAGAAATGCATGGAAAATACCTGATTTAAGAAAAAAAATGACATTTACCTTTTTAATGCTTGTAATATATCGACTTGGCGCAGTGATACCTGTTCCCGGTATAGACAGAGCGATTGTAGGTAACATGTTTGCAGGAACGGCAGGCGGCTTATTAGATTTCTTCGATATGATGTCCGGTGGTGCTTTTAAGGACTTTACAATATTTGCATTAAATATTTATCCATACATTACATCTTCAATTATTCTTCAGCTACTGGCAATTGCAATTCCAAAGCTTGAAGAAATATTTAAGCGTGAAGACGGAAAGAAAAAAATGGCTCAATGGACCAGATACATTACTGTTGTACTTGCATTGATTCAAGCTACTGCATACGCTGTTGGATTTTTCAATTCAGCAATAATAGACCAGAGCTTTTTATCAATCCTGTCGGTAGTAATAGTATTGACAGCAGGTACAGCATTCTTGATGTGGCTGGGTGAGTTAATAACAGAAAAAGGTATAGGTAACGGTATATCATTAATAATCATGATTGGTATCATATCAAGATACCCTTCTGATGTTGGAACAATGATATTCCAGATGCAAAACGGAGCAGTTAATATAATTGAAATTATATTATTCTTGATATTTGCATTAATAATAGTAGTTGGAGTTATAGCAATTCAACAAGGCGAAAGAAAAATCCCTGTTCAATATGCTAAGAGAGTAGTAGGAAGAAAAATGTACGGCGGACAAAGCACACATATTCCTATGAAAGTGTTAATGGCAGGAGTTATGCCGGTAATATTCGCTTCAACACTTTTAGCAATACCACAAACTTTAGGATTTTTCTTCCCGAATATGTTAGACGGTGTACAAAAATATTTCTCAGTGGCTCAAAGTCCGGGAGTATATATCTATACAATATTAAATATAGTACTGATTATATTCTTCACATATTTCTATACAGCGGTACAGTTCAATCCATTTGAATATTCAAACACGCTTAAAGAAAATGGTGGCTTTATCCCGGGAATCAGACCGGGAAGACCAACAGCAGAATATTTAAATAAAGTGTTAAACAGAGTTACAATAGCAGGAGCTATTGCACTTGCAATAATTGCGACAATACCTACTTTAGTATTCTCGTTCACTAGTTTAAATATAAACTTTGGTGGAACATCACTGTTAATCGTAACAGGTGTTGCGCTTGAAACGATGAAGCAAATAGAAGCACAAATGCTGATGAGACACTACAAGGGATTTTTAAAATAAGGAGAGGTAAGGAAAATGAGAGCAATTTTATTGGGACCTCCGGGAGCCGGAAAGGGAACTCAAGCAGAAACAATTGTAAAAGAATTTTCAATACCACATATTTCTACGGGAGATATATTCCGTCAGAATATTAAAGAAGGAACAGTTCTTGGGAAAAAAGCAAAAGAATATATGGATCAAGGATTGCTTGTTCCCGATGAATTGACAGTTGAATTGGTAAAAGACAGATTGCTTAAGGATGATTGTGAAAATGGATTTTTGTTAGACGGTTTCCCGAGAACAATTTTTCAGGCAGATGCGCTTGAAAGTGCATTAGAAAGCATGAACCAAAAGCTTGATTATGTTATTAATATAATAGTAAAAAAAGAGCTTCTTGTTGAAAGAGCTGTTGGAAGAAGAATATGCAAAGACTGCGGTCAAACATTTCACATATCATTCAATAAGCCTTCAAAAGAAGGAATATGCGACAATTGCGGCGGCGAGCTTCTTCAAAGAAAAGATGATGCTGAAGAAACAGTTACGAAAAGAATCAATGTTTACCAGGAGCAGACAGAACCCCTTATTGATTATTACACCAAAAAAGGTATAATAGTTAACATAGACGGAGAAAAACCCATAGCTGAGGTTGGCAAAGAGATTGTTGCAAAAATGAGGAATAAGTAATATGATTATCCTCAAGACAAAAAGAGAAATAGAAATAATGAGAAAAGCCGGACGTTTAGTAGCCAAAGCTCACGAATTGGTGAGAAACAACATTAAACCCGGTGTTACTACAAAAGAACTTGACCGATTAGTTGAAGAATTTTTAAAATCGCAAAATGCAATACCTACATTTAAAGGTTATAACGGATTTCCATTTTCGATATGTGCTTCTGTAAATGAAGAGGTGGTGCACGGATTTCCAAGTGACAGAAAGCTGGTAGAAGGCGATATTGTCAGTGTGGATATCGGTGCAACATTTGAGGGATATGTAGGAGACAGTGCAAAGACTTTTTCCGTAGGCGAAATAAACGACGAAAAAAGATGTTTAGTTGAAGCAACGAGACAAAGCTTCTATGAAGGTATAAAGTTTGCAAAAACTGACTACAGGCTGTCAGACATTTCCCACGCAATACAAAGTTATGCCGAATCAAAGGGATTCTCTGTAGTAAGAGATTTCGTAGGTCACGGAGTTGGTAAAAAGATGCATGAATCACCGCAAATACCTAACTTCGGAAAACCGGGTAAGGGACCGCGGCTGCAGGAAGGTATGGTCCTTGCTATCGAACCGATGATTAACGCAGGAGTATATAATGTTAAGATACTTGACAACGACTGGACAGTAGTGACTGTTGACGGTAAACCGTCAGCTCACTATGAACACACGGTTGCAATTACCGATGGAGAACCGATGCTATTAACCGTGCTATAGGGGTGATATTTTGGAAATAACAACAGATTTAAAAATTGGTCAGATAGTTAAATCAAAAGCAGGCAGAGATAAAGACAGGGTCTTTATTATATGCGGTATTTTGGATGAACAATTCGTATTTGTATGTGACGGAGATTTAAGAAAATTAAATTCTCCCAAGAAGAAGAAAGTGAAACATTTAATGATTTATAATACAGTGTTGACAGAATTTGCAGATAAGTTACAAGGTAATGAAAATTTAGATGATGCATATGTTAGAAGGGTACTAAGTCCCTTTAACCAGAGTGTATCTAAAGAAATGGAGGTTGAGTGATCAATGTCCAAGAAAGATGTAATAGAAGTCGAAGGGAAAGTCCTGGAAGCACTTCCTAATGCTATGTTCAAAGTTGAGCTTCAAAATGGGCACCAGATTTTAGCGCATATTTCTGGAAAACTGAGGATGAACTATATCAGGATTCTACCAGGAGATACTGTTAATGTTGAATTATCACCGTATGATTTAACAAGAGGAAGAATAACCTGGAGGAAAAAGTAAGGAGGTATTACAATGAAAGTAAGACCATCAGTAAAACCTATGTGCGAAAAATGCAAGATTATCAGAAGAAAAGGAAAAGTAATGGTAATCTGTCAAAATCCAAAGCACAAACAAAAACAAGGCTAATAAGCTGATAAAATATTAAGTAACTAGGTCGATAGGAGGTGTACTTAATGGCCAGAATCGCCGGTGTTGACTTGCCAAGAGAAAAAAGAGTTGAAATAGGTTTAACTTATATATTTGGTATTGGCAGAGCAACTTCAAAGAAAATTTTAAATGCAACAGGTATTAACCCTGATACAAGAGTTAAAGACCTGACAGAAGATGAAGTACAACAATTAAGAACTGAAATAGATAAGCGTCCTGTAGAAGGTGACTTAAGAAGAGAAGTAGCGTTGAATATTAAGAGATTAAAAGAAATCAACTGCTACAGAGGAATAAGACATAAAAGAGGACTGCCTGTCAGAGGACAGAACACTAAAAATAATTCGAGAACTCGAAAAGGTCCGAAGAGAGTTTCAGGAAAAAAATCTAAGAAGTAAAAGGAGGGACTTAAGTGGCAGCTAAGAAACAACAAAAAACAACAAGAGTAAGAAAAAGAGAACGTAAAAATATTGAAAAAGGCCAGGCACATATTAAGTCAACTTTTAACAATACGCTTGTAACTCTTACAGACTTGCAAGGAAATGCAATTTCTTGGGCAAGTTCAGGCCAATTAGGTTTCAAGGGTTCAAGAAAATCTACTCCTTATGCAGCGAGCATGGTTGCTGAAGAAGCTGCAAAAAAAGCTATGGAACATGGCTTGAAAACAGTAGAAGTATACGTTAAAGGACCGGGCTCAGGCAGAGAAGCTGCAATCAGATCTTTGCAGGCAGCAGGTTTAGAAGTTAATTTAATAAAAGACGTTACTCCGATACCACACAATGGTTGCAGACCACCAAAACGTAGAAGAGTATAATGGAAACGAGGTGAAAAGATGGCAAGATATACTGGACCTGTCTGCAGAATTTGCAGAAGAGAAGGATTAAAGTTATATTTTAAAGGTGACAGATGTTATACTGACAAGTGTTCAATAGGCAGAAGAAATTATGCTCCGGGACAACACGGTCAAAACAATAAAAAATTATCTAACTATGGTATGCAGTTAAGAGAAAAACAAAAAGTTAGAAAATATTATGGAGTTTTAGAAGGTCAATTTGTAGAATATTTCAGAATTGCTGATAAAATGACAGGAAAAACAGGTACTAACTTATTGAAGTTATTAGAGCTTAGATTTGACAATGTCATTTATAGATTAGGTTTTGCAAGCTCAAGACCTGAAGCAAGACAATTGGTAGTTCACGGCCACTTTACCGTAAACGGTAAAAAGGCAGATATCCCATCAATGATTTTACAAGCTGGCGATGTTATACAAGTTAAAGAAAAAAGCCAAAGCTCAGATAAATTCAAGGCTTTAGTTGAAAACCATAAAAAGACTGCACCACAATGGCTGCAGGTAGAACCGGACAGCTTTACAGGTAGAATAATTGCAGAACCTGCTAAAGAGGATATAGAAATACCAATAGAAGAGCATCTGATTGTCGAGTTGTATTCTAAGTAATAAGTAATTAAGAATTATTACCCTCGGCAAACATCACATCTAAGGAGGGTTGGGATGATAGAAATAGAAAAACCTAATATTACGTTAATTGAAAAAAATGATGATAACTCGTATGGGAAAATAGTAGTTGAACCACTTGAAAGAGGTTACGGGACAACACTTGGAAATTCACTCAGAAGAATACTTCTTTCATCGTTACCTGGAGCAGCTGTAACATCGATTAATATTCAAGGTGTATTGCATGAATTCTCTACAATACCGGGAGTAAGAGAAGATGTTACAGAAATAATTCTTAATATAAAGAACCTTGCTGCAAAAATGAACGTACAAGGACCGGCACAGCTTCTGATAGATGCTAAAGGCCCTAAGGTGGTTACAGCGGCAGATATTATAACAGGAACAGATGTAGAAATAATCAACGAGGATTTGCATATTGCAACCTTGGAAGAAGGCTCTGAGCTCATTATCGAAATGGAAATGGAGCAGGGCAGAGGTTACGTCGTAGCAGAAAGAAACAAGAAGGACAGTCAGGCAATTGGCGTAATACCTATAGATTCTATCTACACACCTGTTAAGAAGGTTAACTTTACTGTTGAAGATACCAGAGTTGGTAACAGAACAGATTTTGACAAATTGACAATCGAGATATGGACTAATGGTACAATTGAACCTGAAGAAGCAGTTTCTTTAGGTGCTAAAATATTAAATGAACATCTGAATTTATTTATATCATTGACAGATCACGTTAATGACGTTGAAATAATGGTAGAAAAAGAAGAAGATGAAAAAGAGAAAGTATTAGAAATGACAATAGAGGAGCTGGATTTGTCAGTTAGATCTTACAACTGTCTGAAGAGAGCAGGAATAAATACTGTTGAGGAGCTTACATACAAGTCAGAAGATGACATGATGAAAGTAAGAAACCTTGGAAAGAAATCTTTGGACGAAGTGGCTAAGAAACTTGAGGAATTAGGTTTATCTCTCAGAAAAAATGATAATTAGCTGTAAAAGGAGGACTAAGCATGGGTAGTCACAGAAAGCTTGGTTTCAAGTCTGACCACAGAGTAGCGATGCTTCGTAATATGACAGCTGACTTAATTAATCACGGCAGAATTGTTACAACTGTAACAAGAGCCAAAGAATTAAGAAGAGTAGCTGAAAGAACTATCACTCTTGGCAAAAGAGGAGACCTACATGCAA
Source organism: Sedimentibacter hydroxybenzoicus DSM 7310 (assembly GCF_013403245.1). Taxonomy (GTDB): domain Bacteria; phylum Bacillota; class Clostridia; order Tissierellales; family Sedimentibacteraceae; genus Sedimentibacter; species Sedimentibacter hydroxybenzoicus. Next base: position 30,624 of record NZ_JACBNQ010000008.1, on the reverse strand, counting down.
GACGTCAAGCAGCAGCTTATTTATACGATAAAAATGCTGTAAGTAAGTTGTTTGAAGAAGTTGCTCCTAAATACAAGGAAAGAAATGGTGGATACACCAGAATTCTTAAATTGGGACCACGCAGAGGCGATGGAGCAGAAATGGCGATAATTGAATTAGTATAAACATGAAAAGCAATTTAAATTTACAAAATTTAAATTGCTCTTTTTATACTTACAGTATAAGCAGATGACCTAAATTTATTAGCGTGAAGCGAGCAAATAAATTTGGGTCATCTGCTTATTGCATACTACATAAGCTGTAAGTGGCAAATTACGCACACAGCACAAACAACTGATAGAAAATCAATCAGTGAATTTTTATCCACCAAAAATCGATTACATTATGATTAAATATTCATTGAATATTTTACGATTTGTGATAAAATATTATATATACTTATATATACTAATGTAGGATGTGAAAATATGGGAATAAGTATTGCCGTTTGCGATGATTCAAAGGAATACAGCGAAATTGTTACAGAAATTATAAAAAGAATTGTTAATAATAGAACGAATGTTAATACATTTAATTCAGGACATGATCTTGTACAAGCCTTTAAGGAAAACAAATTTGACATCATATTTTTAGATATGGAAATGCCCGAAATAAATGGCATAGAAACAGGATTAAAAATAAGGGAGATGAGCAATAAAGCCATTATATTCTATCTGACATCACATAAAGAATATGCCTATGAATCCTATAGAGTCAAGGCCAGAGATTATCTGTTAAAGCCTGTAAGCCTTTCTATAATAGAAAAAGTATTGAATGAATGTCTGCTGGAATTAGAAGGGAGCTTAAATTATTTAGATGTAAAGGACATAAAGGGAATCATTCACCGTATACCTATTGATGACATTACACACATATTAAGGAAGAAGGAAGACCGTAAGCTACATATCTATTGTTTGGACAATAAGGAGATTATTGCATCACAAACACTTGATAGTATTGGAAAAAGGTTTTCAAACAATGAAAATATTATAAGGTCAAGTAAATCTTGCTTAGTAAATATGGAAAATGTAAGGGAAATCAGAAAAAATGTAATTTATTTCAGCAATGAATCAAGAGAAGAAGCAAGTCGTAGATGCTTATCAGATTTGGTTAATAAATTTAAACTAAAAAAACTGGTGGTGAAAATATGAAGTGGGATTTAATAGAATTATCAGTAAACTTTCTCCAAATGTTTGTGATCTATAAAACATTAGAATTATATTATGTACGTAGATTTTATTTTAAATATTCTGTTGAGATTCTCATGATTGTTATGACTGCGATGTTAAGTATTTTAAACTATAATCTATCAATAGAATTATATCCTTATATGTATATTTTCTTCTATTTTCTTATTTATCTTACGACAGTTCTTATTTTTAAAGGAAATATATTTTCAAAGGCTATTACAATTTTTTTAATTATGGCATTTATAGGAGCATGTGAATTGTTGGCTGCTGTTTTTATTTTTTCGATAACCGGGTTGGACTTTAAATTACATCAGGAGCAAAACTTTATAAGATTTGAAGGGATGGTAATTTCTCAAACCTTACTTATATATACCTATATGTTTTTGAAGAAAACTACCAAAAAGGAAAGGTTAAATTTATTTGATAACAGGTATTATTTTCTTGTTGGATCAATTTTATTTTTAACTATTACCTTAATTGTGATGGTTATTTGGATGTATGGGAATATCGAAATTCAAGATGAGAGTATAAACAATAGCTTGGTTGTTTTTACATTATGTGTGTCTATTATATCCATAATTACAATAGCATTAACGAATAAAATAATTAAGGATATGAACGAAAAACATAAAAATGATTTGGAGCTCCAACAAATGAAAATGGAGCATGCATATTTTACAGATGTTAATTCCGTCTTGGAAGAAATCAGAATTTTAAGGCACGATATGAGAGGAGAGCTTGCAATAATCCATGCGTATAATGAATTGGACCAAAGAGACAACATCAGAATCCACATCGAAAAAAAGCTTCGTGAAATAGACATACAACTCATGCCTCAAATAGATAAGGATAATATAATTACATCCTTTTTAAACTTCAAGCTGAAGGAAGCGAAGTGTAAGGGTATAGATGTGGTCATAGAAAGCAAGCTTACCGAAGAAAACGAAATACATATAGACAAAGAAGATATATGTAGGGTGTTAAACAATATTATCAACAATGCTATTGAGGCATGCAATGAATGTGAAGAATGCATTGAAAAATATATAAAGCTTGATATAGATATGATTGGAAGAAGTATTATAATAAAATCTGAAAACCCCTATTCGGGTGAGTTAAATAAAGAAGGAAACAAAATACTCACTATTAAAAAGGATAAAACAAGACACGGCTATGGATTGAAGAGCATTAAAGGCATTGCCGAAAAATACGGAGGTTTTATGAAGCTAAGCTATGATGACAGGGTATTTGTTATAGAAGTACATATGCTGACTAAGATTTAATATACAATTTTAAAATGATGACACGGAAATACTTGTAAATATTGATTACAGGTTTATTTTAACCCCTTTAATTACCGTACAAGCAGTGAAAACAACCAAATAGACATTTTAGCGTGAAAAATGTTGAACATTGTATAAAAATAGGATATTATGTTGTTAACGTTTGAAAGGAGGGATGTAAAGTGAAAAAAACTTTATCCTTTATGTCATGTATTGCTGCATTTTTGGTTATGACTGCTCAAACAACCGTGGGGACGACATGCTTATTTCTGTATAATCAACCAAAGGTTCCGCAATGCTTGCTGAAAGATGATAAATAAGATTTCTGTTTTCTTATCTGAAGGAATTGGGCTGAAGCTCAATTCCTCTGATAATGAAAAGGAAGTGTATGCATACAGCATCGAGGTACTGCTATCCTTGCTGTTAAACTTATTAATCCTTTCTACGGCGGCATATATTTTAAACAAAAAATTTGAGCTTTTAATTTTTATCATTTTCCTGTCGGGTCTTAAGGTTTATGCTGGTGGCTACCATTCAAAAACGCATTTAGAATGCTTTTCCGTAACACTGATAGCATTTCTAATTTCAGCTCTAAGCAATACGTATTTAATAGCATATGGGGAAATAATTTTAGTAATTGGAATCCTATTTTCAATAATCATGGTTTTCTTACTTGCACCGGCGGAAACAGAAAACAAGCCTTTGAGTAAAAAGGAAGTAAAGAAGTACAAGTTAATAAGCAGAATAATAGTCATAGCGTTGAGTTTAGCTGCTGTTGCTCTGTATTTTGTACGGGTTAGTACCGGTTATATTTATATCACGGCAGTCGTGGCAATGGTAATTGAATCGGTAAGTTTGTTAAAAAAGTGAAGCGTTATTAAGTATTGGGTTAAATTGACAGTTGGGTGTAACTGTCAATTTTTATGTTGTAAATTTGTTGGAATAATGTTATTATTTATTGCAGTAAAACTAATTCGCATTAAATTAGTTCCCTTGAAGCGAATTAGTAATACTGTTTTCTTATGTTACGGACAAAGATTTGTCCGTATTCAATAAGAACGGTGTATGAAAATAAATATATGGGTGCTTATATGATTGAAAATATAATTAAAATTGAAAATGTTAAATATAAATATGAAAAAGAAAGCAATGATTATGCGCTGAATGGCATTAGTCTTGAAATAAAGCAGGGAGAATTTACTGCGATTATAGGTCATAACGGTTCCGGAAAATCTACACTTGCTAAGCTTATAAACTCTATTTTATTGCCTACAGAAGGAAAAATATATGTAAAAGGCATGGATACTTCTGATGATTCAAAGCTATGGGACATCAGGCAAGCAGCGGGAATGGTATTTCAAAACCCGGACAATCAGCTTGTTGCAACCATTGTGGAAGAAGATATCGCCTTCGGACCGGAAAATCAAGGTGTAGAACCTTCTGAAATCAGGAAAAGAGTTGATGATGCCTTAAATACGGTTGGTATGTATGAATATAGAAAAAGACCTCCGCATATGCTTTCAGGCGGTCAAAAACAAAGAATAGCAATTGCAGGCATACTTGCTTTAAATTCTGATTGTATCGTGCTGGATGAACCGACTGCAATGCTCGATCCTTCAGGCAGAAGAGAAGTAATGGATACTCTGAAAAAACTAAACAAAGCCGGAAAAACAATTTTATTGATTACTCATTACATGGATGAAGCAGTACAGGCGGACAGAGTTGTAATAATAGACAAGGGCGGCATAAAGTTAGACGGTACTCCGAAAGAAGTTTTCAGGAATATTGACGAAATCAAAAAATTCGGATTGGATGTTCCTCAGGTTACCGAGCTTGCTCAGGAGCTTGTAAAGGAAGGTATTAATATTCCGACCGATATAATAGACGTAAAGGAATTGGTGGATTTGTTATGTCAATAAAAGCAGAAAATATAAAATATATTTACAGCGAAGGGACACCTTTCAGGACAGTGGCTTTAGATAATATCAGCATAGAGGTTAAAGAAGGTGACTTTCTTGGTATAATAGGGCATACCGGGTCGGGTAAATCTACCTTGATTCAACTTTTTAACGGATTGGAAAAGCCAACAGAGGGTAAAATAATTGTCGATGAAATAACCGTGGGAGAGGACAAAAAGCTTCTCAGTAAGGTGCGTCAAACCGTAGGTCTTGTTTTTCAATATCCAGAGTATCAGTTGTTTGAAGAAACTGTTGCCAAGGATGTTGCTTTTGGTCCCATGAACTTAAAATTACCACAGGATGAAATAGATAAAAGAGTAAGGGAATCTTTGGAGTTAGTGGGTTTTAATTTTAATAAAATAAAGGACGCTTCGCCTTTTGATTTATCGGGAGGTCAAAAACGAAGGGTTGCCATTGCAGGCGTACTGGCAATGAAACCAAACTATTTAGTATTGGATGAGCCAACAGCCGGATTAGATCCTGCAGGCAGAAATGATTTATTTGAAAAAATAAAAACTCTTCATAAGAAAGCTAATGTAACTGTTATTTTAGTTTCTCACAGCATGGAGGATATAGCTAAGCTGGTAAACAGGGTAATAGTTTTGTATAAAGGTAAAATTCATATGGAAGGAACACCTAAGGAAATTTATTCTCAGGCTGAAGAATTAAGAGAAATCGGTCTTGGTGTGCCTCAGGTCGCAGAAATAGTCAATGAACTTAGAAGCAGAGGTTTTAACATCAGGACGGATATACTCACTGTCGAAGAGGCGAAGGAAGAGATTTTGAAAGAAGTGAGGAAGAGAAATGTTTAAAAATTTAACTATAGGACAGCATTACCCGGTTGAATCACCCGTTCATGAGCTTGATCCGAGGGTTAAGATAATAATGACATTTGTTTTTATAATATCCTTATTTCTTATTGAAAGCTTCATAACTTACTTGGTAGTAGGCTTATTTTTAGCTCTGGCGATAAAGGTGTCCAAGGTTCCGATTAAGTTTGTTATAAAGGGCTTAAAGCCGATTTTAATGATAATAGTAATAACATTTATCATTAATTTATTGATGACCCCGGGTAAGATAATTTTTCAGATTGGTTTTATAAAAATAACCGAGGAAGGAATAAGACAGGCAGGATTTATGGCTATACGCCTTACCCTTCTTATTATGGGCACATCATTGCTGACCTTGACAACATCTCCGATTATATTGACGGACGGCATAGAAAGCTTGCTGAATCCGTTTAAAAGGTTTGGTCTTCCGGCACATGAGCTTGCCATGATGATGACGATAGCCCTCCGTTTCATACCAACATTGATGGAAGAAACAGAAAAAATAATGAAGGCACAAAAATCAAGAGGTGCTGATTTTGAAAGTGGAAATATTATGAGTAGGGCCAAAAACTTAGTTCCGTTGCTGGTTCCGCTTTTCATAAGTGCTTTCAGACGTGCGGATGAGCTTGCTATGGCAATGGAAGCAAGATGCTACAGAGGCGGAGAAAACAGGACGCGCATGAGACAGCTAAAAATATCAAAGGGTGATTTTGTTGCATCAGGTATTTTTATAGTATACTTTGCAGCAATAATTATGATTAAGATATGGTAAGGAATATAAAGCTTAAAATAAGCTACGACGGAACACAATATCACGGATGGCAGACCCAATTAAACAGGGCTACAGTCCAAGAAACCATTGAGCAGGCAATATGCGTCGTAATGAAGCAAAAAGTTAACTTAACAGGTTCTGGAAGGACTGACAGCGGAGTGCATGCATTAGGACAGGTTGCAAATTTTACTGCGGATACCAATATTCCTGAAGAGAAAATAAAAATTGCGTTAAATTCGATTTTGCCCAATGATATAAGAGTAATTGATTCGGTGGATATTCCCATAGAATTTAATTCAAGATTTGATGCTCATGATAAAACATATATGTATCAGATATATAACGACAATGTCTGGAGTCCTTTTTACAGCAGATATTCTTACTTTGTTCCTGTCGGGTTGGAAATTGATAAAATGGTCGAAGCTGCAAAGCATTTGGTTGGAACACATGATTTTAAAGGCTTTATGGCTGCCGGTTCAGATGTTAAAACGAGCATCAGGACTGTTTATGAAACTAAGCTTATTAAAGAAAACCAATTAATCAAATTTTATATAAACGGGAACGGATTTCTGTATAACATGGTCAGAATTATAGCAGGAACCTTAATAGATATAGGCAAGGGAACTAAAAGTATAAATTGTATAGAAGAGGCAATAATTAATAAGGACAGAACACTTTTAGGTCAGACGGCACCTGCACAAGGATTGTTCTTAATGAACGTAAATTATAACGATAGATGAGCGATGGATAGGCATTAGGTTGGTTACAGATAGGTAATTGGTTAGTAAAAAAGCAAAAATCACTTGACAGATGTTGAAATTTAATATAGAATACCATAGGTATGATAAGATTAGAGAAAAACCGTTCCAATGCCCCGGAGTTAGGTTTTTTCGATATATTATAATTTTAAATAGTATAATAGTAGAAATACAGGAGGAAACATGATGAAAAGCTTCTTGGCTAAACCTAATGAAGTTGAAAGGGCATGGTACGTAATCGATGCCGAAGGAAAAACTTTAGGTAGACTTGCAACTGAAGTTGCTAAGATATTAAGAGGTAAACATAAAGCAACATATACACCACACGTTGATACAGGAGACTTTGTTATAATAGTTAACGCTGAAAAAGTGGTATTGACAGGTAAAAAATTAGATCAAAAACTATACAGACACCACTCACTTTATCCGGGTGGATTGAAGGAAACTCCTTACAGAGATTTATTCAAGGCTAAACCGACACAACCGGTGTATCTTGCAGTAAAGGGAATGCTTCCTAAGAATTCACTTGGAAGAAAAATGTTAAAGAAACTTAAAGTATACGCTGGTCCTGAGCACAATAACCAAGCTCAAAAACCACAAGTATACGAGTTTTAGTGAGAGGAGGACGATTAAATGGATGCACAATACAGAGGAACAGGCAGAAGAAAAAAAGCAATAGCAAGAGTAAGAATGGTACCGGGAACAGGTAAAATTGTTATAAATAAAAGAGAATTAGATGATTATATCAAATATGAAACTTTAAGAGTTTTAGTAAGAGAACCGCTAATGATTACTGATACGATGGGTCAATACGATGTGTTAGTAAATGTAAAGGGTGGAGGATATACAGGTCAGGCAGGAGCAATCAGACACGGTATATCAAGAGCACTTTTGCAGGTAGACGGAGAACTGAGACCAATTCTTAAAAAAGCCGGATTCTTGACAAGAGATTCAAGAATGAAGGAAAGAAAGAAATACGGTTTGAAAAAAGCAAGAAGAGCTTCACAGTTCAGCAAGAGATAAACAGACAACCCAAATTTTATATTTGGTGTTGGTCGTTTATACTGTAAGTATAATTGGTACAAAACCATATATGGAAGAGTCGCAGAAATGCGGCTCTTTTATTTTGTTTAAGAATTTAGTATAAATGAATAGAGCAAAACATTGACTTTATGATAAAATAATGATAAAATAACGATAAATTATAATGCAATGAGGTGAAAGTATGATTCGTATTAGACCTGTATCAGATTTAAGAAATAAGTTTCCGGAAATTGAAGATATGGTTATAAGAGAAGGACAGCCGGTGTATCTTACAAAGAATGGATATGGTTCCATGGTTGTATTAAGTATAGAAAAGTATGCAGAATTAACAGATGGAATAGAATTTAAGCTGGATGAAGCAGATAAAGAAGCAACATCAACTGATACCAGATATACTCATGATGAAGTTTTTTCAAAAGTGAGGGCAAGAATAAATGCAGGAAAGTAAATATAACGATAATTTAACCGGAAGGAGCTTCGGTATGAGTCTTATTTCTAAACTTAATCAAGATTTAAGTATAAATATACCAGAACAGATTCTTAAAAAAGCAGGGTTAAAACCAGGTACAGAATTCATATGGTTATATGATGATGAGACTGGTCAAATAGTATTAATGAAAAAACCAGACGATTTTGTAAAAACTATGAGAGGTTTAGGCAAAGAAGTGTGGGACAATATAAATGTTAATGAATATATAAAAGAGGAAAGAGAATCATGGGAATAGATGTCGGGAGATCAGTATTATTAGATACTAATTGTTTTATCTATTTTTTTGAAGACAACCCTGATTATTCCGGCAAGTTAGAGAAAGTTTTTATTGACATTCAAGATGGCAAAACTCCTGCATTAATGTCTGTAGTATCTTTTATGGAAGTATTAGTTAAACCAAAGAGAGATAAGAATATTTTCATAGAAAATAGGTATAAATTGATGTTATCTAATTTTCCTAACCTTTCAATAGTAAATGTAGATTATAAAATTGCAGATATAGCTTCAAGATTAAGGGCCTACTACAATATTAAAACTCCTGATGCACTAATTATAGCTACAGGTATAACTATGAAAGCTGATTGCTTTATAACAAATGATAGTAGACTGGAAAAAGTATGTAGAGAAGAAGGAATTCAGGTAATAATTATAGAGAATATAGATTTATAATTTACCGCTATTTTCTTATTTTCGAAAGCAGGACATGAAACTTAAAATAATACTTGAAAAATAAATGATTATATAATATAATTGGTCAGTATTATTGAATTGCATAATAAATATAACACAGTGTTTTCTTGGCACCCACTTAAAAAATCAAGTTTTTTTGTGGCTCCCTAAGAATTCGTTATTCGAAAGGAGTTTTTTTAATGAGAAAAAATAATATACAATTCATAACACGTACAGCTCTTATAGCTGCGTCATACGCAGCCCTAACCTATGCATTTGCGTGGATGAGCTATGAGCAGTTACAATTCAGAGTATCGGAAATATTAGTATTGTTTGCATTTATAGAGCCGAAATATGGTCTTGGCTTAATATTAGGATGTGTATTGGCAAACCTGGCAAGTCCCTTAGGAGTAATTGACATAGTCGTTGGATCATTTGCAACATTGCTGGCGATTATGTTCATAGTAATGGTCAGAAAGCTTTTAGGTTACAATATAAAAGCGCTTATAATTGCAAGCTTGGGACCCGTAGTATCAAATGCTTTGTTGGTTGGCTTAGAGTTAACCTATCTGTTTAGCACCCCGTTTTTATTGAATGCATTTTATGTAGCTGTAGGAGAGTTTGTGGTAGTTACTCTTGTAGGTACTGTTGTGGTAAATTCTATCATGAAAAATAACATTTTAATCGAAAGATTATCCATAGATTAACTGAGTTTTATTATCCCTTAGGCAGATGACCCGGACTATACCGTATTGTGCTTTACGACTGAACGGGCTAACTATTATCGACACCTGAAAAATGTAACCTTTAATGTGGAAGATATTTAAAAAAGTTGTTCAAACATATAAAGTTGAAAGATTAATAGAAAATCTTTCAACTTTTTTGTGTTTAGAGTGGGAATAAAATAAATAACATTAAGTTCTAAAATTTAAAACAGCTTTCATTCTAAAACTGTTTTAAAATATCATGATGTCCTACATCAACAAGTATAATGCTTTTCAAACCGTTGTGTAAGGATAAGCTGGTAGGACATTAATTTTCCTCCAATTTCTCAAATACAGCATCAATATTGTCAAACATGTGGAGCTCTCCGGATGCAACTTTAAGTCTTGTTATTTCAATTTCCTCACGGAGTTCATCTAAGTATTTTTTTGGATATACTACAACAGGCATAATACAAATTATACCATCCTTTTCGTATATTTCTAATTTATCTCCTTCGGAAAGTCCCAATTTGTCTACAAGGTCTTTAGGTATCGTAATTTGAGATTTTGCTCTTAACTCGGATATCATATTTTATCATCTCCATTCTGTGAGTGCGAATTTCTTACTTTCTTACAGATATTATATACAAAAGTAATAATTATATCAACTAATATTTTATTATTGAGTTGTATAAACACTTTTCTCTGCCTGTACTCGTACACCTTCCGGAATCCAAAATTTAAGTATATCTTTTACCGCTTCGAGTTCAATTTCATCATGTATAAAGTTTTCACCGTCTATACATATATTTATAGGTTCTTTACTTTTGATTTTAACGTGTTTGCATTTTTTATATGTAATGATGTCTTTAAGCTTTTCGTTTGTAAGATGTGTACCTTCCTTATAGCTACCTAATACGCTGAGGATTTTAACACGGGATATATTGCTTACAAAGCATAAATCCATTATACCGTCATTAATTTCGGCTAAGGGAGCGCATTTGTAGCCGCCTCCGTATGAATGACCGTTGGCAACGACTCCTAGCAGAAATGATCCTTTTAAAACTTCATCTTTATCAATTATTACTTCTAATTCTTTTCCTAATTTCTTAGATAAGTTATAAATAACAGACATAATATAACATCCTGAGCCGGTTATGAAGGGAATCTTTTTAAACTTATGCATACTGAAAGCGGCATCAGCATCAAAACCGATATTACAGACAGAAACTGTATATTTATCTTTTACTTTGATTAAATCTAAATTTATCGCTTTTCCATTAACTTGTGAATCTATATAGTGAAAATAATCACGATTATCAAAGTTCTTAACAAAATCGTTACCTGAGCCGCAGGGTATCACTCCGATATAAGCATTTTCGAATCCTATACATGCATTTACAACCTCATGGAGAGTTCCGTCTCCGCCGCATGCATAAAAAACGCTTTGCATATTATCTCCACATTTATTTGTTATATAGGTTTTTATATCGTCTTTAGATTTACTGAAATATACCTCATAATCGACTTTTTTTGTCTTTAATTCATGGTGTATTGATTTTTCTATATTTTCTTGCAGTTTCCCTTTGCCTGCAATAGGATTGATGATAAATATATGTTTCATAAGCCTCCCTTTTAATTCATAATTAAATTATTAAGCCATTTTTTACTTCTATATCTGTTTATTACAACAATTGCTTTTATATATTCCAAAACAAATAGTAGTAAAAATAAAATAAATTCTGTTTCCAAGACCTACAGCAGAAATGGCATTTTCGCCTAATTTGCTTACCATGATAGTATCAATCATATTAAGACCTATACTAAGGGTGTTCTGAATAACGACAGGTATAGCTATTACTAAAAGTATTGACAAAAATGCATTGTTTTTCCTTGTTAAATTGTCCATAATTACCTCAAACAAAAGGAACGTGAATTACTCACGTCCTTAATATATACTTATCATGTGACTGTCAATATTGTCTCATCACCAAAAAAAATTTGGGTTGTCTGGAAGATCCTTCGCTTTCGCTCAGGATGAGCGACCAACACCAAATTAAAAATTTGGGTTGTCTGCTCACTTTGTTCCGAATAATCTGTCTCCCGCATCCCCTAATCCGGGTACTATATACCCGATATCGTTAAATTTTTCATCGATTGCTGCAGTATAGATTTCTACATCAGGATGAGCTTCGGTTACTTTTTTGAGTCCTTCGGGAGCGCATACCAAATGTATCGATTTAATTTTTTTAGCACCGTATTGTTTAAGTAATGTTAATGCTCCAATCATTGATCCGCCGGTAGAAAGCATAGGTTCTGTAATTATCACTATTCTGTTTCCTATGTCACTTGGAAGCTTGCAGTAGTATTCTACCGGCTGCAATGTTTCTTCATTTCTGTACAAACCGATATGACCTATTTTAGCATTTGGTATTAAATCAAGCATGCCGTCTACCATTCCGAGACCTGCTCTTAATACGGGAACTATTGCAATGTCTTCTCCGGATAATGCTTTGCCGGTTGTTTTTGCTATAGGTGTTTCTACTTCAATATCTTTAACCGGTAGATTTCTTGTGACTTCATATGCCATAAGCATGGCAATTTCTCTTACCAGCTCTCTAAAGTCTTTAGAGGATGTATTCTTATCTCTCAGCATTGTCAATTTATGTTGAATCAATGGATGAGAGACCACTGTAATATTACTCATATATTCTCCTTTGTCAAATAAGAATTGTATTACTTTTGTTAATATAATATAATTATTATATAATGAAAGCTCTTTGTCAATTTATTTTTCTGAAGGAGATTATATGATAAAAGGTGTAGGAACTGATATAACGGAAGTTGAAAGGATTAAGAATAATTTACAGAATGATAGATTCATTAAAAAAATTTATTCGGAAAACGAAGTTGATTATTTAAATAAAAGGAAGTTTAATTATCAAACGGCAGCAGGCATGTTTGCTGCAAAGGAAGCAGTATCTAAAAGCTTGGGCACCGGATTTTCAAACTTTGGTCCATGTGACATAGAAATATTGAAGGATGAATCAGATAAGCCATGTGTAAATTTATTGAATAATGCGTTGATTTTAGCTAATAATCTGGGTATAACCAACATTCAGGTGTCAATTTCTCACACTGTTGATTTGGCGATTGCTTTTTGTGTAGCTGAAAGTAACTGAATAAATCATGTGTTTCCCTTTTTTAAGCATATTTATTTATATCTCATCATAATCTATTATATAACTATGGGAGCAGGTTTGATGTATGAAGTTAAAAATAGTATGCTTGATTTTATTTGTGATAACTTTTTGCGGGTGTTCTAAAGTCAGCGACAACCCCTTTATGATTCCTGTTAATTATACAGGAGAAGCTGTAATGAAGGTGTATACGGAAAACAGCGAAAACGCTTATAAGGTTAATATTATTTGCAGGGATTCAAATTACAGCATTAAAGTTGATTCAGGAAAGGAATCGTGGAATTCAGCATTTCTATCAGGCAACAGATGCGTTTTAAACAATGATAAATTTCCTGAAAGTAGTGTAGTAATTGAAAAATTTAATATAACCGATTCATTGATTTATGATTTTGATCTGAAGAAATTTGACAGCCACTTCGATGTTTTACCGGAAGAATTGGTTTATTTTGACGGTACTTATAAGCATGTTTTAAACTTTAATAAAGAAAACCTGCTTCCAAATTCAATTTTTATTTATAAAAATGATAATTTAGTAAAAACTATTTTATATGAAAAAATAAATATGGAAGAACTATAATTTTCTCAGTTAATACAAAACTTACCATACTACTATTATAATTATTGTGGTAAAATTACATAAGCTATGTTTAATGAACTGAGTTTGAGTAATCGAGGTGTGTGATTTGGCTGATAATAAAAAAATATTGATTTCGATCCCTGAAAACTTGTTGAGGGAACTGGATAATGCAGTTAAAGCAGAGGGAACTAACAGAAGTGATTTCATAAGAAAATCTATAAGATATTATTTAATTGAGAAAAGAAAATTAGAAATCAGAAATAAGATGAAAGCCGGATATCTGGAAATGAGCAATATCAATAAAAGCATTACAGAAGAATACTCAGAAGGGGATTATGAAGATTTTTTAAGTTACGAAACAAAATTATTGGGAAGTGAATAGCTTGATAGTAAAACGGGGAGATGTTTACTATGCCGACTTAAGCCCGGTGATTGGTTCAGAGCAGGGAGGCGTAAGACCGGTTTTAGTAGTACAAAACGACATTGGTAACAGATATAGCCCTACAGTTATAGTATCTGCGATTACATCTCAGATTAACAAGGCAAAATTACCTACTCATATAGAAATAAGCTCTGAGGATTTTAGCTTACCTAAGGACTCAGTCGTATTGCTGGAACAAATCCGCACTATTGATAAAAAGCGTCTAAAAGAAAAAATAGGTAGGTTTGATACAAACCTGATGGGTGAGGTTAATGATTGTCTGAAAATAAGCTTAGGGCTCATAGATTTTTAAATTTACATATTACAAAGGATTTGTGCAAAAGCACAAATCCTTTTGTCATGCATGTTATTTTGAATTGTCATTTTAATTTTTAAGGAACTTTTATCCTATGCTTGTTACTTATTGCAACAATGATTTTTACAGGATGCACATCTTCCGCTGATTTAATGGAAGGTATTAACCCAAATAATGAAAACGAGATATCACAACCAATGGACAGCAAGTTAAATCAAGCTATTTTGGACTTTACATGGAAGATGTTTAAAGAGAGTAGTAAGAATAAAGGAAATATGATGATTTCACCGACATCAGTTTATTTTGCTTTAGCTATGACGGCAAATGGTGCGGAGGGAGAAACGAAAGAAGAGATGCTGAGGGCATTAAGTGCTGAGAATATTACATTGGACGACTTGAATAAGGGTCTTTACGGATGGATGAATGCAATAACAGGAGATGAAACTGTTAAGCTGTCGATAGCAAACTCAATCTGGTACAGGGATGACTTCAAGGCAAATGAGGATTTTTTACATACGAATGCTTATGGAGATACCCAAATTAACTTTTGACAGACCTTTTATATACGGAATAATTGATGTTACAACAGGAATACCGCTTTTCATGGGTATTATGGAAGATCCTACAATCAAGTAACATTGAATGTAAAGATTAAAGTTTTAAAGTGTAAAAAACCTATGCATAGTATTTATCGCATAGGTTTATATTTGTTTGTTAAATTTCTAATTTCATGGTTATCTCTTCATCATCCCGACCTATATCTGTAAAGCCAAATTTTTCATAGACATGGATTGCTGCATTGTTACCGATGCTGCAGGTTAGTATGATAATATTTGACTCACCAAAAGGCTTTGATTTTATATAGTCTATACATAGATCAATTGCTGTAGTACCATATCCATTGCCTTGATGTTTTTCGTCAATCATCATATGCCAGATATTATATGTTTCTTCATCATAATCATAAATAACCATAACATATCCTATAATAATATCTTGCTTATAAATAGCAAAGGGCGTACATTGATTATAATACACATATGCCTGTGCAAGACTGCGGATGGGATGAGATACATATTTCTCCTGCCCGCTTCCAAGCTTTAAATTAAAGCATTCAATAAAGTTGTTTTCATCAACTTTTTTTAAAGATAGTTTGTTTTGCATTTAATTCCTCCGATTATTCAGGGGGAATTTTTAAAAGTTTATCCCCCTGTTGTCAACATAATTTTTAAACACTATATATGTCATAATGATCAACTCCCAACTTATTTATTTGCATGCATTATCATTATAGCTGAATCAAGGTGAAAATTCAAGGATTTATAAAAATAGTGTGCAAAGCAGAAAAGAGATTATTATTATATTAAATAAAAGGAACATTTTAGAATTATAAACGTCTAAGTAGCAAAGGAGGTGTCGCTATGCGATGCAAATTGAATTTTTTTTTATGTTCATTACTCATTACAATGATTATTATCGCAGGATGCTCATCTTCTGTTGACTTAATGGAGGGCATCAACTCAAGTAATGAAAAAGGTATACCAGAAAAAATGGATAGCAAGTTAAATCAAGCTATTTTGGATTTCACATGGAAGATGCTTAAAGAGACCGGCAACAATGAAGGAAATATAATGATTTCACCGACATCTGTTTATTTTGCTTTAGCTATGACAGCAAACGGAGCGGATGGAGAGACTAAGGAAGAAATGCTGAAAGCATTAAGTGCTGAAAACATTGCATTGGACGATTTGAACAATTGTTGAAAAAACAGAAGATGACGTAGTTATGTATTTAATTAACGCAATTTACTTTAACGGAGACTGGAAATATCAATTTTCGGCCAATGATACTCGTGAAGGAGATTTCAACAGCCCGGACAAAACAGTGAAAACAGAATATATGAACAGAAGAGGGGATATGGATTATTTACAATCGAATGGTATAACCGGAGCATTACTTCCCTATGTTGACGAGCAATTCGCCTTTATCGGACTGCTGCCTGAAGAAGGTACAACTCCGAGGGATTTAATAAATAATTTGTCAGCTCTCGATTTATTAAATTTAATTAAAAATAAGAAAGAAAAAGAAATTGAGCTTTCGATTCCGAAATTTGAAAGCAGTTATGAAGACAGTCTGAAGGATGAACTGTATAATTTGGGTATGAATATACCATTTACACCCGGCAGTGCCGATTTTTCAAAAATGAGTGAATCCGGTAAAGATGATTTGTTTATAAGTGACGTTAGGCATAAAACCTATATTAAAGTGGATGAAAAGGGTACGGAAGCAGCAGCCGTTACATCTGTTGTTATGCCGCAATCAATGCCTATAGAGCTTCCACGATTATCATTTGACCGACCTTTTATATATGGAATAATTGATGTTACAACAGGAATACCGCTTTTCATAGGTATTATGGAGAACCCGGTATTTAAGTAATATAAAGGAACGGTAGTTTAAAAACATCCGTTCCTTTCTTGTCCATATCACTTAATTAAACAAATATTCTTTTTTTAGAAGTATTCTTACTTCTCCAATCATATACAATGAACCTACAAAGGCGATGTATTCGCTTTCATCGGCACCTTTGACTATTCTTAAAATATCCTTGTAATTATCTAAGGATGTTACGTTTATATCATAATTGTTTCTAATTAATTCAGCTAAATCTGATGCTTTCATTGCTCTTGGATTGTTTGGCGTCAATGTATATATTTCCTTACAAAGAGGAACTAAATAGTTAAGCACATCATCAGGATTCTTATCCTTCAGCATGCCAAAAAACAGTATGACTTTATTATCCTTAAAATATTCCTTCACTGCTTTAGAAAAAGCTTCAATACCGTCTATGTTGTGACCTCCGTCGATAACTATGACGGGGTTTTCATGTAATATTTCAAATCTGCCTGCAAATTTCACACTTTCGAAGCCTGTTAATATACTTTTCTCAGTGATATTATAACCTGACAGTTTTACGATTTCAAGAGTTCTGAGTGCCGTAAGGGCATTGTAAAGCTGGTGCTCTCCTAAGAAATTTATTTTTACTTCAGGCAAATCAAATACATCATTTTTTAAGTATTTAAACCATTGACCCGTTAAGTTTCCATTTATTTTTTCTATATTATTTTTATCGGTTAAATAGTAATTAGAATTCCTCGTCTTTGCTATATCTATTATTGTATTAACCACATTATCATCCTGAGGATAAATCACAACATTGGAATTTGCTTTTATGATACCTGCCTTTTCAAAGGCAATTTTTTCTAATGTATCTCCTAAGTACTCCATATGGTCATAGCTGATTGATGTAATTACCGAAATAAATGTGTTTGCAACAACATTGGTGGCATCGAACCTGCCGCCTAAGCCAACCTCCAATACTAAGAAATCTATATTTTGCTCCTGAAAATATTTAAATCCGATGGCTGTTACAACCTCAAATTCGGTAGGATGATTATATCCTTCCTCAATCATTATTTTTATTTTCTCTTTGACTAATGAAGTAGTCCTTGCCAGCGCTTCTTTGTCAATTTGTATTTTGTTTATTTGAATTCTTTCGGTAAATTCTTCCAAGTAAGGACTTATAAACAATCCTGTCTTGTAACCGGCAGCCATTAATACATCGTGTATCATGTTGCTTGTTGAGCCCTTTCCGTTCGTGCCGGCAATATGTATAATTTTATATGAATCTTGTGGGTTTCCTAACAGTTCCGTCAATTTTGTAATATTGGATAAGCCTAATTTTGAACCGAATTTATATGTAGAGTGAATAAATTCAATTGCCTCCTTATAGTTCATGATGCCTCCTGCAGTTTTATCTATACACTCTATTATATAATTTAATTATAAGTTGTCAATTTAAAATGATTGTGTTAAAATATCTTAGAATTTCATAATAAAGAGCAAATCAGAGTAATAGCAGAATTAATAGGAAAAGATAGTATAAAAGGAGTAACAATGATAAATATAAAGAAATTGGACAGGGAGCTGTTAAGTGTGGAAAAACCTGCAAGATATGTGGGCAGTGAGCTTAACTCTGTCATTAAGAATAAGGAAGATGTTAGTATAAGGTTTGCATTTGCATTTCCTGATGTGTATGAGGTTGGCATGTCTCACACGGGACTTCATATTTTATATCATTTGCTGAACAGTAAAGATAATATATGGTGTGAAAGAGTATTTGCGCCGTGGACAGATATGGAAAAGGTAATGCGAAAAAATGACATACCCTTGTACGGCTTGGAAAGCAAAGATGAGTTAAAGAAATTTGATTTTGTCGGTTTTACTCTTCAATATGAAATGAGCTATACAAATGTATTAAATATGTTAAATTTAGCTGACATTCCTATACGGTCAAAGGATCGAACAGAGGATATGCCCATAGTCATTGCAGGAGGTCCCTGCGCATACAATCCGGAACCTCTTTATGAGGTTGTTGATTTGTTTACAATAGGAGAATCCGAAGAGCTGATACTTGAGCTGATGGAGCTTTATGAAAAAGAGAAAATTAGTGGCTTTAACAAGCTTTCATTTTTGGAAAAAGCAGCACATATAGAGGGTGTTTACGTACCCCGGTTTTATGAAGAAACATACAACGATGACGGTACTATAAAGGAAAGAAAAATATTAAACAGCAATGCCAAGGAAGTAATTACAAAACGAATAATCAAGGACTTGGATAAAAGCTTTTATCCTGAAAAAAGTATTTTGCCATATATTGATGTTGTTCATGACAGAGTTGTTTTAGAGGTGTTCAGAGGATGTACAAGAGGATGTCGTTTCTGCCAGGCAGGAATGGTATACAGACCGGTCAGAGAAAAAAGTCCTGATACACTCGTTAATCAGGTTGAAAGTTTAATTAACTCTACAGGACATGACGAAATATCTCTTACTTCATTAAGTACCGGTGATTATTCATGTCTGCCGGATTTAACATTACAATTATTAGATAAATACGAAAATAAGAATGTAAGCATTTCATTGCCATCTCTTCGCCTTGACTCAATGACCTTCGATATAATAGAAAGATTGCAGGAAGTCAGAAAATCGGGGCTTACATTTGCTCCTGAGGCGGGAACTCAACGCATGAGAGATGTTATAAACAAAAATCTCACCGAAGAGCAAATATTGGGACCTGTGGAAACAGCATTTAACTTAGGATGGTCTACAGTTAAACTATATTTTATGATTGGTCTTCCGGGAGAAACAATGGAAGATGTAATGGGTATTAAGGAGTTAAGCTACAAGGTAAAGGATAAATTCTTCCAGAGGCCGAAGGAAGAAATAAAGGGCAACCTGAAAATTAACGTAAGTGCATCATGCTTCGTTCCTAAACCATTCACGCCGTTCCAATGGGTTAAACAGGACAGCATGGATGAATTCTATGACAAGGCAAAATCTTTACAGAAAGAAATAAAAGATAAAAAGGTGTCATTCAGCTACCACGAACCAAAACTAAGCTATTTGGAAGCTGTTTTTGCAAGAGGAGACAGACGGCTTTCTGATGCTTTGATAAAAGCTTTTGAAAAAGGATGCCGTTTTGACGGGTGGTACGATGTTTTTGACTTTAATAAATGGATGGAAGCTTTTGAAGAAACAGATACAGTTCCTGACTTTTTTGCTAAAAGAGAAAGGGAATTAACGGAAGTTCTTCCATGGGACTTTATTGATACGGGAATTACTAAAAAATTCTTAATCAGTGAATATAACAATGCAATGAAAGCTCTCACTACAAGCGACTGCAGACAACAGTGCTATAACTGCGGCGTTAACCATAAATTAATAGGAGGTGCCTGTCCCCATGTCATTAATAGTTAAATATACAAAGACAGGAAATTTAAAATATATATCGCATTTAGATGTTTTGAGGTTTATTCAACGAGCGGTTAAAAGAGCAGGAATAGATGCAAAATATTCAGAAGGTTTTAATCCACATATGAAAACATCCTTCGGGTTTCCTTTGTCTTTGGGTATAGAAAGCATCGGTGAGTACTTTGAGATAGAGTTAAATGAAGATATTAAGCCGGATGATTTCGTAAACAGAATGAATGTTGTGATGCCCAAAGAAATGCAGATATTAAAAGCGGCATATTCAGAGGACAGCCGTTCATTGATGGCAAGAAGCTCATATACAGAATATTTGTTTAATGTTGAATTTGTTAATCTTGATTTTAATAAGCTTAATGAGTTGATAAAAGAAATAATTGAAACAGGTATTGTTTTCAGCAAGCAGAAAAAAAATAAGAAAAATAAAATAATTACTAAAGAATATAATACAAAGGATTTCATCACATATCTTAATGCGTTTGAGAAGACGGGCAAAACAGTTATAGAAGCAATATTTATAACAACCGAAACAGGCAGTATGAAGGCAGATGATTTAATTAAAATTATATCAGACAGCGGTTTTAATATAGATTATTATACTATTTTAAAGGTAGATACATTAGACGAAAACAGAAAATCATTGTTATAACGGAGCAATAAGAATGAAGCAAGTTTTAATCAACAGTTCAATATTTTTTGATCAGGCTGCGGTTCTGGAGGATGGCAAGCTGATTGACTATATCCATGAAGAAAAAAACAATAAAAGTGTTATAGGAAACATTTATAAGGGAAGAGTTATGAACATTCTTCCCGGTATGAACGCTGCTTTTATTGATGTCGGACTTGAAAAAAATGCTTATTTATTTTTAGACGACCTGCTTTCGGATAAATTTCTAAAGGAAAAAAACATTAAAAAAAGAAATGTTGATAATATAAATAAGGTTTTAAAAAAAGGTGATGAGCTTCTTTTGCAAATAGTCAGAGAACCTATGGGTGAGAAGAATATTTCTGTTACCACGGATATATCACTTACGGGAAAGTACATTGCCTTCATACCAAACAGTATAGAGATAAACCTTTCGAAGAAAATCAAAGATATTGATGAAAGAAGACGTCTGGAGGATATAGGAAGAGAAATTATGTCAGAAGGAAACGGTATGATAATAAGGACTTTTTCGAAGGATTGTCCAAAGGAAAACATACAGCAAGAATACAATATGCTTTCATCTGTCTTAAAAAAAATAGAACAAGAATATAATTATTCATATGCACCTAAGCTATTATATGAAAACAACTCATTGATTGAAAAATTATTTTATGACTACATAGATGCTTCAGTAAAAGAAATATATGTGGAAAATAAAGAAACAAAAGAAAAAATATCAGAGCTTTTGACAGGATATTCCGAATTAAATGATATTGAAATTGTTGAATCTGATAATTCCTTTGATAAATACAATGTTGAAAAACAAATAAGCATGCTTTTTGAAAGGAAGGTAGACCTTGATAACGGTGGTTCGATTATTATTGATGTTACAGAAGCATTAACAGTAATAGATGTTAACAGCGGCAGCTTTGTTGGAAGTGAAAGCATTGAGGATACGGCATTAGCTATTAATTTATATGCCTTGGATGAGATAAAAAGACAGATTAATTTAAGAAATATCAGCGGAATAATCATAATCGATTTTATTGATGTTAAAAACAAGGATAATATTAATTTAATAGTCAATAAGGCAAAGATGATATTTAAAAATGATAAAAATAAAACCAACGTCATCGGCATGACAAAGCTTAACCTGATGGAACTAACAAGGAAAAAAGATAAGGAAAATTTCTTTAATTTAATTACGGAAGAGTGTGAGCATTGCAACGGGAGCGGCAGGACAAGTTCAAAGGTTCATATATTTCTAAGGCTTGAAGCTTTAATAAAAAGAATCAAAAATAATACTACATCAGAAGCAATAGTATTAAAAACCGGTTCTATAATTTATTATAAAATACTGAATGAATGCATGGATATAATAAATAAATTGGAACAAAAACATAATATGAAAATATATTTTGTAAAGGACAAAAATATCCTCGCAGGCGAAATAATTGTTGACAGAACAGGCAAACTAAATTATATTAGTATGTATGTTAAACAGCAAAAATAGTTGACAAATGTATTATAATTTGTTAAAATCTATATTTGCAAGAGCCGCGCGGATCAGGTTAAAACTGTAAAGTACCTGCAATGGCGAGACTGGGAAGAGGAGGTAATTTTATGTACGCAATCATTGAAACTGGTGGAAAACAATATAGAGTACAGGAAGGCGATGTTATAAGAGTTGAAAAACTTAACATAGCTGATGGTGAACAGGTAAAATTCGATAAAGTTTTACTTGTTGCTGAAGAAGGAAAATTAAACGTTGGAAAACCATATGTTGACGGAGCTGTAGTTGAAGGCTTGGTTGAAAACCAAGGAAAGGCTAAGAAAATTATAATTTTTAAGTATAAAGCTAAGAAAGACTACAGAAAGAAACAAGGTCATCGTCAACCATATACTCAAATTAAAATTGAGAAAATAGTTGGATAATTATGATTACAGTTTCTGTATATAGAACCAAGGAAGAAATAAGCGGTTTTATAGTTGAAGGACATTCAGGATACGCCGAAGAAGGATTAGACATAGTATGTGCATCAGTTTCCATTTTATCGTATACAGTTCTTAACTCAATTAACTTAGTTGCAGGTATTGAACCGGAAGATATAAGTTATGAGGTTGATGAGGACATTGGTCTGATGAGTGTCAGAACATTAAAAAACAATGATAAAACTGATGTAATATATAGAAGCTTCGTAGTAGGTATAGAATTATTACTGGCAGATTACAGTCAATATATTACACTTAAATTTGAGGAGGTGTAAACATGTTTTTAAAATTAAATTTACAGTTATTCGCACATAAAAAAGGTGTTGGTAGCTCTAAAAACGGTCGTGACAGCAATTCTAAAAGGCTGGGAGTTAAAAGAGCTGATGGTCAGTTTGTATTGGCAGGAAACATTCTTGTTAGACAAAGAGGAACTAAACTTCACCCGGGATTAAATGTTGGTATCGGAAGTGATGATACATTATTTGCAAAAGTTGACGGAAAAGTTAAGTTCGAAAGAAAAGACAAACAAAGAAAGCAAGTAAGTGTATATCCCTGTGAATTAGAAGCATAAAGCAATGTACCTACCTTAATGGTAGGTTTTTTGTATAATAGGAAAGGGGACACACCCTTAAGTATAGATAGTCTTTGGAGTATGCTTAAGGGAATGTCCCCAACGTAAAAGGGGACACACCCCTAAGTAGGGATAGTCACTGAGGTAAGGCTTATGGGAATGTCCCCGACAGGAGGAGAATATGTTTATTGACATAGCAAAAATCAGTGTTAAGGCCGGCAAAGGCGGAAACGGCAGCGTTGCCTTCAGACGTGAAAAATATGAGCCCATGGGCGGACCTGCCGGCGGAGACGGCGGAGACGGGGGCAGCATTATATTAGAAGCTGATGAGGGCTTAAGGACATTGATGGATTTTAGATATAAAAGGCATTATCAAGCAGAAAACGGAGAAGACGGCAGAGGAAAAAAACAGTATGGTTCTGACGGTAAGGACCTTGTTCTAAGAGTGCCCACCGGAACTTTGGTTAAGGATGAAGAAACAAATATTATATTAACTGATTTGAAAACTCACGGACAGCAGTTTGTGGTTGCAAGAGGAGGCAGAGGTGGAAAAGGAAATACGAAATTTAAAAATTCCATCAGGCGTACACCCCGTTTTGCAGAGCCGGGAACAAAGGGAGATGCACGAGAAATAATTCTTGAGCTTAAGCTCCTTGCAGATGTTGGCTTGGTTGGGTTTCCCAATGTTGGCAAGTCAACTATACTTGCTACAATAACAAGTGCAAAGCCAAAAATTGCAAATTACCATTTTACAACACTGAAGCCGAATTTAGGTGTGGTAGGTATAGAGGAAGGACATAGTTACGTTCTTGCTGATATACCCGGTCTTATTGAAGGGGCATCCGAAGGAGCCGGCTTAGGTCTTGAGTTTTTAAGACACGTAGAAAGAACTAAGCTTTTGCTTCATGTAATTGATGCATCAGGACAAGAGGACAGAGATCCCGTTGAGGATTTTTATAAAATAAATGAAGAGTTGAAGCAGTACAGTGATAAGCTGTCAGATAAATCGCAGATAATAGTGCTTAATAAAATAGATTTGCCGGAAGCTATGGTAAATTTAGAAAGAATTAAAAAAGAGTTTTCTGAGAAATATGAGATACTGGAGGTTTCGGCAGCAACAGGTGAGGGTCTTGATTTATTAAAGAAGCGTGCCTATGAAAGATTAACTCAAATCGAAGAGGAAATTGAATTTGTTGATGAGCAGGAAATCGAAAGCTTCTATGACAGAAAGGAAAGAGATACAATCGTTGTAACTAAGGAAGATGATTATTATCTCGCAGAAGGTGATTTTCTTGAAAGATTGGTTGATTCAACTAACTTTGACGACTTTGAATCCTTCAGCAACTTCCAGAAGGTTTTAGTCGATAAGGGTGTCATAGATAAATTAAGAGAGCTTGGAGCAACAGAAGGAGATTTAATAAGTGTCTGCGGAGTGGAATTTGACTTCGTGGACTAAGAGGAAAGGGGACACACCCCGACAGAGGTATGGGGACACACCTTTAAAGTTGGGAAAATCTTTGGAGTAAGCTTTAAAGGAATGTCCCCGATTAGAACTGAAGATAAAGGGGAATGTCCCCAAATTGAGGAGATAGAAATGTTAACAGGAAAACAAAGAAGTTATTTGAAATCAATGGCTAATGGTATTGATTCTATAATGCAAATCGGCAAGGGCGGCGTAACAGAAAATGTTATAAAGCAAATCGATGATGCGTTAGCAGCCAGAGAATTGATTAAGATAAGCGTATTAAACAACAGTATGCTTGAGGCAAAGGAAACTGCTAACGAAATAGCGGAAGCAGTCAGAGCTGAGTATGTACAAAGTATAGGCAACAAATTTGTTCTGTACAGACAATCAAAGGAAAAGATAATAGAGTTACCATAAACGCAATGAATGGGGGAGATTATCCCCCCAATGTTACATCCTGAGCATTGTACCATTTCATTGCTTTATGAAATTGCTCGGGTGTGAAATCAGGCCACATATCATCAATTGTATAAATATCTGAATAAACAGATTGAACCGGCAAGAATCCCGATAATCTTTTTCTGCCGCCCCATCTTAAAATCAGGTCGATTCTTGAAATATCTCTTGAGTGAAGACAATCCATAATTGTTCTACGATCGGAGGAATTTACGTTAATTTTTGATATATCCCAATCCCAGCCGTAATTCACCAGAAAGTTAACCTTTGTTCCACCGTTTCCTATATTGGTTCTTGTGGTATATTTTAATAATTCCTTTGGAAATACAGATGATTTAGTGTTTCCAATAACAAGGAGTGACACATTTTCTTTGGCAATTATATTGATCGCATCCACACATGCTTTTACAAAGGATTCGATTTGAACTTTAGGTCTTTTGCAGTTATCGGTGGTAAAGCCGTAATATGTAATTTCATCAATACCATATTCTTGTGCTAATTTTAAGGCTGCAAGCCCGGGATTAAGTCCATAATAATATCCATCCTGTTTATTTAAACCATTATCCTGTGCCCACCTTCTGTTTCCGTCAGGTATAAGCCCTATATGTCTTGGTATCCGCATATAAACACAACCTTTCTCTATGATATTGGTATTATTTACAATAATGGCGCAATTATTCTTATCTAAATTAATCACAATTTAAGGATACTTAAATATAATTAAATTAAAATGCTGTATAAGTAATGATTTTTACAAAACGATTATTATATTTTTACAAATTAACATTACTATTTAAGGAAGAGGGACACACCTTTAAAGTAGAGAAAGTCTTCGTAGGAAGCTTTAAAGGAATGTCCCCGTCAAAAGGAGGTGAAATGATGATAAAAGGAATATTGTTTGATAAGGATGGAACCTTGATAGATTTCTCATTATGGATAGATGCGTCAGTTAATACAATTAAAAAGTTAATGAAAGAATATTGCATAGAAGACGATAATATTTTTAACGAGCTTAAAAAATCTATCGGTATAAAAGGAAATGTCGCTGAACCATTTGGAGCATTGGCAAACAGATCACATGAGGATGTAGCGGCAGAGCTTCATTTTGTATTGAGTAAATACAAAAATATAGAGTTAGCGCCATTTCAGAAGCATGTAGTAGAGCTCATCAGAGGAGAAGGTTTAAGAGAAGACATTGAATTTAAACCGTTAACCGATATAAGAGCTCTGTATGAGCATTTAAGCTCTAAAGGTATTAAAATGGGTCTTGCAACGGCAGATTCATATCAGTCGGCAATGCATATGATCAATAAATTAAGCTTGCATGATTGTTTTGATTTTATCGGCTCTAATGACGGAGTTATGAAATTAAAACCTCATAATGATGCATGTGAAAGATTTTGCAGCATGTATGGACTCAATCCTGAAGAAGTTGCAATAGTTGGAGATTCATATTACGATATGATGTTTGCAAAAAATTCAGGTGCCATAGGTGTAGGTGTTTTATCCGGAGTAAGTTGCAAAATTAATTTGAAGGATATCGGCGATGTGATAATACCTTCTGTAAATTCGCTTTTTGATAATGAAGTTCTATGTTCTTTGGATGAAGAAAGCTATGAAACGAGAGAATTATGGACAGCTTAACAGTCTTATGAATTGCTTTTGTAATTCATAGGATATTTTTTTCTCAAATTTAGTCATAATTTAGTATAAACAGGGAATATTATGTATATATAACGTAAGGGGAGAGTATTATGAACGAATTTGAGAAAATAAAAGAAATGTACGATAACGGCTTCAGGTGCATAAGATACGATGATATTAAGGACGGAGAAATGTCCATATACTTTAAAAACTTTGAAAGTGAAGAATCTGAAGCAATGAGAGTAAAAGGCTTTGAACAAAAAATGCAAATAAAGAATTTTATAAACCAGAATTCTATGAAATAAATATGGTTACAAAGATAAAAAAATCGTCATTCGGAGACACTGTTGATAATTTTAACGAATTAGCTGTTCTCAGAATGACATTCTTTTTGTACTTACATTATAAGCGGACAACACAAAGGCAAATTAAAAGATTTGGGTTGTCTGCATATTATTAGCTTGTATTGGTTGGGTGGATAATATATAATTATATATTATATAATTGTTGCGGAGGACTAATGAGTACAGCAGATAAATTATTTATAAATATGTGCAAGGATATACTTGCAAATGGTGTTTGGGATACTGATTATGATGTAAGACCTAAATGGGAGGATGGAACTCCGGCTCACACGATTAAGAAATTTGGCATAGTTAACAGATATGACTTACAGGAAAGCTTTCCCATATTGACTCTAAGAAAAACAAATTTTAATGCTGCAGTTGACGAATTGCTGTGGATATGGCAGAAAAAATCTAATAACGTTAATGATTTAAACAGCAGTATTTGGAATTCTTGGGCAGATGAAGGCGGCTCTATAGGAAAGGCATACGGGTATCAGCTAAGCATTAAGCATAAATACAAAGAAGGGGAGTTTGATCAGGTAGACAGAGTAATTTATGATTTAAAAAACAACCCGGCAAGCAGAAGAATCATGACTAACATATATAATTTTCAAGATCTTCACGAAATGCACCTATACCCGTGCGCTTACAGCATGACATTTAATGTATCAGGCAATAAGCTAAATGCCATATTAAATCAGCGTTCACAGGATATATTGGCCGCTAACAACTGGAATGTAGTTCAATATTCAATTTTAGTACATATGATGGCACAGATAAGTGGTTTGACAGCAGGGGAATTAGTGCATGTTATAGCAGATGCGCATATATACGACAGACATGTTCCAATAATAGAAGAGCTTATAGAACAAAAAGAGCATGAAGCGCCAACTTTGATAATTGATAAAAATGTTGTTGATTTTTACAAATTTGCAGTGGATAGCTTTAAATTATCTAATTATGAATTTAATCCTTTTAAGGTTAAAGTTCCGATAGCGGTGTAGAGGAGTAGTATATGAAATTAATAGTTGCAGTAGCAAAAAATTGGGCAATCGGTTATCAAGGAAATTTATTGTTTAGCTTACCTGATGATATGGCTTTTTTCAAAAATACAACCATGAATAAGGTAGTGGTAATGGGCAGGAAAACATTACTGTCTTTCCCTGGAGGCAAACCATTAAAAAACAGAACAAATATAGTGCTTACAACAGACAAGGATTTTAAAGAAGATGACTGCATAGTTGTAAATTCATTTGATGAATTGTTTGAAGAGCTTAAAAACCACGAAGATGATGATGTGTTCGTAATAGGAGGCGGCAAAATTTACAATGATTTATATCCATATTGCAGTGAGGCGCTAATAACTAAGGTTGATGCAATCGAAAATGCCGATACATTTTTACATAACTTTGATTCTGATGAAAATTGGTATTTATCTTACGCATCAGAAATACACGAAAATAATGGTTTAAAATTTACATTTAATACATATAAAAACAAAGAAGTAAGGAAAATAGATGTGCAGACAGGAGAACATTAATGGGATATGAAATTAAAGCATTATATATTCGAAATACCCGAAGAAAATCACTTAAATCTTATTAATTTTAAAGAAAAATTAGATGAAAATATATAAAAAATAGCGCTCCGGCGCTATTTTTTATATATTTAGGTTATACCTTAAATATCTTTAATGAATTTTACAAAACGCTTTTTCCCGATTTTAATCACATCATCATGGTTAATAATTCGATCGGTTTCATGTAGTGAAAGCTTGCTCCCATTTAACTGAATGCCGCCCTGTTTCACTAATCTGATAAAATCATTTTTGCTTTTAATATAATCCATTTTTATCAGTTGTATAATAATATCGTTGATAGTTTCTTCATTTATAAAAATCTCAGGGATATTGTCAGGAATGGATTTTTTACAAAAAGCAGTATCATAGTATTCAATTGCCCTTTCCACATCATCAGGTGCATGGTAAAGTGAAGTTATGATTTCGGCCAAACGGTATTTAATATCCTTTGGATTTGCTCCGTGATCGAGATTTTCCTTTATCCCTTTTATTTCACTCGGGTGTTCATCCGTTGCAAGTTCAAAATATCTGATGATAAGAGTGTCGGGAATCTCCATTACTTTCTTAAACATTACTTCGGCGGGTTCATTAATACCTATATAATTTCCAAGGCTCTTGCTCATTTTTTCTATACCGTCTAAACCTTCAAGAATAGGCATGAATATAGCAATCTGCGGTTCTTGATTTAATGCTTTTTGCAGAGTTCTGCCCATTAATATATTAAAAGTCTGGTCAGTGCCTCCCAATTCTACATCTGAATTAAGCGTAATAGAATCATATGCTTGCATCAATGGGTAGAAAAACTCATGAATTCCTATCGGAGTTTGGTTTTCATACCTTTTTTTGAAATCGTCTCGTTCCATAATTCTCGCAACGGTCGTAGTAGAGGCAAGCCTAATTACGTCCTCAAAATTGAGTTTAGAAAGCCACTCGCTGTTAAAGCGAACTTCAGTCTTATCTTTATCCAATATCTTAAAAATTTGTTCACAATAAGTTATCGAATTTTTCTGAACCTGCTCATTTGTGAGAGCAATTCTTCCCTTTGACTTTCCGGTGGGGTCACCGATTTTTCCCGTAAAATCACCCACAATAATTACTACGTGATGACCTAAATCCTGCAGTTGTTTAATTTTACGGAGTACAACCGCGTGGCCTAAATGTATATCCGGCGCAGATGGGTCAAGTCCTAATTTGATTGAGAGCGGTATATTTCTGTCGAAAGATTTGTTGAGCTTTAAAAGCAACTCTTCCTCATTTACTATGGTGTGCGCACCTTTTGAGATAATCTGCATTTGTTCTTCTGGTTTTAACATAATTAACATCTCCTTGAAATATTTTATTCAATATTTATGAGGTATAAGAAGAAAAGCCGATAATAAAAAACTCGCCCTTTTGTTTCCAAAAGGACGAGATATCATTTCGTGTTACCACCTTATATTTGCAAGCAACTCACATTGCTCACCTTATTAAGTACGTCATTTATTAAATGAGATACTCTAACACTATAACGGGTGTTATTTCCCGTTGCAGCCTACTAAAAAACTGTTCGGTGCAAAGCTCAAAGATGTATTCACAATCAATATCCAAGGCACCTCTCATCAACCGGTAACTTTCTGTTTGTATTCATGATTGCTACTAATTCTTATCGCAGCTTTTATTTCTTATACTGCGAACTATGATATTTACCATAGTTCTTAGTTATACAATATTTAATTAATTAGTATTATATTCAATAAGCTTTCATATGTCAACTATCATATCAATAAATAACACGACAAACGCATGAATGAGTTTCACAATTAAACTATTGAAAGATTAAATTTAAAAAAATATGATCCAGTTCAAGT
>NZ_JACBNQ010000071.1 GCF_013403245.1 Sedimentibacter hydroxybenzoicus DSM 7310 | reverse complement strand
GCTTTTCGTAGTTTGCCACGTCCTTCTTCGGCTCCCAGTGCCAAGGCATCCGCCTTAAGCCCTTTCTATCTTGACCTTGTAAATCATGTCTTCATGATTTATTTGTTTTCAAGCCCTAACCCAATTTTTTCAAACGTTAGTGAAGAAAAAATTGCGGTAGGTCTGATGCAATGCGCTCCAAATTTGTACGAGCTTACGCGAGTAAACAAATTTGTGTTGCGCGACTGCCTTTTTTGGTTAAATTGTAATTGTTTTGTTTCAAAAATTTGAATTTAACTAATGTCTTCTCTTTTTATTTTCCTATGCAATTTTCAAAGTTCTCTACCTCTATATTTAATAGAGTGTGGTGGAGATAAAGAGATTCGAACTCTTGACCCCCTGCTTGCAAGGCAGGTGCTCTCCCAACTGAGCTATACCCCCACATATCAATGAACAGTGAACAATGAATAATTAACATTGAACGACTATTCATGACTATAAAAACTACTCAAACTTTTGCTTGAGTAGCAATAGAACAGCATAAGTCCTTCAGTTCTCCTTAGAAAGGAGGTGATCCAGCCGCACCTTCCGATACGGCTACCTTGTTACGACTTCACCCCAGTCATTA
>NZ_JACBNQ010000070.1 GCF_013403245.1 Sedimentibacter hydroxybenzoicus DSM 7310 | reverse complement strand
AAATCATAGAGTAGTTTAGATAAATCAATGCTTAGCTATATTTACTTTGCATAATCGTCAACTTTGCATAAGGCGGATTATGCTAAGCTTAGCATAAACCGCCCTGCGGCATCCCTATTTCTGTCTTTTCAAAAACTCCTCTGTTGATGACTCCTGCATTTAGGTATTTATGGATAAGTGATATTACCCTACCATCTTTAATGGTTCTGGATAGTATTTCAATCAATTTACTCTGACACACTGTGTCAAAGAACTTTTCCAAATCCATGTCTACGACATAATCGTATCCTTCATCAACATATTCGGCGCATTTTCTCAAGGCATCATGGGTTCCCCTATTTGGGCGAAAGCCAAAACTGCTTTCCGAAAACTGTTCTTCATAGATGGGCGATAGCTCCTGAACAATTGCCTGTTGAAACACACGGTCAACTGCTGTAGGTATCCCAAGCTTTCGGTATTCCCCTTTGGTTTCTTTGGGTATCTCTACCCTACGGACAGGTTGGGGCTTGTATCGCCCCTTCCTTAACTTTTGGATAAGGCTCCCTTTGTTCTCTTTGAGATACGTTTGAAGTTCATCAACACTCATCCCATCAATGCCTCCGGCACCTTTGTTTGCTTTAACTCTCTTAAATGCTTTAT
>NZ_JACBNQ010000007.1 GCF_013403245.1 Sedimentibacter hydroxybenzoicus DSM 7310 | reverse complement strand
ATTATACCTGTTTTTGCCAACCAAAAAAAGCTTTTTCTTTATTTGTTACTTTTTCTTAACTCATGCGTTTGTCGTGATGATTTAATATGCATTTGGTTTAAATAATTGATGAAAAAGCATTATTATTCTAAATTTTTTCTGATTATTCAGCTACGCCTCCTTGCTTAAGATGTTCAGACGTCAACGGTTATATATTTAAACAAATACTATATGCTTATTGCAATATACTTTCTAAGCTGCATTCATTTATATCATCATATCCAAAAACATCACAAAAATATTTTGCCACAAGGTCAATCATAGTATTTAAATCTAGCTCCTTATCCAATAATCCTTTTAATGAAGTAACACCTTTATCATGTATACCGCATGGGATTATCCATTTAAAATGATCGAGATTTGTATTTACGTTAAATGCAAAGCCATGCATTGTCACCCATCTTTTAATAAAAACACCTATTGCGGTAATCTTATTGTCATCAACCCATACTCCCGTATATTTCATATCCTTTGTATAAGCATCTATATTAAATTCTTCTTTTAATAATTTAATTATAACATCCTCTAACATACTTACATAAAGCTTTAAATCTTTACCATGATTAACAAGGTCGATAATGGGGTATCCTACGATCTGACCGGGACCATGATACGTTACATCCCCGCCACGATTTACATAGTTAACCTTGACATTATTTTCTTCTAAAAAGTCTTGTGGTACAATGATATTGTCATTGTCACCGCTTCTTCCGACCGTTATTATTGGGAAATGCTCCAATACGAGCAGGGTGTCACCGATTGCTTTATCTTGTCTTAATTTCACAAGTTCTTGTTGAATTTTGAAAGCTTCATCATATTCTATCTTACCTAATTTAATTATATTAAGCTGCATTTACTTCTCCTTGTTAAATACACCAGATGCTTCTTCTGCTTTGTATGAGCTTCTAACTAAAGGACCGCTGGCAATATATTTAAAGCCCTTTTCTTGTCCAACCTTTTTATACTCTTCAAATTTTTCCGGGGTGACATATTCCTTAAGCTCTATATGATTTTCTGATGGTCGCAGGTACTGACCTATGGTAAATATATCACAATTTACCTTTAAGCAATCGTCCATTACTTCATATACCTGCTCATCCGTTTCACCAAGTCCGACCATAATACCTGTCTTAGTTATTATATCCGGAGCTTTTTCCTTAACATACTTAAGAACATGCAATGATCTTTCATAATCAGCCTGGGGACGCACATCAGCGTAAAGATATTTAACCGTCTCAATATTATGGTTTATAACATTTGGATTTGCATTTATAACAATATCCAGATGTTCATGAACACCCTCTAAATCAGGTATAAGAACCTCTATTGTCGTATCAGGATTATACTTTCTTACAGCTTCTATAGTACTTGCAAAATGAGCAGCACCGCCATCGGCTAAATCATCTCTTGTAACACTGGTTATCACCACATGTTTTAAGCCAAGTGTTTTTACAGCTAATGCAAGATTAATCGGTTCTTCGGGATCAACCTCTGCAGCATGTCCGTTTGAAACATTGCAAAACCTGCAGTTTCTCGTGCAGACACTTCCTAAAATCATAAATGTTGCTGTTTTTTTCTTAAAGCATTCACCTAAATTAGGACAATTTGCTTCTTTACAGACTGTATTAAGTTTTAAATCAGCCATCAAATGGCTTACCTCATCAACCGCTTCTTTATTATAATTTACTTTCAGCCAGTCGGGCAACTTTCTTCCCATTTTTTCACCTCATTCTGCTATTTCTATTTCCGCTATTATTTCGTCTACTTTTACGTTATCTCCCTCTCTAAAATATAATTTAACTAATTTTCCATCTTCTTCACTTTCAATTTCACTGACAACTTTTTCGGTTTCGACTTCAAAAAGAACATCGCCTTTTTGTACATCATCTCCGTTTTGTTTGCGTAATGTAACCAATAAGCCACTTTCCATATTAGCGCTAAGCTTTGGCATTTTAATTAGTTTTATCATATTTACCTCCTGAATTAGAAAAAGCAATCAGCTAATTCCTCATAATTTATATTTAGTATACCTTTCAGAGAACTATACTCTTTAAGCTTGTTTACAGTATCAATATAGCTGTAACGCGAACCAATAATGTTTTCTTCTAATTCTCCACAAGTAAGATTGATTCCTTGAATATTACATTCTGTTACTATTCCCTTTTTAACATTTAACTTTACCTTTATTGCATTACCATTAACAGCACTTTCCTTTTCAAAATAAAAATCCGGTGAAGCTCCAAAGCTCCATTCCCATTTAGAGTATTTATTTTCAACAAGTTCGTTTACTGATTCTATTTGCTCCTGACTTATTTCATATTTTTCTATATCATCGGAAAACATTGCATCAGCAAACATTTTTTGAAACTCATCTATATTTATTGTAGTATCAATAAGATGTTCTCTTATATTGGTAACAATACTTCTTACTGATTTCACCGACTTCGATTCAATTTTTCCTTCGGTAGTTTTTAATAAATCATGAAGCATTGTTAAATCTGCAGAAAACAACAGCGTTCCGTGATGTAAAGCTCTGTTGCCTTTTATAGTCTGAGCACTTCCCGATATTTTTTTACCATCTATTGCTATGTCACTGGTTCTTCTTTTTTCAGCTTTAACTCCGATTGAATTCAATGCATTTATTACAGGTATAATAAATTTATCATAATCTATAAACGTATTTTTATCATAATCAGTTATAACAGAGTAGTTTAAGTTACCTCTATCATGAAAAACTGTGCCGCCGCCTGTATTCCTTCTGGCTACTTTAATATTATTTTGTTCTATTGCCTTAATATTTATTTCTTCATAGGCGTTTTGATGCTTTCCCATAACAATACTGTTTTCATTTTTCCATAACATAAAGTACGTATCATCTTTTAAGCTATTAAATATATATTCCTCTAAAGCAAGATTAAAATATACATCATCGCTGATACTTTCGATATATTTCATTAATTCACTCCCTGACTATGTATATATGTAGAAATATGTTTAAATTATCATAGCACAACAAAAAACCTGTTACAATAAATTAAAAAAATAACAAAAAATTAACTACATCATAATGAATAAATTAAATATACGATTTTTTTAACTAATTTGTTCCAGCCCTATGTATTGAATGTTTTACAACAACAAATTTGTTGTGTTTTTTCACAATTCAGGGAGGATTTGAAAACTTCGATGGTGAATATGAATCCATATAAACAGATTGGTGAACTCCAAAATGTAAAGAGCTATGGTAAGACAAGGAGATATTATTAAATTAGACTTCAATCCGCAAAGTGGTCATGAACAAGCCGGTTATAGATCTACCGTGGTTATAAGCAATGACTTTTTTAATTCAAAAGTCAACATGACCTCTTTCTTCTTTAATTTTTTTAAGCATTTCAAGCGTAATATCAAATGGCTCTGCATTGCCATGTGTAGCAGTCCCTATTGCTATAACACGGGCATCAGGAAGGGTGAAATTATCAGGAAGCAATAATTGACGATATTCGTAATCCTGTTTAGGAAGAATGAAATATAATACAATATTAAATAATAATATCCCCAAAATAACAGTGGCTAAAATAAAAAGCAAAATCGATTTTTTTTGAATTTTAATCATTATATACCCTCTAATTAATAAAAAGAATTTCGGGGACGTACCTTTTAGGTCCGTCCCCGTGATGTATTACCATTATAATCCATTACATACAAAAGTACAATGCCTATTCTGACAAACGTCAGATACTATGGCAATATTAATTAATTCAAATCCTGTATAAAGTTCTTTTTATTACTTGCTAATTTATTAATATTTTTAGTATTTAGGTATTTTACTATAAGATATGAAATTCCTGATGTAATCACTATATAACCCGCATTAATCTCTCTTATGTTCTGTTTGTCGTACATAAAGTAGAACATAATTGATACCGATAAAAACAATGCTATGGGGATTATTGAACCAATTTCTTTCTTAAATCCTTTTTCCATGCTGAACACAGGGTTTATCAGCCCCTCTGTTATAAAGCTGAGTATTACCATAGTGAAGTAAAATACAATCATAATCGGATCAGCATTCCAGATAAAATTCCCACTATATGCACCAACAGCCAATACAAGAAACCAACCAAAAAAATATCCTGACAGCTTCAGTAAAAATCCAAGAAAAATCTCATATTTACATGGGCCTCCGCTGTTTTTTATAATATCCTGAGCAAAGCCTTTTACGTCACTGCCGATTGCATCATGTAAGGTTTTATTTCTTAATTCAAATTCCTGAGCCATCCCAATCAGATCTCTTTTTATTACCTGTGCATCATAAGAATTAACCTTAAATATACTCATGCCCTTCATGATATCTTTTATTGTCTGCACATCATCATCTCTTAATGTTTTTATTTGTACTTCATTTTCCTTTTTAAGTAAGAGCATTTCATTCATAAACATATTTATTCCCCTTTCATTACTTTATCAACTGATTCCTTTACATCGTTCCATACCGTTTGAAATTCATTTAAAAATTCCTCCCCTGTTTCAGTTAAGAAATAATATTTTCTTTTCGGTCCAAGAGGAGATTCTTTGTACTTGGACGTTATAAATTTTTTTCTCTCAAGTCTTACCAAAATGGGATAGGTTGTGCCTTCTCTTACATCATCAAAACCATAATCCTGTAAACGGGATATTATTTCATACCCGTACGTTTCTTCATCACCGATTATTTTCACTATGCATCCTTCCAATGTTCCTCGTAATAATTGTGATTTATCTACCACATTCTCCTCCTACCTTGCACTGCATAATAGTTAACTATATTGTACCGCATAGTAGTTGTTCTGTCAACCTTAAAAGAAAATTCCACATAAAGATAATTTTGATTGCAAA
Source organism: Sedimentibacter hydroxybenzoicus DSM 7310 (assembly GCF_013403245.1). GTDB lineage: Bacteria > Bacillota > Clostridia > Tissierellales > Sedimentibacteraceae > Sedimentibacter > Sedimentibacter hydroxybenzoicus. The sequence continues at coordinate 127,302 of NZ_JACBNQ010000007.1, read as the reverse complement.
AAAATAACCATTAAGGGTTTCACCTCAACGGTTATAAATTTTGTATAGTCCTACAATATGAGTTCCAAAAATCTTGTTCCTTCAATGGGGTTATAGACATATGGTTCTATATCATAGAATCCTAATGAAGCATACAGCTCCTGTGCTTTTTTCATTGTCGGAAGAGTATCAAGTCTCATATATCTGTATTTTAATTTTTTTGCTTCTTCGATTATCATAACAATGAGCTTTTTACCTATTCCCAATCTTCTATATTCATCACGAATATAGAGTCTTTTCATTTCACATATATCTTTTGAAAGCCTGCGAAGAGCAACACAACCGGCCGATTTACCGTTAACTGATGCCAATATCAAAATTCCGTCAGGCGGTTCGTATTTTCCGGGAAGTGAGTTAATCTCTGACTCAAAATCCTGAAAATTTAAGTCTACTCCTAAAGATTCCGCATATTCCAAAAAAAGCTGCCGTATTTCTTCTATCATATCTTGACTGCCTATATATTTAAACTCAATAACTTGTTCATTATTATCTGAAATAGATTTCATATACGCTCCTCATCTCTTACAATAAAGCCATTTTTAAATAAAAATTACCTAAATAATCTCCGCAAAAATTTCATATATATTTCCACCAGGATCGGCAAACAATGCGGTTCTTCCTAATAATTTTTTAAGTTTAACTTTCTAATTATCTTCTATCAAATCATAGTAAAATTTATCAATACTACCTTTTGGCTGCGACACAATTATTGAGTTGTATATACTTGATAGATCAGGATTATTCAGTATTTTATACGTAGCATCATTTACTTTATTTAGTAAGACGTTCACATAACAAATTTGTTCCAAAATATAACTATAATATATGATATGTCAAAAAAAATTCCGCAACGTATATGCGGTTAGCTCTCTAAAAGGGAGTATGATAATATGGTTACTATTCACAGTCAAATTCTGAGGTCTTTAGTTCGAATTTTAGATTTTGAAGGATGCTATCCTTCGCTATCGCTCAGGATGACAAGTTGTTAGGTAACTGTGAATAGTAACATAATATTACTTTGTACTTATAACAATTGAATTAGTGGTACTGTTCCAATCAACGCCGAAATTCAGTTGCTCTGCTATGTCTCTCAACTTGAAATAGCTGCTTGAATCTATGCTGTATGATGTCAGTTTTACTGTTTTTCCGTCTATATAAATATCTGATTTTGTCTCAGATGCTATTTTTATATTTCCGTCCTTCAGTTCTGACAGCTCTCCGCCTATAGATATATACTGGCTGTTCGTAATGAGATTGATTGCATTTTTACTTGCATCCCATTCAACGCCAAACTGCTTTTTACTGTTGTTAAGAAGCATCGCAATATCCCTTAACTTAAAATAGTTATTGTTGTTAATATTGTAAACATCAAGCGTTACTGTTTTTCCGTCTATTATAACGGGAGATGATGTTGGTGCTGCCGTTATTAATTCTTCCTTTTCTTCTATAAATGCCAGAGCGTTATTTATTTTTCTGCCGGACATATTTACATTGTATGAAGGATAGTACAATGCTATGGAACCGCCTCCGTCAAGGCACATTGCGTTCACGAGTCCCATACTTCTGCATGCCTCCGCAGCATTTGCTATTGTTGCGGAACCCATATTGCCGATTATTATGGTTCCGTCTGCTTTTGCTCCTATGAACGACCTTCCTGCACTGTTTATATTTATTTTCGCATCAGCAAATCCTTCCGCCGGTCCGTCAGCCGTTATCACACCGTTTATTATCAGGCTGGGACCCGCTCCCAATCCGCATACTATATCATTCCAATCCTCCGGGTTCGTAAATGTAGTATTGATTTTCACCTTGTAATATACCTCGTCATTTATTTTATAACGCTCATCAACAAGATATGAAGACGAGGAGTTGTACAAAATTGCAAAGCCATCGTCCGGAATGTTAAAATCCCAGGTCACTATGTCTGTAACCTTTCCATTTGTAACAACCACTGCCTTTGCTCCATCCGACATATTTACTGTGGTTCCGTATTCGGGAGTAAAAATTGTTATTGCTTCCGCTTCGGGACTATGATGGTTTATCCTCCATGGGATAGCCCGGTATACACCATTTACATATCCTTCAAACTCAAAGGAAAGTCTGTCCACTATGAGCCTGCCTTCGGATGTTATTCCAACAACGGAGCCTCCATTGCTTATATGAAGTACTTTATTGTTTTTAATCAAGGTTCCCCACGGAACGGGTGTTCCGCCGTACGCTTCAAAATATGTTCCATTTATTGCTGCAAAGGCCCCTGCATTTTTAGCCATATTTGCCAGTGAATCTGTTGTGTTCATCTGATTGCCTGCATTAAGAACCAAAGGCTTTATATTGTTCTCAATTTTTATATCCACATGATTGATATTTATTCCGTTAATGCTTTCGCTTATATATACTCCTGCTGCATACACAGGACCTGTGAAGAATATTGCTGCCATAAGCAGAAGAAATCCTATTTTTCTAAGCTGTTTCATTGTTACCTCCGATATTATGTCATTTTAAGTCATTTCCTTGATATATATCGGACAATTATTTATAAAAAACAGCTTGTTTGAGAAAAAAATTAACCGCCCAGGTACAGTTGGACGGTCGTCGTGTATGCTTTAAATTTCTATTAACTTCCCCAGTTTTCTTTCAAATAATTAATCCAGTCATTTTCAAATTCATCTAAGCTTTTTCCTAATATTTCATACATCTTTTTAGGAGTTTCTATCATAGCGACAATTGTTTCATAGCCATATTCTTTTACGAGGTATTCCACCACAGTGTATGAAAAATCATAGCCGTTGACTTTCTCAAAATCTTTACTGTTCATATCCGATAGAGACGGATTTTTACCTGCATCTATCAAATCTTTCATTATTGTCTTGTCAGGTATTTGTTTAGCCGCATAGGTAGCCAATCCATCAGTCATCCATCGGTTTGGATAACGATACGGATAAATATTAAATTGAACTACATGTACAAATTCATGCACTATCACTTTCATTAACGAATCATAAGTATGTTGACTTCCGGGATTCAAAGGCGATACCATATAAATTTCATTTCTCCATGCGACACCGACTAACCAATCACCTGCATTTTGCATCCCAATATTATTATGAAATGATTTAATGTTAGGATAAATTGTAACCTTCACCTTATCTTTTAATGAAACACTTAAATTATTTGTAATAGCATCATAATTTTCATCAAGCGCTTTCGCCAAATCTTCAATGCATTCTTTATCTTTGTCAAAGGAATGAACTGTAAAATTTTCATTTTCAAACTGAAGCTTAATAGAGTCTTTATTTTGAATTTCAGTCTCTTTAATCTTTTCAGACTCATATTTTTCATCATTGTCCGCCGATACATTTTTATTGCAAGCCGTCAATGTTAGAATAAAAACAAGTATTATACCAATTAAATAAAGTTTAGTCCGTCTTGACAAATATTTCCCCTCCTTCTCCTACATTTCCTCATATACATACTATAAATATTACTAGGATTATTTATTGAGTCCATAATATGAAATCAAATTAAGAGTATTCTCCAAGGAATCGGTCCCAACCCATATATCGGGGCGAAATCCGGTTTCTTCCGAAAACACTGTTTCATCATAGTCGAATCTCAATACCGAACCACACTGAATATTAATTTTTGAATTTGGAAGTACAATTTTTACTCCATCATCACTCATCAATGAACCATTACTGTTAGTTCCCACAAAAATAACATTGTCTTTATTCCGCAATGCAGACATAAGCAATTCCCCGGCGGAATATGTATGAGTATCAACAAGTACAAATAGCAGGTTATTGTTTTCGCTTCGCTCAAATGTCATGTTTTCTGATATTTCCCACCGATTAATACCGGTACGGTATATAGCTAAACTGTTTGATGCAGTCGTCTCGTTTCTTTCCGGAAGATCTGCCCTATATCGAATGTGTCCCAAGTAAGAATTTGCTCTGCTATTGCGTACTGCAAATATATTTCCTTTAGAATAATCTGACAATACCGGATCATATATATTCAACCACCTTGTAACATTATATGCGTGTCCTCCTAAGTTTCCTCGCAAATCTAAAATTGATACTTTACTGTTCTTAATTATTTCCGCTGCTCCGTTGAACTGCTCGCATGCAGATTGGTCTATAAATGATCGCATACCAACTACAGGAACATTATTTATTTCTTCGTATGAATAAATTCCTGCTCCGCTTACATCTTTCAATTCCGGCAGTGACAACTCAAAGTTTTCCGTACTGTCCTCAAATGCAACATCCACCATATCTATCTCGTCAATGGATAACACACCAAGCTTATGGACAAGTATTCCCTTACCATTGACTGAAAGCTTCATATATTTTTCTACATCATTACTTCCCTCTACAGAAGAAACATACCGTTTTTTCCCCTTTTGCTCAGTATAATATCCCTTTTCATCTTTAAAAAAGGTTCTTTCTTCATTTGAATAATACTCTGTCTTGCCAAAAACTTGCTTATTATCTACTAAAAAATGACCATCCGTTACAAAGTTGAGATGCTTTCTGAGGGATTCCTGCATAGTACCTACTGTTAAATTTTCCCCTGCAAGTTTACAGTCTGAAATAACCTGTTCCTTTGCTTTTTCAAATGCTTCATCCCCGCCGAAATAATAATATGCAGAGTAACAATTTTTAAAAATACGGAATACAAGTTCAACATCTGTTTCTGCCTGTTCATAGGAAATACTATCTACAGTATTTCCATGTTTATCATAATCAGTAAGGCTATCTAACTCTTTTTCGGTAAATCCGACTTCCCGGAATTCCTGCGGTTTTATCCTAGGTGTATAGTCATTAATATTTATATTCGGTATACGGCTTGTCTCAAGAGCGTGGTTCACGTTTATTCCCTTAACCTTATCATAAAATATTTGCTGCCTTTCAGAGGTGTTATCACATGAACAAAGCATAGATAATCCAATCACAATGCAAAATATTTTCAACATTTTATTACTTGTATACATATTTTCTCCCTAATCTTTATGATATTTATAAGATATAATTTCCTATTAACAAAAAATTTGTGTGTTTTTGAACAACATTACACTTAAATAATACCATATTCTTCATATTTTTGCAATCGATTTCAATAATTAAAAATTACTGCTAAGCTTCGAGTATTGCATATAAAATGCTTTTTTAAAGTGTTTAAAATATATTGAATTAAATGTAATATTATGGTATAACTTGTCAAAGGAATTGCCATGACGGATAGGCGGTTGGCTCCCTGAAAAGGGAGGTGATAATTTGGTTACTTATGAAGCTTTGATATGTATGTTTGCATTCGGAGCGTTGATAGTATCAGTTATTGCCTTGTCTAAAGACAAGCTGAAATAGATTTTTATACATAAGAGGGATTTCGGAGTATAAAAAATCAACCGCCAAGTTTTTCCCGAACGATGCGGTTGATTTTTACCGATAATCAAGGGAGTTAACCGTTTATTCGGCAGTTACTTTTATTTAAAACAATTATATTGCAACTGATGAATATTGTCAAGTAATCTGCCATATTTTTACTCTTACAAATGATGAGATCCCCGGTAATTGCTTATCCCCCTGCTAAGGGACCTATCAGGGTAATTGTTTCATCATTCTCAATTGAATAATCTAAAGACTGACATCTTTGGTTTTTTATGATTATCATTGGTACCATTAATGGGTTAATACCTGCTTTTATTAGTATCTCTCGCAAGGTAGATGGTTTTTCTAAATTCAGCACCATAATTTCTTGTAATGGTTTTTCTGTTTCTTTATAAATTGATAATAAGCTTTCAGATAGCTTTAAAGTAACTTTCATAGCATAATCCTCAATTTTTTAAGCTAATCCAAAATTTATCAAGGTTTCTTCGGTTGGATAACCATTATTATCCCAACCTCTTGCAGAATAATATTCGTCAAGCATTTGCTCTATAACGTCTAATGCTATAAAATGTCCTTTGTTAGGTCCGTCAGGTATTGGCTCTTCATAAAATCTTGCAGGCGGATAATCATATTTTCTGCCAAAATCGCTGATTTCTCTAAAATTATACATTCTGTTTAAGGTCCATATTTTTTCGGATAATTTTAATAACTCGTCCCATTTTATTTTTTTCCCTGTAATTGTATAGAATAAATCCTCATAATAATCTGTTTCAAGACCTATCTCCATATATTGCAATCTGCACGTTCCTAATATATCAAATGCTGGACGGGTATGCTGGCTTTTTAAAACTATCGGTACTACATGCTCGTGCTTTGCCTTTGATAATGTAGTTGTATTTTGTTCTGATGTGATTAAATCAGTTACATTGCCTGCATCAGCGGATCCTGCCACATCATTACCTAAAACCCAGCAGCGACCATGATGTGCTCCTATATCAGCAGTCATATACCCAAGCATCATACCTGGTGCATTTCTGCTTTCATAACCGGTCCATTCTAACCCCTTAACATGTATTGCAAATTTGTCACTATCGTTGCCGACTACCTCTGCAGCGGCCTTAACTCCATCTGCTAAAGCATTCCCAATGCCTTTTCTTTCTGTTATTATTTTTAGTATATGTACTATGGATTCCAAATCTCCGAATTTTACATCCATTCCCATATCTTCTTTTGAAATTAAACCCTTTTCATAACATTCAAGTGCAAAGCTTACAACAGCACCGCCTGAACAAGTATCTAATCCTAATTCATCACAAATATAATTTAAATATGCAATTTCATGTATATCCTTAACTTCACAGTTGCTTCCAAGAAGGGATAATGTTTCGTACTCGGGACCTTCCACATATGCATTACCTAATTTAGTTTTAGCAAAGCCGTATTTGCCGCATGGTATAGGACATGCGAAGCAACCTTTGTCAGTTATCTTTAATTCTTTTAATATTGCCTGACCATTTATTTTATCGGCATAATCACAATATGAAGTTTTAAAATTCCTTGTGGGCAAAGCACCTACATTATTGCACCAATCTGTTATACCGGCGGTTCCCTGCGGAGTCCATGCCGTAAACCCGGGTTTTGCTCTGCATGCAGCGTATGTTTCTTTACCCTTTTGTAAAAGTCCTGCCGGATCAAATACAGGGATGCTTTTCGTTCCCTTTACTGCTATTGCTTTAATATTCTTGGAGCCAAGAACAGCTCCTATTCCTATTCTTCCTGCCTGCCTTCCAAAATCATGGGATATACATGCAAATTTAACAAGATTTTCACCTGCCGGTCCTATTGTCAAAATTTGAAAGTCTTCTCCAAGCTCTTTTTTTAATTCTTCTTCTACTTGTGTAGAGCCCTTGCCCCAATATTGTTGTGCAGGTCGTATTTCTACATTATCATCTTCTATAAAGATATAGCTTTGTTGTTTTGCCTTACCTTTTAAAATCATAACGTCATATCCCGCATATTTCATATTAACTCCGAAATGTCCGCCCATGTTGCTGTCACCATATCCTCCGGTAGCCGGGGATTTAGTACAAAAATGGGTCTTTCCGCTTGCAGGTAAAAGATGTCCGCTCAATGGACCCATCGCTATTATGAAAATATTATCTCCTTCATAAGGATCCACCTCAGGAGGATTTTCGTCAAACAATATTTTTGCGGTAAAACCTCTTCCGCCTATATATCCATCAACCCATTCTTGTTTCAGAGGCTCTTTAACTATCTTTTCATCAGTTAAATCAATCCTTAAAGTAGTACCCGCATATCCGTATATCATATTTATGCTCCTTTCTGTTCGAATATCAAAGCATCTCTTGGGCATATTTCCACACATTGCCTGCAATTATTACATTTATATGGAGTATTATCTTCTTTATTTACTTTCATTACATTTGTTGGACATGCGTCAACACATATTAAGCACTCGATACATATATCATAATCTATAATGTATGTACCATCTTTGAACTTTATGGCTTCTGCGGGACATGCTTCAGCACATTCACCACACTGATTACAAACATCAACATGGTATTTTCCCGGTGCCGGAAACCTGCCATGAACATTCAGCATGGCTTTTGATGGATTTATTTCTTTAAAATTATGTAAAGTACATACCAACTGACAAGCTTTGCATCCCGAACAAGTTTCGTTTTCAAACCTTAAAGTCATAACAATAACTCAACTCCTATCTATTTTATGAATTAAACTACACCTGTTTCTACAATTAATTCGCCTTTAGCAAATCTTTCAATGCTTAATGAATCAATCGGCAATGAAGTTGCTTCTCCCGCCATTTTTTCAGCTATTAGTTTTCCTATCATCGGTGATAGCATAAATCCTTTACCGCATCCCAATGCCATAAAATAATTATCCATTTCTGGTACAGAACCTAAAATTGGCTGACCATCAGGAGATATTTCATAATGACCCGCCCATTGTCTTACAAATCTTACATCCTTTAAGACAGGAAGCTGAAAAACAGCCTTTTTGGCCATTTGCTCCAAGAAACTCCAGTCATGATTAAAATTAATTTTTTTTGGCTCGTCAGGATTTCCATAACCCATTATGAACCCGCCGTGCGGAACCTGCTGTATATATGAATCGTGAGCAAACGACATAACCAATGGACCCATCATATCTTCTAATGGCTCAGTAATTAAAATCTGATGTCTTTCCGGCTCAACCGGGTGTGATAGGCCTATCATTTTACCGATTTCTTTACACCATGCACCAGCCGCATTTACTACTGCGTCTGTTAAAATTTCTCCTTCCTCCGTAACAATCGAGGTTATTTTCCTGTCTTTATATTTAATATCTGTTACCGAATTATATCTGCTTATTTCCACCCCTAAATCCTGTGCCCCTTTTGCAAATGCAAATGTTACTTTAAATGGATTTATATGACCATCCTCCTGACAAAAAAATGCGGCATCCATTCCTTCGGTATTAACATAAGGCACTATTTCCTTTGCTTCTTTCGGAGTAATCATATGAGAATTTATACCTAATTTATGCTGAACCGCAAGATTCTTTCTTAATCTTTCCGTTTGCGACGGATCATATGTAGTTAATAAATACCCGCTTTGTCTGAATTCTACATCACCAAAACCTGTTTCTTCTCCTAATGTTTTAAAAATTTCCGCACTTCCTCTGGAAATAAGACAATTCATTTCTGTTCCCCACATTTGTCTTATTCCTGCACCGCACCTTCCGGTCGAACCACTTGATAAATATTTTCTTTCCAGTAAAACAATATTTTTAAATCCTTTTTTAGCTAAGTTATAGGCAACTGAACAACCTATAGACCCACCGCCTATAACAACAACATCTGCCTTTTTACGCATTTTTATTACCTCCTGCAATTTCTCCGAGCTTAACTGGTTTTACCGGAGCCCTATAAGTAGGCATATCTATTTCCGACATATCTTTATTCAGGTAATTTGCAATTTCTTTAGCTATTAAATCTCTGCATGTTTTTCCCTGACAAGGTCCCATAGTACCACGAGAAAGTCTCTTAATTTCTTCCATGGACGTAATTCCGGAATCCAAAAGATCATGTAATTCTTTCAACGTAAAGTTTTCACAACGACATAAATATATATTTTTTTCGTCCATATTATTTCTCCTCCAATCCTATGTTTCTGACATCGAGAAATATTTCTTTAGGAACTGAAATAGTAATTATATTGGTATGGTCAAGCTTTTTATTATCTTGTACCTTTAGAACCTTGGCCTTACCGACAACTCTTCCCTCCCGGTCTAAAGCATCTACGATGCTATTTACTTCAGGTAAAGGTAAAAATTCATAAGGCAATTTTATCAAAACTTCGTTATCTGAATATGTTTCATCAATTACGAAACAAGCAAGTCCCGGACAAATGCTTACACATAAAGCACAGCCCGTACAATTCTCACAATCTACTTCCGGAATATTATTTATATTTTCAAAGTCTTTAACCGCATTTGATTTACATACGGTTGAGCAAGGATTGCATGGAATTTCCTGAAAACATTCAAATATTGCATATGGTCCCTTTTCTCTTATTTCTTTTGACGGCAGTTTTTCCTCCACCATATTTTTAGTTGCTACACCGGTTTTTTTAAACATAATGCACCTCCTAACAGCCCAGTTTTTGTATACCAGATCTTATTTTTTCACCTACTGCACCCGATCTTAAACTATCAAGATCACTTATAAAGCTTTTTTTCAGTTCAGAAATATTTTTTCCGTATCCCAAAGATTCTGCGGCTGAAAGACCTGCTATTGTTCCTTCAACCATGGCACTGCTTGCCTCTTCTACTTCTGCCGTATCCCCTGCAACATAAATACCATTAACGGTAGTCTGAAGATTTCCGTCCCGCATTGGAACGTATCCTCCAAGACCTGGAACATACTTCACTTCGCAGCCGGTATGTCTTAACAGTTCACTTTGAGGAGATAATCCTACTGCAAGGCATATTACATCCACATCTAATTCCTTTTCCGTTCCCGAAACAGGCTGCCACTTTTCATCTAATTCGCAGATAACTGCACCCTCAACAGATTCCTTTCCTAATGCTCTTTTTATTGTATGAGAAGTAAGTATAGGCACACCTAAACGTTTTACTTTAGAAGCGTGAACTAAGTATCCTCCTATATTTGGAGATGCATCTATAATAGCTTCCACCTTTACACCGGCTTGCATTAATTGATAAGATACAATAAGACCTATATTTCCGGCACCAATCATTAATACTTTATTTCCCGGTACTATACCGTGTTCATTCATTAGAGTCTGAACTGCTCCTGCACCATATACTCCGGGTAAATCATTATTTTCAAACAAAAGCATTTTTTCTGAAGCACCTGTAGCAATTATAGTTTTTTCGCTTGTAATTCTTTTGTAATTTTTCCCTTCTTCATAAGTGATGACACCATCATTGTAGATAGCAAGTATCGTTGTATCAGTTTTTACGTCTATTAACTTATTTTTTTCTACTTCATCACATAAAATTTTAGCAATATCTATTCCTCTGATACCTGCATATTCTTTTTCGGAACCAAAAAATCTATGTGTTTGTTTAACTAATTGACCGCCTAATTTTTTTCCTCTGTCAAATAAAGTCACTCTTGCACCCTGACCTGCAGCAGCTATTGCCGCACACATTCCGGCCGGCCCGCCGCCTATTATTGCTATCTCTGTATGTAACATTATGCTTCACCACCTTTTAATTTTCCTTTTCCTTCTTGCATTTTAATAACCATTCCTTCTCTTAACTCTTCAACGCAAACTCTTACATTTGGTTCTCCATCAACTTCCATCAAACAGGAAGAACAGTTTCCAATTGCACAAAAGAAACCTCTTGGGCGGTGATCATGTCTTAAAACCCTTACGCCATTGACATGCAAAGCAGCAGCTATGGGCTCACCTTCATATCCTTTATAGGTTTTTCCTTCGAAGGTAAACTCCACCTCTTTTTTTACAATACTGGTTAGTACCGGATGTTGTTTTATTCGCATTTTGCCCTCCTAATAATCTTATAGTACTTACATAAAGTCCGAAAGTCTTTAAATAACTACAATTTTAGGTTCAGTGTTTTGCACTTAATCCTAAAATTGTAATTAATTTTGTTACACTTAGTTTGCAGTAATTTCCACAGCATCATGTCCGTCTGTTTTGTACGTCAGCTTCGTTGCAACATAAGCTGCGATCAAAGCAGGGATTACACCCACAAGACGTGAATTCAAGTATGCGTTCATAGGTGAAATCTGCCATAAAACAGTACCAAGGAAGCCTACAACCATAGTCCATACAGCTGCCTTACCTGTGTACTTATCCCAAAACAGGGTGCAGCAAGTAACAACGGCGAAAGGATTTCCCATGCCTGCCCAAGCAAATGATACTATATTGTGAATCATGTTTGATGGTATAATAAACGGCAGAACGGTAGCTGCAAGACCAACCACAACCGTAACACATCTGGAGATGAAAAGCTCCTTCTTCGGTTCAATGGATTTGCCTTTCAGAATTGCCGGCTTCAAAATATTTTCACAAAACTCAGAAGATGTTACGATTAACATGGAGTCTGCCGTTGAAATCATAGCTGCTATGGCTCCCGTTACACAAAGCGCAGCCAGGAAAGGAGGCAGAACCGTTAAGCAAACAGTGGGCATAATCAATTCAGCGTCACTGAAAGCACCGGGTCCAAATATTGCAAGACCCACCAGACCGATAAGGACTGCACCTGTGTAGCCTACAACAGTCCAGATACAAGCAATGTTTCTGCCAATCTTATACTGCTTATCATCTCTGATAGACATGAAACGAACCGTAAGATGCGGTAACCCTCCAAGGTAAGCAACAATCCAGGCAAATTCGCTGGCTATGGCCATACCTGCCAAAATGCCCTTAAGTCCATAGGACCAGTTGCTATAAGTGGGACCGGATATTTTCAGGGCTTCCACTATCGAATGAGCATAAACAGTTCCTGCCGGAGCATTTGCTATGTAAATAATTCCGATTACCGGTACTATAACTAATGTAAATATCATGATAATTGATTGAATACAGTCTGTATAAACAACGCTCTGAAAGCCACCCCATACGGTGTAGGGTACAATTATAGCCATCGTAAGCAGAATACCGGTAGTTGGATTCAAGCCAAAAAGTGCATTAAGAGTTTTACCCCCGCCAATAATCTGCGCCTCAACATAAAACGCGAACATAAAAATTATAATAAAGCTTCCCACAAGACGTACCACAGTCGCAGCCTTGCTCTTATTGTGCCTTTTTGCAATCCAGTCCACATATGTCTGAGCATCGTAGCGTTCCGCTTCCTTTCGCATCCTCTTAGCTATTGCAGTCCAAGCAATAATGTTTCCCAGAGCTAAGCCGAGAGCTGTCCAGATGGTCACTAATCCGGCCGAATAAGCAAAACCCGGAAAGCCCACAAGACACCATGCCGATTCAGCTGTTGCTCTTTCTGAAAGGGCTGCTGCCCATCCGGGTATGTTACGACCGCCCATGTTGTAGTCAGCGGAAGACTTCGCCTTTGAACCCTGATAAAGTCCGACGCCCATTAGAAAAACTAAATAACCTATAAGCACTATTAGCCTTAATGTTGTATCTTGCATTATTTTCACTCCTTATATAAGATAGTTATAATCAATTTACAATTTGTTACTGTAACCATTATTAATTCGTTAATTTTCGCCTCTTCTTCCGGTAGTAAAACGTTAACCTTTTATAAAGTTTTACCTCCAATATGCCTCTTCCCAAAGAACCAATTCTTGCCCTATTCCCATTTTAACCGCATTATCAAAAAGAACACGACCCCATGCAGCATCTTCTACAGGCATTCCTCCTACTATTAATATAAATCTTTCATCTTCATTTGTTCTGCCCTGTTCTGTTCCATAAGCTATTTTACTTAGATCACAAATATCTGACAGATTTATTTTACCTTCATCACATAAACGGAATACCCCTGCACCTGGGAAACCAAGACGCTTGGAAGCATGTTCCTCCGGAATTGCTTCCTCTTCCTCTTTCCAGGATTTATGCATCTGTGTTTCATCAAATACTATACGGGAAGAGGTAAATAAATCATCAGGGATATCAGCAGTACCTTGTGTAGCAATAAAAGCATTTGGCTTAACCCATTCTTTTTTAAGTATTGGTTTGCTTTTCCCGGCTGTTGCAATAGTTATTACGTCGGCTGCTCTGACTGCTTCTTCCATTGAATCAGCAACTTCAAATTGAAATCCCAGTTTTTCGCTCATTTCTTCACAAAAATCTTTTGATTTTTCGGTAAATAAATCATAAACCAAAGCTTTTTCCAGTTGAGGAAGGGCGGCTTTCATACAGGTTATAGTAGCCTTGCTTATAACGCCGGCACCTATACAGGCAGCAATTTTTGCATTTTTACTTGCAAGATATTTTGCACCGACTGCCGGAACAGCACCTGTTCTCATTGCACTCAGAAGATTAGCTGACATAATTGTTAAGGGCTCACCTGTTTCTACATCATTTAAAACAACAATCAGGACTGATCTTGGAAGACCGTGCTTGCTATTTTCAATATTAGAACCATACCATTTTTCTGCACAAACATTGAATTTACCACCAAGATAGGCTATCATAGCCATAAAACGACGATCGGGACCGGCAACGGGCATATTAGGAAACAGCTTTTCCGGTGGGAAATATATACGTTGTCCATGTTCATTTCCACTTAAGCCTCCCATAATATAATCGCCTTCCCCTACAACCTTAAACATGTCATCGATAGCCTGAACACATTGTTTACCGTCAAGCACTCCTGCTTTAATCATGTCCGGTTCTGACAAATAAAGAAAAGTTGTTCTTTTGCCTTTCATACTATATCCTCCAAAATAATTTTATTTTTCGTATCATTTTACGAAGTTGCTATAAGTTATAATTAGCAAAATCTATACCAACTGCTATTAAAAATAAAATTATATATTGGAAACGTTCGTTTTACGTTTAAAAATTAAGCTTTGTTTTTTTTAATATATATTTTTATAATAAAAAAAACTAATTCAAAGCATTAAAGAATTAATTTTTCATCTCAATTTGACACATGTTCACAAAGTGTTCTTGCTGTATTTATCAAAAAACTAATGATATCGTTAACATCTCAACTTGATACCAACATGTCAAGTTGAGATGTTATAGATTTTTAATTTTCCTATAAACAGTAGCTCTGCTTATACCTAATTTTTATGCTGCTAAAAGCCGGCCGTTCTCATCCCATCCGTATTTATTCAGGGCTTCCTTAATATGATAATTTTCAATTTCCTTCAATGTTTGTTCCTTAATTTCCTGAGGTTCACTAAACTCTCTGATAGTTAACGGAATATTGTTAATAGTTATATATTCGCCCTCTTCAAGATTTATCGCAAATTCTATGGCATTTTTTAATTCTCTTACATTACCGGGCCATGGATAATTTAATAAAAGCGTATCTAACTCTTTTTCAATACCTTTAATATTTCTTCCCATTACTTTTGAAAATTTATCGATAAAATAATTTGTAAGTAAAATGATGTCTTCCCTTCTTTCTCTAAGCGGCGGGATAACGATTGGAATAACGTTCAATCTATGATATAAATCTGCACGAAATTCCCCCTTTTTTATTGCATTCTCAAGATTTGCATTTGTTGCCGAAATAATTCTTACATCGATAGGCAATGTTTCATTTGACCCTACTCTGATAACTTCTTTTTCTTGTAACACTCTAAGTAATTTTGGCTGCATATGTATAGGTAATGCTTCAATTTCATCAAGGAATAAAGTACCGCCATTTGCTATCTCAAATTTTCCGGGCTTACCAAGCTTATTAGCTCCGGTAAATGCTCCTTTTTCATACCCGAATAACTCACTTTCTATTAAAGTATCGGGAATAGCACTACAATTTATAGTAACAAAGGGCTTGTCTCTCCTTAAGCTGTGATAATGAATGGCTCTTGCAAAAACCTCTTTTCCTGTACCTGTTTCTCCTATTAACATTACTGTGGAATTGCTTTTTGCTATTCTTAACGTCATTTTTTTAACATTGCTCATAGCTGCACTGTGCCCAATGATATCATCTGTGCTTATAGGTATATCTCCGCTGACAAGCGTATAAGCACTGCTTTTGGCATTATTATAATTTTCAAACGAAAGAACTATTCCCTCCAGTTCATTATTAAAAAATACTTTTCTTATATTAACTATATACTTATCATGCTTTGAATTTATTAAATTGCATATTTCCTGCTTTTTAAGATTTTTTTCTCTGGAATTTAAAATTTTTTCATACTCAAGAGCAGGAAATATATTTTTTAATTTAATACCCAAGATATTTTCTTTACTGAACAGTTTAAGTTTTTCTATGCCTACCTGATTTATGTGTGTTATTCTTCCTTCATTATCAGTTGCTATAATACCGCTGTCTATTGAATTAATAACTTGATTAAGCTTATCTTTCATAATAAGGGTATCTTTAAGCATCCTATTTTCCATTACCTTACTAAAAATAAGATTTGCCATTATGTCAACAAAGGATAGGTTTGCATTTAAATTGTTTTTTAATATTTCATATTGCTCATCATTAAATGCTGTTAATGAAATTACACCAACAACCTCATCCTTTCCTTTTATAGGAGCATAAACAACCATCTTATATATACAATCGCCATGCCATTCACAACCTTCGCAAAGCTCATTTTCTCCCGGTAATTCTATAATAAACTTTTCTCCGGTATTAATTGATCTTTTATAGTTAAAACCGGATGTAAACAATTTTTTTCCTTTCATATACTCAAGTTTTCCTACAACTGCTACCCTTATGAGTTCTGTATCAACAATTTCCACGTCAATTTTTAAAGCTGATGCGATAGCTTTAGCAATTTCATTAACATCCTTTTCTGATTCCATTAGTGCTGTCAACGTTTTCACTCCCCTCATATCTTGTATATTTATGGTAAGATAATATGTTCCGGAAATTTGTTTCCTCTCAGATATGCTTCCACCGTCATTTTGTTTTTGCCTGGCATTTGAATTTCTTTGAGTATTACTGTTCCTTTTTTGGCTTTGACAAAGATACCCTCATCGTTTGCTTTTATTACGCAGCCTGTTTCATAATCAGGATTGTCGTTTGTATGGGATGCTTTAAACACCTTAATAGTTTTATCATCCATGGTAAAGTATGCTGTTGGCCATGGTGACAGTCCTCTGACTAAATCATGGATATTTTTTGCTGTTAAGCTCCAATTTATTTTACGATTTTCGTTATTAAACATCGGTGCATAGCTTGAAAGTGAATCATCCTGTTTTTGCGGAACTATTTTGTTTTTTTCCAGCTTATTTAATGTTTCAATCAGTAAGTCTGCACCTTTGTGCATCAAAATATCATGAAGCTCTCCTACAGTCATATTTTCAGCAATTTCTATTTCGGATTTTAAAAGCATATCACCGGTGTCTAAACCAACGTCCATTTGCATGGTTGTAACCCCGGTCATCGTTTCACCGTTTATTATTGCCCAGTTTAACGGAGCTGCTCCCCTAAGTTCAGGCAAAAGTGAAGCGTGAACATTGATGCAGCCGTATTTAGGCATCGTTAAAATCTCCTTGTTCAATATTTGTCCGTAAGCAACTACAACAATTACGTCAGGAGCATATGATTTCAATATATCTATGTTTTCTTGTTTTTTTATTTTATCAGGCTGGAAAACAGACAATCCTAACTCCTCAGCTGCTTCTTTTACCTCTGATTTCTTGAGCTTTTTTCCTCTTCCTGACGGTTTATCGGGCTGTGTAACCACAAGCTTTATTTCATATCCGTTTTCATAAAGCTTTTTCAAGGTAGGTACAGCAAATCCAGGTGTTCCCATAAATATAACGTTCATAATTCCACCTTAATTACTTTTTATTATTTTGTCTGTAAACAATATTCCGTTTAAATGATCTACCTCATGGCAGATTGCTCTTGCCAGTAACCCTTCAGCCTCGATGGTTACCAAGTTTCCTTCTACATCTGTGTATTCAGCGGTAACCTTTATCGGTCTCGAAACCATTCCCTTTGTTTCGGGCACACTCAAGCATCCCTCCTGTGCAGTTTGCTCTTCGTCAGATATACTTAATACCCTTGGATTAATCATTTTATATATGTTTCCGTCTTCCACATCTATTACTACGGCACGTTTTAATATTCCCACCTGCGGCGCTGCCAAGCCAACTCCATCATTTTCATACATTGTATCAACCATATCATCAAGAAGCATCAGAATTCTATCATCTATAGAACTGATTTCCTTGCTTTTTTTCCTCAATATTTCATCTCCGTCATATCTTAAATTTCTTAAAGCCATAATTCCTCCTTGTATCTAAACCGTATCGGTATTAATATTTATACTTACTTTTATATATTCTATGTCTTTGTCCATGTATACACTTCTCAATATTTTTTTTAACTCAGCCATTTTACTTCGTGATGCCTTTATAAATAAGTTGATTCTGTATTCGTCATTAATCTTGTAAATCGAATGTGGTATAGGTCTATATAATAATAAACTTCTTTCCTTAACCATATCTTTAACGGCTTCTTTTATTTCTTCATACTTTTCATTTGCCGTCTTTATAACTAAATCCTCATTTTTTGATATGAGGCATATATTTATTATATTAATAAATGGCGGAAATGCAAATTCTTTTCTTAATTTCAGCTCTTCATTTATAAATAATTCATAATTGTTGTTCTTAGCTGCATTTATTATAAAATTGTTGGGCTCATAGGTCTGAATAAATACATTTCCCGTCTTGCTGCCTCTTCCTGCTCTGCCGCTTACCTGAGTTATAAGCTGAAATGTCTTTTCGCTGGCATTGTAAAAGGGCAGATTTAAAATTGCATCAGCTACCAACACTCCAACCGTAGTAACATTGGGAAAGTCAAATCCCTTGGCAAGCATCTGAGTTCCGATTAATATATCGATGCTTCCATTTTTGAAGCGTCTGTATATATTTTCATAACAGTCCCTGTCTGTCATTGAATCAACATCCATACGTTCTGTTACTGCATTGGGAAACAGTTGCTTCACCAATCTTTCCACATGCTGAGTTCCTGCGCTGAACTGCTCAATTTTTTTACTTCCGCATTTAGGACACTCGTACATCATTCGTTTCGTCCTGCCGCAATAATGGCATTTAAGCATATTGCCTTTGATGTGGTAGGTCATAGACACGTCGCAACGGTCGCATTTAACTACATGACCGCATTTTTTGCATGTTACAAATCCTGAATAACCTCTTTTATTTAAAAATAAAATTGCCTGCTCTTTATTAAATAAAGTTTTTTTCATGCTTTCATACAGCTCTTCGCTTATGAGAGTGTTATTTCCTTTATCTAATTCGCTGCTCATATCTATTATTTTCATATCAGGCATTTGATTATTCACTCTGTTTTTTAACTCTATTATTTCAATCTGACCCTTCTGAGCCATATAGTACGTATTTATAGATGGCGTTGCAGAGCCGAGTACCACCTTGCTGTTTAAATTATGAGCCATTTTTATAGCAACTTCAATTGTATTATATTTGGGAGAGGTTGAAGAAATATAGCTGTCTTCATGCTCCTCGTCTATAATTATAGCGCCTAAATCCTTGATGGGTGAAAAAACAGCAGAACGTGCTCCGATTACAACATCTACTTCCTTGTTATGCACCTTTGTCCATTGTATAAGCTTTTCTTTCTTGCTTAATTTCGAATGAAACACCGCTATTTTATTGCCGAATCTTTTTTCAAATCTGTCTATGGTTTGGGCAGTCAGGGATATTTCAGGAACAAGCATGATGGATTGTTTATTTTCATTGATATAATGTTCTATTATATTCATATAAACTTCGGTTTTTCCGCTGCCTGTCACACCATGGAGCAAAAATACTTTATTGTCGGATGAAATTATACTTTCGCATGCGTTTTTTTGCTCTTCATTTAGTTTTAATTCATTTTTTATAACATTCTTTTCTTCAATTTGGTACAGAATATATTCTTCTTTTAATATATCTTTTTTTATTAAGTTATTGATTACTGACGGTGATATACCTAAATCCTCAGACAGCTTCTTTATATTTACCAATTTATTCTCTTTCAAATAATTTATAACATTAACTTGATTTTTAGTTTTATTTATATCATATTCATTAATATTTTTGTCCTCAATTAATGAAACATATTTTTCATAAGCTTCCTTTCCTTTTAACTTGTCCTTACTTATTATTTCAATTGCATCTTTATCCTTCAGATTATCTATAACTGTAAATATATCATTATAGGTATAGTGCTTTTTTAAATTTTTTAATTCCAGAGGATTATCTTTGATGAAATTATACAGTTCTTTTTCTTTGTCGCTCAATGAAATATTGTTAATTTCTTTAGCTTTAACAACTATGTTGTGCTCATATTTAATAGCTGCGGGAATCAGCAGACGAATAGCATCAGAATATTTGCATATATATCTTTCTCTTATCCAAAAGATAAGTTTTATCATTTCTTCGCTGACAACAGGAACATCATCAAGTACGTCAATGATTGTCTTAATTTTATGCTCGGGAATCTGGCATGAGCAATCAATTGATACAATCAATGCATCAATCATGTGTTTGTTATTACCGAAGTTTACCTTCACTCTTTTACCAATTTCCACAGCATCTGCTAAAGCATCCGGAACACCGTAAGTAAAAAGCTGATCGATGCTTTTAGAATTATTGTTTAGTATTAATTGCACAAATTTTTTATACATGTCTGCCTCTCAGCTATAGTATAAAGCTATAGTGTAAAATTAAATAATCAGTCGTAGACTGATTATTGTTACTTCATAATTTTAATTATTCTTCGCCAATATTATCTTTTTCTTCGTCAGAAGCAGCTTCCTCTACTGATTCATTTGCTGCATTTTCTTCAAGAGCTTTTTTATATTTGTCATAATCATAAATCGGCTCGTATTTATATTCGTGAAATTCTTCAATTGCAATTCCAACCGGTTTAATTGTATTAGTTTTTACCATTACCTCTGAGCCGTCAATTATTTGTCTTGCTCTTTTAGATATAATTGTTACCAACGAATATCTACTATCCACCATATCTATTAATTCATCAATCGAAATTCTCTTCATACTATACCTCTCTGATTTTGTTGATTATTGCTTTTTTTCTGATAGCTCTGTTTTTTTCGGATTTAATTATACATATTATTTTTTCTACTGCAGATTCAACTTCATCATTTAATACTACATAATCATACTCAAAAGCATAATTAAGTTCTTCATAAACACTCTTCATTCTTTCAAGAATTACTTCCTTAGAATCCGTTCCGCGTCCTTCAATTCTGTTTTTAAGTTCTGTAATGGAAGGCGGCAATATAAAAATGAAAACTCCTCTTGGATAATTCTTTTTAACCTGCAAAGCTCCCTGAATATCAATTTCAAGTATTATATCATTTCCTGCTTCAAGCTGTTTAAATACTTCCTTTTTCGGAGTTCCATAGAAGTTTCCATAAACTTTAGCATATTCAAGGAATTCATCATTATTAATTCTATTTATAAAGTCCTCTTCATCAATAAAGAAATAACTTTCGCCTTCGATTTCTCCCCATCTTGGCTGACGAGTAGTGGCGGAAACAGAAACCTTCAAATCCTTCATTACTTCCCTGAGCCGTTTACATATCGTGCCTTTACCTGCTCCCGAAGGACCTGATATAACCACCAATAATCCGTTGTCCATCCTTACACCTCATTACTTTATATTGTGGTTGTTGTGTTCAAATCTTTGTGCCATGGTATCCGGCTGTATTGCGGATAAAATTACATACTCACAATCTGTAATTATTACTGCTCTTGTTTTTCTTCCATACGTAGCATCAATAAGCTTTCCTTTTTCACGGGTTTCTTGTATTACACGCTTAATAGGTGCTGATTCGGGACTTACAATTGCTATAATTCTGTTAGACAGCGCTATGTTTCCAAACCCTATGTTAATAGTATTGTTTGCCATTAATATATCTCCTACTCTATATTTTGTATTTGTTCTCTGATTTTCTCCAATAGGTTTTTAATTTCTATTACCATTTGTATTATATCAAGATTTCCGATTTTAGACCCGATTGTATTTATTTCCCTGTTCAGCTCTTGTATAATAAAATCTAACTTTCTGCCTACCTGACCACCTTCTGCCAAGACATTATTCAATTGCTTCATATGTGATTTGAATCTTACGATTTCTTCATTAATGTCACTTTTATCAGCATAAAAAACTATTTCGTTGTATAATCTGTTCTCATCCAGCTCATGTGAACTTCCCAAAAGCTCTTTAATTCTTAATTCAAATTTATTTTTATAATCAGATACAATTGTTTCGGAATTTTTTTCTATATCAGATATTGATACAAGAATTTTATCCATGCTTGATTTTATATCTTTTTCAAGCTGACTGCCTTCTGCCAGTCTCATCTGCAGCAAGCTTTTAACTGCATTTTGAATAGCGGATTCCACACAGATGCGAAGTTCATCCTCATCATCCGCATCTTCCTTTGCTACAAGTACATCCTGAAATTTAATAATTGTATCTAATGAAACATTACTTGAAATGTTTAAATCCTTTTTAACTTCGTCAATGGCATCTTTGTATTGCTTTGCCAAGCATAGATTAGGAACAATGACAGTATCAGACTCGTTTAAATAGTCTATATTGATATATACATCTATTCTACCCCTTTGTACGCTGTTTTTCAAGATTTTTCTTATATTATCTTCAAAAAAGCGCAAATGTCTCGGAGTTTTTATATTTATATCACAATATCTGTTATTAATTGTCTTTATTTCAGCCGTTATTATTCTTTTTCCGTCATTATGTTCACCCTTGCCGTAACCGGTCATACTAAATATATTCGCCATTTCATACTCCTGTTATTGATGTTACTATATTATTATCTTATTATAACACTAAAATCAAATTAGTAAATAGAAATATTGAGAACAGTAGGAGAACAATAGCACAACAATAGGTAATGATAGGTGAACGATAGAAAAAATATTTCATGACATTAATTGTTTTTTGAGTTACAATATTAATTATATGAATAACCCCGTACTCGTCATTCCGAGTGAAGCGAGGGATCTCAGCACTTCAAAATATGAGATTCTCAGTCTAATTCAAAAATAATTACTCCCTACGGTCATATATTTTTGGAATTAGTTGATAAAGACCTACCACTATTTTTAAAAAAACTAAAAATAGGGTTAGGGCTTCTTTCGAGCTAAAGCCCTCTGAATGACAGAGGCGGACTATTGCGTTTGTTCATAGGAATGAATGGAGGATTACGTAATGTCTTTAGATGGTATATTTTTAAACAGTATAAAACACGATTTACATAATAAATTAATCGGCGGAAGGGTGGATAAAATTTACCAACCGGATAAAAATGAAATAATAATAGCAATAAGAAACGGAGGGGAAAATCATAAACTTTTAATGACTGCAGCAAGCAGCAGTCCGCGCCTGCATTTAACAAGCGTAACAAGAAAAAATCCGCAAGAACCGCCTATGTTTTGTATGCTTTTAAGAAAGCATCTGAGCGGTGCTCACGTTACGGATATAAAACAAATAAATTTTGACAGGATATTGGAAATTGCTTTCGAGTGCAAGGATGAATTAGATACTACGGTACATAAATCATTGATTATTGAAATAATGGGAAAACACAGCAACATAATTTTTATAAATACAGATACGCGCGTTATAATAGATTCTATAAAAAGGGTTGCTGAAAATATAAGTTCGGTACGACAAATTTATCCCGGGATAAAGTATGTAACTCCCCCACAGCAAGATAAAATTAATCCTTTTGAAATAAATAAGGATGTATTTTTCAGTGCGATTGATAACTCAAATGATGGGACGCTTATTTACAATTTCTTTTACAAAAGCTTCATAGGGCTGAGCCCTTTTATAAGCAGAGAAATGTGTTATATCACAAATTTAAACGAAAGCACATATATAGGAGAGCTTACACCGGAACAAAAAGAAAATATGTGGGATGCTTTCAATCAGATTATAAAAAAAATAAATAATAATGATTTCTCATATAATATTTATTTAGATGAAAACAATGAGCAATACGGCTTTTACTGCATAGATGTTGATTATCTCAGATCCTATAGCAAAAAGAATTATGAAAGTCCCGGAAGCTTATTTGATGATTATTACTATGAATTGGATAATAAAAATAAAATTAAGCAAAGGGTTGCAAGCTTAATTAAAAGCATGAATACAAAAATTGAACGTAATCGAAAAAAGGTTGAAAAGCAAAGAAACGAGCTTTTAAATGCCGAGGACAGAGATAAATATAAAATTTACGGTGAACTGATTCTTGCAAACCTGCATCAAAAACCTGAAAACCATAAATTAAAGGTTTTAAACTATTATGACCCTGAGCAAAAGGAAATAACCATTCCGTTAGATCCAAGACTCAATTTATCTCAAAACAGTCAGAAGTTTTTTAAAAGATACAACAAGCTTAAAAAGGCAGAGGAAGAGCTTCATAAATTAATTGGTGAATCATTAAATGAAATTCAATATCTGGAAAATATATTGTATTCTATAGAAGCTTGCGAAACTATAGATGATTTGGACGAAATATACAACGAGTTGATTGCCGAAGGCATAATGAAAAGAAAATCCAAGGTTAAAAAAGAAAAGGAATTTAAACCTGATTTTATAACGTATATTTCATCCGCAGGGCATGAAATACTGGTAGGAAGAAATAATTTGCAAAATGATGCCCTTACTTTTAAAACAGCGAAAAAAGAAGATTTCTGGTTCCATGCCAAAAATATTCCCGGTTCTCACGTAATCATAAGAACAAACGGCGATGAATTAACTGATGACGAGTATATAGAAGCGGCAAAGATTGCGGCATATTACAGCAAAGGCAAAAACTCGGGTACGGTTGAAGTTGATTACACAAAAAAAATAAACGTCAGAAAACCGTCAAATGCAAAGCCCGGCTTCGTAATTTACGACACCAACTTTTCGATGCTTGTAAAGCCGGAAGTTACGGGAATCAGACAGATATAAATAATAAAATCGGAACAGGAGAAATATATGAATTTTAAGGGATTTATAATAGGGCTTGTGTCTTTTGTAATAATAGGAGTGTTTCACCCCATAGTTATAAAAGCAGAATACTACATAGGTAAAAAAATCTGGCCAGCTTTTCTGTTAGCAGGAGTAGTATTTTTAGTATTATCTTTTTTCATTGAGAACACTACCTTATCGGCTGTATTGGGAATAACGGGTTTTTCGTCTCTGTGGAGTATCCTCGAAATATTTCATCAGGAGGAACGAGTTAAAAAGGGGTGGTTTCCTGCCAACCCCAAAAAGAAAAAGGAAGAACAGTCAAATTAAGATTCAGATTCCAGCATAAAAACTCAAGGGGCATACCTGCAAATGGTCTGCCCCTTAATTTTACTAATCTCGCGCCCCATCATTGCCGTCAATTCATCAATTTCATCTGCAGGTTGGTCTAATATTCTTTAACCAAAATTTAATGTAATCTTATGCTTTATTTAAGCAAGCGATAACTTTTTCAGATTGGTGTAACCATTTATACTTTTTTTCTTGCTGTCTGTAAAATGAAGCTTCTGACCAATTATTACGGCGGAGCTTCCGCATTTATAATTACAGGACTCACATTAAATATGATTATGCTGAGTGCAATTTTATTAATTGCATTCAATCAGCAGATTTTATTAAAAATATGCAAAGCATTATTTAACCTGCTATATAAAATTCATCTTATTAAGGATGTAAAAAAGATGATGTGTAAAACTGAAAAATTCATCACAGAATATAGGGACAGTATCAGTAAACTGAAAGAAAACCACCGGTTTACAATTAAAATGTTTGCCCTAACCTTCATCCAGCTCACGGTATTTTTCAGCACAACATTCTTTATTTATAAATCATTTAATTTAGATAAATCCAACATACTTGATATAATATGCTTACAATCATTTCTGTACATGGCAGTATCATTTATACCTACTCCCGGTACAGCAGGTGCAAGCGAGATTGGTTTTATACTGTTGCTTGGACATTTGTTTCCCTCAAGCATTTTGTCGGCAGCAATGTTATTATGGAGAGGTATAAGCTATTATTTCAGTTTGTTATTCAGCGGTATTTTTTCTTTCGCAGTAACAACATTAAAAAAGAAAAAAGTATTCAACTCATGATATATATATAAATTTAAAAGACAAGAGTTATATATGAATTTTCAAGGAATTACATAGTACTCACATCTTTCTTTATAATAGCAACTCTTTTTTATCTATTCTAGCTCCCTCCCATTGATTGTCCGCTATTGCGGACTATTTATTGCAAAAACTTTTTATCCAAAGGATGCAAAATAAAAAGAGTGTCTTCGAATCTTCTCCTTATTAACTCCTTATACTATTTTAAGGTCCGTCACCGGAATTACTTTGCCTATCTGTATTAGTTACTCAATAATACCAACTTTTCTAAGAAGATATTGTGCGTTAGTTGTTTTTGATACTCCATTTTTCATTTTATAATCAAAGATTATATCATTACCGGAATATTGTTCATAAAAACAATAATTTTTAATTCGTGGGTATGTATCTTCCAATTTACACACCTCTAAATCATGAGTCGTAATAATGCCACACACTCCAAGCTTACAAAGCTTTTAGAGAACCTCTTCGGCTCCTTTCAACCTGCCAACAGAATTTGTACCTCGAAATATTTCATCAATCAAAAATAATAGATTCTCATTTACTTGAAAATAATCTATTATATCCTTAATTCTCTTTATTTCTGCATAGAAAGT
Organism: Sedimentibacter hydroxybenzoicus DSM 7310; assembly: GCF_013403245.1. GTDB lineage: Bacteria > Bacillota > Clostridia > Tissierellales > Sedimentibacteraceae > Sedimentibacter > Sedimentibacter hydroxybenzoicus. Next base: position 100,935 of record NZ_JACBNQ010000007.1, on the reverse strand, counting down.
GGAAACACCTTCTGTTAAAGCATCAATTGTGCGCATAGAAGTCATTACTTTCATCATGGAAAATCTCATCCGATCTGCACATGCATAGCTTAGCTTCCTGTTTGTGCCAAAACCATATTAATTCCCACGGTTCTCATAAATGTTGTTTTCCCGGACATATTTGATCCGGAAATAATCAGGATATTATTGTTTAGGTCCAAATCATTACAAACTCTGTTTTCATTGTTTAAGAGCGGATGCCCTAAGCCTTTGGACTGAATAGTATTAAACCTCGTGGATATTTCAGGAAGGCACGTACCGGTACAATCTTTGCATTTTTAACATCTTTTTTTCTTTAAACAATACCATAAAGCCGTTGATTTTTCAATGCTCTTATGGTATATTTACTTTGATACCTTCGGTGTTTTTGCGCAGTCTGCCGCCCCCTTGACACTCTTAAGAAATTATTGAATATAGGGAGCTGCAGACGAAAACTGATGAACTGAATCAAGCAAGCTGCCTGAACCGTAGTAGATTGCGGTTATAACAACATTTCCGGCTCTGAGTACAATGTTTTCTGTTTTCCCTTTCAAAAAATACGTTGCACTGTCAAAACCATCAACATATATGTTAGTCATTTCATCAGAATCTAAATTACTGCGGAGCTCTTCTTCATATCTAACTGCTAAGTCTTCGTTTATCATTTCATAATAATTAACACCGTATCTAAACGGCTCCTCATAAACATTCGATATGCCCTGTACTGTGTCTACAGACTGCCTGACATATAATATCGTTGGAGCCACATAGCGGCTTTCTTCTGTTACCGAGTATCTGCTTCTTAGATCGGAATTGTGTATAATTGCTTCCGCTGCAGACCACTCATTAGGAGAAATCTGCTCCATGAGAGGAAGTTTTATGCTGAAAGTATATTTATCCAACGGAATAGTCTCAATCCGCTTTGCGTTTTCAAGCTGTACTATAATAACAAAAACACTTATAACAATTATTGCAATCAGACACCATTCAAATATTCTGTGTGTTTTTACCACAGGCTGCTTCTTGCGCTCCATAGGCGAATTGATTCTTTTCTTCCTATTTATATGTGCAACAACATACAGAAATACCGATAGCACAGCACCTATAAATCCAGCCAGTATTCCCACTGGCAGCAATACATCATAATCAACAAGCATTTTTATAAAGCCACCCGAACTAAAATTCAGTCTAATAAAAAGTATCAGCAATAAAGCAGCAAGCAAAAAGAATAGTATACCTCTATACCTACGTTTAAATACTTGTTTTTTTAATGCAACTTCCATGCATATAGGGTCAACATCCGGCTTATCGGTGTCATTATTATCTTCTGATATAAAAACGTTAAAATACAGCGAAAGTTTACCTACATATTTCCATCCGGGCATATCGAAAGATGCATCATCCATGGTGGGATAAATACAATAGCGTACTTTATTGGTTGACGACTCTTCAAAACCAAAACGACTCCCTTTAATACGTGCAAGCTTAAACCCCTGGGCAGCCATCGATTCCAGCCAGCCTTCTATAGCTTCTATTTCAGCTTCATCATATGGGAGAAAGAAATATTTATACTTAAGTATGACAAACACCCCCTGAATAATCTTCAAAACAAATCATGTCCCATTATATTAACAATTCAAAACAAAAATCAACAATATGATATTCCAGTAACGAATACTGGAATATCATAAATACATCCGATAGCACAGATAGTATTCTATCTATAATTTTATAACATAATATTTGTTATAGAATTGTCCGTGATTTAACTAAAAAAATTGAACTCATAGAACGTATGAGGAAATTTAGCACCATTTGGATCTTGATTCCTTCGAGAATAACATGCTCCAGTATACTTATAGTGGCGTTCAAGACTCCAAGACTCTGTACTTTCATATTTGTCAAATTCATATGACCAATATGCATCTTCCATTCCATATATGTACACGTAGTTTATCATAGCCGAAGCTGTATAAGCAAAAATTGAAATCGCTATGCTTCCACCTACGCTTATTCCACTTATGCTTGCGGACAAAATTGCTGCAACTACTGTGGCTGTCAAATTTACAATAGTTTCAACTCCCCATGCATTTTTGTTTGCTTTATAACTTTTTATAAAATCAGTATACGTTGATGATGAAACAAAAGGCGAGGTGGAATACTGAGAATATCTAGCATTTGCAAATGCAATGCATTCAGTATTTTGTGCTACTTCTTTTTTTTCATTAATAACTTCAAATGAAATTTCTACCCTATTTCCATCAACAAGCAATCCGCCATCACTCAAGTAAACAAGCTCATTATGCTTCGTCCCCTCATAAATATTAAGAACCAAAGAACCCTGACTATCTTCTATTGCTGTTATCCTGCTTTCAATTTCGTCTGTAAGCCTAAATTTATATGTGATTTCTCCAGACTTACTAACCTTCTCGATATTTAATCTGTTCGATTCAAAACCAACACTTTCAAGATTGTCAATATCATTTTTTGCTTTTTCAATTAGTCTAGGTGTAACCAAATCTTTTCCCACAATATTTGCTAATGATTCTTCAATACTTAAATTCTTAGCAAATGCCTGAATAGGCAATGCGCATAAAATCATGCAAATAGAGAGAACTATAGATATTATTTTTTTCATAAGTACCCCTTTCATTGTTTAAAACCCAATACCATTTTTAGTGCATTTTCACCATTCACTGAGCCACCAGATGTAATTCGCATAATTAAATCTTCATTTATATCAACAGATAAACATATCAAATCTTTTGCTTTTCCTGCTGTCATATCATTAGTTGTTCCATATAATACTGCTGCGATACCCGTAACAACAGCGGTAGACATCGATGTGCCACTGGCATATTTATATGAATTTTGAGGATATGTACTTATTATGCAAGTACCCGGAGCAGCAACATCTACATAATCAAGTCCATAATTGGAGCTTTTGTTTAATCTACCATTATAATTCATATTTGCGACAACAATCATATTGTCCAATTTGTATGAAGCTGGAAAGACGTGTTTTTTACTAATATCAATACCACGACCTGACCCATTTCCCGCAGGGACAACAAACAACATGTCGGATTCTTCCATTGTCTCCTTTAATTCATCATCATACTCTGCTATACATAAGCTTAGATTGCAAATTTGTGCACCATTTGCTTCGGCATATTTAACAGCTTTAATAATACTGCTTACATTTCCAGAGTTTATTTCTTCTTCACTATCAAGAACCTTAAGAGACATTATGCTTATATTTGTATATCCTGCAATTCCTAATATTCCAACATTATTGTCAGATGCAGATATAATACCTGCACACATAGTACCATGACCATTTTCACCTGCATTCTGTTGCACTTCCAGAACATTCGCATTATCGTTACAAAAGTTATAGCCATGAATATCATCAATATAACCATTATTATCATTATCCTTACCATCACCAGGAATTTCATCAGTATTTATCCATATTGAATCTTGTAGATCTTCATGTAAATAGTCAACACCCGTATCTATTACTGCAACTATTACGTTCTGATTGTATTCATGGGACAGTAGAATTTTCCACATTTCAGTAGCAGAGATATCTGCTCCACATTTCATTTCTAAATAATCGCGATAATCTGCACTTTCAGTTATCGCATCCTTATTACCATTATTTTGCAAGTACCATTGCTTATTCAAAAGTGGATTCGATTTATTATATGAATAGCAGTCCGAGATAACGATTGCAGAGATTGTGCTAAATATCAACAAAATACAAATTATAAGTTGAACTTTTTTCATTTCTTCATCATCCCTTTATTAATGTGCAATCATCGTATATAATACAATATACATAGAGCAAAAATCGCAGTTAACGCAATTAGTTTTCTATATGATATTAAATTTTCTCATTTTATTTACTCTTTTTTTATTAATCTGTTTTATTATTAGCTTATCTAAAACCAAATAGAACTCCCATCGGAATCTCCTCCCCCATATAATTCTTATTAAATAAATACTTTTGCTTCTGTATTTCCAAATTAATTATACAAAATAAATAATATTATGTCTTATTTTCTACATGAAATCCTTAAATTTCTGCATAAAATCCTTTCGTGCAAAAAAACAAGGGATTTCGTGCAGAATTTATTATCATTATCTCAAAATATGTTAATATTTAATCATATTAAATTTAACAACAAACAGGATGGCTTATGGAATCATATTTTGAAAACAAAATTGTTGATTATATAAAAAAAAATAAAGATATGAATACATATGATGAAGAAGTGTTGAGATATGGTATTCAAATATATTACTTTAATATTTCTAAGCTTTTAATATTACTTGCGGTTTCTATTATTCTTGATATTTTTGCAGAAACAAGTATAGTTTTCTTGCTAATAGCAGTCTTAAAAAGATTCTCATACGGCTTCCATGCAGATACATTTTTCTCTTGTATTTTAATTACCTTTATAAATATCTTCGGTATAGTATATCTATCAAAGTTTTCACTTAATCCTTTGTCGAAAACTATTATTGCAATTATTTCAATAATTTTATTTACTCTATATGCTCCTGCTGATACAGAGGAAAGACCATTGGTAAATAAAAAAAAACGATTAAAACTAAAAGTACAATCAATCTTCACATCCGTTTTATATTTTGTTTTATCATTTTTTACAGATGAGCAATTATCTAATATGCTTATTTTATCGCTGATATTTATAGGGTTTAATACCAGCCCTGTATTATACATATTATTTAAAAAGGAGTATAAAAACTATGAAAAATTTATTTAACAACAATAAAATTTCAAAAAAAATATTTTCTTTATTTACTAACACCGCCATTAATTCTTCATCCAAATGTCCCGACTTTATATGGGAACAAACAAAAGTACCAAAATGTCTTTTAGAAAAAGAAATCCAAGATATTAAAACTCAAAAATAGTCTAATGCGAAAGAGACCGTATTATATGGTTTCTTTCGCATTAAATATATTTATTTCCTGAATAAATAAATCTTCGGTGATTGATGTATCAATTATAATATTGAGATTATCTTTTTCGATCTGTTTCAATATAGAAAGACCATTTCCTTTGAATATACCTTTAGAGAAATACCAATCATGATATATTACCACTTCTTCTATAATCTTTGAATACGTATTGGCAATAATTATATTAATTTCATCCTCATCCTCATCTATCATTATATCAATAATTCTTTCTTTAGATTTAGAGGAAGCATCTATTGCATTATCAAAAATTATACTTACAATATCATTTAATACAATGTTTGGAACATTAATATCCTTTATTTGTGTTCTGATATCTGTATTAATTTTTATTCCTTCTCCTAATGCTCTGGCTGTCTTTTCAATCAACAACTTTTTTAATATGACATCATATATATTGTCATAATTGGTTAAATTCAAATTGACTTTCTTATTTTGAACTGACAATATGTCGTTAATAAATTCCAATGAATCATCATATTGTTTGTTTTCAACAAGAGCCTCTATTCCTATCAAACGATTTTTATATTCATGTTCCTGTGCAGATAGCTGTTTTGCTAATTTCTCCACCTCATTGGTATAATTATATATGTTATCATAGTCATATTTTGATTTTGTCGATATTTTAATTTGAATGAAATATGTTATATTCATTATTATAAACAGTACCAATAAAGCCGTCGACAGTAAATGCTGTTTGCTGAGATAAGGCTGTACAGATATTATGTAAGCAAGTATGACTGTAAATAAAACAAAAAATGAAATGTACTGAATTGCCGAAAATAAATTTTTCTTAAAAATAAAGTCTTCAATTTCATCGAAAAGATTTCCATATCTAATAAATCTTGATATTATCAATACTATTAAAAAAAATGTAAAGTACATACTGTAAGTCAGATAAGGATGTTGCTTTATATAGACAATGTCTATGTTAAAAATTGTCAAATATATAAATGAATTTATTACATCACACAACAATCCGATGGAGTACGCCAAAACACAAATAATTGAGGAAAATATAAAACCTTTTTTATAAATTAAATTTATGATTATAGTATATATGCTTATCACATATATAATTTTATATATTATATTGAAGCTGCCTCCAATTCTAAGAAGTGGAACTGCAGCAAGTATAATAATATAATTTACAATTTTTAAATGCTCTTGTCTGTATAATAGCCTTCCGGTAATTAACATAGTACAAACATAGCATGAAATAAAGCTCCCCACAGCTCCGGCTATTATTTTATCCATTTTAACAGCTCCCTTATTCTTTCTTCGCTTCCTTCCAATATATGATTATACTTTAAACCCACTCTTTTCTCATATGGGTCAGCAAAATCTAAATAATCCTTATTTATTATGGAAGTCCTTGAAATTTGGAAAAACCGCTTGTCCAGCTTTTTCATAATGGAATTTATGGAAGAAACAATATATAATTCATTTTTTATGTGAGTAGGATGCATTTTTATTAAAACGCTCCTTGAATTCTCAAGAAGGTTGATATATATAATATGCTTATATCTCAATTTGTAAAGTGCCTTATTTTCATAAACAATCAAAACACCCGTATCAGTTTCTTCTTCTCTTAGCTCAATCTCTTCTTTACCTTTTTTTATGGCTGTTAACAAATCATTTATGCAATAATCCGATTTTATTATAAAGTCGATAGGTTGTATTTTGTGCTTTATGATTGATGGTGACATATTAGTATAATTTGTAAGAAATATTATTTCATCATCATAATTTCGCAGCTTTCGTATTTTTTTCGCAATGCCATATCCGTCCGTATCTTTATTTTTCAAATCAATATCCAGAATAAAAATAGTTTGTTTAGCATTGTTTTCTATATAATCTTTAAACCTATCATCATATTTGTTAAATAAATAAATTTTTTTATCAAATTCAATTCTTTCTTTCAACAGCTTAGTAATTCTATTGCAAAATTCAGTGCTATCGTCACACAATACTATATTTATCATAAACCCACCCCCTAATGATATTATACATTATATTTTATAATTCAGCTATATATTATTATTACATGTCGTATATTAACATTTTAATGTAATTGTTTTAATTTGTAAATATCACATATATTCGAACATCTTGTACTATCAGAAGAAAATTTTTATTATCAGCATATATGATAATCTATATATTAATTTGAAAAATAAATAGCTGTTACATGTTTTACGTAACAGCTTCGTTCTTAATACAATAGGTCATGATTATAGTATTTGTTGTTTTCATTTTCTGGTTTTGTGTATACAGGGTATTCGGAGCGAGACATATTGTTAAAATTGTGAATACCTAAATCATTTGCTACTTCCATTTTGAAAATATCGAATGCTTTTTTTGCTTCCGGTGAAACTTTCCTTTGTTTCTTTCCCATAAATATACTCCTTTCTTTGCTTATCATTGTTTAAAGGATATATTTATTGTTTACATATTAACCGATAATACACTTTAGTTTATGTGCCATATATTTACAAACGTCCATTATACTATGAATTTAAGGTATTCTTAAATTCAGATCTTTTTATTTTATAAAATGATGCCGATTGAATTGATATCATTGCAATCCATCCGATGCCTGTTGATAAAGCTACAGCATTCAGATGCATAAGCGCAGTCAGATTGTGGATTAAAATTACTCTGATGACTATCTGAGAAAATGTGGCTATAAATGCAAAATGAATCATTCCTATACCACGGAAATATCCCTGGTATGAGTTTGCAACAAAGGATAACGGATAAAAAATACACATAATACCGAGATATCCCAATGCTAAATTTGTTACCTCTATATTTGTCCTGCTTATAAGCAAGGACAGTACCACGGGCTTTAATATAAACAGTAATCCGCTCAATATAACACCGGTAGTTACCATTAGCTTCAAGCCCTTTATCAATCCGCTTTTTACCCTTTCAATTTCGTTATGTCCGTAATTTTGAGCCACAAAGACTGCTATAGCCGCCGCACCGCTGTCTCCGAATGCAAGTAATAATTGTTCTATGAGTATGTCTGCGGTATAAGCCATAACGGCTGCTGTTCCTAAAGCATTAATAGCACTTTGCACCAACAGCTTACCGAAATATAAGCTCGATTGCTGCAGAGATGATGTGAATCCGAATTTAAATGAAATGGCGAATATTTTTTTATCCCAAACCATATCGGCTTTAGATATTTTAAGCTTAGGTATAAATCTTCTGATATAAAATATACACATTGCTGCAGATATGGCTTGTGATGATATAGTTGCAAGAGCAGCTCCTTTAACTTCCAACCGAAGAATTGCTACGAATGTGTAATTTAGAAGCAGATTGCATATCATGGAAATCAGCAAAACAAAAAGCATGATATTCGTCTTTCCTATTGCCTGCAATATGCTTGCATTCAAATTATAGAAAACACAAAATACCATACCTGTAAATATTATTCTTAAATATATTACACCTTCATTGAATAACGGCTCGGGAGTCTTTATAGCATGTAAAATTTCTTTAACAAATATAAATCCCGTTAAAGACAAAATCACTGCCATTCCAAGCCCTATGACGGCAGTCATAAAAATTGTCTTTCTAAGCTTGTCATAATCCTTCGCACCGTAAGAGCTTGCAAAAAGGATAGAAAATCCCACGCATAAGCCTATAATTACGGCAATAAAAAAATTCATTACGCTGCCGCTTACACCAACGGCGGCAAAAGCATTCTCGCCAACATAGCGGCCAACTATCATCATATTGATGGTATTATAAAACTGCTGAATAATATTTCCTATCAGCAAAGGAAATGCTAATCGGATTATCTGCCTGGAAATATTTCCTTCTGTTAAATCTGTCATGATTATTCTTTGATTACCACCTGATTTGTCCCGTCCGTCTCTTCAAGCTGGACGCTTATTCTTTCAGTCCTCGAAGTAGGTACATTTTTGCCGATGAAATCAGCCCGAATCGGAAGCTCCCTGTGTCCCCTGTCTATCAATACTGCCAACTCAACATTCTTAGGTCTTCCCTGATCAACAACGGCATCTAAAGCAGCTCTCACCGTCCTGCCTGTATACAGAACATCATCCACCAAAACAACTGTTTTATCTTTAATGTCATAGTCAAAATTCTGGACGTAAAGAGGCGCTCTGTCATCCTTTTCGTAGTCATCTCTGTAATACGTTATATCCAAAGGAAAAACGGGAACCTTTGACCCCTCTATTTCTTCTATTTTATTTGATAATCTGAGAGACAATGGCCATCCTCTTGTTTTAATGCCTATAAGCACGACATTCTCAACGCCTTTATTTTTTTCTATAATTTCATGAGAAATTCTGAACGATGCTCTTTCAATTGCTTTTTCATCCATTATTACAGCCTTTATTTTCATAATTTGCCCTCCTGTTATCCTCTTATTTTTCTTAACACCTCTGAAAAGTATTCAGGTAATTCACTGTCAAATTCCATGTATTCTCCCGTAGAAGGATGTATAAATCCTACCGACTTCGAATGCAAAAGCTGTCCGTTCAACCCAAATTTATTTGTTTTACTGCCATAGATATCATCTCCCACAACGGGATGACCGATATATCTCATATGAACCCTTATCTGATGAGTTCTGCCTGTCTGAAGCTTTAATTTCAGAAGGGTATATTTTCCGTATCTTTGGATGACCCAGTAATTAGTTATTGCATTTTTACTATTTTTGGTTGTTACGGTGCGTTTTTTTCTGTCTTTTTCACTTCTGCCAAGCGGCGCATCAATAACTCCGTTATCATCCCTTATGTTACCCTCAACCAATGCGTAGTAAATTCTGTTTATTGAATGATCCTTCAGACATTTTGCTAAAAAATTATGCGATTTGTCGTTTTTAGCAACCAGCATCATACCTGAAGTATTCTTGTCAAGACGATGCACTATTCCGGGGCGCATAACTCCGTTTATTGATGATAGGTTTTTAAGATGATACATTAAACCGTTTACCAACGTTTTCGTATAATGTCCCGGAGCAGGATGAACAACCATGCCCTGAGGCTTATTTATCACAGCCAAATCATCATCCTCATAAACAATGTCAATCGGTATATTTTCAGCAATAATATCTAATGGCTCCGGTTCAGGAATCGTTATATTAATTTCATCATTTTTCTTAAGTTTATAATTTGCTTTTATACTCTTATTGTTTACGGTAACCATTCCCTCCACTATAAGCTTCTGGACTGAACTTCTTGACATCTCCGTAAATTTTCCTGCTATGTATACGTCTATTCTTTCATTTTCCACATCCGAAACAATGCTTATTTCGTCTTCGTCATAGTTACCATCATCATCTATATCAATTTCATTATATTCTTTGGTTTTTAAATCATCCATTATCTTCACTCTTTTCAAATTTATTAAAAAGAATTAAAAATATCATAAGTATCGTTCCGCATACAACAAAGCTGTCAGCAATATTGAATATCGGAAAGTTGTAAAAGCTGCCAAATCTAACGTCTATAAAATCTATAACGTAACCAAGCATCAGCCTGTCTATAAAATTACCTATGGCTCCTCCCGCAATCATTGCTATTGCCAATCTTGATAGCTTATTAATGTTCTTTGTTTTAAAGAATATATATGCTAAAACAATCAGCATAACAATTGTTACGGTTATAAAAAACCATCTTTGATTTTGTAGTATGCTAAATGCCGCTCCCCTGTTTTCTGCATAAGTAAAGCGCAAAAAATTTCCGATTATTTTTATTGAACTGCCATCCTTAAGTATATTGACAGCCAATGCTTTTGTAACCTGATCTGCCAAGATTGAGGATACAAATATTAAGCCTATTAAAAAATTCATAAATTCTCCTCATTAAACATAGTGCTTGATTTCAATTTTATTTTTTCCGCTCTTTGTTAATCCGTTGTGCCTGTAAACTTTAAACCGTCCGTATCTGCTGATTGAAATCATGTCATTTTCAAGTAATTCCCGCGCTATTCTTTCTTCAACCTGCCAATTAACCTTTACATTTCCCGACTTCACCATGTTTGAAGCTGTCTCTCTTGATGTATTGGTAACATTCTTAACAATATTGTCCAGCCTCATTGATGAACTTGTTATATTTAACAATACATGTTCCTGTTCTTTAAAATTTACATCATCTGTCTTTATTTTTTCTACTTCTATTTTATTATGTCCTATTTTATCCAAATTGTATATAATATAATCAGATATATCATTGTGTAATACTATATCTGCATAATCATCATACACATATATATCTCCTGTTTTATTTCTGTCTATACCCAAAGACATTAAAGCTCCCAGATAATCCTTATGATTTAATTTCTTGAATTTAGATTTATTATGTATTCTTAATGCAGTTATGAATTCATCTTTATCTATGTCTTCAAGGTATTCAGGGTATAAAATGAAAACTTTCCTCTCACCGTGTATAAATGAGGGGAAAGGTTCATATTTTATATTATAATTTTTAATTATAGGCACACATAAATCTGCAACGTATGGATTCATAAATTCAGTCACTGCCGCAATATAATTTTTGCTTACGAACATTGCCTTATCAGCAATTTTTCTGACTGAATTTTTTGTTTCTTCGTCTTTTATAAAATCATAATATTTATTGAAATTTTTCATAATTACTAATTACCTGCATTTATATTATTATATTACGAATTACATTCAATAATAAAAATGCCAATATCGGTGAGAAATCAAACATTCCCATGCCTAATCCCAGTCTATCTAAAATTGCTCTGCATGGAGCCAGAATAGGCTCTGTCATTTGATAGATAAAGTAGGATATTTTTGATGATCGTAGGGTTGGGAAAAATGATAACAATACTCTTATCAGTATTAAATAATCAACGATCCTTAATAGTGATACAAGAGCGATTCTAATTGTATAAAACATATATGCTCCTTATTTAAAATAAAAATTCCTTTCATATCTGTCGCTTAATCTGCCGTCAATTTGTACATTGCAAGGAGCTAATACAAATATTCCATTTGATATTTTTTGGATGCTTGCTTCAAGTGCATATACAGCACCCTTGATAAATTCAAAAATTTGTTTTTGGTCCTCTAATTCCATACCTTCGATATTAAGAACTACAACTTTTCTGTTTTTGATTTCATCAACTGCCTTTGTGCAATCCTCATACTTATTGGGCTCACAAATAAAGACTTTCATATCGGTATTAGAATGAACCTTAATTACATTGCTTTTTCTACTGAAGGTTTCCATTCTTCCTATGCTGCTGCCATTATCCTCAACAACATCCTCCTCTTCATAATCTTCATCTAAATCCGTGATGCCGATAAAATCCTTTACCTTTTCCATTACTCCCATTTACTCTTCCTCCTTATATGTTCTTTCGCCAAATACTGCGGTCCCTATTCTGATAATATTGGCGCCTTCTTCAATAGCAATTTCAAAGTCATTAGTCATTCCCATGGATAAAAACTTCATGTTGGAATTTTTTATATTCATACTTGATAGTTTATCAAATATTACTTTCATTTTTTTTAATACCCATCTGATTTCTTCAGGGTCTTCGGCAAAGGGCGCAACTGTCATAATTCCTAAAACATTAATGTTTTCAAACTGTTCTAAGGATTTAACAAAATCATAAACACTTTCTTCACTTATGCCGAATTTGCTTTCCTCTTCACCTATATTCAATTCTACTAAGATATTTACTTTCAGGTTGTTTTTTTCTGCTCTTTTATTTATTTCATTGGCTAATTCTATACTTTCTACAGAATGAATCAGCTCAACTTTATCGATTATGTACTTTACCTTGTTTTTTTGCAAATGACCAATCATATGCCATTTAACTTCTGTATCTGAGAGCTTTTCGTATTTATCTGTTAATTCCTGTACTCTGTTTTCTCCAAGATTCACGATGCCGGCTTCAACTGCTTCTCTTGCTCTATCGGCATTTACAGTTTTAGAAACAGCTATCAGAGTAATATCATCAGGATTTCTGCCTGAACGCTCACAGACGTCAGCAATTCTTTCTAAAATTCCATCAATATTTTCCTTAATACTCACAATAATCTCCTAATCTGCTATTTGTCCTTCGTATACCATTTCCGGCTCTAATATGACCTTGTCAAATATTTTAACCGTAAAATAGTTTTTCTCGTCTATCTTAATTATTCTTCTTTCATCTTTTTCGACGTATTCTCCCAATGCAACTATGGTGAAATTTTCATCCATTCCTATAATTTCAACAGGAAAAAATTTTATTATGTTGCTTGCATCCTGCACATAAACACCCGTCATACCATCTTTTTCGGTTAATGATTTCGTATTTATTTTTATTCCTTCATATATATCGGTTATTAATTCCAAATCTACATAGCGTTTATCATAAATTTTGTAAAAATAATCATCAAAATATAATATTAGTACTGATTGTTCACTGCCATAATTTATTTTTTTAATGAAGCCCCAAACCTCATGGTACTGTCCGTCTGAATGAATTCTTGTTTTTATGTATTTATTTTCAGTAAATAATTTAGCCTTTTCATTGTCAACTGTGGCTGCAATATAATAATCAAAATTTCTGATAATTTTTAAGATGCCTTCGTTTGCTGAAACAGTTTCCTTATTAAATTTATCGGATGTAGTATATTCTTTCTTTAACGTGCTGCTTGCAGTTAAATTATATACATCCTCTATATTATATGCTTCCTCTAAGCCGTCTATTTTATATGTTATAATTCCGGACTTAGCTGAATAATACGAAACTTTATTTGTTGAAATGCTTTTTTCGAGGTCTTTTTTCATATTTTCAAGCTGATTAATATCATATGAATCATATATACCCTGATTAACAATTAAAGCACCATTATTATCAACTTGTCCGACTATATTGTACATATTGTCCAATTCGCTCTTTAAAATACTTGCCTGTATGTTATCCTCATATAAGGCTAATGATTCTGTTGCTGCCACACTTTCTGAATTTTTCTTCTTTGAGTTTATTGCAGCTTCAATTTCGGCTATTTGTTTATTTATTTGTACCGAATTAGAATCAGTATTTAAATTTGCAATGAGCTGACCTTGTTTTACTTTTGTACCTTCTTCGTAATAATATGTAACACTTCCGTCAAGAGTTGCATTATAAATTTTTTCATCCTTGACAATTATTCCTTCAGCTTGAATTATGTTCTCCAAATCTCCCTTTTCAGCAACTATTGTTTCAACAGAACCGTGTAAGCTTTGAAATATATAAATAACTATACATACAGCTATTAAAGAAAAGAAAAAATTTTTAATACCGAAGTTTTTTCTTTTTGCCATTTAAACACTACCTTTAATTTATATACAAACCTAAATTGATTAGAAGATAATGTATTATACCACAATTTTCTTTTAATTTGCAAGCTTTATATGCTGAAATTCCAAATTTATTACAACTTTATATGAAAAAATTTTTATAATTATGACAATAATATATGTTTTGTTACAAATATATACTATATTGGGGTTAGTCTAAGTGGTATCGCAGGCTTCATCACAAATTTGCCCGCTACCTTTGGTCGCACAAGTTTGGATTGCGCTGCATTAGGTCTACCATCCATTTTTTTTCGCTAACGCTCTAAAAAATGGTGATAGCACCATAAAAAAATGAGATTCTTCAAATTCAGGTTTTGAAATGACATATCCATCCAACCTAAGAAGAATCTCTATATTATTAAATTGTTAAATTATTAGGAATATGATGCTTCCCGAGCCGTCATTAACAATCTTTTCAATTGTCCTTTTAAGCTTCTTTCTTGCATTTTCAGGCATTGCTGTAAGCTTTGATTCCAATTGCTCATCAACTAAACTGTACATAGTCTTTCCGAATATTTCAGCATCCCAAATACACTCGGGATTATCCTTCATCTGCTCTGATAAATGATTTATTAAATCTTCACTTTGAGCTTTGGTACCTATTATAGGTGCTACTTCTGTATTAATTCCGGCATTGAAAATATGAAGAGACGGCGCCTGAGCTTTAATTTTAATACCGTATCTGCTGCCTTCCTTAAATACTTCAGGTTTGTCAATAACCATATCTGATATGCCCGGTGATACGTAGCCGTATCCATTTGATTTTGCATCATTTATCGCTGCTTCAACGCGTCTGTAGCTGTCCTTAGCTTTTGATAAATCCCCGATAAGCTTAAGTATTTGGTGCTCACCGGTAATTTCTTCTCCGGATAATTCACTGATAACCTTGTAATAATATGAATTATCCAAATCAATTCTCATATTTATGCAGCCTGATCCGAGCTCAATATCTTTTACATAAAAATCTTCGATGAAGTCATTTTCTGAAGAGAATATATCATCAGCACTAAAATCACTTAATTTATAATAGTCTTCAAAATCGTTCCTTAGTGTATCTATTAAATCTTTTTTCAATGAATAGTCATACGTAAGTCCGTCAAACCATTTTGGCAATTCAACATTAATTTCCTTAATCGGGAATTCATATAACACTTCTTCCAAAACCTTATCTATGTCTTCTGTCTTTAAGTTCATCAAATCTAATACCTGTACAGGTGCATCATACTTTTCTTTTAACTGCACCGACAATGCTTGAGTATTTTCATCTTGCGGATGAGTAGTATTTAATATAATTACGAATGGTTTGTCAATTTCTTTCAATTCTTTTACTACTCTTTCTTCTGCCATAATATAATTGTCTCTGTTAATATCCGTTATACTTCCGTCAGTCGTAATTAAAATTCCTATAGTTGAATGATCTTTAATTACCTTTCTTGTTCCTATTTCTGCTGCTTCGGCAAAAGGAATAGGATCCTCATTCCACGGTGTGCTTACCAACCTTGGTATTTCACCTTCCATGTTGCCGATTGCGCCGGGAATCATATAACCTACGCAGTCAATTAACCTTAGTTTTGCATTTATGTTTTCTTTGAATGTTACATTTACCGCATTGCCGGGTACAAATTTCGGTTCTGTTGTTGTGACAGTCTTGCCTGTACCGCTTTGCGGCATTTCATCCTTAGCTCTTTCCCTTATGTAGTCATCCTCTATATTTGGCAGCATTACATTTTCAGAAAATTTTCTGATAAAGGTCGATTTTCCTGTCCTTACAGGTCCCACTACGCCTAAATATATTTCGCCCTTCGTTCTTTTTGCTATATCCTCATATATATCTAAATTAGTAATAATAATCCCTCCTCCTGCGAAATATGCAATATCGTATACAATTAATTTATATGCCTTGTTCACTTTCTTTATTCCATAATATTCAAAAATATATTTTAATATAAACATAAATGCAATAAAATTTATACTGATAAAAATGGATGTCAGAGATTTATTACAAAGTCATCGACCCGCACTAATGATATGAATGTTATCTTAAAAATAGCACATAATATTTTATATACTTTAAAAAAGGAGCATATTATGAGCAAACATAATTCAGAAGACATAAGAGATACAATCAATAAAATGAAAAATGATATTAAAAATACAGAGGAAAATTACAGAGAAACAGAAAAATTAATGGATCAAATCTACGATGATGTCATAAAAACAGACCTTCAAATTAAAAACATGAAAAGAGAACAATCATTAAAAAGCATGAAAAAAGACATCACTAATGAATACGATAGGGAAAATAATTTTAAAGATAAGCAGACGACACAAATCTTCTGATTTGGTGTCAGTCGCTTATACTGTAAGTGCAATATGAAATAGAGTAAATAATTCTATTTTCATTTCTTGGAACAAAATTTAGTAAATATCGTCTAATCCTAAAAAGGAGAAGATGATTATGAAAAAAATATTAGTGTTATGCTTAATTACAATCTTTATTTTAGCAGGTTGTACAGCTGCTTCAGATAAATTACCTGACAGAGATCCTGATGCTATCGGCTTAATTTATGAGGTGGATGCTGAAAGTCAAAGAATTTTAGTAGTTTCAGATATAGAAAATGTAGATATTTCATACGACGAATGGTTTGAAGCAGGAAAGTATGCTGCTTTTTTCAAAGTTACAAAGGATACTACAATTAATGATAACGGGACCGTAACGGATTTCTCTTCATTAAAAAAAGGACAAAAGGTCGAGGTTTGGCATACTGGAGTATTAGCTGAATCCTACCCTATGCAGGGAGAAGCTGTTTATGTTAATATAGTTAATTAAGGTCAGCGTACGCTGACCTTAATTTAGGCTTAGTATTTCTTAATTTGATTACGTTTGTTTCTAAAATTAGATATTACACTAAATAGTATAGATATAAAAAAACAGAATATATATAAATATATAACTCTCTGCCTCACAGAAAAATATATAAAAGCTAAGACACTAACTAATACAACACTAAAAGAGGCACCTACCTTTATTTTTAAAGATATGTTGTTATCTTTAAAACATACTGGAAGCACAAGTAAAGTCGCACTGTATATAAAGAATAGAATAGAAAATTCAACTCCAAATCCAATAACAATAAATATTATAGTAATTACTAAAAGTATAGTTAAAAGCTTAAGTTCTTTCTGAAATTTGTAATACATACATAAACCTCTTTTCTTAATATTTTTATCTTAATTATAACAAAAAAAAGGGATTGAATTATGAAAAAAACAAAGAGAAAACTAATTACGTATTTGTTGGTTGTAAGCTTAGTATTGAGTTTTATTCCATTTAATGCATTTGCTAGTGAAAAACTAGTTTCAGAAACTTATGTTTCTGAAGAACTAGGCTTAGTATTAGACAGAATTGTTGCGCATGTAAAATCACTCGATGGAAAAGTTATTCACCCTGCTATGGAATATAACGGACAACCTTTTTTAGATGAAGGAGTAATTGCTGATGTGAATCCTATTATCAACAATGAACTTGATGTTAGTAAGATTAAAGGTTCTCTGTCAACTAAAAGTAGTGTTACTTGGGAACCATGGAGTAGTCTTAATACAATAGCAGCCTGTGGGTCAGTTAACACTGACCCTTTTAATATAAAGCATTAACAATATGGCAAATCCGATAGAACTGATAAAAAACGGAACTTGAATACCGATTTCCTGAAAAGCAAAACCACCAATTAATGGTCCGATAAAAGATCCAATATTAGACCCCATTGTAAATTTACCTACAGCGCTTCCCCTGATTTCTCCGGTTATGTTTTCTACAAATAAACTGTTTATTGTTACATCAAACAAGGATACGGTAATATAATAAACCGTCCAAGCTATTCCATATAAATATATATTATTCATATACGGCAATATTAATAAAATAATTACCAACACACTTAAGGAACAAACCAAGGTCTTTCTGCTACCAATACTATCGCTGATTTTACCTATCATTGGATATGCAAACGCAATCATCACTGTAGGAAGTAAAAATGCAACTCCAATTTCCAATAAATTTGAATTAAACCTTTTCTGTAAATATAAAACAAAGATTGAAAAAATACTGCTTGTAAAAATTCTAATGATTAAATTGAATAATATAATATTATTTTTTGAGGATGGTAAAGAAATGTTAGAAAAATCATTATTGCCTATTGATTTAGTCTCATTTAAAAAAAATATTGAATAAACAACTGCAATGATTGAAGCAACAGCACATATTAAAAATAATTTTGACCAGCCATCAATCAACTCGGGAGTATTTAAAACATAAAAGCATAGTAATACTCCTAACAAGCCTCCCTTTTCGGAATAACTGTCTACCTTGCCGAAATTATGTGCATTTTTCTTCATATTCAAATCTGCAATCATACTATATGAGGAAATACTAATAAAGGCAGCAGCAATAGCCTGCAATCCTCTTCCAATGTAAATCAAAGATATAATTTTAGCATTGGAATATATAAAATATGACAAGGTATAAATGATTAATCCCAAAATAAATACGGGTTTTCTCCCTACTTTATCTGATACGTAGCCTATAAAAAGACGCATAACGACAAGCCCAAGTGAAAACACAGAAAAAAGTCCCGTTACCTGCAGTGGAGTTAACCCCAAAGCAGTTGTATACATAGGTAATAAAATACTCATTACGGTTAATGGCAAAGATATTAAAAATAACGGCAATGATAATTTCTTTAAAGTTTTTTCGCTTTCTATCATGTTCTAATCCCCCATTAATTGATTAACTTCCCCATTATTTATCGAATTGATGATACTCTTCTCTCAATATATCCATATACACATCATCATAAAATTTACCCCTTAAATAATAGGATTTTCTTCTTCTGCCTATTTCCCTAAATCCAACCTTTTTATAACAATTTATTGCCGCTTCATTAAATGAAAAAACTTTTAACATAATATTATTTAAATTCAAATAATTAAAACCATAATTCAATAATAAGTTAAGTACATCCTGCCCGTATCCCTTGTTACGGTTTTCTTCGTCTCCTATAAACAGCCCAACTTCCGCACATTGCTTCGATTGATCAAGCCCGTGAATTCCACAATTGCCTATTAATTTATCATCTTCTAACCTTACTATTGCAAATTGATTCTGTCCCGAATTTTGAGAAATCCATTCCCTTTCGTCTTCCAGGGATACAACTCTGTTAGAATTACCCAACCCATCTGTCACATCGAAGTCATTAAGCCATTTAACATAAACTTCTGCATCTTCTACATTCATAGGTGATAAATACACTTTCTTACCTGTTAATTTTTTATAATATCTCATTTTCTCCACCTCACGTAATTATTTACTCCATTCTGCCCCATTTCATTTCTTCGCCCTGTACATCATACTTTTTTCTTTTGGCTGTTATCTCATCGATTTCTATTTTGTATACATTAACTATTTGCAATCCGGATTCAATCGCTAAGTTGAAGAAATCCATTTTTGCCGGTGTATATTTTTCACACAAAAGCTTTATTGCTTTTAATTTTTCTTCTTTATCTTCTACTAATTTTATTTTTCCTTTTACAACAGCCGACTCATACTCTGTTGTAAATACCTTGCTTATAAGCGTACCTGCCTTGGATTTGTCTTTTACAATTTCCGTTAATTCCTCTGCCGTCAGAATTTCCGGTACATTTACTTGTCCCACAAAAGCTACATTTACAACAGGATTTTTCTCAAATATTCTTACTTTTTTACCATCTAAAGCAGAATGAAAATATAAATTATTTCCGTCCCTGACTATGGAAAGCGGTATTCCATAAGGTTCATTATTTTCATCAATCATGGAAACAACTCCGTAGACTGCCTTATCTATAACCTCAATTCCAAATTCTTTGCTCATTTCCCTGTCTTTTCGCCTCATATCTTTTACCTGCCTCATCATAATTTTTTTAAAAATGCTTCCGTTTCCTTTCTGGTTTTCAGTATAACAATTTTATAACTATATTTTTTTATTGTTTCAATATATTGATTTTTCTTTTCTTTTGATCTGCCATCTAATAAAATCCATTTCACAAATTCAAAATCAAGTTTTTCGTTACAATCAGGAGCCATGCTTTCACGTGTTTTTCCCTTATACTTCAGGTATCGCATATAAGCTTGAAACAAGCACACTCTCCTTGAATAATTCATAAATATAATTATTTCTGCTTCTTTCATTCTTCGGTCTCTATAAAACTTAGTATAATTTCCGTCTATTATCCAATCGTTATTTTCATTTAAAAACCTTTTTACCATTGATTTAGCTGACTCTTCATCCCGCTCTTTCCAATTTGATTCGAATTGAATTTTATCCAAATATAAAACAGGGCAGTTATAAAGTTCTCCCAGCCGTCCTGCCAAGGTAGATTTACCGGATCCGCTGTATCCAATTATTGCAATCTTCATTTGTACCTCTATACCTCTAATTATAAGAATCCTTTATTTTAATTAAACTATATGATATAATATAATAATACCAAATATTTGAAACAATTCAAGTATTCATTTAAAATAAAGGAGTGGGATATGACAAATTTAAAAATAGATGACTCTGCAAGATTAATCGGTAAGCTTAGATTAGGTAACAATGTATATGCTGCTCAAGGATCATTGCTCAGGTCTGTTGATGATTCTATCATAATAGAAAATGATACATGGATTCTTGAAAATTCTGTACTTATAGGTACTAAAGAACACCCCTTAAAAGTTGGAAGCAAGACGGTTTTTGGACACAAGTGCATAGCCATTGGCGCAGAGGTAGGCAATCTATGCGAAATAGGAAACTGTGTAATGTTCCTGCCGAATTCTAAAATCGGTAATATGTGTATTTTTGGCGAAGGTACAATTATACCGGAAGGAATGGTCATACCTGATGAATCCGTAGTTGTGGGAAGACCCGGAAGAATTATCAGAAAACTAACAGACGATGATAAAAATATGATTGCTAAAATGAGAGGTAATAACATTGCATTAAGCAGCTTTGTGGAAAATATCGTTGATTATGAATCAAAGAGAGGTAGTACAATGGGAAAATTATATGAATATAACGGCATAAATCCAACTATATCAGAATCAGCATTTATATATGATTCGGCTGAAATAACCGGAAATGTCAGAATAGGAAACAACTCCATAATTGCGTCCGGCGTAAGAATTATCGGAAATTCTCACGGTCCTGTCAAAATAGGAAATAATGTCCGGATATTAGAAAACTCTGTTCTTCATTTACTGCCGGACAATGAGCTCGTTATCGAAGACAATGTAATAATCGGACCGGGCTGCATGATACACGGTACAACCATAGGAGCAAACAGCATTATTGAATCAGGCTCCATAATCTGTGATTACAGCAAATTAGGCAAAAACACTCTTGTCAAAGCAGGCACGCTGGTTAAACAAAGAAGTATTTTTGATGACAATGAAATTTTGGAAGGATATCCGGCGAAAAATACCGGAATGAATCAAGATATCCAAAGCAAGCCTACATGGACTATATAAAGATTCAGGGTGCTGAAAATTACCTTTTTTTCAGTACCCACAATCTGAATCTTTTATTTCTTGGCTCTGTCACAACATATAGTTGATAAATCGAACATTTGTTTGATTTCTTCCGATTTTTGTGCTATAATAAGACAAAAATATGGAAGGAGTAGTATACATGGCAACCGTAGCAGATATTTTAGTCTTGATAAAAAGTCTTTCCCCAATTGAGCAGAAACAGTTAAAAACTATTTTACTGGTTGAAAGACCAAAAGTAAGTGAAATTGAGCAACTAATCAGTGATGAACGCTTTACTGGAGGTCTTGTATGCCCTCATTGTGGTTGTATTGGTCATATAAATTTTATTAGATTTATTATTGAAAGGGATAACAAATGATAAAAGTAGAAAAATTAGAGAGCAGTAATATGAAAGCTGTTTTATATGAAGATAGCCCAAGCTTTTCAGGAATAGTGGCAGGTGAATGTAAGGGACATCTGTGGGTTGATGATACAAAAAATCCTTCACTGGCTATGGCGTACTCATTTGCTGTGGGTGATTACTCAATACTGGGTGAACCACAAGAAGAGTCGGTATATAAACAGTTTTATAATTTCCTAATAGAAGATTTATTCCCAAAATTGAGAGAAAAGAATGAGTATTGTTTTGAGTTCTCTACAGAAAGCATAAGAATGCAGGAATATATGTTGAAAATGTTTTCTGATAGAATAATAGAAAGAGAAGATGAATTTTTCTATCGAAAAGCAACTAAAATTGTTACCAAAATGCAGATATCTAACGAATATTTGATTGCAAAGATTGATGCAAAGTTTATTGCTCAATTAGAACAAGGAAAATATGAAAATAGAAAGTTTCTGGAGGAACGACTATTGGGATCATGGGGTTCTTATCATGATTTCTTAAATAAGAGCGTGGCTTTTGTGGCACTTTATCAAAAGAGAATTGTAGCCGTTATCGTTGGAACTGCCAGATTCCATAAGATTATTCCAATTGATATTGAAACGGAAGAACAACATAGAAAAAAAGGCTTGGCTTCTGCTCTGACCAAATGCTATGTAAACGAATGTGTGGATAATCAATTAGTGGCACAGTGGAATTGTGTCGATTCTAATGTTGCATCGAAGAAAACAGTACAAAAAGCAGGATTTCTATTTATGAAGAAGAAACCATATTACTGGTTTCATATTTAATAATATTACATAGAAGCAATAATTCTAATAAATGAAGCATAATCATCACTAATAGTTAAAACTCAATCTTTTCAATTGTGGCATAAAACCCAACTTAGCAGAGCATAGCAATACGCTCTGCTAAAAACCATTAAATTTCAACCATTTGTTGTGACAGAGCCTATTTCTTATGTTTGTCTCATCCCTAAATGAATAATTTCACTGATTTATTGTACTGAAACGAACAACATATAGAGGTTCACCATCATTATACAAAACCACAACATTGTGAATACGTTCCTTGCTTAATTCATCCTTATTAAGTGAAGTCATTTGTAAAAATACATCTATGCCGCCTGTGCCGTCAACTAATTTAGCGTTCAAATATGTTTCCTTGTTAGGTACTAAATATCTTGATTCCATGTTGGTCAATTTCTCTGGAGCTGCTTTATTTACTTTAATGTTTTCCAAATGTCCGTTTATTTCAAAGTGCTTAACTGTATCATCTTCTGCTGCCATTTTTACCATTTCGGCAATGGAGCTTTCGCGTATTACAATACCTTCATCCATGGCACTTTCTTTCAAAAAATCATTTGAGGATTTTAAATAATCTTCATATAATTCATTGGGCAGAATCATCATGGATATGGTTGATAAGGTGTTGATACTTCTTTTTACTGTCAGATGATCATTGCCAACCCTTTTATTCCATTGGGAGTTATTGTTATAATTATCTCCCTCCAGATAATAATTCAGCAGTATTTTCAATTCCTTGTCCAGTTCTTTTTTATTTCCATAAAAAATACCGGCAAGCTCAAAATGCTTTAACAGCTCATTATGAAAAAACTCATCAACCTGTTCAGAGGACAGCATCCTTGGAAAATGCCATGTTAAATTCATATACCTGTGATTGTTTCTTATCTGAGAACTGACTCCAAGCATCACATTATCTGAATTTCTCAATGTTGTAATGTTTATTATGGTATCCTTCATAGAAGGACCCCTTGTTGTTTCATCAATAGTGCTGCTGTCTTCCACATACATATCTATTCCCTGCTCGGCTAATACCGCCTCTATGTCCTCCACAGTTAAAGGAAATTGATATTGCTTTTCATCTGCCGTATCCGAACATGATGTAATAAGCATGATAGTCGCTATGATAATACAAAGAGATGTCATTTTGTTCTTTAAAAGCTTATTCATACTACCTCCTATTGAATGTTTCTTTTAGATACCACTGCCTCATTAAACTCAACAAGCTTTATTTGCTCGTTTTCAACCAATTCTATTAAATCCTTTGCTTCAGCAAATACAAGGACTCCATAGGTTTTTACGCCGTTTTCTTCTGCATAATTTAA
Organism: Sedimentibacter hydroxybenzoicus DSM 7310; assembly: GCF_013403245.1. Lineage (GTDB taxonomy): Bacteria > Bacillota > Clostridia > Tissierellales > Sedimentibacteraceae > Sedimentibacter > Sedimentibacter hydroxybenzoicus. The sequence goes on along the minus strand of NZ_JACBNQ010000007.1, from coordinate 76,489 downwards.
TGCCGTTTGATAGAATTCATTTTTCCACGGTCTGCGTTCAATTACATTGGATGCTTCTTCTCTGTCTATAACATATTGCAGCAAGCTTTTATAATGAAGTTCATATGCTTGTGCTACTATCGGTAAATCACTATTACCTGAACCAACAGGATTAACAAGCCATTTTAAAATGGTAAAAGCCTTATACCTATCTTCAACACCATCATCCAGATGAACTTCATTACTGCTGAGCAGTTGAATGCCTATTAAATCCATAACTTCCTTATCCGGTGAATCTGTTCGTATTCCTGCCCATATAAATTCAACATCCGGATATTTTGATTCTAAATTGTTCAGTTCCTCCATTGTCAAATCATTTTCGAAGGTAATTCCTGCTGAAACATAGGAAACAGGATTTAATTGCTTAACGTGATTTAAAACTCGTTCTTTTTTTTCATCAGTATATTTCTTTTCTCTGTTAGGACGTTGAATATCCCAAAACATAAAAATACTATCATAGCTGTCTTGGTTGGTAGCGTATATTTCACCGCGTTTTATTTTGGAACTGACTCTATAATCTTCATCCGTGAAAATATTTCTGTATCTATAACTTGTTTCATACGTTCCAAATCCCTGTTTTTCAACGTAGACACTACTTACAGTGTATCCGGGCATATTCAGTTCCGTAATTGCTTTCATATCAAAATCAATATCTTTATCGTATTTGCCGACTGATACCTGAGAAGGATTATAGTAAAGGTTGTCAACAAACGGTGATATTATGAAAAATACTATAAACACTAATGATAGCATTAAAGCAACGGAAGTTAACACTACTTTATTTAATCTTTTATTTACGCTCTTTTTGAGCTTTATAGTTTCATCGGTATTTTTTTCAACCTCAGGCAGCTCAGTTAAATCCGCGAGGTCTTCATCCATAATATCCGATAAATATTCCTCTATCACTTCGTATTTTTCTATATCCTGTTCTATGATGAGCTTTTCTTCTTCGGATGCCGAGCCATTTTTATATCGCTCCAATAATTCTTTATATTTCATTTTTACCCTCCAACTTAATTTTTAATTTTTTTCTGGCTCTGAAAAGAAGTGTCTTTGCAGAACCTGTTGTAATACCTGTAGTTTTACAAATTTCATTAAGGGTAAAGTCACAATAATAATAAAGGATAAGAATTTCTCTATACGTGTGGTGAAGATTTATAACCTGATTATACAGATGCTTTTTATCTTCGCTCTCTATTAATCTGTCTAAAGGCGTTATCGCTGAGGTTAGTGTATCTTCCAATCCTTCAGTATTACTGTATTCTTTATCTTTTCTTGCATTATCAATGAATAGGTTTTTACAAACTCTGAAAAGCCAATATTTTATATATGTTACATTATCATCGAGTGACAATATAGCTTTAAAGAATGTTTCACTGGTCAAATCCTGTGCCAAATGATAATCCTTACACAATGAAAAGGCATAAAGATAAAGTTCTCTATGGTATTTAATATATAATGTTTCCAGCTGGTCGTTGAACACAGAGACACCCCTTTCACCTAATAAACGAAATATCAGGGTTTAGGTTACACTCTAAATTTTATTTTTCGATATATGAATATTTGTAACTAATCTATTTTATTTTTTTCTTTTTTATCCATATACTCTTCAAAATCCTTAAGCGCATCAAAAGTACCTTGGTGTACAGCTCCTTTCACAACCATAAATATTACAAAAATGCTTATTAGTACAAAAATAATTTCCATATTACTTCCTCATCTCGCAAATCTAATTTATATTTATGACTGTAGCCCCATTCCATCGTCACCATCGTCATTTTGTTCATCTCTCAATATTTGTTCTATTTTCTTTTTTAATTCTTCAATCTCATCACCCTGATTAATAAAGCTTTTGGCTATAATAGATAATATCAGAGAAATTAAAACAATAATTGCCCATATATTAGTAAATATGAGTCCTCCAAAGAAAAAAATAACAATTAAGCATATTACGAAGCATGTTATAAATATTGCAATAAAATCCTTCATTTTGCCAGCTCCTTCCTGATAATCTTATATAATTTCGAGTTTCTGTCCCCCAATAAAAATTTATTGATTCTATTTATGTCCGTATGCGTTTTTAATTACTATTAAATAATCCTTTTTTGTCATTGGTCTTGGATTGCTTTCAGTTGAAATATTTTTGACTGACATTTCTGCTATTTTTTCAAAATCGTCGGTGTTAACATTTAAGCTTGAAAATAACGGAAGATTAACATCAACAGTCAATTTCTTAACTGCTTCAACTGCTTTTTTTGCCCCTTCTGATTCACTGTTAAAATTTAATCCCATTGCTTTGGCAAGTCGTGCATATCTTTCAACCGAATATTCCATGTTGTATTCCATAACATGAGGAAGGAATATTGCATTGCAAACTCCATGCGGCAAATCATAAACTCCTCCTAATGATTCTGCTATACAATGAACTGAAGCTACATCAGAATGACTGAATGCAATTCCTGCAAGCATACTCCCCAAAAGCATTGCACTTCTTGCTTCAAGATTACTGCCATCATTAACAGCTGTTACAAGACTATTGTAAATTAATTCTGTTGCGTATAATGCTAAAGCATCGCTTATGGGCTCTGCACATGTTGCAGTGTATGCTTCTATTGCATGAGTTAACGCATCCATGCCTGTTGAAGCAGTAATATGTGCCGGTAGTGATAAAGTAAGCTCGGGATCGCAAATTGCTACCTTTGCCGCTGTGTATTGACTTTTAACAGTCATTTTATAATTGTTTTCCGTATCTGTTATAACTGAAGAAAAAGTAAGCTCACTGCCTGTACCGGATGTCGTGGGTATTGTTATTAAAAGCGGCAGTGGTTTTGTTGCGGCTGTTTTTCCCTCATATTCTTTTATTTTGTCTCCATTGTGAGCTATCAGTACTCCAACAGATTTCGCACAATCTATCGGGCTTCCCCCGCCTATTGCAATAATAGAATCTGCCCCAAATTCTCTTGCTGCTTTTGCTCCATCTTCAACATTTACATCTTTTGGATTTGGTTCAACACCATCATAAACTATGTAATTAATATTATTCTGCTTTAGCAGTGCAGTTATTTTATCTAATATACCCGCATTACTTACACCTTTATCCGTAATAATTATCGGTCTCTCCCCATCGTTTAACTTCAACTCATCAATTAAAGAAGCAATACATTTAGGCCCGTACACAATCTTTGTAGGCAAAGTGAAACTAAACGGCAAAGCAAAATTATTCATAAAAACCTCCTGAAAAAAATATTATCTTTATTTTAACATAATTTTCAAAGTATTAACAGAATAAATAAAAACAAGTAATGTAGAATCTCATCATTTCAACAAACATGAGATCCTTCGCTATCGCTCAGGATGACACAAATCTGAATTATTTTAATTCCCATGATAACAATGCTATATAACAGGGTATAATAGCTTCATGTTACGATTTCGATTCGAGGTGATTATCATGAAAACAAAGGACATGCTATTTAATAAAATTTCATCAATATATGGGCTTTTTTTTAATATTCAGGTTAGAAATTTTACAACTATTTTTACAAATATTAAAGATGAATTGGATTTATCAAATTATAAAAATATAATAGACATAGGTTGTGGCACCGGAGCTTTATGCAATGTGCTTCATGAGAAAGGTTTATCTGTGACGGGAATTGATCCCGCAAAAAGAATGATTGAAATAGCAAAAAAGAAATCCAAAAATAAAGAAATTGAATTCATAGAATCAAATGTACTGACAGGTCTGCCTTTTGGGGATAAAAGTTTTGATGTTTCCATATCTTCCTTTGTTGCTCACGGTCTTAATAAAAATGAACGACAAATAATGTATGATGAAATGAAAAGAATTACAAAGCATTTAGTTGTAATTTATGATTATAATGAACATCGGGGGTTAATTACCGATATTGCTGAATGGCTGGAAGGCGGTGATTACTTTAATTTTATTAAAACAATAAAACAAGAACTGAATGAGAAATTCAGTAATGTTAAAATAGTCAAAGCCAATATACGCTCGAATTTATATGTTGCTAAATTGTGTGACATTTAACTTAATATCAGATAGTCCACAATGTTTCTGTACTGAGCGCTATTTGAGCAATGCTAATCCTGAAGCGTATATTATCTTGTTGTATACTTTATCCCCTATAATATTCGTAAAACTCAAAAAACTATTATCCTTATTTTAACATAATTTCCAAAGTATTAATAGAATAAAAACATGTAATCTAATATTTGCTTTTAACCAATAAATAAGTTACAATAATATTTGTTGATTTTAAATAAAGAATAGGTTGGATGAAAAATGGAACTTTGGGATGTATATGATATTGATCGAAATAAAACAAATAAAACTATGTATAGAGGAGATGCTTTCGAAGAAAACTGTTATCATTTAGTTGTACATATTTGTATTTTTAATTCTAAGGGTGAAATGCTGATTCAGCAAAGACAGCCTTTCAAAAAAGGCTGGTCGAATATGTGGGATGTAACTGTAGGCGGAAGTGCCATACAAGGCGATGACAGTCAAAGTGCTGCTGAAAGAGAGCTACTTGAGGAAATAGGATTAAAAATAGATTTAACAAATATCAGGCCTCATATTACAGTTAACTTTAGCAAGGGTTTTGATGATTATTATCTGATCGAGCAAGATGTGGATATCAATGAGCTGTCACTTCAGTATGAAGAAGTCCAGAAGGTTAAGTGGGCAACCAAAGAAGAAATATTTTCTATGATAGATGACGGACAATTTATACCATATTATAAAAGCTTAATACAGCTACTTTTTGATAATCGTAAGCAATACGGTTCAATTAAAATTGATTAGTAAGTACTAAAAAGTTCAGGCTCCTGCCTGACCGAACTGTATTTACTTATAAATTCTATAAGAAACTTTTTATGCGGGTCATAATTTATATCTTTTGCATTAACAGGGCATCTTTTTATACAACTGCAGCACCTTATACATTTAAAAATATCAATACTTTTATTATCATATTTATCAATGGCACCCGTAGGGCAATGCATTGAACATATGCCGCAGTTAATGCAGCTTTCATCAGTATCAATCATTACCGGTTCATATACCATGCCCTTTCTGTACGGATAATTACCTTTGACTTTTAACTTCTGAGTAAACGTACCAATATTATTTATTTTTTCACTAATATCCTTGCCAAATTTATAGGCAATATTTAAATCACCGTCATCAGGTCGTCCTGTTGCTAACCTTTCTGTATAAGAATGCTCTCCGATAAAAGCTCCACCGGCAACACCTATAAAGCCGTTGTTCTCAAATATATCTTTTAATTCTAAAAGTGCATCATCATAGGCACGGTTTCCATAAACTACAATAAAAACCGCATATGTATTATTCCCGTGAATTTTTTCTAAAAAATATTCTGATAAAAATTCCGGTACTCTTCCAGCATATACGGGTACTCCGATAATTATTATTTCATTTTCTTTAAAATTTAAACTATTCATCCTATTTTCAGGCAGAGTAATATCATATTCCTTAGCATCTTCATTAAAACCTTTAGCTATTGATTTAATTACTTTTTTAGTTGTATCCGTCGCACTGAAATACAACAAGTTTAAATTTCTAATCATAAATTAATAACCTTCATTCTTAAATGCAGTAAGCGATATCCCTTTTAAACCAGTGAAAAAATGGTTCTTTTTCGCTATCAATTAATGATATTTTAACAAAATTTTAGGCTTCTGTCAAAATTTCTAAGTTTCAAGTTAAATATATAAAATTTTAGCTGCTAATTTAGATTGTAAGGATACACTATAAGTTTCAATATCTGGTAACTTTTCCGTCCACATCGGTTATTTTTACATGGTTGCCTGCCTCTGTGTATTCGTATGCGATTATTAATCCATCCGGGGATTGTCATAGGCTGTCAAAGAAAATATTATATAGTCATAATATGAATTATTTTAAAAACAACTTATTTTTACAAATAGTAATTGACTTTAATGAAAATACTTATATAATATTATATATAAACAAATTATATTAAATATAATTATATTGGAGTGTTTTCGTGGATAAAATATCATTTACATTAACAAAAAATGAACAGGAAGTTATGGAAGTTTTGTGGTCACAGGACAAGGGATTGTCACGCTCTGAAATTATTGACCTTTCTAAGGGGAGCTCATGGAAAAAAAGCTCTATTCATATTTTATTGAACAGCTTACTTGAAAAAGGAGCAGTTAAGGTTGACGGTTACACAAGAACCGGGAAGAATTATGGCCGTACTTATACTGCCGCACTTACACAGGACGAATATCAGGTAATGCTCCTTAAGCAGGGAATGCCTTATCTTAATTCAAAATCTGCCGCAATAACAAATATTGTTTCTGCACTTATTACGGAAGATATTGACGATGAAACTCTTGATAAGCTGGAGGCAATCCTTCAGGCTAAAAGGGACGAGGAAAAATGACAATTACCGTTTTTTCATTTGTTACATCCTTGCTCTTATTCAACATATATATCTTTTTAATTGCTGTTATCCGGCCGCGTAATATTTTTTTATTTCGCTTCGGTATTATTCCCGTAATATTTTTGATAGCAGCATGTATTTTTCGACTGATTTTTTTTGTTGAATTACCCTTTACTAAGGTATTGCGCTCAGAAATTATTTATCCTTCAATTTTGGATTTCTTTACATCAGAAATCTTTGAAATACATGTTTATGAATTACTGATTGGTGTTTGGATAGCCGGCAGTATATATTACTTGCAGAAATATATACGTCAGTTGATTTTTCTTAACAAGCTTGCAAACTCTCTCATAGAAACACAGGACAAGCGCATAATTTCATGCATGAATAAAATTACAACGGAAAGCAGTAAGAATACTAAGGTTAAAATTGTACAATCCAATGAAATTTCTGTACCTATGATTGCGGGATTTTTCAAGCCGGTTATTTATCTTCCGTATACATATTTTTCGGATATGGATTTGAAAAACATACTCATGCATGAATGGATTCATTTCTTACATAAGGATGCGTGGACAAAGCTATTTGTAAGCTTAATCAGTGTAGTATTCTGGTGGAATCCTTTTGTTCATATTTTGAAAAATGAATTGAGTCAAACACTTGAACTTCGCTGCGATTTAAGTATTATTTCCCGGATGGAGCATGAAAATCACTTAATTTATTTAGAAAGTATTATAAAAGTCATTAAGTATGCAAATAACAAAAGTCTGCATAAACTACGTTCTGCGGTGGGCAGCACCCAGTTGGTTTCTATAAACGGAAATGAAAATATGACTCAAAGATTTGAGCTTATATTGAATTATCTCTCATGTAAAAAAAGAAATATGCTGTCCTCTGTTATACTTTGTGCTTTTATATTACTGTCTGTTGTTGCTTCATATGGATTTGTTGTACAACCATTGTATCATCCTACAGTAGAAAAGACACACGAAGAAAGTTTTGCCATCTTTCCCGAAAACTCATATTTAGTTCTTAATGAAGATGGTACTTATTCTTTGTATATAGATAATAAATATATAGGTTTTATTGAAAATAGAGATGATGAACAATTCTCATCATTACCTGTTAAATAATTTTTCATAAAAGGAGGTGTGTTGTTTGAAATTTAAAAAAATTATTATTCGTTTTTTATCACTTATATTGCTTATGGTGACTGCCTTGTCAAACACGGGATATATGGCACATGCTCAGGAAGTAAATATTAATAGTACAAACGGAGATGTTGTTATATTTGCCGAAGAAACCGAATGGAGATTTCGAGTTGTAGATGGGCAAATACAAAAACGTTTATGGTCACTTACGTGGGGCAAATGGCTGACAGAGTGGGAATGGGTATAACAATCAAAAAAATCACCAAGCAATAAATTTATTGCTTGGTGATTTTTTATTTAACTTTTAAATGAATTAAATGAGTACCAAAAATGTCCAGAGAGAACCGTCCCCTCTGGTTTTTTATCCTAATTTGTCGCCGTTTTGGACGGTTCGTTCGGGTTGGATTAAGACTACTCCGTCCTTGGAATAGGTTCCTAAAACGAGAACTTCCGACATAAAATCAGCAATTTGTCTTGGTGGGAAGTTTACTACGGCAAGAACCTGTTTTCCGATCAGATCGTTAATTTCATACAGGTCGGTAATCTGAGCACTGGACTTTTTAATTCCGATTTCTTCTCCAAAATCGACGTACAGCTTATAAGCCGGTCGTCTTGCCTTCTCAAAAACCTCTGCCTTTATAATTTCTCCCACTCTTATATCTATCTTTGCAAAATCATCAAATGTAATCATTATTTTATCTCTCCAATTAATGTGGTTATTCATGCTTTATGAATGTTCCGTCTCTTAATTCACTGAACGCGTGATTTAATTCTTCTTTCGTATTCATAACAATGGGACCGCCCCACGCAATGGGTTCCTTCAACGGCTTTGCAGCATACAGGAAAAATCTTAATTCCGAATCTCCTGTTCTTGCTTTAAATATATCGCCTTCAGAAAATAAAACGGCTCTTTTGCTTTCATACTTAGTATTTAAGCTGCCAAAGAACCCCTCTCCTTCAACTATATAAATAAATACGGTGTCCTCAGGATTTACATTGAACTCCCACTCTGAATTATTCTTCATCTGTACGTCAAGATACGTCATCTTAACGTAATCTCCATAAACTGAGCTTGTTTTATCCTTGTAGTTTCCGGAAATGACCTTAATGGTATTATTTCCTTCAACAACAGTCGGAACCATGTCATCAGTGATGTCACAATACTTCGGTTCTGCCATTTTAAATTCTTTCGGCATGTTAAGCCAAAGCTGTGCACCTAACATACGGTCTGATACTTTCGGCATCTCCTGATGCATTATGCCGCTTCCTGCAGTCATCCATTGACAGCATCCGTCTAATATGCTTCCCTTGTTACCCAAGCTGTCGCCATGTTCTATATTGCCGTTTATTAAATACGTTATCGTTTCAATTCCTCTGTGAGGGTGCCACGGAAATCCCTTTATATAATCCTCAGGGTTAACTGAATCAAAAGCATCAAACATTAAAAACGGGTCGAAATCCTCAACGTCATTATGTCCTAAAACTCTGACTAATTTCACTCCCGCACCGTCTACAGCCCTGCTTCCGGTTACAATCTTTTTTACTTCTTTTATAGCCATAACTCCTCCAATATAATTTCATTGATATAAATTATACCCTAAAATTAATCTTCAAAGCATTTTTTCGTCCTTTTTGTCTCTCAGCATAAGCTTGTTTACAGTTTCTTTTACATCCGCATCATTTTCCAGCACATCATACATTGCACCTACTATGGGCATATCTACGTCTAATTTTTTGGAAAGCTCATATGCTGCGTATGTAGTCGGGATTCCTTCTACTACCATACCGATTTTTTTAATTGCTTCGTCTTTTTTTAATCCCTGACCTATGAGATTTCCGGCGTTATAATTTCTTGAATGCTTGCTGGTGCACGTTACTATCAAATCTCCTATGCCCGTTAAACCATAAAATGTATGTACATCCGCTCCCATAGCAATGCCTAATCGTGCTATTTCAACTATACCTCTGTTAATTAAGGCTGCCTTTGCATTGTCACCGTATCCTATGCCGTCTGATATGCCGGCTCCAAGAGCTATAATGTTTTTTAACGCTCCTCCAAGCTCTGCACCTATTACATCTTCATTGGTATAAACTCTGAAATAAGATGACATAAAGGTATCCTGAATTTTTTCCGATATTTTCTTGTCATCACATGCTACTGTGATAGCCGTCGGCAAAGAAAGCCCCACTTCCTCTGCATGGGATGGACCGGATAATACCGCAAATGTACAATCGGTGGTTTCTTCCTTTACTATGTCTGAAACTAAGCACAAGGTTCCTATTTCAATACCTTTTGAAGCATTTATAATTATTTTATCTTTTTTATGTTCCGTATCGATTTGCTTCAAAACGCTCCTGATTTTTTGTGTTGGCGTTACTATTAAAAGCATCTCTGCATCCTTTACGGCTCCGTTTATATTTGAAGTAAATATAATATTATCGGGAATTTGAATTTTAGGAAGATATTTTTTATTGACTCTTTCTCTATTCAATTCTATACATTGGTTTTCATCTCTCAGCCATACAGTAACCTGATGTCCGTTTTCCGATAAAAGCTTCGCAAGAGCTGTTCCCCAGCTTCCTCCGCCAAGCAGCGTTATTTTTCTGTTCAACACATCATCTCCTATATCTTTCTTTCTGTTCCATTCATTATTCTTTTAATATTATCCTTATGTCGATATATGGACATTCCTGCTACGAATAAGCAGAATATGAAAAATGCTAAATCAAAAGGTTTTGTAAATACGATTGCAACAACCGGTGCCAACGCCATTCCGGATACCGACCCCAAAGATACCATTCTTGTTATAGCTATAATTATTATTCCTAACAGAACGCAGGTTAAGGCTAATTTAATATTAATCATCAATACTACACCTATGGTTGTAGCAACACCCTTACCACCTTTAAAGCCTAATAATGCCGGCCAGTTATGCCCGATTATTACAAAGGCTCCCGCTAAATAAGCTCCTATATCGGCTCCGATATTTTTCCCGATTACAACTGCAATTACTCCTTTTAATACATCTCCCAATAAAACCATTGCACCTATTTTCTTGCCGAATGTTCTTAATGCGTTTGTTGCTCCTGCACTTCCGCTTCCGTAATCTCTCACGTCTTTTTTTGTAAAAATCTTACCTAATATATAGGCAGTTGAAATGTTTCCTAATAAATACGATATGATTGCGATAATAAAATATTTCATGGTCCCTCCGGTTACAACTTCTTCTCGTTTTTGCTTCTGAATTCTATTACAATCGGTGTTCCCTTGTATTCAAAGGATTCACGTATTTTGTTTTCTAAATATCTTTCGTATGAAAAATGAACTATGGTACTGTCATTTACAAAGACTAAAAACTTCGGCGGATTTACCGCAACCTGAGTAGCGTAATAAATTTTTAACCTCTTGCCTTTTACCGTTCTCGGCTGATTCATAAGTACAGCTTCCGTTAAAATATCATTTAATACACCTGTTGAAACTCTTAAATTTCTGAAGTTATATACTTCATCAACTGCATCCAAAACCTTATTGACCCTTTGACCGGTCAGGGCTGAAACAGTTAAAATGGGAGCATAGGTTGCATATGCAAGAGCCTTTCTCACGTCCTCCTGGAATTCTTTAAATGTACTGTTATCCTTTTCAATTAAATCCCACTTGTTTACAACAATAATCATACCCTTATTATTTTCGTGAGAATAACCTGCTATCCTTATATCCTGTTCTGTTACACCCTTATCAGCATCTATTACAAGCAAGCATACATCTGCTCTTTCAACAGCTGTAAATGCTCTGAGGACACTGTACTTCTCAACACTTTCTAAAACCTTGCTCTTCTTTCTTATACCTGCCGTATCGATAATGGTGTATTTTTGTCCGTTGATTTCAAATTTGGTATCTATTGCATCTCTTGTGGTTCCGGGGATATCACTTACAATAACTCTGTCTTCACCTATTATTTTGTTTATGATTGATGATTTTCCTGCATTCGGCTTTCCGATTACGGCAATTTTTATACTGTCGTCCTCTTCTCCCGTATTCATTGTTTCATCGAATCTGAATATAATTTCATCGAGCAAATCACCGATACCCAATGCTTCTGATGAAGATATGGATACGGGATCGCCTATTCCTAAATTATAAAATTCATAAATATTATCGTTGTTAACGAATTTATCCATTTTATTAACAACCAAAATTACTTCCTTTTTTGCCTTTCTCAGCATCTGGGCAACTTCTGTATCTGCAGCCGTAACGCCTTCTTTACCGTCAACCATAAACAACACAACATCGGCCATTTCGATTGCAACCTCTGCCTGAACTCTCATCTGCGCAAAAATTGTGTCTATTGTATCCGGCTCTATACCGCCTGTATCAATCAATGTAAAATGATTATCCAGCCATTCACATTCTGCATAGATTCTGTCCCTTGTTACTCCGGGAGTATCTTCTACTATTGATATTCTCTTTCCTGCTATTCTATTAAAAAGTGTTGATTTTCCTACGTTAGGTCTTCCTACAATCGTTACTATCGGCTTCGCCATTATATCCTCCGTTATCTGGTAATTAAATTCAGCAAACTTGCACCGTCAACTTCACATACAGTCACTTCCGTATTTAATTCCCTCTCTAAATCTTCTATTGTTAAATCATCAAGCATAACATTGTTGTCATTAATCATATTTTTAGGAATTATTATATTTTTATAATTATTATCCTTTAATTGCTCTATAATATCCTTACCTGTTGTTAACCCGGATACTGTTATTCTTTCTCCGAAAAAATTATTTTTAATTTTTACTACATTAATTTTAACAGGTATTGATTTCATAATTTTTTCTGATATCTCTGTCAGCAATTCATAAGCGGCAACTCCGGTAACAAATGTAATTTCCTCTGCAACTGGTTCGCTTCCCTCATATTCACCTATCAAATCTTCAATTTGCTGCTTGAACAATCTGCACATTCCTATGCCGTTTTCAAGCTGGTCAAAATCCTCGTAGCTTTCATACGACGGAAAATCATTCCCGCCTTGGATATAAAATTCATCTGCTATGAATATAAATCTCGTTCCTAATTTCTTCAGCAGCTTTTTCTGAATTTCTGTTATCTGTCTTACTACATCTGTTGAGCTTTCCATGTCAAAGGGCTTCAGTTCCAACAATCTTTCTCTGAACTTAGTCAGCCCCACAGGCACTACAGCAACGCTCCTTAAGCCCGGATGCAGCGAAGACAAATCATTGATTGTCTTACTTAATTGTTCCTTGTCATTTACATCCCTCACTAAGACTATCTGACAATCAACGGTTATTCCCGCATCAATTAATTTTTTCAAATATTCCAGGATATTTATGTCCTTATCGTTGCCCATCATGTATTTTCTGAGCTCTGAATCCGTAGTGTGAACCGAAACTTTAATAGGACTTATTCTGTATTTTACGATTCTGTCTATTTCATCCTCCGTCAAGTTGGTCAATGTTATAAAATTGCCGTAAAGAAATGATAGTCTCGTATCGTCATCTTTTAAATAAAGAGTTTTTCTCATACCCTTAGGCATCTGGTCTATGAAACAAAAAATACATTTATTTGAACACACCTTAATGTTATCCATCAAAGGGTTTTCAAATACTATTCCGATATCCTCATCGTATTCCTTTTCTATTTCGAGCTCCCAGATTTCACCGTTTTGTTTTTTTATTTCAAACAAAACAAAATCGTCCGATATTTGATACTTATAATCTATATAATCCTTTATACTGCAGTTGTTCACCGAAATAAGCTCATCGCCGGGCTCAAGCTCAAGTTCTTCGGCAATGGAATTTTTTAAAACCTTTACTATAATATTTTTCATGTTGCATCCTTATATATTTTTCCTCAATCTGTAGGTTGTTGAAAAAGTTCATTACATTATAACATACTTATTTCAATAACTGCAATGTATTTTTATGCCCTAACCCTGTTTGTTCAAGCGAGAGCGCAGAACAACCAGCGGTAGGTCAAATACAACGAATTCCCAATTTATGCGACGCAAGGAGCAGGTAAATTGGTGAATGAGACTGTTTAAACACAGTAACATTTATACAGGTTTATCATATGACATATTTTTCATTGTATTTTTATCAATTTTTGGTATAATATGATTATATAAAGCAAAAAGAGGTGTGGTATGCAATTTAAAGATTACGAATATGTTCGACCTGAATATGAAAATGTCAAATCTCAATATATGGAGCTATTGAGCAAATTTAACGGTTCGAAGGATGCGGAAGAGCAATACCGTTATTTACAAAAGATAAACGAGCTTCAGAAAGAAACCGAAACTATGGCTCAGCTTGTACTGATAAGGAATTCTATTAATACTGCCGATGAATTTTATGACAAAGAAAATGAATACATAGATATGACGATGCCGAAGCTTCACGGACTCAGAGTTGAGTTTTATAAAGCATTATTAAATTCTGGATTTAAAGAAGAATTAAAAGCAAGGGTTAAACCTCAGCTGTTTACTCTGGCTGAAATGGAAATAAAAACATTTTCTGATGAGGTTGTTCCTCTCATGCAAGAAGAAAATAAGCTTGCCAGCGAATACTCCAAATTAATATCATCCGCTAAAATTGAACATGACGGAAAAGTTCTTAATTTATCGCAAATGCAGCCATATATGGAATCCATGGACAGAAGTGTAAGAAAGGAAGCCTATGAAAAATGGAGCAGCTTCTTTAAGAAAAATGAAGAAAAATTTGATTCTATCTATGATAAATTAGTTAAAACGAGAAATGAAATTGCCGTAAAGCTTGGATTTAAAAACTATGTTGAACTGGGATACCTCAGAATGTGCAGGTCTGATTACAATAATGATGACGTAAGCAGGTTCAGGGAACACGTTTTAAAATACATAGTCCCTTTATCGAATGATTTACGAAATAAGCAGGCTAAAAGAATAAAAGCAGATAATTTTAAATATTACGACATCCCGTTAAACTTTATGACAGGAAACCCTGCTCCTAAGGGCGATAAACCTTGGATTATGGAAAAAACAAAAAAAATGTACGAAGAGCTTTCTCCTGAAACAGGTGAGTTCATCAATATGATGCTTGAAAGAGATTTATTTGACCTTGAAACAAAGCCAAATAAACAGGCAGGCGGCTACTGTACATTCTTACATAAATACAAATCACCGTTCATCTTTGCCAACTTCAATGGTACACAGGATGATGTAACCGTGGTAACCCACGAAGCCGGTCATGCATTCCAGACGTATCAGAGCAGAAACTTAGATGCACCTGAATACAGCTTCCCTACCTATGAAGCGTGTGAAATACATTCTATGGGTATGGAGTTTATAACATGGCCATGGATGAAATTATTCTTCGAAAATGATACGGAAAAATTTAAATACTTCCACTTAGCTGATTCACTTAATTTCATACCGTATGGAGTAACCGTTGACGAATTTCAGCATATAGTTTATGAAAATCCTGATATGACTCCTGATGAAAGAAAAGCTGCGTGGAGAAAAACGGAAATGAAATATACACCGTACAAGGATTATGAAGACAATGACTTCTTAAATAAAGGAACCTATTGGTTTAAGCAGGGGCATATATTTTCCAGTCCCTTCTACTATATCGATTATACCTTGGCACAAATATGTGCATATCAGTACTGGATTAAATTTAATGAAGACAGTGAAAAAGCGTGGGAGGACTACAACAACATTTGTAAGGTGGGAGGAAGCCAATCCTTCCTTGAAATAGTTAAAACCGGAAATCTAAAAAGCCCGTTTGAGGAAAATACTATCAAGACAGTTTCTTCACATATAAAAAGTTATCTGGACAACATTGATGATTCCAAGCTTTAAAATAAGAAAAAAGCCACTCTTTGGCTTTTTCTTTTGTTCTTTAGTATCTATTAATCCTGTTGTGGAGCTTCTACTGGACAAACACTTGCACATGCTCCGCAATCGATACAAGTTGCTGGATCAATTACATATATATCATCACCGGCAGTGATTGCTCCTACCGGGCATTCTGGTTCGCATGCTCCGCAGCTGATGCATGCATCTGTAATAATATATGACATTTATTTCACCTCCCCCAACATTTATCAATACATATTTTAACACTATTTGTACTTATTTTAAAGTACTTTTTATATTAAATGTAAAATATTTTTATTATTATATAGCCTTTATTGTTAAATTTACTACAAATATCAGTATTTTCAATACTCATGCATAAATTTAATCTTCCAGCTCTTTTAATTCATCTAAATTTAAATCATCATGCCTTTGTTTTAAAACGCCTTCTTCAACAACCTTAAGGCTTGAACCGTCTATATCTTCTATTTCTACTGTTCCATCAGGTTTATTGGTACTAACTCTTGCGGTTTTAAACAATGGATTAATGTCTAATACTATTCCTGTTCTGTTGCTTCCTATGATTGAAACTCTGTCTCCCACATCAGGCAATTCTCTTATATTTTCTTCATATACCTGGTGCTCATAATTTAAGCAGCACATCAACCTTGAGCATATGCCTGATATTTTAGCAGGGTTAAGCGATAGTTTCTGTTCCTTTGCCATTTTAATCGACACAGGATAAAATTCACCTAAAAAAGATGAACAGCACATTGGTCTTCCACAGGGTCCGAGCCCTCCAATCATCTTGGCTTCATCTCTGACTCCTATCTGTCTTAATTCTATTCTTGTTCTGAATATTGAAGCCAAATCCTTAACAAGCTCTCTGAAGTCAATTCTGCCGTCGGCAGTAAAATAAAAGATAACCTTATTGTTATCAAAGGTATATTCTATATCAACAAGCTTCATTTCTAATCCATGCTCTTCTATCTTTTTAAAGCATAAATTGAATGCATCTTTTTCTTTTTCTTTATTTTCCTGATTAATTCTTATATCTTCTTCTGTTGCCAGCCGCAAAACTTTTTTCAACGGCGAAATTATGTCATCTTCCTTCACCATCTTCGGACCAACAACCACCTGACCGTATTCAATCCCCCTGATTGTTTCTACTATTACGAAGTCTCCTTCATTTATCCACTTTTTATCAGGATCAAAATAGTATATTTTACCGGCTTTCTTGAATCTGATGCCTACTACCTTTATCATCTAAATTCCTCCTGAATCCTTAAAAGCATATTATCTACCGCTAACTTATAGTTGACATTGCTCTTTATATTTTCGCTTGTTTGCTGCAAGTTTTCAATGATATTTGAATTATTTTTTATCGATTCCCCATGCGTTTTAACAAGCTGTTTAAAATCTTTATTAATGATTAATTCTTCCATATTATTTTTGATGAACATTATATCTCTGACCCATGTCATCATAATTTCAATTATTGAATCTATATTATCTTTTTGCTCTTCAAAGTAATTTTCTAAGTCATATATTATTTCCGAATCAGAGTTTATGATTTTATCGAATAACTTAATTATTTCTTCTCTGAATTTCAATAAATTATCTTTTCCTGAGACTATATTTATTGCTTTGTTTAATATACCCTTTGAATAAAATGCCGCTAATTCAGCAATTTCTTCCGATATATCATAATTATCCATCAGGTGGGATTTAATTGTCTCCTTGCTGACATTTTTCAGCTTTATATGCTGACATCTTGAAACAATCGTTGTCAACAACAAATTGGAATTTGTTGTTAACAATATTATAACCGAATCCTTAGGCGGTTCTTCCAATGTTTTTAAAAACGTGTTAGCTGCCTGAGGCGTCATTTCCTGAGCCTCTTTTATTATATATATTTTTTTGTTTGCCTCATAAGGTTTTTTATAAATTGAATTTATTAATTCGTCTATGTCTTCGCGTTTTATCGTTGTTTCTTCAATATTTATCACATGTAAATCCGGATGATTTTCTGAGTTTATCTTTAAACAGTCCTGACATTTGTTGCAGGGAATATCATTCTTATTTTTACAAAGCAAAGCTTGGGCAAATATTAACGCTAAATCATACTTGCCCATGCCTTTTGGTCCTTCAAATATATAACAGTGGGATATCTGATTGTTATTAATTGAATTTATTAAAGTTTTTTTGATTTCATCTTGGCCTGCTATATGGCTGAAATGCATTTTATCACCTAAATCTTTTCGAATCTTTCCACATTAGTTACAAAAACAACTGCCCCTCCGACTGTCACTTCTATAGTTTGTGGTAAATATCCGCCTACCGTGCTGAATGAGCTTGGAGGTATAGCTGCCGTAATTTTCTTTTTTGTTTTGCATATTCTCCTGATTATTTCAATTTCTTCATCCACTCTGTCGTCTTCAACCAATGATATTATGGTTGTATTGCCTGAGCTCAAAAAACCTCCGGTAGATGACATTTTCGTTGATGAAAAACCATTTTCTCTCAAAGCGGAAATCAGTTTGTTTGCATCATCATTTTGTACTATGGCAGTTATTGATTTCATAAGATCCTCCTATATTGAAATAATTATATTTTTAATCTCATTAAAAATTTCATCGATAGTTCTTTCAGCATTAATTGTTTTGATTTCAGGGCAGGACAATGCAAGCTCCTTATATCCTTCGTAGACCTGTTTATGAAAGCTGATGCTTTCATTTTCAAGACGGTCTCCGCCATCAATGTTCAACTTTCTTCTTAATCCCTTCTCCGGATTAACATCCAATAGCAAAACTAAGTCAGGTCGTAAATTTGCAGTTGCAAATTTATTTATATTTTTAACTTCTTCAATACCTAAGCCTCTACCAATGCCTTGATATACTAAGCTTGAATAAACAAATCTTTCGCTTATTACAATTTTACCATCTTGAAGCCAAGGAATTATTTTTTCAGTTACTAACTGTGCTCTTGCTGCCGCATAAAGCAAAGCTTCTGTTCTGTAATTCATTTCAGTATTATTGTTATCTAAAATAAGCTCCCTGATTTTTTCGCTTATTTTAGTTCCGCCCGGTTCTCTGGTAAATTCTATTTCTCTGCCCTGCTCGGAAAAATATTTACCTATTTTTTTAGCCATGGTACTTTTGCCGGAACCGTCCGGACCTTCTAATACTATAAAGATTCCTCTCATTTAACAACTCTCACTTGATTGTATTTGTTTACTCCATTAACGTTTATGCTGTTTTCAAGCATTACCTTAACGTAATCCACTGTTTCCTGTTGAATTATTTCGCCCGGGCAAACCAAAGGAATTCCCGGAGGATATGGAATAATAAATTCAGCGGCTGTTCTGCCGATTGCTTCATCCATATCAATCAATTCATTTACGGCATAAAATGCCTTTCTCATTTTTCTTTCGTGCTGCAGTTGAGGAAATGCCTCTATTTGGATTATTTCTCTCTTTTCCTTGCTTTGACTTTCCTCTAAATATATTTCTTTTACTGCATCAAATAATCTGTCTATATCTTCTATTTCATCAGTTGCTGTAATATATCCTACAGTATACTGTAAATCTGCAAATTCCATTTGAATTTTATATTTATATCTCAGAATTTCCTGAAGCTCCGTTCCTGTAATGCCAAGCTCACTCATACTTATTACCGCTCTTGTGGCATCAAAGTCGTAGCATCCTTCACTGATTATAAAATCATCTTCCAAAACATTTATACCCATGTTTCTGAGCTCAAGAGTTCTTTTCTTGAATACCTCTATGTTTCTTTTCAACCTTTCTTCTCCGTACTGGTTCATCCAATGCACCGCATTTTCTATAGATGCCATAAGTATATATGACGGTGAAGTTGTCTGAAGCATTCTGAGCATTGATTCAATATTTGCCATGTCAACCCTGTCAGAACATACATGCAATATGGAACCTTGAGTCATACAAGGAAGAGTTTTGTGTGTGCTTTGTGTAACTATATCAGCTCCTGAGCTTTCTGCGGAAGGAGGTAATAAATCCTTACAAAAATGCAAATGTGAGCCGTGCGCTTCATCAATCATAAGTATTTTTCCATACTTATGAACTATTTCTGCTGCTTTTTTCACATCAAAGCATATACCGTAAAATGTCGGATAAGTTAAAACCACCATTTTGACGTCAGGATTGTCTATTAACATTTGCTCTAACTTTTCCAGGCTGATACTGAAATTTAATCCATACTTCTTGTTAAATTCAGGATATAAATAGTATAACTTTAAATCTCCTAATATACAAGCATTATAAACGGATTTGTGACAGTCTCTCTGCACAATAATCTTATCACCGGGGTTTGTACATGCCATTATAGCCGATATAATTCCGCAAGATGTTCCGTTAACGACCATATAAGATCTTTTAGCGCCATATGATTTTGATATATAGTTCATGGCATCCTTTAAAAATCCTGTTGGGAAATGTAAATTGTCTGTACCTAAAGTTTCAGTAATGTCATAAAAATTCAGATTATTACCTATTTCATCTAAAATTCCAAGTTTACCTTTATGACCAGGCATGTGAAAATTTGTATCTACTTCGCTTCGATACTGTTTAATCCCCGAAATAATATTCAGTTTATCCATTGTTTATCTCCCGTTAAAACTAAATAAATTGTTAAATTTATTGTTGTATATTGGGATTAGTGCTCATCTCCTTTTTTATAATTTACTGCTTTTTGCAGTCATTTTTCTGCTGTTTCTTTTTCTTGAAATACTCTTTGTTGTGTGCACAGTTTCTATGATTAAAACAATCATTATAGAAAATACCGTGGCTGCAATTGAAAAAAGAACGATATATTCTAACCACATATTATCACCTCTTTAATAACATTAAAGCAATTAACACTATTATATTACAGTAATAAAATGTTGTCCAATAAAAAATTTTACAGCAAAACTATTATATACTATAAAAAAATTTTTATTATTAATATAGCAATAAAACCGGGTATTCCTAAGATGCCCAGAATTAAAGCCGTTATTTCGTTCACTGCAATATGCAATCCAAAATATTGTCCAAAATAATTGAAAATAATTAAAAAAACTGCTCCCAAAATTGAATTCAATACCATTTTACCTAAAAACTTCAGCGGTTTCACAAAAATCCAGGAAACCATAAATACCAACATTATTCCTGCGGAATAAGCTAATACGATAC
This sequence comes from Sedimentibacter hydroxybenzoicus DSM 7310, assembly GCF_013403245.1. GTDB lineage: Bacteria > Bacillota > Clostridia > Tissierellales > Sedimentibacteraceae > Sedimentibacter > Sedimentibacter hydroxybenzoicus. The sequence continues at coordinate 55,779 of NZ_JACBNQ010000007.1, read as the reverse complement.
CTATATCTGCCCCCACTTTAGACCCTCCATTATACCTTTTTTTAATATTATGAAGTTGTCCCTGTTTTTATGCAAGATGATAACATTTCATACATTACATTACTATTAAGATATTGTCAATAAAAAATTTAAAAATCCTGTCCCTTTCAGCTATAATTTGTTTCATCATCATTATTTTCATCAGGTACACCCTTTGTAACATCATCTTCATCAGATTTTCTTGATAATTTAAGCTTATACTTTATAGAGTCTGGAATATTCATATATTTGTTTATCAACAATGCTATAACTATCCCTACGGACGTATCCAATATTCTGTTAATCGTATACAAAATATACCCTTCTACATGATTAGCTGATGTTAATAAAACCAAATAAACAACACAGCATATTACTACAGAGTTTTTCAACCCTAATGATACGCATATTTCGATTAGAATTATAACTCCTATGGGTATAATAAAAATTAATATGTTTTCATAGCCGAAGGTACTTATAAGAAAAAGTACAAAAGCACCTGCTATACCCCCTATTATTGTACCAATTATTCTTTCAGTACCTTTTCTGAATGAATCCACTATAGTATTTTGCATGCAAATAACCGCAGCAATACATGCCATAAGGGCATTTTCTCTGTTCAAAAGTTCAAATAGTAATAAGCAAAGGAATACTGATGTTGATGTTTTTATATTTCGCATTCCTATCCTTGGAAAATTCATAAATATCCTCCGTATTAGTAATCAATCAATGTAATATAACATATATACTTTAATGTTATCAAATAGTATATAAAAATACAATCAATACGTTACATAAACGTTATATAAAAATATTTTACTTAAATTACTAAATGTATTATAATATATAAGGAAAAATTAATAAATAACTATTTAAGGAGAAAAAGATGGATAGAATGGTCGGAACTGTTGTCAGAGGTATAAGAGCCCCTATTGTCAAAACTGGTGATAATATAGCTCAAATAGCTGTTGATTCAGTATTAAAAGCTTCGAAGCTTGATGGCTTTTCTTTGAAGGACAGGGATATATTGGCAATAACTGAATCCGTAGTAGCCAGAAGCCAAGGCAACTATGCCGGAATCGATGATATTGCTTCTGATGTAAAAAATAAATTTAATTGCGATACAATTGGTTTGATATTTCCAATACTTAGCAGAAACAGGTTTGCCATATGCTTAAAAGGTATTGCTAAGTCATTTAAAAAAGTTTATTTGCAATTTAGTTATCCTTCAGATGAGGTTGGCAATTCTTTTGTAACTTATGATGCACTTGATGCTGCGGATATTAACCCATGGACTGATATACTTACAGAAAAAGAATTTAGAAATCATTTTGAAAACACAAATCACATATTTACAGGAATAGATTATATAAAATATTACTCCGATATAATAAAAGAAAGTGGTGCTGATGCAGAGGTTATTTTGGCAAACAACCCTGTAAGCATATTAAAATATACCGACTCTGTCTTGGTTTGCGATATCCATACGAGACAAAGAAGCAAGAGATTACTTAAAAATGCGGGAGCAAAAGTTGTTTATGGATTAGATGATATTTTATCTTCATCGGTCAACGGAAGCGGCTATAATGAAGAATACGGTTTGCTGGGATCAAATAAAGCAACGGAGGATTCGGTTAAGCTATTTCCGAGAGATTGTAAAAGTTTAGTGAATAAAATACAAAAAATACTTTTCGATGAAACAGGTAAAGATATAGAAGTTATGGTTTACGGTGACGGAGCATTTAAAGACCCTGTAGGTAAAATCTGGGAGCTTGCAGATCCTGTTGTTTCACCGGGTTACACAGAAGGTTTATCCGGCACGCCAAATGAGATTAAATTAAAGTATCTTGCGGACAATCAGTTTAAGGACCTGTCAGGAGACGAATTAAAGGCAGCAATCACTAAATCTATTGAAAACAAAGATGATAATTTAAAAAGCAGTATGGAAGCTCAGGGAACAACACCAAGAAGATTAACAGATTTAATCGGTTCTCTGTGTGATTTAACGTCAGGAAGCGGAGACAAGGGAACTCCGATTATTTATATACAAGGATACTTTGATAATTATTCAGTATAAATAACAGCATTTTGGGGACGGACCTTTTCGTGGCCGCCAGCGGCCACGAAAAGGTCCGTCCCCAAAATGCTTGTTTATTTGTGGTCTTTGAAGCTATATTGATTTATTAAATTCTGTTTGCAATTCCAAAGTTCTGCGGAAAGATCCACATAGTAGCTGTGAGGGTTAATAAATCTTTTTACCTCACCCCATAAATTATCGACTTGATTTTTGCAATATTTTTTAATCTCATGAATGTTTCTGCTTTCATATACACATTCTCCGTTTATAAAAATAGGGACTTGCAGATTTTTTACATAAAAGTTAGTTACCCTCTTCTTTTTCCATACGTGTATTTCATCAAAAATTGTATATGGCCTAGAATCGTCAATCGTTTCATGGGATAATGTTATAACATCCGCTATTGGATTATTTGTGTCTCTGTCGTATAGACGCCATGCTTTTTTATATCCGGGGTTGGTAATCTTTTCTTCGTTTTCTGATATTTTAATTTTTGGAATTATTTCTCCGTCCCTTTCAACGGCTACAAGCTTGTATACACACCCAAATACCGGCTCTGATTTAGCAGTTATCAACCTTTCTCCCACACCGAATGAATCTATTTTGGCACCTTGATCCAGTAAATCTGTAATAATAAATTCATCTAAGCTGTTTGAAGCCACAATATTACAATCCTTCAGATCTGCATCATCAAGCATTCGTCTGCATTTTTTACTTAGATATGCTATATCACCGCTATCTAATCTAACACCCTTTAACCTTTTCCCCATAGGTTCAAGAACTTCTTTTGATACCTTAATAGCATTCGGGATACCGCTTTTTATTACATTGTAGGTATCAATCAATAATGTACAGCTATCAGGGTAATTCTCAGCATAAACCTTGAATGACTCATATTCACTTTCAAACATTTGTACCCAAGAATGTGCCATAGTACCGAGAGCCGGCACTTCAAACACTTCATCGGCAAGAGTCGTTGCAGTACCCACAACTCCTCCTATATATGCCGCTCTTGCTCCATATATGGCCCCATCATATCCCTGACTTCTTCTTGCTCCAAATTCCATGATAGGTCTTCCTTTTGCGGCTCTGACAATTCTATTTGCTTTAGTAGCTATCAGACTTTGATGATTTATGGTTAATAAAAGCATTGTTTCAATAAGCTGCGCATCGATTGTTTTCGCTCTTACTGTTAATAACGGCTCACCTGGAAATACCGGAGTACCTTCAGGTATAGCATATATGTCACCTGAAAATTTAAAATCTTTTAAATATTTAAGAAATTCATCCTTAAATAAATTTTTGCTTCTTAAATATTCAATATCATCATCTGTGAATTTTAATTCTTTAATATATTGAATAACCTGAGCTAATCCTGCAACTATTGAAAATCCGGCTCCGTCAGGATTCTTTCTGAAAAACATATCAAAATAAACAATGTCATCCTTCATACCGTTGGCAAAGTACCCGTTAGCCATGGTAAGCTCATAGAAATCCATCAGCATTGATAGCTTTCTGTCACCTAAATTATTATACATTTATGTCTCCTGCTATTTAATATTTTCCACAACTTCGATACCATTTATATGCATGTTATACAATGCAAACTGATTCATCAGCCCTCCGTCATGACTTCCACCATCATAAGTTTCAACTGAATTTATAGGCACTATAACTCTTTTGTTTTTATTATTTTCATTAAAATACGCTTTTAAACTTAATGCAAACTGCATAACACAAATATCGGTCACACAGCCTGTAATTATGTAGTTATCAATTTCACTTTCATTTTTTTTGAGCCATTTCTGAAATTCATCGCTGAGAAACCCGTTAGTACTGTTTTTATTTATATAAACAGTTCCAAGTCCCTCTGAATATTCGGTTCTTAATTCAGGTATTAACTCCGCCTCTTCTGTTCCGATAACACAGTGCTTAGGATAACTTCTAAATTCCTGAGCATCCTCTTCATGCGCATCTAAAAAAAATACCTTTTTATACCCGCGAAGCTTCTCATTTAATTCAGTAATATTATTTACTATAGATGCAACTCTTGGAGAAGACATTATACCGGAATGTACAAACCCTACAATCATGTCAACTACGAACAAAGAGGTTCTGTCTTTATTCAAGGAATGCAATTCTATTGTTTTTCCCCTGATTTCCTTTTCCATAGCTTCTAAAGCTTTCATTTTTAACCCTCATACTTATATTTTGATTGTGTCACTCCCATTATAGTGTCATTTATATTATTTGTCAAAATTAATATAAAAATCACATACTTTTATTTTTGGCATTACAAAAAAGATGAGATCCTTCGCTAACGCCTCAGAATAACACGTGTCATTCCGGACGCAGTAAAAGATCTCATTGCACTTACAGTATAGTTGTCTGCTTTCACTTCCAGCATAAGCGACCGACACCAAATCAAAGATTTGGGTTGTCTGCTTTCACTTCCAGCATAAGCGACCAACGCCAAATCAGAGATTTGGGTTGTCTGCTTAATTTTTTAAGACAGTCTTTCTTTAATTGCTTTCTATTACTGTTAAGTCGCCTCTGATTGATTTAGTAGGACACTTCTGTACGCATACCATACAATGTGTACATTTGTCATAATCAACCTTAGCTAAATTATCCTTAACATGAATTGCATCAAATTCGCAATTCTTTTCGCATATTTTACATCCGATACATCCAACTGTACAAACATCCTTAACGGCTTTTCCAAAATCTTTGTTGTTGCATGCTACGATAACATTGTTTTTATATGGCACCCAAGTAATTACAGCCTTTGGACACTCTTCTAAGCATTTACCGCATGATGTACATTTTTCTTTATCTATGATAGCTAAGCCGTCAACTATTTCAATAGCATCAAAATCGCACACAACCTTACAGTTTCCATAACCTAAGCAACCTTTGTCACATGATTTATCTCCGCCTTGAATTGCTGCCGCCGCTTTACAATCCTTAACACCTTCATACTCAAATTTCTTTTTTGCCACACTGTCACAGCCCTGACATATTACGTGAGCAACTTTTTTATCTGTTTCACCGGCTGTTGTACCCATTATTGCTGCAATTTGTTCATGCTTTTCCTTATTTGCAACAGGACATGCATTGGCAGGAGCCTTTCCTTCTGCTATTGCATTTGCCAAACCATCACAGCCCGGAAAACCGCAGGCACCACAGTTAGCACCAGGAAGTATATTTCTTACTTCAATCACTTTTTGATCAACTTCTACATGAAATATCTTTGAAGCTACAGCCAGCAATGCTCCTGCTAAAATGCCTAACCCACCTAAAACTCCAACTGCTTTTATTATAACCATGTTCTATTTTCCTCCTATATTTTTAATCCTGAAAAACCAAGGAATGCAATAGACATTAAGCCTGCAGCTACTAAAGCAATAGATGAACCCTTCAAAGCTTCCGGAACATCTGCAGTGTCAATTTTTTCTCTAACTCCGGCAAATAGTACAATTGCTAACAAGAATCCTGCTGATGTACCAACAGAATTTACCATTGCTTCAACGAAGTTATATTCCTTTGTTATGTTTAATATTACAACTCCTAAAACAGCACAATTTGTTGTAATTAAAGGCAGAAACACACCTAAAGCTTGATAAAGTCCAGGGCTTGACTTTTTAAGAAACATTTCTACGAATTGTACCAATGCTGCAATAACTAAAATGAAAGCTATTGTTTGCAAATATTCTAATCCAAAGTTTTCTAATACTGTCTTTTGTATTATATAAGTTATAACAGCTGCCAATGTTATAACGAAAATAACTGCTATACCCATTCCTACAGATGTGTCAATTTTCTTTGAAACCCCAAGGAAAGGACACACTCCTAGGAACTGCATAAATATAATATTGTTTACTATAAATGATGTTACAAATAAACTAAATAATTCCATCTCACATACCTCCTATGCCTTCTTTTTTCTTGTTAAAAAATTAACAAGACCTATAAGCAATCCTAATGCTATAAACGCCCCCGGAGGCTGAACAAATATCAAAACAGGTTGATACCACTCTCCAAGAATTTGAAATCCAAAGATAGTACCGTTACCTATCAGCTCTCTTATAATACTTAATACAGTTATAGCAAATGTAAATCCTAATCCCATGCCAACTCCATCTAACACGGATGGCATTAGACCGTTTTTTGATGCAAAAGATTCTGCCCTGCCAAGAATCAAACAGTTAACAACTATAAGAGGTATAAAAACTCCAAGAGCTTTATATAAATCAAAAATATACGCATGCATTAATAAATCTATAATAGTAACAAATGTTGCAATTATTATTATAAAAGCAGGTATTCTTACTTCATCAGGTATTACTTTACGCAATAAAGAAATTACCACATTTGAACCAACCAATACGGCTGTAACTGCTAAACCCATACCTATTCCGTTAAAAGCTGATGTTGTAATAGCCAATGCCGAACACATACCCAGCAATTGAACAAAAATAGGATTTTCTTTTAAAAAACCGTTTTTAAATACATCAAAATTATTCATCGCTACCTCCTATTTATTCAAATATTGACTATAAATATTAACAGCATTACTTACTGCACTTGTAAATGATTTCGAAGAAATTGTAGCACCTGATATCATATTAACATCACTTTCAGTTATTTCAGCATTTAAATCTTTTCCTGTAAATTGATCTTTGAAAGCAGGCTCTGCAACTTTTGTACCAAGACCGGCTGTCTCTAATATCTGAGTTACAGCAATTCCGGTTATTTTACCTTCAGGTGAAACACCTATAAACAATTCAATATCTCCGCCGAATCCGGCAACCGTGCTCAATGTCTTTATGGCATAACCCATTTGATTGCCTGAGCCATCAACAGGAACCATTAAATCAACAAATTTTCCGTTTTCAGCTTTTATAGTATCAATTAAAGCTGTGTCTTCATACGGCAAAAATGTATCGGAGCCTGGCATAACCATTTCTAATACGGCAGGATCCAAACTTGCTTTTAATTCAACTTCAGCGATCTTATCTTTTGTAAAGTCATTGGTGAAAGCTAATACTCCTGCTGCAATAGCAGAGATTAAGCATAATATACCACCTAATCGAACTATATTATTATTTTTCATTTTTTTGCACCTCCTGCTACACCAAATACTTTAGGAACAGCATATTTGTTTAACATTGGTGTTATAATGTTCATAAGCAATATTGAATATGATACTCCTTCAGGATATCCTCCTATTTTTCTGATAAGCATCGTAAGAACACCTACACAAATTGCATATATTACTTTACCCTTATCAGTAATAGGACTTGTAGCATAATCAGTTGCCATAAAGAATGCTCCAAGCATTAATCCACCGCCGAACAGATGATATGCAACCATACCTGCACCGTCAGTAATTAAAGCTATTACAGCAACTGTACCAATATATACCACAGGAATTATCCATTTGATCGTTCCCCTGTATATTAAGTAAATTCCGCCTAAAATAATTAGTATTGCTGATGTTTCACCTAAAACTCCGGGAATTCCGCCAAGTAACATATCCAGTACCGAAGGAAGCTGACCTGATGAACTGCCTTTTATTATAGCCAACGGAGTCGCTGAAGCTACAGCATCTGTAGCAGGATCTATAAACCCGCTTGTTAAATATGGTGAATATGATGCAACTAAAAACGCTCTGCCCGCCAAAGCAGGGTTCATAAAGTTAAATCCAATACCTCCGAATATTTGTTTTACAATTGCGATTGCAAATGCTGAACCAATTGCAGCCACCCACCAAGGAGCAGTTGAAGGTAAGTTAAAAGCTAATAAAATTCCGGTAACCACTGCGCTTAAATCAGTTACAGTAATCGGTCGTTTCATGATTTTTTGACATACATATTCAGTAACAACTGCTGATATCACAGCCGAAATCACTAAAATCATCGAGTTGAATCCAAAATAAAATATACTTGCAACTAAAGCCGGTAATAAGGCAATAATAACATCAAGCATTAAACTTTGAGTTGATTCAGCGTCTCTAACATGTGGTGACGATGAAGCAATCAATCTATTTTCCATCTGTTTTTCCTCCTATTTAACCTTTTTTCGTCTTGCTAAAATTTCTTTTTTTGCAACACTGATAGTTTCTTTTAATGGTCTCTTAGCCGGACAAATATAAGAACAACCACCACATTCTATACAATCTGCTGCATGGAATTCATCAGCACTGTCAAAGTCTCTTAATATTGAATATCTGCTAATTCTGTATGGTTGTAAGTAAACAGGGCATATATCTGAACATCTTCCGCACATAATGCAGTTTTGTGATTCCGGAAGGTTGGCTTCTTTTTTGTTAAATACCAATATACCGGATGTTCCTTTTATAACGGGAACTTCATCTGAAAACTGTGCGATACCCATCATAGGACCACCGTTTATTATTTTGCCGGGTTCTTCTTTATATCCACCGCATTGTTCAATAACATCTTTAAACGATGTACCAATTCTTACATAAAGGTTTTTAGGATTATTAACTGCACTTCCCGCTACTGTTACAACTCTTTGAATTAAAGGCATACCTGTCTTGATTGCATTACCTATTGTAGCAACTGTACCTGCGTTATCTACAACACAACCAACTTCCATCGGAAGTCCACCCGAAGGTACTACCCTTCCTGTTATTGCCTGTATTAATCTTTTTTCATCACCTTGAGGATATTTAACTTCCAAAGGCGCTACTTCTATACCTTCTGCATTTGCAACTGTTTCTTTCATAACCTCAATTGCATCAGGTTTGTTTTTTTCAATACCAATGTAAGCTTTACTTACTCCAAGTGCTTTCATTATAGCTTTAACACCTATAAGTATAAGCTCCGGCTGTTCAAGCATAGTTCTGTGGTCAGCTGTTAAGTACGGTTCACATTCAGCTCCGTTCACCAACAAAACATCAATCGGCTTGTCCGGAGGAGGACTTAGCTTAACATGAGTTGGGAATGTTGCTCCTCCCATACCAGCCATACCGGCTTCTTTAATTATAGCTAAAATTTGTTCTTTAGTAAGATCTTCCACATTACCCTTAGGTTGTACAGATTCATGCACTTCAAAATTACCGTCGGATTCTATAACGATACAATTTACCTTTGCTCCTCCCGGTACATAATGTGGTTCGATTTTCTTTACAGTTCCGGAAACGCTTGAATGTACCGGCACTGACATAAAGGCTTTAGACTCTCCTATTTTTTGTCCAACTTTTACTGTATCTCCAACAGCTACTAATGGGTCGCAGGGTGCTCCAATATGTTGTGACATAGGTATAACAACAATTTTGGGATCAACTGCATTTTCAATAGGCACATTTTGAGTATGCTTGTTTGTAGGAGGATGTACACCGCCCTTAAATGTAAACAATTTTGTGCTCATATTTTCACCTCTTGTTTTAATTGTTTTATATAATTTACTATATAAAAAGTTATTTAATAATCAAACATATCGATTATAACAGAAAATATTCAATTTTTAAACACCTTTTTTAATATTTTATTGAATTTTATCATTAATTTTGTTAAATAGCAAGCAATGTGTAAAGAATTCCATTATTTAGTATTGTTAATAATCAGACATAGTTTTCGTATTTTCACTAACATATTCCTTTATCCAAAGCAGGATATCACTGCTCTTTATATCTGTTGCTTCAAGTATATTTCTTACTTCTAGGGTACTTAGCACAAATGACTTTTCGTCAGTTATATATTTGTATAATAATTCACAATTGTCTAAGGAATTGATAATGGTAATAATAGTATCCCCTATATTTCCTATCGGTGCTCTGTCAATATTATCCCTTTCAAAAGTACATTCAATCGTGGTCCCTTTACCAATCTCAGAATTAATATTAAAGTAACCGTTACACCTTTCGCATGCCTCTTTTAACAGCGGTATGCCAAGTCCTACCTTCCTGGTTGTCCTTGTAGTATAAAAGGGGTCAGCCGCTTTTTTTATGGTATCATCACTCATCCCATGACCATTATCTTTTAAAATTATTTTTATCAAATTGTTATTCTTGCTTTCTTCAATTATTATTTCAATTAATTTTGCTCCCGCACTGATGCTGTTCATAGCTATATCAAGTATGTGCATTGATATTTCTTTCATACATCCTCCAATACATTCCAGTTATAGTAGACTTTCTCATCATTCATGAAAAAAATGACAAGTTTTTAACCTGTCAAATCATTTGTAAATAATCAAACACTCCATCTGCTGATTTAAGCTCCATAAAATTAATCGGCTCAGATATATCCGTCAATATGTGGGCATCAGAATTTATCAATAACTTATATTTTTTCAGCAGCTTATCATCTATATATAACTTATTGTATATCTCAACAAAAACGAATTCTAAATTGTCAGGTATAAATTCTAATATTCCCAATATGCCGTTTGATTTTTTATTTATATGTGCCGGAACCATAATCCCACGGTATTCTTTTGTCATAAGCTCCAGTTCCTTAAGCGAAAACTTTGATGCACTCAATAACAATTTATCTAAATTACCTGTTATTTCATCATCCTCGTTGTATATATTTTGCTGCCCGAACAGTGCAGGGTTATTTTTAATATCAGGAAGCGATTCATATATTATATCTCCGAACTCTGATGCTTCATAAATATTTCTAAAATAACAAAGCACATGAACCTCTTCCTTAGTTGTAACCTCTATACCCGGTATTATCTTAATTTTATTATCACTAACTTTTATTACTGCGGGAATATTTTTCGTCGAATTATGGTCCGTAACAGATATTATATTCAAGCCTTTTATACAAGACATATTAACTATATTATTTGGTGTCATATTGATATGGGCACAAGGAGATAAGTCAGAATGAATGTGCAAATCATAATAAAATTTCATTTTATTCCTATCTCATATAGCTTAGCAGCAATTTCATAAGCGCTTGCTTTAGTTTTAAATACAGGTATGTTAAGCTCCCTTGCCTTATCTAAAGTTTCCTCCTCAACTTCCATATTTTCAACCACAATTATGCAAGCTAACTCTAAGAGCTCTGCAACCGCAACAGTATTAATATGTGTTTGTATTGTAATCCATGCATAATTCTTTTTCGCCTTAGACATAACTATGCTGAGTAAATCTCCGATATAAACACCTTCTACCTCAATATCTTTTGATGCTTCATACAGCGGGTCAAGATTTAATTTGTCTGCAAAATCTAAAATTTTCATATACCCTCCTATTTATTTTAATTGGGGACATTTCTCCTATCCCCAGAGACTATCTCCGACAAAGAGAGATGTGTCCCCTTTCCTCTTATTTACTTATTTTTCGCTCTTAAAACTATACAATCATATAATTCGGCCTGGTTGTTATATACATCCTCCGCATGTGCATAGCATGTAGGTGCTCCGCATGAACCGCAATCCAAACCGGGAAGCAAAGCATTTATTTCCATAATCTTTTCATTTTTAATTACTGCTTCCTTCATATTAAACTTAATGGGATTATCTTCTGCTTTCAGCTTAAATTTGAAAATTCCCGAGTCATACATTTCATCAAATTTATCTAAATCTTCTATATTAAAATTATCTCCGGCATTTTTTATAATGTATTCAATATTATTTTTTGCAATATAAGGATTTACCACATTAAAGGAACCGCCTACGCATCCTTCTACGCATGCTAATGCCTCAACATAATCTACATTATTCAAATTGCCGTTTTCTATTTCATCTAAAATGTGAATTATATTTTCCATACCGTGTACGGAAATATAGTTTGTAAGATTTGCTGATTCAGACTGACCTCCTGCAACACCCCACCTTAAGCCATTTAAGGCCGGATATGAGCATGAAATATCATCCTTTTTAATTTCTCTGTACAAATCACCGAATATTGTATTGAGGGGTATAACCCAATCAACGGATGAATGATAATCTCCGATGGGGTCAGTAACTGCAAGCAGCTTTGCGGGGCATGGTGAAATATAAAATACTCCTATTTCCTCATCTTTTAAGTTAAATATACTTTTAGCCCTTTCTCTTGCAAGCATTGCTCCGATAACCATAGGCTCCTTTATATAGATTAAATTGTCCATTAATGAGGGATATCTGCTTTTGATTAATCTTACCGTTGCCGGACAATTGGTGGAAATGAACGGTCGTATATCCTTAACCTCATTGATTTTCCTGTTAATAGCCTTTGATACCAATTCTGCAGACCAGCTTGCATCGTATACAAAATCAAATCCAAGCTTCTTTATTGAATTCTGGACATTGCAAATGCTCGTTCCCTTGGGGAACTGACCGTACGTAGGCGTAGATATTATTGCTATTTTGCATTTATAAGGAGAATAATTCATTTCCTCGTTCCATTCAATTGATTCAGGTGTATATGCATCGTAAGGGCATATCTTAATACATTCACCACAATGAATGCATTTAGAATTATTGATAAAAGCTTTCTCGTCAATTAACCTTATGGCTTGAGTAGGGCATCTTCTCATGCAGTTTGTACATCCCTTACATTTTTCCTTATCTAACATTATCGAGAAATTCATTTATACCTCCTGCAATAACACGGTAATCTTGATGAAAGTACCTTCGCGGCTTGAAGCAATGTCGAAATCATCAGAATATTTTTTCATGTTTGGTAATCCCATACCTGCACCAAATCCAAGCTCTCTTACACTTTCTGTTGCGGTAGAATATCCTTCTGTCAGTGCAAGATCAATATTTTCTATACCGGGACCTTTATCCTCTGTAATTATATCTATTTTATTTTCATATAAATCGCAGTGCAGCATTCCTCCATATGAATGTATAACTAAATTTATTTCAGCTTCGTATGAAATAATCGCAATTCTTCTTATGGTGCTTGCGTCTATTCCCATTGATTTCAATGTGTTTTTGATGGAGCTTGAGCCTTTGCCCGCAGCTATGAAGTCATTTGCTGCAATATTATAGCTGTATCTTATCAGTAACTTATCAGTCATCAGCCTCTATTCCCTCCATACCGTTAATTGCCAGTAAGCTACATGCTTTGAACATTGTATACTCTGTTGAAAGAATAGTTACTTGATTTTCTAAAGCCAAGCTTACTACGTCAGGACAAGGTCTTTTACCTCTTACAAATAATACTGTGGACATATCGAGCATTTCAGCCGTTCTTATTACTTGAGAATTGTTTAATCCGGTTATAAGAAGTGAATCACTTTTGACTAACGCTAAAGCATCACTCATCAAATCACTTGCAAATCCATATTTTATATCGGTATTTTCATTGCTGAAATCTGTTATTACCTCAGCGTTTAATATTTCTTTAATTTCTTTAATTTTCATATTATCCTCACTTTATTCGAATAAATTTACAATTGATGCCTTACCGCCTACGCGAACATCTAAAGTACCATTAATATTTTCAACCTTTACAAATATTTGACTTGCTTCATTCATTGATTCGCCCTGAATAACCGAAAATTCATCAGAAATTATATTCTTACTATACAAAAGACACCCTAAAGCTCCATTTGACGTTCCTGTTGCACACTCTTCATCTATTCCTACCCTCGGTGCAAAATTTCTCGCAAACACTTGATTATTATCAATCGTATAAACATGATATCCTACCACATCGTAGATATGAGATAAATCATTTATTAATTTCATATTTACATCAAGCTTATTTAATATATCTCTTGACTTCACCGGAATTATTACGTCCTTAAGTCCTGTTGATACAATTGTAGGTTTTATAATTAAATCCTTTAGTCCGATGTTTTCAACGGAAATGTTTAAAGATCCGGCAATTTCACCTAAATCTTCACCGTCAAACTCATCATATATTTGAGGAGTTTGCTGTTGCATGAGGACATAATCAATGGTGCTTCCTTTAAACACGGCATCAATTTCAAGCTTGCCAAGCTTAGTATGCTGATAAGCCCTTTTAACTTCATTGAATCCCTTGATATATCCTGTCAACCCAAGATAGAAAAAGGCTGCAATAGTGGCATGACCGCACAAATCCACTTCACATAGAGGAGTAAAAAAGCTGACATTATAGTTATTTTCATCGTCCATCAATACAAAAGCTGTTTCAGATAAACCTATGTCTGCTGCAATTTGTTGCTTTTTTTCATTTGTTAATTCCTTGTCAAGCAAAAATACACCTGCGCCATTCCCTCCGCTGTCCTTATACGTAAACGCTTTCAGTATAGCACCTTGCATGGATTCACCTCATTCATTTATTTCAGCCACCTATAAAGGCGGGTTTTGTCTTAATTTAATTATAATATAGCAGTAAAATTTTTACAAGAATAATTAACTCCATATATAATATTATTCCAATAATTGTATGTTAAAATTTTCTTTACAAATCTTATATATTACCTTATAATAATAAAGCATATTGCGGTTGTGGCGGAACGGCAGACGCACTAGCTTGAGGGGCTAGCGAATGTATATTCGTGGGGGTTCAAATCCCCCCAACCGCATAAAATATGCGGCTTATGCCGCAGTAACAATGAACAGTGAACAATGAACAGCGAACAATTAAATATGACAGCTCGTAATATAGCCGCATATTTTTATTGTTCAATGATCATTGTTCATTTTTCATTAGGAGGTTTTACATGTACAAAGAAAGTATATTAAAAAACGCTAAAAAAATATCCTATTATCTGTTGATAGTTTTGCTGGCTGTTGTGATGAGTGCGTGCTCTCCTGTGAGCAGTGTCCATGAAACTAAAGATGACAAATCAATGACACTTGATGATGTGCGTAAGCTTTCTGCAAAGGGCGAAGATTTATTATTTGAAGACCTAAGTGGTTATAGAGGATACAATTTAAGTTCTGACCTTAACAGTTATATCATGGTTTATTATGTTAAGGGAGGATATCGCCTGATTGTATACTCAAAACCAGATAGTAAGCCTTCCAGAGCAGATCTTGAAAGTGTTTGGGAAAGCGGCGGCAGCGGTATCGATATACGATACAAAGATGTGGATGCGTTTATACGAGATAATCCCTCACAGGATGCCATTACGGAAGAACAGGCTTTGGATATCGCAGAAAAAAGCCTGAAAATGGAGCTGGAAGCTGTAAGCTGGTATATACTCGGCGAATCATTTGAACCTATAGGTAAGGATGCTATTTTTGCAAGAGCATTGCTTGATTCAACCGATGCAATAGATGAGCCTTGTTGGGTTCTTCGCGTGAAAGAAACACCTGAATGGGAAGGCAGCTATTATGCAGTAGGTAAAAAAAGCGGCAAAGTCTATACTTGCGTTGAAGAGAATGGAAAATTTTTGTGGCATAATCAATAGTTATATGTTAAATCAGAGGTGTCAGATGTATAAGAACACAAAATGGACTAAAGAAATAATTGCATTGCAGGAAGATGACGGCAAATGGGGATGTTTTCATTCTCTTTCTCAATCATATCAATCTTCTATTACTACAGAACAAGCGCTTAGACGGCTGTTATATTTAGGTTATACCATAGAAGATGAATGTATAAAAAAAGCGGTTGCATATATGAATGATTGTTTAATTGGAAAAAAAGAAATCCCCGACAGGCGAGAAAAGCTGCATAATTGGGATATATTCACGGAACTTATTCTTGCTGCATGGATAAGAATCTTCAGAAACGATAATGTAAATGCCAATTCTGTAGCTGAAAAATGGTCTAATATTATTTCATCAGCTTTTTCAAGTGGTGAATATGACCATGAAGAATATATAAGTACCTACCATAAAATCTTGGGAATAAAGCCAAAAGGCGGAAGGTTTATTGATTTCGTTAATTTCTATCCCCTTTCACTTTTAGCAGGTTGTTTAGACGAGGAAACAGAATCAGCTTTTATTGAATATGTACTTAACAAGGATACAGGAATTTACTATATATATGATCATAAAATTTATACGCTTCCCAATGCTTTTAAAAGCAGAGATGCCAGCCGTTTTCTTGGCGCCATAGAATTGCTTTCAAAATACAAAGCAAGTAAGGCTAAACTTCGATTTGTTGTTAATTGGTTAGAAAGTAATAAAAATCAAGACGGTAAATGGGATATGGGCAGTGTTACAAATGATAAGATTTATTTTCCGCTTTCCGACAACTGGAGAAAAAAAGAAACAAGAGAATCTGATTGCACAGAACGCATTACAAAAATAATACTCAGCTTATCACAGTAGACTTGAAGATGAAAGGTGAGCATAGTATATATGCTATTTGCTCATAAATATTCCTCAAGTCTTGCCTGTGCAGAATAAATTACTGAGCTCATATGCCATAATCTCTTTTCATTTCTTCTGCAATACTCTCTATAGAATAAGTCTTGCCATTTTCAATATCTTTAATACCTTTTTCGATTTCAATATCAAATTGCTCTTTTGCCAAAGAATCATATGAAAGAGGAACACTCTCCGGTAGCTTTACTTCAAAAGGAATACCTCTTTGTAATAATACACAAATTAAGTAAAATAGTAAACAATAACAAATTCCCTCATATAATTATATAGGGGGAATTTTTATGTTGTATAGGGCTTATAGATTCGTTAAAAGGAATATTTTTATAATTATATTTATTGTATGTTTTTTTATTGTGATTTTTACTTTGTTTGGAAAAATGTAAGATTGCCATTCTAAGGTCCGTCCCCAGAATGCCTTATAAAAGGGCAAGCCGTGGGGTTTCCACGGCTTGAGGCAAAAAATTTAAGAGGCATTTATAAATTTTCATTTACAAATGTATTTCTATTATACCCTATTTTGAGAATTTTTCAATATTTTTTTGCAAATTTTTCTATAGCGGTGTTACTATTCACAGCTAACAATTTGCCTCCCTGAGTATAAGTGAAAAATGAGATTCCTCACTAACGTTCGGAATGACATAAGCGTACGATTTTATGTTTATTCATAGCAATGACACTTAGCGGTGCATTCTTCTGCCCTTATTTCCTGCTCTTATAACCGCATAGTTATTTCTGATGATTTTTTCGGTTAAGCATCTGTTTTCCTCAAGTATCCCTTTAAGTGCCATTACTATTAATAAAAAATAAAGGTAATTTTTATATATATAAATAATTACCATAAAGCAAACAATAAAAAATGTATTAGTCATTATCATATAACGACATACCGAGTTTATATCCAGGAATATTTCCAGAACAGACTTGCATATGTTTCCGCCGTCAAGAGGAACTATGGGAATCAAATTTACTATACATAGAAATATATTCATGTTTGCAAAATGCTCATATACAGTATCAACAAATATAAAATATAAGCAAAAATTTATTAACGGTCCGGATAAAAATAATACCAATTTTTTTACAAACATTAAGTTTTCTAAGTCAGCATTTAAGTTAAATCCAAACAAGGTTATTTTTACTTTATGAAACTTAATTTTTAACAATATGGCAGACAGTAAATGTGCCGTCTCATGTGCCGCCAAGGCAATCAACAGATGCATTTAATCCATCAGTTAATTTTAAATAATTTTGCCGGATTTACCGATTCACCGTCTTCCCATACTTCTATATGAAGATTCATGCTCTCTTCGTTGAGAGCTCCAATAATATCTCCTTTGGAAACCTTGTCACCTTCCTTAACAAAGCTCTGATGTATCTGACCGTAGATTATTAGTCTATCACCATCTTCTATGACGATATAATTTGATAATTTATCATTGTTTCCTATCTGAGTTACTTTTCCGCCTGAAACAGATCTTATAGACTGAGTATTGGAAACAATGTCTATGCCGTGATTATAAAATGAACTGTCCTCGCCTTTAACCATTCCATAGTTTTGATATACTTTTCCACTGACCGGTGCTACATACTCCGTTTTATTATTTGACATAAAAGGTATTTTACCTGCTACCCCGGAAAAAAACTCCTTTACAGAGTTTCCTATCTCCTTAGGCCTTATGCTTTCAGTCATAATTTCATTAGTGGCATTTAAAAACTGTTTGGATAGATCCGTATCTAATTGTTTCGTAAAAATAACAGCTCCTACAAGCACAATGCTGAATAATACCTGCAGTGCTAATTTTTTATTCAAATTTTCTTTTCTTTGCAGCTTGATTCTCTTTCTTGTTATTTTATTCATCTCACCCACCCCTTCCCTACATTTTATTAAAATGTTACAAGCTTTATTACAACTTTTATTATCAAAAAACGACTTCATTATCGTCCTTATCGGATGACAATGAAGTCAATTGTACTTGCTGTTTTATTTATATATTTTTAATAATACTATCAACGGCTCTGTTAAATGTGCTGTCCTCCGTACCGAAAAGAAAATCATAATCTGCTTCACAATATTTTATATTTTCTTCAATTTTCGATTGGATTTGTACATCTGATAATTTTTGTATGTCCTTCAATTTCATCATAGTACCCTTTGAGCCTTTTTTTATGTCATATTTATTTATCAGTACATATATATTATTGAATTTATACCTTTCAGCAATTGCTTTATCGGTATTTATTTCTTTAATACATGAAAAATCATTATTATTAATTATGATAGCATTATCCAATACGCTAAAATCCACATAACTAAACTGAATTTTGTCTATATCTAAAATAATTACGTCATAATCTTTTTTTGCATCATTTATTATTTTAACGAAGGATTCCCTTTTTATTTTTCCAAGCTTAGTATTAATTCTTGGACAAGGAAGAAGGGATAACCCTTCTGTTATTTCTATAGCTGCTAATTCAAGGGAACAGGTTGAATCGAGGACATCCTTTATATCGTAAATTATATTTTCGTTAACCTTTAGGTATTCTGACATTTTCTTTTTGCCTGATGAAAAATCCATCAATAAAACATTTTTGCCTGATTGAGATAATTTAATACCTGTTTTAATGCCTATAATTGTTTTTCCGATATCATCCTTTTGTGAACTGACTGCTATGACCTTCCCCATAATCATTCTCCCGCTTCTTTTTTCTATTCTTCTTTAAGTTTAAAGTATTCTCCTATAACCTCTCTGACTATAGGGATCGGATAACGTCCCGAGCCGCCCTCAAACAGCACACATGCAACGGCTATCTCCGGATCGTCATAAGGTGCAAATGCAACATACCATGCAAAGTCATCATATGGCTTTCCTGTATCAGGATTTGTTCCCTGATTCTCTGCAGTACCGGTCTTGCTTCCCACACCCACCGGAAAGTTTTTATACGGTTTGGCACTGTCATCCAGAGAAACCAGTCTCATGCCTTCCTTTACAACATCCAAATAGCTGTAGTCTGAAAGATTTACTCTTTCCGCACTTCTTTCGGGCACATAGTCAGTAGGCTCGCCGTCGTATGTTTCTACATCTTTTATAATGCTTACATTTCTTCTGTATCCGCCGTTTGCTATGGTCGCTGTATAGTTAGCCATCTGAAGAACCGTATATGCATTGTGCCCCTGTCCTATGCTTATATTTAAATTATCTCCCACGTTCCATATTGCTTCATTTATATATGAATACTTGATAATATCAACCAATGGTATCTGGTAGGCATTAGTCTTGTCGGGATTGAGCCTCAGATTTCTAAGACCCTCATAAACCTCACCTCTTGTCATTGGTTCCTCTCTGTCTATCCAGCTTACTATCTCTTCCACAATTTCATTTTTCATTGCGGCATCCATTGTAAAGCCATCATCTAAATATTTTTCTATATTTCCTTCAAGGAATATTCTCAGATATACTCTGATGCTTATTTTCTTGCCTTCTATACTGGGAACTCCTCCCGAAGCCTCCTGTGGTATATCTATTTCAATTCCGGTTTTGGAGTCAAGTCCGAATTCTTTAGCCATTGCAATTACGTCCTCGGCACTTACCCTTACTGTATGCTTCTGATGTGTTGCCAGATTTTCACCCAGCATGGTGGTGTAATAATAGAAGTTGCATGAATTCATTATTGCTTCATACATGGTCTGATAACCGTGTGAACCTCCATACATGTTCCAGATCCAACAACTGAAAGGTCTGTCTCCAACCTTCATAGTTCCTGCACAATAAACTCTGGTATTGGGATTAACACCTTTCTCCAATGCAGCCAGCGAAGTAATCATTTTGAACGTGGATCCGGGTTGTATTTTTGTAAGCATCGCTATATTGTACAAAGGTCTCGGAGCCAATGGGTTTTTGGAATCGCTCAGCAAGCTGTTCCAGTCATCGGTGGAAATACCCGTTGAAAACATATTAAGGTCATATCCGGGATGGTTTGCCATGGTTAAAAGTTCTCCTGTTTTCACATCTATAACAGCCAGAGCGCCGGATCTTGCATTTTCATATTTATCCTTAAATTCAAAATCGCCCCATTCGCTTTCAAAAGTTCCGCCTATTTGTATCTGCTCCAATCCTTTTTTCAGAATGTCCTCTGCTCTTTCCTGCAATCTAAAATCCAGAGTAAGATGTACGTTGTCTCCTGGTTCGGGTGCCTGACTTGATACTGATTTAATTGTCCTGCCTAAATTATTTACCTCAACTGTCTTCTTACCCTTTTCTCCTCGAAGATAGTCCTCAAATTTTTCCTCAATACCGGTTTTCCCTATTATATCATCCGGACTGTAGCCCTTCTCATTAACATATTCTCTGATTTCATACTCTTGGGCTATTTTACCTAAGTAGCCCAGAGCATGTGATGCAACCTCATACTTAGGATAATATCTCAAGGGCTCTATTTCAACATTGATGCCTACCAATTCATGAGAACGCTCAGATATCATAGCCACAGATTTTTCAGATATACTATAGCATATGTCCACAGGATGGTATGACAAATAGCTGGTTCGGTTATATCTTTCCCTAATAACCATCATATTTCTCATATCATAATCGTTTATATCATCACTTATTTTCAGTTCTTTTCTTAAATCATTAAATAATTCCCTGGCAGACAGATTTTTTATTTCATTCTGATCAATACCCTTGATATTATTATTTATCCAGTTTCTTTTGTCTCTTACAGGTGAATACTCCCATTCAGATATGGAAATAGACGGATTTTCATACTTTAATAATTCCACCTGTGCGTAGTATTTTATTATTTCATCGGTTATTAAATTATACAGCACATCATAGTTTTTAAACGACAGCTGCTTCACAAAATCGTAAGCCGTTGTGCTAATATCCATGTTATGCTGATTTAAATATTTTGTTTTTAGTTCCTCATCCGTAAATTCATATAAGCCTGCCTCGCCGTTTTCTTCAAAGCTTACAGGTATATCCGGATATATTTCTCTCAGCTTTTCAACAAGTACAGCTCCCGGCATAATCTTGTCATTGTCAGCTTGGTATACTGTCAGAAGCAAATTGTCCAGTGAATACTTCATTGTCAATATTACAAAATCATCCTTTGCCTCGGAGCTTGGTGTTATTTCCTGATGATTTACATTTAAACCTCTCTTTAAATTTGCATAATATTCATCCTGTACAAATGCAAATTCTGTTAATTTTATGTTGGTTTCAAGTCCGCTTGAGGAAATAAAGTTATATGAAAATCTTCTGACCTTTGAGTCATAAAATAAGCGTTTCATGTATTTGTTATTTTTAATAAGCATCTCAATAACCGCATTTTCTGCGGTTGATTTTTCATTAAGATCATTGTTCTTCAGCCATGCCGTAACCGGATTATCTGCTTCCTCTTCTCCGTCTGCAGGTACATCCGTCTGCTGTGTATCTTCCTCTTCGGAAACAACAATTTCCTCTGTTTCAGTATATACAAACTGATCATTTTCCAGTTTAACAGGCATTTCAATATCTCTTAAAATTGTATCAAGAACTCTTTCTTTAATGTTGAAGGGTTCGTTATATATGGCACTCGTGTAATTTAACCATGCATATAAATTTTCCGCTACAACTTGTATAACTCTCTCCTCAGCAGTAATATATGATATTGCTTCATCTGATGAGTTCCTCAAATCCGGTTCTGTAACATATTCAAATGTATCCAGCTTGATAGGAAAGTCATCAATGGGTCTTTCTCCATTTTCATCCAGTATTTTGGATAAAATATATGCAATTCCATTGAAATCTTCGGGCTCAATTTCATCGGTGTACATTTGCACAGTAAAGCTTGCAACATTGTCGGCCAGCAATATTCCGTTTCTGTCAAATATTTTGCCCCTTGGCGCCTTAACGGGAATATCCTTGATTTTTTTTATGTCAGCCACAGCTCTGTACTCTTCACCCTCAACTATTGTTAAAACAGCCATTCTGAAGCCCAGTACACAGAGCATAAGAACGATAACCATGTATATTAAGTTGAATCTGTTACTGAAAAATTTCTTTAAATTCAAATTAACTCACCTCGTACTACAGACTATTTGACATTAAGTTTGTCAAATAAAAAATTCATAAATTTAAAAACAAAGACAACAAGGATCATATTTAATATTGTTTCAATAAAAATATTGTTTATGATACTTCCCGCATAGTTCATTCGATATTTCAAAAAGAATAGTATAACGTATAAAGAAAAATGCATTACAAATGTAGAGATTCCCGTAACAGTTGTATATGCAACATAGCTTTCCCTTATCATATCTTCGCTGTAATTTCCTATAACAGCTCCTATTATAAAATAAATAAGTGTGTAAACTCCAAAAACATCGTAAATCATTGCATCGTACATCATACCTGTAAACAATCCAATAATTGCACCGGCTATACCATTTGACATCATGGCAAATACAACCAATACGGTCAACGATAGATTGGGTGTAGTATTAAATACGGCAAAATGATTTAACAAAGATGTTTGTATGATAAAACTTAAAATAATAACAACAGCCATTAAACTAAATTTTTTCATTTAATTATACCTTTCATCTGTCCACTTTAAGTACATAAACTCTATTCAACTTGGTAAATTCAACAGCAGGATTTATTACAATTCTTTGAGTTGAAGCATCTGTAGTTGGAACTATTTCAGTTACCTTTCCGATATAAATGTCCGGTATATAAATTTCACCTATACCTGAAGTAACCAAAGAGTCATCCTTGTTTACCTGCGCCTTGCTGTTGAAAAAATATCCTGTAATTGTTCCGTCAACACTTCCCTGCAAGATTCCGCTTTCATCGGTGTTTATATCTCTGAAGCTGATTTTGCAACTTTCATCCAATAAGGTTATTACCTTAGCCCAATTTGATGATGTCTGTGTTACTACTCCTACTAAGCCTATTTGGACTACCCCTACTTCAGTTTCCACTGCGTGTATAACAATGTCATTTTTCTTTATACCGTCTTTTTCTCCCTTATCAATGGTTACTCTGCTGAACCAATTAGAATCATCCAATGCGATCACTTGTCCAACAGTGTAATCATATTTAAGGTTCTTTTTCATTTCATATTCGGTTTCAAGGGCCTCTGACTTATTTACGATGTTTTCCAAAATTCTCACAGTTTCCTGAAGCTCATGTACCGTGTCCGTAAGCATATTATTTTCTTCACGCATTCTTACAATATCTTGTACCGAATAAATGGAGCTGATTATGGTATGTCCAGTATTAAAAGTCAATTTTTGGAATCCCGCAACAGCGTTTCCAAAAAAACCTAAATCTACCTCTCCTCTACCCACAGAAGAGAGGCCGATTAAAATTATTAATATTAAAACTGTAAGTAAAAATAATATTCTTTTATAATACTTTCTTACAAAATTCATTTACTCACCACTTTAGAGAAGCTCACATATTTTACCTGCACCCAAAGCAACGCTGTGTAACGGATTGTCTGCTATAAATACTCTTAATCCTGTTTCTTTTTCTATATAAATATCCAGACCCTTTAACAACGCTCCTCCGCCTGTTAATACTATGCCATTAGAATAAATATCAGAGGACAATTCGGGAGGTGTTTTTTCTAAAACTCTTTTTATTGCATTTACAATATTATTAACCGTTTCCATAATAGCTTCTCTTATTTCATCACTTGTTACAACTATATTTAAGGGAAGCCCCGAAACTATATCTCTACCTCGAATTTCCATTTCTGTCCTATAGTCTTTTGAGACCCCTTCTTCATCATTATCATTGGCTTTACTGTAATACTTCTTGCTTGCATTTCCTAAAACCATTTTAGTTTTTTCCGCAGTTATAAGTCCGATTTCCATTTTATATTTAAGCTTTATATAATCCTTTATATTTACATCCATGTCATCGCCGGCAATTCGAAGCGAATCACTTACAACTATTCCTCCCAGTGATATAACTGCTATTTCTGTAGTTCCGCCGCCTATATCAATAATCATATTTCCAACGGGCTGATCAACATTTAATCCTGCTCCGATTGCAGCAGCCATGGGCTCCTCAACCAGCTTAACCCTTTTTGCTCCCGCATCATATGCTACTTCCTCAACTGCTCTTTTTTCAATGGACGTAACACCAACAGGTACACAAATAACAATATTAGATTTTACGAATCTTCTTTTATTCAATGCCTTTTCAATAAAATACTTTACCATAGCCCTTGTGATTTCAAAATCGGCTATAACGCCGTTTTGAAGGGGTCTTATGGCGTTTATTGATTTAGGTGTCCTGTCAAGCATTTCTTTTGCCGGAGTACCAACAGCACATACTTGATTCGTATTTACATTAATAGCTGTTACCGACGGTTCATTTACTATAATTCCTTTGTTGTTTACGTATATCAGAGTATTTGATGTTCCAAGATCTATGCCTACTTTTTGAGTAAATATATTAAAAAATCCCATTTTATTTCCTTTCGTTGTCAAATTAAATTAAACCTTCTTCTTTAAAACTGTAAAAAACACCATCACCTATAATAATGTGATCTAAAACCTTAATTCCTAAAATTTTACCGCATTCATCCAGACGATTCGTTAAAACTATATCTTCATGGCTTGGTTCTGATTCTCCGCTTGGATGATTATGTACCAATATTATAGAAGAAGCAGAATTTATTACCGCTTCCGAAAACACTTCTCTTGGGTGAACTATTGATGAATTCAGGCTTCCAACAGAAATTTCAGAAATCTTCGTTATATTATTTTTAGTATCCAATAAAATAATTTTAAAATATTCCTTTTTATAATACCTCATTTCCTCCATCATAACAACGGCAGCATCACTTGGAGAAGAAATTTTTATTCTTTCTATTTTTAAGGTACTTATTCTTTTGCTAAGTTCTGACAGAGCCATAAGCTGAGCTGCCTTTGCATCACTTATGCCTTTAAAGGATTTAAACTTTTGTACCGTACCTTCTGCTATATTCTTAAGTCCTTTATTGTCTTCAGACAAAATTCTCTGAGATAGCTTTAAAACATTCTCTTCTTTATTTCCCGTTCTTAATATTACTGCTAAGAGTTCTGAATTAGACAAGTTGTTTGCTCCATATTTTAACAACTTTTCCTGAGGTCTATCCTCTGCAGGAATAGATTTTATGGTATAATTATTATTGTCCATTTTTACCTCCAATATGCAATATTAAAGCTAAAGCTTTAATTTTAAAGCAATTTATGAGAAAAATGTTTTGTCAATAAGTTATTAAGCCTTGTTAAGGGAAGTCCTTTTACATTATTATAGCAGCCGTCTATACCTTTTACTAAAAGCTCTCCATATCCCTGTATTCCGTAGCCACCTGCTTTATCGGCATATTCACCGGTCTTCAGATAGCTTTTTATTAAATCATCGCTTAGTTCATTAAACTCAACAGAGGTTTCTTCATAATCAACAACCTTTCTTAAGTTTATGCTGTCAATGATACATATTCCTGTATAAACCTTGTGTGTCCTGCCGGAAAGTAATTTAAGAATATTAAATGCATCATGTTCATTTTCAGGTTTTCCCATTATTTTATCTAAATAAACAACAGTATCTGCCGCAATTATTATTCCTTTATCCGCACAGCTTTTATACACATCCAGACCTTTTTCAAATGCTATTTTCATAACTGTTGTTTGCGGAGAATCATTTTCATCAACATATTCTTCCGTATTCGGAGAAACAATCTTCAGGTCTTCGCAATATCTTTTAAGCATTTCTATACGTCTTGGTGATTTTGATGCCAAAATTATATTTCTCATATTATTTCCTTAAAGTTTTTTATAAACTATTATTGCGATTATAATACCAATTATTCCTGCAACAGTTAAGCTTGCATTAAAACCAAAGGTAACCGTAAATATGCTTAAATCCAATGTTGCAGGGCCAAATCCTATTGATTCGCCGTAATTTAAGACAGGTAAATATTCAGAAAATGCCCTGCCGAGAATTGTACCTATGATTACTGAAGTTAACAAAAGCAAAATTAAATAAACAGAGTTTCCTTTCCTCATATTATACCTCTCTTTTTAATTTTAATAATGTCTTATTCAAATTTTCGGTTACAAAAATAGACGTATATCCCACAAAGCAGCCTGTAAAAATGCTTACAAATGACAATACGGGCAAATAATAATACAGGTTTGCAGATTCAAAAAGTATTGCTGCGACAGTTACTTGGGAAGCATTATGCGTCATTGCTCCCAGTACACTGATACCGATTAAACTAAACTTTTTAAAATATTTATAGCCGAAACTCATTACGATTGTACTCATTATACCGCTTGCTATACTGTAAATAAACGTAATCGGATTTGTTGCAACGAGCATCAGCAATATGCATCTGATGATTACAACCAATAAAGCATCCTTGAATCCAAAAACAATTATTATTGACATTGTTACAATATTGGATAATCCCAATTTTGCACCGGGTGCAACGTAAGGCAGGGGAATCATGCCTTCAATAATGCTTAAAATTAATGCCCCTGCTGTTAATAGAGATAAAAATATATATCTTTGAATTTTATTCATCTTTTACTCATCCTGTCATCTATTGTGCGATAATATCTGTGTCGTCAGGGTCATCTGCTGTATTATCAGTACCACCCTCAATCTGTATCATAAACCTGTTGGGCAGACACACTATTACTTCCCCGCCGTTTTGAATTTTGCCCTGATGTAAACATACTTGGTCAGGACAGCTCGCTTCGTGTATCCATATCCTACCATCCTCAATATGGACAGTATTATAACCTGATCCTTCTTTGTCTTGTACCTTGAATTCTGTTTCGTAATCCTCTGTTAAGGTATATCTTCCAACCAATTCATTATTTGAATAAACATAAGCAATTTTCTCGGTCGCTTGTGCCATGTTATTACTTCCATAAAATAAAATAAATAAATTTATTAAAATTATTACTACAATTAATCCAATATCATATTTGTTAATTTTTTTTCTCATAAGTATCCTTTTACCTTCAATAGATTATTTATTTTAACATCAATTCTATATTATTTCAAGAATGTATATGTTATTTATGTATGTTTTTAATATCTGCATCAATTTTAATATATAAACATTAATTTAACATTAAATTTTTAAGTCGTTTATGCTGTAAACTAAAAAAAGAATCTCACTTTGAAAATGAAATCCTTAATTCATTCTGATATATTTAAAGATATCCGCTACAAGTTAAAGCTCCACTACCATAAAATCTGTAACTAATCTTGAAAGCTTGTTACTTTTATCATAACCGTAATATGTGGGAAATGTACCTTCATTCCATCCTGTTGCAAAAACCACAATATTACATCCGTCTTTCTTGTCTATAACAATGTCCGCACATGAGTATTCGTTGCCTCTCACTGCATCCTTTATTGATTTTTCGTAAGTATCTAATTCCTCATCATCCATTACATCCAAAATCTCCATAACACTTTCATCCATAAAGCAGCCAAGACCGTTCTCAACCTCATATCCCATGAATTCATCATGAGAAAAACCCTTGGATGATTCGCCCTTCAAAAGTGCCATTTCCCATTTAACGGGCTCATTATCATTAATCCTAAGCTCAGATACGACTGTTTGTTTCTTTCTGTTATCTGTCTTTCCGACATATATATTTATAACATAAGTTCCCGGTTTTACACGTTCCGAATAACTTTCGTCATCATACAACAGGATGGGATCCGTAGCTATTATCTTCCCTGTTTTTATTTTCAGCCTGCCTGCTTCTATTTTCTCTACCTTCATTCTTCCGAATTCAGTGTCGATTATTTTTGTATTGCCGTTAGTTATGTTAAGAACATCGTAATTAATATACATAATGCCTGCTCCTTTGCTTATTTTTTTCTTTCATCAAGTATTTTTTTAAGCTCATCCATAAAAGTATTAATATCTTTAAACTTCCTGTAAACAGAAGCAAACCTTACATATGCAACATCATCCACGCCCTGCAATTCATTCATGACAAGCTCTCCGATAACTTCAGTTGACACTTCATTTTGAAATGTGTTATAAAGCTGTTTTTCAACCTTGTCAGCAATTCCTTCTATTTCTTCAAGAGAAACAGAACGTTTATCACATGCTCTTATAAGACCGTTTATAATTTTATCTCTGTTATATCCTTGTCTGGTTCCGTCTCTTTTAATAACAACGATTTGTGTTTCCTCAATTTTTTCGTATGTTGTAAATCTATGACCGCATACCATGCATTCTCTTCTTCTTCTTATTTTAGAACCGTCATCGGTTGGTCTCGTATCAAGAACCTTGCTTTCGGAATAATTACATTTTGGACATTTCATAATAATTTCTCCTTTTTTAGATTTTACTAAAAAATCGAATAAAAGTAAATAAATAATTGAATTATCATGATAAATTGCTCATAAACTTCTCTTCATCAATTATAAATCTTTCGTGAATTCCTTCGCCTATTTTTTTATCCTCATCAAATGCTTCAACATTGAATACCAATCTTTTTCTGTCAATTTCAATCAGTTCTGCCTCGGCATAAACTTTTTTACCTACTGCCGTTGCTCCTATATGCTTTATATTAACGCTGATACCCACAGTAGAAAAGCCCTCAGGCAAATAATCCTTGACGGTATTCATTGCTGCTGCTTCCATAAGTCCGATCATCATAGGAGTTGCAAACACTTTAGCTGCTCCGCTTCCAAATACGAAAGCAGTATCATTCATTGTCACCGTTTTTTCTTCTTTGTGTTTTAATCCGATATTTAAATTAAATTCCATAATAATCTCCTTTTATACTTCCAAATATATAGTTATTTTACCATACTTTGCAATATGTATGCAATATAGTTCACAGAAGAATGCATCAAACTTAAAAATAAAGAGGTCTTGAAATTTCAAAACCTCGATTTTTTTCACTTACAGTATAAGCGACTGACACCAAATAAGAGATTTGGGTCATCTGCTTAATGATATTACATTTGATCACTGACGTTTAAGTGCCTCTACCGGTGGCAGATTTGATGCATTTATCGCAGGATAAACACCAAACAGCAATCCTGATGTTAAGGCTACAAATACTGCTATTCTTATTGAATCAAAACTTACTATCGCTGAAAGTCCGTATTTCGAAACTATTGTAACAGCCCATGCTCCCAGTATAATTCCTACTACGCAGCCTATTATACTGACATAGACAGCTTCAAGCAAAAATTGTATCAGCAAATCCTCTTTTTTAGCTCCAAGTGCTCTTCTTACACCTATTTCGCCCGTTCTTTCGGTTACCGCTACAAGCATTATGTTCATAATGCCTATTCCGCCTACAAGCAATGAAACTGCGGCAATACCGCCAAGAAGAACTGTCATTATTCTGTTTGCCTGATCCGCTTCTTTAACTAAGTTGTTTAAGCTTGTGATTGTCAAAGGTTCTTCACCTTTTTCAAATACATTTTCTTTTTCTCCGGGAACCTCGGGTGACGGCTCCTCGGGCATCGGTTCCTCCATAGGCATATCGGGCTCCATTCCTTCTTCTTCCTGACCGTTTCCGGGTCTGATATTGCTTCCTATACCTACTTTTCGCTGATATATTCTTCCTAACTGGATCATGGCAAGCTCAGCATCTTCTGAACTGTTTGACTTTGCCCATATTTCCAATATATCCTTAGTGTTCGCAATCTTTAGAGCAGATGTGTACGGTATAACAATTTTATCATCTATACCGTCTCCCTTATCCTTACCCTTTTCTGCCAAAACACCTACTATACGATAATTAATACCGTCTATTTTAAGTGTCTGACCTACTGGACTTCTTCCGTTTAATAAATTATTGGCTACATTGTATCCCAAAACAGCTACGGGAGATCTTTGTTTTACGTGAAGAGATGTAAAAAAGTTTCCCGACAAAACCTTATGGTCTTTTATTTGAGGATATTGCTCGTTTACACCAACAATATTCATTTTACTTTCATCTCTTCTCCATCTTATTGGAGTATCCTGTGTATATACAACAGGTGTTGTGTATTGTATGCCAGTAACTCTGCTTGGAATTTCTTCTGCTTCTTTCGCATCAAAAGTAATGTTTTCGGCATTTGACTTAATAACAATAACATTTTCACCCAAGCTTTCAAATTGGGACACAATAGATTTTCTTGCGCCTTCACCAATGCCCATCAAGCTTACAACGGCGGCAACTCCTATAGATATACCGAGTACTGTAAGAAATGTTCTCAGTAAATTGGAGCCTATACCGTCCAATGCCATCATGGCTGAAAATTTCAATCTTATCAATAAAGATGAAATGTTTCCTCTACTTTGCATTATCATCACTCCTCATTGATTTATTGATTATTTATCGGCAGGATTGCATCATTCTCCGGCACCGACTGACTCGGCATTAAATCTTTCGTGCTTCCTGTAACAACAAGCTGACCTTCCTCTAATCCGCTGAGAACCTCTACGAACATATCGTTCATTAAGCCAACCTCTATCTCAACTATTTCAACCTCATTTCCTTCGGTTAAAACTTCAACCTTTTGTTTGCCGTTTTCTTCGAATACTGCTTCTATCGGTACTAACAAGGTATCCAATGATTCACCCGAATCAACAAAGCAGTTTGTATTCATACCGGGTCTGAGTCCTTCTCTTCCTTCAACCTTTATCTGGACATTATAAACAGTCTTTCCGTCTCTGTCCGTATATTGATTAAGATGTGTTACAACACCGTCAAAAGTTTCTCCCGGCAATGCATCGACTGTCACTATAACCGGAGCATCCTGACTGATATATAAAACGTCAAGGTCGGATACCGTGGTATAAATGTACATTTCATTGGTATTATACATATCCAAAAGCTGCAGTGACCATTGGTCGCTTGAATCAGAAGCCTCTATAGTATCTCCTTCTCTGTACATAACGTAAGAAACCATTCCGTCAGAAGGTGCAGTTACCATCATCTTAGTAGTCAGTTCAGATACTTTATCGATTTTTTTGTAAAGCTGTTCTATTTCATTGTTTATTTTTCTTATATCTTCTATTTTACTTTGGATTGACTCCGTAACATCATTACCTGCAATCCTGATTAATGTCTGACCTTCTTCAACAAATTCATTTTCACTTACCAAAACCTCTGTGGCAATTACCGTAGTATCCAAACTGCCGGTATAATATACCTTTTTCTCATTCAGATAAGAAGCAACTGTTGATGTGAAATTTAATGAATAAAGAGGTGTTCCGTTTTCCTGTTTATATATCAGTGCTTTCATACCCGGTTGTACGAGACCCGGATTTGCAGCCTCAATCATACCGTTGTGCACGTAGTATATCATATCCGTTGACGGTACTGCGTTTTCGCTCAATGAAGTAATTTTTCCGGTTATAAATCCATTGAATAAAGGAACCTCTTTATCTTCATTTTCTGTAGCTCCTTTTACAATTCTTGATATCTGCATCTGAACTTCTTCGCCCACCTTGAGGTTTTCAAATTCATGCTGATTAACCTTAAACGGTATTTTAACCACGCTGTCATCCACTATCGTAGCCAAAAGACCACTTTCCAGCATATCTCCTTCAGTTATGGACAATGCACTTACCCTGCCTCTTATTGGCGCAGTTATAACGATTCCTTCATTAGGGTTCACTTGTGATACATCTGTTATATCCTTGTTTATTATTTTGCCTAAAGCTATTGTTTTTTCACTTATGGAACTTTGCTTATCCTGTATGCTTTGTGTCAGATCATCCAATATTTCACCGAGATTTTCTGCTGACAAACGAACTAAGTTGTCTCCTTTTTTTATCATTTGATTTGCATCTACAAACAATTCTTCAACCTTGTATGTAACAGAAATACTCATACCGCTGGCGTCGGTTATACCCTCCGGCTTCGGTGCGGATATGGAGCCGCCCCAGTTTCCGTTTAATTGTCCTGTTATATTAACTCCTTGCTTTATATCTCCTCTTGTTACCTCTTTTGTAGCATATCTAGGCTCATTTGAAACCTGAGAAGAGTCAGGAACTAACATTTTTGCAGTAAAATAACCTCCGGTAAATACTAAGCCTACTACTAATATAATTGAAACTATCTTTTTATACATTTAAAATACCTCCACTGCTTTCATCAGAAACTATTTCTCCATCTACTAATCTTATTATTCTATTTCCGTATTCGGCGATTTCTTCTTCGTGTGTAACCTGAACAATTGTCATAGATTGTTTTTTATTAAGATCTATAAATAATTCCATAATCAAATCGCCCGTCTTCGTGTCCAAAGCTCCCGTTGGCTCGTCTGCCAATATAATTGACGGATTGCCCACTATTGCTCGCGCTATTGCAACTCTTTGCTGCTGCCCTCCGGAAAGCTGCGACGGTAAATGGTGCATTCTTTCCTCAAGTCCCACCATTTCCAATGCATGCTCAGCTAATTCTTTTCTTTCCTTACCGCTCATTCCCCTATAAATAAGTGGAATTTCAACATTTTTAATAGCATTAGCTCTGGGAAGTAAATGAAAGTTCTGAAAAACGAAACCGATAAACATATTTCGGATTTCAGACATTTTTGAATCACTCAGCTTATCCACTACATTGCCTGAAAGCTCATAGCTGCCGTTTGAAGCATGGTCTAAGCATCCTATTACATTAAGAAGAGTCGATTTTCCCGAACCTGATGGTCCCATAATAGAAACAAATTCTTTTTCTTTTATTGTAAAAGACACATTTTTTAATGCCTCAACCTGTATTTGTCCTGATTTGTACATTTTGGAGATATTCCCCATCTTTATTATATCCATATTCCACCTCTCTTTTGCGCTATTCTATCAGTCCTCATTATAAGACGTGAAAACCTATAAAAAAGTTCCATAATATCATAAAATTAAATAAATTATTTTATAACATCAATGTAAATTGAATCAACCCACACCTTATTTTGACCTTCATATTCTATGTAAATATTTAAATAATCAGCATTTGTCACATTAATAGGAACGGTGAGAGGAGACCACATATCATCGTACACATCTAATTTTGTATGAAAATTAGATGCCAAAGCACCATTATTGTATGCCTCTAACACTACAGATACCTCCACGTCTTTTTCAGACTTTATTTTAGCCCCTATTCCGATTTGCTGTTTTAACATATAACTGAATTTTTCATCGTTAAAATCAACAACAGCAAATAAGCTCTTAACCTTTCCATCACCTTCATTTTTAATTAACAATGAATTTTTACCTTCAAGGTATATGTTGTTATCAATTTCCGCCTTCGACCCGCTGTAACCGGTACTTTCTAAAAGTTTGTCGTTAAAATATATTTCTGTTGAATCGGTTATATCTGAAGGAGGTGTATCATTTTCAGGGTCTGTCGGTTCTGAAGGATCTTGTTCTCCCGGTTCTTCATTTCCTATTTGTTTGTTAGGATCGCCGCCCATAGTTTCCTCGGTATTGAACATTTTTATTATTTTATTACCTATTAGCAAAACAATAACAACAATCAACAAGGAAACAGCTAACCTGAGTATTTCTTTTTTAGGAAATACATTTTTATTTTTATGAGGTTGTTCTTGCTTGCTGTCTCCATTCAAATAAATATTTAATACCGAATCATCTTCCTTTACGGAATCAGCTTCAGATTCAATAAAATTATCATCTTCTGCTGTTTCTTTTTCAACCGTTTCTCTTTCTTTTATTATGCTTTTATTAATATCTGTCGTATTGACAGGAGCAAATATCATTCCATAAATAGGTGATTGCTTTAGCTCCTCAAATATATCCTTGGGAAACACATACTCTTTAGTAAGGCATCTTACTATAATTTTGAGAACATCGGGAGGTATAGTATCGGAAATATTGTAGTCAACAATTTCGGTTCCGGAAAAAATATAGTGAAGAATGTTTCCTAATCTTTTAAAGGTTTCGTTGTCTGCAATATCATATTCCTGTTCAAAAACAAGGTTTAAATCCACATATAAATTATGATCTTCGTCAACAAAAATTCTATCTAAGTCAAGAATTTTTTGTTGAACAACATCAGTCATATTAAATATGTTTTGAGCAAGCATAATAATTTTTTCGGATACATTAAACTGTTGTTTTAATGTAAGATTTCCGGTGATACCTTCCTTCAAGCCTTTATATCTGAGGTTTAAAGGGTATGTATAAATGTATATGCGATCGTCTGTATTATAGGCCTCCAATATATTAGATGACAAAGATTTTAACTCAGGTATATTTATCAAATTAATAACTTTCGGACTTGTAATAATATTGCTGTAAAAAATATCTCCCGTTTCATTTTCCTTGCATTCCACTACTCTTTGAAACGTATTTTCAAAAATAGTTCGGACAATCTTGTAATTATTGTTCATAAGCACCTCCACGGCATTCTCAGAAAATTTGTATACTACTTCTATATTATCAATTAATTCGACAAAAATAAAGATAAATTTACTAAAAACAGGGTTAGGGCATAAAAAAACGAGGATTATTTTAAATCCTCATCATCATCAATTTCATATTCTACGTTTTCTATAATATCTTTTTCTTTCAGATTTTCTTTCGGATTTTTTTCATTTCCGTAATATTTTTTAGTCTTTTCCGATACTATGCTCATAAGATATACGAACATCAATAAATCATCCAATACACTGAAACCTAATATTGGCATAGGGATTAAATCTACCGGGCTCAGTATATAAATCAGAGGTATTATAATCCACCATTTTTCTTTTAATGGAATTTGTTTATCGAAAAGAAATTTAAATACTAAAAAAATTTTATTCATAATATTACAGAACAAACTCCCTGTCCGGAAGCCCTTTTCTTAATTTCGTAACAAAGTTGTTTGAAGGGTCCTTTGCTCGTGAGCTTCCCAAAACAACGTGTGTTATTTCCATTTCTTCAGCATATTCTACTATAGATTTAATTACATCCTTAGATCTTTTAACCACCAATTCAGCTCCTACATTTTTAGTTATCATAAATAGATACTCCAATGCTTCACCGTCGCTGAAATTGTTTAAAAACTTATCATTTTCATTCACCACATGAATTACATACAGGTTATCATCCTTTTCCTGTGTTAATTTAACACCTTGCTCTATGAGCTTTTCGCATGTTTTCTGTTGTGTAACACATACCAATACATTTTTATGCATCACTATTCTCCTTAAATGGCGGGAATATGTGGGAATTGAACCCACCCAGGACGGTTCAACGCCCCGCGACTGATTTTGAAGACCAGGAGGCACACCAGCACCTATCTATCCCCATCAGAATAATGATAACATACTACCGTAAATAATTCAAGCCAATTTTATCAATGAGTATTCCTGAAATAATATCCAACTCCCCATTTTGTAAGGATGTATTCATAGCTTTTATTCTTATTTTCTATCTTTTCTCTTAGTCTCCTGACATGGACATCAACGGTTCTTAAATCACCGAAATATTCGTATCCCCATATGATTTCCAACAATTCTTCTCTTGAATAAACCTTACCGGGATTCGTAGCAAGAAGTAGTAATAAGTCAAATTCTTTGGCGGTTAAATTAATTTCCTGTCCCTGCAAGCTTACCTTTCTGCCTAATGCATTTATAACAAAGTCATCAACGATAACCGTCTGTTCATTAGGCTTTTGATTGATACCCTTAGTTCTTCGAAGAATTGCCTTAATTCTTGCTTTCAGTTCCAATATATTAAACGGCTTCGTGACATAATCATCAGCACCGTATTCTAAACTGAGTATTTTGTTCATATCCTCGTTGTTAGCGGTTAAAATCAATAAAGGAACGTTTGATATTTCTCTGATTTTCTGACAAACCTCAAGTCCATCCAGGTCGGGCAATATAAGGTCTAACAAAATAATGTCATAATCATTTAATGATACTTTCCTTAATGCCTCATTACCTTCAAGAGCTAAGTCCACTTCATAACTGTCCTGCTCGAAACTATTTTTAAGACCTTTAATCAATAATAGTTCATCATCAACAATTAATACCTTCATTTGTTACGCTCCTTCATTAGTTTGTTACAAAAATTAAACTTTTATTAATCTTACATTGAATTGGCAAAAAAGTCAAGCCAAATATTCGTTTTGGGTTTTTATGCATTGGCAATAGCATGACATTAAAATAAAATTCTGTCGTTTTCAACCCTTTTTGTAACCTTAACGCTATCGAAATGTTCAAGGAGACCTATTGCAATTTTACGGTTTGTATCTAATAAATCCCTGTATTGCGCTGCTGAAATTTTTGTATTTTTCTTAATAAATTCAACTAACTTTTCTTTTGCATCATTGTATATTTCAGAAGTAGTTATTCCTGATTCACCGATTTTCACCAGCTTTTTATCATCAAGCATCAAGGAAATAATTTCTTCTGTTTTATTGCTGTTAATCATAACTGCAAGCTCTTCCAATTTAATTAATTCAAATTTAGCTTCTCTTAATATTTTTATAACATTATGCTCAACATTTTTATACTGCTCATCATATTGTATTTGAAAGTAGCCTAAGGATACATACTCCCCATCAGTCTTGATTAAGCCCTTGCTTTCAAAGGATTGAATTATTAAATCAAATACCGTCTGCTTAACTGCCGGCAAAAACCTGCTTTTTATTTCTGATTTTTTAGTACCCTTAGAATATTGTTTTGTTTCATGATATTTGTACAGATATTTTTCGATACTTTCTTCGATGCTTCTTTCATAATTTTTATGCCATACATACTTCTCATTTTTAAAGTTAAATACAGTTATTTTTTCTTCCTCTTCAAGAATTTCTACACTTAACCTTATTTCTTCCTCCGAAAGTGCTGTTATCTTCGCTATATCAGAAATTGAAGGTACATTCTTTGAATTTTCCGTTATTATTTTTTCTATAACGTCACTGCTGCTTCCCTTTTCCTTGACTTTAAGCTCTTCGAGTAATAAATCATCGAATCTTTTCTTTTTTAATGGTACCGGCTCTATTATTTCGCCGCCTCCTATTGTTTCCATGGGAGAGTAAAACCTGACTATAAATTTATCCTTTCTTCTTACCGCAATTTCTTCTTCCAGCCTTAACTGAGCATAACAGCTTTCTCCCGGAGACAATTCATCTCTGTCAAGAAGAACCACCCTGCACAGTATTTCGCTTGTCCCTGTATAAAGATGTAATCTTGAACGGTTTTCAACAATGCGCCTTGAGCTTTTAAGTATACTCAGCTTAACATCCAGCATCATCGTATTTTTCATAGAATTTTTGGGCGCTATAACACAGCCTCTGTAAATTTCAGATTTTTTAACATTGGATAAATTTATGGCAGTTCTTTGTCCGGCATAAGCTTCATTTGCGTCATTTGAATGAACTTGAATATTTCTTATTTTACATATTTTATTGACCGGATAAATTTCTACTTCATCACCTTTTTTAAGATTGCCTGAAATAAGCGTGCCTGTTATAACAGTTCCGAATCCGGTTATTGAAAAAACTCTGTCTATGGGAAGTCTCGGGATAGTATTGATGTCTCTTTCTTCAATCTCAGTTTCTGTTTTATTGACAATTGCATCAATCAATTTATCCAAGCCGTAACCTGTCTTGGAGGACACCTCAATCATAGGTGCATTTTCTAAGAAGGTATCCTTTAATTCCTCTTTTATATCTTCCTTGACAAGCTCAAGCCATTCCGAATCTATTAAATCATACTTGGTTATAACTACTATACCTTTTTTGACTCCCAGCATATTTAATATATTTAAATGCTCCGTCGTTTGAGGCATCATTCCTTCATCGGCAGCTACAACAAGAAGCACCAAATCCATTCCTATAACGCCCGCCAACATATTTTTTATAAATCTTTCGTGTCCGGGTACATCAATAATACCTGCTTTATTGCCGTTAGGCAGGTCAAAATAAGTAAAACCTAAATCTATGGTTATGCCCCTTCTTTTTTCTTCTTCCCATCTGTCGGTTTCTCTTCCCGTCAATGCCTTTATTAAGGTTGTCTTACCGTGATCTATATGCCCGGCTGTACCAATTATTATATTTTTCATCTTTCCTCCTCAAAGATGCATTTAAAAGCCTCAGAAATTATCTCCTCTTCCCCTTGAAGTACGGTTCTC
The DNA here is from genome assembly GCF_013403245.1 of Sedimentibacter hydroxybenzoicus DSM 7310. Classification (GTDB taxonomy): domain Bacteria; phylum Bacillota; class Clostridia; order Tissierellales; family Sedimentibacteraceae; genus Sedimentibacter; species Sedimentibacter hydroxybenzoicus. The sequence continues at coordinate 17,339 of NZ_JACBNQ010000007.1, read as the reverse complement.
AAATCTATAATAAAACGATCGTTAACAACTCTTCCTACAATAGGCGTTTCCAAATGTCTTAATTTATTTTCTAAAGATGACGTAGTTATGTTAAATGGCTTAAAGCTGAGTGAAATACTTTCAATTCTCTCAAGAGGCAGTGAACCTCCCCCAATTTGCGACTGACAATCTTCTATAAGAACTTCACACTTATTTCTCAATGTTTTTATTAATCTATCATGTAACAAATTTGCCGTATTTAATAACTCATCCTTGTTTCTGTTGATTAATTTTAAAACGGGAATACTTGATACAGCCTTTTCTTCATCCATGTAATCCAAAAATACACTTTCCAATGCGCAGCTTGTAAATTTATCGATTCTCAAAGCACGAGTTAAAGGATGTTTTTTTATTTTTTCAATTAATTCCTTTTTCCCTACTATTATGCCCGCCTGCGGACCGCCTAACAGCTTATCCCCGCTGAAGCATACAATGTCGGCCCCTGAATTTACAGAAGCTTGCACAGTAGGCTCGTAGGTTAATCCGTACTTGCTTAAATCAACTAAGACACCGCTGCCTATATCCTCTATAACCGGTAAATTGTGTTTTAGTCCGAGCTCTGTCAGCTCATCAACCGATACGGATTCTGAAAATCCCACAATCTTGTAATTGCTGGTATGAACCTTCAATAGTGCTGCTGTGTTTTCATTTATTGCATTATCATAATCATATAAATGCGTTTTATTGGTTGTTCCAACCTCCTTCAATATGCAACCGCTTTGCTCCATAACCTCCGGAACTCTGAAGGAACCTCCTATTTCAACCAATTCTCCTCTTGAAACTATTACTTCCTTTCCCTTGCAAAGAGCAGAAAGAATCAATAAAACAGCAGCGGCATTGTTGTTTACTGCCATTGCCGCTTCTGCACCGGTTATTTTGGTTATTATTTTTTCAAAATGTGAATATCTTGAGCCCCTGATTCCATCTTTCAGGTTGTATTCTAAATTGGAATAGCCGGTAACCAATTGCTTGATTCTGTCAGCAGCTTCATCGGAAATTAATGCTCTTCCCAGATTCGTATGTAATATTGTTCCCGTTCCGTTTACAACCTTTTTTAAGTTATATTCGGTGTAGCTTTTTACTTCCCCAACAATGTCCGGTACAAGATTTTTTATTTTTTTATTTATATCCTCTTGACATTCTGAATTATTAATAAATTCTCTTAATTCTTCAGTAACTTTTCTTACCGATTCTAAAATATATTCTCTGCCGCATTTTTTTTCTAAGCTTCTAATTTCATCGTATTCCATCAATAAATCAACCTTGGGAATACTTCTGTAATATGTTTTTTTATCCATGCTTTCTCCCTATGATTACATAATCATCGCATAATCACATTATAATTTCCTTCTCTTTCTGTAACTCTGCCAATAACTGCAAACTCCGTATTTAAGCTCATCTTCAAGTCCTTCATTATACTGTCTGCATATTTTTCATTTACCGCAAACAACAGACCGCCCGAAGTCTGAGGGTCATACGCTAAATCAATAAACTGTTCTCCTATACCCTCTACAGAAACCTTATTTTCGAAATATTCCCTGTTTCTGTACGAGCCTCCCGGAACAAGCCCCATTGAAGCATATTCAAATGCATCCTTAATTACCGGCACATCTTTTAAGTTAATAACAAATGTTTTATTGCTTGCTTCCGCCATCTCGGCAGAATGACCCGCTAACCCAAAGCCTGTTATATCGGTGCAACAGCTTACAGGATAATTCTCAATTACTTTTTTTGCGTATTTATTCAGAGTACTCATTATATGTATTGCTTCATTTTTGGATTCATCAGAGCACATATCAGCTTTAATAGCAGTATTGACGATTCCTGTCCCCACCGGCTTCGTTAATATCAGCACGTCATTTATTTCAGCACCGTAATTTTTAAGTATTTTATCAGGATGAATGAAACCTGTTACGCATAGTCCGTATTTTGGTTCATCGTCTTCTACGGAATGCCCGCCCGCAATTGTCGCTCCTGCTTCCATAACTTTAGATGCACCGCCTTTTAATATTTCCGCCATAACATCAGGATCAAGGCAATTTGGAAACCCGATTATATTTAAAGCTAAGGCAGGCTCTCCTCCCATAGCATATATATCACTTAGGGAATTTGTCGCGGCAATCTGTCCGAAGGTGTATGGGTCATCAACAACAGGCGTAAAAAAGTCAACCGTCTGTATCATGGCTATATCATCATTTATCTTGTATACACAGGCATCATCAGATGTTTCCAATCCAACGATTAATTTATCATTAGTAAACTTTGGCAGCTTGCTCAAAACTTGAGCAAGGGTCTTAGGACCTATTTTAGCCGCTCAGCCGGCAGCTTTTGTCATCTGTGTAAGACGTATTTCATCTTTTGACATAATTTCACCTCTTTCTTTAACAATTGCAGAACAATTATTATCCTATTGTTCTCCTATCGTTATCAGCTCTTTCATTTTTTCAAATGTTTTTTCACCGATTCCGTCTATCTTCTTAATTTCCTCTATTGTTTCAAAGAATTTCTTGTCCCTGTAATCTATGATTCTTTGAGCATAGGCATCTCCTATGCCGGGAATTGTCTTCAGCATTTCCTTTGACGCAGTGTTTATATTGATTAATTTACTGTTTTCGGAATTAACTTCATTTATTTCATCATTATTTAAAACATATATTTTTTCACCATCAACAAGCAGCCTTGCCTTATTAAGGTTCTTGGTATACGCCTTATCAGTAAGTCCTCCTGCCATTACTATAGCATCGTTGACCCTGCAGCCGTCCTTGAGCTCATACACACCGGGGCAATTTACGGCACCGTCAATATCAACAAATATCCATTCAGTCTTTTCTTCTTCAGCATTATCTTTACCTATATTTTCATTAAATACTACATTTTTTTCCTTGCTTGAAAGTTTAATCCCCAAGTAAGCCATAATTAATAATGCAATGATTAAAACAACCGCAAGCCCTTTTGTATAAATACGATTGTTCATAAAAATCTCCTGTATTTACAGTAATAGACATATACTAATTACATTATACATTATTTTTGCAAAAAATCAAAATTTATAATTACAAAAGAGTATAATTCTGCTATACTATTATTTGATTTGTATAAATAAGGAGTTTGCAGATGATAAAAAAAATTATTTGCTTTCTGTTATTGATTTCTGTATTTTTATTAAATGTGTCTGCTGCCTATGCTGCACCGAATACTATCTGTCAAACATCAATACTGATAGATGTAAAAACGGGTACAATATTATATGAAAATAAAGCTAACCAAAAAATGTATCCTGCCAGCCTGACAAAAATTATGACTGCAATCTTGGTAATAGAGGTGGGAAATTTGTCCGACGTCATAACCATTGATGACGATACCCCTCATGAGATAGAAGGAAGCCACATTGCCTTGGAAGAGGGAGAAATATTGACTCTTAAGGATTTATTGTATGCATTGATGCTGCCTTCTGCAAATGATGCTGCACTTGCACTGGCAAAACACTATGGCGGAAGCGAAGAAAAATTCGTTAAGATTATGAATGAGCGCGCAAAGGAACTTGGTGCATATAACACGCATTTTGCAAATCCTCACGGCTTGCATGACCCCAATCATTATACGACGGCTGCGGATCTTGCTTTAATTGCAAAATATGCAATGGAAAACGAAACATTCAGAGAAATAGTAAGCACCGAAAGATACGAAATACCGCCTACTAATAAAAAAAGTGAAACAAGATATTTTGCCAATTTGAACAAGCTTATACATAATACGAGCTATAACCAAATATATGTAAATGGGGCTTACATTGACCCTTCATACGAATATGCAACAGGCATTAAGACCGGTTACACTCCGGAGGCAGGCAATACCTTAGTAGCCAGCGCCAGCAAGGACGGCACCGATTTAATAGCTGTTATTATGAACGGTGTATCTTTGGAAATGTATCAAGATGCTCATAATCTTTTTAATTATGGATTCAAAGAATTTGAAAGTACGACATTAATAGGCAAAAACACATTTGTACAGAACATAGAGGTTAAGAACGGAGACAGCAAAGAAATTTCAGCTATAACAGAAAGTGATTTTACGACGTTAATTAAAAAAGACTCAAAAAATAAAATTGAATCAAAAGTTATTATCAATGACATCAATTTACCTTTGAAGGAAAATGATGTAGTTGGTAAAATCGAATACAAATCAGACGGAAAGGTGATAGGAACCGTTAATCTTATAACTCCTACCTCCGTAAAAAGTACGTTGACTGAAAATTCAAGAGGTAATATTTTCTTTACAATTATTAAATATATTCTGATGATAATTGCCGGTATTGTTACCGGGCTATTCTTATTAAAGATTTATAATGATATAAGGATTAAATTAATCAGAAAAAAAAGAAAGAGCAGATATAATGGTTAAGCAGATGACCCAAATCTTTAAGCAGACGACCCAATTTTTAATTTGGTGTCGGTCGCTTATACTGGAAGTGAGATTCGGTGTCAGTCGCTTATACTGTAAGTAAAATAAAAAAAATCCCTGTGTGAAAACTCAGGGATTTTTTATGCTTAACTATACTACTGCTATTGCATCAATTTCTACGTTAGCGTCTTTAGGCAGTCTTGCAACCTCAACGCAAACTCTTGCCGGTTTTGTGTCACCAAACACTTCTGCGTACATCTCATTTATTAAGCCAAACTGATTCATATCCTTAATAAACACGGTACACTTAACAACATCCTTTAAGGATGCACCTGCTTCCTCCAATATAGCCTTAACATTCATTAAAGAAAGTCTTGTTTCTTCCTTAATGTCTCCTCCTGTATAAAGCTCTCCTGTTGCCGGATTCATCGGCAGCTGACCTGATACATAAATAGTATTGCCGGCTTTTATTCCTTGTGAATAAGGACCTACCGCTGCCGGTGCATTGCTTGTTTGAATTACTGTATTAGCCATAATAACCTCCTATTTCCAATTTGTTATACCATATTGTTCAACATCTATTGAATTATTATCATACCATAGTGATTCAAGATCATAAACTTCTCTTTCATCTCTATGAAAAATATGAACAATTATGTCATCTGTTTCTAACAATATCCATCTGCCTGTATCAAACCCCTCTTTGTAATAAAAATCGATTCCTTCCTGAGCACACTTTTCTATTATTTCCTCAGCGATTGCCGCAGTCTGTCTTTCGTTATTACCGCTTACTATAATGAAATAATCGGTTATTGAGCTTGTTTTTGATACATCAAGAACTGTAAAATTGTATCCCTTTTTATTTTCACACGCTTTAAGTATACTTTCAATTTTCTTATTTATCATCTTTTCTCCTTTAAAAAATTTAACGTATTTAACGATTGATGGTCAAGTACCATGTTCATATTTTTTACATATTCTATTGTATTTTCTATAGACAATATAATTGCTGCATCCAAATCCTCATAGGAAATCCTCCTGAGCTCTTCCACACCGTCATAATGCCTGTTGGGTTCTATTTTATCGGCAATGTAGATTATTTTTTCTAATGTGGTCATATCCTCCCTGCCGGTTGTATGATGTTTAATTGCATTTATTATATCCTCATCCTGTACATTATAAACTTCTTTGGCAAGAATTGCACCTGTTTCAGCATGGGTCAGATTGTCCTTTCCTTTTTCTGACTTGCCGCAATCGTGCAGCAGTCCCGCTGTCTTTGCTTTATTAACATCAACCGAATAACGCAAGCTAAGCTTTTCCGCCTCTTCCATGGTGCCTATGCAATGGTTGAACAGCTTTGGGCTTAACCTGTCTTTCAATTTAATAATTAAATTATTTAAATCCATCTTTCACCTATATAGATTATTCTTTATTATGTACTGCTCCACCGTCTCCGGCAACAAATATTTCGCGGAAACACCTTTTTTAATTCTTTCTCTTATATCAGTGGACGAAATCTGAAGCATGGGCACCTGCATAAGCTCTATATGTCCATTCAACGTGTCTTTTATTTCTTTTATTTTCTTTTCAATAATGTCTTTATCTATTCCCGGTCTTGATACGGCAATAAATTTACACAAGCTTAAAAGTTTCTCCGGTTCATGCCAATTAGGAATATCTATAATAGCATCAGTACCTGTTATAAAATAAAATTCCGTATCAGGATACATTTCCTGAAGCCGCATTAAGGTTTCTAATGTGTAGCTTTTTCCTGTTCTTTTGACTTCTATATCAGAAACGGTAAATCTATCGTTTGACACGGTTGCAATCTGTGTCATTATATATCTGTCCCAGGGGTTTGTTTTTAAACCGTTTTTATGAGGTGGTATTCCCGCAGGAACAAAAATAATTTCATCGAAATTATATATATTTAAAACCTCATTGGCAACAACTAAATGTCCCTGATGAATGGGATTAAATGAACCACCCATTATTCCTACTTTTCTGTTTATCATCTTAAGTTCCTCTTATTATCTTATTCTTTTATCTGAAAAAATACATATAATTAAATAGTATCAGCTTTCCTAACGAAACTCCCAATATTCCCGAAAAAATATACGGAAAATACAATTTAATTTTACTATTTTTGACTATGTTAACTCTTTCAATCAAACTTTCTTTACCTTCATAATAGCCCTTCATAAAGCCGATATATGAAATTATTAAAATTAATGAAGCAAGAATTAAAACAGGTATTACAGCCAAAGAATAATACCCATCTGTACACAATACTACCGACAATGAAATGAACAAGGGCGTTAATACAACCTGAGTAAAAGAATCTCCCAGTCCTGCCGCTATTCCCATCATTCCTTTTTTAACAAAGCTTATGTTATAATTTTGTTCTTTGTTCAGGACCGCTTGTTCCTCCTGAGAAATAATATATCCGATTATGGGCGTTCCTATATTCGGCTCAGTATTAAAAAACTCACTATGCCTGTGTATACCCTCCATTATTTCATTTTCATCGTTATAAAGCTTTTTAAATATATTTTTCATGCTGTGAGCAAATGTCAGACCCTGTAACCGTTCAAAGCTGTAGCATGAATGTGAGTAATTAGCCCAAATAACCCACGCATAAATCAAGTCCCTTTTATTCAAAATACTCATCTTGCGCATATCATAGCTTGTTTTTATCAGAGCCTTATCCCTGTAGAAAAATAAAAATAATAACACTGTAAAAACTATTAAATAGGACGGAATATTGAAAATTAACGTAATTATTAATGAACCAACAAAAATTAATACAAACTTATTATCTTTTAATTTGAAAATTAAAGAGATAGAAGTATATATAATTAATCCAAATCCGATAATAAGCAATATTCTATTTAGACTTGCTGCATATGATCCGATTAAATTCATAATAAAAAGAGCTGTTATAATTACAGCCGTGCTCATGATGTATAACAAAAGCTGCGGCAGGAATCCATTATATAAATTTATTTCAGGATTATTGCCCTTTTCATATTCTTGTTCAAATTTCTTGACAAATATAGAATTAATATTCAGACGATACTTCCAAATTAAAATTCCTAAGAAACCAAACGGATAAGCAATTGCTGCGGACTCTATCATATTTAAATTTAATGTTATGGCAGCTACAGCGGAAATAATTGCGGTAAGCATTTGATCTCCCTTAAAAGAGCCGCCTGTTGATACAAAATTCATATAAATTAAATTGACAACTGCACCGGTCGACATACCGGCAGACGGGTCTCCCAAAATAAATCCTGTCAGCAATCCCGATATTACCGGTCTGTACAATGTAAAGTACCCGACTCCAAAAGACAGAGCCGTGCTGCTTCCCCAAAAATATAATATGCTAATTAAAAAGCACTCTAAATAGCTCATTTATTTACCTTATCTAACTTAATTTCTTTATCCTTCGGCAGCATTCTTATTTCAACCTCTGTTTTTTTCGCAATGCTTTGGAGCATATTTAATTCCTCGTCACTTAAATAAACAGAATTATAATACTTTTTTCTTTTTGAATTGCTGCCAAGATTGCCTATATTAATCTGATTCAATGCTATATTAAATTCCAAAAGCTTTTCTATGTATTCTATATTTTTAATTAAAATCAGTATTTTTGAACCGGTATCTTCGCCTTTTAAATAGTTTGCTGCCTCTTCAACCGTAAATATATTCACACTTACATTTTCCGGTTCTGCATTTTTTATTAAAAGTGACATAAATTCATCACGTGCCAATTCATCATCAACAACAATCACTTCATTTGCCTTAAGATAAGGTATCCATGATACGACCACCTGTCCGTGAAGCAAGCGGTCATCTACCCTTGTTAAAACAATTTTTTTCATTATTCCTCCACTAATCAGCTAAAAACTTCTCATTGACAAAGACTATGCTTTTTTTACCGTTTTTTATAATTTTCTCTGCTATATCTTCTAAACTGTATGTATCTCTGTTTACGGCTATATCGATAAACAACGGAAAGTTAATTCCTGTTATATGATAAAAATTTCTGTTATTAGACACTCTTGCCACCGCATTAAAAGGACTTCCGCCGTACATATCGGTAAAAATTATCAAATCATCCTTGGATAATCTTTCAACTGCCTCTCCCACTTTATTTAAAAGTTCTTCAAAGCTATTCCCATATTCAAAAGATATACTCTCTGCATTCTCTATATTTCCTATAATCAGTTCTGAACTTCTCAATAATTCCTTTCCAAAATTTCCATGTGTTACAAGCAATAAATTTATCATAGCTTAATCTCCTTATTTTTGGACTAAAACCATTTTTTCATATTTATATTGTAAATGATGTTATGAAATTAGTAAAGAAACATTTACTATTTTAATTCACTAATATGATTTTAATACGTATATTAATTATAAGAATTTTATATATGGAGGATTATATGATTTATTCAAATAATAGAAATAACTGGCCACATTATGATTCAATGCCCTACAACTGTAACCCACACGTATCATACATGCCGATAAGAGCAAATCAAATGCCGACGGGTCCGTTACCTAATGATTTTATGCTCCCTGATACAGCATTGCCTGATGGCGATATACCTGCAATGCCTATATCTCCGGATTTACTGGAAAATATGAACTTATTTCCGGGTATTCCAGGATTCCCATTCCCTCAAATGCCAATAACGCCAGGTCTACCGGGGATGCCGCAAAATGGTCTGCCAATTGCTCCGCAAACACCGGGAACTCCTCAGGCACCGACTACACCACAAATCCCAACAATGCCGCAGATGCCGGAAATGCCACAGAACGGTATGCCGGGGATGCCTGGGATGCCTGGGATGCCACAGAACGGTATGCCGCAGATGCCAATCGCTCCGCAAACACCGGGAACTCCTCAGGCGCCAGCTGCCCCACAAACTCCCGAAATGCCACAGATGCCGGGGATTCCGCAAATGCCTGAACAATTAACCTGCGAACAGCTTATGGACTTAATGAGACGTATGAACTGCAACGGCATGAACAATACTCAACCAAACAACAATATGAACAATAATCCGCAAAACCGTAACACTGACAATACAAGGAATAATATGAGCAGAAGATAATTAACGGAAAATAAACATGGGGACATCAGACCCCATGTTTATTTTACTGCCACTTTGTTCACGATAAACAACACGAGTCGAATTTTATCAGATTTTATGTATTTCCCAATAAATATTTTAATTAAATCTAACTGATATTAAGCTTAGTAATTATTTTTACATAATTAAAAGTGTACAAACAATTTTCCGGAAATCTTGCATATAATGTATAACTCCGGGGGGTGGTTTTTTTGATTGAAAATTTATTGCAGCTTTTATTTCCACTATCTATTTTTATTTTCGGTTACATAACTAATGGAAGTTCCTTTCCGCAGCCCTTAGGCAAAGATGAAGAATCCGAGTTAATTCGAAAATCTAAGGAAGGAGACATGGATGCACGTAATGTACTTATAGAACGAAATCTCAGATTGGTTGCCCATGTTATAAAAAAATATAAGACTGTCGGCATTGATCAGGAAGATTTAATTTCAATCGGTACAATCGGACTGATCAAAGCCGTATCAACATTCGATGACAATAAAGGCATCCGTCTTGCTACTTATGCTGCAAAGTGCATCGACAACGAGGTACTGATGACAATCAGAAGCGACAAGAAACTAAAAAAAGAAATTTCTCTTCAAGGCCCATTAGGCACCGATAAAGAAGGAAACAATATATACCTTATTGATATTATAAAATACGAGGGCGAAGAAATTATAGGCAGATTGGATAAGGAAGAAAAAATAAAAGCATTAGATGAAATATTAGATAAAACTCTTCAGAAAAGAGAAAAAACAATAATAGAAATGAGATACGGAATAAGAAATCATGAGCATAAAACTCAGAGAGAAATTGCAAAGCTTCTTGGCATTTCACGTTCATACGTATCAAGAATAGAAAAAAAGGCATTAAAAAAATTATACGACGCCTTGGTATCAAACGTAGGTACATAAACAAAAACAGCCAGAGGGGACGGTTCTGGTTGACTTCTAAAGAAGTCAACCAGAACCGTCCCCTCTGTATTTGCCCAATACGTTTAGTTAAAATCTGTTAATAACAAACATCCATCAATATAAAATCCAACCTTCTCCAAAGCTTTTCTAGAAATGAAATTATTCTTTTCACAACAAGCTGTTGGAATAACTTGAGATTCTATGCATTCTTTTATCAATTGCTTTAGTATGAGTGTTCCAAAGCCTCTTTTCCTAAACTTAGAATCTACAACCATACCAATATCTGCAAACTTAGGAGTTCTTTTCAATATATCTTTAAAGCCTACTCCTACAAGTTTCTCGTCGTAATAAAAGGAAAAAAACATCTCTTCTTTTATTCTTTTTGTAACTGTATCTTTATCTCCTCCAGTATAAAAATTGTTCTGTGTAATTATGTTGTATATATGTTCAATCTCTTCAACCTTTGATAAAGAAAATATTATCTTGTTATTTTCAGATAACTCTTCTATATTTGCTATATTGTAGGAAAAGATATATCCATTTATAACATAATTTAAGTTCAATTCAATCATCACCGGAAGGGAAATTTTATCTTGTGTATTCACAAGCCATCCTGTACAATTAAAATTATTTTTTATACTATTTACTATTTTTGCTGAAAAACTCCTATATTCTGGTATCACATAGTACTCTAGTATAATATCTTTATAATAATCATAAGTTCCGATACAAACATACCCGATTTCCTTTTCTCCGTCTGACATACGGATGCACTTCCCATTATATGTGGTAATGCCTTCCTCAACATAGTCTTGTACCTGGACAGCTATTTCATCTATGTAGTCGTATCTTAATTTACTTATATTTTCTATATTAGTATCTTTAAACTCAGTTCTATCCAAAGCAATCCTCCTTAACTGTTAAGATAAGTATTCAATATGTCATAAGAATTATACTTTCAACGTCCTTAGTCTTTCTCGGTATGTACAATTTTTGTGTATCTCCTCAAAGGATATTCGCCATCATGAGGAATGCCGGTGTAATCTATGGACATATTTTCCCCTTTGCACACTCTGACAACTCCCGTTTTGAAAAGTATATCCGTAAGAAGCTGCACTTCGTGAGGTCCGCAAAGCAATCCAACAGTTTGAAGATAATTTTTATACGGGCGCAGTGCCGAAAGCATTTCTGACTGGCGCAAGGGTCTCACCCATGCATTACCAAATTGAATAGATGTATCCATTATTTTATCCGTATATGCAATCAAGCTGCAACTATCTCCCCTGAATATTCTATTGTTTTTATAAATGCCCTCAAGCTCCTCTGCATACAATCGGAGCGCAACCTGAGACTTTATGCCTATCCCTGCTTTCACAGGACGATTAGCTATTTCGTTGTTTAAGACAGGCAAAAACTTATTGCAAAATTCATATACTTCTTCCATATTATCTGTATCTACAAAAATTCCCTGAATAGAGCTGCACAACAGCTGTCCCGTATCGGCAATATTTTTCGCAAGCCCCTTAAGTCCTTCCGTAGTAATACCCTGCTTTGTAACATAAGCAAAGCTTATTTTGTGACCCCATTCAATCAGCTTAATATTAGGAGGAATCATTTTTCTGAAAGCAGACACCGCTTCCTTTCCTCCCCATACGATAACAGCATCTGTAACAGAAATAAGCCTTTCTATATGCTCTATATCCTTTGATGAATAATCAAAAACATAAATATATTCTGCCAGAACAGGCTCTGCCTTTATAAGCTCAAGCAATAGTCGAACAGATATACCTCCCTCTGCTGCCGGTAATTTTAAAATATTTATATTCCCGGTCAGCAAACCCTCAAGCACACTAAAGGCAGGCAATCCGTCAGCATTTCCGGCAGCAACGTGCAGTAATACTCCTAAGGGTAAAATCTGACTGCTTACGGCAAAATCCTTGTACATCGGATTATAAGTAACAATTTCAGAAAAACTGTCACCTAATTCTACCTTCATACGATACATCAGACTTTCTCTGCTGAATGCATGCTTAAATTCATCAATATACATTTTACCTAATGCCTCATCAATTCCTAACTCCCTCATAACATTTAAATACTCAGCCTCATCAAGGGTATTAACAACCTTATCACAAGCGGAAATCACTGTTTCTGCATTAAGACGACCTTTGGACATAGTATCCAAAATATGCTGCTCAAGATTTCCCAATATGTCGTCACATTCTTTTGCATCAAGAATTTTGCCTTTTACTAAATTCATACAGCACCGCCCTTCTTTATATCCAACAGCTCCGAAGCATTTGCCGCACATGTTTTTATATCTGCAAGGCCTACACGTCCCAATATTTCAAAATAAGGAGAAGAATTACCGCATCCGCATTCTTCTCCCGGATGCATTATGGCTAAATCATCAGTCATCACACTTGTAAATGGCATACTCGTCATCATCGGAGTGATTAAATTTAACATGCCGGGCACACCGTAATCTACAGGCTTCATATTTAAATCTCTGATTATTACTCTCGAATATATGGGTACGTGAAAATGATGGTTGGGACAATCAAAGTAAGATATAGGATGCTCAACGGCTCCAAAAAATTCTCTTATTCTGTCTCCGCCAAGACCCAATGTTTTCTCGGACATATCGTACAATGTAGGTTTATCCACCTGCTCTGTGAAAAAGTTCTTCCATCCTCCTGCCAATAATATGAGAGATTTAGGATGAAGCTTAAGCTTTATACCTGATTCATTAAGTTCCTTTAATAAGAACATAAAATATGCAGGAAAGCCCATAAATCGAACCGGTAGCCCCCTTTTTTCATATTTAATCAAAGCATTTTTAATCCCTTCCATATTGAGAACATATTCTGTTCCCGTATCCTTCAGGGCATATTCTTTATGAACTGCGGGAGCCGTATATGTAATAGCATAAGCGGTTTTAACTGCCCCCATTTTGTTCCTCTTAGCCGGCTGATATCCCAAAACTACATAATTAGTGGGGCGCACAGAAAGCAGTCTATGGGTAAAAAACGTTCCAAGTATCATACCCAGACCGCGCCATGAGGATGTTAAATCAAGTGCCATTTCACTGACCTTTCCACTTGTGCCTGAGGTGGTGGATTTAAACATGAGATGCTTTGACTTTGACGAATAAAGGGTATGATTTTTTAAAAACAAAGTTGGTATAACCGGAATTTTATATATATCCTCTATGGATTTCAGATCCTCTATAGAAAATCCCTGTTGATATAATATACTTGCATAATCAGGACATTTGTCCATGTGATGTTTTACATTATCTACAATTGCACGAAAAAAAAGCTCATCTGTATCCTTTAAATTATATATATCCCTTCGATAGAAAAGTCTGTTGCCATAACTCATTTATACGCCCTCGCCCTTCCAGCTTTATAGTCTTTATTTCTGAATAGACAGCAGGTCTTCACATCTGTCATTCATATATACATATGAATCATATATACCTTGGTTATAGAATTCTGTTGCCAACTCATCTATGAAAAAATCCAAAATCATGCCTGAAGCTAAGTCTCCTAAATCCTCATCTCTTTCATTCAAAAAATAATTCTTTATGGACGAAGTCATATATTCTCTTTTTTCTTTTGTAAGTTTAATCTTATTATTTTTCATTACAACCTCCAAAATTGTTTTACATATCTTCTTTATACATTTTACCATATTTTTCATTGCATTTCAAAGATTTTGTTTAAACCCTTGAAATTTAAAGGGACGATTCGTTTTATATACAACGAATCATCCCTAATTTTTTAGTCGACTTTTTTTCTCAGGATGAAGTATGGTTCTACTTCCTCATTCATTTCTATTTTTATCATTTGCTGAGGGTGAGGCGCTGAATCTATTTTATTGCCTGCTTCATCCTGCATATTTTTTGCAATAACTTCGAAGTGTCTGCCCTTGGGTCCGAAGCACTCCAACAGATCTCCCTCGCTGAACTTATTTCTTTGTTCTATGAGAGCCGTCTTTGTTCCCTTATCATAGGATCTTATGATACCTACAACATCATATGTTCTTATATAGCTGCTTGAAGTGTTGTAAAGCTGTCCGTCCTTATACGGGTTGCCGAAGAAGAATCCATAAGAGAAATCCCTGTGGGATGATTTTTCAAGCTCTTCCTTCCAATAGACTGTATTTCTTTCTTCACGGGGTTTTTCCAGCTCATCCAAAGCGTTTCTGTAGGAACGTACAGCAATTGCCGTGTAGTATTCACTTTTATTTCTGCCTTCTATTTTTAGCGCCTTAATACCTATTTCCTTAAATCTGTCCAGATGCTCAACCATGCACATATCCTTGGAATTCATAATAAATGTTCCTTCATCATTTTCTTCTATGGGATAATATTCACCGGGTCTTTTTTCTTCAACTATGTTATATTTCCACCTGCAGGCCTGTGCACAATCACCTTTATTTGAAAATCTGCCCGTCATAAAGCTGCTCAGCAGGCATCTGCCGGAATATGATATACACATCGCTCCATGTACGAATGTTTCAAATTCTAAATCCTTAGGCGATTTTTTTACTATTTCTTCTATTTCCTTAAATGTAAGCTCACGGGCTAACACGATTCTGTTAACTCCCTGTCTGTACCAGAAATTTGCCGTGTGATAATTTGTTGTGTTTGCCTGTGTTGATAAATGAATTCTCATGTCGGGAACAGTTTGTTTTACTATATCAATCAGTCCGGGATCTGCGACTATCAATGCATCTGCCCCAATTTTCTGCAAATATTTCAGATATTCTTCAATTCCTATTAAGTCATCATTATGAGGAACTATATTTACGGTAATATTTGATTTTCTCCCGTGCTTATGGCAGTATTCAATGCCTTCCTCTAATTCCTTTTGAGAAAAATTCTTGCCTCCTGCTCTCATTCCCATTGATTTGCCGGCAAAATATATTTCATCTGCTCCATATTCAACGGCCATAATCAATTTATCCATATTGCCTGCAGGTGCTAATAACTTTGGTAACATACTTTCTCCTTTATTTTAACAATGTAACGGCCAGACCGTCTCCCAAGGGAAGAACGGAAGTAATAAATCTGTCGTCATGTGATATATACTCAAGATAATTTCTTAAATTTCTCACTAAAGTTTTCTTTCTTCTAACAACCAGTTCATCTGATGCAATCATACCTTGATACAATACGTTATCTGATATTATAATGCCGCCTGATTTCATCCTTTCACAGGCTTTATCAAAAAACAATTTGTAATAGCTTTTAGCCGCATCGATAAAAGCCATGTCAAAGCTTCCTTCTATTGTATCTAAAATCTCTGTTGCATCACCGAAATGAACTTCAATGTTTTTGTCAAGATTAAAATTTTTAATATTGTTTACAGCTTCCTGATAAAATTTTTCACTTCTTTCCAATGTTACAACTTTACCTTCTAAATTCATGACATGACTAAAAAATATAGAGGAGTATCCCACATTTGTGCCAATCTCCAATATACTTTTTACATTTGATTGCTTTATCATAAGCTTTATAAATTGTCCGACTTCCTTATGAATGATTGGAAGGTTTCTTTCCTGACATTCGTTTCTGAATGCCGTAAGCTTTTCATCCTCATCTAATATAAGAGAATTTATATAGCTGTCAATATATTCTCTGTTAATATTATCCATAGTCTACCTTTAATCTAAATACTCCCCTGCCGCTTCTATATGTTCATCATAACTTCTGGAAAAATAATGGGAACCATCTCCCTTTGCAACGAAGAATAAATAATCAACATCGGCCGGTTCAAGTGAAGCGATAATTGAAACCTTCCCGGGTGAATTAATCGGTGTAGGAGGCAATCCTTCAACTACATATGTGTTATAAGGGGAATCAATCGCTATATCCTCATACGTTAATCTTTCCTTCCATTCACCGTGTGCGTAATTTACTGTTGCACATGACTGAAGCTTCATATTGATATCAATTCTGTTCAAAAATACTGCTGCGACCTCATCTCTTTCCTCGTCAAGCAATGCTTCCTTTTCGACAATGCTTGCAAGATTTATAAGCTCTTCAAAGCTCAGTTCGCTGTCAGCTAACCTTGGTTTTATTTCATCAACATAAAACTTATCAAACTGATTTAAAAGTACTCTTACTACATCTTCTTCGCTTGAATTTATATAGACATTGTACGTTTCAGGCATAAGATATCCCTGAAGGCTATCAATGTAAGGATAATCCTTCAAAAATTCCATATCATCCTTGAACATTTGACCATCATTCATAATTTCCACTAATCTGTCATAGTTTAAATCCATTTGCTCTGAAATTTCCTTCGCAGTTTCTTCTAATGTCAGACCCTCAATAATCGTAATATTTAAAGTATTACCGGAGCTTCCTCCGCCTATTAATGCATTTAATAACTCTTCCGCATTCATATTCTTGGATAATACAAAACTGCCTGCTTTTAATTTTGAATCAGCATCAATTTTTTTTGCATAATATTTAAAAATACGTGCATCTTTTATTAATTCATTTTCATAAAGTATATCAGCTATATGATTTGTAGAGCTGCCCGCGGGTATTTCCACAACAATTTTAGTATCGTCAGTATTGTCAACTGCCTGTAAATTATCATCAATATAATTTTTAGCAAAAAAATAAGTTATAATTACAGCCAATATCACTAAGACGGCAAGTATCTTCTTCATAAGTCCCTCCGTATATTCAAAATCCTTTAAATTATACATCTTTTTGACATCAATTACAATATAAATATGAATATTAACCACGACAAACGCATGAATGAGTTTCACAATTAAACTATTGAAAGATTAAATTTAAAAAAATATGATCCAGTTCAAG
>NZ_JACBNQ010000069.1 GCF_013403245.1 Sedimentibacter hydroxybenzoicus DSM 7310 | reverse complement strand
GCAAGTCGCGAGTCTGCCCTAGTAGTGGGAAAGACATAGCTGAACACCAAGGGTGTCCATCGTGAGGTGGAATCTGAAGGAAGGTGTAGGCAAACCTCTGGTCTGACGAACAGAAATCACATGAGGCTAAGGATATGGATAAGACTGCCAAACAAGTCAAAGTCCAATAACTACTCGGAAATATCTTTAGTAGATGTGGCAGATAGATGGAGGGAAAGATTGCGTTCTTACCTGGGGAGGTCTCATGGACATAGCCAAGGCAATGAACTTTGCGGTTATGGTTGAAACAAGATTTATCATGAGAAGTCAGCAGAGGTCATAGTACCATGGAGGCTTAAGACTTTGTGGGAAGGACTGAACTTTAGGAGGTGTGAGTCAATGAAGGTAACTGAGAATAGAATTAAGGGTAGACAACTTCAAATCGAAGACTATCTGCAAATGGTATCTGCGGAACAGAGAGAGTATGCAGAAGTTCCCGCTCATTCAAAGATTGCTGAAAACAACCATACCATTACAGATTTTCAAAAGGACAAGCTATTGGAGAATATTTTGCAAAGGGACAATCTAAATAAAGCATTTAAGAGAGTTAAAGCAAACAAAGGTGCCGGAGGCATTGATGGGATGAGTGTTGATGAACTTCAAACG
>NZ_JACBNQ010000068.1 GCF_013403245.1 Sedimentibacter hydroxybenzoicus DSM 7310 | reverse complement strand
ATCGGGTAGGAGGCTCCCATTAATTGGGTAGCCGACCTCCCGCACCACCGTACGTACCGTTCGGTATACGGCGGTTCTTTAGTTTTCACAGTTTTTTCAAATAATAGTCAGTCATGGACAAATATCCAAGGCTGGCTATTTCTTTCTTTGTTAGTACGCTGTTCAGCATCAAAGCTGCTCTCCATGTGCCTTTTCGGCAATTTGCGAGTTCGTGCACCTTCCATTCGGGTATTGCAAATTTGTTTATCATTGCATATCTTGTTCTGACTCTTTTCCACTGTTTCCAATAGATTGCCCTTATCCTTCGGCGTAGCCACTCATCTATCCTTGCTAGTGTCGCTTTCATATCTGCCATACCGAAGTAGTTAACCCATCCTCTTATGAACCATGTTAGCCTTTGGATTCTGTATTCATTGCCCCATCCATTGTTCCTCGCTGTCAATTCCTCAAGCTTCGCTTTCATCTTTACAATAGACTTCTGATGAACCCTCATTCTGCATTTTCCCTTATGCCTATAGAAGCTGTAACCAAGGTATTTTACTTTACTGAAATTTGCTACTTGTGTCTTGTCTCTATTTACCTTTAGAAACAGCCCTCTATATATGGCACAATGTTTGCCAAGGTTCTCTTTGCACTCTTTCTGCTTTTACAGAAAATCATACAATCATCTGCATAGCGAACAAACCTATGTCCTCTTCGCTCAAGTTCTTTATCAAGCTCATTGAGCATGATATTACTGAGTAATGGGCTTAGTGGACCGCCTTATGC
>NZ_JACBNQ010000067.1 GCF_013403245.1 Sedimentibacter hydroxybenzoicus DSM 7310 | reverse complement strand
AGGTTTCCTCCGCCTGCGTTTGTCGCCAATACTACTTCGGGATCTTTTCCGTATTTTTCTCTGAACTGCATTGCTATTTCGTATCCTAATGTTTCTACTCCTGCTATTGCAAATGGTGTGTATAGTGATGCATTGAAATATCCTGTCTGCTCTAATATTGTCAGGAATAAATAGAATAACTCTGGTCCTACTGACAGCTGTACTACTTCTGCTCCTAATGCTTCGCATTTTCTTGCTTTTTCTATTATTTCGGGCTGGCCTTTTCCTTTTGAATCATAGCATTCTTGTACTACTATACATTTTAAGCCGTACATTGCTGCTTGTGATGCTACTGCTGCTCCGTAGTTTCCGCTTGTTGCCGTAACTACTCCCTTGTAGCCCAATTTCTTTGCCTGATATACCGCTGTTGATGCTCTTCTTGCCTTAAAGCTTCCTGATGCATTTGCTGCTTCGTCTTTTATGAATATTCTTGCGCCTTTTCCTTTTGGTGCGCATTTTCTTGCTAATTCTGTCAGGTTTCTCAGTTCCAGTATCGGGGTGTTGCCTACTCCGTGGGATAATTGGATTTTTTGTATTTCTTCTATACTGAAGCCTGCTTCTCTCATCATTCTTTCGTAATCGAATGCTACCCCACCGCTTTCGAATAGGGAGAAATCTACTCCTGCCGCCTGCTTCATTATTTCGGGTCTTCTGCTCATTACTCCTGAATAGCTCATATCTTTACTCATTATCAGCACCTCCGAATAATATTTCTTTTACCTGGTCACTGATTTGTATTAATTCAGGAACAAATTTTCCAAAGTCATGCTTGTAATATGGATTGTCTTCCAATAGTGTGCCTTTTTCTATTCGTTTTGTTCTTGTTAATACTGTTACTTCTTCTCCTATATTTGCATCTTCCTGCAAGTATCCTTTTATCCACATTTCCAATGGTACTTGTTTTGTATCATCTGGTACTTGCGGTGCTCTTT
>NZ_JACBNQ010000066.1 GCF_013403245.1 Sedimentibacter hydroxybenzoicus DSM 7310 | reverse complement strand
AATTTTTGCAAAGATATTTAGAACTGCCAAATGGAATACCATCACATGACACAATACAGCGAGTATTTGCAATGGTATCACCTGAATTTCTGCAAAGATTTCAAGTGCTATGGAATGAAATGCTAAACAGTGACGAAGGAGAAAAAGTCAAAAAGATTTTAGCAATTGATGGCAAAACGCAATGTGGAAATGGGAATAAAAATCAAAAGGCGAATCATATTGTGAGTGCTGTAGACGAAAATGGGTTTTGTCTTGGAGAAAAACGAGTAAATGAAAAATCCAATGAAATTACAGCAATACCGGAATTAATAGATGATTTAAATGTGAAAGGACATATTATTACAACAGATGCGATGGGAACACAGATTGAGATAGTGAAGAAAATACGGAAAAAACATGCTGATTATGTTCTCGCTCTGAAGGGGAATCAAGGCACCCTGCACGAGGAAGTGAAACAATACTTTGAAGATTCGGAATTATTGGCGGAGTGTGAATATACAAAAACGATGGAGAAAGCACGTGGCGGGATTGAAAAGCGTGAATATTGGCAAACAGACGATATAAGGTGGTTGGAGCAGAAGAAGGATTGGTCAGGCTTGAAATCCATTGCAATGACACGCAATACAATAACTAAGAATGACGTAGAAACAATAGAAACTCGATACTTTATAAGCAGTTTGGAAGTGAATGTTAATGAAATTGCGAGAGCGATACGTGGACACTGGATGGTGGAAAGTTATCATTGGCATCTAGATGTAACATTTCGTGAGGATGATAACCATACTCTTGAAAAGCAAGCCTCCTTTAATTTGAATATCATAAGAAAACTCGCACTAAATGTTTTGAAGATATATGAAGCAGGTAAAAAGCCTATGAGCCTTAAACTAAAGCGTTTTGCTATTTGTACTAATCCTGAAAATCATTTAGAAAATATTATGAATTTGTAACTTGAACTGGATCATATTTTTTTAAATTTAATCTTTCAATAGTTTAATTGTGAAACTCATTCATGCGTTTGTCGTG
>NZ_JACBNQ010000065.1 GCF_013403245.1 Sedimentibacter hydroxybenzoicus DSM 7310 | reverse complement strand
TCATAAGTTTGAAGATATCGGTATTGTTCGCGATGGTTCTAAAAGCAGTAATTCTAAAAATGTATATGATAAAGGTTATCATGTTACTGAAGCCTGTGCCATTACCAAGAGTAATCATCCCGTAAGTATTTTCTCTAAAATACATTCATCCCAACAAAAAAATTATACTTCTGCTAATACTATTACCTTTCAGGCTATGCAGCGTGGTAAAGACCTCTTTGGTAAAGCTACTTTTGTTATGGATAGAGGTTATGACGACAACAAAATGTTTCTTAAGTTGGATGAATTAGAACAGGATTATGTTATTCGTCTTACTGCAAAGAGAAAGCTCTTTTTCCATAAAAAATGGGTTCCTGCTACTCAACTTAGAAATATGCGTAAAGGTAAAATTAAAACACCTGTTTGCTATCATGGCAAGGAGCAGGACGCTTATCTATCTCACGTTAAAGTACAAATTACTGCTTCAAAGAAAGATATATATCTTGTTCTTGTTTATGGTCTCTCTGATAACCCAATGATGCTTGCTACTAATAAGATACTTAAGTCTAAAGATGATGTTGTTCGTATTGCAAGATTGTATTTTTCCCGTTGGCGTATTGAGGAATATTTCCGTGCTAAAAAGCAAGTATTCCAGTTTGAAAATTTTCGTGTAAGAAAGCTTAAAGCTATCAATGCTCTCAATTTCTACATTTCCGCTTGCATGGCTTTCCTATCGTTAATTTCCTTGAAATCTGATGCTAATGCTCTTAAATCCTCTATCATTCAAACAGCTAATCCTATTAAAGAAAAGGTTCGTTTTTTCTATTATCGGTTGGCTAAGGGCATATCCGGTATTCTTTCATACGCTAAGGAAGGGGTAAGGTTATGGTTCAAGCCTAAACCTCGAACCAAATTTCGTCAGCTTTGCATTAAGCTTATTTATTAGCCTCTTTATCTCAATATTTTTACTTAAGCCTATTTTCCTCTTTGGCTTGTTTCATTGTGCCTTTTTTTGCTTTAATTTATATTTTTCTATGTCCTTTGCTTCTGTTTGCTCTTTTTTATTTTTCTTTCAATCTTTTTTTATAATTTTATTTGCTTTTGCGGAAACTCAAA
>NZ_JACBNQ010000064.1 GCF_013403245.1 Sedimentibacter hydroxybenzoicus DSM 7310 | reverse complement strand
AATTATGTGATACTTACAGGTTTACTTTGCATAAGTACTTATTTAGCATAAGGCGGTTTATGCTAAGCTTAGCATAAACCGCCTTGGGGCATTCCTTTTTCTGTTTTTACATATTTCCCTGCTTCAATCGTTCCTGCCATTAACATCTTTTTAAGGAGTTTTATGATGTTCGGGTCTTTGATTCTATGCTGTATAAACTTAACGACCCACTCATGTTTTACATTGTTGAAGAAGCCTTTTATATCAGCATCTACAATATAATTTATCGGCTTGTATCTAATGATTTCATTTAGTTTTCTTAGTGCTTCATGCGCACTTTTGCCTACTCTGAACCCATAGGATTGTTCGATAAAACATGGGTCGTATATGGCTGTTAGTATTTTGCTTAGACCCATTTGCACAAGTTTGTCTTCGTATGTAGGTATACCTAATGGGCGCTGTTCTCCATTGCCTTTGGGTATGTACACTCTCCTGACAGGTTGTGGTCTGTATGTGTGACTTTTTAATCTTTTAACTAAGTCTTGTATGTTTTCTTCAAGATTGGCAGAGTATTCTTGCTTTGTCACTTTATCGATTCCTGTTGCTTTGTTAGCTTCCAACTCTTGATGACATTCTATGAACATCGCCTCATTGAGAAGGTGATATAAAGACGTAAATACTTCCTTGGGATTTTCTTTTGATTTTACTACTATCCTATCTATTTGCGTTCTCACATCTTCGCTGTCCCTGTGTACAGTATGTGTTTCTTGTAGTAAGGTCAATACTATGTAACCTCCTTTTCTCCTCTGGCATTACCCAGTATCCTAGATACTATGAGGTTATCCGACTCCCTATAGGTCATTTGAATTTCTCCCTTTGTATCGGTTGTTATCCATACTCTGATTATAGAGAACCTATAGGGTCTCACGAGTTTCCAATTATTCATTGTGTACCATGCCTGGCTCTTAGACCCCTGGAATGTTAATTTATTCTTGTTGGATTTACGTTTAAATTAATGTTGCTTTTCCGGGAGCTAACCACCTATCCGCTGCGGCAATTCCTTTGTAAAATTATACCATAATATGACACGTATTTCGATACATCTTAATTCTTGAGTTTCCGCAAAACAATCCACAGGAGAGTAAAAATACAGTTTCACTTATCACAAGATTTGAAAAAAC
>NZ_JACBNQ010000063.1 GCF_013403245.1 Sedimentibacter hydroxybenzoicus DSM 7310 | reverse complement strand
TCTGGTCCCAAACCAGATGCGCTACCAAACTGCGCTACGCCCCGTTAAACTTGGGAACATTCCTCTGACCCGCAGAGACTTGCCTGATAGAAAGAGGTGTGTACCCTTTTCAGTTGGTGACATTCTTCCTATCCCTCAAAGACTTTCTCTGGTAAAAAGAAGTGTGTCACCTTTCCTTGCAAACAGGGGATGAGGGAATCGAACCCCCACTAATGGTTTTGGAGACCACTGTCATGCCACTTGACCAATCCCCTATATTTCATGCATAGTACAGTTATGTACGGAGAAGGAGGGATTTGAACCCTCGCATCCTTGCAGATCTACTCCCTTAGCAGGGGAGCCTCTTCGGCCACTTGAGTACTTCTCCATAATGAATGTTAGTATATAACAGCTAACTGTTAATCATTCACTTTTCATTATTCACTACGATGTTAGTCGCATATTTGGCGGAGAGGGTGGGATTCGAACCCACGCGGGCTTTCACCCAAACGGTTTTCAAGACCGCCTCGTTATGACCACTTCGATACCTCTCCAAATGGTGATCCATCGGCGATTCGAACGCCGGACACCTTGATTAAAAGTCAAGTGCTCTGCCAGCTGAGCTAATGGATCGTATTTAATTGGGGACATTCCTCTGACTTCCAGAGACTTGCCCTTTAGAAAGAGGTGTATACCCTTTCCTTTAAAATGGCTGGGATGGCAGGATTCGAACCTACGCATACTAGAGTCAAAGTCTAGTGCCTTACCGCTTGGCGACATCCCAATTAATTTTTTTCTCTTTTATGGCTGGGGTAGTAGGATTTGAACCCACGAATGCCAGAGTCAGAGTCTGGTGCCTTACCGCTTGGCGATACCCCAATAATAATGCACCCAGGAGGATTCGAACCCCCGGCACACGGATTAGAAGTCCGTTGCTCTATCCATCTGAGCTATGGGTGCTCAGTAATTGTGGAGCGGGTGAAGGGAATCGGACCCTCGCGACCAGCTTGGAAGGCTGGGGCTCTACCATTGAGCTACACCCGCATAATACTATTGTTATTGAATTTCACTTTTGTATTCATATATTATTTATTGGATAAGCGGAAGACGAGATTCGAACTCGCGACCCTCGCCTTGGCAAGGCGATGCTCTACCACTGAGCCACTTCCGCAATTTGATGGAAGAGATTGGATTCGAACCAATGAAGGCGTTGCCAACGGATTTACAGTCCGTCCCCTTTAGCCACTCGGGA
>NZ_JACBNQ010000062.1 GCF_013403245.1 Sedimentibacter hydroxybenzoicus DSM 7310 | reverse complement strand
TGCAGGCTGCCTTATTTCTATATAATTGGTTTTGTGATGTTGGATTACTTACATTATTCAATATTTTTCCTTCCGGACAAATATATATGTCTTTTTCCTTATCATATATGAAATTATCTCTTATATATTTTTTATTACCTGTCTTATTTGATGCGTTTTCTTTTGCAACTATTGGTTTTATTCCAGAATCTAAGCAATCTTTTAAATTTTCATATTCATAATATCCCTTGTCAGCTAAAATGGTCAATAAATACTCTTCATATTCTTCTTCACTTTGATTTTCTTCTTTATTTTTTAACTCTATTCCTAATTCTTTAGCTGCTTGTTTTGCTATGTTGTATAGTTGTCCTTGGTCTGCAGGATTACTTACTACATCTACTGCTACAACTAAATGGTTTTTGCTGTCTACTGCTATTTGTACATTATGAGCTATATCTGTTCCATTGTTACTTACACTCATATGCCTTGCATCTTTGTCTGTTATTGATATTTCCCCATTTTGCTTAATATCTTCGTACATCTCTTTTAATTCTTCTATTCTTTTTTTAGCTGCTTCAAATTTTTCTGTTATGTTTTCTTTTGTAAAATCTGTTTGTTCATTATCTTCTTTATCACCTTTTTCTAGCAATTCTAAATACTGACTTGCTGATTCTTCAAAGTGCTCTATCATCTTTTTTACTTTGTTTTTAGTATAATTTCTTTTTCTGCTGTTATGTGCACGAAATTTGCTTCCATCTATTGCAACCATTTCTTTACCTATCAGATTTAATGTGTTGCACAACATGCTAAATTCTCTGAATATATTTTCTAATGCTTTTTTATTATTTCTTCGAAATTCTGAAATGGTTTTATTGTGTGGCTTCAGATTGTTTATCAACCACATTACCTCTATATTTTTCTCACACTCTTTTTCTAATTTTCTTGATGTTCTTATTCCATTGAAATATCCATATATGTATAATTTACTCATGTCAGAGGGATTCATAGGCTTTCTTCCTGTTTCTTTTGTTTGTGCATACTGAAATCCCATCTTTTCAATATCTAAGCTGTTAACAAATGCATCGATCACTCTTACAGGATTATTTTCCCCTATTAAATCTTCTAAACTTACAACCTGTACTTGATTTCTATCTGTTCCTTCTTCGTATCTTTGCATTTTTAACACCCCGTTTTTTCTTTAATTATACTACAAAATCATTGAAAAATCAATGGTTTTGTAGTATAATTATGTTTAATATCGTAAGTGTTTTTGCGCAGTCTG
>NZ_JACBNQ010000061.1 GCF_013403245.1 Sedimentibacter hydroxybenzoicus DSM 7310 | reverse complement strand
CGCTAAATGCAAGTTAAAATGAAACACTTTTTTTAACTCTGTTAAAATGTATTGTTGTTCCATAATAATAACTTTTATACATTAGTCTGTGTTCTTCTCCCCTATAGGGGAGAATTTTTTTGCTTTTTATTGTTATGCGCCCTTCTTTAATACTTCTTGAACTACTTCCCTGGCGCTTTTACCATTCAATATTTTTCTCGGATATGTGTTTAACCATTCTTGAATCTCTAAAATCTCTTTTGTGCTGTATTTTGCTATTGCACATCCCTTAGGAATAAATCTCCTTAGTTGACCATTTAACTGTTCATTTGTACCTCTTTCCCATGAATGATAGGGATGACAATAATAAATCTGAGTACGCAATATACCTCGTCTACTTACACACGATTGTTCCAAGTTCATCCAATCCAAAAATTCACTTCCGTTATCCACGGTTATAGACTTAAACATTGCTCTAAAATGCTTAAATCCAATCTTCTTTTCCAATTGATCTAATTGTCGCTGTACTTCTTTTTGTGTTTGTGAATGTAACTTAAATATAAATGTATTTCGACTCATTCGTTCTACAAGCACAAGCAAGCATGCTCTGCCTTTTCCTCGACCCGACTCCACACAGTCCATCTCCCAATGTCCCAACTCACTTCGTTCATTAGCCTCTTTGGGGCGATCGTCTATACGTTTTGCATTAATGTCTTTTATTCGTCTTGTCACTCGCGTATATTTTCTTTTTGAACTTTTTCCTTTTCGGGGTAAATCTTTCTTTGTTACATTAAGCAGTAGTTCGCGATTAATATAATTATATAGGGTACGAACTGATATTGGTGTATTCTTAAAACTGTAATCTTTTTTTAGCTTTTCTATGGTAGCATAAGGAGAATAATTCTCCTTTACAATTAATTCTTCAATCTTCTTTGCTAATTCATTATTCTTTCCTATCTTTAAATGCGTTCCTTTTGCACTTGCCTTCTCGTCATAATCTTCTTGTGCCTTTATGGCTGAATAACTGATTACTTCTCGCCATTCAGAATCTCTCAATACTACTTTTCCCCGTTTTAATTCCCTGCTTAATGTAGCCGGGCTAACGCCCATTCTTTCAGCCATCTTTCTTTGACTAATTTTATCTTTTTTGGGTCTATAATTGTTTTTGTTGACGATGGCTTCTAATTCTTCGCGTTCTTCGAAAGATAAATGTTTCCCTTTTTGTCGTGTTCTGATACAATATACTAAGCTCATGATCTTCTCCGTTTCTGTTTATTGTGGTGATTAACATTATAACAGAGAAGCTCTCATGAGCGTTATTTATTTAATTGTGTTTCATTTAATTTTACATCTCGCCA
>NZ_JACBNQ010000060.1 GCF_013403245.1 Sedimentibacter hydroxybenzoicus DSM 7310 | reverse complement strand
ATTATCACATCTTTTCGATGTTGTCAACTGCCAATTTTTGTTTTTGTTTTTTTATTTTCTACTCCCTGCTCTTTCGAACGGAATGTCAGTTTAACATACACATTGTCCTCTGTCAACTGACAATTTTTGCATTTTCTTGCTATTAATTTCAAATAGCTTTGTTAGTTTATCACAATCATTTCTAATTGTCAATTATCTTTTTTAAAATAATATATTTTCTATAAAATTTTAAAAAATAATGCCCAAACGCGGAATCGAACCACGGACACGGAGATTTTCAGTCTCCTGCTCTACCGACTGAGCTATCTGGGCATGGTGGGCCTTCAAGGACTCGAACCTTGGACCTACCGGTTATGAGCCGGGCGCTCTAACCAACTGAGCTAAAGGCCCAAAACATATTGTTTTGGTTTATTGGTGGGCTTAGATGGACTCGAACCATCGACCTCACGCTTATCAGGCGTGCGCTCTAACCACCTGAGCTATAAGCCCCTAATCGGGGCGGCAGGATTTGAACCCGCGGCCCTCTGGTCCCAAACCAGATGCGCTACCAAACTGCGCTACGCCCCGTTAAACTTGGGAACATTCCTCTGACCCGCAGAGGCTTTCACTTTAGAAAGAGGTGTTTCACCTTTCCTATTAACGGAGAGGGTGGGATTCGAACCCACGCGGGCTTTCACCCAAACGGTTTTCAAGACCGCCTCGTTATGACCACTTCGATACCTCTCCAAACAGTGATCCATCGGCGATTCGAACGCCGGACACCTTGATTAAAAGTCAAGTGCTCTGCCAGCTGAGCTAATGGATCCCTTTGTTTGGGGACATTCCTCTGACCCACAAAGACTTGCCCCTTAGAAAGAGGTGTGTACCCTTTCCTCTAACGGCACTCTTTTGACTTACAGAGAATTTCCCTTTAGAAAGAGGTGTTTCACCTTTCCTTGATGACCCATCAGGGACTCGAACCCTGGACACCCTGATTAAGAGTCAGGTGCTCTACCAGCTGAGCTAATGAGTCATAGTTTAATTCGGGGACATTCCTCTGACCCTCAGAGACTTGCCCATAGAAAGAGGTGCTCCCCTTTCTTTTATTGGTGCACCCAGGAGGATTCGAACCCCCGGCACACGGATTAGAAGTCCGTTGCTCTATCCATCTGAGCTATGGGTGCATTAAGCTGGTGGGAGGACTTGAACCCCTAACCTACTGATTACAAGTCAGTTGCTCTACCAATTGAGCTACACCAGCAAATATCTTTTTATGGCGACCTGGAAGGGGCTCGAACCCTCGACCTCCAGCGTGACAGGCTGGCATTCTAACCAACTGAACTACCAGGCCGCAAAATGGAAACTATAGGGCTCGAACCTATGACCCTCTGCTTGTAAGGCAGATGCTCTCCCAACTGAGCTAAGCTTCCATAT
>NZ_JACBNQ010000006.1 GCF_013403245.1 Sedimentibacter hydroxybenzoicus DSM 7310 | reverse complement strand
GCAATAACGACATACAATGTAACACCAAACGATGCCGATATAGAATTTTTGGCAGAAGAAACCAAGACAGATGTTGAATTTGTAAAGAATGTATTAAAATCTTTATAATAGAGATATTGATGTTGATGTCGTTGAATGAAAATATTAAAATTACAGATAAAGAAATAATAGAATAGGAAAAACGCATAATCAATAGAATCATTTTAAACATCACAGGATTTAATTAATAATCCTGTGATGTTTGTTTTTTATTAATAATATAACTGAAGTAAATTTTTCGGATAGAAAAATAAAATGTTGACAAAGTTATAAAAGGTGATATCATTAAATATGAAATATTTAATACAATATAAATAAAAATGAATAATTTAATTCATTTTGTAAAGAAGAGGTGTTTGATGAATTTTATTAATCTGATAAAAGATAAATTTGAAACATTGTCAAAATCACATAAGAAGATAGCTAAATACATAATAGATAATTTTGAACAGGTTATATTTGATACGGCCTCTGAGCTTAGCAAAAAGGTTTCGGTCAGTGAGGTAACAGTAATAAGATTTGCATATGCACTAGGCTTCGAAAGTTTTTCACATATGCGCAAGGCGATGGAAAAGAGTGTGATTGATAATTCTGAGATTTTAGATACGAGTATCGGAAAAGGTTTTTTAACGAACGGGCTATCTGATATGGAAATTGATGAGCACATACGCAAGCAGACATTACAGCTTGCTAAATCATATCAAAATATTGATTTTGAGGAATTCAAAAAGATTTGTGAAATTTTAATGAGTAAGAAAAGAATTCTGATAATAGGATTTATGGATTCCTTTGGTACTGCATCTGAGCTTCTGCATCTTTTCGACAGTATACGAAGCCGAGTATATTTTTCAAAGCTCATGTATGAGAACTCATATACATTTGAGGATATAGATGAAGATTCTGCTACTATTGTGGTATCCTTCGCACCACACTATAAATATACGAAAGAGCAGGCTGAAACGGTCAAGAGAAACGGAAGCACAATTATTACCATAACAGACAGCTTTATCAATCCTTTTAAGGATTTGTCGGATTATTCTATGATATTTAATTTAAGGAGAAATGAACAGATGGGAGTAATAGACACCTCACCTGTTACCAGCTTTATCTTTTTCATGATGAACTATTTATATGATAATTATAAGGATAAAATTGATGATTTTAAAATAAGCAAAAAGCCATATGAAGAATATATAGATTGACAAAAGGAGTGAGTGAGATTAAAGAGAAAATTTTAAGTATTTTAAAGGAAACCGTTTCTATTGACAGCTTTTCTGCAACAGAAAACGAAAATAGAGTATCCGAGTATTTATATGATTATATGAAAAGCATGAAATACTTTGAGGATAATCCAAATCTGTTCGGCAACTTCAAAATTGAGGATGATTATCTTGGCAGAAGGATTTCATATGGAATGGTAAGGGGTAAATCCAATAAGACGGTTGTTCTCATGAATCACCATGATGTAGTGGGTATTGATGATTATGGCAGCATAAAGGAGTATGCGTTTGATATTGAAAGGCTTCCTGAAAAAATCAGGGAAATTAATATCAATACTGAAGCACTGGAGGATTTGAACTCCGGTGAATGGATTTTCGGCAGAGGCGCGGCAGATATGAAAGGTGGACTGGCAATACAGCTTGCATACCTGGAAAGATACTCTGAGATGGAAGAAAGAGAAGGTAATATTCTTTTTATTTCTGTACCGGATGAGGAATCCTATTCAACAGGCATGCGCGGCGCTGTTAAGCTGTTGAGCCGTCTGAAAGAGGAATTTGAGCTGGAATATTCTTTTTTAATAGACTGTGAACCTAATTTCAAAGTTAACGGCAAGCACGTTGTTTCTTTAGGTACAGCTGGAAAATGTATGCCTGTAATATTAGCACAGGGACAGAAATCTCACATATGCAGATGCTTTGACGGCCTGAATCCTATTGGGGTTCTGGGAGAGATTTTTTCAAGGACTGAGCTTTCTCTGGAATTCAGTGATGAGCTTGACGGGGAAATTACTGTTCCTCCCACATGGAATTATTTTAAGGATATGAAGGTTGAGTACGATGTTTCAATACCTATCAGAGCTTGTGGATATTTCAGCGTAATAAGCTTTTACACATCACCTGATGAAATACTTGAAAAGCTTAAAAGAATTTCGAATGACTCTTTCAAAGCTTACGTAAATAAAATGAAAATGATATACAGCGAATATAAGTGCAGGAACATGCATTGTTCGGAACGGGAAATTGAGTTCAAGCCTGAAGTGCTGTCCTTTGAAGAGCTTATGAATATTGCTTCTGAAAAGGATAAAGAGGGATTCGGCAGATTTTACGGAAAACTGTATGATGAAATTTCAGAAAAAATAGTTAAAAATGAAATAAATTATCCTCAGGCAACAATTAGGATAATGGATGAAGTGATGAATTTCACCGGTATAAGCTATCCTGTCATAGTGTTGGGATTTGCTCCTCCGTATTATCCGGCGCTCAACAGCAGAAAAATCAGCGGTAAAGGACACATAATCGACGAGTGTTACAATTTGATCAGGGATTATGCTCATGATAATTTCAATTATGATTTAAACTATGAAAACTATACCGTGGGGCTCTCTGACTGCAGCTACTGTGCAGTTGACAGAGCGTTTGACTATGACAGCTTTTCTCTCAACACACCCATGTGGGGCAAGTTATATTCTATAGATTTTGAAGGCATAGAAAAACTTAATATACCTTCGATTATATTTGGTCCGTGGAGCAAGGATTATCATCAGGCAACAGAGAGAGTAAATAGAGAAAGCCTGACTGTTATTGTGCCAAAATTGATTGATGAAATTGTAAATTATATATTTAAAAACAAATAATATTCAAATGGAGGTCAACTATGTTTAAAGCTATGAGAAGGAAAGACAGGCAGCTTTCGGATGATGAAAGCCGCAGAATTTTAGAGCAGGGCGAATATGGTGTGATAGGAACAATCGGAGCAAACGGATATCCCTGTTCGACTCCTCTGAATTATGTGCTTGAAGGAGATAATATTTATGTTCACTTTTTTATAAAGGGAGGAAATATACACGAAAGCATCAATGTAAATGATAAGGTGGCATTTACTTATGTAGGAAAAACAGAAGTGCTTGAAGATGAATTTGTAACAAACTATGAAAGTGTAATGGTTTTTGGCAAAGCGGAAATAGTTGATGACGAAGAAAAAAGACATGCGTTGGTATTAATTGTGGACAAGTATTCCCCAAACTTTAAAAAACAGGGATTGGAGCACATCGAGGAAGATTTCGACAAGGCGTGCGTTGTTAAAATAGTAATCGAACACGTAACGGGAAAGGCAAGAAGAGGCTGATATAATTTGACCGGCTGAATACTCACAAGGAGCGGAATAATGGCAAGATATCTTAGAAGAAGAATACTAACAGGAATTCTTATAATTTTGGTTTCATTAGTCATAAACTTTATGTTAATACATCTGGCTCCGGGAAATCCTATCAGTCTTTTGGCGGGAAAAGACAACCCTTCTCAGGAAATGATTGATGCATTAACAGAAAAATACGGATTAAACGATCCGATACATATTCAGTTTATCAGCTACGTGAAAACATTGCTGAAAGGGGATCTCGGGTATTCCATAATGAGCAGCGAACCTGTAAGTAAGCTTATATTTGAAAAAGTAGGTCCAACACTTCTTTTGGCTCTGACAAGCATATTGCTGGCTGTGGTAATCGGAACTGCATCGGGAATATTTGCGGCAAGGAAAAGAGGCTCACTGTTTGATGTTACGATGAATGGCTTATCCTATGTGTTTGATTCCACACCAAGCTTCTGGCTGGGACTTATGCTTATTCTTATATTTGCATCAAAGCTGAAGATTTTCCCCACTGCCGGCATGGTGGATTTAAGAGCACAACATGAAGGAATTGCAAAAGCAGTTGATATACTTTGGCATTTGACGCTGCCGCTTATAACGGTAACATTGATTCAAATACCATATTATTTCCGTATAGCAAGAGCATCTGTGATTCAAACCATGTCAGAAGATTTCATAACAACATTTAGAGCAGCGGGTATGAAGGAAAACAAAATATTCAAAAAATATATATTTAAAAACGCCATACTTCCCACAATAACGGTGTTTGGTATTAACTTGGCATACGTTATATCAGGGGTTGCAATTATTGAAATAGTGTTTGCATGGCCCGGTATGGGAAGACTGATGATGACGGCAATATCTAAACGGGATTACCCGCTTCTCATGGGGATATATCTCATATTGTCAGTTTCAATAGCTGTCTGTATGATAGTTGTGGACTTGATTTATGCTGTTATTGATCCAAGAATAAGATACGATTAGTCAGAAAGGATTGTGGAAAATGAATAAATCAGGAGATTTTTTTACAAAAATGAAAAGAATGCTATCCATGATAAACCAGGTCAGACAGCTGAAAATAGGCATAATCTTATTGACGATAATTATTTTGCTGGCTCTCTTCGCACCATTGATTGCTACTCATGATCCTTTTTCATTAAATGATGATATGGTAAACCCTCCAAGTAAAAACTATCTGCTGGGAACAGATGGCTTGGGCAGAGATATATTCAGCGGAATATTATATGGTGCGCGTACTTCCATAGTTATAGGGGTTGTGGCTGCATCCATATCCGGAATTGTCGGAACACTCATAGGCGGTATTTCAGGATTTTACGGCGGGAAAATAGATTCGGTTGTGTCAGAGATAATAAATGTATTTCTGATGATGCCTACATTTTTCCTTATACTCATCATAGTTGCCCTGTTTGGTTCAAGCATGTTTAACGTGATGGTAGTCATAGGTATAACAACCTGGACCGGAAATGCAAGACTTATGAGAGCTCAAGCTCTTTCTCTCAAGCAGAGGACTTTCGTAAAATCCTTGGAAAACATCGGTGAAAGCAAAATCAAAACGTTAATTAAACATATAATCCCTAACGGTATATTCCCCATTATTGCCAATACAACAATGAATATATCAGAGGCCATACTTACAGAATCGGGACTTAGTTTTTTGGGGCTTGGTGATCCGAATGTTATGAGCTGGGGGCAAATGGTGTATAACGGAAAATCATATCTGACAAACGGATGGTGGATATCGACATTTTCAGGTGCTGCTATTGTACTGACGGTTTTGGCATTTTACTTAATCGGCGACGGAATGAACAACATACTTAGTCCAAAGCTGAACGACAATAAATAGGAGGCTCTTATGGCGTTACTATCAATTAAAAATGAAAATGTTATATATAAGGTTAAAAATAAAAATATTCATGCTGTCAATAATGTGTCATTTGATATTGAGCCTCAGGATTCTCTTGGCATAGTAGGAGAATCGGGTTCGGGAAAATCAACCCTTGCATTGTCCATGCTGAGATTGCTCCCTAAAAAGATAGCTGAGGTAAGCGGCGAGGTAATTTTTGAAGATAGGAATTTACTCACTATAAGTGAAGATGAGCTAAGAGATATAAGGTGGAAGGAAATTTCTGTTGTGTTCCAGAAATCAATGAATTCACTGAGCCCTATACATAAAATAGGCAGCCAGATGTCAGATATATATATGCTGCATAATAAGACGGCATCCAAGGCAGAAGTAAAAAACAAGATGACAGAGCTTTTGGAGTTGGTAAATCTTCCTCCAAGAGTATATACGATGTATCAGCATGAACTGTCGGGCGGTATGATGCAGAGAGTATCCATTGCACTGAGTCTTATGCATAATCCCAAGCTCATTATAATGGACGAAGCAACAACAGCTTTGGACGTTATAACTCAGGGTCAGATACTCAATGAGATAAAGGAGCTTGAGAAAAGGCTTAGCATAGCACGCATAATGATAACTCATGATATGTCTGTAGTGGCAAACACATGCAAAAAAATTGCGGTGATGTATGCGGGATATCTTGTTGAGTTTGGATATGTAGATGACGTAATTTCCAACCCGAATCATCCGTATACCCGGGGGCTTCTGAAATCATTCCCTACATTGAAGGGCGAAAGAGGAGTACTGAGGGGTATATCGGGTTCGCTTCCGGATCTGAGCGTTCAGCATGATGGATGCATATTCGAGAGCAGATGCCCCGAAAGATCAGAGTCATGTCATAAGGAAAAACCCGGGACAGTCATATTGGAGAATGGACGCATGGTAATGTGCCATTCTGCGGGGAGGAGATAATTAATGGGAGATAATTATACTTTAGAGGTCAACAACCTGTTCAAGCATTATACACAAAGAATAAAAGGAAACAACAGATTCAGCACGGTTAAGAAAACGGTCAAGGCGGTTGACGGCATAAGCTTCAAATTGGAGGCCGGAGAAGTAATGGGTGTCATCGGTGAATCGGGATGCGGCAAGTCAACTCTGGCAAAGCTGCTGACAAAGCTTGAATATCCTACTCAGGGTGAAATTTTATTTAACGGAGAATCTTCCGATGAAATGATAAAAAAGGACAGGCTCAGGTATAAGAGAACTATTCAGATGGTTTTTCAAAATCCCTTTGATACCTTTGACCCCAGAAATTCAATAGAGAAAATAATTGTTGAAACATTAAAGATGCACAATATAGGCAAAACACACAGTGATAGAGTATCGACAGCAATCAATGCAATGGAGAAAATAGGCCTTTCACCCGCAGGGGATTATTTGCACAGATTTCCCCATGAATTATCGGGAGGACAGCTTCAGCGTATTTCAATATTGAGAACAATGCTTTTAAAACCGAAATTCCTCATTGCGGATGAACCTGTTTCAATGCTTGATGTTTCTGTAAGAGCAGACATAATTAAAATGCTTCAGGATCTTGTCAGGAATTCCGATACAGCTTTGATATTCATAAGCCATGACATAAACACCACAAGGTACATATCGGATAAAATAGTTGTAATGTATCTTGGGAGAATAGTTGAGTCGGGAACAACTGATTATGTATTGCACAACCCTGTGCATCCATATACAAAGACATTGATATCAAATTGTGCATCCATCAACATGGATGAAAAGACAGACGTAATAAAAATAGAAGGAGAACCTCCGACTCCCATTGATAATGGGCCGGGATGTTACTTTGCACCGAGATGCTATATGAAAAAAGATATATGCTTTAAAGAATACCCTGAGCAAAAAGTTATAGAAGAGAATCATTTTGCTTCATGTCATTTTATTAATAGTAATTGACTTATTAATACCGAACAGAAAACTATTATGTTTTCCAATATATTAAATTAGGAGGAGAAAATGAAAAAATTATCTTTATTATTGGCAGTCTGTCTTATCTTGGGAATGCTTGTTGGGTGCAACAGTGCAGATGTGGGAAAAGAAGTGCCTGATGGCGGTCAGGTATCTGAAGGTAACTCGTCAGGTACACCTAAAAAAGGCGGAACATTGATAGTGGGAATGACGGGAGACCCTTCGACCTACAATCCAGACTATCAGGCAGACGGTTACTTACAGCCGATTTCGGAAAATATTTTTAACAGATTGATTAAAGTAACCAATAAGCAAGAGGTTGTGCCTGATCTGGCTAAGAGTTATAAGGTATCTGAGGATGGAAAAGAAATAACATTTTACCTGAATGAAAATGTAAAGTGGCATGACGGAGCGCCATTTTCATCTGCAGATGTAAAGTTTACATTTGATACAATTATCAAGGAGGGCGGACAGCTTGCAGGTTCGCTGACATCTGTGGAAGAAATAACGACACCTGATGATAATACTGTAGTGTTTAAGCTGAAAAATAATGACTCATCACTTATAGGATATCTGGCATGGGATGCATGCTACATCATGCCCAAGCACATTTACGAAGGTACTGACTGGAGTGAAAATCCCGCAAACCAAAATCCTATAGGAACAGGACCGTTCAAATTTGTCAAACACGAAAAGGGAGTCAGTGTTACACTTGAGAGGAATGATGAATACTGGGGTGATACAGCATATCTTGACAAGGTTGTATTTTCAATAATACCTGATGCCAATACGGCAGTACAGGCCTTATACAACAAGGAGCTTGATATACTTGGGGTAGAACCGCCGCTGTCAGAAGCACAAAGCTTTGAAGCTGATTCTGACATTAAGGTAGGTAAACAATACTGGCCATCACGATATTACATGTTCTTTAATGTAAAAGACAGCATATTTAAGGATGCTAAGCTGAGACAAGCAGTTTCACTTGGAATTGACAAAGACGACATAATAAGAAAAGCTATGAAGGGTATCGGAGAAAAATCCAATACGGCGATGACACCAATGTATGATTGGGCTTTAAATACAACGGATGTATTCCCGGAAAGGGATGTTGAAAAGGCAGAAAAATTAATTGAAGATGCCGGCTATGCGAAAAATTCAAACGGGATGTATTTTGAAACTACAATAGATGTATTCAACATTGAGCCCTTCACTGATATTGCAGTAATAATAAGGGATAATTTAAAAGATATAGGAATTGATGTCAAAATCAATATGATGGAAGAAGCTGCCTGGGACGAAAAGATATGGTACGGAAGAAATTATGATGTATCATTGCTTGCGGGATATCAAGGACCTGACCCCGGAGCACTGACTACAAGATTTTCTACGGGGGCTCTCATTAACCTGATGGGTTATTCCAATCCTAAGCTTGATGTGGCTTTGGAGAAAGGCGCATCATATGTAAGTGAGGAGGACAGGGCGCCGTATTATATAGAAGTACAGAAATATATAGTTGAGGATGTTCCGGTTGTTCCAATATCAGAATATATTTCCATAGCACCATATCAATCATACATTGTGGGACATCCGACTTCGGAAGAAGCTATAGACAAAACAGGATTTCATGAATACACATATGTCTGGATAAACAAATAACCAGATACATTGCTGCCCGTATGAACTGCGGGCAGTAATCAACAGAATACATCGGAGGTAAAGCGTGAATATAAGTAAAATAATTGATAATGTTCCGGATTACAAGGTGTTTTTAACAGTGGATGAGCTGGATGAAAGCACCATGCGTCTTCAAAGCAAATATCCGGATGTTGTGAAGGTTTTCGAAGCGGGGAAATCAAGAGAAAATCACAGCATACTATGCCTTAAGATAGGCAGCGGAGGTAAAAATGCCTTTTGCTTCGCATGCCCTCACCCAAATGAGCCCATAGGAGCCATGACATTGGAATATTTATCATGGGCATTGGCTGAGGATGATGAATTCAGAGAATCAACAGGGTACACATGGTATATAATAAAATGTGTTGATCCTGACGGAACAAAATTAAACGAAAAATGGTTTAAGGGTCCATTCACTATTTATAATTATATGAAAGATTATTTCAGACCAGGAAGCGAGCAACAGGTTGAATGGACATTCCCAATAGACTATAAAAATCTGCATTTTAATGAGCCCATGCCCGAAACAAAAGCGATAATGGGTGTCATAGAAAAAACGAGACCGGAGTTCATGTATTCGTTGCATAATGGCGGTCTGTGCGGAGCATATTGGTACATAACTCACGAATATAAAGACATATATGATGAACTGAGAGAGACTGCATTAAAAAACGGAGTTGCACTGCAGCTTGGAGAACCTGAAAGTCCTGCGTGTATAGAGTTTTCTGATGCAATATATAAAATGGCCGGAATATCCGAGGATTATGATTATCTGGAAAAATACTCAAGCAAGGATCCTGAAAAGTCATGTTACGGAGGTACCAGCAGCTCTGACTATGCGCTGAGATTCAATGACTGTGTGTCACTGATGACCGAGCTGCCGTATTTTTCAGATGACAGAATAGCAGACTCCACGCTTACAAATATAACCAGAAGACAGTCCATAGAAGATAAATTGAAAAATACTGTTGAGCATTACAGAAAGCTTGACAGAGAATTGAACAATGTCAGGAAGTACATTGCACCGGATAATCCTTTCATTTTGCTCGTGGATCAGATTATATCAGAAATAGATTCCTCTGTTAATGCCCAGAAGAAATGGTCGGATAATCCAAAGTTCGAAAGACCTGCCAAGGTATCGGAAGTATTTGACAATGATCTGGTGAGCAAATTTTACAACAGTCTATCAACAAGCCTTTGTGCCAGGGCCTGTCAGCATGAGATTAATAAGCTTAAAAAAGATGGTTGTGAAAACGATGAAGCACTCTGCCTGTTGGAAGATGTGTACGAAGTATTGTCAGATAACCTGAAGAGTGAATGTGAATATCTTGAAAATAAATTAAATTACAAGGTTGTACCAATACGGGACCTTGTACGTATTCAAATAGAATCCGGTCTAATTGTTGCAAGACGCAGACAAAAAAGCGAATAATAACCAATGCAGCCCCTCAATATTGAGAGGCTGTATTGCGAATTAATCTATAAGCATGAAAAGCTGCTTATATCAGACTGAAAATTATCTGCTGTTTAGAATATAAGTATCTGTCCATGTAAGGGGGATATCCTTCCTTGGACGATAAATTTACAATAATGTATTCATGGGGAGATATTATTGCTGTTCAATTTCCGGGGGAAAATAATAAAAGGTTGTGATAAAGGAAAAGTGATATAATTAAGTTGTGGTATATGAAAATTACACAGTTACATTTTTGTAGCTGTTTTTTGTATGTAGTGAATTAATCATTATCAGTAATATCTTGAAAGAATTCAGAATCAAAAAAGTCTTTCATGTCTATTTTTAAGCCAAAACAAATGTAGTATATAGTTTTAATTGTTGGATTTTTACTCTTGCCATATACAATATCATTTAAGGTCGATTGCGTGATGCCAGATATCGTTGAAAGCTTATTTATCGTGATATTATTCTCTTGACATAGTTGAAGTATTCTTTGAGAAATCGCTTTTTTAATAGTCATAGTTCACATCCCTTAATTTTTACTAAGAGTATAGCAGAATATTAACAAAATAATTACCGATACATCGTTGACAAAAATTACGGCTGATATTATAATGGTTAACGATATGGCGTTAATAATTATTTTATGAATATTTCTTTTATT
The DNA here is from genome assembly GCF_013403245.1 of Sedimentibacter hydroxybenzoicus DSM 7310. Classification (GTDB taxonomy): domain Bacteria; phylum Bacillota; class Clostridia; order Tissierellales; family Sedimentibacteraceae; genus Sedimentibacter; species Sedimentibacter hydroxybenzoicus. Next base: position 892 of record NZ_JACBNQ010000006.1, on the reverse strand, counting down.
TATGCGAGAGAGAGACAATGATGGATAGAAATAAAACTCTTTGCTTTATTGGGCATAGAACCGAAAAATTGCCTAAAAGTAAAAATGAATTTAATTTAATGATACAAAGCTTGATTTATGAAATAAATAAGGCTATATCAGAAGGTTATGATACATTTATGTTTGGTGCCTGTTATGGATTTGACCTAATTTGTGCAGAACAGATCTTAATACGAAAACAAATAGTCAGACTTACAGATCCTATTAGTATAAATCTTATTGCTGTAATACCATTCGAAGAACAATCAGCAAAGTGGAAGGAAAAGGATAGGGAAAAATATTTTAATGTTTTGTCCAGATGTGATGATGTGATAACTTTAAATAGGCATTATCATAGTGAAAGTTATAATGAAAGAAGCAGGTATATGGTTGATAACAGCAGCAGATTGGTATGTTATTATGACGGAAGCATCGGCAGAACAAAACATGCTGTTGAATATGCAGAAAATGAGTTGATACAGATAATAAATTTATGTAATTCGTATGATGATATTATACTAAAAAAGAAAAAGCATAAAAGCTTAATGAGACCGATGTGGTAAAGGCATATAGTGATTGTTAAAAAAATTCCAAAATAGATTACCTTGGGATTTTTTTATTTAATAAAAATTGAGTTGAACAGAGAAAGGATTTTTCGAAGGAATTTCTGCTCCAAGAAACAAGGAGTTAATGAGAGTGTTTAAGGATGTAAAGTTAGTTGAACAACTTGGTTCCGGAGTACAGAGAATATTAAAAGTATATGACAGAAGTATATTTAAGTTTAGTCCGAATTTTTTAAAGGTTAGCTTTCCTATAGAGAATGTCCGTGAGAATGTCCGTGAGAATGTCCGTGAGAATGTCCGTGAGAATGTCC
>NZ_JACBNQ010000059.1 GCF_013403245.1 Sedimentibacter hydroxybenzoicus DSM 7310 | reverse complement strand
CACTACACTTCCTCTGTCCAGCATTATAATCCTGTCTGAAAACTTTATTGCGTCATTCACATTGTGGGATATCATCATAGTTGTTATCGCCTGGTTTTTTATCAATTCTCTCGTCTTTTCCATTATCAGCCTCGATGTCTTAGGGTCCAGTGCTGCTGTATGCTCGTCTAAAAGCAACAGCTCCGGCTTGATGATTGTTGCCATCAACAACGACAACGACTGTCTTTGTCCTCCTGACAGGTATTTTACTTCTGTGTCTAATTTGTTTTCTAAACCTAAATCCAGCGTTTTTAATATTTCTTTATAGTTTTCTATTCTGTTTTTGTTTATTAATCTTCTTAATGAAAACTTCTTACATTTCTTATCTGACAATGATATGTTTTCTAATATTGTCAGTGACGGCGACACTCCTTTTGACGGGTCCTGGTGTACTCTTCCTATAAACTGGGCTCTTTTGTTTTCTTTAAGGTTGTTTATATTCCTTCCGTTTATTGTTATTTCTCCGCTTTCGGCTGTTGTCACTCCGCTTATTATATTGAACAGTGTACTTTTTCCGCACCCGTTTGCTCCTAGTATGGCTGTGCATTCGTTCTTGTTTATGTGAAGATTGAAATCTTTAAATACTTTTACTTCGTTTTCTGTTCCTGTGTTAAAGCTTTTGGATAATTTATCGATTGTCAGCATATTTTCCTCCTGTTGTTCTTTTTATTATTTGTGTACTGAATGTGTTGTAGCTTAAAAAGCATATTACTATTATTGCATTTATCGCTTTTAAGTCTGTGGGGGTAAGTCCTAAATCTATTGCAAGGTTTCCTATAAACTTGTATATTAATGCTCCTGCTATTGCTCTTGTGGTATTTTTTAATTTCTTATTGTTTTTTATTATGGTATCTCCGATTATTATTGATGCTATTGCTATGACTATTATTCCTGTTCCCATTGTTATTTCTGCAAAGCCCTGATATTGTGCCATCAGTGCTCCGCTTAATGAAACCAGTCCGTTTGATAGCATTAATCCTATCAGTTTGTATTTGTTTGCATTTTCCCCCAAGGATTTCACTAATGTTTCATTGTCTCCTGTGGCTATAAGCAAGTATCCTATTTCTGTTTTTAAGAATAAGTCCATTATTATTTTTATCGCCGCTATTATCAAAACTAAGACCGCTATTGTGGGAAGTCCTTGATATATGGAATCGTAGCTGAAAAGTCCTATGTTTGATTTTCCGTTTAATCTAAGGTTCACCGAATATAAAATTGTCATAGTGAGTATTCCGGATAATAGTGCTTTTATTTTTAATTTTATGTTGAGTGTATATGTTAAAAGCCCTGCAAGTGTCCCGAATACAAATGCCAATATGGTGCTTGTTACGGGACTTGAGCCTGATGTTATAAATCTTGCAAATATGAACGCTCCCATGGGGAATGTTCCTTCTACTGACAAATCTGCAAAATCAAGTATTTTGTATGTTATTGTTACTCCTATGGCAAGGACTGCAAATATCAGTCCCTGCTCCATTGATGTCATTATTAATGAGTTCATGTTTTTCTTCCTTTCTA
>NZ_JACBNQ010000058.1 GCF_013403245.1 Sedimentibacter hydroxybenzoicus DSM 7310 | reverse complement strand
TCAGGTTATTGACAAACCCGCTAAAAATTAGCGGGTTTTCATAATAATTAAGGAAAGACACATGAAAAATCAATCTTTTTTTAAAAAACATTGAAATAAGAAAAACCATTAAAATTCCAACAAAAACATATGAAATCGTGTGAATATCCACCCAGTATGGTGGCTATTTTTTTGATATTGTATGCCGCTGCTGTCAGCAAGCATTGCTCTTTCATTTTCTCGATTCCCCTGAACCGAGCATAGCGAAATCCGTGCAATTCTTTCAAATCTGCGAATGCACGTTCTATTGTTTCTTTCCTTCTTTTGTAGATTCTTTTACCTAATTCGGTTTTTTCTTTGAATCTATCTATTTCTGTTAAATATTCCTGCCATACATGTCTTCTTATTGTCCTGATAGTTTGTTTATCATATATGCACTTTTCCCGTATTGAACATTCTTTGCATATGTTCTTTTGGCTCCTATATTCTTTGTACCCTTCTCTTGTTGTTGTTTTGTAGTTTAAACTATTACCCTGTGGACAAATATATATATCATGTTCTTCTATGTATACAAAATTTAATTTGCTCATTTTACCTTTTGGCTTTGGACCAAGCCGTTTTGCTATTGATGCTGTAATACCTAATTCTTTTAATCCTTTTGCTATGGCTGCTGTGTAATATCCTGCATCTGCTCCTACATATTTCACTTTGTATTTTTCTTTTAATCTTTCTACTATTCCTAAAAACGGTACTGCATCATTTATTGCTGCTGTTGTTGGTAATACACTTGCTATTAAGTTGTTTTCTCCATCTACTGCCATATGATTTAAGTAAAAGAATCCTTTTGGCTTTTTATCTCTGAACATATATCCACTATCAGGATCTGTTGTGCTTACTTTTCTGTTTTTTACTTCCGTAGTTTTTTTGTTTTTTTTTAACTCTCTTTGACCATGAACTTCTCTTGCTCCTGTCACAGCTTTTTCTAATTCATCTATGTATTCCGGAAGTGCAACTTCTACTTGTTCATTTGTGAATTTCCCTATATTTGCATTTGCCTTAATATGTGTTGAATCTACATACATTACTTTTCCGGTTATTAATTTATGCTTGATTGCCTGTTCTACTATATTATCAAATATTTTTTCAAATATATCTGTACCTGTAAATCTTCTCCTTCTGTTTTGACTTATTGTACTGGCATCTGGTATCTTATCTTCTAATCCATATCCTAAAAACCATCTGTATGCAACATTATGGTGTATTTCTTCTATTAATCTTCTCTCTGATCTTATTCCAAACAGGTATCCTATTAATATTATTTTAAACAAAACTACAGGGTCTATTGAAGGTCTTCCATTATCTAAGCAATATTTATCTTCTACTATGTCATAAATGAAATTGAAGTCTATATGTTCATCTATTCTTCTAAGTATATGATCTTTTTTTACTAAATTCTCTATCAACACAAGTTCTACTTTTGGCTGATTTTCATTGTTTTTAGTTAACATTCCTTTTTCTCCCTTGTTTTATTTTTATATTTCTATTATATCATATTTTATATCAAAAAAACAGAGAAACTGTTGGTTTTCCAACTGTTTCTCTGTTAAGTTTTCGTAATTTTTGTTACTTGCTGCTGACTTTGTCAGCAGTCTGA
>NZ_JACBNQ010000057.1 GCF_013403245.1 Sedimentibacter hydroxybenzoicus DSM 7310 | reverse complement strand
GTTTATAGATTACCTATGAGGAATTGAAATTCTACATTTTCTTTAAGATATAATGTAAAGCTATTTTGTTTATAGATTACCTATGAGGAATTGAAATTTTATAGAAAAAAATATAATGCCAAGCTCTTATTACAAGTTTATAGATTACCTATGAGGAATTGAAATACAGATATAAAAGAAATTAATTCTATGTACCTCGAGTTTATAGATTACCTATGAGGAATTGAAATATAGTTTAAAAGCTGCATAGCAGCTTAAAATAAAAAAGTTTATAGATTACCTATGAGGAATTGAAATTAAAACCCGGATTGGAATAGCAATGAGGTCAACTGCGTTTATAGATTACCTATGAGGAATTGAAATTAGGAGGTTAATATGGCAGCAATTAAATTTACAGACGTTTATAGATTACCTATGAGGAATTGAAATTAAAAGTATGCACTGATTGCCATACTATGGCACCGGTTTATAGATTACCTATGAGGAATTGAAATTATGGTTCTGGTAATGGCATCCATGCCACAGCTTCAGTTTATAGATTACCTATGAGGAATTGAAATTAGCTTTGATAGAAAAAGTTGAGCAGCCAATAAAAGTTTATAGATTACCTATGAGGAATTGAAATGATTATAAGCGTGATGTTCATGAACTTGATAAGGTTGTTTATAGATTACCTATGAGGAATTGAAATACAAGACCATGAAAGTGAACAGCACCATCAGCATGTTTATAGATTACCTATGAGGAATTGAAATCAGGTTCTTTCGGTATTACCACCTCTGGACTTCCTGTTTATAGATTACCTATGAGGAATTGAAATTTCCAATCAACACTTAAATACGATTCTAAAATCTCGTTTATAGATTACCTATGAGGAATTGAAATAACATTGGCAAACTACCATCCGTATCACACGCAAGCCATGTTTATAGATTACCTATGAGGAATTGAAATTGACATTCACTAACTGAAGTTGCTATGTTTTCGACAGTTTATAGATTACCTATGAGGAATTGAAATAAAGTTAAATGTTCAATAGCAACCACCACCTTTACAAGTTTATAGATTACCTATGAGGAATTGAAATAATTCTTCTATGTTCATATTCGTATATACAGGCACGTTTATAGATTACCTATGAGGAATTGAAATTCTACCTTTTTCTCCAACTGTTCTATTCGGTAATTTGTTTATAGATTACCTATGAGGAATTGAAATTACTCTCCGTCTGTCCATCTTGCACAGCACCCAAATGTTTATAGATTACCTATGAGGAATTGAAATTAAAATAAATTCTAAACGCTATGATATAGGAACAGGTTTATAGATTACCTATGAGGAATTGAAATAACATTACTTTTCCAAAAGGTATATACCCCAACCTTGGTTTATAGATTACCTATGAGGAATTGAAATATCCATTTGGGTCATGGTCAAAGGCGAGTCTCACGTTTATAGATTACCTATGAGGAATTGAAATCCGGAATAGTGACGGTGATTATGTACCCGCAACAACGTTTATAGATTACCTATGAGGAATTGAAATTTTTTGCAAAAATACAGTATTCCATATGAAACCCCCGTTTATAGATTACCTATGAGGAATTGAAATTCAAGGAATTCCATTGTATCCTTGTCTATCATTTTAGTTTATAGATTACCTATGAGGAATTGAAATATTCACCTCCTCGAGCTTTCGTCTGCTACTCGGGTGGTTTATAGATTACCTATGAGGAATTGAAATTGCCTACCACCTTGCAGAGCTGTCTCAACATCCTCGTTTATAGATTACCTATGAGGAATTGAAAT
>NZ_JACBNQ010000056.1 GCF_013403245.1 Sedimentibacter hydroxybenzoicus DSM 7310 | reverse complement strand
GATAGTGTAAAGTAGTCTATGAAAAACAAGGTCAAAAGAAAGAGACCAAAAGCACCTAGAAAATCGCAAAGAATTACTTTTACGTTAGTCGTCGCCACCCTTGAGTGCATGCCAAAACAATGCTGCGGGATTGGCAACGACGGCGAAGGAACTCAAGAACAGATAATCATTCGCGCCGTCTTCACAGCATTTTAGCATTGTTTAGTCCTGCCATCAAGGGCAAGCCCTAAAGGGTGGCTAGTTACCTCTGGCTCTAAAATCTAAGAACAGATACTTGTTAGGATGACTTGGTTTCCTGCGTGTTAAGGATGACCTGTTGACCAAGAAATATAATAAGTTGCCACTTACCCGGCATATTACCTGCATCCTTAAGCATATCAACCTCATTTAATGGACGCTTACGTCCATAAAGCTCATGAGGGCGAAGAAAGTTGTAATAAGCAACCCAAAGGTTTACACCATAATAAGCACCATCATCTGTACCATAGCCACAAGTAACACGGTAGGATGCTTTAAAGGTACGGTTAAGACGTTCAATCTTTTGTTTAAAAGGGCGATGTTCCTTAGTTACAGCATCATCATTAGTAAGACCAATAACTTGAGTAATATCAACATCCCATTTTTTTTCAATTTTAAACTGTTGAGCAGCTAAAGGATATGCACTGTAACCGTCGGCAATGAATTTTAAGGCTTTACCTGGGAATTTTTTAAATTTATCGAATGCCATTCTCATGGTAAGGATACAAGGACCAACATCACGACTATTAGAAACCTGATAACCAAGAATTGAGCGAGAAACAGTATCCATAATGAGCCAAACATATGCCTTAAGACCTTTAATTTTAATATAAGTTTCATCAGCAGCCAAGTTGTTTGAAGGCTTGTAATCAAAAGTATCAACGAAAGGCTTAACCAATACAGCGGCAGTTCTTGCATAGCTAGCTACCATAGTATGTGAGATATTAATATTGTGGATTTCACGCATGGCTTCAGCGGTTTTTCGAAGGGATAACCCAAGATTAACATGGTAAGTAAGACAAAGCCCCATAATATGAGCATTGTTCTTTCTAAACTTAAAACTTGTAGCCCAAGAAGGAAGCATGTATAAATCCATAGAAAAGAAATCTAACGTAAATTCACGATAGATGTAATGGAGTTTGTATTTATACTTTTCCTTAGGATCTAAATCCTTAGGAAGAAGTTTAAGATTATCCATGTAATATGAACATTTTTTATTGATACATTTATGTACAATAAAATGTTTACGGTCTTTAACAGCAGACAAGGTATGTCCACAATAAGGGCAGATAAGGACTAATGGTGAAGTTATTTGTTCACCTGTACTAAAAGTTTGACTGCAAATTTTGCATTGGTATTGACCATTACCGCCATTGTTGTCGTAAATATATTGATGAGGAGCACCACACAGAGGGCATGCCGTATCTTCGGGTATAGTTTTACCATTACGGCGACGAACTGGTTTTACAGGTTTACCGTATTTCCAAAGATAGTATTCAAGTAGAAAATTGTAATCCTGCTTAATGAACTTTTTAATAATGGGAAGCTTGTCAATTTTAAGTTTTTGATATGCTGGGCTGTTAGAATCTTCAAAAGCCCACTGCTTAATAGGTATATATTTTGCGATAAATATAGTTAATTCATAAATTTGATTAAGTAAGTATTGATTATATACGAGTAAATAAGTTATAATTTGAGACATAACAATGACCAACCTTTCTTTTTATTTGTTGTGTGGTAACTCAAATTATAACAGAAAACAGGGGGTCATTGTTTTTTGTTTTATAAAGACTATGCAACCCTTGATATATAAAGGTTTTAACAAAAAAATAGTAGTGTTTACTTGACACTACG
>NZ_JACBNQ010000055.1 GCF_013403245.1 Sedimentibacter hydroxybenzoicus DSM 7310 | reverse complement strand
ATTATACCTGTTTTTGCCAACCAAAAAAAGCTTTTTCTTTATTTGTTACTTTTTCTTAACTCATGCGTTTGTCGTGGCATATATGCAATTCAAGATATATAATATTATATATATAACAGCAAATGGAGGAGTTTTATGGAAAAAATAAAACTAAAGGATTTTTTAGATTTTAAGTTTTTATCAGGGATTGAACTTTCTCCTGATAAAAAGCATGCGGCTTTTGCAGTTCATACATGTGACTACAATGAAAATAAGTATATATCAAACATATGGATTTACGACTGTTTATCTGAAGAATACAGAAAGCTTACAAATATGAGCAAGGAAAAATCTTTCATATGGCTTGATAATGACACAATATTATTCCCTTCATTAAGAGAAGAAAAACTTAAGAAAAAAATTGATGACGGTGAGCATTGGACTGTCTTTTATGCTATTAATATTCATGGCGGTGAGGCATATGAATATATGAGAGTGCCTATGAACGTTAATGAATTTAAGCTTATTGCCAATGAAAAATTCTTAATAACTGCAGAATATAATCATTATGGCATCAATCTTCATTCAATAAAAAGTGAAGATAAGGAAGAAGCGATGTCAATGATTAAAGAAAATAAGGATTACGAAATTTTAGACGAAATACCGTTCTGGTCAAACGGTGAAGGTTTTACAAACAAGAAAAGAAGTAGATTATATTTGTATGATAAGGGAACAAAGGACATAATTCCTATATCCGGGAAATTTGAAAATGTGTCCTTAAGCAGTGTTAAAGACGGTAAGGCTTTGTATACAGCTTTTAGCTTTACAAATAAAATGGAACTTACTAACGAATTATATATGTATGATTTGTATTCTGAGAATGCAACACGTCTCATTGAAGAAGGTGAAATGTATATTGAATATGCAGAGTTCATGGGTGATGAAATAGTTTTTGCTGCTTCAACAATAGATAAATACGGTATAAATCAAAATCTGAACTTTTACATATTGAAAAACGGCGAGCCTGTTCTCCTTGCCGAGCACGATTATGGCATGTTCAATTCGGTCGGCTCTGACTGCCGTTACGGTGAAGGAGCAGGTCACAGGGTACTAAACGATGAGCTATACTTTATATCAACAGAAAATAAAAGCTCATTTATTAAAAAGCTGTCACTTGACGGTAAAATAGAAAGGATAACCTATGATAACGGCTCTGTCGACTGCTTTGATATTTGCAATGAGGGAATACTGTTTATCGGATTAAGAGGAACGAAGCTTCAGGAAATATATTTATATAGAAACAATCTCGAAACACAAAAAACTAAATTTAACGAAGATATTGCTGAAATTAAGAATGTAATAAAACCCGAACCGTTGTCATTTGAAAATGACGGTATAAAAATTGAAGGGTGGGTCTTAAAGCCTGCTGACTTTGATGAAAATAAATGCTATCCGGGAATACTTGACATACACGGTGGTCCAAAGACAGTTTATGGAGAAATATATTATCATGAAATGCAGCTTTGGGCTAATGAAGGATACTTCGTATTTTTCTGCAATCCGAGAGGTAGTGACGGGAGAGGTGATGAATTTGCTGATATCAGAGGCAAGTACGGTACCATCGACTATAACGATTTAATGATGTTTACAGATACGGTACTCAAAAAGTATCCTCAGATAGATCCCTGTAGAATCGGAGTAACCGGCGGTTCTTATGGCGGATTTATGACAAACTGGATAATAGGTCACACTGACAGATTTAAGTGTGCCGTATCCCAAAGAAGCATTTCTAATTGGTTGTCTAAGTTTGGAACTACTGATATCGGATACTATTTCAATTCAGACCAAATACAATCGACTCCTTGGAACAACCCGGAAAAAATGTGGTTCCATTCACCTTTGAAATATGCCGACAAAGCAGTTACACCTACATTATTCATACATTCAGAGGAGGATTACAGATGCTGGCTGTCTGAAGGTCTTCAAATGTTCACAGCTCTAAAATACCACGGTGTGGATGCTAGGTTGTGCATGTTCAGGGGAGAAAATCATGAGCTGAGCAGAAGCGGAAAACCAAAGCACCGTGTGAAAAGATTAGAAGAAATAACAAACTGGTTTGAAAAATACTTACAGTGAAATTTATAAAAAAACTTCCTGAGTAATCAGGAAGTCAGACTGCTGACAAAGTCAGCAGCAAGTAACAAAAATTACGAAAACTTAACAGAGAAACAGTTGGAAAACCAACA
>NZ_JACBNQ010000054.1 GCF_013403245.1 Sedimentibacter hydroxybenzoicus DSM 7310 | reverse complement strand
TGATTAACATTATAACAGAGAAGCTCTCATGAGCGTTATTTATTTAATTGTGTTTCATTTAATTTTACATCTCGCCAATATTTTGTTAAAAATTACATTGTCGAAAATAGAAAAAACCTGTAATGTTTATTGCCTATAAAATTTAAATATGATAGAATTAATCATAAATTATGATTACGATTTAATAGCATAATAGTAAGGGTATGGTTATTCCAGTATCTACATAACATTTTAAGGAGGATTTATGTTTAAAAAATCGAGAAAAGCAATAATATTATTACTAATTTCATCTATGTTGGCCGGCTGCACGGGTCAGGTCAGTGCAAATACACCCATACCCAATGAAGAAAATGAAGATCCGGTTGTAGAAGTTCCTTCCGAACCATCCGAACCAGTGTTATCCGAAGAAGAAAAGCAAAAACAGGAATTAGAAAAAGAGCTTCAGGAAAGAATTGAAGTTGAAGCGAAACGGAAAGAAGAATTAAAAGAATTTTATGTTCCGTTAATTCCCGTAGGTGAAGAAAGAGAAAAGAAAACAGTTGAAGTAAAAGCATTGTATGCTACGGGACACACAGCCGGCAATGAATTGAATAAAGAAAATATAGATGCATACGGTGCATATGTGAAAGCTCTTGCCGATAAGGATACTGCAAAAGCAAAGGAGCTTTCTGTAGATGCGGAAAAAGCCAACAGATTTGAAAGAATCATAGGCATAGCTGTAGGTACGGAAATTAACAGCCTGGTAATAAATGTAAAAGATGACAACGGACTTATAACGTATAACAGTGATATAGAAATCGTACAAAGGATGAACGAAGCAACTGCCATTCCTATAAAAGATGTAAACAATATGCTTAAAGTCCTTGAAGATTATGATATATATACAATAGGAAGAATAGTTGCATTTAAGGATAAGAATTTTGCAGTCAAGAGTCCCGAACATTCAATACAGTTAAAATCGGGAGGAACATGGTTAGATCCAAACAGCGGCAACATCCCTTGGATTAACCCTTTTGATAAATATGTATGGGATTACAATATAGCTATTGCTAAGGAAGCATCGCTTCTGGGCTTTGATGAAATTCAATTTGATTATGTCAGATTCCCTGACGGAGCAAAAAAGTATAACCCTATAACTGAATTTCCCGGAAGAAACGATAGGGATAAGGATGAGGCAATAGCAGAATTTTTGCAATATGCAAAAGAAGAATTAGAGCCGTACAGTGTGAACTTAGGTGCGGATGTCTTTGGTATAACAACAAGAACATGGGATGATTATCCGGAAGATATAGGTCAGACATGGATTTTAATAGGTGAGCATGTAGACAATATTGCACCGATGGTTTATCCAAGCCACTATTCAACAGGCTGGTATAACTTAGAAAATCCTAATGCACATCCTTACCTTGTTGTCAAAGGTTCTATGGAAGAAGCCATTGAGAAAAATTCCTCCATGGTTAATCCTCCGATAATCAGACCGTGGCTGCAGGATTTTGATTGGGCAGGCATAGAATACGGTTATGATAAGGTAAGAACACAAATAGTTGCGGCAAAAGAGCTTGGAATTTACGAATATATGATTTGGAATCCAAGTAACGTTTATGACCCGAGAGCATATATTGCAACAGATGAAGAATCAAAAACAACGTACCCATTGGATAAAGGTGAGCTTGATTACAGAGAAAAATCACCTGCCGACGGAGCCGATAAATATTTATCCGGTATGAAGACAGGAAGATACAGTTATATGTATTTGATGGAACCGGTTAAAGACAGAGAAAAAGATTTCGATAAATACGCTGAAAAAGCAGAAAGCTCAAACCTAAAATTGTTAAGCTACAAGATTAACGGTTATGAAATGGATTCAACAAACAAAGATGCTGCAATTGTTAATTTGTATTACAAAATAGAAATAGACGGTGAAACAAAAGAAATAATAGAAAAAGACAATGTTAAGTGGAATGCTATAAGAGAAAATGGTATTTGGAAGATAAGACCGGATTTTCAATAATTTATAGTGGTTCATCAATCCGGGGAAGATTTTATATCTTCCCTTTTTGTTCGTAAAAGAAATAACTATGTAATGTAATTGCAAACAAAAACTTGACATATCAGAAATTGTTGCTATAATAAATTTTATATATTTAAAAGAAGATGTAAATTTTTATAAATTTTTATTGGAAGAAGGAATGATTATGAAGAAAGTAAATATTGCAATTTTAGGAGCAACCGGAGCGGTTGGGCAGGAAATGCTCAAGGTTATCGGAGAAAGAAATTTTCCTTTTAATGAATTGAAATTGTTGGCAAGCAAAAAAAGCGCAGGAGAAGAAGTTGAATTCCAGGGGGAAAAGTATATTATCGAAGAAGCGACCGAAGATTCTTTTAAAGATATAGATATAGTTCTTTGTGCAGCAGAGAATCATATAAGCGAAGCTCTTTCGCCTGCTGCAGTAAAAGCGGGTGCAGTTGTAATAGATAACAGTTCAGCCTTCAGGTTAAACGAAGATGTGCCTCTGATAGTCCCGGAAGTAAACGGCGAAGATGTAAAAAATCACAAGGGTATAATAGCAAATCCTAACTGTTCGACGATTATAGCTATGACTGCCTTAAATGAACTGAATAAATATGCTAAAATCAACAGAATGATTGTTTCAACATACCAGGCGGTATCAGGCGCAGGTGTAAATGGAATTAATGAGCTGAATCAGCAGATTGAAGATCTCAGCAAGGGAAATCCTGTTGAAGCAAAAACCTTTCAGTACCAGATTGCATACAACTTGATACCTCAAATAGGAGATTTTGATGATGAAGGATATTCTCAAGAGGAAATGAAAATGCAAAACGAAGGCAGAAGAATATTTCATAATCCTGATTTAAAAGTAAATTGTACCTGTGTAAGGGTACCCGTTTACAGAAGCCATTCAGAATCAATTACTATTGAAACAGAAAAAGAAATAACACCGGAAAAAGCTAAAGAATTGTTAGCAAAATCAGAGGGAGTTAAATTAATTGATGATTTAGCTAACAAAAAATATCCCATGCCACTGGATACAACAGATCAGGACTTAATATATGTGGGCAGAATCAGAAAGGATATTACTAATGACAACTCATTGTCGTTATGGTGCTGCGGTGATCAGGTAAGAAAAGGAGCAGCAACAAATGCTGTCCAAATAGCAGAGCTTTTAATAAAATAATTAAAAAAGACTGACCATTGCGTCAGGCTCAGACTGCTGACAAAGTCAGCAGCAAGTAACAAAAATTACGAAAACTTAACAGAGAAACAGTTGGAAAACCAA
>NZ_JACBNQ010000053.1 GCF_013403245.1 Sedimentibacter hydroxybenzoicus DSM 7310 | reverse complement strand
GCCTTATGCAAAGTTGACGATTATGCAAAGTAAATATAGCTAAGCATTGATTTATCTAAACTACTCTATGATTTACTTTGCATAATCTACTGACTACATGAGATTGGATAGCCAATCAAGTAATGCTGTATCTTTACTCCAATCAGGGAGATTGCTATCAATTAGGTCGGGATAGGCATTTTCAATAGCCTGTCGTTTTAATTCTGTATCGCACTTGGCATAAATTTCTGTCGTTTTAATATCTTCGTGTCCAAGAAAGTCTCGAATATATATGAGATTGACACCTGCTCGTAACAGATGCATTGCTTTGCTATGACGGAACATATGGGGAGTTACAGTTTCTGGTATTAGTGTTGAATTCCTTCTCGCTAAAATCACATATTGCTTAATAATATATGAAATACCCTCCTTGGTAAGTTTGCCATGCTGTCTATTCACAAACAATGGATAATCACTTTTCCAAGTTTTATCAAGAGAGTTTTCTAAAATGTAGTGTTTCAATAAAGCAAGTGTATTTTTCATCAGAGGAACCCTTCGTACCTTATCACCTTTACCAGTAAGGATAAGCACTGCAGGATTATCTAAGATAACATCACGTATTCTAAGATCTGCTAATTCCTGTACCCTACAGCCTGAATCATACAACGTACTTAGAAGGGCTAAATCACGACGTCCCTTAGCAGTGGTCTTATCTGGCTGTGACAATAGTAATTGTATCGCATCTGGTGTAAGATGTGGCACCGCTGTTCTTTGGGACTTTTTAACAGGTATTGCAATAACCTTTTGAAAATGCAGGATTCCTGATGGTTCCTCATACTGAACATATCGGAAAAATGAGTGTATGGCAGCAAGACGCTGATTTCTAGTTGAAATACTACTTTTACGGGACTCCTCAAGCCATTCAAGGAAGTCTGCTATTAATTTATGGGTAAGCATATCCATAGTCAACTTTTCAATAGATATCCTTCTTTGAGTCTGGCAGTACCTAAGTAAAAGCTTAAAAGTATCTCTGTAGGATGCAATAGTATTGATGCTAGCATTTTTCTGTGCTGGTAAATATTCAGATAAAAAAGCTGTAAGATGGATAGCAAAATCAGTAGGTTTCATAATTATCACCTTCTAATGTTGGAATAACATCTGGATAGAATCCTTCTAGCTTTATGGATATATCAGGGAATACATCAGCTGTCATCCTAAGGTAATATGCTGTTTCCTCAAAAGAATCATGTCCCATAAATGTTTTAAGCACTGGGAGATAAACTGAAAGGTCTTTACCCTGCATAACCCAGTTTTTTAAACAGTGACATGCAAAAGTATGACGAAAATCATGTACTCTTGGTCCCTTACCGCGACCACCATGAGATATACCAGCTTTCCATAGGAAACGCCTAAAGTTACGATAGATATTAGTAAGAGTCATTGGTTTCCCATTTAAACCAGGGAAGAAGTAATCACTACCCTTTGACATCACATGCACATGCTGGAAGTAACCCCTGCAACGGCTTGTAATTTCATCTGACATTGGAACTAGTCGTGCATTATCCATCTTTGAATGTTCTATGGTTAATACACATTCCTCTAAGTCTATGTCATCTACTTTTAGTAGTCTAGCTTCAGAGGAACGTAAACCACAGGAATATATCATTCTGAAAAATATCGGCATAATTAAATGTCGATGTGGACATTGGCTGACATAGTGACATTTATCTGTTTCATCAAAGAAATGTTTTAATTCATCTTCAGTGTAGATGTAAGGAATATATTTCTCTTCAGTAGGATAATAACCCTTTGGGAGAACGTAAGTATTCATTCCAATGTAATCCATATAGATAGCTAATTGTCTAATAATAGAGGCTCTTGAGCATTGGTTCCCTTGTGATTCATAATATTTCTTCGAGCACCAGTCCAAAACGATTTCTTTAGTAAGCCCCGTTGCATTAGGGTATTTTTCAGCAGTAAATGCAGAAAAACGCAATAAGTGATTTTCTTCAGTCGTATATTTGTACCCAATTGCTTGTTTTAGCTGAACGTGATTTTTGATATGTGCTGCAAATGGACCTGTAAAAGGATAATCACTCATGAATGTCCACCTCCGGCATGTTTAGACAGCATTCCTTCAATTTATTGATGTCCACTTTCAGATAAACTGCTGTAGAATCTGTATCGATATGACCAAGGATGTCAGAAATAACCGCAAGTGGTGTATCGTGCTCAAGCATCCTTGAAGCTGCAGTATGTCGAAGCGAATGCATACCCCGATGTTTCTTCAAGGTAGGAATATGAGCAATCCTCATGTAATCGCGTATTAATTGATGTAGATGGTCACTTTCTGAGAAAGGCAAGAATGGTGCTAAATGCCTTACAAAAACAATAGGGGAATTTACCTTAGGTCTACCATACTTTAGATAGTCAATTACTGCCCAACCTACTTCAGTTGGAATAGGAAGAGTGACAGTACTCCTTGTTTTTGATTGTGTGAATATCAATTTCTTTTCTTCCCAATGGAAACTATCAAAGGTTAGATTTTTGATATCTGTGACTCTAAGACCTAGTACGCAAGCGATAAGAATAATTGCATAGTCTCGCTTGCCCTTTGGATTTCCACGATCAATTGCATCAATTAGTGCATCTAACTCTTCCTTAGTCCAAACAGAGGGTATACGGGTTTGCTTTCTTGCCTGAACCATAGGAGTTTTTGAAGCTAAATCGATTTTTAAGATATCCTGTTCTAACAGATATCTTAAAAATGCACGTATAGAGCAGATGATTTGCTCCGCGGTTTTGTAGGCATAACCAGCCAGTGTTTTGATATAGCTATTGACAATTGTAAGTGTGATATCTTGGCAACTTTGAATTCCTTGGGAAATCAAATAATCCATAAAGCGTTCTGATTGTTTCACATAGTGGTCTACGGTTACTTTAGAGTAATCTTTAGATTCACAGTGTTTCTTAAAATCGTTACTAATACCCATAAAATATGGATCAGTAAGTAACTTCCGATGCTTGTAATATCGTCTTAAGACGGTATGATGGAGTTGATAATCCCCAATCATTCGAATGATACGAAGTTCCTGTGTATCTTTCTGCGACAGGGTTTTATCGAAGTCCTTTTCAAAGATTTGAAAATAGCTTTCAACATAGTCAATTCCTAGTTGCTCAGAATAATGACTTTCGTTACATTCTTCAGCAAACTGCAGGATTTTCTGCCATCGATTACGATAAAATTTCATAGAACCTTCAGTATAGCCTAAACGTAACAGTTCTTGCTCTAAGTCATACAATAATTCTTTAATTGGTTTCTTTTGCATAAGAACCTCCTTCAATGATTTTTGAGTTTACTCTATAATCATTGCCGAAGATTATGCAAAGTAAATCAGAGGTAACATCAGTAATTATGTGATACTTACAGGTTTACTTTGCATAAGTACTTATTTAGCATAAGGCGGT
>NZ_JACBNQ010000052.1 GCF_013403245.1 Sedimentibacter hydroxybenzoicus DSM 7310 | reverse complement strand
AATCATTGAAAAATCAATGGTTTTGTAGTATAATTATGTTTAATATCGTAAGTGTTTTTGCGCAGTCTGACGGGGTTGCTGACAACTTTATGAAATTCAAATCAGGAGAAGAAAAAAATAAATTATCAAATGTAAAATTGTTATGTTGACATACACGTTCGTATATGGTACAAATTACCAAAGGGGTGATTTTATGCCGAGAGCTGCAAGAAAAAAGAGTGAAAGTGGAATATATCACATTGTGATGAGAGGAATAAACAGACAAGTAATATTTATTGAAAGGGAAGATTTTTTAAGATTTATTGAAACCTTGCAAAAATATAAAAATGTTTGTGAATATCAACTTTTTTCTTATTGTTTAATGGATAATCATGTACATCTGTTAATAAAAGAAGGTAAAGAACCTTTGGAAACTGTAATGCGTAGAATATGCGGAAGCTATGTTTTTTGGTATAATAGAAAATATAATAGGATTGGTTATTTATTTCAGGATCGTTTCAAAAGGACATGGGGACGTTTCCTTCGTCCGGGTGAATATTCGGTACATATGGCAAACTAAGCGTCCCCGTGGCTATCCCCGTGGCTCGAACCAGAAGTATTAACTGAGGAAGAAACTGATTTTTATGAGAGCAAACAGTGGTAAAATAATATTTGAAGAAAACAATCTTCAAAGACTTGACTCTCAGGGAAATTTCACATTTGAATTTGGCACTAGTTTATCCTCGGATAATTTTAAAATAACAGAAACATCAACAAAAATAAGTGTTAATTCTGAATTAATAGGTGCCGGAGGAAGTGATAGAACAGAATATAGTATTACACTTTATAAAAAAGTAGGTATACTTTGTGTTTCACAAGGAACTGCAAAATTTGATGTAGGTGCAAGTCAAAATGCAACTTGGTCGAATTTAACAAAGGATGGAACATATTATATATACATGTCAACACCTAAAGTTGCATCATCTGGAAAGTACATAAAGGGAACGGGTAAAATATCAAATTTTGAGTTATTATAAAACAAAATTATTTTGTCGGGCATTATTTCTAATGCCAACCTTTTATAGTGTTTATACTACTATTCAATTATGTACTAAGGTTCCAATATTGGAATCTTAGTACATCTCAGAAAAAGCAAATTCATGATATCTCTTATTATAGGTTAAATATAATTAACAATTATCTTTAAGAATATAAAAATAAAGAGATATTATTATTGGAGTGATTTTTATGAAAAGAGATAAAAGAAACATGGTTATTCTAATAATAATAATAGTTCTAATTTCATTAATTAAATTGAACCCTTTAACTAAAAGTGCACAGATAAATAGAGAGTTTTTAGTTGATAGAGGTGAAAACTTTAATGTATATCCATTTTCTACAATTAAAGAATATATTGCTAATGGAGATAGGTACAATACTACTATAATATTTACATTCTTTGCAATAAATATATTATTATATCTACCAGTGGCGATTTTTTTAGGAATAAACAAATTCAATAAACTAACAAACATATTAATTATAATTCTATTACCTATTGTGCTAGACATATTGCAGCTTGCATTTAGAATAGGAATGTTTGATATAGATTCTATTGTATTAAATGTGTTAAGTTCTTTTATTGTATTTATTATAGCAAGAAATTTTAAGCAGAAGTGTTAAAATTTAATTTTTATAGGTTATAGGGGACGGGATTACTGACACCTATGACACTGTAGGTAATATAGTATCGGAAAATGATAATGATATATGTACTATGTATGCATTAACAGCTCTCGCAAAAGAAAAAGATCTTCTAACGGAGAAGAGGAGTTTGGTGTAGAGAGTAATATTACAATAGTATGGTTGACAACTTTGGCGTTAATAATGAGTTCGTATGTACGTTTGGAGGATGGGTACCTAATGATAGAGAATTGTATGATAGACAAGTTTATTATGGACTATATGGTTAGACATCGACTCAAACTGACGAATATCCACCTCAAAATACATTTTACTATGACGAAACATCATATACAGGACTTACTTTAACAGCTTACTCATGGGTAAGTGCAGAGGATTATCCGTATAATATACTTTGCAGCGTAAAGACCGGTATATTAGACTAATGTCAATATCATCAAAGCAACTATTTAAGGTAGTTGCTTTGATTTAAAATATAATTACTGGTTGCATTTATTTTGTTGCTAATCAGTATAAATTATTAGAGGTGAGATTTATGACTAATAGAAAGATATTCAAATTATTTATTTCTACATTCCTATTTTATATATTTGGTTTTATTTTGTTATTGATTATTGATAATTCCATAGAATACAAAAGTTTACCACTTTATATAATTACGCGTACTTTTGTTATGATTTTATCCGGAATTATATTATATTTTATAATTAATTGGAAATCACTGAGATTAAAAAAAACTTTTTTACACATGAAAAGAGATACAGAATATGTTAGTTATATAAAGTTGCGAGGTTTCTTTATTTCAGTATTTGCATTAGTATCTATATACTGTTCTAAAAACGCATTTAAAAATCAAGCTTTTTTGTTCCCGATATTAGATTTTATTAACAAGCTTTTTTTTCATAAAGAATTCAAATTTTTTGTTATGAAATTTTATACCATATCACAAAGCATTATCACTCTTTTTTTTATCCTCATTATGATAGGGACATATCTTGTTCTTGAATTTCTTTTCACTGGTAAGATAATAACTGATGATGAAGATTCTGGGGACGGATATTAAATTGCATTTCAAAGATTTATTCTAAGTCACAGCTTTAAGGGTAAAATTATCGTAACAATGATTTAGGGTACTCCATTCGCCTATGCGAATGTGGGTGTAGTTAATCAGTCTAAATCAATTAAGATGCAAGCTGACTCTTTGATTGCAACGGTCGATAAACCCTTGACACCCTTCTATTATAGAAAGGTTTGGAATTGCTATGCAGATAGTGGATACTCTGACTATATTACACAGTACATTCAATTAATATATTAAATATTGGCATGAATTACGAAAGCATAAACAGATCACTTCTTATAAGAGGTGATCTGAATAACTTTGTAAAAATTTAAATAATCAAATTTTTTAGAGAAGGATTATATAATATGACATATAGAGAAGTTTTTTTAAGTTTAGTAATACTAATTATATTTGCAGGGACTGTTATATCAACTGTATTAATACCCTTATATAGATTATTAACCTTTAAAAATAAGGTTGCATATATCAACGATAAATATTTCGAAAATAAAATATTAGCAACAATATTTATTATTTTATTTCCTGTGCTTATCTTTTTAACAATAACCAATATTTTAGATTTAATAGATCATAATTTTGACTATTTATTGTTTATCAAAATCTTAAGAATTTTTATGCCAATATATGCTATTTTCTATACAATTGCACGGCTACCAAAACAATGTATATATAAAGAAGGAATTAAATCCAATCTGTTTTTTGTAAAATGGAATGAGGTGGAACGTATAGAGCAAGAGAATCATGATTTAAAAATATACTACAATTACAGATATATATTTTTTAAAATTAGACATGTATACGTAATTAAAGACTTTTCCTCTGAAATAAAAGAACTTTTATATAAGTTTAATGGATCACAATCTTAATGGGTGTCCTTGGAAGGGTGTCAAGGGTGTCAAGGGTGTCAAGGGTGTCAAGGGTGTCAAGGGGGTGTCAAGGGGACGGCAGACTGCGCAATATCACACATTTATTCCCCCCAAAAAATCATTTTAACACTTAAATTATGACAAATTCA
>NZ_JACBNQ010000051.1 GCF_013403245.1 Sedimentibacter hydroxybenzoicus DSM 7310 | reverse complement strand
TACTACAAAATCATTGAAAAATCAATGGTTTTGTAGTATAATTATGTTTAATATCGTAAGTGTTTTTGCGCAGTCTGACGGGGTTACTGACACCTTTATGAAACTCAAATCAGGAGAAGAAAGAAAATAAATTATCAAATGTAAAATTGCTATGTTGACATACATGTTCATATGTGGTACAAATTACCAAAGAGGTGATTTTATGCCGAGAGCTGCAAGAAAAAGGAGCGAAAGTGGAATATATCACATTGTGATGCGAGGAATAAACAGACAAGTAATATTTATTGAAAGGGAAGACTTTTTAAGATTTATTGAAACCTTACAAAAATATAAAAATATCTGTGAATATCAACTTTTTTCTTATTGTTTAATGGATAATCACGTACACCTGTTAATAAAAGAAGGTAAAGAACCTTTGGAAACGGTAATGCGTAGAATATGTGGAAGCTATGTTTTTTGGTATAATAGAAAATATGATAGGATTGGTTATTTGTTTCAGGATCGTTTCAAAAGTGAAGCTGTTGAAGATGACACATATTTTTTGACGGTGCTCAGATATATTTTTCAAAATCCTGTTAAAGCAGGAATGGTAAAAAATATCATTGAATATCCTTGGACAAATTATGATGACTATAACAGAAAAATAAAAAAATCTGAAACAGATTTTATCTTTAATTTTTTTAATTCACATAATATGGAAGAAGCAATAAAGGATTTTATTAAGTATATAAATGAGAGTAATGCTGATGAATGTTTGGATTTAGACGAAAGAAGTACTATAACTGATAACGAGGCACAAAAAGTAATTAATGAAACTTGTAAAGTCGAACATCCCCATGATATGCAAGAATTTAATACTGATGAACGTAATTATTATATAAAAATATTAAAAAGAGATTATAATCTTTCAATTCGTCAAATTGAAAGACTTACGGGAATAAACAGGGGAATAATTCAAAAAGTGTAGTGTCAATAACCCCGTCCCCTAGACACCCCCCTAGACACCCTAGACACCCTGGATTTTCACATTATCGGAAACCTAAATAAGGATGAGATTATAAAGACTGCAGAAAATGTTTCAAAATAATTAAAAATAATTAAAAAAAAGATGTCCCTTTTTCCCTCCTTGTTCGTTATATAGGTAAGAACCTAAAAAACAACAAGGAGGATTTTTATTATGAAACTAAAGAAAATTGGAGCAATAGCGTTGGTGTCGGCATTAATATTTGGAAGTGTTGGAGTTAATGATGTATATGCTATAGAACAACAAGAACATTTATTAGTAAATACAAATCAACAGATAATCACTCCGTTTTGGTCTCAAATTGACATTATTTCGCCATACATATCTTCAAGTGGTTATGTTCTTTACCCAGAAGTGTATATAGAGGCTAAAAGTACTTCAGCATCAATTAGTGGAACAATGTATCTACAAAAATACAGTTCTGGAAGTTGGGTAAATGTAACATCATGGAGTTTAAATGGTACAGGCAATGTATTTTTATCTAAGAGCTATAGCGGGACTTCAAATACAATGTATCGTACTAAAGTTGTAGTAACTGTAAATGGAGAAACTGCCGAGGCCGTTTCAGGTGCTTGTGAAATTTTAAGGTATTGAAAATTGATTAATACAACATTAATTTTCTAAATATGGCGGATTATATCTGTTGTATATAAAAACATAGAGAGGAGGTGAAGATATGATACACATAAGATCACCAAACAAGATAAAAGACTCTTTATACCTCGCATTTTGAATACTTAATCTTGAAAAAGAATCTAAGAGGATATTTCAGAGCCTTATATGGATATTGTAAAATATTAAAAGAAAAAATACAACATTTTTTGCTGTAAATTTTAAAAAAATAAAATACAAAATATTGAAGGGGGATGATTTTATGAAAAAAATTATTAGTTTGATTCTTATTTTATTGATTAGTTTTTCGCAGATTTATCAAGCTCATGGATGTGACATACATGAACATTGCGGATTGGGTGAGTCAGTTACTGGTACATCAGTTGTAGATGAGTCTGAACAGCTTAAATTTCATGAAAAATATAAAGAAATGTATGAGTATGTGGATTATAAGATAGACAGTATTGAAATGCTATATGAGTATATGAATGGTATCAAACCGGAAAGCGAAGAAGATAGCTACTTCGAAATGACTCAGGAATATGGATTGCAAAAAATTAGAATATACGAAATTACCGATGAAGTATTAAAACAATTGGAAAATATCATAAGTTTACAACGTGCTGCAAATTGCCCTGCGTGCGGTTCGAGTTCAACTCAGACTATTTATATAGAAGAAGAGTGGGGACCAATAATGGTTGCCTGTCCTGCAATTTATGGAAGTGACTTTCTAGCGGAGATGAAAAATTTTGTTGCAGTAAGATGTAATAGTTGCAATAATATTTTTGATAAGGTTTACACAAATTCATATTGGAAGGTACGATGCAACTTTGATTGGAAATTGTATTTTTTAAGTAGATTACCAGGTCTCAATATACATTGCTATATCATGCCATATCCACCTTATGAGGTTGTTTTCCCATAAAACATAATTTTTATTAAATGAGAGCCGTAGCAACAATAAAATTCCGACTATATATAGTTGGAATTTTAAGTATGGCATCAAAATGAAGGAGGATTAAGGAGGATTTATGAAAATAAAATATTTATCTACCATTACAATTATACTGTTATTTCTTGTATTTTCTTTAAGTTCATGCACGAATGAAAGTAATGATAGTATTGCAAACAATAAAGATATATTAGAAAACATGAATGATTACCTATACGATTTGCCCCTTGACAGTAATGATGTTGAAGCAATTATTTCCCAAAAATCGCTTGAATGGAAAATCGATAGCCAGGATTCTTTCAGAGATGGGCATGCAGTTTATCTTCTTAAGAAGGATTTAGAACAATTTTCTAAATTGCCTTTTTTGGTCGTAGATTTAGAGCAGTCTGAAAATATGCGGCATGTTATGATGTCCTATGTTTCTCTTGATTCTCCTCATGACAAATTTATAAGCAAAGAGGAACTTTTTGAAGTATTTGACTTAGCATTGACTTTTTACAGCAATCCCGATTATTCAGAGATATTATTTAATGATTTTGTGGATTATTCCCTTGAAAAATCCCCTTCCGAAGATGGAATTACCTGGTACAGGCGCATCGGTAATGCAAGCTTTCAAATTTTATTTTATCCTGCTGACGATGAAAACTACGGACTTAATATCAGAATAGTAATTGCAAATCCCGACAGTATCGAAAGAATGAGAGAGTTGGAAAGATATTATTGGTTAGCGAGTATAGAAGAGACGGGAACTGATTATTCCGAAGGTACTATAGAAGAAATGCTTAAAATGCAGTTACAGGATGATGTCACTTATTATCTTATTGAAAGCCGACTTAAGGATATAAAAGAAATCAGAACTATACCCGAAGGATTAAGTTCCTTTACTAATAGGTTTGTCCGTCTTGATAAGGAAGATTATTTATCTGCAAAGCTTGAAGATGATACTGGAAGTGTAAATGTCTATATTCAGCCAAGCACCTTTACCATCGATGAATTGGAAAAAATACGAAACAATATAATTATTTCAGTTAAAACAGGCTCAGAACAGTTTTATATTGTAAATGTAGGCGAGATTAGGGACCTGAAGCACTAAAATATCAAAAGCGTGGACCAAAGACAGGATGTCAAGGGGACGGATGTCAAGGGGACGGCAGACTGCGCAAAAACACTTACGATATTAAACATAATTATACTACAAAACCATTGATTTTTCA
>NZ_JACBNQ010000050.1 GCF_013403245.1 Sedimentibacter hydroxybenzoicus DSM 7310 | reverse complement strand
ATGTAGATAGTGGCGGACGGGTGAGTAACGCGTGAGCAATCTGCCCTATACAGAGGAATAGCCTCGGGAAACCGGGATTAAAACCACATGAAGCTTTTGTATCGCATGATATAGAAGTCAAATTGAATAAGAGGTATAGGATGAGCTCGCGTCTGATTAGCTAGTTGGTAAGGTAAAGGCTTACCAAGGCGACGATCAGTAGCCGGCCTGAGAGGGTGAACGGCCACACTGGAACTGAGACACGGTCCAGACTCCTACGGGAGGCAGCAGTGGGGAATATTGCACAATGGGGGAAACCCTGATGCAGCGACGCCGCGTGAGTGAAGAAGGTCTTCGGATCGTAAAACTCTGTCCTTGGTGAAGAAAGAAATGACGGTAGCCAAGGAGGAAGCCCCGGCTAACTACGTGCCAGCAGCCGCGGTAATACGTAGGGGGCTAGCGTTGTCCGGATTTACTGGGCGTAAAGGGTGAGTAGGCGGTTGCATAAGTCAGATGTAAAAGGCTAAGGCTTAACCATAGTATGCATTTGAAACTGTGTGACTTGAGTACAGGAGAGGTAAGCGGAATTCCTAGTGTAGCGGTGAAATGCGTAGATATTAGGAGGAACACCAGTGGCGAAGGCGGCTTACTGGACTGTAACTGACGCTGAGTCACGAAAGCGTGGGTAGCAAACAGGATTAGATACCCTGGTAGTCCACGCTGTAAACGATGAGTGCTAGGTGTTGGGTAGCGATACTCAGTGCCGAAGTAAACACAATAAGCACTCCGCCTGGGGAGTACGGTCGCAAGACTGAAACTCAAAGGAATTGACGGGGACCCGCACAAGCAGCGGAGCATGTGGTTTAATTCGAAGCAACGCGAAGAACCTTACCAAGGCTTGACATCCCCTTGACCGGTGCAGAGATGTACCCTCTCCTTCGGGAGCAAGGGAGACAGGTGGTGCATGGTTGTCGTCAGCTCGTGTCGTGAGATGTTGGGTTAAGTCCCGCAACGAGCGCAACCCTTATCCTTAGTTGCCAGCAGGTAAAGCTGGGCACTCTAAGGAGACTGCCGATGATAAATCGGAGGAAGGTGGGGATGACGTCAAATCATCATGCCCCTTATGTCTTGGGCTACACACGTGCTACAATGGTCGGTACAACGGGGAGCGAAGGAGCAATTCGGAGCAAATCCCAATAAACCGATCCCAGTTCGGATTGTAGGCTGCAACTCGCCTACATGAAGTCGGAGTTGCTAGTAATCGCGAATCAGAACGTCGCGGTGAATGCGTTCCCGGGTCTTGTACACACCGCCCGTCACACCATGGAAGTTGGTAATACCCGAAGTCGCTGAGCTAACCGCAAGGAGGCAGGCGCCGAAGGTAGGATTAATGACTGGGGTGAAGTCGTAACAAGGTAGCCGTATCGGAAGGTGCGGCTGGATCACCTCCTTTCTAAGGAGAACTAAAGGACTTATGCTGTTCTATTGCTACTCAAG
>NZ_JACBNQ010000005.1 GCF_013403245.1 Sedimentibacter hydroxybenzoicus DSM 7310 | reverse complement strand
CGTGAGAATGTCCGTGAGAATGTCCGTGAGAATGTCCGTGAGAATGTCCGTGAGAATGTCCGTGAGAATGTCCGTGAGAATGTCCGTGAAGAAACTATTAAGCTCAATAACACTCAAAAGAAAATCATTAACCTTATTAAGCAAGATAAATATATTACTCAGGCAGAGATAAGTGAAAAAATGAACAAAACTACTAGGACAATAAGAAGAAATATGAAAATGCTTCAAGACGAAAATCTTATTGCCCGAGTTGGTTCGGATACAGCTGGATATTGGAAGATAACTGAATAAATAATAAATAAAATAATCCTTATTGCATTTCAAAATATCTAAGACTCTGGCCGCAAATTATGATTTTGTGGTAATATCAAAGAGTCAATCGGGAAATAGCTAATATTAGCCCCATGAACAAAAAGCAAGCAAAACCCACAGGATTACAGGCTTAGAAAAGCCAATTTATCTTGTGGGATTCTTTTTGAATAGTTAAATCGTCTGGAATTTTCATGATTCTAAAATAAAGAAATGGTACAAATATATTTAAAATTAATGATATTGTGTGTTTAAAATATTTCATATTGAAATTCGATACGTTATCATTCAAAAATGCAATTGACTTATAAATTTAATAGGGATTATAATGGTTTGAATAAGATGGGCTGATTGATTTTGAAAGTATTAAGAAATGGTATCCATTCTGAATGTTTATTTGGAGGGATTTTTTTATGCTTTTGATTTGCAGCTTTTACAAGTAAGCTATAATGAATGATTGAAGGATAGGTATAGATATGGAAAAAGTATCAAATGAGAATTATTTATTTACAAATAAAGATTTGTTGAGGCTGGTATTTCCCCTCATGATTGAGCAGCTTCTTGCTGTGGCAGTAGGTATGGCAGACTCTCTGATGGTTGCAAGCGTAGGTGAAAGTGCGGTTTCTGCGGTGTCTCTCGTAGATTCAATAAATATTTTATTGATAAATATTTTTGCGGCACTGGCAACCGGTGGAGCAGTTGTGGCAGGTCAACATATAGGAAGAGGTAACAGTGAAAAAGCATCAGAAGCCGGAGAGCAGCTTTTGGTATTTGTAACATTGATTTCATTGGTTGTAATGATAATCATGTATTTAAGTAGAGGCCTTATATTAAGTGTAGTTTTTGGCGCTATTGAGCCGGATGTTGCCGCTCATTCAAACACATACATGCTCATAGTATTTGCAAGCATTCCTTTTATTGCTATTTACAGCAGCGGGGCGGCACTCTTCAGGTCTATGGGTAATTCAAGGATAACAATGATTACTTCGCTCATAATGAACATTATAAATGTGGGTGGAAACGCTTTGTTGATATATGGATTTCACAGAGGAGTTGAAGGTGTTGCCATTCCGACACTTGTTTCAAGGGCGGTTGCTGCAATTATAATAGTTGCTTTGCTCAGGAATCAAAGTCTTGTTGTACACATAAGCAAGAAATTCAGATACAAGTACAATAAAGAAATGGTTAAAAATATATTACACATAGGCATACCGAACGGTATTGAAAACAGCATGTTCCAGCTTGGAAAGATATTGCTGCTCAGTGTTGTTGCCGGATTCGGAACATCATCCATAACAGCAAATGCGATAGGAAATACAGTTATATCATTTGGTATAATCCCGGGCATGGCAGTGGGATTAGGATTGGTAACCGTAGTAAGCCAATGTGTAGGTGCCGGTGATTATGGACAAGTAAGGTATTATACAAAAAAATTGTTGATGTATGCATACATTTCAATGATTGTTTTGAATGTGACAATAATATTTGCATGTCCATATATATTGGATATATTTCACTTGTCAAAGGAAACGACTGCTATAACAAGCCAGATTATAATATTTCATAACATTAGCGCATGCTTTATATGGCCATTGTCATTTACCCTCCCCAACACGTTAAGGGCATCTAATGATGTGCGTTACACCATGCTCGTGGGAGTAGGTTCCATGTGGATTTTCAGGATAGGCTTCGGTCTTATATTGGCTAAATACGTTGGCATGGGAGTGTTCGGAGTATGGGTAGCAATGGTTATAGACTGGTTTGTCAGAACAATTTTCTTTATGTTTCGATATAATAGTCATAAATGGGAAATCAGCGTCAATGAGCCGGTAATAATAAAATAATAAACGCTAATGAAAATAAAATTATTGAATAAATTAGTATAATGTGTTAGGTTTGATTCAAGTCACGTGTTAAATATAAAAGATAATGAAATTCATTAAATTAACCGGACTAATAACAAGAAAAGAAGCGGAAGAAGTGCTTTCCTTAAAAATCCCACAGCTCATCTTGCTGTGGGATTTAAAAATATTTTTATGTTTTGATTATAAAAAAGACTGATAAAACTAAACACTCATAAACCCTATTGTCAGATATGCTATAATGGACAATAATCCACAGATCAATGCGTAAGGTAATTGCGTATTAACATGATCTATATGGTCGGCTGCGGCGCCGGTTGATGCAAGTATAGTTGTATCTGACAGAGGCGAACAATGGTCTCCGAAAACCCCTCCACCTGCTACTGCAGCAAAACAAGCAACTACCAATGGCGTAACCTCGCCTCCTGAAAAATTAAATGCCAGCGGAAGTGCTATAGGCATGCATATAGCAAAAGTACCCCATGATGTTCCGGTAGCGAATGCCGTTACTGCCGCAATTAAAAATATTATTGCCGGTAATAGCTGAGGACTTAAAAATCCTTCAGTAACAGAAATAATGTAATTTGCGGTTCCCATAGTCTTGCTTAGTGAATTGATTGAATATGCAAGAGCTAATATCATTATAGCTGGAACTGCGCCCTTGACTCCATCTGTTATGGCATTCATAATTTCCTTAAATGGTATACCCTGAATGAACATGCTTACACTCATAAATATTACTACAAATAAAAATGCTTCCATTGTTTTTGCAGATTTTAAATGAATATACGTTCCAATTGCTATGGACATAATCATTATAACCGGAAGAACAAAGTTTAAAAATACTCTTTGCTGTATACCCTGATAAGCTTCCATTTCAGTTAGTTCTTTACCGATCAATGGCTCGGCTCCGTCCCGAAGTACCTTTCCTTCGTTCATAGCTCTTTCTTCAGCCTTTTTCATAGGCCCGAAATCCTTTATTATACCTGCGGCTATCAAGCCGACAAAAACAACTGTAATCAGTGCGTAAAAGTTAAATGGTATTGCTTTGATAAATAATCTCATTGCATCTTCCTGAGTTGCTATAGCACCTACACCTATAGCAAGCCCGCTAAGATATGCTGCCCACCCTGTTATAGGAACCATGACGCTAACCGGTGCAGCACCTGAATCCGCTATATACGATAATTTTTCCCTTGAAATCTTTGCCTTGTCAGATATACTTCTCATTGTTGTTCCGACAAATAATGGGCTGAAGGAGTCAGAGAAATATACAAAGCCGCCTAACAACCAAGCAACAAGCTGTACAGCTTTCCTGCTTAAATTTTTACTTTGGATATATTGAGAAAAACCTTGTATTGCCCCCGTTTTTTGGAAAAAGGCAACTAATATTGCAATAAACGTATTTAAAAGCATTACCCATGAAAAGCTTGTTGTTCCCAAGCTTGTTTTTAATAATGTTGGAAATCCCAATAAGCCTTGTCCTGCGATAAGTGTACCAACTAAACAAGCAAAAGCAAGTGATACAACAGTATTTCTGGTAGTAAAAGCAAGCGCAATTGCCAAAAGTGACGGTATAATTGATATAAATCCCATGTTTACTACTTCTTCCATTTCTTCCTCCTAGATTGTAATTATATTATTAGATTTCGTTACGGTTGCCGACGGTGCCGGATTCAAATCTTTATCCGCTATATTAAGTATGTCCTCCGGTCTTATCCATGGTCTGTTCTGAAGAGCACTTGTTTCTTCGTGTGTCAAATATCCCTTGTATGTAGTCAGGCTCCTTCTTAAGTATCCATCTCTGATACATGCTTCTTCGACTCCCAAATTCATAATATTTCTAAGGTGAGGCAAGACGGATGCTGCGTAAGCTACAGATGTTGAATTTGCAATTGCTCCGGGAATATTTCCAACACAGTAATGAACAACTCCTTCCTCTGTATATCTTGGCTTTTCATGTGTTGTTTCACGGAATGTTTCTATTACACCGTAATCGTTGCTGATATCTACAATTACAGAACCTCTTTGCATTGACTTTACCATTTCCCTGTCAATCAGAAACTCATTGCTTCCCTTTGGCCACTTTACACAGTTGATTACTAAATCCATCTCAGGAAGAAGTTTCTTGAGATTGTATTTTGTTGATATGACTGTATTTACCTTTTCATCATACATTTTTCCTATATCTCTTAAAGTTGCAATATTAATATCCATTACAGTAACCCATGCTCCTAAAGATTGAAGAACCTGAAGAGCATTTCTGCCGACTATTCCGCCACCAAGTACAAGAGCCTTTATGCCCGGAGCGCCTGCAAGTCCGCTTACAAACTTCCCGTTTCCGCCATTTATGGATAAAAGAGATTCAAGACCCATTAAGGCACCCTGTTTTCCTGCTGCTTCGCAGTTAGGCGAACCGTATCGATGCGAATCTTCTGCTGTAAATGCAATTACCTTTTTATCCAATAGCGCTTGAACTTCTTCACTGTGAGCAGCAGGATGGATGCAGGTAAATATAATTTGGTTTTCTCTGAGTAAATTGTACTCAGAATGCTCTATTTCTTTTACTTTAGCAACGAAATCACACCTATCATACATTTCTTTCATTGTTTCAACCATTTCAGCACCAACACTCACGTATTCTTCATCTGAAAATCCGGCTTTTGCGCCGGCATTCTTTTGCACTAATACCTTATGACCGTCACCACATATGCTTGCAACCTCAGATGGTGTAGCTATAACCCTGAACTCACCATTCTTAATATCTTTCAATACACCAAAAATCAAATTACTGCCTCCTTAATTATTTTGTCTTGATTTAGCACATGCATTATTCATGCCAAGAAGGATATTTGTAAAAAGGTTGAAATTTCATTAGTTATGGTAGAATTAAAACAAAAATGCACTTGTAAAACATTAATATTGCCCGTAAATGAGCAACGGTCTGCTCGTTTACGGGCAATTTATTAAATAAGATTAAATTTTTTTGATTTTCTCTGTAATGTTTGTCTTGGTATTTTCAATATATTAGCAGCCTTTGTCACATTGTAGCCTGTATTTATTAATACCTTTTCTATTATTGCGCTTTCATACTTATCAACCATTGTTACAAGAGGCTCTAATTTAATATTTGATTCATTGTTTATGTTCAGCATATAGTTGAATTTTCCTTCAATATCTGAAAAATCCAAACTCTCACTTGTGCTATTTACCATGCTGAGACCATAAATCAGCACATTCTCCAATTCTCTGACATTACCCGGCCAGTCATATTCATATAGCTTTTTATAAAGATTGGTGGAAACATACTTTATATTCTTGTTAAATGTCTTATTATATTTAGATACAATATAGCTGGTCAATAGGGGGATGTCATCCTTACGCTCCCTCAAGGGAGGAATATTGAAGCTTATTGCGCTCAGTCTGTAATAAATATCCTTGCGCATAGTGCCTTTTTCTATCGCCATCACCGGATCCTCGTTAATGGCTGCAATCACCTTGACATCAACTACTTTTTCTTCTTTTGAGCCAATACTCCTGAAGGTGCCGTCCTGCAAAACTCTTAATAGCTTTGACTGCAAGTGTGAAGGCATTGAATTGACTTCGTCTAAAAATATAGTTCCGCCCTCGGCCAGCTCTAATAATCCTATGTTATCCACCGCTCCGGTAAATGCACCCTTTGATGTTCCGAACAATATGCTCTCCAATAGGTTTTCAGGTATAGCTGCGCAGTTTTGAGCTATAAACGGCTTGTCTCTGCGCAGGCTCTCGTTATGTATAGCATGAGCAAACATTTCTTTGCCGGTACCCGTTTCTCCGCTTATTAAGGTTGGTAGATTGCAGTTAGCCGCAACCTTAATATACTTTTTCAATTCCTTCATACGTGTGTCATCAGTAATTATATTCTCAGTAACAAAGCTTGCACGACTTTCTCTTAAATCCAATTTGTTTACAGTTTTGCCCCCGGACGACGCTTCTGCTATTTTTGATCTGAAATTTCTTTCGTATAAATCGGTATCTATTTCAATTTCATCCTTAACATCTTTTTCATACTCACTCACAGATAAATCAATAGCACCTACAATTTTGCTGCTTGATTTGATAGGTATAGATAGAGATGTAATTTTTATAGGAACTCTGTCGGTTGATTTGAGAGTTTGATTTTCAACATAAAAAGGTACTCCGTGAATCATTGACTGATATGTACTGCTTGTATTTTCATCCAGATTTTCATAGACTTCAAGGAAATTTTTGCCAACGACTTCGTAATTTTCGTCAGCCTTAGAATTCAGCTTGTTGTTAAACTTTGCAGTAAATAAAATTTCACCCTCCAAGTCTATAATAGTAATTCCATCAATATAACCTTTATTGTTAAATAAATTTTTCATAAGCTCCATACTGCTTTTCTCCTGCTATATAATTTTATTCGAACATGATTTTATTGCCGGTAGTTTTATAATTTCTGCGGATATGACAATCTTGTGTCCTTCATGTGTTACCGTTGCAAATAGTCCTTACCTTCTTCAATAAAGCAATCATCGCCATTGTAAGAATACTCTTAACAGCATTATACAGCATATTAGAGAAAAATGAACACTATAATTCTGGACTTTATCTAAAATATAATATTATTACTGCTACCTATCAATGTTTATAGCTGTTGTAGAAATTCAATTATTTGACTTCTTAATGCAAAAACAGCTGATAAGAGTTGTTCTTATCAGCTGTTTTAAAGATAATTATGGTGGTGTAATTATTATATAAATGCTAAAACTTATTAGTTTGCAGCTTTGGCAGCTGATTTTTCTTCTAGCTTTGAAACAAAGATCGTGCCTGCCAAGTCTCCTAAACAGTTATTTGTTGTAGTACCCATATCAAACAATCTATAGAAAGCTGCGATGATTCCTACTATCTCTGTTGGCAGACCAAAGGCTTCAACCATAACTAACAGTTTGACAATGCCGCTTCCGGGTATTCCTCCTCCGCCGGTTGAAAAGATAGCAGATAGTAAAATAACTTTAAGCATTGTACCTATGCTTAAAGGAACACCAACTACTTGACTTATGAATACTATTACGACTCCGTAAAGCAATACACTTCCGTCGTAGTTCATCTGAGAACCTAAAGGAACTGTAAATCCTGAAATGCTTTCGGAAACACCAAACTTTTCTTTTGCAACCTTTATATTTACAGGAATAGAGGCAACACTGCTACAAGTAGATATAGTATAAATCCATAATTCAGCACTGTCTTTAATAAATCGGATTGGGTTTACGCCTGCTTTAATCCATAAAAACCCACCGTAAATAAATACGATGTGTACTATACAAGCAAAGTAATATGTTCCTGCCAGTGTTGCCATACTTGTAAAAATACCGGCTCCATATGTAGCAAAGGAATCGGCCATAAGGAAAAATACCCCTATAGGAGATGCTATCATTATCATGCCTATCAGAGAAAACACCATTTCACTCAATGAATTAAATCCATTTACTATCGTGGTCTTCATATTTTCTGTTTTCATTCTTAATATAGCTATACCTATCAATACAGAAATTATAAGTGTTTGTAATATGTTACCGTCTGAGAATGACTTAAACATATTAGATGAAAACATGCTTAAGAAGAAATCCTCCATGGTTATGTCGCTGCCAGCTACAACCTCCTTTGAAGCTAAGCCTGTAAAGTTGGCAATATTGCCGGGCTTGATTATTGATGCAACAATTATACCTATAGCAGCTGCAATCAATGTAGTTACAACATAATAAGCCATTATTCTGAAACTGATTCGTCCTAAGGATTTAATGTCTTTTTGTGATACGATACCTGTAACAATAGTTACAATAACCATAGGAACTACTATCATTTTAATCATATTTAACCATATGTCACCTATGAATCCAACCTTAGTCATTGGTTCACCTATGACTAGTCCAAATATTGCTCCTAATATCATTGCTAAAAAAACTTGAGTAGTTAGGCCTATCTTTTTGCCGAAAATCTTCATAAAATCACTACCTTTCCATATAATTTTTATAATTTTAAATTTACATCATGAGTAACTATTAAAGATATCCGTAATTAGCGCAGAGACGATATTTTTTATGAATTACATAGACTTATCTATATCTCTGATAATTTTAATAACCTCATCCGCATCCTTGCGATTAATTCCGTTATAAAATACTAAACGGACTTTATTTTCCAATACAGGTCTTATCTTCAACCCTTTTTTTCTAGCTGCTTCGCAATATTCTTCAGGAGACATTCCTGTGTTGCTTACATCCAACATAACGATATTGCTTTGTACTTTATCTTGGACCTTTATTTTCTTCAAATCTTTAATTCCTTCGCTGACGTATTTTGCATTTTCATTGTCTTCTTTTAATTTTTCGATATTGTGTTTTAAGGCATGAATACCTGGAGCAGCAATCACACCTGCCTGCCTCATGTTTCCGCCCAGTAGCTTCCTCTTCTGCCTAAGTTTTTTTATAAAATTGTTGTTTCCGCATAAAAGAGACCCAATTGGAGCACCCAAGCCTTTTGATATGCAAAACATTAATGAGTCAACATATTTGCATAAATCCTTCGGATCAACGTTTAGGCTGGCTGTTGCATTAAATAACCTGGCTCCGTCCATATGAACATGAATATTAAATTCTTTAGCTAAGTCATATATTTCTTTTAAATCATTTGCATCTAAGCATACACCACCGGAAAAATTATGAGTATTTTCAATACATAATAATTTAATATCATTTTCTTCCATCAGTTGTCTTAAATGTTGTGTATCCGGTTTGCTTTTTTCGTTTAGCTTATAAAGAACCGGTATCAGTTGACCGACACTTTTTTCGAAAACAACCTTTTCGCTTTTATAAATGTGCAAAATTTCATCAACCAGTACTTTATCTCCCGGGCTGCAATAAGTTAATATAGCTGCAGTGTTCGCTAAAGTCCCCGAAGAAAAAAGTACTCCTTCATCTTTTCCTGTTAATCTTGCGGCAATATCTTCTAATTCATTAACAGATAAATCCTCGCCTCTTCCATTTTCGTCAACTCTTCCGTCGTCACCAAGCTTAGCAGATAAAATAGTTTTTAACATTTCATCATCTGGTATAGTTAGAGTATCGCTTCTTAAGTCAATCATATCATTTTCTCCTTTCTTGTAATGTATAACAATGCAATAATGATGCCATAAAACATAACGTCTTAAGTATATATTAGTATTAACCCACAAAAACGTATTTCTATAAATGAAAATATAGTATTGTTTGTTAAAAATCGACGTCGCATATGTTTCGTTCGAAACATATACGACGTCGATGCGACATATTTAACATAAATCATATTTTTTCATTAGCCGCCAAAGTGTACTTCTATGAACTCCAAGCATATTAGCAGCTTCCATTTTATTTCCGTTGGATATACTTAATGCTTCATAAACTTCCTCTTTCGTTATTGGTATTTTAATAATTTTATTAGTATAATCAGTTGTCTCGAACTCTGGTTCGCTGCTTATCATATTTTTTACGATTTGAGCGTTTATTATATTGGAATTACTTATAATGCTTAATTTTTCAATGAAATTTTTTAGTTGTCTTATATTTCCGGGCCATTTGTAATCCTTTAATATATCAATTGCATCATTTTGAATGCTAATATTTCTATTTTTTATATATGTTTTGCAAAAATTATTAATGAGTACATTTATGTCATCTTTTCTATCTCTTAAAGGTGGAATATTTAAGGTTAGAACATTTAATCTATAAAACAAGTCATCTCTAAACTTTTTGCTATAAACAAGGTTCTTAATATCTTTATTTGTTGCTGAGATAACTCTGACATTAATTGGAATAATCTGATCACTGCCTAATCTCATAACTTTTCTTTCTTGTAAAACTCTCAAAAACCTCGCTTGTAAGCTCAATGGCATTTCACTAATTTCATCTAAAAAAATAGTGCCGTTATGAGCTAATTCGAATAAGCCCTCCTTGCCATTTTTCTTAGCACCGGTAAAAGCACCTTCTTCATAACCAAACAATTCGCTTTCTAATATATTTTCAGGAAGTGAGGCGCAGTTAATTGCTACGAAAGGTCCATGTTTTCTATAGCTTTCATTATGAATACTTTGTGCAAACAACTCTTTTCCGACACCTGTTTCTCCAAGTATTAATACGGTAGAATCACTTACAGCAAATTTTTTAGCATTAGAAATGCATTCTTTTATTGATCTGCTTGTGTATTTTATATCTGTAAATTTATAAGTTGCATAAAATCCTTTGTTTAAAATTTTATTTCTTATTTTTCTTTCGCCCTTGGTTATGGTATATATGTCATTAAATGTAGCAATTGCACCAATAACTTCATTTTTATTATGTTTTAGCGGAATCATATTACATAACACGTCGGTTTCGTTTATACGGACAATGTCTTGCAAAGATTCTTCGCCTGTATTCACAATGTCCATAAGATGTTTTAACTCGGGAAAAACATCGATTAAGGGAGTACCTATAAGAGGTGATACATCATTTGAAATTAGTTTTAATGAAGTTTGGTTAATTAAAGTGATAATACCTTTTTTGTCAATTGCTATATATCCTTCCTTGGTTGTATCTAATATTGCTTTTAATTCTTCGTTTTTTCTGTTGTTTAACAGGATGGTTTCAAGTATAAATTCAGCTTCATTATAAGCGTATTCTAATGCCTTATGACTAAAATCAATTCTGACATTTTTTATGTTTAATTTTTTTGCTACATTTGTTTGATAGATACCACCAACTATTACATCTATTCCCTCGTTTTTAAGCTGCAATATTTTGTTCAGCATTTCCTCAGGATTGTTTGCAAATACTTGTTTAATATTAATGTTAAGTAATGGGTTTAACAGTTCTAAGCCGCTTAACAAATTATTATAACCGACTACGCCTATGTTTTTACCCATTTTACTTGCTTCTAACAGACATTTTATCATATCATCAAACGGTATAGGTATTTCAACCACCGGAACATCTAATTTGCTTCTTATTCTGTTTGCAGTATCTCCGCGCGATAAAAACACCTTAGCTCCGGTTTCAAGTAACTTTTGAGGGTTTTGATGGTCGTATACCATTGCCCCTACATCTTTGCCTAAGTCCTTAAATATTTGAATTGTAAGCGGTATAAGATCTTCATTATATGCAGCATAATAAATGTGTGGCATTACTCGTTCTCCTTATTATATTAATTCATACAATTATCTATTATTATATATCATCTTGTCAGTAAATTGGAATGAAAAGTTTCTGAAGCGTAAAGCAGCCTAACATACATAGGTAAGAGTTAAGGAGTATTAATATTAGTGTAAGAGGACCCTTTCCGAAGACTTAACAATGGTTAACAGGTTTATGACTAATTAAATTGAATAATTTACATAATTATGCTATAATTTAGGCGTGAAATATCAGAAAATAAACTGAGCATGGGGAGATGAGGTATTATCGTTTCAAGAAAAATAGTGTTAATAAGTGCATTTATAGTAATCAGTTTAATTTTAGTATTAATCATTTATAGTACTAAGCATGTATCTACAATTGAAAATGATGTTGCAAATGAAACAGTTATTAATGATTTAAATAAAGAAACTTTGAGTGATGAAATAGCTTTTAAGAACAGTGAAACAAATGAAAATATAGTTAATACAGATGAAATAGAAGAGTCGGATGATGAGCTGAAAGAAGATGAATCAACTGAATCCGGAAATGACAGCGTCTCTGAGACAGAAGATGACATTATAGGAAATGATTTACCTATAGAGCATACACCTGAACATGTGGGTAATTTTGTAATAATAAACAGTGTAGGCTATGAAAAGTTCAAATTTAGTAAGTATAATGCAAATGTTTACATAGATTCGATTAATAAATATGCTGCAAACTTAGGCAGTGATGTAAAAATATATAATCTCATTGCACCAACATCCAGTGAATTTAATATGCCTGATGAATACAGTGACTTGAGTGATTCGCAAAAAGATGGGATCCAATATGCTTATTCAAATATGAATAATAAGGTTATAACGGTGGATGCATATTCAAATATAGAGGCAAATAAGGATGAATACCTATATTTCAAAACAGATCATCATTGGACCGGATTAGGAGCATATAGAGCATATGAATCATTTATTAAGACTAAAAAAGAGGAACCCGTACCATTAGAGAAATATGAAAAAATAGATTCGGAAAATAAATATCTCGGCTCCATATACAATATGACTCAAAATGAAAGATTGGAAAATAATTTAGATGATATATGGTATTACAATCCTTTGTTGCCGATTAAATATTCAGCAATAAACAGGGATGAAACATCATGGAGTTCAAATCAGATTGTTTTTCCGTCATATTTCGAGCACAGCAGAAAATATTCTGTTTTCATGGGCGGAGATGCTGCTTTTTCACATATTGAAGTAGATTCTCAGACAGAGAAAAAAATATTAGTGATAAAGGATTCTTACGGTAATGCTTTTATCCCGTTTCTTATACCTCATTATGGT
This sequence comes from Sedimentibacter hydroxybenzoicus DSM 7310, assembly GCF_013403245.1. GTDB lineage: Bacteria > Bacillota > Clostridia > Tissierellales > Sedimentibacteraceae > Sedimentibacter > Sedimentibacter hydroxybenzoicus. The sequence goes on along the minus strand of NZ_JACBNQ010000005.1, from coordinate 144,113 downwards.
GATATTTTCATAGCCGATCCTCGTTACTTCAATTATAATATTTATGATCTGATAGAAGAAAATAAAATTGATGAGATACTTATAATTAACTATTCAACAGTGCTGCAATTGCCTGTGTTTTCTCAGATGTTAGGTGATATGGGAACGGTTAATGTTGTTAGTTCAACTGCAATAAAAGCTGCGGTGGCAAATTAATATTTTATGAAGGAGGTAAAAATGGCATTTATACATATTAGGGGAGTAATACCGCCGATGATAACACCGTTTGATGAAAAAGATGAGGTGGATTACGACAAGTTTAGAAGAAATATTGAAAAATGGAATAAATATGATTTAGCAGGATATTTGGTACTCGGTTCGAACAGTGAAACTGTATATTTGACGGAAGAAGAAAAATTAAAATTGATTGAGCTTACAGTTAAACATAAAAAACCTGGACAAATTGTTTTTGCCGGAACCGGTATGGAATCAACGGGTGCTACTGTTGATTTAACAAACAAGGCAGCTGTCATGGGTGCTGACTGTGCGCTTATTGTTACTCCATTTTATTATGGCGGTAAAATGAATGATGAAGCTCTGATTAATTTTTATACGGATGTTGCTGACAATGTTAAAATACCAATAATGATTTACAATGTTACTAAGTTTACGCATGTCAATATTTCTCCATATGCTGTTGGTGTATTATGCAAGCATCATAATATAATCGGGATGAAAGACAGCTCGGGTAATGTTTCTCAGCTGATAGATTTTAAAAGAGCTGTAGGTGATGCCGAATTTAATTTAATGGTTGGCACAGCATCTGTATGGTATCCTGCCTTAACTCTGGGGATTAAAGCTGCTGTTATGGCTCTTGCAAATTGTTGCCCCGGCGAATGCATAGATGTTCAAAGAGAATTTGAAAGAGGCAATATAGAAAAGGCGAGAGAGCTTTATGAAAGGGTATTTCCTGTTAACAGTGCGGTGACAGGTACATATGGCATAGCAGGATTAAAGTACGCTTGTGATTTGTTGGGATTTGAAGGCGGTTACGTGAGAAAGCCATTAATCCAACTCAAAGAACATGAAAATACAGAATTGATAGAAATACTGAAAAAATCTAAAGTCTGTTAGGGTTGACCTATAGACTGCTTACTAATTCAATTCATCCAAGAATACTATGTGTCATATTATTTGACACATTTTTTTATTATATTTATAGTTTGTCTAATATATTTACATAAAACAATTATCAAAATTATATTTGAAATTAATAAGTTAGAAATGTTATCTTTAATTAAACATTTTTTATAAAAATAACAATAATAATTATTTTGGCATTATTATTGCAAATAATTTAATAAAAATATTTTGAAAGGGAGGACGGCTGATTTGAAAAAACCCAAAATCGGAATAACAACTGCCTGGAGTGTAGAGACATGGGGAGATTCGATTGAAAGCAGAGGTTATAATTATGTTGGAAGGTCATACATAGAGGCTATTATTAAGGCTGGCGGCATACCTGTCTTGATCCCTCAATTTGAACAGATTGATATTAAGAGTGTTTTGGAAGATATTGATGGATTGTTACTTTCGGGTGGCGGTGACGCTAAAAAATTTTCAAAGGAAGATATGCCTGACTTAAGAAAGCAACAACCATTAAGGTATGACTTTGAAGCTGAATTAGTAAAAGCTGCAAAAGAGCTGAAAAAACCAATTATGGGTATATGCAGAGGATTCCAAATGCTGGTAGAGGTTTTTGGAGGTTCTTTATCAGATGAATTAATTGAAGGGCATAAGCAAAAAGATCCAAATGGTGGAGTTCCTTGGCACAAAGTTAATTTGGCAGAAGACAGCTTCCTATATAGTGTAGTAAGTAGCAATCAATGGGATGTGAATAGTTTTCATGTGCAAAAGGTAAATCAGGTGCCGGAAGGATTTAGGACTGCGGCAGTTGCTGATGACGGAGTTATCGAAGCAATTGAATATATGGATGATGCATTTATATTAGGGACACAATTTCATCCGGAAGAACTGATATGGAGCGATGAAAGAACGGCGATAATATTTAAAAAATTTATAGAAGAAAGTAAAATTAGGAGGTAAATGATGACAAGTTCAGGCAAAAAGGGTAGTTTTCTTGAAGGGTTAAAGAAACCTAACGGATATGTAATTATATTTACTTTAATACTAACTGCTATGATATTAACTTGGTTAATACCTTCAGGGTCGTATGAAAGAGTTGTGGATGAAGCTTCGGGCAGGACTGTTGTTGATGCAGAATCATTTAAATTAGTTGAGGATAAAACAGTAAATATTTTTGGAATGTTGAAAGCGATACCAAAAGGTATTTCAGCCTCTGGAGGCATCATCGCTTTTATATTCATAATTTCAGGTTCTGTTGAAGTTATACGTGGTACAGGGGCATTAGATGCGGTAATAATACACTTAGTTGAAAAAATGAAAGGAAAGGATACAATATTATTAGTTCTTGTAACAATAATATTTACATTACTGGGTGCTGTTTTTGGATTTGCGGAGGAAACGATACCATTTATACCATTGGTTATATCCATGTGCTTAGCCCTTGGGTATGACAGGGTTGTAGGATTTCATGTAGTGAGAACAGCAGCATGGGTAGGATTTGCAGGAGCATTTTTAAATCCGTTTACGATAGGTGTTGCACAAAGCATTGCGGAATTGCCTATGTTTTCCGGACTATTATTCAGGATAATATGTTATGTAGTATTTCTTGTTATAGGATTGTGGTTTATATTAAGCTATGCTAAAAAAGTAAAAAAGGATCCTACCAAAAGTATAATATATGGATATGAAGGTGACAAAGATGCCAGAGACTTTGAAATAAAAGATGTGGGTGAGTTTACCGCAAGACATAAATTGGTACTGGTTGTTTTTGCTTTAAATATTATATTTTTAATATTCGGTGTTATTAAGTATGGTTGGTATACTACAGAATTATCTGCTTTATTTTTAGGTTTTGCAATGGTTGCCGGGTTCGTCGGAGGCTTCTCTCCAAACGAAATATTCAGGTATTTGACAAAAGGTATGTCAGGAGTTACATTTGGAGCATTAATAGTCGGATTTGCCAGAGCTATTGTTATTATATTAGAAGAAGGGATGATTTTAGATACGATAGTATTTGGTTTATCTCAGCCTATTATGGGCTTAAGCTCTTCGATTGCGGCTGCAGGTATGTTCATAATTCAATCATTTATAAACTTTTTCATCGGGTCTGGAAGCGGACAGGCGGCTGCAACAATGCCGATTATGATACCATTGTCAGATGTTCTCGGCATTACAAGACAGACTGCAGTATTAGCATTCCAATTTGGAGATGGTATTACAAATATGCTTTGGCCGGCAATGATATATTATTTGGCATTCGCTGATATACCTTATAATGCCTGGTTTAAACATATATTAAAGCTAACCGTTATTTTAACCGTTGCAGGTATTATTTTAGTATCCGTTGCACAAATGATCAGTTATGGACCTTTCTAAATTAATTTCTGCCCTATCACTTAAAACGTGATAGGGTTTATTTTATTTGTAAATAAAATATAATTATGCTAACATTAATTAGGGGTGATTTAATGATTGAAAATTATAGAAGTGATTTATACTTATTATCGGATACATTTAATCTTATTTCAAAGGCAAAGGATTTCCAAGTTACAGCTGACATAATTTTTAACTTCATAAAAAAGTTTATTAAATTTGATATGGCTGTAATATATAAAATTAATGAAAAGGAACATACTTTGGAAATAGTTTCATGTCTCGGAACAGACACAGAAAAGTTAAGAAGAAGGATGCCATTTAAGATTGGGGAGGGAGCGGTTGGATTAGTTGCTAAAAATAAAAAACCGATACTTATTAATGATGCCCTTGAATCTAATGAAGTAAAAGTAAGGCAATATTATAATGAGGATCCTATTATCAGATCATTTTTAGCAGTCCCCTTAGTAGTCGGAGACAAAACAATAGGTATATTGAGCGTGTCCAGTTCCAAAATTAATCAATATGATGATTATGAGGTGCAAGTGATTAATATAATTGCTTCCCAAGCAGCTGTATTGTTGGAGTTAAACAACAATATTACTGAAACGAAAAAGTTTTCAAATAAAATATTGGATAATGTTAATAGCGGCATTATGGTTATTGATGATATAAATAAAATAACCATTTTTAACAAATCTGCGGAGATAATTACAGGTTATAGAACTGATGAACTATTAGGTAAAAATATTTCTGTTTTAAAGCTAGAATTAGAAAATGAAGAAAATACATGGAAGTTTTTGAAAAATCAAAAAACGTTTTTTGAAGAACCGGGGTATTTAGTTAAAAAAGATGACAATGTATTAAGAATACGTTTCAGTACTTCATTTATGTACAATGATGATAATTCTGTTAAAAGTTGTATATGTATATTCAGAGATAATACTGAAATTGAAAAATTGCAAAAGCAAATATTCATGGCTGACAAGCTTGCTGCGTTAGGAAGATTAACAGCAGGCTTGGTTCATGAAATCAGAAATCCTTTATTGCCTATAAGAAATGCCAGTGAATATTTGTTGTCTAAATATGGAGGCAAAGAAAACAATATTGAATTGACCAATCTTTTAAATATTATAAGAGAAGAAAGCAATAGATTAAATCGTGTTATAGATCAACTTGTGAATATGAGCAAAGACAGTTATTATTCAATCGGAAGTTGTTGTTTAGATGAAATTATTGATGAAGTATTAACCTTATTAAAATTTACTATTAATAAGAATAAAATAAGATTAAATTTAGAATATAATGTCCGTAAAATTGAATTGCCTTGCAACAAAGATAATTTAAAACAAGTGTTTATTAATTTATTACTTAATGCAATTGATGCTTTGAAATTAAAAGATGATAAGGATGAGCGCATTATTGAAATAAGTATACAAAAGAAATCTAATTGTGTATTAATTGATATCATGGATAATGGAATTGGTATTTCTGAAAAGGATATTAATTTAATATTTGATCCCTTCTATACTACAAAAGAATGTGGAACGGGTATCGGACTATCTATTGTTTTTAACATAATAAAAAAATCAGGCGGAGATATATTTATAGATAGCAATATAAACAAAGGAACTACTGTTTCATTAATGTTACCCACAATCCAGGAAAGGGAGGAACATTATGGAGATTAATCTGCTAATAGTTGATGATGAAAAATCTATAAGAGAAACTTTAAAAGTAATATTGAGTGACTTAAATTACAAGGTTTTTACTGCGAAGGACGGATATGAAGCAACTGAAATTTTGAATAATAACATTGTTGACATATTGATTACCGATTTACGAATGCCAGGGATGGATGGTATTGAACTGATGAAAAATGCATTAGAAATTGATCCGTTCATAGAAACCATATTTATATCTGCATATGCAGATATAAAATCAGCGGTAAAAGCTGTTAAAATGGGAGCAGTTGACTATATTGAAAAATCATTTTCAAACGATGAGCTGATATTTGCGATTGAGCGGGCAATTGAACATAGAATTCTAAAAGAAGAAAACAGGAACTTAAAAAGAAGGGTAGAATGCAAATATGAATACGAGGGTGTTGTTGGTAAAAGTGAAGTTATGCAAAAGGTATTTGATATAGTAAACAGAGTAGCAAACAGCAGGGCAAGTATATTATTAACAGGCGAAAGCGGAGTAGGTAAAGAGGTAATAGCTAAACTTATACATAATTTGAGCTGTCGCAAAAATAACAGTTTTGTGGTGATTAACTGCGGAGCAATACCCGAAAATCTTATTGAGTCTGAGCTGTTTGGATTTGAGAAAGGTTCCTTTACCGGTGCTGATCACATACAAAAGGGTAAATTTGAATTAGCTAATGGGGGTACCCTGTTTCTTGATGAGATAGGTGAACTTCCTTTTCAGTCACAGGTCAAGTTTTTAAGAGCGTTGCAGGAAAAACAGATTTATAAAATAGGTTCAGAAAAAAGTATAAATGTAGATGTCAGAATCATTGCAGCAACAAATAAAAATCTGCCTGAGGAAGTTAAGAATGGAAACTTCAGAGAAGATTTATTTTACAGATTGAATGTAATTAATATAGAAATTCCGCCGTTAAGGGAAAGAAAAGATGATATTTCTTCTCTTGCAGAATTTTTTATGGAACAATATTCGAATGAATATAATAAAAAAATAAAATATTATGACCCGGTTGCTATAAAGTATCTGATAGAATATGAATGGAAGGGTAACGTCAGAGAGCTTAGTAATGTAATAGAACGTTCTGTTCTGATTGCTCACGAAGAAGAGGAATTTTTATTACCGGAATATCTGCCAAAGGAAATAACAGGTTTTACATATAATGCCTTGTCAGAAGAAAGAAAAGAAAAAAAATTATCAGACTATGAAAAAATGATAATTTTGAGTACGTTAAACAGATTTAACGGTAATAAAACAATGGCTGCAAAAGTATTGGGGATAAAAAGACAAACATTGTATAATAAGATAAAATATTACAATATTGAAGAGTGTTAAAATTAATAACTGTATAAAACCGGAAACTCGAGTAATGTCCAATTATTAGACATTATTTTATGCACATTAAAAGCAATTATAAATTATAACTAAGCCGCGGTGCTTATAATCACAATTAAATAATTGCGTAATTTTATTGGCACAAATATTGCTACTATTATTGTATGAAAACTAATTACAATAGTGGAGGATTGAAAATGATAAAAAAAGAGCTTAGGATAATTTGTCCTAATGGACATTTAGGTTTTTCTCCTACAAAAGAAGATAGCTTTTGGTTAGGAGCACAAACTAAGCCTGATTATTATTGCAGTGATTCCGGAAGTGATGATATTGGGCCCGGACCTTTAGGTGCTGATAAATGTGCAAGTCTATATGTCTGGCAGAAACATGATTTGGAATTAATGCTTCTTGCTTCGAGAGAGCAGGGAGTTCCTATGATTATAGGTTCTGCAGGTGATACGGGAACAAACAGCAGAGTTGATATGTATGTGCAAATTATAAAAGATTTAGCAACAGAACATAAAATTCCTAAATTTAAATTAGCATATTTTTATTCAGAAGTTGATAAAAGATATCTGAGAAATAAGATGGAAAACGGAGCTGTAATCGAAGGATTAGATTCAAGATCTTTTCTTACTTTTGAAGAATTGGACAAAACAGAAAGAATTGTTGCTGTAGCAGGTGTACATCCATACATTAGAGCTTTAGAGATGGGGGCAGATGTTATAATAGGAGGAAGATCATCAGATATTGCAATTTTTGCTGCTCCAGCTATAAAAGAAGGATTCCCGGAAAATCTTGCTTATTATGCCGGAAAGGTATTGGAATGTGCTTCATTCTGTGCTGAACCTTATGGAGCCAAGGAAAGTGTAATTGGAACTATAACACATAATGATGTTAAAGTTACGGCAATGGCTCCTTGGCAAAGATGTACGGTAGCATCTGTTGCAGGTCATGCTATGTATGAAAGGTCGAATCCGTATTATGAATATTTTGCAGGCGGGATGCTGGACATGTCTGAATGCCTGTATGAGCAGTGGGATGAAAAAACTACAAGAATAACTAACCCAAAGTATATACCAATTGAAGGCAAAATAAAAGTTAAGCTTGAAGGGTCTACGAAGGTTGGAGAAATGTATATTGGGATTGCAGGTGTCAGAGATCCTTATACAATAAAAAATATTGATAAGGTTATAGAATTGTCAAGAGAACAGGTAATGCAAAAGTTTGGAGATAACGGGTACGAATTGCATTACAGGATATATGGTAAAAATGGTGTAATGGGAGACTTAGAGCCTGTTAAAGAAATAAAATCACATGAATTATGTATAATTGTTCAAGGCATTGCTCCAACAAAGGAAATGGCTGAAGAAGTTACTATGACCGGAACAAGACAAATCTTTTATGCAAGATTGCCTGAGGTTAAGGGTACTGCCGGGACAGCTGCTTTTGTCGTTGATGAAGTCTTACCCGCTACTTCTGCTTACCGATGGTCTTTAAATCATATTGTTGAAGTGGATGATCCTTTAGAATTATTTGATGTTAAACTAATAGAGATCGGAGAGTAAGAGTTATGAAGACAATAAAGTTAGTTGATATAGCTAAAACAATAAGAAGCAAAAATGCCGGTACTGATAGAATTACATTTGATATAATATTCAGAGAAAAAGAAAATTATGAATTAGTTAAGGCAAGTAAAATAATTACAAAAGAATTTATAGCAAATCTATTTCAAATTTGTGAAAGCAGAATTTCAGATTTTGTTGAATTTGATCCGGCATATGCAATAAAATTTACCATACTAAGACTTCAGCCAAGCGGAAGTCCCGGTGAAGGTGATGTGTTCGGGTGTCAGCAGTATCCGCCTCTGCTGGATATTGAAATACCTGTATAATATACTATATATTAATTACGCCGCAGCTTTAAGCTGCGGTTTAGTTCTTATATGAATTCTTATTATTGCTATTCTAATAATTATTTAATATAATCTAAAAGAAAGACTTATATATTATGATAATTAGGGTTCAACCCTAATTGCTTACAGGAGAACTTCATGGAAAACCTTACAGCATCTCATATTATCGGAGCATTAGTTACTTTGATAATCATAATGGGAATAGGAGTTTATTCAGGGAAAAGAGTTAAAAATGCATCGGATTTTTCAACAGGCGGTCACAGAGCGAGTTCTTTATTAGTTGCCGGAACAATTATCGGAACATTGGTAGGAGGTTCTTCAACCGTAGGTACCGCACAGCTGGCATATAATTATGGTTTTTCTGCCTGGTGGTTTACCTTAGGTGCCGGTCTGGGATGTTTAATTCTTGGATCAGGCTTTGTTAAGCCGCTTAAATTAAGCTGCTGTAATACAATACAAGAAATGATATCTTCAGAGTATGGACAAACCTCCGGTATTATTACTACAGTTTTATCATCATTCGGGATAATATTGAATATAGTTGCACAAATTTTAGCTGCTAATGCATTGTTATCTTCAATGTTTGGTTTGGACAGTGTGGAAAGTGCTTGTGTCAGTATATTGCTAATGAGTGTTTACGTTATTTTTGGCGGAGTTTTAAGTACAGGTATTTTAGGTATTATAAAGCTTGTTTTAATATATTTTTCTGTTTTTTTAGGTGCTGCTATAGCTCTTAAGTTAGGGGGAGGGTTTTCCGGATTTTATAATAACCTTAATCACCAACAATATTTTAATCTTGTATCAAGAGGAGTTGGTATTGATGTAGGTGATGGGTTTTCGGTTGTTTTGGGAGTATTATCTACTCAGACTTATATTCAGGCTGTTATATCAGGGAAAAATATAAAGGAAGCCAAAAAGGGCGCATTATTAAGTGCTGCTATTATACCACCTATAGGAATCGGCAGTATTTTAATAGGAATGTATATGAAAATTAATTATCCTTACATAGAATCAAGTCAGGCATTTCCTTTATTTATTATTAACAATATTCCGCCTTTTATCAGCGGTCTTATATTAGCAACATTATTGATAGCGTTAGTGGGAACCGGTTCAGGAATGGCACTTGGATTCAGCACAATTATTATAAATGATATTTATAAAAAATATATAAGCAAGAATGAAAATATCAAAAATGAATTAGTAATCACAAGGATTGTAATTTTGTTGACCTTGGTAGTATCTGCAATATTTACTTTAGGAAATCTAAAAACGGCCATATTAACATGGGGATTTATGTCTATGGGGTTAAGAGCAACGGTGTTGATAATTCCGATGATTGGAGCACTATTTTTCAAAGGTAAGATTGGTAGTAAATTCGCTGTTTTATCAAGTGTGTTCGGATTTTTATCATTTTTAGTATGTGAAACATTCTTTGATTTGAATATGAATTCTTTATTTATCGGTGTAAGCATCAGTGCATTAACAATCCTTTTCGGCTTGAGCAAGCATCATAAGATTCAGCAATAGAAATTGGGAAAACCGGAAGACATAACTATCCTTCCGGTTTTTGTTCTTGCACTTAGAGTATAAGCGACTGACACCTGATCAGAGATTTGGGTTATCTGCTTATTACAATGTATATTTTCCTACCATTTGTTTCAATGAAAAGGCCTGTCCTGACAGTTCTTCACTCGATGCGGCTATTTGCTCCGCGGTTGCTGAATTAGATTGTATAACACTTGATATTTGATCAACACCTGTGTTGACTTGATAAACATTATCGCTTTGTTTTTGTGAAGCTTCAGAAATATCATTTATCAAGGAGTTGGCCGTATGGGTTTTTTCCACAACATTTTTTAGAGCTGATTCGGTTTCCTTTGCAATTAAGGTTCCCTTGTTAATTGAATTTACAGAACTTTCAATCAGAAGGGTTGTACTTTTAGCTGCCTCAGCACTCTTGGATGCAAGATTTCGGACTTCGTCTGCAACGACAGAAAAGCCTTTGCCGGCAGCACCTGCCCTTGCTGCCTCAACAGCCGCATTAAGTGCCAATATATTAGTTTGAAATGCTATATCATCTATTGTTTTAATTATTTTTTCAATTTCACCAGATGTATGATTGATTTCTTCCATTGCGTTCATCAATTCATTCATGTATTGACTGCCTTGTAGTACAACAGATCCTGTTTCATCAGACAATCTGCTGACATTAACAGCACTTTCAGCGTCGTTTTTAATCTGAACTGCTACTTCTGACATGGTAGCAGCTAATTCTTCGATAGAGCTTGCTTGCTCGGTAGAGCCTTGTGCCAGCATTTGAGCAGCTGCAGAAACATGCTCTGCTCCCGAATTAATGCCATCTGCTGCCAAATTAATTTCGTTTAAAATTGATCTAAGATCATTAAACAATGTTTCTACAATTTTAATAATTGTAAAATATATACCTTTATGTATTGATGTATCCGATGTATATGTTAAATCATTATTTGTTAAGGCTGTTTTATATCCATCGATGCTGTTTGCCAACATATTAACTGATACAACTGCACCATCCATAGATTTAGCCAAAGAGCCAATTTCATCATTAGAATCAATTTCTTTAATCTGTCTTATTATATCTTCACTTATATCGCCGATTTCTATAGCTTTTGCCGCGTTAACTACAATGTTTAACGGATTTTTTAGCTTTAATTTAAAATATCTTTGCATTACGAATATGCTGAGTATAATTGACAATATTGAAATAATACTTATTATCATAACTTCATTTAATATCTTTTTTTCGATAACAGAATAGTCACTTGCCGTAACTATTACTCCTTTAACAGATCCATCCGAGGAAAGGGTTGGTTTATATACTGTTATATACGGCAGGCCAAACACATCTGCTTTACCGACATAGTCCATTTTATTGTTCATAACCGTATCGGCTATTTTAGGATCAAGCTTTGTTCCAACCAGTCGTTTTCCGTCCTGAATTACTGTAGAGCTTATTCTCAAATCATTCTCAAATATTGATATTTCATTATTTATTAAGGATTTCATATTATCTACAAAATTGTTGTCTTCAAGCTTAAATCCTACTGATAAAACACCCAATAACTTATTGTTTTGATAAATAGGTGAACCGACATTTATACCATAAAAATCTGAGGGTTCCCTTCCTATATCTGAAAGTACTTTTCCGCCAAGTGCTGATTTTATAATAGCATTGTTGGAAATGTTATCTCCTGATTTATACACGTCATTTGTGCTTGAAATTATAGTGCCGCTTAAATCTGTTACCGTTATATTGTTATAACTTGATGCTTCATTCAAACTGTTTATATATGATTCGAGCAGACTTGTATTATTTGAATTTATATAACTTATTAATTTTGTATCTTTTGCTGCTTCGCTTACATATTCAATCAGTTCACTTTTAATTGATTCTATTTCCTTTTCTACAATATCCATTGATGCTAATGCTTTATCCTCTGATATCTCAATTATTATATTGTTAAAATAAAACAGAGAAATTGTTGATGTTATTACCACTGTTATAATCAATGTGATTATACTTATTTTTAATATAGCTGTACTTATGCTTTGAAATTTTGAATTGTTTTTTTTCATTTCGCTCCTCCGTTAGTTGCAATAAAAATTATTGTTATTAATATTAAGTTGTAATAATTACAATGTAATATATACCGATATATTGTCGATTTAAACATAAGTAAAAAAATAATCTTTAAATAGTTTCAGAGGTGATTGAATTGCACACTAAAAAAATCAGGATATTCCTCGCCTATATACGCGTAGAATATCCTGATTAGTTATAATATCAACCTATACAAGCTTGCCGTAATAAAGCAAACAGCAAATGCTATAGCTGTTGGGATAAAGAATGAAAGCAGCGTCCATTTAATGCTGCCTGTTTCTTTCTTAATAGTCCATAGGGCTGTTGAACAAGGCCAATGAAGCAAGCTGAAAAGCATCACGTTTAAGGCAGTTAACGGAGTCCACCCGTTATTTATAAGAATTGTTCTCAGGTGGTCAACACTTTCAAAATCAGTCAATGTTCCCGTTGAAAGGTATGCCATTAATAAAACCGGCAGCACTATTTCATTTGCAGGTATACCCATTATAAATGCCATTAATATAATACCGTCGAGACCTATTGTTTTAGCAATCGGGTCTAGGAAATTTGCCACATGAGACAATATACTTAAGTCACCCACATAAATGTTAGCAAAGATCCATGTAATTGCACCTGCCGGAGCTGCTATAATTACTGCTCTCGATAATACAAATATGGTTCTGTCGATAATTGAGGTATATAAAAGACGACCTATCTTTGGCACTCTATAAGGCGGAAGCTCAAGGGTGAAGGTAGAGGGCACTCCTTTTAAAAGCGTTTTTGATAATATATATGAAACAAGTAATGTAACGATAATTCCGAACAAAACCATAAGCGTAATGAACAATGCCGGTATTAAGCTGTTTACGTATGCATTTGAATAAACTGCAAAGAAAGCTGATGATATTACTATTATTGTCGGGAACCTACCGTTGCAGGGCACAAAATTATTAGTTAAAATGGCTATAACTCTCTCTCTTGGAGAATCAATTATTCTGCATCCGATAACCCCTGCAGCGTTACACCCGAAACCCATGCACATAGTCAGACACTGTTTTCCATGGGCGCATGCCTTTTTAAACATATGATCTAAATTAAATGCGATTCTCGGCAGATATCCCAGGTCCTCTAAGAATGTGAACAATGGAAAGAATATTGCCATTGGTGGGAGCATAACAGATACAACCCATGCTAATGTACGATATATACCGTCAAGAAGTATGTTGTGCAATATCATCGGTACTTCCCATTGAACAAACAATGACGACAACTTATCCTGAATTCCAAACAACAGTCTTGCTAACATTTGAGACGGAATGTTTGCTCCTTGAATTGTTATCCAAAATACCAATCCCAAAAGTAAAAGCATAATCGGTAAACCAAGTACCTTAGAGGTAATTATATCGTCTATTTTTTTGTCTCTTTTTATTTTTTTCGTATCTTCTGTTACATATTTTTGCTTTAATTCATTAGCATAATTATAGTTATGCTCTGCTATCATTTCACGCAGCTTTATAGTATCTGTATTGATATTAAGTTCTTCTTTTATTTTTTTTGCCTGAGATACAGTTAAGTGCCCTTCTTTGTTTATCGAAAAAATATCTGTATTGCTGTCGATTAATCTCAAGGCGGTCCAACGTATGTTTGAAATATTTAAATCCTCTAAATGAGGTAAAATGTCATTGATTTCTGATTTTATATAATCATCGTACGTTATTATTGCCGGCTTTCTTTTTTCGCTGTTGAATGTTATTTTTTCTATTAAATTTTTCAGCTCATCCATTCCGATGCCACTTCGTGCTGCAGTTAAAACTACCGGGACATTAAGCTCCCTTTCGAGACCTTCCTTATCGATTGCTATGTTTTTTTTCTTTGCCTCATCTATTAAATTTATGCAGAGAATAACCTTATTTGTTATTTCGGATATTTGAAAAACTAAATTTAAGTTTCTTTCCAGGCATGTTGCATCTGCAACTACGACTATTGCTTCATAATCGCCATAGCAGATAAAGTCTCTGGAAACTTCCTCATCTTTTGATGATGTAAACAATGAATAAGATCCGGGAAGGTCTACAACTATATATTCTTCATCGTTGTAGGAATATTCTCCTCTTGCCGAAACGACTGTCTTGCCGGGCCAATTTCCCGTATGCTGCTTCAGACCTGTTAAATAATTAAAAACAGTGCTTTTTCCCGTGTTCGGATTTCCGGCTAACGCTATTACATGCTGAGAATCGGTTTTTACTATATCAAAAACATCCTTCATAGCGTCTATTTTGACAGATTGTGCAGTTAAACCCATATACTCGCCCCTTCCTAATATATTTCAATCAATCGAGCTTCTTCACCTCTCAGGGCAATCATAGCTCCGCGTATATTGTAAACAGTCAAATTATTTTTAGGGCCTTTTCTTAATATTTCTATATCAGCTCCGTTTGTAAGACCTAAGGCAAGCAATCTTTCTTTTAATGAATCCTGTGCGGTGTTTTTTCTTACCTTTACAACTTCACCCACATGGGCATCTGTTAATGCTTTCATATCATTTCTCCTGTCATAAAATATTATATTTTACTAAATAATTTAGCCGAAGCTAACTTCTTTAGCTTTATCTTATGTTTTAATATAAAAAATGACACAAAAGTATTAAATAATAATTTACTCTTGATTTATCATAATAAATGTAAGACAATGATATATAGCGCCGAAAGGTGTTGTTTTTATTTGATATAGAAGAGGTTTATAATGAAAGAATACGATATGTTAAAAGATAATCCAGGAAAATCATTATTATTCTTTGCATTGCCTATGATTTTGGGTAATCTTTTTCAACAGTTTTATAATATGGCTGACTCGATTATAGTAGGTAAATTTGTAAGTGAAGAGGCGCTTGCTGCCGTAGGTGCATCATATTCCTTGACAACAGTCTTTATAATGATAGCAATAGGCGGAGGAATAGGGTCATCAGTCATTATTTCCCAATACTTGGGGGCTAAAGAATATGAAAAGATGAAGACATCCGTTTATACTGCTTTAATAAGTTTTATGATTTTAAGTTTATTCATGTTGATTTTTGGTACTGTTGCTAAGGAACGGTTATTGCTTTTATTAAATACACCTGCCAATATTTTTGATGATGCATTGCTGTATCTGACGATTTATTTTATAGGTCTGCCATTTTTGTTTATGTATAATATATTTGCATCGGTGTTTAACGCATTAGGCAAATCTAAAATACCCTTGTATCTATTGCTTTTCTCTTCGGTATTAAACGTTATTCTTGATTTATTTATGGTGTTGGTATTGCATATGGGTGTTGCCGGTGTTGCAATCGCTACTGTTATTGCACAAGGAATATCTGCGGTAATTTCGTATATCATTTTAATAAACACATTAAAAAACTATGTTACTGAATCAAAGCATATAGAGAAATTTAATAAATCAATGCTTAAAAAAATGATTTTTGTTGCAGTACCGTCTATATTGCAGCAGTCAATTGTTTCAATCGGTATGGTACTCGTTCAATCAGTGGTAAATGGTTTTGGTTCCTCCGTTTTAGCGGGATATTCGGCAGGAACAAGAATAGAATCAATATGTATTGTTCCCATGATTGCAACAGGAAATGCTATTTCTACATTTACGGCTCAAAACCTCGGTGCAGGACAATTAGACAGGGTACGTGAGGGATATTATTCAGGCTATAGAATAATTGTTTCGTTTGCGGCAGTTATTGCCGTAATTACAGCAATATTCTACAGACCTATTATTTCAATATTTTTGGATGTTGAAAATGGAAGCTTGGCTTTTAATACAGGTATCCGATATTTGAAATTTATTGGTTACTTCTTTGCGTTTATCGGTTTTAAATCAATTACTGACGGCGTGCTCAGAGGTTCGGGTGATATGCTGCTGTTTACCATATCTAATCTTGTAAATTTAAGCATAAGGGTTTTTGTAGCATTTTACTTCTCACCCAAGTGGGGAGTTCAGGCAGTTTGGTATGCTATTCCAATGGGATGGGCAGCAAATTATATTATTTCATTTTCATATTATTTGACAGGAAGATGGAGCAGGAAGAGAATTGTAACGTAGAGTATATGGTAAATGTGCTCATAATGACAAAATGCTTGATAAAATTCTATAATGATACTATCATATTAGTATGATTCAATAAAAATCGAAAGGCGGGGAAGTTGATGGAATATAGAAATGCTGCTATTCAGGATATTAATAAGATACAGTTGTTACAACAAAAGTATCATGTATCAACTATAAGAGATGAAGATAAACCACATGGATTTGTTACAACATTGTTTGCGGAAAATCAATTTAAAGAACTGATAGAAAAAGAAAATGGACTTGCCATAGCTTGTGACGGTGAAAAAGTAATCGGATATGCAATGGCCGCTTCATGGCAATATTGGTCTGTGTGGCCTTTATTTCAACATATGATCAATGATTTACCTAATACTACATTTTTAAACACTGTATTAAACGCTGAAAACTCTTATCAATACGGTCCGATATGCATAGACATGGAGTACAGAGGAACTGATGTCCTGCCTAATTTATTTGAATTTTCGAGATTACAGATGAAGGATAGATACCCTGTATTAATTACATTTATAAATCATATAAACAATAGATCCTACGATGCTCACACCCGCAAGCTGGGACTTGAGGTGATAAAAAACTTTGAGTTTAATAATAATCATTACTATGAGTTAGGATATGACATGACAAAGAAAACTAAAGGTTCTAATATATAATTTATTAATTGAATATCACTTTAATTGCTGTTATAATATGTTAGTCATACTTTTTATATTGATAAAGGAGCAAACAATGAACGAAAATCAAAACAATGTGCAATATTATGAAGATGAAATTGATTTAAGAGAGCTTATAATGGCTCTTTGGAAAAGAAAAATAATGATAATATGCTTTACTCTTATAGCAGCAATATTAGCGGGGATGTTTAGTATGTTTGTTTTATCACCTGTTTATGATACGAAATTAAATATAGTTATAAGCATGCCTGAAAAATATATTACAAGATATGGCGAGTATGTATTGCCGATTACAACAAATGAGCAATATATCAATTTAATAACAAGTAATGATGTTTTACTTCATACGATAGAAGAGATGGGTTATGACAAAGAAACTACTATAGATGGAGTGAGAAAGAGAATTACAGTCGGTAAAAATGAAGCAAAAGCAGGCTCTGTTCAAAACAGCTTTGAGGTGACCGTTTCAGCAAATAACCCTGAAGAAGCTCTGAAATTAGCTCAAATATTATACAGTAATTACTTGGATTTCTTAGATTCCATGACAAAGGAAAGAGCAGTTAATTATTATTACAATCACTTCACCATAGAATTAAGAGCTTTAGAAAATTCATTACTCAGCCAAAAAGAAATACTGAAAAGCAATGAAGACCTATTAGTGAAAACACCTAAAAATATAAGTTCCGGTAATGCAAATATAGAAATACAATCCCCTTTGAACGGAAGCAGTGATTATATTCTGCCGGTTGATACCATAAATCCAAATTATATTAAATTAGAAACTGATATTATAGCAAACAAGCAATCAATTAACAATTTAGAAAATTCTATCAGAATTAATAATCAATACTTAGCAGAATTAGACAGGGAAAGAGAGGCTATATACAAATACTACAGAACCGGTCAAACTGAAATTTTGGAATCAAGTGTAATCGGAGTTGTAGAAACAAATGTTTATTTACCTTCACCTCCTGTAGCACCAACTCAAAAAACGAGCCCAAGCAATGCCTTAAACACTGCAATCGGTGCTGTATTAGGTGGTATGCTAGGAGTCATGGTAGCTTTGTTTCAGGAATATTGGTTTAAAAAAGCGTAGGTTGACGAAAAAGACCCCACTGAATTGAGGGTCTTTAATTTATAAAAGAATGACGAAAAAGGAGACAGATGGAAACAGATGAAAGGATTATTGGAAATATATTTTACATTTTTTAAAATAAGTTCGGTAACCTTTGGTGGAGGAATGGCTATGATGCCGATACTTCAAAGGGAAATCGTACAAAATAAGCAATGGATAACCGATGAAGAAGTGATTGATTATTATGCACTCAGTCAAGGTCTACCTGGAATATTGGCTATTAATGTAGCATCTATGATAGGTTATCGCAAAAAGGGGTTAGTTGGTGATATAGCTGCAAGTTTAGGTACAGTATCGCCATGCATTTTAATAATAACTATTTTAACTTCATTTATATCAAATTTCCGTGACATAGAAATTATACAGCATGCATTTGCCGGCATAACACTTGGTGCAACCGCATTAATATTCAGCGCTATAGTGGGACTTTGGAAAAAAAGTGTTGTTGATAAAATCTGCTTAGCAATTTTTGTTATAACCGCTGCAATTATGTTTGCGTTTGATATTTCGCCGGTTATTTTGATTATACTCAGTGGAGTTATCGGAATACTTGTTAAGAAATCAGGGTTAAGAGCATGATATATTTAAAATTATTTTATGAATTTTTTATTATAGGTTTATTTACATTTGGAGGCGGATTAGCTACCATACCTTATTTGAAGGATTTAGCAGAGAGAACCGGCTGGTATGAGGTGTCATTTATAACGGATATGATTGCCATATCAGAATCAACGCCCGGACCTATAGGTATAAATATGGCTACATATGTGGGCAATGAAGTTGCGGGAATCTTTGGAGGTATCCTCGCAACTGTTTCGGAAATTTTACCCTCCATAATAATAGTGGCATTGGTATCTAAGTTTTTGTTTAAATTTAAAAACAATCAAGGTTTTAAGCATGCATTTTACGGTATAAGACCATGTGTTGCAGGCTTGCTTGCTTACGTAGGTGTGGACTTGCTAAGCGTAGCAATATTAAACAGAAGCTTGATATCGACAGTTGGTTTATTCGGCAGCATAGACATATTAAAATCAATTATTTTCTTAGCTATATTTTATTCAATAATCAAATTTAAGAAACATCCTGTTACCTATATTATAATCTCCGGAATAATAGGAATAATTCTAAAATTATAACTATTAAGGCATACAGCCTGCATCATTTAATCTGAACCTAAAATAACACTTAGGTTCTTTTTTGTTTTTATATTGGATAATAGTATAAAACATGAATAAAATAATCCTAATATATCGTAGTGAGCTTAAAACGGTACAAAGGGAGATAAATACTATGAGTACAATTGAAAAATCTTATTCATATTTATATAAAAAGGTAGTTAAGGCAGTAAATCCGTTAAAAAAGAAAGTGATAAAAACAGAATGCATAGTACATAAATTTATTAACGATCAGGCGGTTGAAATACTGAGAAATGACGGTCATACTGCTGTTTATAACATAGTTTCCAAATATATCGAAGATATAAACGAAGGAGCTGTGTGGGCCGATCAGGATTTTAAAAGCAGTAATCATTTTTATAATCCAAAAATTCAAAGGGGTCTGTACGGTAGCAGCAATGCCAGAATTGAATGCATTACTTATTACAGGAGAGCCATAAAGGAATATTTTAAGGGAGATATTAAGAATGCTATGTTTTATTTAGGTGCGGCATGTCACTTGATTCAGGATTTAACCATTCCGCAGCATGCAAATATTGAACTGTTAAATAATCACAGAGCATATGAGAACTGGGTTATAAAGATGTATAACAAGCATCGCAGATTTAAGGTAGAAAGAGGGGGTATTTATCTAGATTCGTTGGAATATTATATTAATTTAAATACTCACAAAGCTATAGAAACATACAAAATGTATTCCGGTTTAAAAAATGAGGCTATGAAATTTTATAAAATTACATCAATTTCATTAGTTATGGCACAGAAAACTACTTCCGGATTAATGAATAATTTTTTCTATGACATTCAAAGATTAAAGGCGATTAATCAAATGAGAAGAGGAGAACCTTTAATCTAGTTATATTCTGCATATACGCACTGAATCAGCCTTCTTCGCCTGATCTTGTAAGAACAATGCCGACAACAACTTTAGGTGAAGTTTCAAGAACGAGAGCACCATCAGTATTAGTTGAAGTTGCTTTTCATGATAATTGGGAGGATGCAAACTGGATAGTAAATAATAAGGAATTAATTGCCTTGGCGTTTGCCAATTCATTAGCGCAATACTTTGGTATTCCGGTCACTAATGCCAGCACACAAAATGGACGGACAATGGGCAGGGTAACATTAAATAGCGGGTACCTGAATATAAGAAATGGCCCGACTCTTAGTAATCCTGTTATAGGAATGGCACCAAACGGAGCAAACGTAGAAATAATCAGAAGAGTAGGAGATTGGTATCAAATTAGTTACAACAATATTAACGGGTATGTGTTTGGTCAATACATCAGAATAATTTAAAATGCAGGCTGTTGAAGATAAATTTTCAACAGCCTGCCATCTTGATATTCTTGTCAACCTACGTAAAAATACATCATTATATAGTGGCAGAATGAACCCGCCAGAACAAATATATGGAACAGTTCGTGGAATCCAAAATATTTCTTGCTTATATTTGGTTTTTTAATTCCGTAGATAACACCGCCCACTGTGTAAAACAATCCACCGGCTATGAGCCAGACAATGCCTCCTAAAGGCATACTTTTAACAAGCGGAGAGAATACCATTACTGCCATCCATCCCATTCCGATATACAGTACGGAGCTGAACCAGTTAGGAGTATTAATTTTAAACAGTTTAATAAACGTTCCGATAATTGTTACTGACCATACGGCTGCAAGTAATCTATATCCTATGTAATTGTTTAAAACAAGCAGACAAACAGGTGTATAGCTGCCGGCCACAAAGACAAATATCATAATGTGGTCAAGCTTTCTCATAATGAGCTTTGCTTTCTGTTTTGATTTATCAATGAAATGATAAGCAGTACTTGTAGAATATAACAAAAACATGCTTATTCCAAAAATCAAAAATGCAACTGCAGTAATTAAATTTGATATTTTGTTGGTGAACAGGAAAAATAAGATACCTGCCACCGCAAATACTGCGCCGCTTAAATGGGTCAATGCGCTTGTAATTTCTTTTTTATCTGTATTCAATAACAAAACCTCCCAGTTAAGAAGTGATACATTAATAATATTATGAATTTCAATAAATGTCAAAGCTATAAATAATATTTTTAATCAACCTGTTATTTTTATGCAAAAATTGTTTAATAAAGGCATATTTTTGCCTGTATAAAATTACTGAATGTTGAGTTAATGAAGTTGAGATGTTATAATTAATGTAACATTTAAGAAGAAAAGAGGAGATTTATGAAACCAAAGATTTTAATAACTAAAAAGTTACCTGATTATGTTGAAGAATACATAGGAAATTATTGTGATTATGAAATCATTGAAGATGCAGGATATAACGATATAATTAATAAAATTCATGATAAGGATGGATTGCTGCTTGCAGGCACCAAAATTGATAAAAATTTGCTTGAGCATGCTCCAAAATTAAAAGTAGTAAGTAATATATCTGTTGGTTATAATAATTTTAATATCGAAGATATGAAGGCGAAAAATATTATTGGAACTCATACTCCGGGAGTTTTAAATGATACTGTAGCAGATTTGATATTTGGATTGATTCTTTCCACTGCAAGAAAGCTTCCTGAGATGGATAGATACGTAAAAGATGGCAGGTGGAATAAACAAGATGAAAGCATAATATTTTCTAAGGATGTTCACCATTCTACACTAGGTATAATCGGTATGGGAAGAATAGGTGAAACCGTTGCAAAAAGGGCAAAATATGGTTTCGATATGAATGTGCTTTATTATAACAGAAACAGAAAATATGATACAGAAAAAAATATAGGTGTAAAATATGCGGATTTAAACGATCTATTAAAGCAAAGCGATTTTATACTTATAATGACTGCATTAACAGACGAAACCTACCATATGATAGATGAAGAACAATTCAACTTGATGAAAAGCGACGCAATACTTATAAATGCATCAAGAGGTGCTACAGTTAATGAAAAAGCACTTATAAAAGCGTTAAATGAAAAGAAAATTTTAGGAGCGGGACTTGATGTTTTTGAAAAAGAACCGATTGAAAAGGACAATCCGCTTCTTAAAATGTCAAATGTTGTATTATTGCCGCATGTTGGCTCTGCAACCATAAAAACACGAAATGATATGGCACGTCTGGCTGCTGAAAATTTAGTAGCGGCACTTAAGGGAGAAGTTCCTCCCAATGTGGTTCCGGAATTGAAATAAAACAAATCATGGTACAAAAATTGGGATAAAATCCATTATTTCTACTCATATATAGATTTAAAAGTGAAATAATACTAAATGAAAGTTTATAACGGGCAAAGCCATTATCGAAACTTTTAAATTACAAAACAAGGAGAAATAATATGGAAGGCAAAGTACAAAAAATGAATCAACATAATCCTGGTATTAAGTGTCTTGTAAACTCATGTCATTATTGGGAACAAGGAGATCATTGCAATGCACAAAAGATTGAAGTTGTAAGCCGTGATGCTAAAAGCAAGCATGAGACGGACTGTTCGACGTTCACACCACACACTAGCATGAAATAAACTGTTGGCAACATTAAACGGCGGAGATATTATAGGATATCCTCCGCCGTCAACACATTCTATCTTCTACAGCAGCATTTGCAGCAGCAATTATTATTGTTGTTGTTGTTGTCTTCTTCAAGAGCGTCTTCTAATAATTCGAATAAGCATTCATATACACAGTCACATCTGCGTCTGTTTCCGCCACCCGGATTCACCCAATTGCCGCAGCAAATATGATGATGATTGTTATTTTCTTCAACAGCATCTTCAATTAATTCTAATAAACATCCATAAACGCATTCACAGTCACATCTTCTGCGTCCTGTACCGCCAACTTCGTTTCCGCATCCTCTGCGACAGAAATCTCCGGCTACTGTTCCGTTAGCATAGTTTATTTTTCTTCCGCCTGCGCCTGCTACATTATTTTCATTATAATACATAATAACACCTTTTCCTATTTTGATTTTGAGCCAAGCCCATTATTATCATATTCCACCCAATAAAGATTGTTACTGCATGTCTTGTTATTGTACAAACGCGGGGACTTTGCAAAAAGTCGGGAATTTTTAAGTACGCAAATTCTCATTAAGCATACTATGAATAATAAGATTTCTTAGTTTCAATAACTCGGGACAAAGGATGTGTATTATGAATTATTTAAATCGTATATCAAAAGTTTACAATTCTGCAGAAAGAGTATTTTTTGATGACAACTCCAAATTTATTCTTATGAGTGACTGTCATAGGGGAGACGGAAGCTGGTCAGATTCTTTTTCCAGAAACCGTAATATTTTTTTTGCCGCATTGTCACATTACTACAAAGAAGGCTATACTTATATTGAGATAGGTGACGGGGATGAATTGTGGGAAAACAGAAGCTTTCAAAATATAGTTGATCAGCACCGGGATGCATTTTGGATAATGAAAGAATTTTATGATAAAGACCGTTTTTATATGATTTACGGCAACCATGACATGGTAAAGAAAAAAGAAAAATTTACAGAGGAAAATTTATATCAGTATTTCAGACAAAGAGACGGTAAAATTATTGCTTTGTTTAAAGATATAAAAGTTCATGAAGGTATAGTTTTAAAGCACAGAGATGACGGAACAGAAATAGTGCTTCTGCATGGACATCAAGTGGATTTTTTAAACAGTGATATGTGGAAAATTGCAAGATTTTTGGTGAGGTACTTTTGGAAGCCGTTAGAAAACTTCGGAGTGAATGATGTAACAAGGACAGCAAAAAATTATGAAAAGAAGAATGAAATGGCAAAGAAGCTAATGGAATGGGCAGTAAAAGAAAATAAAATAATAATAGCAGGACATAATCACAAACCTATGTTGGATTCAGATAATATGGTTCCGTATTTTAACGACGGGAGCTGTGTTCATCCACGATGTATAACAGGGCTGGAAATATCAGAAGGAAATATTCAGCTTGTCAAATGGAGCGTTAAGGCAAGGGATACGGGAGAGTTATTAATAGGCAGGGATATATTGGCAGGACCTGTAAAAATCAAAAACTACATTAATAATAATTTTATACTTACACATAATAATTAATGGATCATATATAATCTTTAATAAAAAAAACAGTGAGGTGACAAAATGAATAAATCAAAACCGGATGATAGAAGAGATAATGTCGATAAAATTCAAAGAAACATCGACAATACTATAGCAAACTACAGAGAAACGGAAGACATGATAAGAAACAGCGTTAGTAATAAGCAAAAAAATGATCTTCAGGAAAAAAACGAAAGAAGAGAACAATCAATTAAAAATATGAGAAGAGAAATAAAAGACGAAGCTCTTGATAAAAGAAATGGTAATATAAAATAGATTAACACAAATAATCAGGGAGATTCCTCGTATTAGAATCTCCCCTATTTTTCACGCACATCATAAGCGGTTGACACCAAATCATAAAATTGGGTCATCTTCTTATGCTAACGATTTATCCTTTTTAAAATTCTCCGATTGAGCTACCAGCATTCCCAAAAGCATCAATGCACAACCTAAATAGCCTCTTGCAGGTAAGATTTCTTCAAGCAGAAGCAGGCCGCCGACAGCTGCGAATACTGATTCCATACTTAAGGCAATTGCCGCATGAGAAGGCTTTGCGTGTTTTTGTCCCACTGCCTGAAGTGTATATGCAACACCTGCCGACATAATACCGCCGTACAATATTGGAACTATAGCGCTTGACAGACCACCTAGGTTGACATCTTCAAATATGAAAGCAACAATTAAGCTTAATACCGAACAGGTTGCAAATTGAATAGATGAAAGCTTAATTGCATCCACATTTCTGACAAATCTATCAATCAGTTGAATGTGGACAGCCCAGAAGAAAGCACCTATAATCTCAAGTAAATCTCCAAATTCAATTGTAAAGTTTTCGTTTATGCTTAAAAAATAAAGACCTATTACTGCCGTAAGCGCACCAAGCCACGTGGTAATATGGGTTTTTTGTTTTAAAAATATTCCTAAAATAGGAACCAATACAATATATAAGCTGGTAATAAAGCCTGCTTTTCCTGCGGTAGTATAAATCAGACCTACCTGTTGAAGAGATGCTGCGATAAACAATACACTTCCTGCCATGATGCCGGATTTAACAGTGGTTTTAAAGTCTGCTTCCTCAATTTTTTCGATGCTTTCCGTAGATTTTTTGCCGAAAAAATAAATAACCGGCAATAATGACATGCTTCCCAATGCAAATCTTACACCGTTAAACGTAAATGCGCCCACGTGCTGCATACCCACCCTTTGTGCTACGAATGCAAAACCCCATATGGCTGCAGTTAAAAGTAATATAAGTACCGATTTCACTTCTTTATTTTTCATACAAATTCTCCCTCTGCCGCATAAATAATAATTATATGTTTTTATATTAACATGTTTTATTAATTTAGGGAAGAGGGAAAAAAGATTTATCTCATGCTCTTTATGGCAGTGGTGAGCTCACAAATTGATTCTGTTAATTGATTGAGCTTTGCTTCAATTCTCACCAGTAAATATACTGCAACAGCAATCGGGAATCCAAAATTTCCAATCAGATTTAAGATATCGTCCATATCGTCACCTCCTGATGATACAGCTCCTTAATCTTTTTAAAATTCTTGATTTTTTGCAGCAAGCAGCACCGTAGGAAATATTTAATTTTTCAGCAATTTCGCCTACTGGAATTTCATCGAAATAAAATGAATATATTAATCGCTGTTCCTTTTCCGGCAGCATATCAATGCAGCTTCTAAGCAAAGAGGTTTCTTCGTCTTTAAGAACTTTTTCCTCTACGTTCTCTTTTGAATCATCTATCTCCAAATCATCGATATTAAGATGATTTGTTAAATTGATTGTATTCTTCAAGCCTCTTCTGTAGCAATTAAGGTAGAAATATTTTATCTTGCTTTTAATAAATGCAAGAAAATGAATTTCTTTATTTATATCAAAATCTTTCAAGGCCTGAAGCACTACAATGTATCCTTCCTGTAACAAATCTTCGATTATGGGGTTGCTTAAGCCCCAATACTTGTAAATATTTTTGTACAGTAGAGGCTCTAATTCGTTTAATAAAATTTCTTGATATTTCTTGTCCCCTTTTAGGGACATCTGAATAATATAATTAATATCAGTATCTGAATTATTAACCATGCTTCACCTGCTTTCCCGTACGATGCAGTTTAAGGATAACAGATTAAATTGACAATGTAAAAATGGCGATAGCATGTAAGTCAGAGTGGAAACTGATTAAATTTCGAGAAAAAAATAGTATTAAAATTTCAATGTAAATTTTAATAAAAGGATTTGTGTAAAATGAAAAAGATGTTAAAATTCAACGAGATCGAAGCCATGTTGCCTATATATGTGAAAGATACCGGAAACTGCACGGAAATTTTAACGAAAGATGAATCTTTTATAAAAAGTGCAACAATAGAAACATGTATAAAGAATCTGGCTGATTATTATAATATAAGTTTGTATCACAACAGAATAAATTATGGCAGTGAACTTGGTATTACAAATAAAGTTCCAATCGTTATAAATGAGAACATGGTCTATGTTTATGTTAATGCAAGAGAACCAATATTCAGGCATGATGCGGCATACGGGTATGTAAATATAAACTCTGTCAAAGAAGTATTTCTGAAGAATGGGCATGCAGCTATTTTAATGAATTCAGGTCATGTTATTCAGACAAGGCAAAGTATTAAATCTTTAAAAAGAAGTATTCTTAACGGCAGGTTAGCAAGGGATATATACAAGGAAAAGCATAAGAAAAGTTAAAAAAGAGAGATCCTTCGCTGCAGCTCAGGATGACATCATGCGTCATTCTGAGGTTTGAGACCGAAGGATCTCATTTTGACGGGGACATTCCTTATACTTCAAGGAGTATCCCTATGCTAAAGGTGTGTCCCCCTTCATATTAGGGTGTGTCCCCCTTCCTTGTATTGAGTCATATTATGAGTAATTGGACATATAATTAGTAATGAAATTATTTTTATATTATGGTAATCAGGGGGGCAAATATATGGATGAAAAAGCAGTTCAAAGCTTATTGCTTGAGAATAAAGAAATATTAAATGTAACAGGTGTTGAAGGTGTAGATAATTTTAATGATGAAGCGGTTGTTTTACTAACTAATAAAGGAAAGCTTACAATCAAGGGTGAAAGGTTAAACATAAGCAAATTAAACGTGGATGAAGGGAAGCTTATAGTAAAGGGTGAGATTAATTCATTAGTTTTCTCTGAATATGAAGGTCAAAGAGAAAAAGTAAGCTTGATAAAGAAGTTGTTTAAGTAGGTTGTAATGGACTACTTACCATATTCTCAAGAATACATGCTCGCAGTGTCAATAATGGCCGGCATGCTACTGGGCAGCATGTGGGACATTTACAGGTTGCTGAGACATTATGTAAAACCGGGTCCCTTTGGTACTGCAATCGGTGACTTGATTTACTGGCTGACAAGCATTTACATAGGCATCACACTTATTTTCGATTTAAGTTACGGAAATGTGAGATTTTTCATTCTTATGGGATTTATGATTGGAGCACTATTATATTTTTACGGAATCAGCCGATACATATTAAAACTGTTAATTTATATTGTCGATAAGGTGTTAAATGTTATTAAGAAAACAATAGGTTTGTTAATTGAGCCAATTAAAGCCCTTATCAGAAAATTAAAGATTATTTTGTATCCTTTTAAATTAAAATATGAAAAAATAAGGAATAATGCAAGAAAAAGATACAAATTTTATAAATTCAGGTTAAAAAAGATTTCAAAAAACAAAAAAATGTTATATAATAAAAAGAAACAATTAAAAAAAACAAACAAAAGAAAAAAACAGCAAAAGAAAAAATCAATAAATAAAAGAAAAAGCCATTAAACTAAGCACAAGACTAAGAAAGGAGCAGTCAAATGCACGACGAACAAAAGATAATAGCATTAAAAAGAAGAATAAACAATGAAGACTTCAGACAGCAGGAAAAGGCAATCAAGGAACAAAACAGACAGAAAAGGTTTGAAGCTCCTATTAAGAAGAGAAGGAGATTTAATATAATTAATTTCCTGTTTTCCGTCTTTGTCATATATTTTGCTTATACCGCTGTTAATCAATATCAGATGCTGAATGATTTAGACAATCAAATTGGTGAAAAATTATTTGAAAAAGCAAAAGTAGAAAAAAAGGTTCAGGAGCTCAAAAGTGATGTTGAAAAAATGAACAACGAAGAAGAACTTTTAGAGCTTGTAGAGAAAATTGCAAGAAATCAATATAAAATGGTTAAACCGAATGAAATTATTTACATAGATAAAAACAAAAATGATAATAAGCTCATACAAGGCATTGGATTTCAAGGGGATTTAGAAAATTAGAATTCTTTATCGCGTATTTAGACAGCCTTTTACATTATATCTCTGCTACCATAGTCATAGAGGGGTGGAGTATATGATCGGTAAAACAAATGATAAAAGTTTCAGTTTAAATTTCTTCGAAAACATTGTTAAAAATGAATTAGAACACATCAAGCAAAATTTAATTATTTTTTTGGTGTGTTTTTTGGTTGCAAGGCAAAATATAATACATGAAATATTTCCCTTTGCAATCATTGCGTTTAGTGTTTACAGCTTTAACAAGGGTGCATCATTATCTCTTCTTATTATTACAATTTCGGCTGTTTTATCAGTTAAATTTAACTTTGTATACATTATAATACTGTTGGCTGTATATGCCTACTTTATTAATAAAAAAGGTGACAAAACAATTCTGGCAGCGGCAGGATATTCTGCCATGGTATTAATGGTTTCCAAAACCACCATACTTGTAGCGGATGGGTTCAGCAAAAATGGATTGATATTAAATATTTTTGAAACTTTTTTTATTTTCAGCGCAATAATTTTATCCAACGAAGTAATAAAAATTATTAGAGGTGTAAGAAACGGTACAAAAAAAATAAATGTTCACAGATTTAAAAGGGATATAAAAAAACCTCTTAAATCTGAATTAGTCAAAAATAAAGATGATGACAGTTTAAATCATACAAATGATAAACATATCAGGAATGAAGCTGCTGCAACAGTTGCATCTACAATTACAAATATAGATGAATATAAAAAATCCAAATATATAAATATTTTTTCCGAAAAGGCAAAGATAAAAATAAGGGAACAGCTATTGTGGCATAATATAAATATAAAATTTTTTGAGGTTGTATCCTACAATAAGAATTCCATTATATTGAGCTTGACGGTTAAGACAGAAAAGAGTCCCGAAGAAGTTGAGAGTTCCATAGAACTAATCGTAAGAAATGTCAGCGGGGTAAAGCTTAAATGCACTGAAAGAGTAATTGTATCTCCTAACTATTATGTATTTAAATTTAAAAACATAAAAAGAATTAAAATCAGGACGTACAGTGCGACAGCAACTAAGGATGGAAGTATTGTATCAGGAGATAACTTCGCACATGCAGCACGGGCGGATAAATATTATACAGTATTGTGTGACGGCATAGGTTCAGGAGAAGAAGCCTGCAGTGAAAGCAACAGTGCAGTAGATTTGCTGTCGAAATTTTTATATACTGATTTTACCGAAGAACAGATATTGAGGACATTAAATTCAATATTAATGCTTAAATTAGGAGACGAAAGATTTGTAACATTTGATTTGAACATAATAGACTACGGTTCGAAAGAAATGCGGGTTTATAAGGCGGGTGCGGCTCCAACTTACATAATAAGCAATAAAAGCGTAGACAAAATTTCAGGAAAAAGCCTGCCGCTGGGTATACTTGATAATTTTGAATACAGTTCTTTTAAAAAGAATATACATATCGGAGATATAATAATTATGGTTTCAGATGGAATTACCGATTCCATCGGCATGGATGAAAAGAAAAATCTGGATAAATATTTAGAGCTTCTTGTAAAGAAAGATCCTCAGACTATAGCCAACTCCATACTGAGCTATGCGTTAAGAGGACAGGATTCGGTTATAGATGATATGACGGTATTAGTGACAAAGGTAGGATAAAACGATAAGAGAACAATTGTTGTGCTATCGTTCACCCATCGTTCAGCAGGAATTTCTATTTTTAATAAAAAATAAAAAAGTAGTTTTAATAATAGAAAATCGTGGTATAATTTTAAATATGTTAAGAACATGAGGAAAAGTATGCACGATTTAGTAAAAAGTAATATACTGAATAAAAACTTAATCAGCCACGGTGATAATGTGCTGTTAGCACTGTCCGGAGGGCCTGATTCTGTTTTTTTGTTTTATAACTTAATAAAACTAAAGGAAAATTTAAGTTTTAACCTGTATGCTTCTCATATAAATCATATGTATAGGGGCGATGATGCCTTTAACGACGAAAAATTTGTAAAACATCTATGCAGCAAGTACAATATAAAGCTTTTTGTCAAGAGAAAACATGCTGCCGAATATGCTAAGGAGCTCAGGGTAACAGAAGAAGAAGCGGGCAGAATTTTAAGATATAATTTTTTTAAAGAGAATTTGGATGAAGTGGGTGGCGGAATACTTGCAGTTGCTCATAATTTAAATGATCAGGCAGAAACCGTACTTCAAAGGATAATAAGAGGAACAGGCATTGACGGACTGAGTGCCATGTCTGTTAAAAGGGATAATATTATCAGACCTATGCTTAATGTTTCAAAATTTGAAATCTTAGAGTATCTTCATAGTAATAATTACGAATATTGCGTTGATATAACTAATTCGCAAAGCATCTACGGCAGGAATAAAATCCGTCTGGACTTGATACCCTATTTAGAGAATAATTTCAACCCTAACATTCAAAATACGCTGTACAGAATGTCTGAAGCAATGGACAGGGACAAAAAAATCATAGAAAAATATATAAAAAAAATTTTTTGTGAAGTACTTATTTCAAATGGCGATAATAAGGTTATACTAAGCATAGAAAAATTAAAAAAAACAGAGCCGGAAGAAATGGGAAGGATTTTGAGATATGCATTAGAGGTGCTGAAAGGCAATACTGTCAACATTGAAATGAAGCATATCAACTATGTAATTGACTTTGTTAACAACGGTAAGACAGGTAAAAAAATAAACTTAACAGAAGCTGTAAACATTGAAATAAGCTATGATAAATTAATATTTAATAAAAATCTTGAAAATATTCCAAAATTTAAATATAATATTGTATTACATGAGCCATTGGAAATTTCTGAAGTCGGTAAAGTTATACACTGCAAAGTGCTGGACGTTTCTGAATTTAATCCGGGGAACAAGGACACAATCAGCATAGACTATGATTTAATAGAAGGAAGGTTGATTGTAAGAAACAGGTTGACGGGAGACAGTATGATTCCTTGCGGAATGACGGGTATCAAGAAAATTAAGGATATTTTCATTGATATGAAAGTGCCTAAAGAAGAAAGAGACAAAAAACTGATTATAGCCGATGACAACAACATATTGTGGTTAGAGGACTTTAGAATTCACAACAGCTTTAAAATAACTTCGTCAACAAGGAAAATATTAAATATTACAATAAGGGAGCAGCTAAATGGATAAGGATATAAGAGAGATACTTATAGAAGAAAATGACTTGCAAGAAAAGGTTAAAGAGCTTGGAGCAAAAATAACAGCAGATTACAAGGATAAGGATTTGTTGCTAGTATGTGTTTTGAAAGGTGCGGTAATATTTGTAAGTGATTTGATGAGACAAATCGACACAACTTTAGATATAGATTTTATGGCAATTTCAAGTTATGGAACAAATACACAGTCATCCGGCGTTGTAAGGATATTAAAGGATTTGAATACATCGATAGAAGGAAGACACGTATTAATAGTTGAAGACATAATTGATTCCGGTTTAACACTGTCATATCTTGTGGAAAATTTAAAGAGCAGGGGTCCGGCATCTGTTGAAATATGCACAATACTTGACAAACCTGACAGAAGAAAAATTGATTTATCCATAAAATATACCGGATTTAAAATTCCTGATGAATTTGTGGTTGGCTATGGTCTTGACTATGCGGAAAAATACAGAAACCTTCCATGTATTGCAGTGCTGAAGGAAGAAGTATATTCCAATTGATTTCAAGTTAATATATAAACCAATTGTAATGATTTACATTTTATGATACAATTACATCATAATGTGATGATGTAATTTAATAGGAGGGCTTAATTGAAAGGATTCATGAGAAGCATCGCTATGTATATACTTATATTTGTAGTAATAATAATGTTGGTTCAAAACATGGTTGAGCCGGCTAAGGATGCACAAAGTATAAGTTACAGCGAGCTTATAATACAGCTAGAAAACAACAATGTAAAAACACTGACTTTCACGGAAAGTGAAGTGAAAGGTGTTTATAATGATGATACAAAATTCACCTCATATATACCGGCCTTATTCTTTTTTTCAGGAAGCTTTCATGACAAATACCTGGCAGAGAAAATGGAGACAGGGCAAATTGAAGTAATAGGTGCACCTATTCCTGCTACACCTTTGTGGGTTCAGGCACTTCCGACAATCGGAATGCTGGTTCTTCTGGGAGTTCTTTGGTATGTGTTTATGAAGCAATCCCAGGGCGGAGGAACAGGCAAGGCAATGTCCTTCGGCAAAAGCAGAGCGAGAATGGTAAAGGATGATGATCCCAGCAAAAAAATTACCTTTGCCGATGTTGCCGGTCTGGATGAAGAAAAAGAAGAATTGAGCGAAATAGTTGACTTTTTAAAGAATCCTGCTAAATTTGTTCGACTTGGAGCTCGTATACCAAAGGGAGTATTGTTGGTAGGACCTCCGGGAACAGGTAAGACATATCTTTCTAAGTCCGTTTCAGGAGAAGCGGGAGTGCCGTTTTTCAGTATAAGCGGTTCAGATTTTGTTGAAATGTTTGTTGGTGTGGGTGCTTCCCGTGTCAGAGATTTGTTTGACCAGGCAAAGAAAAATGCACCATGTATAATTTTTATAGATGAAATAGATGCGGTAGGAAGAAGAAGAGGAGCAGGGCTCGGCGGCGGAAACGATGAAAGAGAACAGACGTTGAATCAATTACTGGTTGAAATGGATGGATTCTCAGGCAATGAAGGAATAATTATCATTGCAGCAACAAACAGACCGGATATTTTAGACCCTGCATTGATGAGACCTGGCAGATTCGACAGACAAGTACACGTTGGACTTCCGGATGTAAAGGCAAGAGAAGAAATATTAAAAATTCATGTCAGAAAAAAACCGCTTGCAGATGATATTGATTTAGAAATAGTTGCAAAACGAACTCCCGGATTTACACCTGCCGATTTGGAAAATGCAATGAATGAAGCGGCATTGTTGACTGCAAGACAAAATAAAACATTGATATCAATGGATATAATTGAAGAAGCAATTACAAAAGTTATAGCCGGACCTGAAAAGAGAAGTAAGGTTATAAGCGATAACGAGAAGAAGCTTACTGCTTATCACGAGGCGGGTCACGCTGTTGTGGCAAAGCTTTCATCAAGCAAAGATCCTGTCCATATGATTACCATCATACCGAGAGGCGGAGCAGGCGGATTTACTATGTATCTGCCTGAAGAAGACCGTTCATACAGGTCAAAATCAGATATGCAGGAGAGCATAGTCAGATTATTAGGCGGCAGAGTTGCTGAAAAATTAGCTCTTGACGACATATCTACAGGTGCTTCAAACGATATAGAAAGAGCTACAAAAATCGCAAGAGCAATGGTTACAACATACGGTATGAGTGACGATTTAGGACCTATGACGTACGGATCAAATGACGAAGAGGTATTCCTTGGCAGAGACTTCAATAAAATAAGAAATTATTCGGAAGAAGTTGCAGCTAAAATCGACAACGAAATGCGTAGAATAATCGATAACGCATATCATAGAACAGAGTCACTCCTCAGTGAAAATATGGATAAGTTGCATCGTGTTGCCGAGGCTCTGTTAGAAAAAGAAACAATATCCGGGAAAGAGTTTGAGATGCTTTTTGACAGTGCACAATAAATAGTAATGAACAGTGAAAAAATGAACAATGAATAATAAAGAATGAGATTCTTCGCTTACGCCCAGAATGACGGCTCTTAAGCCGTGAATAGTAACAAGGATCTCATTTTTAATATTTTGAAACTTTTTCAGAATAATGCTTGACAAACTTATTTATATAATTTAATATAATGGATAATATAAAAATTGCGTTGATGCAGAGAAAGATATTTTTAGCAAGCACAGAGAGCTGGGAGAGGTGAAAGCCGGCATTGAAGAAAATATGTAATATTCACTGCGGAGCATATCTGTTCAAAGGAATACCGAGTAGGCAGATACGTGAACTCACGTTACAGAGTTAGAAGTTGTCAGACTTTGAAGTGATGATATACATATCATAATTAGGGTGGTACCGCGGAATGAATCTTTCGTCCCTATAAGCACAGTTGAATCCAAATGTGTTTATAGGAGTGAAAGATTTTTTTTATGCTTTATTTACAACAGATATACAACTTTTGGCCAAAGTGATATATAAATTTATTAATGAGGAGCATTTTATGGATAACAAATCAATCAATCAAAAATCTTCAATTCCTCCTTATATAGGAATTGCGGCAGTATGGTTCGGAACTCACGTAGGTCCGGGGATTGCATCGGGAAAGCAGGTAGTATCTTACTACGCTGAATACGGAAAGCTGGGCATGTTTACACCTTTAATAGCTATGGCACTTTTGGGGTGGGCAATTTATTATGCATTGGAATATTCAAGAATCAATAATATAAGTAATTTTAAAACCTTTACAAATAAGTTTTTTCATCCTTATGAAAAATTGTTCAGCACATTTTTTGAAATATGCTTTCTTGTAACATGCTTATTGGCACCGGGCCTTTGTATAGCAACAAGTGCACAGCTTTTGAACCAGTTCTTCGGTCTGAATATATGGATCGGAACGATAATAATGGTATTACTTTCCGTAATACTGGTTATATACGGAGTCGCATTGGTAAAAGCTGCCTCAACGGGACTTACCATAGGAATATTAACGATACTGGCAATTATAGTATCTCTTGGAATAAGCAAGGGCAGTGGAGATATAGCTTTAAACTGGAATAATTCAACATTCTCTGATTTTGGCATTTTGGCAGCAATTTGGAGTGCAATATCGTATGCAGGTTTTCAGTCCACGGGTATAATCGGCAACTGCATTTCAGTTTCCGAAGGATTGACATCAAGGAAGGACAGTGCAAAAACAGCCGCATTGGGAGTGTCTTTAAATGTATTGATGCTTGCCGCAATAGTTGTTGTTAATTACGGATTTCAGCCTGAATCAATAAATAGCCTTCTTCCGAATTTTTATATAGTTCAGCAAATCGGAA
This sequence comes from Sedimentibacter hydroxybenzoicus DSM 7310, assembly GCF_013403245.1. GTDB lineage: Bacteria > Bacillota > Clostridia > Tissierellales > Sedimentibacteraceae > Sedimentibacter > Sedimentibacter hydroxybenzoicus. The sequence goes on along the minus strand of NZ_JACBNQ010000005.1, from coordinate 108,586 downwards.
TTCCTGCTTTGGAAACAGTATACGTTTTGTTTGTCGTGATGGCATCATTATCAACCATAATTACATTTGCATTTTCGCTGGTTGTCAGATTTAAGAATAAGCCGGTATTTGTTAATAACATCAGGAGTGAGAGAAGCATAAGCTTGATTATAGTCCTTATAATGTTAACATTGGACGTAATCGTATCAACTTTTGGAATTGCTCAAATAATCAATATAGGTTACAGATACCTTGGATATTTTTCAATTTTTGTGGTAATGTTCCCGTTTATAGTGGTGGGAATTAAAAAGAATAAAAAAATTAATAAAGCAATTTAATTACTTGCAGAAGTGAAGGATTTCTTAAAGAAATGTAAAGTTAGAGAAATTCTTCACTTCAGAACAGTGACGGGAGGTAGTAATGAATATAGTAGTACTTGTAAAACAAGTGCCGGATATGGAAAAAGTAAAGTTTGACAGAGAAGCAGGAAGAATAGACAGGTCATCCGCAGGAACAGAAATAAATCCCTTTGATTTAAATGCTTTGGAGGCTGCCCTTCAAATCAGTGAAAATACAAACGGCAAAGTAACAGTCTTGACAATGGGACCGGCCCAGGCAGAGGAAGCGCTAAGGGAAGCAATTGCAAGAGGAGCAGACGAAGGAATTCTTTTAACAGATGTGAAATTCGGAGGCTCTGACGTTAAGGCGACCTCCACAATTTTATCCTCTGCAATCAAGAAAGCAGGACAATTTGACTTAGTAATCGCAGGAATCCAAAGTGTTGACGGAGATACGGGACAAGTTGGCGCTGAAGTAGCGGGGTATCTCGGTATACCTCATATAAGCAATGTTGAAGCAATAAAAAACTATACCGAAGAATACATCGAGGTAGTAAGCAGTGTATGGGAGAGTCAATATTTGAAAAGAGGAAAATATCCTCTCTTAATAACGGTAACAAAGGACGTAAACGTTCCGCGTCTCCCTTCCTTCAAGAATAAAATGAAAGCACGCAAGGTAGAAATTACAAAATGGAGTTATGAAGATTTAAAAGAAGTGCTGGATCCTTCAAAAATAGGAATAAAGGGCTCGCCCACAAAGGTCAAAAAAATTGAAGTACCTCAGCAGTCAATGAGAGAGGGGAAATTATATAAAGAAAACGATGAAAAAGCGGTCGAAGATATATTAAATGCTTTAAAATCATGCAAGGTTCTTAAGGAGGCATAAGATGACAGAAAAAATTTATAACGGAATATTAATTTTTGCAGAGCAGAAAAACAATGCAATCCATAGAGTATCTTATGAGCTTTTAGGAAAGGGAAAAGAGCTTTCCGACAAAATCGACTGCAGCCTGAATGCGGTTATTTTAGGACCTGAAGAAATTAATGTACAGGAGCTTATTTGCAGAGGAGCCGACAAAGTATACCACATTGCTGATTCGACTGCATTTAATAAGCCTGATGAGCTGATATATGCAGAAAACATTGTTAGCCTGATAAAAAGTATTAAGCCTGAAATATGCCTTTTCGGAGCGACGACATTTGGAAGAAGCCTTGCCCCAAGAGTGGCTGCATCGTTGGAAACGGGACTTACTGCGGACTGTACCGACCTGAAAACAGATAGCGATATGAAATTAATACAGATAAGACCGGCGTTCAGTGAAAACATTCTTGCCCATATTAAATCAGACATATATCCGCAGATGGCAACCGTCAGATACAAAGAGTTTGAAGAAGCTAAAAGAGATGCGGACAGGACAGGAGAACTAATTAAGATTGAACCTGTTAAAACGAATAACGATTTAATTGAAATATTAGAAGAAATATCAAATGACGGCATTAATATACAAGATGCCAAGGTAGTTGTTGCTGCGGGAGTTTCTGTTAAAAGTGCAGAGGATTTGAGCATGATAAACGAGCTTGCTTATTTGTTGGGCGGAGAAGTAGGTGCATCAAGAGCTTTGGTTGAAACGGGGATCATTTCAAAGGACCATCAGGTAGGATACAGCGGAAACAGAGTAAAGCCGGCAGTATATATTGCCTGCGGTATATCGGGAGCACCGCAGCATTTGGCAGGCATGAAGGAAGCCGGGGTTATAATAGCTATTAACAATGACCCTTCGGCACCAATATTTGATATTGCCGATTATTCCATCGTAGGAGATATGTATAAAATTATTCCGGAAATTATAAGTGCAATACGTAATAACGAACTGACCATTTAGCGTCATTCCGAGTGTTAGCGAGGAATCTCAAATTTTAAAAGATGAGATCCTTCGCTATCGCTCAGGATGACAGTATTCAGTTAATTGTGAATAGTAATAATTATATACAAGGAGGAAATATGAACGAAACAGTAATTAAAAAAATGCAGGAAATTTTAGGAGAAGCATGGGTGGTAACAGATTTAGAAAAGGTGAAAAGCTATTGTGATGATCAAACTGAAAAAGCAATGAAGCCGGAAATCTGTACTGATTGTGTTGTTGTAAAACCATCGAAGACAGAAGAAATATCCAAAATTATGAAGTATGCCAATGAAAATAAATTGACTGTAATTGCAAGAGGCGGGGGAACTTCTCTTTCCGGAGCTGCCATAGCCATAATGCCGGGCATTATAATATCAATGGAAAGAATGAACAACATAATTGAGGTTGATGAAACATCTATGACGGTTGAATGCGAAGCGGGAGTAACCTTGCTTCAGTTGGTCGAATTGTTTAACAAGCATGACACCTTATATTTTCCCATTCACCCCGGAGATGAAGGAGCTCAGGTAGGAGGCTTGGTCGTAATGAATGCAGGAGGCGTAAGGGCAGTAAGATACGGCGTAATGAGAGATCAGATTAAAGAGATGGAGATGGTTTTAGCATCAGGCGAGGTTGTAAGGCTCGGTAAAAATCTTATCAAAAACAACGCAGGTTTAGATTTGAAAAATCTTATAGTAGGCAGCGAAGGAATATTAGGTATAGTTACAAAAGCAACATTATCCATTAAACCGAAGGATAAGCATATAGGCAGCCTCATAGTTTCGTTTGAAAATGAAAGTGATGCTGTAAAGGCAGTGACGGAAATATTTAAAACCGGCATTAAGCCGATGGCAATTGAATATATGGAGAAAAAAGCAATATTAAAGGCTGCAAAAGATATTGGGATGACATGGCCTTCAAGCGAAGGAGCAGTTGATTTATACTTTATAGTGTCAGAGAGAAAAGAAGATGATCTTTATGAAATGTATGAAATAATAGTGGGGATATGTGAGGAAAATAATGCTCTTAACAGCTTTGTTGCCGAAAGCTCAAAGGATCAAAGAACATTACTTGATATCAGAAGCCACGTATATCCAAGCATGCACGATGAGGTGGTAGATGCTATAGATGCTGCAATTCCTATGAAAAATCTTTCGAAATATATGGACAGCATAACAAAAATTTCAGAAAAATATAATGTGCACATTTCAACCATAGGTCATATAGGAGATGGAAACCTGCACAACAGCATATTGACGGAAGGAGCCGTAAAGCCGGATAATTATGACGAAATTGCAGATGAAATATTTGCATTGGTTATGGAATGTGGCGGTTCAATAACGGGAGAGCACGGAATAGGCAAGATAAGAAACAAAAAAATGAATCTTCAGTTCTCAGAAACTGAATTACGTCTCATGAAAGAAATAAAAAAGATTTTCGACCCAAACAACATTTTAAATCCGGGAACAGCGTTATAAGTGAATAACTTTGTATTTGTCATTCTGAGCGTCAGCGAGGATCTCAGCTTTTCAAATGCTGAGGTCCCTCGGGCTAAAGTTTCAGGATGACAGAAAACGTACAATATCTGAAGAAGCTTTTGTTATGCGAGGCTTCTTTTTTGCAAGTTAGAAAAAGTTAAAATCATTTTATGTAAACATCTTGCAAAATTAGGCAAATTAGATTATATTAAATGCTGAATAGGTTTAAGCAAATAGGAGGTAGTCATGTTTAATGGAGAAGAACTTTCAAAAATAAAGCAAAACCGAGAAAGTTGGGAAGAAAAAGTATTGAATAAATCGTTAGCAAAAGCTCCGGAATCAAAGCAAGAATTTAAATCCGTATCAGGAGCGGTTGTTAACAGGTTATATACTCCCGAAGATATAGCAGACATAGATTATGAAACAGAAATCGGTTATCCGGGTCAATATCCGTTTACAAGAGGGTATCAACCTACGATGTACAGAGGTAAGCCGTGGACTATGAGAATGTATGCCGGTTTTGCAACTGCGGAAGAATCAAATGAAAGATATAAATACCTGGTAAGCCAGGGATCGACAGGTCTTTCTGTCGCATTTGATTTACCTACACAAATTGGTTATGATTCTGACCATGCTTTAGCTCAAGGCGAAGTTGGCAAGGTTGGAGTTGCAATTGATTCACTTAAAGACATGGAAATACTTTTCAACGGAATACCATTGGATAAAGTAAGTACATCTATGACAATAAATGCACCTGCGGCAGTCTTGCTTGCTATGTACATTGCCGTAGCGGAAAAACAAGGTGTACCTGCAGATCAATTAAGAGGAACAATACAAAATGATATATTAAAGGAATACATAGCAAGGGGAACATATATTTATCCTACAGAACCATCTATGAGATTAATCACCAATATATTTGAATACTGTTCAAAAGAAGTTCCGAAATGGAATACCATAAGTATATCCGGCTATCACATCAGAGAAGCCGGTTCAACAGCCGCACAGGAGGTCGGATTTACATTAGCCGACGGCATAGCTTACGTAGAAGCAGCTATAAATGCGGGACTTGACGTTGATACATTTGCGCCGAGATTATCATTTTTCTTTAATTCCCATAACGATTTATTCGAAGAGGTTGCAAAATTCAGAGCAGCAAGAAGATTATGGGCAAAAATAATGAAGGACAGATTCAAGGCTAAAAGTGAAAAATCAATGATGCTTAAATTTCACACTCAGACTGCCGGTTGCACATTAACGGCACAGCAGCCTGACAATAACATCATAAGAGTTGCAATGCAGGCATTGGCTGCAGTTCTTGGCGGAACACAGTCGCTGCACACTAATTCAAGAGATGAAGCTTTGGCGCTTCCTACAACAGAATCAGTTACGATAGCACTCAGAACACAGCAAATATTAGCGAGCGAAACCGGGGTAACCAACACTGTTGACCCATTGGCAGGCTCATATTTTATAGAAGCTAAAACAAAAGAAATCGAAGAAAAAGCATTGGAATATATAACAAAAATAGATGAATTAGGCGGAGCTGCAAGAGCGATCGACCTTGGATACATCCAAAAAGAAATTTCTGATTCTGCTTTCAACTATCAAATGGAAATTGAGTCACTTGAAAGAATAGTTGTTGGTGTCAATAAATACAAGGTTGAGGAAGGATCTCCAAAAGGATTGTTAAGGGTAGACCCGATAGTTGCAGAAATGCAAAAAAAGAAAATTTCAGAAGTGAAAACAAGCAGAAGCAACGAAGCAGTTCAAGAAAAATTAAGCAACTTAAGAAAAGCTTGCCAGGGTACTGAAAATGTAATGCCTCATATTTTAGATGCAGTAAAAGAATATGCAACATTAGGCGAAATATGTGATGTTATGAGGGAAGTATTCGGAGAATATGAGCAAGCGGTATTACTCTAATTTGTAGGAGGAAAATATGAAGCCAATAAGAGTTTTAATAGCTAAACCGGGTCTCGATGGTCATGACAGAGGAGCAAAATTAATAGCAAGAGCACTTAGAGATGCAGGAATGGAAGTTATATACACAGGACTTAGACAAACACCTGAGCAAATTGTTGCAGCGGCTGTTCAAGAGGACGTTGATGTTATAGGGATGAGCTTGCTGTCGGGAGCTCACAACTATTTATTTCCTAGGGTAGTTGAATTGTTAAAGGAACAAGATGCTGACGATATTTTGATAGTTGGCGGCGGAGTTATCCCCGATGATGATATACCGGCACTGAAAGAAGCAGGTATTGCAGAGATATTTACACCGGGAACAACAACCACACAGATGATAGAATTCATAAAAACAAACATAAAACGATAGAAAAATCAATAGCAACAGAGGTGATTTAGTGGAAAATTTAATTCAGCTGAGCTTAAAGGGTAACAAAAGAGCGTGCGCTAAGCTTATAACCTTAGTTGAAAATTACCCCGAGGAAGCTGAAAAAGTATTGAAAGAAATACATCAATATACCGGAAAAGCTCATATAATAGGAATTACAGGGCCTCCGGGAGCAGGAAAAAGCACATTGACCGATAAGCTGACAAAAGGTCTTGTGGACCAAGGATACAAGGTCGGCATAATAGCAATTGACCCCACAAGCCCCTATTCAGGCGGTTCGATACTGGGAGACAGAATAAGAATGCAGGATTTGGCCTTAAATACCAATGTATTTATCAGGAGTATGGGAACCAGAGGATATCTTGGCGGACTTTCAAAATACACAAAAAATGCTCTGAAAGTTCTTGATGCCGCAGGTTATGATTATATTATCATAGAAACTGTGGGGGTTGGTCAATCTGAAGTTGATATAGTTAAAACAGCAGATACAATTCTTATGATTATGGTACCGGGATTAGGTGATGATATCCAGTCCATAAAAGCGGGTATAATGGAAATAGGAGATATTTTCGTTATAAATAAAAGCGATTTATTTGGTGCTGACAGAACTGCGACTGAGGTTAACATGATGCTTGATTTGAGCATGAATATGGATAGAAGGCCACCTGTAATTAAGGTTATTGCTTCTAAAAATGAAGGTATAGATGATTTAATAGCCGAGATAAAAAGTCACATTGATTATTTGAAGGAAAGCGGCAGACTTATTGAAAGAAGAACGAAAAATCTTAAACTTGAGGTTGTGGAGCTAATTGAGTCAGAACTAAGAAAAATAGTTATTACTCATACCGACAGTGAAAACCGTTTAGACAAGGAAGTAATCAATATACTTAATAAAGAAAAAAACATGTATGAAGTTCGTGACGAATTTTTAGGAGGTATAAATGGTAAAAAAGATTGATCATATAGGAATTGCTGTCAACAGCATTGAGCAAGCGCTTAACTTTTACGAAGGTGTGCTTGGTTTGAAGGCAGCCGGTACTGAAGTTGTTGAAGAACAGAAGGTTAAAGTTGCTTTTCTGCCCACCGGCGACTCGGAGGTTGAGTTATTGGAAGCAACATCAGAAGACAGCCCCGTAGCGAAGTATATTGCTAAAAATGGTGAAGGTATTCAGCATATAGCTTACAGAGTCGACGATATCGAAAAAGCAATCGAAGAAATGAAGGCAAGAGGAATGAGAATGATAGATGAAACACCTCGCTACGGTGCCGGAGGAGCTAAAATAGCTTTTTGTCATCCTAAAAGTACGGGAGGAGTTCTAGTAGAGCTCTGCCAAAGGGATTAGTCTGCTGAAAAAGTATATTTCCGGTACTGTCATTGCTATGAATAAGCGTAAATCATGCGCTTGTGTCATTCCGAACGTCAGTGAGGAATCTCAGGTTTTGAAATTCTTGGATTCCCAGTCTCACTCAGGGTGATAAAAACGGAGAGTCAATTAAAAAAGTTGCGTGCAGCAACTTTTTTAATTCTCCTGTTTTATATCGGACAATTTTTTCCAAAGCGTTGTCCTGCTTATATTAAGTAACTTGCAAATCGCTGAGCGATTGCCGTCATATTTGTCCATGTACCATTTTATTATACTTTTTTCCATTGATTCGAGAGTATCCGGATTTAAAACAATAAAATCATCCAAATTGCCTGTTTGTTTTTCCGGAGTAAGCGATTCATTAGAAATTAAATTTATTTCGCTTTTTACTATATCATCTGTAGTAAGTGTTTCACTGTCCGATAATATAACTATTCTCATAAGATAATTAACCAGCTCTCTTATATTTCCGCTCCAGTTGTGATTTCGGAATGCTTGTATAAAATCAGGGCTGCATGATTTTATGTTCTTGTTGTATCTGGCACTGAACAAGGACAAATAATGCTCTATCAATAAAGGTATATCATCCTTCCTGCTGTTCAGAGGTGGTATTGATATATTTAAAACGTTGAGCCGGTAATATAAATCGTGTCTGAAAGTGCCGTTTTCCACAGCGTTTTTCAAATTTGAATTTGTAGCGGCTATTACTCTTATGCTGATAGGAATCATTTTGGTGCCGCCAACACGCATTACCTGACGTTCCTGCAATACTCTGAGCAATTGTACCTGCACACTTAACGGAAGTAATCCCAATTCATCTAAAAATAATGTTCCGTTATGTGCAAGCTCGAACAAACCCGGTTTACCGCCTGCCTTGGCTCCGGTAAATGAGCCCTCTTCATAACCAAAAAGTTCACTCTCAAGCAGGTTTTGAGATAATGATGCACAATTGATTGCGACAAATGGTTGATTTTTTCTGCTGGAAGAGTTGTGAATACTTTGAGCGAACAATTCCTTTCCTGTACCGCTTTCTCCGGTTATAAGAATTGTACTTTCAGTATTGGCATATTGTTTTGCTTTATTTATACAATTTTTCATTTCAGCAGAAACAGTAGTAGCTTCAAGATCCTTAAATGTCATGTATGCATGCATGCCTTTACTTATATTTTGACGACGTACGTTTTGATCCAACCTGGATATGAAAGAGCTTTTTTGAAAAATCAATACCGTACCCATGTATGATTCTTTAGCAAACAAGGGTGTTGAACGCAATAATATTTTATTACCTGAAAAATTAATTTCCTTTCCAAGCTCATTTTTCTTTTTATTTATAATTTCCAACAGATTATGCTTGCTTATAAAATTGCTGATTGGTTGCCCCGCTATATCCTGATTATCATTTAAAAGCAAAAGTTTCTTTCCTGTATTGTTTATAAGTGTTATTACATTCCTTTCGTTCAGATAGATTACTCCGTCCGGCATTTCATTAATAAAGGTTATTAACTGTCTTTCGTGCATGATCTGTCTTTCCTGCGCATATTTTATCAGGGATGCTTTGGAAAGAATTTCTTTCATGGCATAATTGCTTGTGCTGTACATCACGGAAGCGATTCCTAATTTTTTGCAGATGTTTTCTATATAGCTGTAACCGCATACGACCACTTCATTTTTATCTTTGTAGGCATCATAGACACATTGCTCGATTTCCGAGTGATTATTATAATAATATTCTTTTAAGTTGATATTAAATACATCAATTATGTTTGAAAAATTCTCTGTAATACTTTTGTCATAGTGAATAAAGGCAATATTTTTCGATGTTTTCATTGCTTCCATAATAGAAGTTATTATATCAAACGGTGTGGAATCGGCTTCCAGTACGGGTATGTCCGTGATTTTACGGATCATCTTTGCTGTTGCTCCACGGCTTACAATTATGGAAATAGGAAATTCCTTTATGTACTTAGCAACAATATCAACAGCTTCCTCCAACGCATTTTCTATTAAAATAAAATCTGTAAAGCCTAATTCTTTTGTTGTGTTATACACCATTTGAGTGAATTGCTTGTTAGGCGAAGTAATAATATATTTTGGAATCATATAACGCTCCTATGTATAAGTTAAGAAAACGAACCATGTTAATATAGTGAACGTAAATATGTTCACTATATTAACATTATAAAATTAATCCTTTTAAAATGCAACAAAAAATGAGATTATTTTTTGGCATGACTTTTGCTAATATATTATCAAAGTATATAAAGGTTAAAGAATATTTACATAATGGAGGATTTTATGGAAGATAAATTAATTCCAATGATTGAAAATGAAGTTGTTAAACTTACACAAGAGCTTATCAGAATTCCCAGCCACAAGCATACGGAAAACAGGGAATCTGCTGTTGCTGAATTTATTTACAATTATTGTAAGGATAACGGACTTGAGGTGGAGTATCAGGACGTAGAGGGGTTAAGAAGAAATGTAGTAGCTAAGCTGAGAGGAACCGGAACCGGAAAAACCTTGATTCTTAACGGTCATATTGATACAGTTCCTCCATATGAGATGAATTTTGACCCTTTCAGCGCAGATATTGTTGACGGCTATGTTCAGGGAAGAGGTGCTAATGATATGAAGGGTGCCGTGGCTTGTATGATTACTGCAATGCTTAATATAAAAAAAGAAGGAAAGTTGTTAGGCGGAGATATAATACTTACTGCTGCGGTAGGAGAAGAAGAGAAGAGTGACGGTACAGAATACGTTGTGAAAAGCGGTATCAAGGCTGATGGTGCAATAGTTGGAGAACCTTCAAACTACGGCTATGCTTTAGGACATAGAGGGCTTGAATGGCTTGAAATAAAAATAGAAGGTAAAATAGCGCACGGCGGAATCCCGGAGCTTGGAATTAATGCAATTTCCAAGGCAGCAAAGCTTATAAGAAAAATTGAAGATGAGCTTATGCCTAAGCTGAAATTAAGACAAAATGAATGGATGGGACCTTCTGTTATGAATTTCGGATTCATAAAAGGGGGTACACAGCCAAGCTCGGTTGCTGACAGCTGTGTCATCCAAATTGACAGAAGGTATTTGCCTGAAGAAAATGTTGAAAGTGTCATTAAAGAATATCAGGATATTATAGATACAATCAGCAAGGAAGATCCTGAATTTAAGGCGGAAATAATAAGAATGGATTCAAATTTAATGGATGAATTTGATCATGCACCGCTTATTGCACAACCGAATTCCGATATTGCTGAAACAGTCTACGATGTATTAAAGGATTTCAATAAAAAAGAGCCGAACATAGAGAAAAGAAGAGGATGGACGGATGCGGGTGTTCTTTCTACATACGGAAAGATACTTACGGTTGTTACCGGCCCCGGTGATTTGAAATATTCTCATGCAAAGGATGAAAAAATTCCGGTAATTGATTTGATTAATTACGTAGAAATTTATACAAAAATTGCAAAAAAGTTTTGCAATTAAATTAAAATTATTGTATAATTATGAACTTAAGGAGGGTCGGTATGTTAGATGTTAAAATAGTAAACGGGAAGATTGTTGATATTGAAAACAGAAGGATTACAGAGGGAGATATTGGCATAAATGAGGGAAAAATAGCAGAAATAGGAAGTGTGTCTTCAGAAGCGAAAGAGGTTATTGATGCAAAAGGTAACTATATTTCGCCGGGATTTGTAGATATTCATATGCACGAAGAGGATTTCTCTCTTACAAAAAAACAGGAATACGACATTTCTGAAACCATGTTAAACATGGGTGTTACTACATGCGTTGTAGGGAATTGTGGAAACAACAGGCAGAGCATCGACGAACTTGCGGGATTTATAAATGAAAAAGGAAATCCGGTTAACTACATGTCTTATATCGGGCATAATTATTTAAGAAATATAGCAGGTAATGAGGATATTTATAAAAAATCAACTAAGGAACAAATATCAAAGATGCAGGCTTTGGCTTACGAGGCAATAAATAATGGCGCCGTAGGCATATCATACGGATTGGAATACTGTCCCGGTATAGATACAGATGAAGCAATTGAAATTACAAAAGAGATACAAGGCAGAAAGGATTTGCTGCTGGCAGCCCATTACAGAAAAGATTCCAAATTCGCTTTAGATGCAATAAGAGAAATGGCAACGATAGGAAAAGAAACCGAAATACCATTTCAGATTTCTCATTTATCCAGCTGCAGCGCCTTTGGCAATATGACAGAAGCACTTAATCTTATTGATGACCTAGTTAAAAGCGGTATTGATTTATCGGTTGACGCATATCCGTATGCAGCATTCAGTACATTCATCGGCTCTGCCGTATTTGATGAGGGATGCTTTGAACTATGGAATAAAAGCTATGATTCTATAATGCTTACCGAAGACCCCTTTAAAGGTGTGTTCTGTGACAAGGAGCTTTTCGAAAAGGCAAGAAAAGAATATCCGAAAATGCTTGCTGTAGCATACGTAATGAATGAAGAAGAAATTGTTGAAGCTTTGAATCATCCTCTTGTAATGGTTGCAAGTGACGGAATTTACAGAAACCATTCGGGACACCCAAGGGGCGCAGGCACGTTTCCAAGAGTTATAGGTCATTATGTAAGAGATAAAAAGCTTATGGATTTTTATGACGCAATATATAAGATGACTTACATGCCTGCTAAAAGGTTGAACCTTCGAAAGAAAGGCCTGTTGAAGGAAGGATACGATGCGGATATAGTAATTTTTAATTATGATACAATAATTGATAAAGCGACGTTTCAGGAGCCTCAGCTGAAACCCGAAGGTATCGATCATGTCATATTAAACGGCAGGTTAGCTGTTAAACAAGGCAATAAAATAAATAACACGCTTGGAAGATATTATAAACGTGGAGAAGCATAATAACTTAAATATTAATCATTAACAATAAGGTTAATGTTGATATAAAAAATAAGGAGGACTATATGGAACAAGAGATTAAAAAGAAAAGATTTAAAGTGCCGCACACCTATGTAATCATATTTACATTAATTATCATCACGGCAGTATTAACCTACGTAATTCCTGCAGGTCAGTATCAGAAAATGGAAATTGAAACCGAAACGGGAACAAGAACGGTAGTTGACCCCGCTTCGTATGCAAATGTGGATTCCAACCCTGCACAAGTTTTTGATGTTTTAAAGGCATTTCCTAAGGGATTAGGAGCTGCACAAGGAATTGTATTCTTTATTTTTATAGTTGGAGGATCATTTAACGTTATAAACAAGACAGGTGCCATAGAAGCGGGTATCAGTAAAGTTGCCTTAGGATTAAAGGGTGCAGAAGCTCTGTTGATTCCGATAATTGTTTTCATTTTCTCCATTGGAGGAGGGACAATCGGTATGGCTGAGGAGGCCATCGTATTTGTTCCGATCGGCATCGCGTTGGCACGTTCCCTTGGATATGATGCTGTAACCGGTATGGCTATAGTTGCCTTAGGGGCTGCTACAGGTTTTGTATCAGGCTTTATGAATCCATTTACCGTAGGAGTAGCACAAGGGATAGCCGGCATACCTATGTTTTCAGGTATTGGATTAAGATTGGCAATCTGGGCAGCTTCTTTAGTTCTTGTAATCGGTTATATTTACAGATATGCCAATAAGGTTAAAAAAGACCCTACAAAAAGTATAGTTTATGACCTTGAACAAGAAGAAAAGGATAAAACGATTGATTTAAGCAATATAAGAAAAATGACAGGCAGAGACATTTTAGTTTTATTAGTATTCTTTGCCGGTATGGGATTAATAGTATTTGGTGTATTCAAATATGGTTGGTATATTACCGAGATTGCATCTATATTCTTGGCAATGGGTATAGTGTCAGGTATTGTAGCCAGAATGAGTTTTGATGATATAGCTAAAAACTTTATCAGTGGTGCTAAGGACATGGCAACAGGAGCATTGGTTGTCGGTTTAGCGCGAGGATTACTCGTAATAATGGAAGGAAGTATGATAATAGATACTATCGTTTACTCACTTGCTTCCGTATTGGCAGGATTGCCAAAAGCTATAAGTGCCGTAGGTATGCTTATAGTTCAATCTTTAATAAACTTTGCAATACCATCAGGTTCAGGTCAGGCTGCAACAACAATGCCAATAATGGCGCCATTGGCCGATGTTTTAGGCTTAACGAGACAAACCGCCGTATTAGCATATCAGTTTGGTGACGGTATTTCAAACTCCATCATACCAACATCGGGAGTTCTGCTTGCAAATCTTTCCGTTGCAAAGATTAAATATGAGCAATGGTTTAAGTTTGTAGCGCCGCTTATATTATTGTGGACTGCTGTAGCTGCCGTATTTATGGTAATTGCAGTATTGATTAACTACGCTTAAGAGGATATCGAATTCATGAAAAAGCTCCTCGTATGTTTATTTATGAGGAGCTTTTATATTAATATTAGATTTAAGACAGGGAGATATAAATGGAAAGAATCAGATGTGAATTACTAAAAAATAAAATTATGAGTGCTGAAAAAGCAGCTGATTTGATTATGAATAACTGCCTTGTGGGGACATCGGGATTTACACCTGCGGGATATCCTAAAGCTGTACCTATAGCTTTGGCTAAAAGAGCCGATAAAGGTGATAAAATACAAATCGATCTTTTTACAGGAGCTTCTGTAGGTCACGAATTAGACGGACTTTTATCTGAAAAAGGAATAATCAGAAGAAGATATCCTTATCAAACAAATAATAATTTAAGAAATTCCATAAATAACGGCATTGTAAAATATAATGATATGCACTTAAGCAATTCCGCACAATACTTAAAATACGGATTTTTAGGCAAGCTGGATTTTGCTATAATAGAAGCCGTTGCAATAACTGAAGATGGAGGTATAGTTCCAAGTACATCTGTTGGAAATTCAAATGTTATTGTTGAGTGTGCCGATAAAGTGATTGTTGAAATTAATGTATCGCAGCCGGCAGAACTTGAAGGTATACATGATATTTACGCAATTAATAAACCTCCCTTTACAGAGCATATACCAATTAAAAATGCATCCGATAAAATAGGAACGACCTATATACCTTGTGATCCTGAAAAAATAGCAGCTATTGTTGTCACAGATATAGAAGATACAACCAATCCTATTGCGCCTATTGATGAAACATCTGAAAAAATGGCTGAAAATTTAATATCGTTTCTGAAATCAGAGGTTAAGTGCGGCAGATTGCCTAAAAATTTGCTGCCATTGCAATCAGGTGTAGGGAGCGTTGCTAATGCTGTTTTGGGAGGACTGCGTTATTCGGAATTTGAAAATTTGGACTTTTATTCTGAAGTTTTTCAGGATTCTGCATTAGATTTGCTTGAAAGCGGAAAACTTAGAATAGCTTCGGCTGCATCATTAACAATATCGCCTGAAAGAATAAAATATTTTTTAAATAATATTTCCAAATATAAGGATAAAATTATACTCCGACCACAAGAGATCAGTAATAATCCGGAGATAATAAGGAGACTGGGTGTTATATCAATAAACACCGCAATTGAGGTTGATATTTATGGTAATGTAAATTCAACTCATATTATGGGCAACAAGATGATGAACGGAATCGGCGGTTCAGGCGATTTTGCCCGCAATGCTTATATTTCAATTTTTACGACACCATCAACCGCACTTAAAGGAAAAATTTCATCTGTCGTACCGTTTGTATCACACGTTGATCATTCAGAGCATGATGTTATGGTTATAGTTACGGAAAATGGTGTGGCAGATTTAAGGGGGATTTCTCCTAGGGAAAGAGCAGAACTAATAATAGACAATTGCGCCCACAACGATTACAAAGAAATGCTGAGGGATTATTACAGCAGGGCTTCTCAGGATGCTAAAGGTGCTCATACACCTCATTTGTTAAGCGAGGCGTTTTCTTGGCATGAAAGATATATACAAACCGGAACTATGATATAAATTATAAAAATGTCATCCTTGCGGATGACATTAATTTATTTACAATATTATTTATTACAGCAGGTTATAAATCCCCAAAGTTTTTAAATGATCCAACTTTGATTCCATTATATCATTTAAATCCAGATTAAGTGCTGAGCACATTGATGCTAAGTAAAATATCAGTTCGCCCATTTCTTCTTCAATTTTTTCTCTGCATTTTGAACACAATTCTCCCTCGACATGATTTTCTAAATCGAGTTGATTTTCTTCAAGAGTTTTGTTTTGAGAAAATAGTTGTTTTGTAGCATGTATCTCAATGCAGCCGCAATGTGTAGCAGATTTAAAAACTGCTCTGTTGAGCATGGATGTTTGTTCGTCTAATTTTGTTACTACGTCTAAAATACTTTTATTTAACAACTGTAAATTAGCAGTCAGATTTTGAAATTCATTACAATCACACGACATTAATTTTCCAACTCCTTTCTTTATTAAAATTATACTTAAAGACAAGCTGCAATGTCAAATACTTTATTAATACATTTTATAAACAAACTCTTTACTATTTAGCATAAAATTAGTTAAGAAGAATAAATATATAAAGAAGTTTAATTTAGGGGGATGTTTATGAAAAGGATTATAACCATTGTCGCGATTATAGTATTTATAGCTGCTCTTTTATTCTTTTTTAGATATATTAGAGGAAGGGACGCAGAAAATGTAGGCTTCGACAGTATAAAACCTGAGGATATGCCGAGACAAATAACCGAAGTATTACCAAATTACAGAATGAAGGAAAAAGCTTTGGTAGCTAAGGTAAATGATGAAATTTATGTTGTTGTTACAAGAGGAGAAAAGAACACCGCAGGCTACGAGGTTGAAATAGATAAATTAACATTGACAGAGGAAAACGGCGAAAATATATTAACTGTTTATGCAGAATATACCGACCCTAAGCCGGGAGATGTAACTGCACAAATTTTGACGTATCCATTTGCAGTTGTTAGAACAGACTTGCAAGAACTGCCGCAAAAGGTTATTTTAGAAAAGCAGTACAAGAATTAGCAATAGATAAGCAATGAAATTGGCTATTGATGAATAATAGTTAAACATAAAGAGAAAGGATGCCGCTGTTGCCGGCACCTTTCTCTTTATGTTTCAATATTCAATATATACTTAAAAGCTTATTTAACAACATTTTGTCCCGCGATACGACCGAATACGATTACGTCGGTTATGGCATTTCCTCCAAGCCTGTTTGCGCCGTGAACACCGCCTGTAACCTCTCCTGCTGCAAACAATCCGGGTATTATATTCCCGTTAGTGTCTAGCACCTCGCATTTTGTTGTAACCTGAATTCCTCCCATTGTGTGGTGAACCATAGGACCGGTCAATCCCGCATAGAAAGGACCTTCTCCGAATTCTTTATCAAATACGGTTCTGCCGAATGGATCATTTCCTGTTCTTATTGAATTGTTGAATTGGTCTACAGATGCCTGTAAATTTTCAACAGGTACGCCTATCATTTCCGCGAGTTCCTCTATTGTATCTGCCTTCCATGCATAACCGTTTCCTACTCTTTCATCAACATTTCTCCCTGTAGTTGTCATTCCATCCTTAACTGTGTTGGCATCAGATATAATATAAAGCTGAGCATCTGTTTGTTCTAAAACAGCCTTTGACAGCTCATCACGTCTTCCGTCTTCGTGTACGAATCTGTTTCCTTCTTTATTTATATAGAACTGATTTTCAATATACGGAGTGAACACACCGGGTCCGTAAGTAGGAATAAGCTGAATCCATTCCATATCTACTAAGTTTGCACCTGCGGCATCAGCCATAACAATTCCGTCACCTGTCGCAAAAGGTCCGTTGGTTGTATCTACCGATTCATCCAGCGTAGCCCAGTGCTTGTTATATTTTTGTCTCATTTCAACGTTGGCTCCAAAGCCGCCTGTTGCTATTATAACGCCCTTCTTTGCTGTTATTTCAAAGGGTTGCCCGTCTGTTGCAGTTCCTTTTACGCCAGTACATCTTCCATCGGTCATTATGAGCTCTTCAGCTTTGCTGTCCAGCATTATATCTGCGCCGTTATCCTTTGCGTAGTTAGCCTGAGGAAGTACGAAGGATGCTCCCTGTGTTCCAAGATCCGTTGTAGGCGTATGACTTCTCTTCCATGTCGCTCCAACGGCAGCCTGAATTTGTTCAATCCATTTTGCTCCCAAGCCTTCAAGGAACTTTATTGCTTCGGGACCATTTTCACCTAATATATCAACCTTTTCTGCTTCTGCCACAAAATCACCGTCAATATATGTCTGTAATTTGTGAAGTGACGGTGAGTCAAACAGGTAGTTGGCACCTGATGCCTTGTATTCGTCAATCTCCTTCTTCAATGTATCATGCCATGCTTTCATTGTATCGTTTTTTGGTTCAACAGCCAATATGTTTTCAATTGTTTTGAGCTCTGCTTCAGACATAGTCTGCTGTTTCTGTCTTTCAGGGTCAGATGCATTCAGCGCGCTTCCCGCAAGCAATGTGTTTCCGCCCACAGCGCTTTGTTTGTCTATAACAATTACACTTGCTCCTGAATCTATAGCTTCAACTGCTGCCGACATTCCGGCCCCGCCTGATCCGATTATAACCACGTCAGCTTCCTTCTTAATAACATCTGTGGATGCTGCTTTCTTTTCCACCGCCTTTGATATTGATTCCTCTGTTGCTCCTGCCGAAATCAAAGCAGATTTGACTGCATCCTTTATACCGTTGCTTGTAAGAGTACAGCCTGATATAGCATCTACCGCCACAGATTGATTTTCAATTATCTGATTTGGTATTGTGTTAAAGGCCGGATCGCTTATGCCGGCACTTTCCTTGTGCTCAAGCATATTAATCTTTAAAATTTCATTGTCGCTTACCTCAACTTCAACCTTAATTATTCCGCCAAAACCCTGACTTTCACCAGTGTACTTTCCTGCCTTAAACAGTGTATTTTCGCTTACATCCCCGTTTGGAGCATCTGTGCCGTTTGCGCACCCTGTCATCAATGAAAATAACATTAAAACAGTTAATAAAATCGATAAATACTTCTTCATTTTACTCTCCCATCACAATTAATCTAACATGTTTATCGAACGTGTTTGTCAAACATGTTAGATTAATTATATTATTAACAAACACTTATGTCAATGATATTTTTATAACAAAGCTTGAACTTGGATTTTTATATTCATAGATTAGCGCGATTTCAAGGCTTTTTTTAGCTATGAATAGCAATGAATTTTTCAAAGCATAAAAAAACCCGGTCATTGAACGGGTTTTAGCGCAAAACTCTCTATGCAGCTTTCTACTACACGTATTATTCCGGGATCGGACAATACTGATTTGTCTCCGGAGAAGTATTGTATGGGCAGTCCGGACATAATACTCAATATCAGCGATCTTATTTCATAAGCTGAAAAATCATTTGCTATTGTTCCTTTTTCCTGTCCGTTTTTAATTATATTTTCAATCATCATGGGTACTGTATTTACCCTGAACCCTGACCATCTGTCGGATTCGTCAATCATAATCTGGTAATACCGCTTATATATTTCAAATACTCTGTTGTTCCCATATTCCAACTGCTTTTTGACAATAAGCTTCAAAGCATCAATTTCGTTTATTCCACGCAATTCTTTTTCATAATAATTTTCAAAAAAACTGACATATCTTATATACCTGTCGAGAAGCAAATCATTTTTCGATGAGAAATAATGATAAAACGTTCCAACCGTTATACCTACCTCAGTACATATATCTCTGACGGTCATGCTGTCGAATCCTATTTCTTCAACCATTTTATCAACTGCCGTTCTTATTGCTTCTATGGTAGCATTATCGTGTTCTCTCACAACTATTTGTCTTTTCATTTTATTCCTCTTCAGTTTACTATTTTTATGTTCAAGTGCAGAATTACATTATTAATTCATTCCTATTCTATACAATTTAACATTTTTTGTAAACAGTTAATAATATTTTTGCAGTCAAGTTTGATTATTCTTTACAATATTTTTAGGTAAAGCCAAAAATAAACATTTCATTTTTAGTGAAAATAAAGTAAAATATTATAGTAATAGTTGAAATTTTGTCAGATTATGTTATTATATAAGTATTAAGAGGTGAAAATGCTTTGATTGAATTTAATAATGTCACAAAAGTATATAAAAATGAATTTACAGCAGTTAAAAATATTAACTTAAAAATAGAAAAAGGCGAATTTTTGTTTATAGTCGGAAAAAGCGGTGCGGGAAAAAGTACCTTGATAAAGCTATTGCTGAGAGAAATAAATCCTACCGAAGGAATCATTACTTATAATAATCAAAATATCACTAAAATCAGAAAAAGAAACATAGCGGAATACAGAAGAAACATCGGATTTATTTTTCAGGACTACAGATTGCTGCCTAAATTAACGGTATATGAGAATGTTGCCTTTGCAATGGAAATGATTTGCTGTAACGCTAAAAACATCAGAAGAGAAGTACCGTTGGTACTTAGCATGGTAGGATTAAGCGATAAGGCAAAATATTATCCGGACGAGCTGTCCGGCGGAGAGCAGCAGAGAGTTGCCATAGCCCGCGCGGTAATAAACAAGCCGGAAACAATTATAGCGGATGAACCGACAGGTAATCTGGACCAGGAAACATCTAAAGAGATAATGAAAATCCTCACTGAAATTAATAAAAGAGGCACAGCAGTTATAATGGCAACCCACGACAGAGAGATAATCAATCAATATCAAAAGAGAGTTATCGAATTGAAACAAGGTGTCATTATAAGGGATATGAAAACAGGGGGATACAGTAATGACAATAAAAAAGCTTAATTATATTTTAAGACAAGCATTTAAAAGCTTATGGCGTAACCGAATGATGGGACTTGCTTCAATCGGTTCTGTAACCGCCGTTTTGATAATACTTGGCTTTATTTTAATTATCGTTCTCAATGTAAACAATATTGCCTTGGCAACTAAGGAAAGCTTTGATGAAATAGCGGTATACATTAGCGATGACGTGGAAGAAGCTCAAATTGAACAGTTAGGGAAGTCCTTTAAAGAAATAGACGGTGTCATGGGAGTTGCCTTTCAAACCAAGGAATACGCCCTTGAAAGGTTAAAGGAGGATTGGGGAGCGGATGCGTGGATGCTTGAAAGCTTAAGAAAGAATCCCTTACCCAATACCTATATAGTTCAATTGACGGACGTGCAATATTCGGATTATGTTAAGAGTAAAATTGAAACCTTTGACGGAGTTGAGCAAGCACAATATTACAAGGATGCTGTTAACAGCCTGATAAGAATTTCTGATTTCGTAAAAAAAGGCGGGGCGGGAATTATCATAATATTGCTTTTGATAAGCGTATTTATAATTTCCAACACCATCAAAATTACAGTCCTTAACAGACAAAAGGAAATTGAATTAATGCAGTATATCGGAGCTACGAACGGCTATGTAAGGGGACCGTTACTGATTGAAGGTTTAATTCTCGGGTTGATTGGCTCAATCGTAGCAATAGTTATAATATTCTTCAGCTATAATTATTTAATTAAATATTTGGCGGGAGGGTACGTCGCTATAGTGACAGGCATGGCTGGATATATGGTTGGTGTGGATATGATTTTAAATGATTTGATAATCATATTCCTTACTATAGGAATCGGCATAGGAATTTTGGGAAGCCTGATTTCTTTGAAAAAATTCTTAAGTGTATAGGAGAGGGGTTATGTTCAGGAAAAGCGTTGTATTTATTTTAGTAATTATGAGTATATTAACTGCTTTCCCGGCAGCGGCAGGGGGAAGCATTGCAAGCATGCAGCAAAAGCAGAAGGAACTGCAAAATCAGATTAATGAAATCCGTAAAAAAGCAGAGGAACTTAAAGGTCAGCAAAAAAGCGTGCAGCAGGAAATTGATGCTTTAGACGGTGAAATCAGAGCCTTAGCTTTAGAAGTTGAAAGATATGAGCTTCAGAAAGAAGAAATAAACATGAAAATTTCTGAGTCAGAGCAGAAAATTGAGCAGCTGAATAAGGACATAGACAACAACAATACTATTTTAGAAGATAGATTGAGAGTAATGTATAAAAACGGAACAGCAGGGTATATGGAAGTAATACTTAATGCAGAAAATTTAGTTGATGCATTGACAAGAATGGATATGATTCAACTGATAATACAAAGTGATGTGGAACTTTTAAAAAGTATAACCGAGCAAAAGGGTCAGGTAGAAGCACTAAAGGAACAACAGGAAATTGAAAGATTGGAATTGACTGCAGTTATTAACAGTCTTAATGCTAAGCATAATGAAATAACAGTTGCATCCCGTTCCAAAGAAATATATATGAGCAGCCTGCAAAAAGACATTAAAGAAATGGAAAGACAGCAGTCTGCAATGGACGAGCAGTCAAAGCAAATCGAAAGAGATATTTTGGCCGCACAAAGAGCGGTTGAATATGCCGGCGGAGAACTCCTGTGGCCGTTACCCGGCTATTATACCATTACATCCCATTTCGGAGGAAGAGCTGACCCGATTACGGGAGTATGGTCAAGTCACGGAGGAACAGATATCAGAGCACCTTACGGAACACCTATACTATCCGCAAATGATGGTGTGGTAATTTTTTCAGGATGGCATTATTCATACGGCAACTACGTTATTGTAGACCACGGCGGTGGAATAGCAACATTGTATGCACATGCTTCCAAGCTGCTGGTAAGCAAAGGAGACCCGGTATTAAAAGGAGATCCGGTTGCTCTGGTAGGTTCAACAGGATATTCTACAGGAAACCACCTGCACTTAGAAGTCAGAGTCAACGGTGTGAGAAAAGATGCAGAGACTTACTACACTAAAAAACAATAGAAGAACAATTGTTATAGAGGGATGCGAAGCATCCCTGTTTTTATGCAATTGTTCACCTATCGTTCATCCATTGTTCTCCAATTGTTCATCTATTGTTAAATCAGCGCCCTTTTCTTTTTCTCATCCATCAGCCTATCCAGCTCATCTGCGTTCATCGTTTCATTTTTCAATAGATATTCGGCAATTTTTCTCACGTTATCCTCATTGTCCCTGATGATGTTTATGGATCTTTCGTAAGCTTCTTTAGTCATTTCAGATGCTTCTTCTTTTATAGAATCAAGGTAGTATTTGAAAAATCTTTCATCGATGCAGGTGTTTTGAGTATTTTTACCCATGCCGTAGCTGCAGATTATTTCATATATTATATTTGTTGATTCCTTAATGTCGTTAGATGCTCCGGTAGATATTTCACCTATAAAAATTTCTTCGGAAGCTCTTCCTGCCAGCAGGACGGTTACCTTATCGATGAGCTCCTTCTTGGTATAAAGGAATTTATCTTCTGTCGGGAATTTAAGTACGTAGCCTAAGGTCTTATCCCTTGGAATTATAGATATTTTTTGAACCTTATCTATATCAAGTATTTTTGCTGCAACCGCATGACCTGCTTCATGAAATGCAACGGTTCGTTTTTCTTTGTCAGAAACGGTAGAATGCTTTACTTCAAGACCCGCTGCTATTTTTTCTATGGCAAACTCAAAATTATCAAGGTTTATTTTTTTGCTTTTATCCTTAATGGCCTTTAAAGCAGCTTCATTTGCTATGTTTGCAAGCTGCGCTCCTGAGAAACCGTGTGTTTTCACGGCTATATCCTTTAGCTGTACCTTTTTGTCAAGCGGCTTGTTCTTGGTATGTACCTCTAATATTTTTAAGCGTGAATGATAGTTTGGATTACCTACGTATATTTTTCTGTCGAAACGCCCAGGTCTTAAAAGTGCTTCATCAAGTAAATCCATTCTGTTGGTTGCTGCAACCACTATAACGTTGCATGTATTGTTAAATCCATCTAATTCAATTAGAAGCTGGTTTAATGTCTGGTCCTTTTCGTTGTTGCTTTCAGAATTTCTTTTAGCGCCCAATGCATCTATTTCATCTATAAAAATAATACTAGGGGCTTCCTTTCTCGCTCTTTCAAATATCATTCTGACGCGTTTTGCACCGACACCCACGTATTTTTCTACGAATTCCGAGCCGCTTGAATAAATAAATGTAGCTTTTGCTTCACCTGCAATTGCTTTGGCAATTAATGTCTTGCCTGTGCCGGGCGGACCGTATAAAAGTATTCCTCTCGGAACCTTTGCATCCATTGATTTGTATTTTTCTTCATTATTTAAAAAATCGATAACATCCATCAAGTCATCTTTAATTTCTTCTAAACCTGCCACGTCGTTAAAGCCGGTTTGAATTTTCGGCTCTTCGGTTTTCTTCTTTTCAAAATATGTAGCTGAACCGATGCTTTCGTTTGATTCCTCCATGTACATTTTTGAATCTTCACTTTTTTTGTTTGAGGAAATCATTTTAACCATGTAATATGCATAAAACAGCATCGGTATAAAAAAGAGTATTGATAATGAATATCTATCTGAAACTATTAGAATAATAATATTGTATATAATAAAGGAAATTGCTAAATAGAAATATTTATTTTTCATATAACCTCCTATGGCTGAAAAAAGTTTTTTGTGATAGAATTATCTTTACCATAAGATAAAAAGTTATAACACTTTAAAAATAAAATATGTTGACATTTATTGTTATGTTGTATATACTGTAATAGAAATCAAGAAGAAGTAACCGCTTCTCACCTTATGGCGTTTTAAAACTATAAAACTGTTAGTAGGGTTATAAATAAATGCAATTTAGTTTTGTATTGTTTAAGATAGCGGTGATTGAGCTGTCTTTTTTATTGTAAAAATATATAAGGATAGTAATTTGTAATTATAAATTGGAGGTGTAAATTATTAAGGAACTTCAAATCAACGAGCAAATTCGTGAAAAGGAAGTAAGAGTCATAGACTCTGATGGAACTCAGTTAGGAGTTATTAGTACAAAGGAAGCATTAAAAATTGCCGAAGGTAAAAAGCTGGATTTAGTTGTTGTGTCTCCGAATGCAGAGCCACCGGTATGCAGAATTATGAACTACGGCAAATACAAATATGCCCAAGCGAAGAAAGAAAAAGAATCCAAGAAAAAACAAAAGATCATCAATGTAAAGGAAATTAGAATGACTCCAAACATTGAAGATCATGATTTAAGTGTTAAAGCTAAGAATGCTTGTAAATTCCTCGAAGACGGAGACAGAGTCAAGGTTGTCGTTCGCTTCAGAGGCAGAGAGCTTGGACATATGGAAGTAGGAAAGGAAGTATTGATGCAATTTGCTGAATTGACGTCAGAATATGCTGTTATAGATAAGCAACCAATAGTAGAGGGCAAAAACATGACCATGTTTTTAGCGCCTAAAAAATAACATTAGGAGGAACTGTTATGCCAAAATTAAAAACTAACAGATCAGCAGCAAAAAGATTTAAGAAAACAGGAAGCGGTCAAATTAAAAGATCACAAGCAGGCAAAAATCACTTTACAGGCAAAAAAGCTTCTAAATCAATAAGAAATTTAAGAAAGAGCACATTAGTTTCAAGTGCTGATATGGATAGGATCAGTAAAATATTACCATACTAATAAAGGAATTGTCACAGGAGGAGATTTAAATGGCAAGAGTTAAAAGAGCTGTAAATGCTAAGAAAAACCATAGAAAAATATTGAAACTTGCTAAAGGTTACTACGGAGCAAAGAGTAAATTATATAAAACAGCAAATCAAGCAGTTATGAAGTCGCTTTCATACGCTTATGTAGGAAGAAAGTTAAGAAAAAGAGAATTCAGACAGCTTTGGATAGCAAGAATTAATGCAGCTGCAAGACAAAACGGATTATCTTACAGCAAATTTATTAATCTTTTAAAACAAAACAATGTTGAAATAAACAGAAAAATGCTATCAGAAATGGCTATATACGATCCGGCTGGGTTTACAAGCCTGGTAGACCAAGTAAGAGCATAAGAGAAATGAAGACTGTAGATTACAGTCTTTTGTTATATATAAATCATGTTAATGTCATCCGTCGTAGCAAAGGATATGCAATACTTTAGGAGTAATATTTATGAACACAATAAAAAGCAAGGATAATAACAAAATTAAATACATTCGTTCCCTTAATACTAAAAAGAAGCGTGAGGAAGAAAATGCATTCATTGTTGAAGGAATTAAGTTTGTATATGAAGCAATTAATGAGAAGCAGAATATAATTTATTTATTATTCAGCGAACAGTCATTAAATAAGACAGACGTAAAGGAATTGTATGACCTTTCTGTAAAATCAGGATTCGAATCATATATTTGCGACGAGGATGTTTTTAAAAGTGCGGCAGATACAATAAATGCTCAGGGTGTTATAGCAGTGGTAGGTAAAAATGAATATGATGCTGATTATATACTGAAAAATTATAAATTTGTAATAATGTGCGACAGAATACAGGACCCCGGTAATCTGGGAACAATTATCAGAACCTCTGATGCCTTCGGACCTGCGGCGGTTATTTTAAATAAGGGATGCGTGGATGCTCATAACCCTAAGGTGGTCAGAGCAACTGCGGGAGCAATATTCAGAGTTCCGTTTATTTATATGGATTCGGACGTGGATACAATCAAAGCATTAAACGAACATGAGTTTAAAATAATTTCAACCGTGGTGGAATCAGAGTATTCGTTTGATGATATAAAGGAAGAAAATAAAATTTGTGTTATAATTGGTAATGAAGGTCAGGGCGTTTCCCGGGAAATTATCGAAAGCTCACATATGAATATAACCATAAGGATGCCCGGAAGAGCCGAATCCCTGAACGCATCCATAGCAGCAGGCATAAGTATTTACGAAATCAGAAAAAAACTGTTGTAAAATAAATTTATCTTTGCTATAATCATACGTAATTGCATATATTAAGAGCTATGAAAAAGCACAGTAGGTATGAGTTGAATGTTATCAGAGAAAAATCATCTTGGCTGGAAATGATTTTAAACATTTTATACCGAACATTCACTTTGGAGCTTGCAGGATGAATTCAGTAGTTCTGCACGGTAATTATCGTTAAACAAACAAGGCATTCAGGGTTATGTCATTCCGAGCTTTAGCGAGGAATCTCATCTTTGTTAACTGAAAGCGAAAAGAGTGGTACCGCGATTATTCGCCTCTTATGAGGAGAATAGTCGCTTTTTATTATAACATATCGAAAGGAGCATATATGAGAGATCAGCTTTTAAAATTAAAAGAAGAAGTATTAAAACAGTTAAAAGAATGCGCTGACAATGCTGATATAGAAAAGGTAAGGATTCAGTGCTTAGGAAAAAAAGGAGATTTGACCGCGATTTTAAGGTCGATGGGCGGCTTGTCTGAAGAAGAAAGACCGGAAATCGGAAAGCTTGCCAATGAAGTAAGAGCAATAATAGAAGAAGAGATGAAAGTAATTAAAGAAAAAATCAATTCTCTTGAGGCTTCAAAAAAGGTTAAATCAGAAGTTCTTGACATAACAATGCCGGGCAGAATTCCCGAAATAGGAAGAAGACATCCCCTGCTTCAGGCTAAAGAAGAATTGGAAAGTGTATTTATGCGCATGGGCTATGATGTGGTGAGCGGTCCTGAAATTGAAACAGTTGCAAATAATTTTGACGACTTAAACGCACCATATGACCATCCGTCGAGAGATTGGTCGGATACATTCTATATATCAGATGACTTAATACTCAGAACACACACATCCCCTGTACAGGTAAGGACCATGAGAGAGGCTGTCAAAGAAAACAAGCTTCCTGTCAGAGCCGTTTGCACAGGAAGGACGTTCAGATTCGATGATGTGGATGATACTCACTCACCTATGTTCCATCAAATGGAATGTATAGTCGTGGATAAGGGTGTTACACTGGCAAATTTAAAGGATTCTATCGACCAGTTTGTTAAGGAGTTATTCGGAAATAATGTCACAACTCGTTTCAGACCTCATAACTTCCCGTTTACGGAGCCTAGTGCAGAGGTTGATGTTTCATGTCATATATGCATGGGCAAGGGCTGTTCGTCATGCAGAGGAACAGGATGGAGCATGGAGCTTTTAGGCTGCGGTATGATACATCCGAATGTTCTGAGAAACTGCGGAATCGATCCTGAAATATATTCAGGCTATGCCTTCGGTATGGGAATCGACAGAGTTACAATGGTTAAGTACGGAATTCCTAACATCAGATTGTTATTTGAAAATGATGTAAGATTCTTAAAACAGTTTTAGGAGGTAAGAAAATGTTAGTGCCTATTAAATGGATGAAACAATACGTTGAAATAAATACCGATGACAAAACATTGGCCGACAAGCTGACTCTTACAGGGTCACATGTGGATGCAGTTATTGATTATGAAAAGAAAGTAACCAATGTTGTAACGGGGAAAATTCTTGAAATAGAAAAGCATCCCAACGCAGATAAATTGATTGTTACGCAAATAGACATAAATAAAGATGAACCTGTTCAAATTATAACGGGAGCTAAAAATGTTAATGTGGGAGACGTTGTTCCCGTATGTCTGGAGGGAGCGGAGCTTCCTAACGGGCTGAAGATAAAAAAATCCAATTTCAGAGGGCTTCCTTCCTACGGTATGATGTGTTCCTATGAGGAGCTGGGATTTGACGACAAGGTTATACCAAAGGAAGCAAGAGATGGAATTGCAATACTGCCGCCTGACACGGAACTTGGAAAAGACATTAAGGATGTTTTGGAATTGGATGGCAGTGCTCTTGAGGTGGAGGTTACCTTCAACAGACCGGACTGCTTAAACATAGTGGGTATGGCGAGAGAAACTGCGGCAACTCTGGGAACAAAATTTAAATTTCCTGAAATTGAAATTAAAAATGAGCAGGGAGATATTAAAGAATATCTTAACGGTGTAGAAATTGAAGATGAAGATTTGTGCTCTCGTTTCTATGCTAAGGTAATAAAGGATATAAAAATAGGACCTTCTCCGTTGTGGATGCAAAGAACATTGATGGATGCAGGAATGAGACCAATAAATAACATCGTAGATGTTACAAATTTTGTTATGCTTGAGCTTGGTCAGCCGCTTCATGCATATAATTTGGAAGCCTTGAGCGGAAGAAAATTAATAGCGAGAAGGGCTAAGCAGGATGAAAAAATTGTTACAATTGATCAAAATGAAAGAAGCCTGTCCGATAGAATGCTTGTTATAGCTGACAGCGAAAAGCCTGCATGTATAGCCGGTGTTATGGGCGGTTACTATTCTGAAATCAATGACGATACAAAAATTATGGTATTGGAAAGCGCAAACTTTAATCCTAAATCAATAAGAGAGACATCAAAAAAATTAGGTATGCGTTCAGAAGCATCTGCAAGAAATGAAAAACCGATGGGCTATGTAATGGTGGAGCTTGCTAACAAAAGAGCGTGTCAATTAATAGAAATGATTGGTGCCGGAACTGTTGTGGGAGGTTACTTAGAAGCAGGCAGGAGCGAATACGAGGCACCTGTTGTTACCCTGAGACCTCACAGAGTGCCATGGCTGTTGGGAGTTGACATACCTGTTGATGATATGCTGAAATATTTAAATTTATTGGAAATAGAATCAACCTTTGACGGTGAAAAAATAATAAGTAAAATTCCTTATTTCAGAACAGACATAGAGCAGGAAGCAGATTTGATTGAAGAGGTTGGAAGATTATACGTATTTGAGAACATAGAATCCGCACCTCTTTTGGGCAGTACAAGAGTCGGAAGAAAGTCCGACAAGAGAAATTTAGAGGACTATATAAAGACAATACTTTGTGGTATAGGCCTGTATGAAATAACGACATATTCATTTATCAGTCCTAAATCATACGATAACATATGTGTCAGCTCGGACAGTCCGCTTCGAAACTACGTGAGAATTTTAAATCCTCTCGGAGAAGACTTCAGCTCCATGAGAACTACGCTTGTTCCTAATATGATGGAGGTTATATCAAGGAATTCCAACAGAGGAGTAGACAATGCAAAGCTTTTTGAAATAGGCAGCATATTTATTCCTAAGGAACAGCCGGTTGTCAATGAGCCTCATGAAAAGATAAAATTATGTATCGGTATGTACGGCAATTATGATTTCTTTGATCTGAAGGGCATAATTGAAGCGGTACTGTCAAGATTAGGAATTAAGGTGAGCTTAAAGCCTGTAACGGATAATCCGTCATTCCATCCGGGAAGAACGGCAGCAATGTATGTAAATGATGATTTGCTGGGAATTTACGGAGAAATGAGCATGGAAGCTGCCGGCAACTATGGAATTGACCACAAGGTATATGCTGCTGAAATAGATATTGAAAAGTTATTGGAGCATAAGGACACAAACTGGAAATACGAGCCGCTTCCTAAATACCCTGCAATGGTAAGGGATATAGCGGTTATAGTTAAGGATGAAATTTTGGCAGGAGAAATGATTGAAACAATCGAAGCCGTAAATCCTCATTTGATTGAAAGTGTGGAATTGTTTGATGTCTACAAGGGAGAACACGTCCGGGAAGGATATAAGTCGACTGCATTTTCAGTTACCTACAGAAATAAAGAGCGCACTTTAACAGAAAAAGAAATTGAAAGCATCCATAAAAAGATATTGGAGCAGTTAGAACGCAAGTACGAAGCGAAATTGAGAATGTAGGTTTTTGTCATCCCGAGCGAAGCGAGGGATCTCACTATAAACCAGATGTCAATTCTGGCAGATTTTCTGACTTGACAAATAATTTCTTGTAACATATTATATAATAAAAATAAAATTAAACTGTTGAATGAGAGTAGTAAACATATGAAATTGAATTTCAGAGAGCTATCGAAGGTGAGAATATAGCATTTCAATCTATGTTGAATGGACTCATGAGGTCAACCCGAAAACTGTGTGAGTAGTCGTTGACGGAAATCCTAACCGTTATGAAGGAAGCATATGTTAGTATGTGAAAAGCTATTTGGGTGGCAAAACAGAATTATAGACTTCTGTCCCTTTGGGGCAGAAGTTTTTTGTGTATATGGAGGTATAAAAATGAAAAGAATTTTAACGGGTGACAGAACAACCGGAAAATTACATTTGGGACATTATGTAGGAAGTCTTCAAAACAGAGTAAAATTACAAGATGAATATGACACCTTTATTATATTAGCGGACATACAAGCGCTGACAACTCATTTTGAACAGCCTGGGTTAATTAATGAAGGTATATATGATGTTGCAATTGACAATCTATCAGTTGGTTTAGACCCAAGTAAGGTAACAATTTTTTTGCAGTCTAAGATAAGCGCAATTGCAGAGTTAACTGTATTTTATTCAATGATGGTTTCGGTAAATTCATTACGTCATAATCCAACTATAAAAACGGAAGCGAAGCAATACGGGTATGATGATTTAAGTTACGGTTTTTTAGGGTATCCCGTCAGTCAAACAGCAGATATTACCTTTTGCAACGCTGATTTAGTTCCGGTTGGAGAAGACCAGATTCCCCACATAGAATTAGGAAGAAAAATTGTGAGAAGATTTAATGATTTATATGGTAATGGCAGGATTATTATTAATGAGCCGGAAGCTTTAATCAGTGATATGCCTCGGCTTATTGGTCTGGATGGAAACTCTAAGATGGGTAAAAGTCTTGGTAATGCAATTTATCTGTCGGATAATGCTGAAGATGTAAATAAGAAGGTAAAATCAGCAGTAACTGATAAGAATAGGATAAGCGTAAAAGATAAGGGCAATCCGGATATATGTACAGTAAGTAAATATCATAAAGCATTCAATCGTGAAGATTATGGAAATATTTGCGAAATGTGCAGCGCTGCTAATATTGGTTGCGTAGCCTGCAAAAATATTTTATCAAAAAAGATAAATTTAATCCTCGAGCCATTTAGAGAAAAACGTGCTTATTATGAAAAAAATACTAAAGAAGTGCGTGATATTATACTTGATGGCAGTAGAAAAGCAAATATAATAGGGAATAAAACAGTTGAAAATATTAAAAATGCTATGAATATAGATATATAAATTAGTATGTTCATACTGCTGAAAACCTCGTTTATGCCATTGTTTTATTAACGTGTATGAAATTACCATAATTATCTTTTGTTTGACTTAAAAGTGATATGTCTATATAATTGTTAATGTTATATTAAGGATATGTATTTACAATTAGATAAGCTTTCTAACTTTACATATGGGAGGTATTTATGGATCCTGTGGCTTTTAGAATATTTGGAATAGATATAATGTGGTACGGTGTCTTAATTTCACTGGGAGTCCTTTTGGGAGTTTTCTTTGCGTTAAGAGAAGCAAAAAGAACCGGCTTTAAGGGAGATGATGTTCTTGATTTCTTATTAATGGCAATTCCGGCTGCAATAGTTGGTGCAAGAGCTTATTATGTGATATTTACCTGGGATTATTACAATGGGAATATTTCTGAAATTATCAACATAAGAAATGGCGGTCTTGCAATACACGGTGCGCTTATTGCAGGTGTTATAACGGGAATATTGTTTTGTAAGAAAAGAAAAATCAATGTGCTTGAGCTCCTTGACATATTAATCCCCAGTGTTGCGCTTGGGCAGGCAATAGGCAGATGGGGAAATTTTGTTAATCAGGAAGCACACGGAGGACCGACTGATTTACCGTGGGGAATAGTGGTTAACGGTCAAAAAGTACATCCCACATTTTTATATGAATCTATAATAAATTTTGCGGTATTTATATTTCTGACATGGTTTGCAAGAAAGAAGAAAACAACACACGGCCAGATTCTTGCTCTTTATCTGATTTTGTATTCGGCAGGCAGATTTTTCATCGAGGGGCTGAGAACAGACAGCCTGATGTTTTTAAACATGCGCATAGCACAGCTGATAAGCCTAGCCATGATATTATCAGGTACTGCTCTGTGGTATATAGTAAAAAAGAAAAATAGTTAGATCCTTCGCTAACGCTCAGGATGACAAAATAGCCTGCGGCTCTGTCATTCTGAACGTAGTGAAGAATCTCTTTTTTAGGGAGAGTGAAATTTAATGTACTATGTTTATATTATGACAAATAAATATAACAAAGTACTTTATACAGGTATTACCAATAACTTAGCACGCAGAGTTTATGAGCATAAAAATAATATTATTGAAGGTTTTACTTCAAAGTATAAAGTACATAGACTTGTTTATTATGATTATACTGAAAATGTTATGTCTGCTATTGAAAGAGAAAAACAAATAAAGGGTTGGTCAAGATATAAGAAAATAGAACTTATAGAATCAATGAATCCAATCTGGGAAGATTTATACGGAAAAATATTATAGCAAAAAGATGAGATCCTTCGCTAACGCTCAGGATGACACTGTCATTCAGAGGGCTTTAGCCCGAAGAATCTCTTTTTTTTATACAAAAATGAGGTTTTTTGCTAACGCTCAGGATGACAAAAATGCCGATTGAGATGACAAAAACTATCACTGTGTGGGAGAAAAAAATATTTTTCCAAAAAATAAAAATAATAGTGGCGTTTTTATCCCACATTGTGGTATAATATGCCCAGTAGGTGGTAGAAAATGTTTACTGGTGAATATATACATTCATTTGATGAGAAAGGAAGGGTTATAATTCCTTCCAAATTTAGAAACGAGCTTGGAGAAACATTTTATATCGGCAAGGGATTGGATAAGTGCTTGTTCATTTATCCTATTGAAACATGGACAGAATTTGTCGGTAAGCTTAAAAATTTATCCACCTTTAATAAAGAAGAAAGATTTTTCTTGCGTAGATTTGTTTCGGGATTCAGTGAATGTTCTTTCGATAAACAGGGAAGGATATTAGTACCGCCATCTCTGAGAGAGTTCAGTGAATTAAATTCAGAGGCTGTTGTGATAGGGGTTATCGACAGAATTGAAATTTGGAACAAAGACAGCTGGGATGATTATTCTAACAACGATGAATATGATTTTGACAGCATAGCAGAAAAAATGTCAGATTTGGGGATAGGACTATAGGGGAGGAGCCATATGGATTACAGACATACTTCGGTTTTATTGAATGAAGCTATCCAGGGGCTTAATATAAAATCAGACGGAATTTATGTTGATGCAACCTTGGGAGGCGGAGGTCATACCTTCGAAATACTTAAACATGTAACTAAGGGTAAGGTTATTGGTATTGACCAGGATGATTATGCCATTGAGAGAGCAACAGAAAGATTAAAGGATTATGACAACTTCATAGCTGTTAAAAATAATTTCAGCAATATAAAAGAAGTTTTGAAAGAATTACATATAGATAAAATTGATGGGATAATATTTGATTTGGGTGTTTCGTCTTTCCAGTTAGATATACCGGAAAGAGGGTTCAGCTACAATCATGACATGCCTCTTGATATGAGAATGGATAAGAGCGGTACGATTACTGCAAGACATATAGTTAACGGGTATGAAGAAAATGAATTATCTCGAATAATCTGGGAATACGGTGAGGAAAAGTGGGCATCAAGAATAGCAAAATTCATCGTACAGGAAAGAGAAAGTGAATTTATAGAAACTACAGGTCAGCTTGTAAGCATCATTAAAAAAGCAATACCCAAGCAAGTCAGACAAGAAGGTTCGCATCCTGCCAAAAGAACATTTCAAGCAATAAGAATAGAAGTTAACAGGGAGCTTGAAATACTTGAAAACACTTTTAGGGATGCTGTTGAATGTTTGAAACAGGGCGGAAGAATTTGTGTTATAACATTCCATTCCTTAGAGGACAGAATAGTTAAAAATACGTTTGCTGATTTGAACAAAGACTGTGTATGTCCGCCGGAATTTCCTAAGTGTATATGCAGCCACAGAAGAAAATTAAAAATAATAACTAAAAAGCCAATTATTCCATCAGATGATGAAATAAATGAAAATCACAGAGCACACAGTGCAAAGCTAAGAATAGGAGAGAGGGTGTAATAAGTGTCAGCATTAAGAAAAGAAGTAATTGATATTGATTATGGACAAGAACTGAATTCTCCCAATAAAAAACGAATAAAAAGAAATAAGAAAAATAATAATATTATAGAAAGTATAAAAAATACGGTCATGATCGCTATAACTTTTATTCTTGGAATTATAATAGTGTATAACTATGCCATAATAACAGACAAACAGATGGAACTGTATACATTGAATAAAGACATAGTGAATCTTAATAATGACATAGCCGCTTATGACATAGCTCTTGAAAGTATCAAAAATACAAACAGTATAGAAGAATTGGCTAAAACATATTTAGGGATGAATTATCCCACAAGGAAACAAACCGTATTTGTTGATTTTAAATATGGAAGCCCTGAAGCAACGGAGGATGAAACTGTTAAAGCAAAAGAGAAAGGCCATAATATACTATTGGGTATAGTAGATAAGGTGGTAAGTTTCATTCAATAGGGGGTGCAGCAATGAAAAAGCGTATTAAAAGCACTACTAACCTTCAAAATAAAAGAAGAATGTTGGTATTTTTGCTTTTCTTTTTTTTAGCTACAATTGGATTGATAGTTAAGTTAGGATTTATACAAATAATCGACGGTGAAGAATATAAAAAGCAAGCCATGGAAAACTGGTCCCGGGATATTACCATAAGTGCCAAAAGAGGGACAATTTATGATGCTAAAGGTAAGAAACTGTCGGTAAGCGTTAATTCAAGTACGGTAGTATGTATTCCTGCCGACGTTAAAAAGGGTAATTTATCAGCTAATGAAGATACATCCGACGCAGAAGAGGATGGTGGATTCCTTACCGGTTTGCTTAAAAAATTAAACAAATCAATCAGTAAAAATACTGCAGGTGAATCCATTCCGATTAATAAGAGAACACCTGAGGAAACTGCTAAAATTTTAGCAGAAATTTTGGAAATGGATTATGATGAAGTGTTAAGCAGAATTACTTCTGATTATTCATATGTGGCTATAAAAAGATGGATAACCGAAGAGCAGGCACAAAAAATTCGTGAACAGGAGCTAAGCGGTATAAGTGTTATTGAGGATAATAAACGCGTCTATCCATATGGCGACTTTGCACCTTATGTACTTGGCTTTACAAACATTGATCAGGACGGACTCTATGGAGTTGAGGCTACATATAATGAATATCTGACCGGAATACCGGGAAGGACTGTTATAAATACAGATGCTATCGGCAGGGAACTTCCCTTTGGCTACAATTCTTATTATGAGCCTACAAACGGCTTGGGTGTTGTTTTAACTATTGATGAGGTTATACAGCATTATGCTGAGTCGGCGGCACTAAAGGTTTTAAATGATTATAATGCTTTAAGGGCTACGATTATAGTGATGGACCCAAATAACGGCGATGTGCTTGCTATGTCGTCAAAGCCGGATTATGATCCCAATGATCCAAGGGTACCCATAGATGAAGAAATTAAGGCACAGTGGGAAACATTGTCTGAAGATGAACTAAGAAATGCCTGGTTCGACATGTGGAGGAACCCGGCTGTTAACGATATATATGAACCGGGTTCTACGTTTAAATTATTGACTACAGCCATTGCTCTTGAAGAAAATGCAGC
This sequence comes from Sedimentibacter hydroxybenzoicus DSM 7310, assembly GCF_013403245.1. Taxonomy (GTDB): domain Bacteria; phylum Bacillota; class Clostridia; order Tissierellales; family Sedimentibacteraceae; genus Sedimentibacter; species Sedimentibacter hydroxybenzoicus. Next base: position 72,727 of record NZ_JACBNQ010000005.1, on the reverse strand, counting down.
AAGCCTGGATTCAACATATTTCTGTGATGGCTTTGTAAGACAAATTACCAGCAACAACATAAAGTGCTGGAGATATTACAGACCCCACGGACAGCAAACATTGTCTGAAGCAATTCAGAATTCATGCAACGATGCACTTGCAGAAATAGGTCTTGATATAGGTAAGGAGGCATTTTATAAATATTTAAAAGCTTTCGGTTTAGAGGAACAATCAGGAATTATGCTGAACGGAGAAGCATTGGGACTTTTAAAAGAGCCTATAAATATGAAGGATGTCGATGTTGTAACACAAGCATTCGGTCAAGGTGTAGCTGTTTCTCCGATACAATTGATTACAGCGGTTTCTGCAATATCCAACGGCGGAAATTTAATGGAACCTCGAATCGTAAAGCAGTTAATAGACGATGACGGAAATGTTGTTGAAAACTTCGAGTCTGAAATAAGAAGAAAAGTTATTTCCGATGAAACAAGTAAGATGATGCTTTCTATAATGAAGGATTCCGCTGAAGCAGGAACTAAGCAGGCGTACAGACCGGGATACAGAATAGGCGGAAAATCAGGTACAGCTCAAAAGGTTATAGATGGAAAATATATTGACAGCAAATTCATATCATCCTTTATCGGAACTGCACCGGTTGATAATCCAAGGGCGGTTGTTCTTGTAATAGTTGATGAGCCGGACGTTAGCATAGGATATTACGGAAGTATTGTTGCCGGACCTGTTGCAGCAGATCTTCTGGAAAATATCATGAAATATTATGATGTAGAACCGGTTTATACCGAGGAAGAGTTAGGTCACGTTGAGAAGCAAATGGTTCAGGTTCCGGAATTACTGGGACTTACAATTGCTGAAGCAATGGATAAATTAATAAGAGCAGGCTTGGAAAGCAACATAGAAATAGAGGTAGATGAAAACAGTATTGTTAAGCAGCAGTTCCCTAAAGCAGGAGAAATGGTTACGAAGAACTCTATGATTACTTTGATTCTAAATTAGGCAGCTGTAAAAGCCTATAAATTGACATAAATCTACGGAACGCAAATTGCGTTCCTTTTTACGAATTCTCAGTATTTGAAAGGCTGAAATTCTTTACTGCTCGACTGCCCGGAATGAGAGAAAATGGGCGTATGCGTTTATTAATAATGGCAAATGATACAAGATTGCGGATATCTAAAATTATTGTAAATGAATTTTAAATATGATAAAATTGCATATAATACATACAATTAATTAAGGGGAGCATTAAAATGGATATTGATAACCTTCTGAAAGAATTAAATCATAAAAGCTACTTCGGCAATAAAAGTATAGAAATCAAAGGTATTACAAATGATTCTAAAAAGGTAAAAAACGGTGATATTTTCGTTGCAATCAAAGGTTATACCAATGATGGGCACAATTTTATTGAAAATGCTTTCGTTAACGGGGCAGCAGCCGTTTTATGCGACCACATCCCTGAAAATGTTAATAATAAGGGTAATTTTATAGTTGTAGAGAATCCGAGACAATCTATGGCGGCGGCAGCAAACATAATATACGGATGTCCTTCAGAAAGTATAAACTTAGTCGGAGTGACCGGTACAAACGGAAAAACAAGTACTACGTACCTGCTTAAGGGAATTTATGATTATTTAGGCAAAAAGTCCGGAATTATAGGTACTATGGGTGTCTTAATAGAGGGAGAAAAAATTAAGGTTGATAATACAACTCCTGAAGCCGCAGATTTGCAGAAATATTTTGCCAAAATGGTTGAAAAGGATATAAATCATTGTTTTATGGAGATTTCTTCACACGCATTAGAACTGAACAGAGTTGACAATATATCCATTGACGTAGGTATTTTTACGAATTTGACGAGAGATCACCTTGATTTTCATAATACGATGGAAAATTACTATCAGGCGAAGAAAAAATTATTTCATATCACTAAGGTAAACAACATTATAAACGTTGACGATTCATATGGAGAAAGATTATATACTGAACTTAAGGAAGAAGGCTTTAAGGCGATTTCAATAGGTATTGAAAATAATGCCGACATAAAGGCAAGCAATTTAGTTACTACAATGAAGGGAACCGATTTTGATTTGGAAATAGACGGCAGTGTTAAAAAGGTTCATGTAAATACTCCAGGTAAGTTCAGTGTTTTAAACTCTCTTGGTGCCTTGGGTGCTGCCTGGTCATTGGGAATAAATATCGATGATATAATTGAAGCTCTCGATAAAATCAAAGGTGTGACAGGCAGATTTGAAATGCTTGAAAATAAGCTTGACTGTATTATTGTATTAGATTTTGCGCATACTCCGGACGGATTACAAAAGGTTATGGAAACTATAGATGAATTTGCACAAGGCAGGAAAATAGTTATGTTTGGTGCCGGAGGCGAAAGAGACTTGTCAAGACGCGGCCCCATGGGTGAAATTGCAGGTAAATATTGTGATTTAAGCATACTTACATCAGACAATCCAAGATTTGAGGATCCATATGATATATGCCTCGAAATAGCTGAGGGTGTAAAAAAATACAACGGTAAATATGAAATTATCATAGAGAGGGATAAGGCAATTTATTATGCTATTGACAACTCAAAGAGCAAGGATGTAATATTACTTGCGGGAAAATCAACAGAACCATATCAGGATATGGGAGTAGAAAAAGTTCCATACGACGAAGGTACTATTGCCAAGAACGCCATTAAGGATGTTGAGAGAAAAAGGGGATTGTCAATGTAAGGGGACACACCTTTAATATCCTCAAATTACACCTCTGACCCAAATTACGATAAGGAGTTTAAAATGCAAGCAAACGGACAAATATTAAGGGTAATAATCGTATCTTTTCTCATAGCTATTTTTCTCGGACCGGTTGTAATTCCGGTATTAAAGAGACTGAAAGTAGGACAAAGCATCCGGGAGGAGGGGCCTAAGAGTCATTTCACAAAAGCCGGAACTCCCACAATGGGTGGAATTATTATAATTCTAGCAGTTATAATTTCATTGTTTACCAGTGGCTACTATACGCAGGAAATATGGGCAGGATTGTTTTTTACTATAGGCTTTGGTTTCATAGGATTTTTAGATGACTATATAAAGGTTGTGCTTAAACGTAATCTAGGGTTAAGGGCATATCAAAAAATCATCGGACAGCTTATATTTGCTTTCCTGCTTGCATTATATGGTTCAAGACACAGTGCAGAAGGTACAAAATTAATAATCCCCTTTATTAATACATACATAGATTTAGGAGTTTTATATATACCTTTTGTTTTATTTGTAGTTTTAGGAACTGTAAATGCAGTTAATCTGACAGACGGATTAGATGGATTAAACACAGGAGTTACGTTGATAGTTATGGCAGCTTTTAGCCTGATAGCAAACAGCATGAAAGATGAAAGTATTATTTATGAAGGTATATCTATTTTTTCTGCGGGAATTTCAGGTGCATGCCTTGGATTCTTAAAGCATAATGCAAATCCTGCCAAGGCATTTATGGGTGATACCGGCTCGTTGGCATTAGGGGGTGCCGTATCTGTGGTAGCCGTTCTGTCAAATATGGTTTTACTTATTCCAATAATCGGCGGGATTTATTTTGCAGAAGCACTTTCTGTAATCATACAGGTTTTATATTATAAAAGAACTAAAAAGAGAGTTTTTAAAATGGCTCCCTTGCATCATCATTTTGAAATGTGCGGCTGGAAGGAAACAAAGGTAGTAGCTGTTTTTTGGATCGCAACGGTTATACTTGCATTTATAGGCATTTATTCTGTATAGATAACATACAATATTAGTGGGCTTTTTTAGGATAGTGAGGTACTTAAATGAAAGATAAAAATATACTTGTTGTCGGGCTTGGTGTTTCCGGCATAGCATGTATCAAGGGATTAGATAAATTAGGAGCACATATATTTGTATATGATGAATCCCCGAAAGAAAAATGTACTGAGAAGTTACAGGAGCTGAAAGAAATAGAAGCATCATATTTTTTTGGTAATGATGAAATAGATAAAATAAATTTCGATACAATTGATTTAGCAATTAAAAGTCCGGGAATAAAATATGAAGTACCCATTATAAAGACGCTTATAGAAAAAAATATAAAAGTTGTAAGTGATATTGAAGCAGCTTACAAGATTACTGATGCAACCATTGTTTCCATAACAGGAACAAACGGAAAGACGACTACTACAACCCTGATTGGTGAAATTGTAAAGGAAAGCAGGAAAAAATACAAGGTTACAGGTAATATCGGTTCCGGAATGTTTTATGATTCTATTAACTCCGACGAGGAAGATGTACTTGTGGCGGAAGTCAGCAGTTTTCAGCTTGCGGGAACAATTGATTATAAACCTCATATAGCGGTTATAACAAACATAACTCCTGATCATATGGATTTTCATCACACATATGAGAATTATATTGATGCGAAATTCAGAAACGTAGCAAATCAGGATGAGGATGATTATGCAATATTAAATTACGAAGATAAAATAGTAATGGGTTTTATTGATAAGATTAAAGCTAAAAAAATATTTTTCAGTTCTGAACGCATATTAGATGAAGGAATATATGTGTATGACGAAAAAATCATGTATAGTCGGGACGGAAAAAAAGAATTTATTATAAATATAAATGATATATTTATACCCGGAAAGCATAATTTGGAAAATGTAATGTGTGCGGTAGGTGCTGCCCTAAGCTTAGGTATCAGTACGCAAACTATCGCAAACGTACTGAAGAATTTTAAAGGAGTGGAGCATAGATTAGAATTTTGCGCAGAATTTAATGGTGTAAAGTTTTATAATGATTCCAAGGGAACGAATCCCGATGCATCAATTAAGGCAATTCAAGGAATAGAAAAACCTATAATCCTAATAGCAGGCGGATATGACAAAGATTCTTCTTACGATGAGTTTATTAAAAGCTTTGACGATAAGGTAAAGAGCCTGATTTTATTGGGACAGACGGCAGATAAAATTGAAGCCTGTGCAAGAAGCTACGGTTTTACAGATATATACAGAGTGGAAAATATGGATGAAGCAGTTAAAGAATGTTTTGAACGAAGTGTGGAGGGGGATAATGTCGTACTGTCTCCCGCATGCGCAAGCTGGGGTATGTATCCTAATTATGAAGTTAGAGGAAGAGATTTTAAGGAGAGGGTAAACTATTATGGAGGGAACAGTACAAAAGCAAAGTAGAAAAACTTCTATGGACTGGGTATTGGTATTTGTTGTGGTAGTATTGGTACTCTTTGGTTTTTTGATGGTTTATAGTTCCAGCTTTCCTGATGGATACTATAAATTTGATAAAGACCCCTTTTACTTTCTGAAAAAACAGGTAATTGCGGCTGTTGCAGGATTTGTCGGAATGATTTTTATAGCTAATATACCTTATAAAATTTATGCGAAATTCAACAAGATTATTTTAATAGCATGTGTTGGCTTTGCCTTGCTTACGATAATCATAGGTATCGCTTCCAACGGTGCCCAAAGATGGATTATCATTGGAGGTATATCGCTCCAGCCCTCAGAAATAATAAAAATAGGCGGAGTTTTATACATGGCTTATTATTTTGATAAGAACAGAAAAAACATCAGCTCTCTCAAAAAAGGATTTTTTCCTTCGATGATATTAATCGGCTTTTTTTGTTTGTTGATTGCTATACAGGACGACTTGAGCACAGCAGTTATATTGGGAGGAACGTTGATGGTGATGTTCTTTTGTGCGGGGGCAAAAATGGCTCATTTAGTCGTATTGTTCCTGCTTGCGGTTGCAGGTGTCATAGTTTTAATTTCCATGGAAACCTACAGAATAACAAGGATCATCGTATTCTTTGATCCGTTTAAATACCCGCTGAATGAAGGATATCAGATAATCCAGTCACTTTATGCTTTGGGAACAGGCGGGCTGTTTGGAATGGGCATAGGAAAAAGCAGACAAAAGTTTTTTCATCTGCCGGAAGCATACAATGACTTTATATTTTCAATAATCGGAGAAGAGCTTGGGTTTATCGGATGTGTATTTGTGATTCTTGGTTTTGTTATTTTTGCATGGAGAGGATTAAGAATTTCCATGAATACAGACGATTTTTTTGGAAGTCAGGTGGCTCTTGGTATAACAACTCTGGTATTACTTCAATTTTTAATACATGTTGCGGTTGCAACCTCATCGATGCCACCTACAGGAAGGGCATTGCCTTTCATAAGTGCGGGAGGTTCTTCCCTGATGTTTTTATTGTTATCAATGGGCATATTATTGAATATATCGAAATATTCGAATACATACAGGAGTTGAAAATGAGAGTACTTATTACAGGCGGAGGAACCGGAGGGCACATCAACCCTGCATTGGCAATAGCGCAAAAGGTCAGACAGCAAGATCCGTATAATGAAATTTTGTATGTGGGAACAAAGACAGGTCTTGAAAGTGAACTGATTCCTAAGGAAGGATTTGAATTTAAATACGTTACGGCAAAATTTCTGCGAAGGAAAATAAGCATAGAAAATGTAAAAACTTTTTTCGCTTCTGTTAAAGGAGTTATGGAGGCAGCGAAAATTATTAACGATTTTAAGCCGGACATCGTTGTGGGAACCGGCGGATACGTATGTGGACCTGTGGTATTGGCGGCTAGTCTGAAAAAAGTACCTACAATGATTCATGAGCAAAATGTTTTTCCGGGTATTACAAACAGAATGCTTGCAAAGGTAGCAGACGTTGTAGCAATAAGCTTTAACGAAGCGGAAAAATATTTTCCCGGGCAAGTGAGAGATAAGCTTATTTTGGTTGGAAATCCGGTCAGAAAAGATATACTGAATGCTGACAGAAGAAAATCAAGAGCTAGGTTAAACTTACGGTCTGACGACATATTAATATATTCGTTTGGAGGAAGCGGCGGGCAGATAAGCTTAAATGAGGCAATTATAGATGTTATTAAAAAATACAACGGACAAAATGGTATCAGTATAATTCACGTTACAGGCAAAAAACTACATGATGGATTTATGGATAAAATTGAAGAGGAAAAGATAATATTAGATGAAAATATAGAAATCAAGGATTATATGTATGATGCTGCTACCGCTTTATCAGGGGCCGATATAGTTATCGGAAGCGCGGGAGCAATAACAATAGCTGAAATAACATTATTGGGGGTGCCATCAATACTTATACCCAAGACATACACTGCGGAAAACCATCAGGAATATAATGCAAGAGCATTGGAAAAGGAAGGTGCCGCAAAGGTAATTTTAGAGAAGGATTTATCAGGCAAAGAGCTTATTAAGGCTATAGAGGATATTATCAAGAATAAAAATTTATTAAAAACGATGGCTTTAAATTCTAAAAGAATGGGAAATGCAGACGTGGAAAATAAAATTTATGAATCAATGGTAAAATTGGTAGGCAGTAAATCCGGAAGTAACAAGTAATCAAACTTTGCATAACATATTATATGTAATACTTGTTGCGGAGGGATAAAGATGGGAAGTTTTATTATTCAGGGAAGTAAAGGCTTAGAAGGCATAGTTGATATCGGCGGATCTAAAAATGCGGCGCTTCCTATAATAGCAAGTACAGTTATATGCCCAAGAGAATACATTCTTGAGAATATACCTGATATAGAAGATGTAAAAGATATGTTTGATATACTGCATACCATGGGATGTAAAATTCAGTATGAGGATGGAGTTGCGTTGATTGATACGAGAGACCTTAATACCTTCAAGGTTCCGGAGAAGCTTGTAAGGAAAATAAGGTCATCTATAATTTTAATGGGCGCTGTGCTTCAAAGGACAGGCAATGTTGAGATTGCATATCCCGGAGGATGTGAAATAGGTCTTAGGCCGATTGATTTACACTTAAAGGGACTAAGAAAATTAGGTGTCGAAATAGTTGAAAAAAACGGGTTATTGATAGGAACTGTCAAAGAGCCTGAAGGAATTGAAATTTCGCTTGATTATCCAAGTGTCGGCGCTACGGAAAATATAATGCTGTATGCTGTGGGTGTTCCGGGAAAGACTACAATTTATAATCCGGCAAGAGAACCTGAAATTGTGGATTTGCAGAATTTTTTGAATATTTGCGGATATGAAATAAGCGGGGCCGGCACCGGTGTTATTACTATTGAAGGAAAAAATATTAAAAGTACAGAAACTGTTGAATATAAAATTATATCCGACCGTATTGAGGCAGGAACTTATTTGAGTGCAGCCGCATCGATGAAGAGCAAAATTTACATAAGAAACATTGAAAAATCTCATTTTAAGTCGATAACTTCAATTTATGAAGATGCAGGTTGTGAAATAAGGGAAACAAAAGGAACAATAGTTATAAAAAATAGTGGCAGGTTAAATGCTATAGAAAAAGTAACTACTCAACCGTATCCGGGATTTCCGACGGATATGCAGGCGCAGTTCATGGCTTCCATGGCAACTGCCAATGGTATAACGATTATTGAAGAAACTGTTTTTGACAGCAGGTTTAAACATGTGCCTGAGCTTCAGAAAATGGGAGCAAATATAACCACAATAGGAAGAGTTGCCGTAGTGGAAGGTGTAGAGAGGCTGACAGGTGCAGAAGTTGAGTCAAAGGATTTAAGAGGCGGAGCTGCATTGGTTATTGCCGCTTTAGGAGCTGAGGGAACAACTAAAATAAATAATATTTATCACATAAACAGAGGATACGAAAAATTTGTTACGAAATTACAGAATTTAGGTGTAATAATAACAGAGGTTTAGAGGAAGGGGGACACACACCTTAATATGAATGGGGACACACCTTTAGTATAGGGATAGTCTTTGAAGTATAAGGAATGTCCCCAATAGAAGGAATAGTCTTTGGAGTATAAGGAATGTCCCCCAAATGTGAGCGTTCGGAAGGACAAAATACAAAAGGAACTGCTATGGCAAAAGAAAAAGCAATAAAAAAACGAAAGAAGAAAAAAAGAAAGTTTAGAAAGCTATTCGTCAGTACAGCAGCTTTTATAACAGCTGCTGTAATTGTTGTTTTTTGTATTTACTATGTTTATTACGAAACAGATTATTTTAACGTAGCAGAGGTTAAAATTGAGGGTAATTTAGTCTATGATAATCAGTTTATATTGGACAGCTCAGAAATAGAAACAGGCGAAAAATTATTCAGTGTTGACAGAAATGATGTGAAAGAAAGGCTGCAGCAGCAGGTATACGTTGAGCATGCAAGGGTAGTGTACGAGCTTCCGAATAAAATCTACATACATATAACCGAAAGACAGGAAAAATATCAGATATATTACAATAATAATTATGTCGTAACAGATAAAAATGGGATTGCATTAAAGGCGGATACAACAAATAATCAACTAAAAACTATTGAAAGTTTAACTGATGTATTATACAATGTAGGAGAAGAAATTAAATTCACCGGCATAGACAATGTTAAAAGTATTTTTGAAGCAATTGATTACATAGAAAGTGAATTTGATTCTGAAACCGTGACAAATTTTTGGGTTAATAAAAACAACAGTATTTTATTGGAAACCAAGTATGGTACATTCATTAAAATGATGCTTAGCGAAGATGTTAAGTATCAGGCAGTATTTGCAATGAAAATAATCAATGAAAGATTAAATAACAATTTACCTGTTTTCAACGGACTTATAGATTTTACCAAGGGGGATATTACAATATACGTAGAGGACTTTAATATGGAGGAATATAATGAATAAACTTTGGCAGAAAATTATGTTGTTTATAATAAGTGTCATTTTGGGGATTGTATTAATGACTCAAATTCGTACAACAAATAATGTATTGGGAAATGAAACTCCTCATAATAAAGCTTCTGATTTGAACAGTGAATTTGCAGCACTGACTCTTGAGAAAAACAAACTGAGAGAAGAATTGGATCAGCTTAAAGAGAATTCAAGGAAAAATGAAGAAGCATACAAGCGAAAAGAAGAAGAGCTTGACAGGCTGATGAAAGAGCTTGAAAAACAAAAGATATTGTCCGGATTTTATGATGTTAAGGGTGAAGGAACAATTATCACTATAGATGCCGAACCAAACGCTGCCAGCATAGCGTACGGTCATCAGTATATACTTGCATTGATAAGCTACTTAAACAATGCAGGTGTGGAAGCAATTTCAATTAACGGTCAAAGATATACAAACTATACTGAAATTGTACCTGTGCTGGATCATATTAACATTAACGGTGTTGCAATGGTGTTGCCGTTAGAAATAAAGGCAATAGGATTTTCAAGAACCATTGAAGCATCATTGAACTTCGTGGGAGGAATTGTTTCTCAGCTTGGAAACATAGGTTATACAGTTGAAATTGAAAGTTCTCCTGAAATATTTATTAATAGATATGACGGTGAAATAGAGTTTAAATACGCTGTTCCTGTGTATGTGGAAGACGATATGGGTCTTTAAGAAACGGAGGAGATTGTTATAAAACTTAAAGCGCAGAATATTTTGTTATTTCTTCTTGTTTTAATTGCATCCTGCACAGTAGTAAACGGTGTGGATTTAAAAATAGATGAAAACACAATATATGTTATAAAAGATTTAAATAAATATGAAAAAACTATTGAAGATATGAAGATAGTTGTTGAAAATATAAAAAAAGAAACGGCCGAGCAAAAAAAACATGTAAATGAATATGAAAATAATCAATATTCAGCCGATATAATGAGTATAAACGCTGAAATAGAAAAACTTAAGCAATACAGCGGATTTACCGATGTAAGAGGACCCGGGATATATTTAACGGTTTCGGACAGCTTGATAGATGATGATAGTATTGATATAATGAAAAGACTTATTCATGATGTTGATATAACCGTGTTGCTCAATGATTTAAAGGCAGCCGGTGCGGAAGCTATAGCTGTTAATAACAAAAGAATTATCAACGTATCTGAAGTGGTTTGTGCGGGACCTCTGCTGGGAATAAACGGAGATAAGGTTTCCGCTCCGTTCTTAATAAGTGCGATTGGTGATATGGAAGCTTTGTATGATGCTGTTAACGAAGAAGGAACGTATGCTTATGAATTAAAAAATAAGTATGGAATGGAGGTTGTTACAAGAATGACTTATGTAACGGTTCCTAAATTCCACGGAGATGATTATCGGATAAATTTTGCATCGAGTGCAGAAAGGTAAAGGGTTGGGTATGATTTATGTTATAGCCGGAGTAGTTCTTGGTATTATTGCGGGAATGAATTTAAATTTAATTTACAGTCCCGAATATGCAGTTTATATTTCGCTTGGTATATTGGCTATTATTAATGTAATTTTCAATATGATAAACGATAATATTAAAGGCGAGCTTACATTAATTAAAAGCATTGCCTATCTTGCATGTGATTTGTTTTTTGGATTGCTACTGGGATATGTGGGAGAACAATTGGGACTTCCTATATACTTGGCAGCTGTATTTGCATTCGGAAACAATATTTATAAAAATTTAAGAAACATTATTAATATTATGCTTGAAAAGCGTAAATAATTAAAATGTTTTCTCTCTGAACAGGAGGGTTGACGTACAAAGTAACTATTGAAAAAAAACGGACAAACTAAATAAAAATATATATGAAATTTAATAAGCTTATGATATAATGTTTAAAATACTGAAGAAATTTCTCTTTTTATAGGAGGTCAATATATGTTTCAATTTGAGGAACCATCAGAAAGATTAGCAAATATAAAGGTTATCGGTGTTGGCGGAGGCGGAAATAATGCCGTTAACAGAATGATAGATGCCGGAGTGAGAGGCGTAACTTTTATCAGCGTAAATACGGACAAGCAAGCATTATACACATCGAAGGCAGACATTAAATTCCAGATAGGTGAAAAATTAACTAACGGTCTCGGTGCCGGCTCTAAGCCTGAAATAGGTGAAAAAGCCGCTGAGGAAAATAAACAGGATATTGCCGAGTTAGTTGAAGGAGCCGACATGGTATTTATAACTGCCGGTATGGGAGGCGGAACCGGTACAGGTGCGGCGCCTTATATAGCAGGTATTGCCAAGCAACAAGGAATACTTACTGTTGCAGTTGTTACAAAGCCTTTTATATTTGAAGGCAGAAGCAGATCTAAGAATGCTGAACTAGGATTGAAAAAATTAAAAGAAAATATAGACACATTGGTAGTTATACCTAATGATAAGCTGTTAGAAATTTCAGACAAGAAAACAACGATGCTTGAGGCATTTTCACTTGCTGATGATGTATTGAGACAGGGGATTCAAGGTATTTCCGATTTGATTGCAATACCGGCAATCATGAATTTGGACTTTGCCGACGTTGAAACCATTATGTCTAATCAGGGTTTAGCTCATATGGGTATAGGACAAGCAACCGGCGAAAACAGAGCATTGAATGCAGTTAAACAAGCTATTCAAAGTCCGATGCTTGAGACCTCAATAAACGGAGCCAGAGGTGTATTGTTAAACATTACAGGTGGAACTAATATGGGCATCCATGAAGTAAATGAAGCTGCTAAATTAGTAGAAGAAGCTGCTGACCCTGAAGCAAATATAATATTTGGAGCAAATATTGACGAAACTATTGGAGATTCTATAAAAATTACCGTTATTGCGACCGGCTTCGGTGAAAATAGCGATAAAATACTGAAGGATTCTAAGATACCTGCCAAGGATGAGAAGGATAAATCAAAGGAAAATCCATTTGATTTCCAGATACCATCATTTCTAAATAAAAAATAAGTTAAACATGTATAATCCGTTCCTGTCATTCCGAACGATAGTGAGGAATCTTAGGTTTTCAAGTACTGAGATCCTTCGAGCTAAGCTCTCAGGGTGACAAATCGTTGGGTGACGATAAATAGTAATGTTGATATTCTAAGGCGGTGAAAACCGTCTTTTTTCTTGCATTATTTATATATATGTGATATTCTGTTTAATGTTTGAATTTTGAAAGATAAAAATAATTATATATAGTAAGGAATGATTAAATGATTACAGTAACAAATTTATCGCTTCAATTTGGAGGAAGCAAGCTTTTTAATGACGTTAATTTAAAATTTGTTCCGGGAAACTGCTATGGCGTAATCGGAGCAAATGGAGCAGGGAAATCTACTTTCCTGAAAATATTGTCAGGAGAGATTGATTATACTACGGGAGAAATAGCTATACCAAACAATGTCAGAATGTCTGTGTTAAAACAGGACCATTTTATGTATGACGATTATTCTGTTATGGAAACAGTTATAATGGGCAATAAAAGATTGTATGAAATAATGAAAGAAAAGGATGCCCTCTATGCAAAAGAAGATTTCACCGATGAAGACGGTGTGAAGGCATCCGAATTAGAGGGAGAATTTTCCGAAATGAACGGATGGGAAGCCGAAACAGAGGTAGCGCAAATACTTCAGGGTTTAGGTGTAAGCACGGAGCTTCATTATTTATATATGCGTGATTTAAACGGCGGTGACAAAGTTAAGGTAATGCTTGCTCAGGCATTGTTCGGCAGACCGGGGATAATCCTGCTTGATGAGCCGACAAACAACTTAGATATTGATTCTATAGATTGGTTGGAGGATTTTTTGCTGGACTTTGAAGGCTTAGTAATTGTTGTATCCCACGACAGACACTTTTTAAACACTGTTTGTACTCATATAGTTGATATAGATTACAAGAAAATTAAAATGTATGTGGGCAACTATGACTTCTGGTATGAGTCAAGTCAGTTAATGCAGCAGTTGATGAGGGATCAGAACAGAAAAAGAGAAGATAAAATAAAGGATTTACAAAACTTTATTCAAAGATTCTCAGCCAACAAATCTAAATCAAAGCAAGCAACATCAAGAAGAAAGCTTCTTGAAAAATTAGAGATTGAAGAAATGCCTGCATCATCCAGAAGATATCCGTTCGTTAAATTCACTCCTGACAGAGAAGTAGGCAACGAAATATTGACGGTTGAAGGGTTATCAAAAAATATAGACGGCATTGACATATTAAAGGATGTTTCATTCAGAGTAAACAGAGATGATAAAATATGTTTTATAGGTGAAAATGAGCTTGCTCAGACAACCTTGTTTAAAATATTAACAGGTGAAATGGAACCGGATACAGGAACTATTAAATGGGGACAAACAATTACCAAGTCGTATTTTCCTAAAGACAACTCGGTATTTTTTGACGATGTTAAATTAAATCTTGTTGACTGGATGAGACAGTTTTCCGAGGATCAATCAGAAAGCTTCCTTAGAGGATTCTTAGGTCGTATGTTGTTCTCCGGAGATGACGCATTGAAACCTTCAAATGTATTGTCCGGAGGAGAGAGAGTAAGATGTATGCTTTCAAGAATGATGCTTTCAGGCTCTAATGTACTCATGCTTGATCAACCGACAAACCATTTGGATTTGGAATCAATTACCGCATTGAACAACGGTTTGATTGATTTTAAAGAAATTGTGCTGTTTTCATCACACGACCATCAGTTTATTCAAACAATCGCAAACAGAATTATCGAGCTTACTGAAGACGGTATGATAGACAGAGCTATGACTTACGATGAATATATAGAGAGAAGAAAATAATACAACCAAACGGGGACTACAACCAAACGGGGACGGTCCTTTTTGGGACTGAACTTCGTCCCAAAAAGGACCGTCCCCGTTTGGTTCGTTTGGTTGCCCATCATTGGAACTACAAAAAACGTTTTTGTAAATAATTAGCAATTAAAATTTAGCATAAAAGGTTGACAAATGCGGACTTATATGCTAATCTATATGTGTATTACAGAGTATTTATGGATTTCACATGTTTTTTAGATATTATATGTGGTTGCTGTATATATAATATGTAAAAGCGTGTGAATTTTTTTATACAATGCAATATAATTATTATTTTTTTAGGAGGTACTCATGGCACAGGGTACAGTTAAATGGTTTAACTCAGAAAAAGGATTTGGATTTATCACAAAAGAAGATGGAAATGACGTATTCGTACATTTCTCAGCTATCCAAGGAGATGGATTCAAGACTTTAGAGGAAGGTCAAAAAGTTAGTTTTGATGTAACTCAAGGAAACAGAGGAGACCAAGCAGCTAACGTTACAAGAATATAACTGGCAGCTAAAAACAAAAAATCGGGATATTCCCGATTTTTTTAGCATCAACCAATAGGGGACGGTCCTTTTTGGGACTATTCAGTCCCAAAAAGGACCGTCCCCTATTGGTTGGTTGGAGGAGGCAATATGAATTTTAACAGTTGGTTAGAAAATAAAATAAATAATATAGAAAATTTTATAATAAATATTATCGGTGAGGAAAATAATCCTCAAGGTGTAATTTATGAAGCAATGAACTACAGCTTGCTGTCGGGAGGCAAGAGGTTAAGACCTGTTTTATTATTGGCTTCGTACGAATTGTTTAAGGATAACTCAACAGATGTAATGCCATTTGCTTGCTCGATGGAAATGATTCATACATATTCATTAATACATGATGATTTACCGGCTATGGACAATGATGACTACAGAAGAGGAAAATTGTCAAATCATAAAAGATATGGTGAAGCAATTGCAATATTGGCAGGGGATGGACTGCTGAACAAGGCATTTGAAACAGGGATTAAAGCATGCTTAAGCTGTGATGATAAAAGCAGGGGTTTAGGAGCTTTAAATATTATAGCAAAAGCTTCCGGAGTTGACGGTATGATCGGGGGACAGGTAGTTGATATGTCCGGTCATGAGAAAATTAAAACTTTAGAGGATTTAAAACATATGTATTCTTTAAAGACCGGTGCTATAATTAAAAGCAGCATAATTGCAGGAGCGATATTGGGTGGTGCGGATGAATCAGAGTTAAAGTCGCTGGAAATTTTCGCAGATAAAATAGGCTTAGCTTTTCAAATAGAAGATGATATATTGGACGTTACAAGCACACTTGAAAAGCTAGGTAAAAAAACAGGCAGCGATATTGCTAACGATAAAATTACTTATTTGTCTTTTGTATCAATAGAAGAGGCACAAAGTCACGCAGAGCAGCTTACTAAAGAAGCAACAGAAGCGTTAAGCATATTTGGCGATAAGGCAAAATACTTAATAGAGTTGGCGGAGTCACTAACAAAAAGAGACCACTGAGGCGACCTCAGGATTGGTTTGAGATTTCTTTGAATTAGCGATAAGATAAGCAGATGATCCAAATTTTCAATTTGGTGTCAGTCGCTTATACTGTAAGTGCAAAATATAAAGAGCGCATTTGCGCTCTTAAATTTATTATTAGTCAATTGTTAATCCATTGTCAACAGGTCGGCTACCCCATTTACGTTGCCGGCACCCATTGTTATTACTATATCTCCATCTTTTACCAGAGACTTTATTATTTTGGCAGCGGATTCAAAGCTTTCGGCATAATATCCGTCTTTGTTGTATTCTTTCATTTTACTTATTATATCTTTGGAATGAATTTCACCGGTATCAATTTCTCTGGCAGAATATATGTCTAACAGAATAACTTCGTCTGATAACAATAATCCTTCAGCAAACTCATTTAATAATTTTTTAGTTCTCGTAAAGGTGTGAGGTTGAAAAACGGTTATGATTTTTCCTGTGGCATATGTTTTTGCCGTTTTTAACGTTGCCTTCATTTCCGAAGGATGGTGTGCGTAATC
Source organism: Sedimentibacter hydroxybenzoicus DSM 7310 (assembly GCF_013403245.1). Classification (GTDB taxonomy): domain Bacteria; phylum Bacillota; class Clostridia; order Tissierellales; family Sedimentibacteraceae; genus Sedimentibacter; species Sedimentibacter hydroxybenzoicus. The sequence continues at coordinate 56,118 of NZ_JACBNQ010000005.1, read as the reverse complement.
ATCGATTACTGTTGCACCATTATATTTTCCTTTGTATTCGTATCTTCTGTGGGTACCTTTAAAGTGATATAATCCGCTCTTTATAGTCTCAGTATCAATACCAAGACAAATACAAGCAGCAGCCGCAGCGACAGAATTGAAAATATTGTGTTCGCCAAATATTTTCAGGCTGATTTCAGCAACTTTTTTACCTTCATTCATTAAATCATAAGAAGGAACCGGAGTCAACTTTATATTTTCAGGATAATAGTCGGCACTGTCGTCGGGACCAAATGTTACTACCTTGCATTTTAGATTATTAAAAAGCTCTTTATGCTTTACATTTACTATCAGGTGTCCCGATTCAGGTAATATATTGGCGTACTCAACAAAAGCACTTTCAATATCGAGTAAATCCTTGTAGTAATCAAGGTGGTCTTCTTCTATATTCAGAATTATTTCCATTGTCGGATTAAATTTCAAAAAGTTTCTTCTGTATTCGCACGCTTCTGTCAGCATTAAATCATATGAACCTTTAAGTAAATTTCCTCCGAGAGAATCCATTTCACCTCCCAAAAATATGGTTGGCTGCAAATCTGTTTCTATTAATATCGAAGACAGCATGCCTGTTGTTGTGGTTTTTCCGTGTGTGCCGGAAACACAGATGGAATTTTTATAGTTCTTCATGATATAACCTAAAAACTCTGCCCTGCCCATAATATTCAAATTCAATTCCTGAGCCCGCAACAATTCCGGGTTATCATCTGAAATTGCAGATGTATAAACTACCAAATCTATATCATCAGTAATATTTTTGCTGTCGTGATTTATGTATATTTTAGCGCCGTTGTCTATTAATTTTTTTATTATGTGAGAATTGCTTCTGTCCGAACCGGAAACCTTAATTCCTTCACTAATCATTACTTCAGCCAAAGCACTCATGCTTATTCCGCCAATACCAATAAAATATATGGATTTGAAATTTTGATTCATTATCTTCTCCTTGAATATTCTTATATATTCATTTTATTCATACAATAAATGTCTTACTACTATTATTAGTAAGGATATTTATTAACTTTTGTCCTATGAACAAATCATAACATTATAACATGTCCCATTGCATTGTTCAATGGTTTTTAATTTGTTAAAAGTAGCAATTTTACCAAGTATATTATTCTTTCTTGATTTTTTAAATTCAGAAATGTATAATGAAAACAATTGGTTAGCGTTGATTAGCAATGGATAAGCAATTGATGAGTGAGGAGAGCAGAAAAAATTACTATGGAAATAACGGTAAACAGTTTAAAGGATACAGAACAATTAGGAAAGATTATAGGCAGATGCTTAGACGAAGGAGATGTTCTATGCTTAGACGGTGATTTGGGTGTGGGAAAAACTGCCCTGACACAGTTTATTGCGAAAGAATTCGGTGTCAAAGAGTATATAACGAGCCCCACATTCACAATAATAAAGGAATATGAAGGAAAATTACCTTTTTATCACATGGATGTATACAGGTTGGACTCAACAGATGATATGTATGATTTAGGTTATGAAGAATATATTTATTCTGAGGGTGTAACTGTTATTGAATGGTCTAAAAAAATTGAAGAAATTTTGCCGGAAGAAAGAATTAACATATACATAAAAAGAATCGATGACGTCAGACGCGTGCTGTATGTTGACGGTAGTGGGAAAGCCTATGATAAATTAGTTGGGGAGTTGAATAGTTATGAAAATACTTGCAATTGAATCAAGCTCTATAACTGCATCCTGTGCAGTTTCAGAGGGAGCTGATTTATTAGGAGAGGTATCATTAAATCATAAAAAAACACATTCAGAAAAGTTAATGCCGTTAATAGAAAAATTAATGGAGGAATTGGAGTTAAATATTAAGGATATTGATGTTATAGCAATATCTGAAGGACCGGGCTCGTATACAGGTCTTAGGATCGGTGCCTCAATAGCAAAGAGCTTAAGCTTTGCAGCAAACATACCTATAGCAAATATTCCCACAATAAAAGCTTTAGCCGGTAATATATATGATATTGATAAGTTAATCGTTCCTATAATGGATGCAAAGGCAGGACGTATTTATACGGGCATATATAAATGGGGAAAAGGAAATTTGGTCGGAGTGAAGGAACAATTTCCTTGCAACATAGATGAATTAATTGAAATCCTTAATGAATATAATAATCCTATTATATTCAACGGAGACGGGTCGGTTAACTATAAAGACATAATTGAGGAAAAGCTTAATAAAGAAATATATTTTGCTCCGGGAGTATTTAATAATTTACGTGCTTCAACCTTATCATATTTAGCATATAATAAAGCATTGAGAGGTGAATTATCTGATGCTTTTGATTTCAAACCTCAATATTTAAGATTATCCCAAGCCGAGAGGAATAAAAAATAAGGAGGGTTTATGCTTGTTAGAGGAATTAAACGTGACGATTTAGATCAAATAACCGAGATAGAAAAAACGTGTTTTTCATTGCCTTGGTCAAGAGAATCATACGAAAGGGAATTAGACAATAAATTAGCTTATTACCAATGTGCTGAAGAAAACGGGGTTGTTATGGGGTACATGGGTATGTGGCGCATACTTGATGAGTGCCATATAACAAATGTAGCAGTACTTCCTCAGTACAGAAAAAAGGGAGTAGCCACGCACCTGATTAATAAAATGATCGAAATATGTAAGTGCTCCGAAATTACCCAAATGACTCTTGAAGTCAGAGAGTCCAATATACCTGCAATTAATTTATATAAAAAATTCGGATTTTTAGAGCATGGGAAAAGACCGAGATATTATCAGGCACCTATCGAAGATGCGATCATAATGTGGAAAAGAATATAGGACGGAGATAAAATGAAAAGAAAAAACAGACGCAAGATGAAAAAGGCAATAATAACAGTTACAAGTTTATTAATAGTTTTGTTTGGAGCAATTTTTTTGATAGAAGGAAAAATTAATAATGAAAAGGATCCGGAAAATGACGATCCTGTTGTTGAAAGACCAAAGGATGAAGATCCGGCAGAGGAAAATCCTACAGAAGATCCAACCGAAAATCCAATATCAGAGGGTCCGGATGAAGATATACCGGAAGAACCTGTTAATATTGATAATGACAATTTGATTTTAATTGAGAGCCCTGAGGTTTATGATGTATTAGTAAATAAAAAAAGAACTCTTTCAAAAACGTATGTGCCGCAGGACTTAGTTAAATTAACTGAGGTTCCTACCGTGTTGGAGAATCCTGAAATTAATCAGCTTAGGGAAGTGGCATACAATGCGTTAATTGAACTGTTTAAGGCAGCAAAAGAAGAGGCAGATTATGAATTGTACGCGCGTTCAGGATACCGTTCATATGGTACACAAGAATCGTTATACAATTCGTATGTAGCCAATTGGGGAAAAGCGGCTGCGGATAAATTCAGTGCTAAGGCAGGTCAAAGCGAGCATCAGACCGGTTTGGCGATGGATATAACCTGCGAAGTCATGAACTTTCAGTTAGATGAGACATTCGGAGAGACCGATGAAGGAAAATGGGTTGCCGAAAATGCATACAGATTTGGCTTTATAATCAGATATCCCAAGGGTAAAGAGGATGTAACAGGATATATGTATGAGCCGTGGCATATAAGATATTTAGGAACTGAGTTAGCAAAAGAGGTTTATGAGTCAGGTTTGACTTTAGAAGAGTATTTTGAATAAAAAATGAGATTCTTCGGGTACACTCTTTGAATGACATGAATTGTGTCATCATAGGCAATAACGAAGAATCTCTTTTTTGTACTCGTTATAACAGATAAAAATATCCTAATACCAAAAATCCCAATACGATTCTGTAATAACCGAATGCTTTGAAATCATGCTTTCTTATGTAATCCATCAAGAATTTAATTGCAAAGATTGAAACTATGTATGCAACCAATGAGCCTATTCCTAAAACCATCCATTCAAATCCCGAAAATGCAAAGCCCGCCTTTAAAAGCTTAATCGCGCTTGCGCCTAACATTGTCGGAACTGCCATAAAAAATGAAAACTCGGTAGCAACAAATTTGGATGTTCCGAGCAGCATAGCACCTATTATGGTTGAACCTGAACGTGAAGTTCCCGGAATTAATGCAAGGCATTGAAAAATCCCTATGGAAAATGCTTTTAAATAGGACATATCATTGAAATGATTTATTCTTGACCTTTTTCTTCCGGCTTCAATAACAACCATTATTACTCCGTAGACAACCAGAGCAAGTGCTACCGTAACAGGATTGTAAAAAAGATCGAAAATCAAGTCATCATATAGAACGCCTACTACTCCTGAAGGTATAATAGCAACAATTACTTTAAACCAAAGAGAAAATGTATCTCTTTTTTGTTGTGACGTCTTTTGCTTCGCAAAAGGGTTAAGCTTAGTAAAATACAGTGTGATTACGGCTAAAATTGAGCCGAACTGAATTACTACTAAAAAAGTGTTTACAAATATATCTGAGAATCTCATTTTAATGAATTCATCAACCAAAATCATGTGGCCGGTACTGCTTATAGGCAACCATTCGGTAATACCCTGCACAATTCCCAGTATAATCGCCTTTATTATTTCTATAAAAACAATCAAAATAATACCTCCAAACAAATAATATTCAGTATATCAATATTATAATGTTTATTCAAGAAGTACATGAAAAATTAAACAAATTTTAATTTTCCGCAATTGGAGAACAATTATTAAGAGGGCATATTGTGCCCTCACGTCTTTATCAATTATTCAGCTGTTTTTACTACATTAAATCATAAATATCATTAGCGTATTGTACCGGGTCTTCTATTTGAAGTCCTTCAATCAATAAAGCCTGATTATACAATACATTAGACAACTTCTTTAATTTCTCTTTATCATTGTCGTATGCATTTTTGATCTTTTCAAACATTTGATGCCCTGTATTTATTTCAAGTATTTTTTCTGCACTTATGTCTTTTCCTGTACTGTCGGGCATTGATTTCAAAATCTTTTCCATTTCGATAGATAATTCACCTTCTGTCGCAAGGCATACAGGGTGAGTTTTTAACCTTTTAGATGCTTTTACTTCTTTTATTTTACCTGATAAAGCTTCCTTCATGAAATTGAATATATCTTTATTTTCATCATCCTGCTTTTCTTCTTCATCAGTTTTTATATCCAAATCTGAGCTTGAAGTATTTTTGAATTCCTTATCCTTGTAGTTCATAAGAACCTTTATGGCGAATTCATCAATTTCATCTGTAAAGTACAATATTTCGTATCCTTTATCTGATAAAAGCTCGCTCTGCGGTAATTTTGACAGAGTGTTTACATTTTCACCTGTTGCATAGTAAATATATCTTTGGTCTTCCTTCATGCGGGATACATATTCATCAAGTGTAACTAATTTTTTTTCCGTTGATGAATAGAACATAACTAAATCCTGAAGGTCTTCCTTATTAGCTCCCCATTCGCTGTATAAGCCGAATTTTAGTGTCTTTCCAAAATTGCGGAAGAATTCTTCGTATGTTTCTCTTTCGTCATTTAAAAGTGATAACAGCTCACCTTTTATTTTGTTTTTTATATTTTTTGCTATAAATTGAAGCTGTTTGTCATGCTGCAATATTTCTCTTGATATATTCAAAGATAAATCTGCGGAATCAACCAAGCCTTGTACAAAGCTGAAATAATCAGGAAGCAAATCTCCGCACTTGTTCATTATCAACACACCGTTGGAATAAAGTTCAAGCCCTTTTTCGAATTCTTTTGTGTAGAAATCAAAAGGAGTTCTTGAAGGTATATATAGTATTGCATTGTAACTAACTAATCCTTCGGCACTGATGTGTGTATATTTTAAAGGTTTTTCAAAACCAAAATGTTTTTCTTTATAGAAATTTTCATAATCCTCAGGTTTTAATTCGCTCTTATTTCTTCTCCAGATAGGAACCATGCTGTTTAATGTTTCATCTTCCTGATAATTTTCATATTCGTTTTCGGTTCCTTCCTTTAATCTTCTTTTCTTAACCATCATTTTTATAGGATACTTAATGAAATTAGAATATTTTTTAACTAAAGATTTGATATGATATTCATCAAGGAATTCATCATAATCAATGTCTTCTGTATTTTGCTTTACATTAATTATAATGTCGGTACCTGCTTCTTCTTTTTCACAAGGGGTTATTGTATAGCCGTCAGCACCTGTAGAAACCCATTTATATGCTTCGCTGCTCCCCATTGGTTTACTGATAACCGTTACCTTTTCAGCAACCATAAATGCAGAATAAAAGCCTACTCCGAATTGTCCGATTATATCGACACCATCCTTGATTTCATTGTTTTCCTTAAAATCAAGTGAACCGCTTTTTGCAATAATTCCAAGGTTAGAATCAAGTTCTTCCCTTGTCATTCCTATTCCCGTATCGGATATTTTTAAAATTCTTTCATCCTCATTAACGGTAATTCTTATGTAAAAATCATCCTTGTTAAATTCGATGCCGTTATCTGTAAGTGATTTGTAATAGCTTTTATCTATAGCATCGCTTGCATTTGAAATAAGTTCCCTAAGAAATATTTCCTTATGCGTGTAAATTGAATTGATCATTAAATCCAACAATCTTTTAGATTCAGATTTGAATTGTTTTTTAGCCATTTTATCATCCTTCCCTAAAACGTATTAGCACTCTGAAGTTATGAGTGCTAAATCTATTTTAACAAAGGACCTTAATTTGTCAAGAGCTAAATGACATTAGTTTATGCCGTGCTATTGTTTCGTAAGCTTTGATAAACATTTACCAATGCATTCCATGTATTTTCGTCAACTACACCTGTAGGAGTAAGATCTTCCATATTTTGAAATGCAATAACAGCATTTCTGGTATTGACATCAAAGATTCCTTCTGCTTCAATAGGCGGTATATCCGGGAATTGCGTAGATAAATATGAAAGCATAACTTCCAATATGAATATCCCGGGATAATATCTTCCCATACCTTCACTGTATTCTAATCCCAAAAAGTTTATGCTCGGTAAATATATTTCCTCAATCGGTAAATTTATCAAAATTCCGTAAGCTGTACCGTACAATGCATTCCATGTTTGCTGGTCAACGATTCCTGAAGGTGGAAATCCCATGAGTGTTTGAAATGCTTTGACCGCTTCTGTTGTTTCCGGCCCATAATAACCGTCTATTTGTACGGCTGGAATCGTCGGATAAAATATCGATAGCAAATCTAAAAAATATTGAATTAAAACTACTACAGGTCTGTTTCCTCCTTCCAAAATAATTGATGAATACAGTTCTATTAAATCGCGTATCAAAAGTCCTTCTGAGGTTAATTCGCCCAGGCGCGTTACGGCTATATAGATACGTCTTATATAGTACCAGGTTTCTTCATCCACTATTCCGGTAGCAGGCAAACCAAACACCTCCTGAAAAACTCTTACAGCATTTGCAGTTTGATCATCATAGTATCCGGTTATAGTAATTTTAGGTATAGCGGGATAATTATCCGATATTCTGTTTAATGAATGCTGCATTCTGAAAACCGTAATTCCGGAATCACCAATAGTTAAAGGTCTTCCTGGATAAGTTCCTACGATTACACCGGGTGCTGCACTTTGCTCTATTCTGATATTATCTCCATAATAATATCTAAGGATATCTAAAGCGTCGTATCCCTGATTAGCTAACTCGACTGTTCCCCACTGAGCCATACCGTTGCACTGTGCAATTCTCCCATCGCAAAATGTTGTAAACAGCGGCTCTATATGACCTTCCTGAACAACATATTGGTCAAACATTTCATTTGCTATATTCGCTATGGTATCAAAGATACCTCTGCCGTGTACGTATGCCTGGTCGTAAGCGGTTGAGCTGGTAATATCAAAGTCGTAACCTCTGCTTCTGTACCATTCTGTAAAAATTCTGTTCATGGCAACAGAGTTAATGGCATATAAATTAGCCCTGATTGCTTCTTCAGGCCATGTGGGGTACAGTTCACTTGACCCGACGTTTTTAATATAGTCTAAATAGGGGACAGTTACATTTAAAGCGTTTGGATCGTCCGGTGCTCCTAAGTGTACGGTTATTTCTACAGGAAAGGGAACTATCAAATGAGGCAGCATATCAGCCGGAAGATTAAAATCAGTTAATTCTTGAATCATAAAATAACCTCGCTATTCTCCTATTAATGTACCTGGATATTGACCTATCGGTCTGTAACTCGAAAATCTCATTTGCCGATAAACATCAACAATTTCGCTCCAGGTTTCTTCATCTATCATACCGGTGGGTTCGATACCACTTAATCTCTGAAATTCTGTTACCGCAGTTGTCATTTGCGCATCAAATAATCCGCTTGTATTTACAGGAGGAATACTTAGTATTATTGATGATATATATGACAGAAAAAGCTGCATTATAAATACATTTGCACCTTCAGAGCCCTCAGTCAATACTACACCGGGATATAACAATGCAGGAAGAGATATAGCAGAGGAGGGCAATGTTTCAAGTATCCCCAATATGTAACTGTACATAAGATTCCATGTTTCATCATCTAACAAGCCGGTAGCAGGCAAGCCCATTACTCTCTGAAATTGACGTATTGAATATTGAGTTTCATTCTCAAGTATACCGTTAATATCTACCGCTGGTATCGCATCATAATATACAGATAAAACATTGAGAAAATATTGTGCGAGCTGAATTGTCGGAAAAACTTCATTAGCTCCGGGCTCGGGTATATTTTCCTGATAAATTTCTATTGGAATAATTACTTCAGAAGAAGAAGAAGCCAACCTCCTTACTGCATCATAAATTCTTTTTATTTCAAACCATGTTGCTTTGCCTACAGTTCCTGTAACGGGCAATTGAAAAATACTCTGGAAGTTTCTTACTGCTGTTTCCGTAGATTCATCAAATACCTGATCTACCGGATACAACCTTGGAATATCCGGATAATTAACAGAAATTACATTTAATTCATTCTTTAAAGTAAGTACGTGTTCATTAATATCACCTAATTGAAGCTCTCCCGGAAATGGCGTATCAATTACAACAATTGGCGATACATTGGATATTCTTACACTCATATCATTCTCCTTTAATTTGTTATGTCAAGCGGTATAGGCGGAATTATGACGGTCTGACCGTTTTCATTGTCTGTCCCCCGTGCTGTAGGAATGAGATTTATTCTGTAGGTTGTGGTTACATCAGGAAAAACTCTTACATCAAGTACATTTGTGGTATAATAACCGATTGCCTGAACCCTTATATTATATGTTGTAAATTCATATTCTCTTTCTCCACGCATAACAGGCAGTGTAATTAAGGGAGAGCTTCCGCTTCTGTCCGTAACAAGATGAAATAAAACATTTTCTTCACCTGTTTCATTTATATTGTATACAGTAATTATCGCATCAGGTACAGGGAGCGCACCCGAGGCAGTATATACTACAGTTGAAATATATCCTACCGAATCTTCTTCAGGTTGAGTTGGTATTTCTAATTTTTTTGATATCATATTTTTAACTCTATACGATTTTGTATTTTTGACATTCATAGCAACACACCTCTCAAGTTATTTAACCTGTTTAATAATCAATATATGCATTAAAAAAAAATATGATTAAAATAAACTTATATAAATGTTGACTTTGTTCGCAAAATTTATTATTTTATATACATAGGTATGGTAAATCAACTTAGGAGGTTTAAAATTGCCAAACGAAAAATTAAATGAGCTTAGAGAAAAAATTGAGAATGTAAAATTAGGCGGAGGACAAAAGGCAATCGACAAACAGCATGGAAGCGGTAAGTTAACAGCAAGAGAAAGGATATTAAGCTTGCTTGACGAAAAAAGCTTCGTGGAAATAGACGCCTTTGTAGAACACAGATGTGTAAACTTTGGTATGGAAAAGAAGGTGGTTCCCGGTGAAGGTGTAGTTACCGGATACGGGACAATTAACGGAAGATTAGTTTACATATACGCACAGGATTTCACTGTGATTGGTGGGTCCTTAGGAGAAATGCACGCTGCAAAAATTGCTAAGACACAAGAGATGGCACTTAGAGTCGGAGCACCTATAATCGGAATAAACGATTCGGGTGGAGCAAGAATACAAGAAGGTGTAGATGCGCTGTCAGGATACGGAAAAATATTTTACAACAACACGATCAGCTCAGGAGTAATTCCCCAAATTTCAGTAATTTTAGGTCCTTGTGCAGGCGGAGCTGTTTATTCCCCGGCTATCACTGACTTTATATTTATGGTCCAAAATACAAGCAAAATGTTTATAACAGGTCCAAACGTAATTGAAACTGTTACAGGTGAAAAGGTTTCTCCCGAAAAGTTGGGTGGAGCTATGACACATAACAGCATAAGCGGAGTTGCGCATTTTGTTGATGATTCGGAAGAAGAATGCATGAATCACATAAAGAAGTTAATAAGCTTTTTACCTCAGAATAATTTAGAATTAACTCCTTCACAGACTGTCTCAGATGACTTGAACAGAATGGATGAAGCCTTAAACGAAATAGTGCCTGATAATCCGAACAGAGCATACGATATGAAGGAAATCATACAAAATTTATCAGATAACGGTGAATTTTTAGAATATCAGCCATACTATGCAATGAATATTATTACCGGCTTTATGAGATTAAACGGTTCAAGTATCGGTGTTGTGGCAAGTCAGCCTAAGGTGTTGGCCGGATGTCTGGATATCAATGCATCTGACAAAGCAGCAAGATTTATAAGAACTTGTGATGCTTTTAATATCCCATTGCTGTCATTAATGGACGTACCGGGATTTTTACCGGGAACAACTCAGGAGTTTGGTGGAATTATAAGACATGGTGCAAAAATGCTTTATGCATTTTCAGAAGCAACAGTACCAAAGGTAACTGTAATAACAAGAAAAGCATACGGCGGTTCATATATTGCAATGTGTAACAAAGAATTAGGAGCTGACATGGTATTGGCATGGCCTACGGCTGAAATAGCTGTTATGGGACCGGAAGGAGCCGCAAATATCATATTTAAGAAAGAAATAGAAGAAGCTGAAGATAAAAATGTAAAACGCAACGAAATGATTGCTGAATATAGAAATAAGGTAGCAAATCCATATACTGCCGCAGCAAGAGGCTATGTTGATGCAGTTATAGAGCCGGCTGAAACAAGAAAGAGAATAATAAGTGCCTTTGACATGTTAGCAGGAAAGAGAGTTTTGAGACCTGAAAAGAAACATGGCAACATACCTCTATAGGAGGAAATTAAGTGAGTTTTTTTAGTAATTTGTTCAGAAAAAATAAGGAAGAAGAGCTGAGTATAGTCAATACTGATTCTGAAATTACGAATGAAGATGAGATTACTGCTGTAATTGCGGCTGCAGTTGCTTCAATGGATGAGGAAGAAGAAACGGTTGCTGCAATAACAGCTGCAATATCATGCATTTTAGGGAAAAGTACGAGTGAATTTATAGTAAGAAACATAACCAGAACACATGGATTGGATTCAGTATGGGCATTAAAGGGCAGGATGAAATTGATGAGATAATTGCAACGGAGGAAAAATGAAGAAATTTAACATCACAGTAAATGGCAAATTGTATGCAGTAGAGGTAGAAGAAGTCGGAGCAGGACAGGGAGGTTTTACTTACCAACCGGTACAAAGTGTATCACAACCGGCAGTTCAACCACAACCGGCAACACAGCCGGCACCGGCAGCTCAGTCAGCTCCCAAAGCAGTAAAATCACCGGAAGGACCAGCAACAGGCGAATTAATAACATCGCCTATGCCGGGAACAATTTTAGATATTAAAGTAACGGAAGGTCAAGCTATAAATGCAGGGGATGTTGTTTTAATATTAGAAGCAATGAAAATGGAAAATGAAATTGTAGCACCAAATGATGGAGTTGTTAATAAAATTCACACAACTAAGTCATCTAATGTGAGCACGGGAGATGCACTTGTAACAATCGGCTAAATAATTAAATTTTCTTAACTCTTCTTTTCAAAAGAAGAGTTTTCTTTTGTCTAATTATGTGTTAAAATGTAAAACACTATCTTTAGCAAGTATAACAAGGGGAAAAAATGATTAGCAATGAGGATATTATCAAGCTGCAGTTGATTGACGGATTAGGGAGAAAATCAATCAGCAAAATTTTAAGTTACATATATTCCAAGAACTTAAAATTAAATAACTTTTCTGAAATTGTAAAATTGCTGAACAGTATTGGGATAAGAAAAGTACATATTGACATAAACAAAATTGAACAGGAAGCTTTAAGCGTAATTGAGTCCTGTAAGAAGGCTAAATTGAAGATAATAGGAATATATGACAAGGAATATCCTCGCAAATTAAGAATTATAGAAGATAAACCTTTGTTGTTGTATGTTGATGGTGATGAAAATCTGCTTAATCAGGATAATAATATTGCTATTGTCGGAACAAGAAATCCTTCTCAGCAAGGCTACGAAATAAGTTCTATTTTTGCAGAAAAGCTTACAGAAGAACAATGCTGTATCGTAAGCGGACTGGCATCCGGTTGTGACGAAGCCGCTCATTACGGCTGCCTGCAGGCAAACGGAAAGACAGTTGCGGTAATTCCTTCCGGTCATTTATATGCTCGAAAAGCAAACAAAGTATTGTATAACAGGATAATTTTAAGCGGAGGTGCAATAGTATCCGAACTGCCTCCTAACTTAAGGTCACAAAGCTATACATTTATAGACAGAAACAGAATAATAGCAGCCATATCGGATGGAGTTATAGTTATTGAGGGAGGACAAAAAGGCGGAACATCTCACACGGTCAGATTTGCCTCATCTTACAATAAACCTGTTGCTTATACGATAAGCAACCACTTAAATATTGTACAAACATCATTATCAAATAATAATATAGAAATTATAGACAGCTTTGAAAAGCTGGTGGAATTTAAAAATAAAATATGTGAAAAAGGTGCTTGACAAAGTATTTATGTATATAGTATAATCAATCTTGCTGTTGGCGAAGACGGCAAATTTCGCGGATGTGGCGGAATTGGCAGACGCACTAGACTTAGGATCTAGCGGGATACCGTGGGGGTTCGACTCCTCTCATCCGCACCAAGACAAGGCATCTATCGCTTTTAGGTAGGTGTCTATTTTATGCAAAAACCGCACAAAAAACGCACAAAATTTTTTACTTAAACATTTCAATAACTTTCTTGTCGTTTTCAATCTTTATAGACTTATCTAAGTGCTGGTATATTTTTTTCATTGTTATAATATCGTGCCCTAATCTTTCGGCTGAATACTGGTCAGGCATTCCGTTTTTATACAACCAACTTGCCTGATAATGTCTTAAATCTTGGAAAACCATATCTTCGCCTTTTAAAGATGTGCGGTCTTTGAGGGTAGCAAATCTATGAGTGTAGTGGTCTGGACGAACATCAAATAATCTATCAGGTATCTCACCTTTTTGTTTTATATATCGGCTCAATAAATCCGATAAGTATTTAGGGATAACAACATCTCTAAAACCGTTTTCAGATTTAGGGTCCTTATCAATATACCCATTTTCAGATATTGACCTAGCTTCATCAACTCTAATAAAGTTATCTTTCAAATATAAATCATTAGGTTTTAATGCAAATATTTCACCGCGTCTCAATCCACCCCATGCGGCTAAAAGTATTATACATTCATCAAATATATTCTTTTTAGCTTCTTTATGAATAATATTAAACTCATCATCGGTTAAAAGCCTAAAACGAGTTTTTTCTTTTTGCGGGACTTCTATGTCTCGAGCAGGATTTTTGTTCTTCATTCCGTCTTGCAAGGCTTTACGAAGAACAAATAAAAGCTTTCTAACTGTATTAACCGCTAACTCTTGTAATTTGTCATTTTTAAATTTCTGAATGTGTAGTTCATTTAATTTTGACATTTTTATATCACCAAAAGCCGGCTTGTAATGAGCTCTTATATACCCTTTATATAATAAGTAAGTAGAGGGAGCTATAGAGTTCTTTTGCAACTCCAACCATTCGTCAAGATACTTACCGACCTTTTTATTTTCTATATTTACAAATACACCCTCGTCTATCTCCGTCTCCAATTTCCTAGCTTTTGCCTTGCACTCTCTTTCTGTGTCAGCCGTTATATATTTGCGTAATTGCTTTCCGTCTGAATCCCTGCCTATATAAACGGTAGCTTGAAATTTACCATTTTTCATCTTTCGCACACTAGCCATAAAACCACCTCTAAATTAATCTGCTTTTAAAAGCAACTGCTTTTCCAAGAATTTTTACTTGCTTTCTATCCTTAGCTGTAATTCGCATATCTTCACGCATTGGGTTTTCTGCCTTCAACAACAGGTCGCCATTGAGCTTGTACACTCTTTTTAACGTAGCTTCATCATCAATTAGCACCGCTGCGATTTCACCGTCATTTACATCATCTTGGCGCCGGATAAATACTATATCGCCATCGTATATGCGAGCATTTATCATGCTATCTCCTCGTGCTATAAGCGCAAAATCTACATTGTCGCTATATTCAGCAAATTCATAGTCAATTATGTTTTCTTCAGCTAAAAGTGGTAGTCCGCAAGCGATTTTACCCAAGATAGGCACTTTTATAAAACTTGGTCTATTTAAATATTTTTCATTACTAATACCCATCAACCATACAGGATTAACATTATATTTCAAAGAAAGAGTTTCAATAACGGGTAATTTAGGAGATACTAAACCGTTCATATATCTAGATATGGTTGCTGCGCTTAAATTTAGCGCTTCTCCGACAGAATAAATAGTTAAATTATTATCTTCCATTACTTCTTTTAACCTCTCCGGAAATAAATTTTCATTAATTTTCATTTTCTCCTCCTAATGTATTTATTGGAATGACAACATCTTAACACATATTGTTGCTAAATGCAATAACAAAAATAAAATAATTTTAAAAATGTTACAAAAAGTATTGACATGCTTATTTTAATTTGGTATTATGTTGTTACAAAATGAAACAAAAGAAAAGAGGTGAATTTAATGCAAAAGTCCAACAAGAAAGAATTTTCAGCGCTTAAAGGTCGTCTTAGAGAGGAAAGTATATCCTATAGAGCGCTATCTAAAGACATTGAAATGAGTTTAAATGCTCTTAATTCAAAGTTAAATGGGTACACTCCTTTTACGGCTAACGAAATTTTAAGGATTGCAAATAGGTTAGATCTTTTGTCTGACGAAGTAGTAAAATATTTTTTTCCTTCAATGTTGCAAAATGCAACGAAAAACAATAATCCACACTATAAAAATTAAGGAGGTGAGGAAAAGATGTCAAGTATAGAAATTAGAATTAAGGCTAAGTTGTCTACAGCTGAAGAATTGAAAGATTTTGTTCGCACAATTCGAGACATAGAAAAAGAGCACAGCTGTAACTGCACTCTTTTAGAAATAGAATATCAATAACGCTAAGCTCTGCTGATTAAAACTATGTATTCTATTGTGTTCCCGGGCAGAGTAACCGTAATATCTTTGCCGGAGAACGATAAGAAATTTTGATTTAAAAAAATAAAATCTTTAAAATCTGTATATTTTCTGGGCATATGATTTATATCCGCATCATATTTCGTTTGTATGCATTCCAAATTTTCTACAACGACATTGCCCCCGGATTTTAAATGTATATCAGCTATCCATGTCATATAATCACCCCCTTTCAAGGAGATTATAACACAGAAGTCAAAATATGTAAAAAGAAAGGAGCACCAAAGATGAATGAAATACAAATCAATAATCAAGCAAAAACAATCGACAGCAGAGACATAGCGGAAATGGTAGAAATGGAACACAAGGAATTACTAAGAAAGATTTCAAGTTTCAACGAAATTTTAGAAAGCGCAAAATTACGCTCTCTTGATTACTTTGTGCCAGATACATATAGCGTAAAGAATAATAAAAGAAAATATCCTTGCTACCAATTTACTAAAATGGGGTGTGAGTTTATAGCAAATAAATTCACCGGAGAAAAAGGAGTTATCTTCACGGCAAAATATGTGAAGCGGTTCAATGAAATGGAACAAGCTATGATACCGTCAGAAATGAGCGGCTTAAGTCCGCAGCTACAATTACTAATTGGTATGGAGCTTAAGCAAAAACAACTTGAAACAGCTTTAACTGATACTAACGCTCGAATTGATAGTATTCAAGATGCGGTCGTTGTTGATACACAGAATTGGCGTAAATGGATAAATACCTCAATCAACAAATTAGCTGAATCAGAGTTAGTTATAGATGAATTCGGGGATTTAAGATATCAGAAAGTTAGAGCTAATACTTACAAGGAACTCGAAACACGCTCCGGTTGTAATCTGAAGCAGAGACTGAAAAACCTCAAAGAACGGCTTGAAAAAGCAGGACTTCCTAAAACTAAAATTTTAAGGACAAGTAATCTTGAAGTAATTGAGCAGGACAAAAAACTGAAAGAAATATATACAGCGATTATCAGAAATATGCTTATAAAATATCAAAGCGCTGTGTAGGAGGTCTTCGTATGGCACAACTATTAACCCGTAAAGACCTTGCTGAACGTTGGCAAGTGAATGAAGCAACAATAGACAATTGGAGAAAAGAAGGTATCTTAACACCTTGTAAAGGGATACCTGCGCCAAGATTTTCAGAACAGCATATCGCAGAACTCGAAGGAATTAAACTTGAAAGATTTTCACCTTTGGAGCGCAGGCGATTGGAAAGAGAACTCGAAGAACTTCAAGCAGAAAACACTAAACTAAAAGGGATAATTAGCCAGATATTAGCTGCATCTTCTCAAATAATCTCAGTGAAAGAAGGGGTGAAAAATTGATTAAAAAACTAAAACTCGAAAGAACAATATTCCTTATATGTCTTATCATCTGTCTTGTAGCTCTCGTAATAACCGGATTAGATGCAAAGGCAATGCAGACAGATATCGCAGAACTACAGTACCAAAACAGTAGACAAGCTGCACGATTAAAGGACAAGCAGGAGTACATAGAAATGTTAGAGATTGCGTTTTTACATATGGAAGTAGAGGAAGATCTGACACAAGAAGAATTGAAAATGAAGTATGTAGGCGAATTTGAAGTAACATATTACACCGCCGGACCCGAATCAACAGGCAAATATCCCGGAGATCCCTACTACGGTATAACGGCATCCGGTACACTTGCGACAGAGGGACAAACTATCGCTGCTGATTGGGATGTATTTAAGGTAGGCACGCAGATATACATAGATGGGATTGGTTACCGGGTCGTGGAAGACAAAGGCGGAGCTATAAAAGGAAATAGACTTGATGTGTATATGGATAGCCATGAGGCAGCATTAGAAGCAGGGCGGCATATGGCGGATGTTTGGATAGTAGAGGGGGAAAAATAAATGGGTCTATTTGCAGGAGAACCGAAAAAAAGAACAGTTAATGAGATAAAAATGGAAATTGGAGCTGTAGAGATAGCTGAATGGAGAGCAATCCAAAAGGCTAAGCAATACAAAGAGAAACTTAAAGAGCTCGAAAAGGAACTGGAGGCAACAAATGGCACGGATATTTGAACCGGCTCAAGATAGAGCAATTACAAGGAAATTCAGCAAGGAAAAATTTTTAAAGAATGCTCAAAGGGGCATTAAGCAAAACTTAGGCAACCACACTGACACACTCGACGGAATGCAAGTTAATTTTGCAGATGATTCATTTTATGGAATTGTAGAAAGTTACTAGGTCAATCGCTACACCTACAATGGGTTGTGAGTCGGTAAAAGATATTTTGGATAAACACTTCATGAATCTATATCTAAATAACTACAACGACATAGAGATATCAGATGTCTTGAAGGTATCGGCTTCATCTGTAGGAACGTACAGAAACAAATTAGGATTAAAGATACAGAATAAAAGAAAAAAGCCCACGGCAATGGGCAAATAAAAATAAAACATTTTCTTTATTATACAAAACACAGTAAGAAAAATCAAGGAGGAAATTTATATGAATATAGAAGAATTTACAAATATTGCATCTGAATTAAAAGTATCCGTGATGAAAGCAGATAAATTAGGAATATACAGTTACGGAGAATATAGCGGATTTCATGTTACAAGAGAAACATTTATAAATATTTTAGGGGATAGAAAATACACAATTAGTAAATCATCCGACGAAGAATATCCATACAAGTATAGCGTTGTAATAGCAGGAATGACATTTTACTGCATAGCACAAACACTTTTATTTGAAGGTGATGAAAATAAAATCGAGGAGGAAATATAGATGATAAAAGGATATAAGGGGTTCGATAAAGATTTAAAATGCAGAGGCTTTAAGTACGAAGTAGGCAAGGAATACGAACAAGAAGGAAATATAAAAGCTTGTAGCAAAGGATTCCACTTTTGCGAAGATCCTCTAAATGTGTTTGAATATTATCCTCCATCGGACAGTAGATATTGCGAAGTTGAAGGAGATGGAGATGTTGATAGGGATGGCAGAGATAGCAAGGTAGCGGTATCTAAAATTCGTGTAGGCGTAGAGATAGGCTTAAAAGGAATCATAGAAGCTGGCGTAAAGTTTATTTTAGATAGAGTGGATTGGAAAAAAGAAAATAGCACCACAGGAGACCGAGCAGGAGCACAAGCCACAGGATACCAAGCAGGAGCACAAGCCACAGGAGACCAAGCAGGAGCACAAGCCACAGGATACCAAGCAGGAGCACAAGCCACAGGATACCAAGCAGGAGCACAAGCCACAGGAGACCGAGCAGGAGCACAAGCCACAGGATACCAAGCAGGAGCACAAGCCACAGGATACCAAGCAGGAGCACAAGCCACAGGAGACCGAGCAGGAGCACAAGCCACAGGATACCGAGCAGGAGCACAAGCCGAGGGTGATTGGGCTGTAGCAACCGCCATCGGGGATTGTGGAAGTGCGGAAATCAAAGAAGGTAAGAAATTAGCTGAAGGTTGTGCTATTGCACTTGGAAGAAAGGGTAAGGCAAAGGGCGCAAAAGGTTGCTGGTTAACCTTAGCTGAGTGGGAACAGGACGAGCATGGAAAATGGCATCGTGTTAATGTTCAGACCAAAAGAATAGACGGCAAGAAGATAAAAGAAAACACATTCTACATGTTGAAAAATAATAAGTTTGTGGCGTGTGATGAACAATGACATACAACGAGTTTATATCAATAAACATTGATGATTTAGAAGAAGAAAGAGACCAACTAGAAGAGGATATTAATAATGTTCAGACAGCTATATTCAGACTACAAGACATTGTAAATGATAGCTTTGAAGAGATAATTAAATATTCCATCGAGGAATTAGAAATACACCAAAGGTATTTAGAACGTGAGAAAAGCGAAAAAGAAGAAAGGATAGGCAAATACTATGAGCATCTTCAATAAACTCTTAAATGTACAAGCCGAGTTAAAAGCCCCTAAAGGTCAATATAACACATTCGGCAAATATAAATATAGAAGTTGTGAAAATATACTTGAAGCCGTAAAACCTTTGTTGAAAAAAGAGGGGTTAGTACTCCAATTACACGACCAATTAATTAAAGAGGGCGAACGGTTTTATGTACAGGCTATTGCAACATTGGTTGACGTAGAAACAACAGAAAAAACAAGCGTATCAGCATTTGCAAGAGAAGAAGAAACCAAAAAAGGAATGGATGGCAGTCAAATAACCGGGGCAGCAAGCAGTTACGCAAGAAAGTATGCATTAAACGGATTGTTCTGCATTGATGATAATTCGGATAGCGATATAACTAATCAAACTGGCGATGTTTCAAATGAAGATATTCTAAAACTCTTTGAAACTGCAACGCAAGCAGGATACAGTAAAGCAACTATTTTCAAGCAGATAGAGAAAAATTATCACAAGGAAACTCCTGATTTGTTGACAAAAGCAGAATATGACCAACTCTTGACCGGATATAAAAAGCTATTAAAGCTCAAAGATGGTGAAATCAATGAAACGGAATAGTATAGTGACAACTGATTGGGAGCATTGCTTTATATGCGGTACTACTCAAAATCTACAAGAGCATCATGTATTCTTCGGGACTGCAAATAGAAAACAGTCAGAAAAGCATGGTATGAAAGTTCCTCTTTGTATGAATTGTCATACCGGACCTAATGGAGTGCATCATAACAAAGAGTTAGACATTCGGATCAAGCAACTTGCACAGATAGAATTTGAAAAGAACTTTTCCTTTGAAGAGTTTATGAAGCTGTTTGGAAAAAATTACAGGTGATGCTATGGAAGTAACAGTTAAGTCAGGAAGTATAACAAGAGATTTTACAGGGGATTATCATGTTACATTGATAGTCCCCAAGGAAGAACAAGGTAACATGGAGCCGTTAAATCAATTGCTGAGTGATGAAAAGTTAAAGGTGTGCAAGATAGACCATAAAAAGAAAAAGCGGTCGTTGGATGCTAATGCTTATTGTTTCGTACTTTGTCAGAAGATATCAGAGGTAATAGGGAATACAAAGGAATTTGTATACAAACAAGCTGTTAGACAGGTAGGTCCATTTGAGATAACACCTATACGAAACGACGCTGTAGAACGTTGGATTGAGGTATGGGAAAGTAAAGGTTTAGGTTGGCAATCCGAAATTATGCGAGACAGTAAATTAGAGGGTTACACAACCATAATAAATTATTACGGAAGTAGCACATACGATACAAAAGAAATGAGTTTGCTTTTAGATGAAATAATAACACAAGCTAAAGAATTAGGAATAAACACTATGACACCTAAAGAGATAGAGCAACTTAAAGAACGGTGGGGCAGGTGATAAATTGTCAGACAACAAAAAATACTATTGGCTGAAGCTTAAGGATGATTTTTTTAAACGAAAAGAGATTAAAAAACTCCGTAAGATAGCCGGTGGAGATACATACACAATAATATACCTAAAATTGCAACTTTTAAGCTTAAAAACAGATGGGGTTTTGATATTTGAGGGCATAGAAAACAACATTATTGAAGAATTAGCCTTAGAATTAGATGAAGACGTTGAAAATGTTAAGGTTACATGGCTTTATTTAGAAAAGCACGGAATAGTTGAACCTATAAATGATGAACAGTTTTTACTTCCAAATACAATTGAACTCATAGGAAGTGAAACATCCGTTGCTGCAAGGGTTAGAAAGTATAGAGAGCAACAAAAATTGTTACAATGTAACACTCATGTAACAAATGGTAACACAGAGATAGATATAGAGATAGATAAAGAGATAGATAGAGATATATATAATCGAGCAGGCTCGACCTCTGATGCCTGCAAAGAAATAATAAACTACCTAAATGAAAAAGCCAACAGGAACTATAAGCACAATACAAAGCCAACGACGGCTAAGATAAAAGCAAGATTAGAAGAGGGGTTCACCTTAGATGATTTTAAAAAAGTCATTGATATAAAAGTGTGTGAATGGCTCAACGACGCTAAGATGCAGAAATATCTAAGACCAGAGACTTTGTTCGGAAATAAATTTGAGGGTTACCTTAATCAAGGGGGCGAAAAAGTTGGAAAATACGGAAACAGAATTCAGTTTACACCTAAAAAGTGTAGTGAAAAGAATACAGGAGAATCGACAGACGACATCGGAGACGAGCCAATATGAATGTGATAAATGCAAAGATACGGGATGGCTGGTTGATGGAAATATTTTTAAACGATGTGAATGTTTTGCTGTGAAAGAAGCATTGATGATGTTTGAAAATAGCGGTATTAAGGATGAGAACTATACATTTTCAAACTTTCAGGAGTGGAACGAAACTTCAAAGAGTATGAAAATCACAGCAACACAATATTATCAGAACTTCACGAAGATAATGAATGACAGGCAAAATTCAATAGCTCTTCTTGGACAAGTAGGCTCAGGCAAGACGCATTTAACTTTGGCGTTGGGACTAAACATCATGAAAAGTAAAAAGCTTCCGGTAGTGTATTTCAGTTACAGGGATACAATTACATCCATAAAGCAAAACATGACCGATGAAGAATATTACCGCAGGCAACTTGATAGATTTCAAAATGCAAAAGTACTGCTGATTGATGATATGCTAAAAGGTAAAACATCAGATTCGGATAAAAACATCATGTTTGAGATAATCAACTACAGATATATCAACCGCAAGCCTATCATCGTATCAAGCGAATACGGAATAGAAGACCTATTGAATTTCGATGAAGCCATCGGTAGCAGAATCTATGAAATGTGCAAGGATTACATGGTAGAGGTTCAAAACAATACAAGCAACAATTATAGGTTAAGGAGTTGAAAATGAAAGCATTATTTGATGGATCGACTATAAAAGTATGGTTCAACGCTATATCTACAAGCAGGAATTTTTACAACGTTGCCGAGATAACACAAGAGGGTAATGCAGTGCTTATAAAAACAGGAACCGGAGATCAGCATCTGTTGAACTTTAGTAACGTGAATATGATTGAAGAGATAGCTGATATGGATAAGAAATTACTCGAGCTACAGGAGAAGTTCAGAAAGGGGGATAAATGACATACGAGGAATTTTTAAAAAGTAAACAAATAACTATAAATCCTTCCGGATTTGATTGCGAGTCTAATAACAAATATTTGTTTGATTTTCAGAGAGACATTACAGGGTGGGCATTAAAAAAGGGTAAATCCGCAATGTTTTTAGATACAGGATTAGGCAAGACAATAACACAATTATCATGGGCCGATGAAATTTGTAAGTACACAGGCGGTAAAATATTAATCCTTGCCCCATTGGCAGTTAGCAAACAGACAGTAAGAGAAGGTCAAAAGTTCGGCATAAAAGTCAATGCTTGCAGAAGTCAGATAGATGCTAAAGATGGGATTAATATTACAAACTATGAAATGCTGCATCGCTTTGATATTAATGATTTTGTAGGTGTAGTTTTGGATGAAAGCTCTATTATAAAAAGTTTCTCAGGTAAAACAACACAGCAAATGCTTGACCTATTCATATATACACCCTACAAATTAGCATGTACAGCAACACCGGCTCCAAATGATTATGAAGAATTAGGCAATCATGCGGAATTCTTGGGGGTTATGTCAAGGTCAGAAATGCTTGCAACATTCTTTGTGCATGATAGTGGAGATACAGCAAAATGGAGACTGAAAGGACATGCAGAGACAGAATTTTGGAAGTGGATAGCATCTTGGGCTATGGTAGTTAAGAATCCTGAAGATTTAGGATATGACGGAAGTAAGTATAAGCTTCCTAAACTGAACATCCAGACTCACTTTGTAGAAAGTCCTGTCAATGAAAATATGTTTATAGTGCTGCCGGCTCAAACATTAGATGAAAGAAGACAAGCTAGAAAAGAAAGTTTAAAGGAGAGGGTTAATAAGACGGTTGAATTAGTTCAAGGAACGGATAACTGCTTGGTATGGTGCGATTACAATGATGAAAGCACAGCTTTAACTAAAGCAATTCCGGGAGCAGTAGAAGTAAAAGGATCTGACACACCGGAACATAAAGAAAATGCTTTGATAGGGTTTGCAACGAATGACGTTAAATATTTAGTAACAAAACCTAAGATAGCAGGATTCGGGATGAACTGGCAGAATTGTAACGACGTGATATTTTGCGGACTATCAGACAGCTACGAAAGATTCTATCAAGCAATCAGAAGATGCTATAGATTTGGACAAACTAAAGAAGTTAATGTACATGTTGTTATCTCGGAGAAAGAGGAAAGTGTACTTGAAAACATTAAGAGAAAAGAAGAACAGGCTCAAAAGATGTCAAGAAATATGGTAGATCTGACCTCTGAAATACTTAAGAATGAGATTAGAAACACAACGAGGAATGTCATAGATTACAACCCAAAACAGAAACTGGAAATACCTTCATGGTTAAAAGAGGTGATTTAATGAATGTAAATAATCAATATATTACAGATAGAATGAGTTTATACAACGGCGATAGCTGTGAAATATTGAAAGATATACCGGATAATAGTATACATTTTGAAATTTACAGCCCACCATTTGTAAGTTTATACACATACTCAAATAGCGATAGAGATTTAGGAAACTGTAGGACATATGAAGAATTCTTTCAACAATTTAAATTTATTGTAGTCGAACTCTATCGTATATTAAAAACGGGTAGGCTCATGAGTGTACATTGCATGGATATTCCAGCGATGAAAGAAAGAGACGGATACATAGGACTTAAAGACTTCCCGGGAGATTTAATTAAATTATTTCAAGATTGCGGATTTATATATCATTCGAGGACAATAATCTGGAAAGATCCTTTAGTTGAAGCAACAAGGACTAAAGCACTTGGATTAATGCACAAGCAGCTATGTAAAGATTCTGCAATGTGCAGGAATGGGCTTCCTGATTACTTAATCACTATGAGAAAACCGGGAGATAATGAGGAGCCTATAAAACATCCTGACGGGCTTACGAGGTTTATCGGCGAAGATGAACCGGATGCACCTAAAAAAGAACCAACTCTCAAAGATAGCAAGAAGCACAGAAACATATCAATGGCAAAAGAAGACCCGGTTTATTCTCATCAAGTATGGCGAAGATATGCAAGCCCGGTATGGATGGACATAGACCAAGGATATACTTTAAATCGGACTGACGCAAGGGAAGAAAAAGACGAAAGGCATATATGTCCCCTGCAACTCCAAGTAATAGAGAGAGCCGTAGAATTGTGGACGAATCCGGGAGATATAGTTTTAACTCCATTCCTTGGCATCGGCAGTGAAGCCTACATAGCATTAAAAATGAAACGCAGAGCCGTAGGAATTGAATTAAAAGAAAGTTACTACAATCAAGCAGTTAAGAATTGTCATAGTGTAATAGACGAAGAAAATCAACTAAGTTTATTTTAGGAGGATGACAATGGAACTATGTAGAGAATGCAAATATTTTATACCAAAAGTTGAATTTTGGGGAAATTGCACAAAGCACGATGAAGAAACCGGAGTATGTGAATATTGCGATGATTGGGAGGAAAAGGAATGAATTCAGTAGTTTTAATAGGGCGTCTTACTCGTGATCCTGAGCTTGCATTTGTACCTGCTACAGGATTAGCAGTAGTAAAAATGACATTAGCGGTAGATAAAGAGTTATTTGGCGAAAAGAAGCAACAAGCAATAAACCAAGGTAAACCTACAGCAGATTTTATTAACATAACTGTATTTGGAAAACAAGCTGAGAACTGTGCTAATTATCTAAGCAAAGGCAATAAATGTGCTGTACTTGGCAGAATTTCGACCGGTAGTTATACCGACAAGAATGGGGAAAAGAGATTTACAACAGAGGTTGTAGCAGATAGGGTAGAGTTTTTAGAAAGCAAAGCAGATAGACAAGCTAAACCTCAGGACCAAGATTTATATGCACATGAAGTATTTGAGGCGACAGATTATAACCCGTTTGAGGATGAAGATATACCATTTTAGGAGGGAACTATGAAATATTATAACTTAGTATTTATAAACCATGGGAATAGCGGTAAGAATTATCTTTTTAAATTACATTTGAAAGTATCACTTGAAAAAGGTGAAAAAGTGTTCGTTGAAACTTCCAGAGGTGAATGTATAGCAACTACTGCATCAGATAGCTTTATTGTAGACAATTACACAGCAGAGCAGATTATTGCGGGAACAGGAGCTTATAAACCATTAAAAGATGTAATTGGTTGGGCAGAGAAACAGGAAGGTTATAGGTGCATGTATTTTGATGTGATAGATATTCCGTTTTAAAGGGGTGAGAATTTGACCTTAGAAGAAGAATTAAAAGAAAGATACGAACACTGGAATCACTTAAAACAGTATGGCTGTCAAGATCCTTTCTGGGAAGATGGATGTAACATGAACCTTGTAAGAAACCACATAATCTATATAAAACGTCAAATGGAGGAGCAGGGCATACAATCGGAACTACTTGACAAAGAAATTCCTCCAGAGGTTGATAGGACGTACATTGCAAGAGCGGATGAGATAAGGAAGAATGCAAATAAATCACTATCAATATATAAAAAAGATAAAGATTATCAGTACCTCATATCAGTAGTTGACAGATTGAATAAAAGGCAGATAGAGGATACTTGTATAAAAAACGTAATTGGATATTGTAGAGGGTTAGAAGAGTTTATAAAGCGTGATGCTTTGGTTGATATGAGAAGACATGAAAGGTATGAACGTTATTTACAGAGCTTCAGGGAATGCAGAAAGAGAGTTGAAGAAATACTCAAAGAACCTGAAGTATTTGTAAAAACACAATTATCAATCATGGATTTTATAGGAGTTTGATTAAGGGAGCTTCGGCTCCCAAGGAGGAATTATGCAAGGTAAATTAATTGATAAAAATTGCAATGTATGTGGAAAACAATTAAATACTTGGGATGCTAAATGTTCTAAAGCCTTAGCTTATAAAAATCTCGTCTGCGAAAAGTGTATCGCTAAAGAGTACGGAATAACCACAGATGAATTAAGAGATAAGTTAGAAAATTTCTTCGGAGTAAGACCATGTATGGGAATATAGACGATTGGAATAAAACGAAAAACAAACTAACTTTGGATTTGTTAGAACAAGGATACACAAAGGACAATCATCCTGAATACGTCAAGTGGCATAGCGGTATGCATGAATTCGAGTACACATCAAAATTTCTATATGACAGTGTGTGGGAAGCCCCATGCGGTGTAATGAGGAAGGGATGCTTTACATCTGGTTACATGTGTTATGCAGGAATTCAATGGAGGGTAGAGAACAATAATTACAACTTCCATTGTCCGTATCGTAAAAAAGAATGTGAATTACGGCACCCGCTATTGAAAGATAAAATAAATGTAGGCGGTCAATGTTCATGGCATTTGTCTGATAAGCCATATGATTATGACAATAGTGCAGAGAAAATTAAGGACGAAAGACAGAAACTTACATTAGAAAACCTCAATAAGAAATTTGGAACAAACGGGATGATAAGTTGTACCTGCTGCCATATCAATGAAGATACCTGTGAGCCATATTTCAAATATGAACCGTATAATTGCATTAACTTCACAAAAAACGGATGTTGGAATGGGACATGCTGGTGTACAGGAAAAGAAAGAGATTTAACTCTTGCAAACATCTATTACGATGTAAAAACAACAACAGAATATAGAAAAGGCTTTATAGTCGAGCCTGTTATACAGATTGTAAAAGGTAAAAAATTATTTGACAGTAGAAAGGCAATGACCGATTTGGAAATGTATCTGAAATTATATCCAGATGCAGTTTATGAAAAAGAAAGAATGAGACATCACATACAATTGCATCGGGCTAAATACTGTGATGAAAAATTTGAATTGGAAGTGCTCAACATCCGAGTTGAAAAGCGGGAAAGTCGGGACCTGATGCAAGACCTTGAGGATATAAGAGATGGAATAGAAGTTGTACATGAAAGTGACAAGGTGAAGAAAAATAAAGCAGACAAAAGGAATCGCAGAGAGAAGTATCAAAAGGATAAACAAAAGCGCATAAAGAAAGAACAATTAAAAAGGCTCGAAAAGAAAATAAGGACGGGAATGTATAAGGATTTGGATGGAAATATAGTACCTTTAACATCGGAACTCTTAGAACATGCTAAAGAAAAATTAAAGGAAAATGGAATTGAAATAAGAGAACAGATAGGGATTAATGATTTGTTAGGAGATGATTAATTGATTAAATTTACAATACCAGGAGAACCAAAAGGCAAAGGACGCCCTAAATTCAGCAGTAAAGGAAAATTTGTAAAAGCTTATACGCCTGAGACTACAGTGAATTACGAAAATTGGGTTAAGATATGTTTTCAAGAAGCGAGACAACAAATGCTCACAGGGCAATTGCACGCCGAGTTAAAATGCTTTTATTCTATACCCAAGAGCTTTACAAAGAAAAAGAAAAAAGATGCTTCTAATTGTATTTTAAGACCTACAAAGAAGCCTGACATTGATAATATATGCAAGATAATATTTGATAGCTTAAACGGACTTGCATATGCGGATGATAAGGATATTGTGAGCTGCAAGGTGGATAAGTATTACAGTGACAACCCAAGAGTTGAAGTAGAGATATGGATGGTGTGAAGTCGATTAAAACAATAGAATACCGATATGCAATCATCTGCAAGGCATTTAATCAAGAGTACATATACAAGCCCTATGCCGATACAAAGCAGCTTAAAAGAGGTATAGACAAGCTAACAGCGCGGATGCCAGGGATATGGTATAGGATTGCTAAGATAAAAATCACTATAGAGGAGGGGTAAATTGAAGAAAGACCACATAAGAGATTATGCAACAGAAGCATTTAGATACTATGCCTTCATGGGGAAACCTCACAAAGAAGACTTAGAGAAGAAATACTACCAAGAAGCGCTTGAAGAATATGAAAGGAGGCGGCGGTTGGGTGGGACAGGCATAAGTAAACCAACAGAGCAAGCTGTTATGTATGCTGAAGGTATTTTAAGACAAAAGCAAGCGGAATTATGGGACGTGCTTGCTGTAGAGAAGACATTAGCACAGTTACATATATGGGAGAGACAAGCAGTGGAGATAGTGTATTTTGAAAGACCACACAGGGAGCTTGAGAAAAATGATATTTCTATGAGAGTACAAAAAGCAGTCATACATATACCGGCGAGCGAGCGCAGTGTGTATTATTATCTTAAAAAGGCAAGAGATATATTTGCATTCGAGAGAGGATTAAGAAAATAATTTTTAAAAGTTTGCAGTAGTAGCACCTTGTCAATATGATATTATGATAGTGTCCAAGATTGACTGTTATTGATTCTTCTTAAATCCTCCTCAAAAGAGACATTTGAAATATAGTGTCTCTTTTTACGTTATTTTGTAGACAGGAAAGGTTTTCTGTTGTATAATTGTGGTAAAATATCGGGAGGATTTTATATGTTTGAAGAATACAATGAGATGTTCAGAAAAGTAATAGAATTGGCGGAGGCTTATTATAAAGCGGAATGCACAAAAGAAACATATGAATCAACTATAGATTTTGACGCATTAGAAGATTTGAAAAAGGACATCGAAGAAAAGGCACTGGAAGACTATTTGGATAAGTTAGATTATGAAGTTATAAAAGTACTGCAAACAATTATGTATATTGGAAGAGATGGCATAGATGAAAAAGATATAAGCCCGCAACAAATATACGAAAGGGCGCGTGAATATTTTGATTCCAGAGGTTGGCATGAAGATAAAATGATAGAAATATATCTAATGACAGAAAAATTCCCATTAGTTAATTATTTGAAAGATGGATTTAAGCTATTGAAAATAAGTATATAAAGAACTCCTAATCGGGTTCTTTTTTAATACAACGACACTATTCGTTAACCGGGATGCAATATAATTTTAACCGTGTGCAATTCGACACGGTTTTGTTGTATCCGGACGGTGGAGTAAGTTCATTTTACGTTAGAAAATACACATTTTAAATTTTACGATTTTGTGACGATGCAGATATAAATTAGACTGCATAGGGTGAGGGGTGGGGAATTTAATGTTGTAAAATCTTTCCTGTATGGTTATAATATTTAAAAAAGGGAGGTATTCAACAAATGAAAAAAGTGTTAAGATATTTTGTAATTGGAGCTATTATACTAACTCTTTTAATAGGGACAGCGATAGGACAGACTATAACAAGTACAATTGAGGTTGTGTACAATTCGGTCAATTTAACAGTAAATGGACAGAAGATTAATGCAGACAACATTCTATATAACGGCACAACATATGTACCTCTTAGAGCAGTCGCTGAAGCTCTCGACAAAGAAGTGGGCTGGAATCAGGAAACTAAGACAGCAACTATAAACGACAAGGCAGAAACCGTGAAAGTAATTAGAGTGGTTGATGGAGATACGTTAGTTGTAAACTTTCAAGGGCGAGAAGAAAAAGTGAGACTTATAGGGATAGATACACCAGAAAGCGTTCATCCAGACGCATCAAAGAATGTTGAAGAAGGTAAAATAGCATCTAACTTTACTAAAGATAAGCTTGAAGGCAAAGAAATAGAACTTGAATTTGATGTACAGGAAAGAGATCAATATGGAAGGTTATTAGCCTATGTTTATTTAGATGGAGTAATGTTTAATAAAACTTTATTAGCCGAAGGATATGCTCAAGTATCAACTTATCCTCCAAATGTAAAGTATGTAGAAGAATTTACAGAAACACAACGAACGGCAAGGGAAAATAACAAAGGACTATGGAACGAGGAAAATTTTAACAATGAAGTAGTTCTGGAAGTAAAGACTTCAGGTAACTATGTAGGAAGTTTGAATTCAGATAAATATCATAAACCTTCATGCAGATATGCGAAAAATATAGAAAGTTATAATGAAATATGGTTTGATACAACAGATGAAGCGCAAAATGCAGGTTATACTGCTTGTGGGGTATGTAAACCATAATAAAATAAATTTTAGGCATCCAAAGAGGGTGTCTTTTTAAATACAAGGAGGCTAATATGTTAGCGGTGTGTGATGGCAATAATGGATGTAATCAAGAATTTAATTTAGAAAAACTTGAAATTGAACAGTTAGATGATGGCATAGAGAAAACATATTTCAAATGTCCTAACTGTGGCAAGGAGTTCATAGCATTCTACACAGATGAAGCTATAAGAAATAAACAAAAGAAGATAAGAAAGCTCAAGGACGCTAATAAGATTGAAAGACTTAAAAAACATACTGCAATTGATATGAATGTGTTGAGGAAAAGAATTGAACAAGAAGTTATATAACTACATAATAACAGGAGATGTAGATAAGTTTTATAATGATAGGATCTGGCGAAAGAAAAGAAGATACATTATAGAAAGAGATAATAAAGAGTGCCAAAAGTGCAAAAGAAAAGGCGGCTATAGTAAAGCTACATGCGTGCATCATAAGAAGCATCTAAAGGAATATCCTTTACTTGCATTAGATGATGATAACCTCGAAAGCTTATGCGATACATGTCATAACGAAGAGCATCCGGAGAAGCTTATAAAAAATACAAAAGAAAAATTTACTACAGAGGAGCGATGGGAATAATACCCCCGGGTCTGAAAATTGATTTTATTTTCAAAAGCTGTACAGCGGGGTAGGGTATCGGCTCCGGAGATTTTTCAGAATTCTCATATATAGGGAGGGTGGGCATATGGACAAGTTAAGACGAAAGATAGAATTAGCAATCATAAATCAATTAAAGAAAAAGCAAGTATACCAATTTGCCCATTATCAAAATCTTGTAACTGACTATATGAAATTTTGGGATATAAAAAACATGCTTCAAGAAGATATAGAAAAAAGAGGTGTTTCTGTTTATTGGTGTAATGGTGGAGGGCAAGAAGGTTACAAGAAAAACGAAAGTATATCGGAATTGCTTAAAGTCAATAAGCAAATGCTAACTATACTTTATGATTTAGGCATAAGAGCATCCGACTTAAAGGTGGTTGAGGAGGATGAAGAATTATAAGTATCATGAATACATAGACACATGGATGAATTTAGTTGAAAGCGGTAAAGTTCATTCATGCGAAGAACAAAAGTTGTTAATGAGTTTTGTCAGAAAAGTACTCGATGATGATAACATATACATAGATAGTGAAAGAATTTATGAATCAGTTAGAGTAGTAGAGGATTACTTCCCTTTTAAATTACTTGATTTTCAGAAATTCTTTTTTTCGTTTGTGGATGGTGTTTTTTATAAAGATACCGGCGATTTAGTATTTGATGAATACTTTGACTACATGGGTAGGGGCGGAGGCAAGAATGGCTTAATATCATGTATATGTTTTTATCTGCAAAGCGATAAGCATGGTATAAAAAATTATGACATTGATATTGTTGCCACATCTGAAGATCAAGCTAAAACTTCTTTTGAGGAAGTGGATCAGGTTATTGATGATAGTCAAAAATTAAAAAGACTTTTCGACAAGACAAAAGAGGAAATAACTTATAAAAAAACAAATTCAACTTTGCGATACAGGACATCTAACGCTAAGACAAAAGACGGCGGTAGACCCGGAGCAATAATATTCGACGAAGTTCACCAATACGAAAATTATGATAATATAAATGTTTTCATTGGCGGTTTAGGTAAAGTAGATAAACCGAGAATATTTTACTTAACAACTGATGGAGAGGTCAGAGAGTCGGTTCTTGATGATTTAAAAGAAAGAGCCAAAAGAATATTATTAGGCGAAGATCCTCACAATGGATTTTTCCCTTTTATATTCAAGATGGACAGTTTAGGGGAAGTTGATAATCCGGATTTGTGGGAAAAAGCAAATCCTCGTATCAACCACGACAGAACATTAAAAAGAACTGTTATGAAACAATATATTGCAATGCAAAGTAATTCTGAGTTAAAGGTAGCATTCCTAACTAAGAGAATGAATTTACCTACACAGGATGAAGCTAAAGCCGTTGCGGAGTGGCAAGAAATAAAAGCAACTAATCAACCTGTACCGGATTTAGTCGGTTTAGAGTGCATAGGCGGAGTTGATTTTGCTGATTTAAAAGACTGGTGCTCTGTAGGATTGTTATTCAAAAAGAATGGTAAGAGAATATTTAAACAGCACACGTTTATACATGAAAAGAGCTTACAATTCACAAAGTTTAACATAGATATTCAAGAGGCGGTTAACTTAGGGCTTGCTACTATAGTTAAAGGAATTCCTGTTATTTCCGCTGATATTGTATATAATTGGTTTGAAGAACAAGCCGAATGGTATGTTATTAAAAAAGTAGTGGCAGATAGACATAGATATTCTGCATTAAAAGAAGTTTTTGATGCTAAAGGCTTGGAGTTACAGGGAATACCGAACGGATACATTACTCACACAAAATTACATCCGTTAATAACACAACTATTTGCTAATGGCGATTTGATATTTGGTGATGATAAATTAATGCGGTGGTTTTGTAATAATGTATATGTTGACACAGATAAAAAAGGAAATAAGAGTTATCTAAAGATAGAGCCAATCAAGAGAAAAACTGATGGCTTTTTCTGTTTTTTACATTGCATGAGCGCAGATGAAGAGCTTATAGAAATGGGAGAAGGCTTGTTTTTAGATGTCTATACTTATTAGAAAGGAGGTTGAGAATGTATATAACAGACTGGTTTAGAGGTTTATTTAATTTGCATGATGGTACATTGCCTCTTGATGCCTATGTAGGCAATGTAGTCGGCGAAGTGTTTTATAAAGAATTAGCTTTACAGGCAAGCGTAAATTTAATAGCAAATACTATTACAAGAAGTGAGTTTTTAACATACGAAAAAGGCAAAGAAGTAAAAAATGACAATTATTATCTTTTAAACATCGAACCTAATCAAAACAAATCAGCGAGTAAATTTTGGAGAGATGTAATACATAAGCTAATTTATGATAATGAATGCCTTGTAATTCAACAAGACAAGATGTTTTATGTTGCTGATAGTTTCAACCCAGTAAAGTTTGCGTTTAAAGAAAACATCTATAAAAACATTGTAGTCGAGGGTTACAATCTAAAAAATGTTTATACAGAATCGCAAGTCTTTCACTTTGAATTACATAATCAAAGAATTAAGACTGTGATAGATAACTTATGCGAAAGCTATTCAAAATTAATAAAGGCAAGTAGTAAAGGCTATTTAAAGGGTAAAGGAAAAAAAGCAAAACTAACAATTCCTACGAATTATCCGCAAACAGAAAAAGCCCAAGAGGATTTAAAGAAGCTGTTAGAGGAAAGATTTAAGACATTCTTTGAAGCCGAAGGCGACGCAGTACTACCATTGACCAATGGATTAGGCTACGAGGAAATAGGACAAGACAACAAAACGCAAAGTAGCTCAATAGAAGGTAGGCACATCAGGGCTTTTGTTGATGATATTTTCGACTTTACTGCGATAGGGTTACAGATACCTCCGGCACTGTTAAAGGGTAATGTAGCTGATACGGGCAAAGCGGTAAATGATTTTTTAACATTCTGCATTAATCCGCTTGCTAAAATTTTAAGTGATGAAATTAACAGGAAACTATACGGCAAAAAACTATACCTTGAAAGAACATACTGCAAATTAGATACTACAAGAATTAAGGTTGTGGAATTAAAAGACATTGCTAATGCTCTTGATATATTAACAAGAATAGGCGCTTACTGTGTAGATGATAGTTTAAGAGCTTTAGGCATGGAGCCGCTTAATACAGAGTGGAGTAAAGCAAGATGGATGACTAAAAATTATAGTCCAATAGAAAAAATGGCGAAAGGGGATGGATAACTTGAAAAATGAAAACGTAAAGGGAGGTGGGCAGTTGAAACCTGATATAAAACAAATCTTAGATGTCAGATGTGAATTAGTAAATGAAACTGAAAAATCAGTTGATATTTACATGTATGGAAGAATAGTAGACCAACAACCTATTGATTGGTGGACAGGCGAACCAGTTCCAGGAGATTTTATATATCCTGAGGATGTAAGAAATTTAGTTAAAGAAGCTGGGGAAAGAGAAATAAACTTACACATTAATTCAACAGGCGGTAGCATTTATGCATCAATAGCGATCAATAATTTTTTAAAGCAATGTAAGAATAGGATTAATGTTTACATCGATGGAATAGCTGCAAGTGGAGCATCTATTATTGCAATGGCTGGTGATGAAATTAATATGCCATCTAACACGACAATGATGATACATCGAGCTGCTGCTGGTGTTTATGGTAATGCTGAAGACTTTAGAAAAGCAGCACACACATTAGATAAATTCGATGAAACTGTTCTTAATAGCTATAAAAGTAGATTTGTGGGAACTGTTGAAGAATTGAAAAATCTAATTAAAGAAGAAACTTATCTGACGGCTGAGGAATGTAAAGTGTTTGGTTTATGCGATAACATTCTTGAAGAAATGGAAGATAAGTTAGATGCAGAAAATAACGCGGACATTAAGGTATCTTTGTTTGAAAAATACAAGATAACCGCCGAAGAAAAAAACACAAAAGAAACACTATTCAAAAAATTTAATAAAAATGGAGGAAACAATGAGTAAAAAAATTGCAGATTTAAAATTACAATTATTCGGAAAAATGGTTAATCCGGATGCAGAAGCACAAACAGATATAGAAATTCAAAATGAAATGAAAGAAGCTATCGAAAACGGAGATAGCGAGGCATTTGTAAAAGCACAGGTAAAAATGGCTCAAGGAATTCAAGACAGAATTCTAAGAGAGGCAAAAGCAGCCATCAGTGAAGACATTAATGATGATGCTGTTATGGTTAAAAGAGGTTTAAATCCCTTAACATCAGAGGAAAAGAAGTACTACAATGAAGTTATAGGCGCTGGTGGATTTGCAGGTGTTGAAACGCTTGTACCTGCAACGGTATTTGACAGAGTATTCGAAGATTTAAGACAAAATCATCCTCTTTTAAGTGAGATTGATTTTGTTAATACTACTGGAGTGACTGAGTGGATAACAAGAAACAGCGAATGCGAAGCTGCATGGTGGGGAACTCTAACAGCAGAGATTACTAAGAAATTAGAAGCATCCTTCAAAAAAGAAAGAACAGAATTATTTAAACTTAGCGCTTATGTGCCTGTAGCAAAAGCTATGCTTGATTTAGGTCCTGTTTGGTTAGATAGATTTGTAAGAGAAATCCTATTTGAATCTCTTGCAATAGCTTTAGAACTTGCAATCGTAGCAGGAACAGGAAAAGAACAACCTATAGGTATGTTAAAGGATTTAGCAGGCGCAGTTGTCGAAGGAGTATATCCTGACAAAGAAGCAACTGCATTGAATGATTTAAAACCAGTATCTTTAGGTACTAAAATAATGGCTCCTTTAACAAAAGGTGGTACAAGAGCAGTACCAAATGTATTGATGATGGTTAATCCGTTGGATTATTGGGCGAAGATATTCCCAAATAC
This sequence comes from Sedimentibacter hydroxybenzoicus DSM 7310, assembly GCF_013403245.1. GTDB lineage: Bacteria > Bacillota > Clostridia > Tissierellales > Sedimentibacteraceae > Sedimentibacter > Sedimentibacter hydroxybenzoicus. The sequence goes on along the minus strand of NZ_JACBNQ010000005.1, from coordinate 20,183 downwards.
AACCATACCTACTTCAATGGGAACTTATGTTTATGGCGTATTACCTATCCCTGCTAAGATAGTTCAATCAGTAGCAGTACCGCAGAATAAGTTAGTTGCTGGTATGGCAAAAGATTATTTTATGGGTGTAGGTTCTACTCAAAAAATAGAACACTCAGACCATTATAAATTCTTAGAGGATGAAAGAACTTACATTGCTAAGCAATATGCGAACGGGAAACCTACAGACAATGATTCGTTCTTAGTGTTTGATATTACAAACATGGAAGCTCCTGGAGACCTTAAGGTAGTAGTGACAAACATAGACGATTTCCCAGTTGCTTAGGAGGTAATTTATGAGGGTTAAAGTTATAAGAACTTTTAGAGATAAGGAAACACAATCCCTCCACAAAAAAGGCACAGAAATAGATGTGACTAAAAAGCGGTTTGAGGAAATAAACTCAACCGCTTTTGGTGTATTAGTGGAGGAAGTAGTAGAAAAGAAATCTACTAAGAAGTAGGTGATTAAGTGTTACAGGAAATAAAGGATTACCTTAAAATTACATGGGAAGATGAAGATGCTGGCATTCAAAAAATTATAGATAGAGGTAAAAACTATTTTAATGATTTAACAGGAGTGGAGTTGAATTTTGATGAAAATAATCAAGCAAAAACTCTACTCCTTGATTATTGCCGATATGCCTATAATAATGCTTTAGAATATTTTGAGGATAACTTTCAAAAAGAAATATTAAGATTGCAGTTAAAGGAAGCGGTGAAAGATAATGAAGACAAAGTATGAAACCGTTCTTAAAACCGAACAACATGCAATTAAAAATATTTCTAAAGTATTGAATAAAAAAATCATCATACAGAAATATGACACTGTGACAAATGATAACGGTTTTGAAGAGGAAAAGTGGGTTGATTGGACAGAAGTATGGGCCAGTAAAAACAATTTATCGGGTAAGGAGTATTTTGCAGCAAAACAATTTAACGAAGAAAAGACTGTCAAGTTTGAGGTCAGATATCAAAAGTTGCTTGATGAGTTGAACTCTACAAAATACCGAATAATCCACGATGGAAAAATCTATGACATAACCTACATTGACAATTTTCAATATCGGAATGAATGGCTCGTTATTAAGACTTTGGAGAATGGCATATGGCAAGAATAGAGCTTGATGGTTTTGATGAATTGAATAAACTTCTTGAAAGTATGACTATTTCCGAAGAGGATGAAAAAAAATCTATATCAGCTGCTTTAGAGCCTGTTAAAAAAGAGGTCGAAAAGAATACTCCTGAAGGTAAGACAAGAAAATTAAAAGCATCTGTCAAAACAAAAGTAGGCAAAGAAGACGGTCAAGTTATAGGTAAGGTTATATTAGATGAGTATTACGGAAGGTTCCAAGAATACGGAACAAGCACGCAAAATAAAAATGTAGGCTTCTTTGCAAGAAGTATCAGAAAAAGCAAAGGTGAGGCTATGAAAGTTTTAAAAGCCGAATTGCTGACCAGGTTAAAGTAGGTGATTAAATGTATCAATTTGTTAGAAACGTATTAATGGATAAAGAAATTACTGATTTAACTGCAGATAAAAAAGTTTATTTGATTAAAGGGACTAACGCAACAGCTCCGTATGTAGTTTATACATTTATAGATGAATGGGGAGCGGAGTTTGCAGAAAATGAAGAAATAGCAACTAACTATAATGTACAAGTTGACATATTCTCAAAGGGTGATTTTACGGAATTAGCAAATAAAATAAAAGTAAAAATGAAAGACAATGATTTTTATAGGACAAGTGCCAATGATTTTTATGAAAATGACACTCAATTATATCATTGTGTTTTAAGATTTAACTATACGAAAGAGAGGGATTGAATATGCCTAAAGTAGGTTTAGAAAAATTATACTATGCAATATTAACAAAAGATGACAAAACAGGATTGACATACGAAGCTCCTGTTTATTTACCAGGAGTAAAAGAAATAACAGTGAATCCTACTACCCAAACTGCTAAATTGTTTGCAGAAAATAAATTATGGGACCAGGATACAGCACTTGATGAGGTTCAAATAGGAATCAACTTAGCTGATGTTTCAAACAAAGATAGTGCTATAATGTTGGGACAAACAGTAGCTGCTGAAGGTGGAGTGTTTGCGAATGAAGCAGATGAACCCCCATACCTTGCATTGCTTTACAAGGCAAACAAATCAAACAAGCAGGCAAGGTATCAGGTGCTTTATAAGGGTAAGTTATCATTGCCGCAGGAAAACAATAAAACAAAAGAGGGACAAACAGAATACCAAACACCGCAAATGTCAGGTATATTCCAGCCGACTATAAATGATGGTAATTGGAAATATCAGGTCGATACAGATGATCCCGATTGTCCAACTGATATCGAAACTGCGTTTTTTGAGAATGTGATAATACCAACTAAAAAGGTGACAGAACCATAGGATAGATTAATTTCTATCCTTTTCTTTTTATAGGAGGAAGTATGATAAATATCGAAGTAAGAGAATTTAAAATACGATTAAACGGTAAAGAATATACATTTAGATTAGATTTTAGGGCGTTAATTAAGTTTGAAAAAAAATACGGTAAAGATGGATTGATTCTTTTTAATAATTTTCTAAAAGGTGAAGATGTGTATGACAGCATAATAAAAATCTTATCCTGTTCATGTGAAGAAAGAGAATTCGAAGAGACTGAATTAGCGCGACTGTTAAGCTTTGACTTCCAGACCATGCAATTAATGGACAAGATTACATTTGCCTTAGTAGAGGGAATGATTACTAAAACAGAGGGTAAAGCGCAAAAAAACGAGCAAGCCAGTCAGAACAAGAACATATAGTTGATTTTGACTGGTTTTATTATGTTGCAACAGTAATTTTAAACTTCTCCGAAGAGAAGTTCTGGAGAAGTAACCCAGCTATGGTAAACACCTTATTTGACATTCATTGTAAGTTCAACGGATGGAGATTCAAAGGGGAAGACAACGAAGTAAAATTTATTGATGAAATACCGTTCTTGTAGGAGGTGAGTAAGTGTCAGTAGTAGACCAATTAGTAACCGCTAAATTTGTCCTTGATAGCTCAGGGTTTAATAACTCTATAAAAGGCATAAACGCAGAACTAAGGAATGCACAATCAGAATTTAAAAATGCAAGTACAGAATTAGGTGTATTCGGCAAGGACAGCGAAAAACTTAAATCGGTTCAGGAAGCATTAGCAAAGCAAGTAGAACTACATGCTAAGAAAGTAGATACATACAAACAGAGCATGGAACAAACATCTACAAAGATGAATGAGAACATCTCCATCCGGGACAAGTTAAAAAGTAGTTTAGATAATGCAAATAAAGCTTATGATGAAGCTGTTAAACTTTACGGAAAAGAATCCGACCAAGCTAAAAACGCAAAGTCAGAAGTTGAAAAACTTACCGCCGAATACTCTAAAAAAGAAAAAGCCATAGAAACGAACGCCAAGCAAATTCAGAATTATGAAACAAATATGAACAAAGCTAATGCACAAATGACTATAGCTCAGGGCGAATTAAACAAGATCAATGCCGAACTTGACAAATCAAATAACAAATGGTTACAGGCAAGCGAAGTACTTAAAGAGCATGGAGATAGATTGCAAAATATCGGTAAAGGCATGGAGAAAGCCGGGGAAGGTATATTAAAGGCTACAGCTCCCCTTGTTGCGGTAGGTGCTGCAAGTTTAAAAGCCGGTATTGACTTTGAATCAGCATTCGCAGGAGTTAAGAAAACTGTTGATGCTACGGATGAAGAATTTAAACGATTAGAGGCTGGTATAAGAGGTATGACTAAAGATATACCGGCAAGTGCTACGGCTATAGCAGGAGTAGCAGAAGCGGCAGGACAATTAGGTATTCAGACTGAAAACATCTTAGAGTTTTCAAGGGTAATGATTGACTTAGGGGAAGCTACTAATTTAAGCGCCAATGATGCTGCTACAGCTTTAGCTCAATTTGCAAACATAACTCAGATGAGTCAAGAAGATTTTGACAAACTGGGTTCGACTATAGTTGATTTAGGAAATAATCTTGCAACCACGGAAGCGGACATAGTAAATATGGGAAAGAGGCTTGCTGGTGCAGGAAGTCAAATAGGATTAACTGAAGCTGAAATAATGTCTTTTGCGGGCGCTTTAAGTTCTGTAGGAATTGAAGCAGAAGCAGGCGGCAGTGCATTTAGCAAAACGATGATTGAAATGCAGTTAGCAGTCGAAACTAATTCTGAGAAATTAGTAGACTTTGCGAGCGTCGCGGGGATGACAGGGGAAGAATTTTCAAGAGCATTCAAAGATGATGCCGCAGGCGCAATAACAGAATTTATAAAAGGTCTGTCAAACGCAGAAGAGCAAGGTGCATCTGCAATCAAAGTTCTTGATGACATGGGCATCACTGAAATTAGAATGAGAGATGCCTTGTTAAGGGCAAGTGGTGCAAGTGATGTATTTACGTCATCGTTGGAAATCGGCACTAAGGCATGGGAAGAAAACACAGCTCTTAGCAACGAAGCAGCGCAGCGTTATGAAACAACTGCATCCGAATTATCAATGCTTAAAAATCAATTTGTTGAAGCAGGATTGAAATTAAGTGAAGTTCTTATTCCTTACATGGAAAAAGGAATTGATAAAGTCGGTGAATTTGCTGATTGGTTAGGAAATCTTGACAAAGAAACCTTAGAAAATACTGCTAAAATGGTAGGGTTTGCAGCAGCGATTGGTGGGATTCTAAAAGTTGGTGGCGGTGCAATATCCACAATAGGCGGAATAACCAAAGGAGTAGGTACATTAGCGGGGTTATTAGGTACTGCTACAACGGCTACGGCAGGAATAGGGACAGCAGCAGCAACCGCAGGTGGTATTGGTGGAATGGGCGCTTTAACAGCTGGATTAGGAACAGCAGCGGCAGCGGTAGCTCCATTTGCATTGGCAGCTGCGGGAGTAGTTGCGGCGGGAGTAGGCATTAAAAAAGCATTAGATACCGAAGTGATTCCGGAAGTTGATTTGTTTGCAGATAAAATCGAATATGCAGCAATATCGACAGAAGAAAATTACGGGCGAATAAATACAGCCGTGGAAACAACTACAACTAAAATATCTGAATCTACAAAAGAAGCAGTAGGTTCTTATTTAGAACTTGACGAGGGCGTAAAAAGTCATTTGGATAGTATTTATATTAATTCGACAACCATAACCGAGGATATGAAAAACGAATTAGTTGCTAAATACGATGAAATGGCTACACAAATTAACGTAGGCACAGAACAAAAAAGAGCTGAAAATATAGCCAGCTTGGAGAATTTCTTTAAAAACTCTAAGGATATAACCGAATTAGAACAAGCAGATTTAATATTCAAAACAAACGAATATTACAATAAATTAAATAGTGACACACAGATTTATCAAGATGGCATAAATGAAATGATTGACAGAGCGTCAAGGGAAAGAAGAGAGCTGCAGATTGACGAAGTTAATGAAATAAATAGATTACAAGAATTAATGAAGACGCAGGCGATTAAAACTCTTTCGGATAATGAAATAGAAGCTAAAATAATCTTGGAGCGCATGAAGGAGTATGACGGCAGAATAACAGCTGAACAAGCATCAGCTCACATAACCGAATTAATCAGACAGAAAGATGGAGCTGTCACGGCTGCCAATGAAGAGTACGAGGAGAGATTAGCAACAATTATTAAAATGCGTGACGAAGCTAAAGTAATAAGCGCAGAACAAGCAGATGATTTGATAAAAGAAGCGCAAAGGCAACGTGATGGTATTATCAAAGAAGCCGAAAACACTCACACCGAAGCATTGAACAGAATTAAGGAAATGCATAGTGATCTTGAAAACGAAGTAGATATATCAACCGGTAATATATTAACATGGTGGGATAAGTTAAAGAGCTGGTGGAGCAGTTGGACACCTGAAAAGAAAACATTTGAAACGAGCTATTCAGGCAGTGGAGGCAATGCAGGGATAGGCAGTAGTAGCGGTTCAAGCTCTGCATCTCAAAAATACGATTTCTATTCGATGAACAAATCCGAAATAGATGCTATATCACGAAGAGAAAACGTAGATGTTGGTATCGCACAAGAAATATACAGAAAAGAGTTAGAGACAGATACCCGTACAAATAATATGAAGACCACTAATAATGATTCGCAAAAATCAAATGATGTAAATATAGTTCAAAATATATACGTTCCTGTGTCGAGTCCTTCTGAGGTAGCACGACAAGCTAAAAAGGCACAGCAAGAATTGGCATTAGGGTTCTAAGGCGGTGAGAATATGCAACATATGCATGAAAAAATATTATACGAAAATGACAAAGGGCAAAGAGTGGAAATAGCATATTCTTTCCCTTTTTTCTTTCAAGAATTAAATGGATCTGATGGCATTAGTGCCAACTTAACAAAAATAAATGCAGCAGGGCAGGACGGAACGACTGTTACAAATGTAAACATGTCAGACCGCCCGCTGCGTTTATTAGGAGTTATAAAAGGAAATTCCAAGACAGAGATAGAAACACACAGAAAAAAATTATTGCAGGTATTTAATCCTAAAGTACAAGGCTGGCTGCAGTATGAATACGGTGATGCGAAAAGAAAAATCCGCTGTCATGTTGAAAGCGGACCTAAGTTCTCAAAGAAATTTACCGTGTATAAGTATCAGGATTTTTTAATTGATCTTCTTTGCACAAACCCATATTGGCAGAACTTAAATGAAATTGAACAGAATATAGCACAATGGACAGGATTATTTGAATTTCCCCTTGAAATTCCTGAAGGTGGAATTGAGATAGGAATGCGGCAGCCTTCGGTTATTGTAAATATTTTTAATGCCGGTGATGTAGAATGCGGTATTAAGGTAGAATTCAAAGCACTTGCCACAGTAGTAAAGCCTTTACTTCTCAACATAAACACTATGGAATTCATAAAAATAAACAAGACCATGACTGAGGGCGAGGTAATAACTGTTACTACCCACTTTGGAAATAAGAGGGCGGAGCTTGAAAAAAGCGGCATAAAAAGCAATGCATTCAATTTCATTGACTTTGAAAGCACGTTCCTGCAGCTGGATGTAGGAGATAATTTACTTCGATATGATGCTGATGACGGACTGGACAACTTGAGCATATCAATTTATTATACACCGCAATATTTGGGGGTGTGATATGGAGCTTTATGTTTTTAACAAAGAGTTAGATTTTCAGGGATTGGTTGATGCATTTGATAGTTTCATATGGCGCCGGCGGTATTCCCGGTGCGGTGATTTTGAACTGCATTTACCGATTACCGCAGAAAACTTAAATTTGCTCAGAAAAGGCAATATAATTCATAAAAAAGATGACCGCGAAGCCGGATATATTGAATACCGTAAACTGACTGAAAATGTTGAAGGCAGAGAAGTTTTAGCCGTAAGAGGAAGATTTATAACCGGATATTTGGGGCGACGCATAATTTGGGGAACAGAAAACCTCAATGGAACAATTGAGCTTGCAATACGGAATTTGATTAATAACAATTGTATCAGCCCAGCTGATACAAGCAGAAAAATTGACCTGCTGCAGTTGGGAGAGTTGAAAGGATTTACACAGTCAGCTAATTTTCAAGTAAGTTATTCAAATTTGCTCAGCACAATAGAGGAAAAAGCAAGTATAAATGAATTAGGAATCCGGACACCCATTGACGTGCAAAACAGAAGAATTGTATTTGATATATACGAAGGACTTAACAGGACAGCCGGGCAAAGTGACAATCCGCGGGCAATTTTTAGCAAGGAATTTGAAAACGTCCTCGAGCAGGAATACACAGACAGCATAAACGACTACAAGAACATAGCTCTGATTGCCGGTGAGGGAGAGGGGACAGAAAGGGTATTGACAACGGTCGGCTCCGGAATCGGAGTTGACAGATTTGAATTGTTCGTTGATGCAAGGGATCTGCAGCAGGGGGAAATGAGCACAGAAGATTACACATCGCAGCTCCAGCAGAGAGGAAATGAAAAGCTTTCAGAAAATAGTATAATACAGACATTTAACAGCAAAGTAAATGTTCTCAGCAACTTAACTTACAAAGTTAATTTTGACTTGGGCGACATTGTAACATGTGTTTCTAAAAAGTGGGGAATTACAATTAATACAAGAATTACTGAAATTGAAGAAGTATATGAAAGTGATGGTTTCAAAATAAATATAACATTCGGAAATGATATTCCAACTCTGATAGAAAAAATAAAGAAGGTGATAAGATGACAGTAAAAAGCGGATTCTTTAACAGCATAGGCGGGGACAGAAAATATGACGCTGCAAGATTCGCAGAATACTTCGGCAGTTTCATAGGCAATGGGATATTTCCGGAGCCCGAAAATAGCTTAAAGGTAATTGCAAACAACGATATGACTGTTGCAGTCCAAGTGGGCAAAGCGTGGATTAACGGTTATTTTCTTGTAAATGATGATAACTATATATTAACTATAGAAAATGCAGACGGAACCTTAAACAGGATAGACAGAATAGTAGCAAGATATGATGTAATAGACAGGGAAATACGGCTTGAAGTAAAAAAAGGTACATTCTCAAGCTCTCCGGTAGCTCCTGACATTCAACGAGATTCGGACTCTTACGAATTAGCATTAGCTGATGTCTATATAAACGCAGGCGCCACAAGCATCATACATGCAAATATAACGGATTTAAGAAACAATTCCGACTACTGCGGTATAGTTGATTCGCTAATAGCAGGTAACGTTAATCTGTTAAGTGATAGAATAGACGCTATAGACATTGTCCTACCTAACAAATTAGAAAAAACAGGAGAAGGCAAAGACATAACAGTAACATTCACAGAAGCAGCCATCGAAGCAGACATTGCAAGCGGTGAAAAGTTATCCGTAATGTTCGGAAAAATCTTAAAGAAATTTAAAAATATAATCAGCGGAACAACAGCAGTAGGAAAGGCAATTACCTTAAACGGTTTAACAGCTACTATAGCAGAGCTTAATTTTGTAAAGGGAGTTACATCTGCAATACAGACACAGCTTAACAGCAAAGCGCCTACGAACCATGCATCGACAGGCACATCGTACGGTGTGGGAACAGCAGCGAACTATGGGCACGTAAAACTAAGTGATGCCACTAACAACGCAAGCGGAGTAAGTGGAGGAATAGCAGCAACTCCCCTAGCGATTAAAAACGTTAACGAAAAGATTGATAGCAAAAACCCTGCACCACTAAGAGTAACGGGAAATTTGCCTATCAATGCTCCAATAACAGATATCGTAAATTTTGATATTGTAGCAAATCCTTATAAAAGAATAATTATATGTACAGATACAGGTGCATCTTACGGTAAGCATTTCATATTTTTAGATATTAGTTATGTTTCCGATACTGTAATTGTAGTTGGAACATATGAAGGTTCTTCAAGCATTCCATCTTATATACGGATGTCTCTTACTACCTCGAATCAAAGTCTTTCTTACCAAGAAATTTACATGAGAAAATCCGGAAATCGTGTATACATAGCGATAAAGGGAGATGTATCTGTCAAAGAATATGCAGTTGATGTTATTTAAGGAGGGAAGAAATGTATATATTATCTGATTTAGAGGGAAATCTAATACAATTTGGAAACTTTAATACCGATATAGATAATCGTATTTTAGAAATGTCTGAAGCATTTGATAAGGAAATTATAGGCACAGAAGATGAAGAATTGTGTAATAAAGCATTGCTGTACAACAGTTTCAAACTTAAGGTGGTAAATGGGGTTATATTTGATGTTATGCCTGTAGAATCTGTTATTCCTGAACCATCAAAAGAACCGACCATTGAAGATTATCTCGTTGATTTAGATTTTAGAGTTTCACTTATAGAATTGGGGGTGTAAGGGTATGACATATGTTTACTGTAAAAAGATCATTGAAAACAAGAGTTATGAAAGTGTTGAAGACATGCAATTGAAACTGGATGTTTTTTTATTAAACAATCGCATAACACAAGAAAACTATAACGAATTAACAGGAATGTTAAACGAGGAATAGAAAGGGGAAAAAATAATGGATGCTAAAGAATACAACAAAATGATATTGTCTCGACAGTTTGCATTTTTAAATGTGGACAAGTACCATGAGCTTGGGTATAAGGGACAAGGCTTCACAGTCGTAAACGCGGAAAACTATCCTGGCAAGGATGACCATGGAGCGATGACAACAGGAGTGATAAATGATTTTATTCCTGAGTGTAGAGTTATAAATAGTATTATTGGCGGCTCTGGCAGAAATAGACATATAAATTATCAAGGAGAGTACATACCACTGGAGGAAGCTATTACAAGGCTTAATATTAAAGCCTTTACGTCTTCACACTCTGCATCATTTGACAAGACAACTATGGACTACTACAAAGAATTGCAAGAACGTTATGGAGTGTTCTTTTTTTCGGCTGCTGGGAATGATGCAGAAAGTGTACGCAAAGATTGGAATAGGTATGATACAGCAATAGCTGTTGGTGCAGCTGTTATAGACGAAAAGGGGAAAGTATCACGCGTATATTATAGTGGTATTGGAGAAGAATTAGATTTTATGTGCACTATGGGTACAGGCAATGGCACAAGTTCAGCATCTCCAGCACTCTTAAGTCTTTCTATATTGCTTTGTCAAAGATACGGTGATATGAATCAAGCCGAGTTGAGAGAAGTATTCAAATCTATAACTTATAATATGGATGTTGATGGATGGGACGAGCGTACAGGTTGGGGAATACCCGTGCTGCCATTAACGGAGAAATTAGAGATTTTAGAAACTCTAAGGAAAGGAGGAACTGATACCATGCCAGATAAACCCGCTACATTAAATTTTACTGATGTAAATGAATCAGATTGGTTCTATGATGATGTTAAATTTTGTGTAGAAAATGGCTTGATGCAAGGGGACGGAGATGATACATTTGAACCGCAAAAGCCTGTTACAAGAGCAGAAGAAGCTGCAACAACAAGACGAATTTATGAAAAAATTATGCAAGAGATTGAAGGGAGAGTATAATGGGAGAGAAATTTAATGAGATTAAAATATCAATAGTAGGTGTAATAGCTATTATATATGCTTTTTTAGCAAATATATTCGGAGCTCTTACACCTCTTTTAATAATAACACTAATTGCAATGTTCGCAGACCTAATAACAAGAATATATGCTGCGTGTGTTCGTCCTGATGAACGTCCAGAAAGCAAAAAAGTTATGAAAGGTTTATATAAAAAAGTTGGTTTGTGTTTATTGATTATGCTTGCTTTAATGGTAGATAAAGCACTATTAATATTAGCTTCTGTATTAGGGATTAACATAGTAGCTAAAATATTAGTAACGGCTCTCGTTATGGCATATATACTTGTAAGAGAAATTATATCTAATGCTGAAAACTTGCAACACGCAGGAATAGAACTTCCTACATTCTTGATTAAAGTTCTGGGTATAGCTAAGGATAAAATTGACAATGCAGGAGATGCAATTGTAGGCGGTGGTGACGGTGATAAAGTTTAAACATAATCCAACCAAAAATCAAAGAATCACATCAGAGTTCGGCAAGAGAGATTTTGCCGGACTTCAATTTCATTCGGGTATAGATTTTGGAGCAATAACTCCCGGAGTTGAGGGAGATGCTTTATATGCCGTGGATGATGGTATTGTAAAGGTAAGTAAGGCAGATAGCGGAAATAAGAATGTCGGATATGGATATTACATAGTTATAGAACATGAGGGATACTGCACATTATACGCCCATCTGGCAAGTTTGGAATTGAAGGTAGGACAAACAGTCAAGGCGGGCGATATCGTTGCTCACATGGGCAATACGGGGACAAGCACAGCAGCACATCTGCACTTCGAAGTTAGAAATTGCTTGTATAGTCATCCGCATTTCTGGACTAAAGGCACTTATGCAGGTCAATATATAATGTGCGTGAATCCTGCAGGTTATTTTGTAAAGGAAATGACAGTACAAGAAGCTATAAATATAATACAAGAAAAGACAGGCATTGATGAAAATACTATACAATATCTGCTTTTCTACAAGTATAGTGAACCGCTTTTATTGAAGTTAGCTGCAGCTATGAAGTAATTTGTAACACATTTATCGTACAAGCATACAATAAGGATATGACATGGTTAATTTTGTTGACATAGCAACTTAGCACTTCCCGGGTGTAATGCCCGGGATTTTTTTATTTTTTGAACTTTTTTCTTGCAATGCCTATAAGTGTTTAAATTTCAACAAAAAATATTTTAAAATAATTATAAAAAAGTATTGACAACCACCTTAAAAGGTGGTATAATGAATTATAAAATAAAAAAAGGAGAAAAAAATGAAAATGATGCAAATAATTAAAAACGAATTTGACAAAGTAGAATTAAAGCAGGATGGAAGATACTTGATGCAATTATCGGGCGGTGAAAATGTTGTTTATGAAAATGGCAAGTTTGGAACGTTTTTTAAAACTACAAACTCTGAAGATATTGACGTTTCTTGGGATACAAAAGAAAAAATACTTGAGATAGCATTATCTCATGTCGAAAAGCTTAAAAAATTGAAAGCAAGAAATGCATTTTTCTTTGAAAATCCTTATTTTGAGAAATTATAAAATGCAAAAAGCTGGGTATTATCCCAGCTTGCTTCCTTATAGGTAATCTAAAGTTTAATCATGTTTGTACAATCAAGCACACACGATAGAACATATTTCAATTCCTTATAGGTAATCTATGTGCTTATGGTTTTATTTTAGATTATAAATTATTTAATGTCAAGAATTTTTTCAAGGAGAAGAAATGAATCTCAAAAATAACGATAGAACGTAATTTAAAAATCTAATAAGGATTAAAAAATAGTGGTACGAAAACGAATATAAAATAAAAGGTGAATGCAATGAATCTTAGAAAAATACGGTTGCAGCAGGACCTGACTGTACCTGACCTATTTAGAAAATCAAAAGTGCCTATAAGAACGATTGAAAACATTGAACGCAATGACGATTGTAAAGTATCTACGGCTATTAAATTAGCCGATGCTCTGAATGTCACTTTAGATGAATTATGCCGAGCATAGGTTATAATCACTAAATATAACCTAAACAAGCTATAATAATAGGGCAGCCGGACTACCATAAAGGTACCGTTTACTGCCCTGTTATTGTGTTACCTATCCAGCCAGCTCATATAACGATTCAAGTATGTTCGTAGGAGGTGGCTGTTTAAGAGTTGTCATCTCTAATTATATTATATGCTTGTATTTATCAAAAGTGCTTAAAGCGGGTTGCTTGATGTCTTTTGACGGTTTCATATACCGCACAAAATACCGCACAAAACATAATTAACGCTAATAACAATGTTAATTTATACAATGACATGTTGCATATAGCAATAAAAACAATTAAATTCAATGCCTTGTAAAATCAAGGGAAAGCAAAATGATTGCAATATGTAAATCACTAGACTTAGGATCTAGCGGGATACCGTGGGGGTTCGACTCCTCTCATCCGCACCAAATATGCGGCATCTATCTTTTAAGATAGGTGCTTTTTTCATACTTATAGTATAAGTGATTGACACCAAATTAAAAATTCGGGTTACCTGCTTATACAACAACCGCACAAATACCAAATTCTTTCACAATCTATAGCCTTGCTTCATAAGATAAACTATATCATTAAATATTGTGAGGCGATCCAATGAATAAAATTGTTGAAACTAATAGATTGATAATCAGGGAATTTGAAGAAGAAGATATTTCAAGTTTATATGAAATTGAAAGTAATAGAAGATTATTGGAATTTATTCCATGGTATAAATTGAGTACATTAGGCGAATGCAGAAGACAACTCAGAAGAATAATTGAAAAAAATAGAAAAAATCAGCTTAACAGTTGGGCAGTTACTCTTAAGGATACCGGAGAAGTAATCGGAATAACTCAATTAATGTATTCCAATAAAATTAAAGCTGTAGAAATCGGAACAAAAATTTTGCCGGAATATTGGAGTAAGGGATATGCTTCAGAATTGACTAAGGCAGTCATCGAATATGGATTATATGAATTAGAAATAGATGAAATTGTTGCCGTAACGGATATTAATAATGTAGGAGCAATTAAATCTCTTGAAAATTGTGGTATGAAATTTATGAAATATGGATATTATAACGGTTCAGAATCAGTTTTTTATAGTGCTGTGAGAGAATGAAATTATATCAAAATATTTATTGACAAATTTAGACAGTCATGTTATTATATAGACAATTAAATAGGCAAAATTTCCTAAAGGAAATGACGCAAAGCTATAGGGTCTAAGCCATGAAAATGGTATGACAGCCAGTTGCTGTACGTAGGTACATTATTCGGATTATATGCTTTGCAATTTTTGCAAAGCTTTTTTATTGGAAAGTAGGGGGCAAACATATGAAAAAATTTAAAATAACTCTATTTACTTTGATACTAATATTTGCTTTTTCATCTGTTGCTTATGGTGCGGACATATATAAGGGTTCAAAATCAGAAATAGACGCTTCAAATGCAGTTGACGGATATATAAAGGTTAGATATTTAAATGAAACTACAAAAAAATTAAAGGTAATAATAGAAAATAATTCAATTCAATATACATATAATTTAAACAATAAGGGTGAATATGATACATATCCGCTTCAACTCGGAGATGGAAAATATAAAGTTAGAGTATTTGAAAACATCAGTGATAACAGATATGCAACTACACAAACTGTAGATATAGATGTAAAATTGAAAGATGAAAATGCTCCGTATTTAATATCAAGCCAGATGGTTAATTATACTGAAGAATCTGAAACGGTTAAGAAAGCACAGGAGCTTGCAGCAAACAAGACAAATGACTTAGAAAAAGTAGAAGCGATATATGATTATGTAATATCTAATATTAAATATGATAATGATAAAGCTAAAAATGTAAAAAGTGATTACTTGCCTGATGTTGACGAAATTTTAAAGGAAAATAAGGGCATATGCTATGATTATTCGTCACTGTTGGCGGCAATGCTTCGATCAAATTCAATACCTACCAAATTGGTAACAGGATATTCTCAGAACGTAAGTGCATTCCACGCATGGAATGAAGTATATACAGAGGAAACGGGATGGATAGCCTTGGATAAATTGTACTTTGACGGTAAGGAGTGGAGGTTAATGGATTCAACTATTGCTTCCAGCGCAAAGCAATCAAACAGCACGCAAACAATGGAACACACAAATAAACTTATTGATAGACAATATTACACAAAGAAATTTGAGTACTAATAATAAAAGCCCCTCCTCCTCCTCGGGGGCTTTTATTTTTTTGTTATTCTGAGAGCTTTGCTCGAAGAATCTCATCTTTTGTTCTACAAGATCCTTCGCTTATTTTAATTTCTTTAATATCAAATCAGGGTCAATGCAATGCATTAATGCATTTTCTTTATTTATCATACCTTCTTTATATAAATCCAATATACTCGTATCCATTGATTTCATTCCGCGTTCTTCCGATGAATATATAACGCTGTTTAATTGATGAATCTTCGATTCTCTTATTAAATTTGAAATGGCATTGTTTACGGTCATTATTTCAAAAGCGGGTACTCTTCCGTTTGTAGGAGACTGAATAAGCTGTTGAGATATAACTGCATGCAATTGCATAGATAATTGAATTCTTATTTGCTGCTGCTGGTTTGCAGGAAATACGTCAATTATTCTGTCAATGGTGTTTGCCGCACCGGTAGTGTGTAGGGTCGAAAGTACAAGATGACCTGTTTCTGCAGCAGTGAGAGCAATTTCAATAGTTTCTAAATCCCTCATTTCTCCGATCAATAAAACATCAGGTGCCTGCCTCAATGAGGACCTGAGTGCTGAAATATAGCTTTTAGTGTCTGAAGAAATTTCTCTTTGGCTCACTATGGATTTCTTGTGTCTATGAATAAATTCAATAGGGTCTTCAAAGGTCATAATATGGCAGTTTCTTTCAGAGTTTATTCTATCGATTATACATGCAAGAGTTGTTGATTTTCCGCTGCCTGCAGGACCAGTTATTAAAATCAGACCCTTTGTTTTTTTATACATATTCATTACTGTGTCAGGTATTCCCAGTCTTTGGGGATTGGGTAGCTGAAAAAACACAACCCTTATTACCGCAGCACAAGAATTGCGCTGCATGTAAGCACTTACTCTGAATCTTCCAAGCTTAGGAATCGAAAATGAAAAATCAACATCCCCCTTAGAATAAAGGTCATCCATGCTGTCATTTTTGGCTAACTTGAATATATCGTATATTATTACATATGATTGTTCCGCTGTAAGAGGAACCTCATTAAACGAAACAATTTCACCCATTATTTTGTATGATAAAGGTCGTCCTGCAACTATAAAAATATCTGAAGCTTTCTTTTCGATGGCATAATTAAATATGTCTATAATTTTCATCATTCAATACCTTCCCATAAATCAATGTATTCCTCTTCGTAAACAGGCAATTCAATATTTGCTAAGTTCCAAGTCAGTATTTCGTATGTTGGTTTATTCGCTATATCATTTGAAATCCTTAGAGTTACACATATCTTTTGATTTTTATCACCATGAACCTCATAATATATATTAAAGTTATTCTTATCACTATTTATTACAGTTACGTCTTCTGTTCGTGATAACAATTCAGATAACCTATGATAGTAATCATTAATGTCACCATGTGCCGCTGCAGTCATAATATTAAAAATTTCAGACAATTTTTTTTCTGCAATTCCTTCTATTATATAATAGTCATAAGTCATTTCCTGAGTTTTATTAACTAATTTCAAGTCAGAATAAGCAGTAGTAAATGACAATGTTGCAAAAACTGTTAAGCACAGTACTACAAAGATAACTAATACCAAGGTTCCGCCCATTCCCATCGATATATTATTTTTCATAACAACCCCCGTTAATAGTTTGGGTAAAACTTCTTAGTTTCTATTGCATATATAGGTTGATTATTATTGGCTTTATTTATAAAAGGATAGGGCTTGATCCTTTCAGCCATTATCTCAATATCCGTTAATGTTCCGTTATTGGAAAATTCATCAGATATATTCACCGTAATTAAATATTCTTTATCAGCCTCATTGCTTAATTTCCAGCTTTTATTGTAGAAGTTAATATAGGTGTGTACATTGCTTTCGGTTTTTAAAAGCTTAAAGTTTTGAAGCAGAAATTCCTCTGATTCATCAGAGCTGTTAAGCGACTTTATTATTTCTATATCATATTGGATTAAATTGCCGGCAATAACTTTATCATTAGCTTTTACCTGAGTGAATCTTGCGATAAAAAAGCAATTTAAGCTTATTACTCCGGCTATGGCAAAAATTAATACGGATAATATTATTTCGACCAATGTTACTTCTAAATTAATAGAAAATTTATTTTTCATATTTCACCCTGCTGTTGATTGGAATTTACATTTATTATTAATTCTGTATTAGATTTATCATATCCTACTGTAAACTTATACAATTTATTACTTAATCTTTCGATAGAAAAGCTGTCTATATTCATGATTTTCATACCGTCCTCAGGGTTGAATTGAATGCTTTCGCCGGTAAACAATTCATATAATCCGTCGTTATAATAATAAATCCAAGTTTCGTAATAATCTTCGTCATATACTTCATTTATTACCAAAGCTTGAACATCTTCTGATTTTTCTACTCTGATAGAATTTTCTTTATCGGCTTGCCTGACTTTATTTGCTATGTAAGAAAGAGATACACGCTTTTCATAATTGTCTGCTCTGTCTTTATTTATATTTTCGTATATATTCTGACCAAGCAAAATTACCATTACAGACATAATAACAATAATCAAAAATAATAACATTATAAAGATTAGTTGGAATGAAAACTGTTTATTGTGATTTTGACTAAGCATATTAATCCTTTCCTATTTTTAAAAATATTTCAACCTCGGGCATTATATTTGAAGCGAAAATATTATAGCTTATTACATACTTCTCATGGTCTACAATGAGTCCGTAGTTGTTTTCCATATACTCTATATCCGGAGGATAAAATCCTTCTATGGCATAAGCCTGGACAGCACTTCTAATAATCGCATCTTCTAAAATATGCGTTTTTTCATTATCTCTTCGTATATTTACATTTTTAACAGACATATATAAGAAGAGTAAAAATAATAATATAAATGTAATTGCAGTAAAACTGTGTTTTTTCATTTAATACCCCTATTAACCGATTGATGACATTATATTCATTAAAGGAAGCATAACTGATATTAAAATAAAACCAATAACAATACACAACGTTCCAACCAATGCAGGCTCAATTAATGAAACAGCATTGGTTATTGAATGGTCTGCTTCGTTTTCGTAGATATTGGTTAATTTTTTCATAACAACATCCATCTCTCCGGTACGTTGTCCCATGTTGAGCATTTGTATATGCATGCTTGAGAACAAAGATAATTTTGAAATAGAATCAATAAAGCTTTCTCCCTTGCTCATGGATGTGCTGCATGCCTGGATATTATGTTTGAGTAGAGGGTCCTCTACAACATCTAATAATATATCTATGGATTTATCAATATGCATGCCGCTTGATAACAATAAAGATAAAGAGGAAGAAAACCTGTAAGCAGTTATTTTTTTCATTATTGATTTTGTAAAAATAAAATTATTTAAAAATCTTCTGATTGATGACTTGCCGTTTTCAGTCTTATTTAATATGTATATACAAACAATTAATAATAAAATTGCTATAACTAACATTAAGGTAAACCTTCCTATTAAAACTCCTGTAGAAAAAGACATTAAGAACGAAGACTGTCCGACAGATTCTCCGCCTAATTCGTTTATCATATTTTCAAATATAGGAAATATCTTTGTAACCAATAATGCTATAACGAAAGACATCATAGCAAATAAAAGCATTGGATAAAATATAGAACTTTTAATTTTGCCTTTTAAAAAGTCCTCTCTCTCATAATAATCCGATAAGGAGCTCATTACGTCGTCAAGTCTACCCGTAACACTTCCTATCTGGCTCATGTTTACTATATATGAAGGGAAGAACTTTGTATTTTCCATTGCTTTATAAAGAGGAATCTTATTAGATAAATTATCTTTCAATAATTTCAGAACGTTTTTCATATTTCCTTCTTCTATATCGTTGTGCATCCACTCTATTCCATCGGCTATCAGCATTCCTGATTTTAGAACCATTGCAATTTGCGAACAGAAATATGACAATTCTGAAGAGGACAGTTTTTTAATTGAGGTATTTTCCATTGGTTTCACCTGTTCCTAAATGTTTCTTTAATTATATTATAAGAACTTTTAAAACTCAACATTATTATATATAATTTTACATTTTTCGCAAAATACAGTAATTATTTTTAAATATTTCAAAAAATATATGAACTATAAAGTATCAAAATTCCTATTTTTCTATACAATAAATATGTTCTGTGTAGTGATGGTAATTTATCAAGACAATAAATTGTTTAAAAAATTGCATTGTACAGAAAATGGAAATTAAAAATCCCAAATAGGGGATTGACAAAGATAATTAAGTAAGCTAAAATTAAAAAGCATTTTCGACTCAGTTGGAAATCAACAGAAAAAATGTGCAAAAACATAGTTGACAATAACATATAGTTGTGTTAAACTAACAAAGCTGTCAGATTAGACAGTATAACAAAAGACAAAAAATACTTGACATCACATGTCTCGTATGATAAAATTTTATTCCTAACCTACAGGGGTTAGAGAAAAAAACAAAAACAAAAATTGGCAGTTGACAACATCGAAAAGATGTGATAATCTGTTCAAGCTGTCCCAAGAGATGAGGAACAGCAAACCCGAACATAGACAATAAAACAGCATAAGAAACCTTTGAGAGTTCTAAAGAAAAAAAGAACAAACAAACAAAAAGTAAAAAAAGCTAAGCGAAAGCTTGGGCTAAGGAAAATATTAAACGAGAGTTTGATCCTGGCTCAGGACGAACGCTGGCGGCGTGCCTAACACATGCAAGTCGAACGATCTACATTTATGTAGATAGTGGCGGACGGGTGAGTAACGCGTGAGCAATCTGCCCTATACAGAGGAATAGCCTCGGGAAACCGGGA
>NZ_JACBNQ010000049.1 GCF_013403245.1 Sedimentibacter hydroxybenzoicus DSM 7310 | reverse complement strand
GGGAACGAGGGGAACTGAAACATCTAAGTACCCTTAGGAAGAGAAAATAAATAATGATTCCGTAAGTAGCGGCGAGCGAACGCGGAAGAGCCCAAACCAAGTAGAAATACTTGGGGTTGCGGACATATCAAAGAGATTCAGAGACGATAGCAAAATATAGCTGGAAAGCTAATCCAAAGAGTGTGATAGGCACGTATGCGAAATTGTCGACGACGAGGATATGATCCAGAGTACCACGAGACACGAGAAATCTTGTGGGAAGCAGGGAGGACCACCTCTCAAGGCTAAATACTACCCAGTGACCGATAGAGAATAGTACCGTGAGGGAAAGGTGAAAAGAACCCCGGGAGGGGAGTGAAAAAGAACCTGAAACCTTAAGCCTATAAGCAGTGGAAGCTCGAAAGAGTGACCGCGTACTTTTTGTAGAACGGGCCAACGAGTTACAATATGCAGCAAGGTTAATAACTGAGAGGTTAGGAGCCGAAGGGAAACCGAGTCTGAAAAGGGCCGTAGTTGCATGTTGTAGACCCGAAACCGGGTGACCTATCCATGTGCAGGTTGAAGCTAGAGTAAAATCTGGTGGAGGACCGAACCCATTAGCGTTTAAAAGCTACGGGATGACGTGTGGATAGCGGTGAAATTCCAATCGAACCCGGAGATAGCTGGTTCTCCTCGAAATAGCTTTAGGGCTAGCCTCAAGAAAGTATAGTGGGGGTAGAGCACTGAATGGTCTAGGGGCGTTATACGTTACCAAAACCTATCAAACTCCGAATACCAAGTATATGATTCTTGGGAGTCAGACTATGTGAGATAAGTTTCATAGTCAAAAGGGAAACAGCCCAGATCACCAACTAAGGTCCCAAAGTATAGATTAAGTGGAAAAGGATGTAAAACTACACAGACAACCAGGATGTTGGCTTAGAAGCAGCCATTCATTAAAAGAGTGCGTAATAGCTCACTGGTCGAGTGGTTTTGCGCCGAAGATGTCCGGGGCTAAAATCTATCACCGAAGTTGTGGGATACCGCTAATTTCTTCAAGAGTTCAAGTAGAGAAAATGTAAGGACATCTCAGTTCGAAATCTTTCCTTAATGAAAAAAGGAATAAAAAAGAAAGATTTCGATTAGATGCAAAAAGGATAAAATCTATTTGAGAGATTGAAGAAATTAGTGGTATCGGTAGAGGAGCATTGTGTACGGGAAGAAGTTCCATCGAAAGAGGATATGGACTGTACAGAAGAGAGAATGTTGGCATGAGTAGCGAAAGGGGAGTGAGAATCTCCCCCATCGAAAGCCTAAGGATTCCTGAGGAAGGCTCGTCCACTCAGGGTAAGTCGGGACCTAAGCCGAGGCCAAAGGGCGTAGGCGATGGACAACTGGTTGAAATTCCAGTACCACCTTTAAGCGTTTGAGAAATGGGGTGACACAGTAGGGTAAGCTAGCACACAGATGGAAAAGTGTGTCTAAGTAAGTAGGGAGATAACCGAGGCAAATCCCGGATATCAATCCTGAGATACGAATGGGAGCGAAAACAAGTAGTGAAGTAGCTGAGCCCACACTGTCAAGAAAAGCCTCTATCGAGTAAGAAGGTGCCCGTACCGCAAACCGACACAGGTAGGCAAGGAGAGAATCCAAAGATGAGCGGAAGAACTATTGTTAAGGAACTAGGCAAAATGACCCCGTAACTTCGGGAGAAGGGGTGCCGATGGATGTGAAGTCTGAACAGGTGGAGCATTTGTCGGCCACAGAAAACAGGCCCAAGCGACTGTTTACCAAAAACACAGGTCTCTGCTAAATCGAAAGATGAAGTATAGGGGCTGACACCTGCCCGGTGCTGGAAGGTTAAGGGGAGAAGTTATCGCAAGAGAAGCTTTGAACTTAAGCCCCAGTAAACGGCGGCCGTAACTATAACGGTCCTAAGGTAGCGAAATTCCTTGTCGGGTAAGTTCCGACCCGCACGAAAGGTGTAACGATTTGGGCACTGTCTCAACAATAGATCCGGTGAAATTGTAGTACTCGTGAAGATGCGAGTTACCCGCGGCAGGACGGAAAGACCCCATGGAGCTTTACTGCAGGCTGACATTGGAATTCGGTAGCAATTGTACAGGATAGGTGGGAGACAGAGAAGCATGTACGCCAGTATGTGTGGAGTCGACGTTGGGATACCACTCTATTGTTACTGAATTTCTAACATGATACCGTGAACCGGTATATGGACACTGTCAGTTGGGCAGTTTGACTGGGGCGGTCGCCTCCGAAAGAGTAACGGAGGCGCTCAAAGGTTCCCTCAGCACGGTCGGAAATCGTGCGAAGAGTGTAAAGGCAGAAGGGAGCTTGACTGCGAGAGAGACATCTCGAGCAGGAACGAAAGTTGGACTTAGTGATCCGGTGGCACCGAGTGGAAAGGCCATCGCTTAACGGATAAAAGCTACCCTGGGGATAACAGGCTTATCTCCCCCAAGAGTCCACATCGACGGGGAGGTTTGGCACCTCGATGTCGGCTCGTCTCATCCTGGGGCTGAAGCAGGTCCCAAGGGTTGGGCTGTTCGCCCATTAAAGAGGCACGCGAGCTGGGTTCAGAACGTCGTGAGACAGTTCGGTCCCTATCCGCCGTGGGCGCAGGAAATTTGAAGGGAGTTGTTCCTAGTACGAGAGGACCGGAATGAACAGACCGCCGGTGAATCAGTTGTCACGCCAGTGGCATGGCTGAGTAGCTGAGTCTGGAAAAGATAAGCGCTGAAAGCATCTAAGCGCGAAACAGACCCTAAGATAAGATTTCCCATTGCGAAAGCAAGTAAGACCCCTGAAAGGCTATCAGGTAGATAGGTCGCATGTGTAAGTGCAGCAATGCATTCAGCTGAGCGATACTAATAGGTCGAGGTCTTGACCTAAAAAGGAAAGGGGACACACCTCTTTCCAGAAAGAAAGTCTCTGCAAGACAGAGGAATGTCCC
>NZ_JACBNQ010000048.1 GCF_013403245.1 Sedimentibacter hydroxybenzoicus DSM 7310 | reverse complement strand
TCAGATTCCACCTCACGATGGACACCCTTGGTGTTCAGCTATGTCTTTCCCACTACTAGGGCAGACTCGCGACTTGCACCCGTTAGATTGCGCCCATGCTGGGCGCACAAAAAAAAGAATTTATACTTGAATGTATAAATCCTTAATATTTTTAATTGTAAATCTATCGATCAATCGAGGGTTATTTTTTCTTTTTTGTTGGTTCTCCAAACGTGAAGTCCCAATGCCAAGCCAATTACTCCATATACCATGAATGTTCTGAAATATTCTCCTAAAAGTGCATTTCCGAATACTGATTTACCTATTTCAGGAGACATTATAAACATGGAGTTGAACAACAATGTACCTAATATAGCATGTCTGATATTTGCCTTCTGAGTGGAAGCACCTCCAACCAACAATGATGCTACAGAGAACATACCAATTTGTGTATGAGCGCCGTAAGTGTTTAGTGTACCCATGTTCTGCATGTACATAATCTGCCCCCATGCTGCCAATACAGTTGAAATCATGGTTGCTATCAATCTTGTTCTATCAACATTGATACCTGAAACCTCAGCTATATGCTGGCTTTGACCAACACTTCTGAAATCCTGACCTAACTTGGTGCTGAGAATTTTTTCGCTGAATATGCAAAGTCCTATAATCATAAGGCCCGTTACCACAGGAACCTTTCTTACCATCATTAAGGATGATTTGGTTGTAATGGCATGTACACTTACTCCTATCAATATTAAGCATATTGCTATATTGATATAAGTCATTATTCTGTTGTTTTTTGTAAAGGTCGGTTTTTTGTTATTCCTTACATACCTTATAACCTGAAGTAACAGTATTGCAGCAGCAACTGCCAGTACTGCCCACATAAACGGCATCTGAAGTATGTTGTCAAGGGCATACTTAAGTCCTCCGTCCTTAAGGGCTACCAGATCGACAGTCATTCTTATACCCACGCCGTCAGGCTTAATCATGGGATGAGTCGCCGGTACCTTAATAATAACTCCCACGACGAAAAGAAATAAGAACTGGTAAAGACCGTTAGCGAAATAACCTACTATCAAGCTGGCTATCATTTCCTGTCCTCTCGTCTTGTTGTACAGTAACCCCGTGAAATAGCCAAACAATGCCGCTATAGGGAATGCAATAAATAATGTAAGCATCATACCGCTGATGCCGCCCATATTAAAGTATCTTACAATGGCAATCGCAATCTGGCCCGCCATTGCACCTACAACTATACCGAAGTTAAGACCGAGACCTGCAACTACGGGTATAATCAAGGATAATACCAGAAATGCATTTCTGAAGAATCTGCTTGAAAGCTCAGTTAAAAAGTAATTTAACGAAACACCGTCTGAAACCATAAATCCAAAAATGGTAAAAAGGATAAATATTATGGTAACTAAATTGTCAGCTAACCAAGATGCACCTTTCACTTGTAATCTTTCCTGAGTTGGTGAATTATTCATTATTTACCGCCTCCTTTTACTTGAGTTAAAGCATAAAGGATTATACCATTTTGAATTATCATACGAAGTATCTCCGATAAATCCGTACCTTCAAATAATTGATTGGCAACCGGCAATGCCGATGTTAACAATCCCTGGAATATTAAAACGCCTATTATTACGTGTGATACCTTTGCTCTTGATGCAGTCGCACCGCCGATTAAAACTGCCGCAACCGCCGGGAAGGCCATCAGTAACGGAGCGTTATACAACTGTACATAACCGTATCCCTGAGAATATACGATGATACCGATAGCTCCCAATACTGTAGATAACACGTTTGCTTTTACCCTGTTTCTGTTGATGTTAATACCTGATGCCTGCGCAAATCTTGGATTAATTCCTCCTGCAGATATGGCAATACCTGATTTGGATCTGAAATACAGCCATACTATAACGCAGCATAAAAAGAATACTAAAAGCATTCCCGTAGGAATTATTAATCCCTTATCGCCGCCTATATTAAATGTCCATAGGTTGCTTAATATCTTATCTCCGCCTAATGCATCAAGCTGTATGGTTTCTCTGAGACCTTTTCCCATGAACCATCCCATTTTCCTGTTCTTAAACGGAATCATCAACCAGGCAAGGCACATAAAAGCTGAAATAGAAAAACCCGTGTAGGTTGCTATCGTCATTTCAGATCCCTTTACGGCATTTAAAAGCTTTCCGTACAGATATCCTGCTATAACAGCAAATATTATTGCCAAAATAATAGATACACCTAACCAGCCAAATCCTACGAAATCAAATTCTATTGCCCATACCATTGCAAACAGTCCGCAGACGATGCCTACAGGCAGTGCAAAGTTCGGACCCGTTCCGGATTGTATGGAAGGAACCATTGCAAGTACTAAAATACCGTTCATACCCGCTCTTTTTATTGTATCGCTCATGAGCGTGTTCATAGAAATACCGATAGTTCCTCCGATAATAAGTATTATTATCCAAAAGGCACCTATGATCAGGGTTGGTAATCCGATTGCATTAATTATATCTTTAAAATTAGACTTTTTATTTTCTTTTGCTCCAACCATTATGATTCACTCCCTTCAATAAGATGCTGGCTTCCTGACATCATCAGACCAAATTGAGCATCCTCCGCATCCGGTGCAAGAACACCTTCAACCTTACCCTCACATATGATTACTATTCTGTCGCATATGCTTCTGAGCTCTGCTAATTCAGAGGAAGTCATAACAATTGTCATTCCATATTCTTCATTTAATTTTTTTAATAAATCCAATACTAATTTTTTAGCACCTATGTCGATTCCTCTCGTAGGCTCCGACACCAAAAGAAGTGTAGGGTTTAATGTCAACGCTCTTGCGACACATACTTTTTGCTGATTACCGCCGCTTAAGCTTCCTGCTTTTTGAAGCGATGACGTACATCTGATATCGAGATCGGATATCATTTTCTTGCCGTGACTTCTGATTTTAGCAGAATCCTTAAGTCTTATCGGTCCCAATTCTATTAAGAAATCGTTGCGAATCTGCATAGCTGAAAAAGCGATGTTTCCTTCAATCGATTCGTCAAGGAGCAGTCCGACACCCTTTCTGTCTTCACTTACAAAAGCAAGCCCCGATTGAATGGCCCCTCTGGGATCGTTCAGTGCTAAACTTTTACCGTTAAATACTACCTCGCCTCTTGAAGGATAAATACCCATGAGTCCATTAGCAATGCCAAGCTTGCCTTGTCCCGCCAATCCGCCGATACCTATTATTTCACCTTTTTTAACATCTAAATCTATACCTTTTACTCTCTCACCGGGCATTGCAACATGCAGGTTGTTTATACTCAATATCGTCTCATCACAGGCATCCTTATCACAATTTCCACTTCTCTCTATCGTAATCTTTCTGCCGACCATCAACTGAGCTATTTCAACGGCACTGGTATCCTTGATATCCTTGGTTACTACGTGTTCTCCGTCTCTCAATATAGTAACCTTGTCCGCTACATCAATTATTTCATCCAATCTATGACTAATAAATATAATTCCTATTCCTTGCTTGGACAATTTCCTGATGGCATCGAGTAAATTTTTAGCCTCAGTTTCAGCTAAAACCGCAGTTGGTTCATCGAATACCAAGATTTTAATTCCCGTTTTATCAATTTCACGAGCTATTTCGATAAATTGCATGTGGCCTACAGGAAGACCTGCAACCGGCAGGAATTCATCAATATTCATATCAAGAATATCAAGTGCTTTTCTTGCATCTTCGTTCATACTCTTAACATCTAATGATTCTAACCTTTTGCCTAAAACTCTGCTCACAATGTTTGGCTTGGTAATTTCTCTGTTTAATTTAATATTTTCCGTAATAGTAAAGCCCGGTATAAGCATAAATTCCTGATGAACCATTCCTATTCCAAGTTCCATAGCAGCATGAGGGGATTTAATGCTAACCTCCTGACCTTCAAGTTCTATTTTACCGTCAAAGCCACCGGTCGAATGAATAACAGGCATGCCGAAAAGAATATTCATAAGTGTTGACTTGCCTGCTCCGTTTTCACCGATTAAGGCTAAAATTTCACCTTTGTTCAGCTCGATATTTATATCTTTTAATACTTTGTTTCCTGAGTATTCCTTAGAAACATTTTTTAAGCTTAGAAGGTTGCTCATATTTACCTCCCTGAGTAAATTTTCTCCATAAATAAGGAATGTAGCGGAAGTTCTAAACCGAAATTCCGAAACATTCCTCAATTTCAATTAATCATTATTTTAGTTTATAATGTGTTCAGGACTATAAGTTAAGAAATCCATCATTATTAATCTGAATGTATCAAATTCTTCTCCGTTTTCTGAATAAGCAGTAGTTGTTACTTTTATGCCATTTGCATACTCAGTCATTAATTCTTCTAATACAGCTACATCCAACTCATCGCCAACTTCACCGTTTATCCATTTAATTGCATATTCTGCTCCTGCAATTGTGTTCATCATAGCTACAGGTACAGGCCATGTTGAGAATCTTCCAAGAACGCCGCTTTCATCCAGCTTTTTAGCTGTTTCGCTGATTACTTGCGCCATTGCATCAGTGGTGTATCCAACTGATTCAATACCAAGAGCTGATGGGAATCCATGATATGGTGACGGGCAGCATGGCTGCGGATATATAGCACCTTCATCAACACTTGCTTTAATTAAAGGAGTCTGCATTGAACAGTTCGTTGAGAAGAAAGCAGTATCCTTACCATATTTTTCTACCATCTTCGGAACATCTTCAAGTATGAATAATTGTGCTCCTGGAACTCCTGCATCACCTGTTGGATCCGGAGCTACAGCATCAACAAATTGTATTCCTATTTCTTCACATTTAGCCTTCATAAGGTCTCTTCTTGCTGAAAGCATAACGATTGACATATGTCTTGGGAAAGAATAATGTACGAACGTCTTTGCTCCTAATTTTTGAGCCTGTTCAGGAATAGTACTTCCCATACCTAATTCGTCAAACTGCAAAGTAATGTTTGCTCTTTGTACAACGTCAGGTGGGTTTTCCTGTGGTGAACAGTAAACTATAAACATATCATCACGAGTTTCTAACAATTTATCAACTGCTGCGGTTGTTCCCGGAACAGCTTGGTTGACTATTAAAGCTTTAACTTCAGGGTCGGAACCGAGCTTAGTAACGATACTAATCATTTGCTCCTGTTCTGTCATGAAGTTGTCAGGCCATAATTCGTGAACAATCTTATCTTCACCATATCTTGATACCATTTCCTGAGCTGAACGGTATTCCTCTTCATTTTGAGAAAGAGTATTTGTTACGATTGCAACCTTTCCTTCGAAAGTTCCTTTCGGAGCTGCCGGCTCAGGTGCGGGTGCGGGTGTCTCCGGTGATGATGATTCCGGAGCTGGTGCAGGTGCTGGTGCCGGAGCTTCTGCAGGTTGACTACATGCAGCTAAACTGAACACCATCATAAGCACTAGCAAAATACTTATAACTTTTTTCATCTTGTCCCTCCTAATTAAATAAAAACTTTACCTTTTTTTATTATAATTGAATATATATTAATTGTCAAATAATAAATGAAATTACCTTTCTTTCCATATGTTATAAATTTGGTAAAAACTGAATTAAAATGAAAACGATTATTTATAATTATTGTTTATTTTTATAAATTAGCACACGTTTTCTTCTTAGTAATTTTAACTTCCTTATGTTCATTAGCCATTTTTTCAATAAAATACCTAATTTATAATATTAACTTTTATTAAAATAATTTTTATATTTATTAACAAAATTGCATGATATATATTTAACTTTTGGAGGGTTTCCCCTCCTAAATATTATAGTGAATCTAAAAACTTTTTCATTTTCTTTTTTTGTTCCGGGCTTAAAAACATTTCAAAATTTTTCAAATCTTGAATTTTCTTCCTATATTCTTCTTCTCCATATTGCTCTTTTAACTTTTTGCTCATATTTTTTGCGTCCCTCAAAATTTCATCCTCAGATTTGCCGTTATATTTTTCCTTAAACTCTTTGAATTGTTTATTATTAATAAATTCATTAATATTTTTATCGTTCGCCGCTTTTTTAAATTCTTTACTCTCAGCTATTTTATTTAAATTGTCATCATCAAAACTTTTGAAAAATTTAGCCATTTAAATACCTCCATTCATATTACATAATATGCCAAAGAAAAGGATTGATTACTATTTAATTTTAATTTCAGCAGCTTTACATGTAACACAACTTATGGTATTGAATAAAATGTTATATTAAGTTTAAGTAAGAAGGTGATATTATTCCTGTTCAAATAATTTTATATTTTTTAGCAGCAAAATATATTTTGGGAAGCGGGCAACTGCAAGACATGGTTTCTAAGCTGTCCGGACCATCTAAAAGCTTAGTGGGAGGCTTGTTTACCGATCCGCAAAAAATAGAAAATATAATCGGTATGGTTCGTACTGTGGCGCCGCTTACATCAACACAAACCGTCACAAAAATAAATACATATTTGCCTATGTTTGAAAAGACCAGTACATTACTTGGAATGTATTCTTTTTTAAACAGGGCACAAACCTTCCGGCCTATTCAGCCGTTAAATGCTAACTCACCGGTTGAAGCAGTGACTGCATTAATGAAAAACGGTAATGTCAGCAAAATGCTTGCTCAACCTCTATTAGCTAACAATATGGATAAAATAGTTGGCTCAATGGCAATGAATATGCTTAAAAACGGAAATTTTAATGATATACTTTCATCTGTTTCGAATTCTGCGGGCAATTCTGAAAATGGCAGCAGCCTAGATATTAACAGCTTAATGGAAACCTTTATGCCTCTGTTAAGCAGCATGAGTTCAAATTCAAGCAACGATGATAATAATGAAAATAAGGAGGGCATTAAAGAATCGAAGTTTAGGAACGAATCCGTTTTACCCGATGATGATGCTGAGGAAGCAAAAGAAGACAACGGAATTATATATGACGAAAAATCAACCCCCAAAAATGAATACGATAGATATTACAGAAATGACAGGTATGAAAGCCATGAAAAAGCAGTAAATTACGACGAAAACAAAAATACATACACAGAGAAAAAAGAAATTCACAAGCCTATCAGAATTAAACAAAGAAGAAGAAGGTAAGCAGCCTGCTTATCTCAGACTGCTGACAAAGTCAGCAGCAAGTAACAAAAATTACGAAAACTTAACAGAGAAACAGTTGGAAAACCAACA
>NZ_JACBNQ010000047.1 GCF_013403245.1 Sedimentibacter hydroxybenzoicus DSM 7310 | reverse complement strand
AGAGAGTTGTTTGAAAAGCTGCTGTCCGAAAAAAGAGGCAACAAAGTTTCTGTTAAAGTTCCTGCAAAAGGCGATAAGAGTATGCTTATAAAAATGATTAAGAAAAATGCCCTTGAGATATTAGAAAAAGGAAGGAAAATTCGGATCACTTCATGATTATTTCTACAGCACGGTAGGAACGGGAACCACACAGGCAGAAGCTGTAAGAATGGCTAAGGAAATGATCGAAAAATTGAAAGAGGATAAGGTTGACGGAGTTATAATGACATCAACCTGAGGCACCTGTACACGTTGCGGTGCAACGATAGTAAAAGAAGTAGAAAGAGCAGGTATGGGTATTGGATTAGTATTCTGGGGAATGGCAGAGCCTGTATCACACTTCGTATCTCCTATGGCAGGCATAGAGCCCGGAAGCAGTGAAGCACTAAGCTTTTCTATGAGAGCTTCATTCATGCACTGGGGATTCCATCCTTGGGCAAACTATGCTATTATAGGTCTTGCGTTGGCATATTTCCAATTCAGAAAGAATAAACCGGGATTGATCAGCAGTATATTTATACCGTTGCTTGGGGAGGAAAAGGTAAAAGGTCCCATAGGTAAACTGATAGACATACTTGCTGTATTTGCAACAATTGCCGGAGTGGCAACATCACTTGGACTTGGCACACTACAAATTAATAGCGGACTTAATTATCTTTTCAATATTCCTGAAACTACCATGATTCAACTTAGTATAATTGTGGTTATTACAATTATTTATATCTGGACTGCGGTAAGTGGTATAGATAAAGGAATAAAGCTATTGGGAGATATAAATCTTTACTTGGCATTTGGACTGTTGGCATTATCATTTATAGTCGGACCTTCATTAAAGATGATAAATGTGTTTACAAATAGTTTGGGAGAATATCTAAATGGATTTATTCAGAACAGTCTGCGTATTGATGCTTTTGGGGATAACGGCTGGATAAACGGCTGGACTATATTTTACTGGGCATGGTGGATTGCATGGGCACCATTTGTGGGAACATTTATAGCACGTATATCAAAAGGAAGAACCATAAAACAATTTGTTATAGGGGTAATAGTAGCGCCTGCTGTTGCATCACTTATCTGGTTCTCAATATTTGGAACAATGGGATTAAATTTAGGTGAAACGCTTGGAGTTGAGGGATTGGCTTCAGCTGCCAGCAATCCGTCAACAGCCGTATTTCAGGTATTTAATTATTATCCTTTAGGGACTATATTATCCCTGATAACAATTGTGCTTTTGTGCACATTCTTTGTTACATCTGCAAATTCGGCTACATTTGTAATGGGAATGTTTACCTCTCACGGAGATTTAAATCCGACAAACAAGAAGAAATTTTTGTGGGGTGTAGTGCAGGCTTTATTTGCAGCGGCATTATTGTTATCAGGAGGATTAAATGCGTTACAGACAGCTTCTATAGCTGCCGCCTTCCCGTTTATTTTTATAATGCTATTTGCAATAGTTTCAATGATGAAGGCATTAAGAGAAGAGAAGCAATAATAAAGCAAATATCTGTGAAATATGTCCGGATATAGCAAAATATAATTGAAAAAGGAGCCTTAAGATTGCAAGATTTATCTTAAGGCTCCTTCGCTATTTATTTTTTATATATTTTCTTATCAGATTATTTGCCTTAGTCTGGCTTACCGACAAATATTCGGCTACTTTTCTTGAAGAGCCGCATACCATATACGCCTCCTTTACCAAATTGCTTTCATATAAATCCATTTTTTCCTGATAGGTCATTCCCTCTACATCAGAGCTTGGCTCTTCGATAATTCCGAAGATATTTTTTGGAAGGCTGGAAACACCAACTTGGTTTCCATCGGTTGTTACCACTAATCTTTCAACCATGTGGAGGAGCTCTCTTACATTACCGGGCCAATCATAATCAACAAGAGCAGAAATAACCTGCGGAGTAAAGCCTTTGCTTAGATTGTACTTATTGTTGAAATTATTTAAGAATTCATCAATTAAATCCGGAATATCCACTTTTCTGTTCCTAAGTGCAGGTATAGCAATTTCTATAATGTTTAATCTATAGTATAAATCCTCTCTGAACTGCCCTATTGATACCAGATTTTTAAGATTTTTATTAGTCGCAGCAATAATTCTTACATTTACTTTTTTAGGAACACTGCCGCCAATTGGAATATAAGTCTGCTCCTGCAATACATGAAGCATTTTTGCCTGAGCAGACATGGATAATTCGGATATTTCATCTAATAGCAGGGTTCCGCCGTTTGCAGCTTCAAACAATCCCTTTTTTCCGCTTGAATTTGCACCGGTAAATGCTCCCTTAACGTAGCCAAACAGCTCTGATTCAACCAACTCCTGCGGAAGACTGGCACAATTTATACTAATATAAGGCTGCTCCTTACGCTTGCTCAATGAATGAATGTATCGTGCTAACATAGTTTTGCCTGTACCTGATTCACCGGTAAGTATACATGTGACATCAATTTGGCTTAAGCGCTCAGCCATATCAACAGTAATCTTCATTTCCCTGCTGTTGGCTAAAGGAATTAAATTTTGGTTCAGTTCATTTTTGCAGGAAATATAATTAGGGTTATAGAGTTCAATTTGATTCAAATCATCACGTACATTCATTGCGACATATTTAATTTGATTTTTTTCGTCAAAAATAGGTACTGCAATAGTTAACAGCTCGTGACCGGTAAAGGTTCTTTGCTTTATAGCATAAGGCTTCTTTTCTTTATATACAACCGGAAGAATGGAGGGGCTCCACCAGTCCTTATGTATAAAATCAAAAAAGGATTTTCCTATCATATCATCAGATTCGCACGAATAATGCCTGAGACATGCTTGGTTTATATATACGATTGTATAATTATTATCATATATAAGTATTTCATCATAAAGGGCGTCAATTATTTTGATAAGCTCTTTATCAGACAGTCCATACGTAAAGTTTGCAGCATTTATCATTAGTAACACCTTCCTTTTATAATTGATTATACTATAATAGTGATTTTATTTCAACTCATTTTTATATAATAAACACTTAAAAAAGAGTTGTTTTTAACTCGCGAATTATACAAAACGGTTTAAACCCTTGATTATTTCTTAACATTTATAGTTGGCACTAATTTTGCTATATGTATATTAACGGCCGTTAAATTAAAAATAAATCAAGTACTGATGAATAGGTATTTGATTTAAAGAGGAGGAAAAGAATGAAAATTACTGATATTGAGGTAATAGTCCTGAGAGTACCCGGTATTGATGATCCTTGCGAATGGGGAGAGGATGCTGTTATTGTGAAGGTTTACACAGACGGAGATATTGTTGGCATTGGTGAAAGCGATACCTCTCCAATGGTTGCAAAAGCAGCTATTCTTGCACCGGAAACAAATCTTTATTGCAGTGGATTGAAAAGGCTTTTAATAGGAGAAAATCCATTAGAAATTCAAAGGTTATGGGATAAAATGTATTGGTCATCCAACTATATGGGAAGAAGAGGTGCAGGAATTCATGCAATTAGTGCCATAGATATAGCATTATGGGATATTGCCTCCCAATATTATCAGGTTCCTATTTATATGCTGCTTGGAGGAAAGTATCGTAACAGGATTAAGGCATATGGAACATTTATACCTGCCGACAAACCGGAGGATAACAGGGAAATTGCTGTAAAGCTGAAAGAACAAGGATATACGAGCTTGAAATTTGGCGGAGGAATTTTAGGTGATGATCCTGATGTAGATATAGAGATTATAAGAAATGTCAGGGAAGCAGTTGGTGATTCGTTTGAATTGGAAATAGATATTGCTACAAAATGGAGAACATACGGTCATGCGGCTTCTATGTTCAAAAGCTTGGAGAAATACAACCTGAACTGGATTGAAGAGCCTATTCTGGCGGATGATGAAAAGGGATATGCAAAATTATCAGGTATTACATCAGCCAAAATAGCAGGCGGAGAGTCATTGACAACTCGCTTTGAATTTAATAGTTTCTTGAAAAATGCACAGCCTGATATTGTACAGCCTGACATTACAAGATGCGGCGGTATAAGTGAAATGAGAAAAATTTATGATCTGGCTCAAATGAATGGAACGAGATTGATTCCTCACGGCTTCAGTACGGGTATTTTACTTGCGGCGACGGTACAGTTTTTAGCAGCAACCGAACATGGTGATTTGATGGAATATTCCCAAAGCCAAAGTCCTCTTTTCAGAGATTTGGTCAAGAATAAAATTCCTTTTGAAGACGGATATGTTAATGTACCTGACTGCATAGGTCTCGGTGTGGAAATAGATGAAGAGTTGCTTAACAAATATAGAATTGATTAGTGCTATTGAGGAGGAAATAAAATGACTAAAAGATTAGATAAATTATTGATTGGAGCAAGCTTGATTTTAGTATTTACAGTGGTAGGCTTTTTATATTTAATGCCGGAAGCGTCACAACAGACGGCAAATAATATTTTTGCGTTAATGACCGATGCCTTCGGATCCTTCACGCTTATATTTACTTTTTTCGGTATTTTATTGTTAGTATTTATTGCATTCAGTAAATTTGGAAAAATCAAACTCGGTGAAGGTAATCCAGAGTATTCTACATTTAAATGGATATCTATGATGATATGCTGCGGTTTAGGTTCGGCAACGGTGTATTGGGCATTTGTTGAGTGGGCTTACTATATCGGTACTCCGGGTTTAGGTATCGAGGCATCTTCACAGTTAGCATATGAAATGAGTGTGCCGTATACAATGTTCCACTGGGGAATCAGTGCATGGACATTATATGCCTTAGCGGGATTGCCGATAGCTTATCACTTTCATGTCAGAAAAAATAAGGGTCTGAGCATGAGCGGAGTTGTAAGCGCAATGACGGGAATTAAATCGGACGGAATAATCGGCAGAATAATAGATGTTTTATTTATTTTTATTTGCTTCGGAGGCTTAAGCATCACATTAGGAGTTTCGGTTCCCATGGTTACTGAAATATTTAGCAGCGTTGTCGGAATAGAACCTACATTCACGATTAATTTACTCATTATTGTAGTTTTATCCGTAATATATTCGCTAAGCTCCTATATAGGTATTCAAAAAGGTATGTCTAAAATTTCGGACTGGAATATTAAATTAGTTATTGTATTTTGTATAGGTGTAGTACTGTGCGGACCGACACTTTTTATTATTAATAATACTACTCAGTCTTTAGGGCTTATGTTCCAAAATTTTATACACATGAGCTTATTTACAGACCCTATCGGAAATTCAGGGTTCCCGGACGCGTGGACTATTTTTTACTGGCTATATTGGGTAACATATGCTCCTTTTACCGGAATTTTCATTGCCAAGGTATCAAAGGGAAGAACAATAAGATCTGTAGTTGCAAATACATTGCTGAGCGGCAGCGCGGGATGCTTTATGTTCTTTGGTGTTTTAGGAAGTCTGTCACTGAAGAGGCAGCTTGACGGTGCTGTTGATATGGTTGGAATGCTTGCAGATGGCAGCTCAAATGCTGCTATAGTAGAGGTTTTAAGAACATTGCCTATGGGATCAATATTTATGATTATTTTCTGTATTGTATCATTATTATTTTTGGCAACAACTTTAGACGGCGCGGCATTTACTATGGCCACAACTTCAACTAAAGGACTGAAAAATAATGAAGAACCGAACCCGATGCTCAGACTTTTCTGGTGCATTATGCTTTCGTTGGTTCCGTTAACCATGATATTAATAAATGCAGATTTAAACACTATTAAGACCTGTGCAATAATCACAGCCGTTCCGATTATATTTATTATGATTATAATGCTGATAGGATGGGTTAAATGGATGATAAAGGATTTCAGCGGAAAAGAGGTTATAAATGAGTAGATTTATGAAGATGGAAAGAGAGGATACTGTTGCTACTGCTTTAGAAAAAACAAGTAAGGGTGAAGCTGCGGAAATTCATGATACGAATAACAATAAAATATATAGTATAATTGCAAAGGAGGATATTCCTTACGGTAATAAGATTGCTTTGGTTGATATGAAAAAAGGAAGCAATGTAATAAAATACGGAGGTAACACAGGTGAATGTACACAAGATATAAAAACGGGATATCTTGTTCATGTTCATAACGTTAAAAGCTACAGCGTTAATATCCCGAATTCAATTATAGAAGAAATTAAACGTCAAATGAATATCAGAGGAGAAGAAAAAAATGATATTTAAGGGATACAGAAGAGAAGACGGTAAAGTCGGAATCAGAAATAAAATACTTGTTATAGCAGTTGACGAATGCTGTGAAGGAATTGTAAGGGCAATAGCCAAAGAAAACGAGGATGCTGTTGTTCTGACAAATTGGTATACTTGCATGCTCGGAGGCAATGAAGAAACATTTAATCAAATGATTGCGGTTGCACAAAATCCAAATGTTGCAGGAGTAATTGTAGTAGCGATGGGATGCGGAAGTATACAGC
Source organism: Sedimentibacter hydroxybenzoicus DSM 7310 (assembly GCF_013403245.1). Lineage (GTDB taxonomy): Bacteria > Bacillota > Clostridia > Tissierellales > Sedimentibacteraceae > Sedimentibacter > Sedimentibacter hydroxybenzoicus. Next base: position 1,185 of record NZ_JACBNQ010000047.1, on the reverse strand, counting down.
CTGAACAGATCGGAAATGAAATATCGGGAAAGCCGGTAAGGCTGATGACATGTGAAAAAGTCGGAGGTACTCGTAAAAGCATAGCTGCTGGAATTGAAATGCTTAAAGAAATTGAGTCGCATATAAGCGGCTTAAAGCGTGAGGATTGTAATATAAGTGAATTGGTTATAGGAATCAAGTGCGGCGGAAGTGATACAAGCTCCGGAATTGCATCAAATCCAAGTGTAGGAAAAGCTGCTGATAAGCTTGTTGATTTAGGCTCGACGTGTATAGGCGGTGAATTGTTTGAGCTGATCGGCTGCGAAGATATTCTTAAAAGCAGAGCAGTATCGGAGCATGTTGCAGAAAAAATTGTTACGCTGATAAATAATGAAAAGACAAGATGGGGAGTTCCCGGAGCTGATGTGGAAACCATGAGTGTCGGCAATTGTGTCGGAGGATTGACCACCATAGAAGAAAAATCTTTAGGAGCTTTACACAAGATGGGTACCAAGCCAATTCAAGATGTGCTGCAAATCAATAAATACGGAGTGGAACGCCCCGGTGAACATGGATTTTATTTATCCGAGGCCACGATGCTTTGTGGGGGAGCCGGAGTTAATTACGCTTCTTACGGTGCTCACATTATATTATGGACAACAGGAGCTGCAGGGTTTAATAATTCGATTGTACCGGTTATCCGCGTCAGCGGGAATCAATCAATAATTAATGAGGATATTGATATTGACGCAACCGGTATTATGAATGGAAGCGAAGGTATTGACGAAGTATCGGACAGAATTGTTGAGAAGGTCGTTTCCGTTGCGGGAGGAACACTTACACAGGTTGAAGGTGTCGGAGATGCAACAATGACATTGTATCAAAAAGATCAGCGTGTTGAATCTATGCTAAACTTAAATTGCATAAAGTGATAATTGATAACAACATTTGAAGATAAAAAATTTATACTAATATAAAACAAACAGTATTCGGCATTTCGACTTGTTGAATACTGTTTGTTTGCTTAAAACAAAAAATTAATATTAAAATTAATACAAAATTAATTTTATATTATGTTAATATTAAGATAATCATGGTATAATATATGTTATAATTACAGGGAGATACTATGTTTGATATACAGGAAGAATTGAAAAAAGTACCGGACAACCCCGGTGTTTATCAAATGAAAAATGAGTTTGGCGA
>NZ_JACBNQ010000046.1 GCF_013403245.1 Sedimentibacter hydroxybenzoicus DSM 7310 | reverse complement strand
GAATTTGTCATAATTTAAGTGTTAAAATGATTTTTTGGGGGGAATAAATGTGTGATATTGCGCAGTCTGCCGTCCCTGTGACATACCTGTGACATATCAAATTTTATTAAATTATTGTTTAAAAGTTGTTATCCTATTTTAACATTATTTATATATGTAAAATATATAAATAATAGGTTTGATAAACATTAGTATATCATATATACACTTTTGAGGTTCGCACCCAAAATTCCATCCAAGATTTAAGACATTATATGTAATTAACTATAGATAGAAAGGAGCATATATGAAAAAATCAGATATAGAAGATGTAAAATGGTCACTGATTGCTGTAGAAAATGGCAAGAAAATTGTAGAACACCCGGTTCCCGGTGAGGTTGTTGGTGATATTGTACAAATATTGATTGGATTTGGGAGTGGGGCTATGTGTTCGCTTACCGAAGAATTCGCACAGGAAGTAAGAAACTTAATAGGAAAGCCGATTGATGAAAAAGTAATATCTCAGTTGACGGGATTAAGTGAGGAGTATTTAAAGCAATTATTAGAAGGGACAATCGAACCGGGAAAAACAGATGGTATTATGGCTTTAGTCAATATTGTAAAAAGTCTTAGCATGTGAAAAGCATGGGTATTTTACTCATGCTTTTCACCTAGTCAGGATATTATTTTTAATAAGTAAAATAATATGCTAATTAAAGTATATTGAATTATGGATGAAGGTGGATTAAAATAACAATATAAATATTTCAACTTTTTAATTAGCAGTTTTATGGGAGGTGCAAATATGCCGCAAAGCGCAAGACCTAAAAACGAATCAGGAATATATCATGTAATGCTAAGAGGAATAGATAAAAGAAATATTTTTATAAATGATATTTTTTAATTAAGAATGGAGGTTATATCTAATGTTAAAAAAGATATTAGAGAATAAATTTATTAGATTATATAATATTGTATTTTTAATTTTTCTATCATCTTCTACAATAATAAAAATATATTTAGTAATGATTTCCCCTATAATGAAGCCAGACCGAGAAGGTTACACAGCCATATATCATAGCCCACGTAGTGCCGTACTTTATTTTGCATTATTAATTTTTATACTTATAATGTCTAACATATTATTTTATATAATAGATTGTAAAATTAAGCAAAGTAAATAACAAATAATTATAATAAAGTTGTCCCTTTTCTCATCTTGTATTTGTTATATAAGTAAGAGCACAATTTAAATATATTAAAGGTGAACTATATGGAAAAAGTGAAGATATGAAGTGGGAGGCGTATTATGTGGAAATTAAAAATCTTGGATTTAAACAAAGACAGTCTTTTCGCTAAATTAAATCCTCCGGCTACGGAGACTCAAATCTATAAAGTAAGTTCAACATTGAAAGTGGAAATTCCGGATGAACTGGAATCATTGTTAAAGGAAGTTAATGGTGATGGCGCTACATTTCTTTCAACGGAACAGATTATCAGAGACAATTTATTTTTGAGAGAGTTAGAGGATTTTATGCCTCTTGATGTTTTTTTGTTTTTTGCCGAAAATGGCTGTGGTGATTATTTTGGGTACTCAATAAGAAAAAACGGCGAAATTGATAACAATATTTTTATGTGGGATCATGAATCTGACAGCAGGAAATGGGTTGCTCAAGGGTTAGACCAATTTATCGAAAGAAGGAAAAGCGAAGAAATATAACCGGGATGTTGATACAGATAAGAAAGGTGGAGCTTCTCCGGAGCTTGATTCTTTGAAAATGACCGAGAAACGCAAAAAGGAATGAGATATGAGGGTGTATAATGAAAAATATCGGTTCGAAAATTTTAAGTATTGTCGTGATAATATTGGTGTTTTTTAGAATAATTATATTTTATACCGACTCAACTCATCGTACTATAAGGACTTTAAATAGCCGGTATGCCTCAATTGATAATAAGAACTATAAGATTAAAGACAGTGAAGAATTGAGTCGCATATATGACATTATCAATGAGAGACATAAATACGATTCTATACCATCAGAGGTGTCGGATGAAAGTCTGGAGGATTGGTTATACAACTTGGGAGACGGAATGAAAAATGTTTCTGAAAATCCAAATATTCCTGAAAACAGAAATGCTATTGCATACGTTAATGATATACCGGTTTATGAGGACGAGATTATAGACCGAATAGAGAAAAATAATGCCATATCATATGCTATGGAGAAGAGTGACGGAAACTCAACACCCCCGCTTTGGTATTCGGATCCCTTTGGGTATGTTTATATAGAAAAATTTATGATAAGCTATGCAAGGGAAAATGGCATAGATGTTTCAAAGGAAGAGCTGGAAGAACAAATTTTATATGAGAGAAATGCTTGGGAATCAGAAAAAGAGACTTTTGAACAATATCTTTCCGGTAGAGGTATTACAGAAGAAGAATTTTTTAATGATATTGCTCCACCGTCATATATAAAAACCATACTTAAAAACAAGGTAAGAAATCACATAATAAAAAATTCAGGCATAACGGAAATGAATAACAAAGAACAGCAGAAATATTTATACGAATTTTTCAAGGAAAATATTAAAGTTATAGAAATCGATAAAGATTTTATTAAAAATCACAGATAAAATGTTAAGATGCTATCTTATACAATTAAATAAAGTGTAAGCTGATTGAGAGAGATTGGAAAATACTAAAAATATGGAGGAACAATCGTGAATAAAAATGAAATACTGCTTTTTTTGACAGACCGATGGTGTGATTGGGAAGCAAGCTATGCAGTTGCTGTAGCTAACTCCTTTTCGGAATATAACGTCAAAACCATTGGAATAGATACTGCTGATAAAGTATCAATGGGTGGGATAAAATCTAAAATTGATTTCGGTATCAATGACTATCGTAATTTCGATAACCTTGCAATGCTTATTATTCCCGGCGGTCTTTCGTGGGAAGAGAATGATTATGACGAAATAGCACAGTTTGTTACAACCGTTAGAAAATTAGAGATTCCTGTTGCGGCGATATGCGGAGCAACTTATTTTCTGTGCAAGCATGGATTCCTCAATAATATTAAGCACACAGGAGATTCTTTGGAATTGTTTCAAAGCGTAGAAGGATATGAGGGAGAAAAATTCTATACACAAGCTCAAGTAGTTTATGATAAAGGATTTATTACAGCCAATGAAACTGCAGCAGTTGAATTTGCATATGAAATATTCAAAATTTTAAAGGTTGATAGTGATGAAGAAATAAACCAATGGTTTGATAATTTTAAAAATGGGGCAGTCTGTTAGATTAAGCTTGCCATATGTCATGTAGCATCCGGGTTTCTGCATGTTGCAATAAAAAAGCATGAAACCAACATTCTTGGTATACATGCCTTTTTTTCTACTCACTATACATAAATTCCTTAACTCTCAGATAGCTATTGTCATCTCCTACAAAGTAAAAAATATCATCTTCTAAAAACAAGGCATATGCGCCCGGGGATAAAATAATGCTGTTATTTCTTTTAATTGCTACTATAGTGGCATTGGTGTTTTGCCAGAAATTAATTTCGGATGCTGATTTATTCAAGTGCTTTGAATCCTTAGTAATTTTTATTTCAAAAGGAACAAAGGGATTTGAAGCATGGAAGCGTTGTGTATTCTCAGTCAGCAAATCAAAGTTTTTCTTCAAGATTTCTATTTCTTTTTTTTGATTATTAAAACTTTCATTTATTTCATTTATTAAAGCTTTTATAGTTTGCTTATCGCTAAAGCCTCTTACGTATTTAACAGCATTTTCATAGGACTTAATAATTACTCCGCTGCCCTTCATGGTTTCTACTATATCCAGGTCTGAAAGAATATTTATGGCTCTCCTTGCAGTTTCCGGAGATACTTTGTATTGACTGGATATGGAGGAGCGAGAATATATTTTTTCACCGATTTTCAGATTTTTTTCTACGATTCTTGAGGCTATATCCAAAGCTATTTTTTGATAAACAGAACCTTTAACTTTATTTTCCACTTTCATCTTCCTTTATATTTTTTACTTTTCTTTATTTTGTGGAAATTATATCATATTATAATATAAAAAACCATATGATAATTTGCTATATACTAAGATGACACCCATAGGGTGCCATCTCAGGCTGCTGAAAAAGCCCACCTGCGTCGTTGCCGTTCATCCGGTCAATCCTCACGTATGTCTAATACGCTGCGGTTGCCCGTCTTCCGGCGCCTTGCAGGATGAACTTTTTCAACAGCCTATCATCTTGATGACTTTGTCATCAAGATGAGATGACACCCATAGGGTGCCATCTTTTACATTAATCTATTAAGCCTGTTGATTTTAACCATTCCTCTGCAACCTCATCCGGCTCTCTTTCGTTTATATCTACCTCATAGTTAAGCTTCGTCATTGTTTCTGAATCTAATAGAGGTGATATTTTCTCAAGAATATCTTTTATTTCAGGATGTTGCTCCAAGGCATCCTTTCTGACTACAGGAGCTGCGTTATATACAGGGAAGAAATATTTATCATCCTCTAAATTTACCAAATCAAAGGCAGCTATACGTCCGTCAGTTGCAAATCCCATAGCTACATCAACCTGATTTTCTCTTAAGGTTTTGTACATTATACCCAAGTCCATTATTTTAATTTCGTCATCACTCTGGTTAAATCCGTAGTGAGCTTGTACTCCCGGATATCCATCCGGTCTCACTGAAAACTCATGGTCTATGGCGGTCGTTAATTCTCCCGGATTTTCGCTTATATATTTTGATAAATCACTTATAGTTTTTATTCCAAGCTCCTCTGCATGCTCTTTACGCATCATCAAGGTATAGGTATTATTCAAGGTAGCATACTGCAGCCATATAAAGCCATTTTCTTCGTCTGTATCTCTAACTTTTTCGTAAGCTTCCTGAGAATCAGTTATAGGCTCGTCATTTTGAAGCTGAGATAACCATGCAGTTCCTGTATATTCCCAGTAGAGATCAAAATCTCCGTTTTCAAGAGCCAATCTAACCTTATCTGAGCCTGCAACTCCGGTTTTATCATCAACCTTAAACCCCGCATCCTTTAATGCTAACACAGTTATTTTACCCAGCAACAGCTGTTCTGTGAACTCTTTTGAACCTACTTTTATAGTATCGCCACTGTTGCTGCCACATGCGCTTAATACCCCTATGGACAGTACCAGTACCAATACTAATGCAATTGTTTTAATAAATTTTGATTTCTTAATCATAACTCCTCCTATATTTTAATGTTCTGATATTTTAATATTCTAAGCTTTTTCAAATAAAGCCATCAAATAATCTGCTAAAATTGCCAGAAGTGCCGATAGCAAGGCACCCAGTATTACAATCTGCCACCTGTTTATATTGTTTCCTGCAATTATCAGGTCTCCCAGACCTCCTGCGCCTATAAATGCTGCCAGAGTGGCAGTGCCAATATTTACAGTGGCAGCAGTCCTTATCCCTGCCATTATTACAGGAAATGCAATAGGCAGCTCTATTTTAGTTAATATCCTTACCGGATTCATTCCCATTCCTGTTGCAGCCTCCATAACGTATCTGTCAACACCTGTAATACCCACCAATGTATTGTTCAATATGGGAAGAAGTGAGTAAATCCACAATGCAAATACGGCGGATTTAAATCCAATGCCCAGAACACTGACGAATAAGGCCAATATAGCAAGACTGGGTATGGTTTGACCCATGTTGACTATACTTATAAATATATTGGCAAGGCCCTTGAATTTCGGTCTAGTCAAAAATATCCCCAGTGGGACTGATACAAGTACTGCTGCAGTAGCGGAAACTAATACCAATACTATATGCTGTTTAAGAAGACTAAAAACCTTGCTGTATGAAACAAAGTCTGCAACAATTTTATCTTGTGGGTAATTTATTACATAGAAGGTATAGGACAGGCCAATGAATATAAGAACTAAGGGAATTAATACTGCTTTAATTACGGGTTTTCTTTTTTTTACATTTCCTGAATCAGTCATTTATACTCACCGCATTTAAAATATCGTTGATACCAATCCATCCCCTTAGATTATCTCTTTCATCTGCCACATAAATGTATCGTTGACCTATACGTAGCATTTCCGACAGTGCATCGTTTAAGGACATTCTTTCATCCACAGTGACTTCCATTTCTTTTTTGTAGTCTCCCGACATTCCTGTTTTACCTTCCATATCTTTTAACTCCGCGTAGCCTATAAGCTTGTTGTTTTGACCTGTGAGAGCTATGGTTTTAAGACCATTTTCAAGCATTATCGTTCTGGCTGCATCCAGCGGAGTATCCATTTTCACACTAAACGTATCATGCATTATTTCGCTGCATGTAACCAGGTTTAAACGCTTAATGGAGCGATTGCCTCCGATTAAGTTTTCCACAAACTCATCGGCAGGATTACTGAGAATATCGTCCGGGGTGCCCTGCTGAACTATCTTCCCATTTTTTACTACTACTATTTTATCTCCCATCTTTATAGCTTCATCAATATCGTGAGTAACAAATATAATAGTTTTGCGTATCTTTTCCTGCAAACGCAAAAATTCATTTTGCAGTTTACTTCTGGTAATAGGGTCTAACGCTCCGAATGGTTCATCCATAAGCATTACCGGAGGGTCTGCTGCTAAAGCTCTGGCAACACCTACTCTTTGTCTCTGACCCCCGCTTAAATCCGAAGGTCTTCTGTTTCTGTAAACTTCAGGATTTAATTCCATTAATTCAAGAAGCTCATCCACTCTCTTGTCTATTCTTTCTTTATCCCACTTTTTTTCTTTGGGAACGGTAGCGATATTTTCTGCAATAGTCATATGGGGAAATAATCCTATATTTTGGATTACATATCCAATATTACGCCTTAGATCAACCGGATTATGAGCCATAATATTTTCCCCATCAATATAAATATTGCCGGAGGTTGGTTCTATAAGGCGATTGACCATTTTCATGGTAGTTGTTTTACCACATCCGGATGGTCCAACAAGCATGCATATTTCTCCCTCGTTAATTTCAAGGTTTAAATTGTTAACAGCCGAATTTTTTGTATTAGGGTATTTTTTAGTTACATTTTCAAATTTAATCAAATTATCCTCTCCTTCCTATGATAATTTTTTTTCTGCACGTTTCTGCACTAAGGATAATAGTCTGTCTACTAAAATAGCCATTAGCGAAATCATAAGAGCACCGATAATAATCATCTTATCGTTGGTTCTCTGTATTCCTTGAAATACATAATCTCCTAAACCACCGGCTCCCACATAGGATGCAATAGCTCCCATGCCTACACCCATAACTACTGCCGTTCTGATTCCGGCTATTAAAACCGGAAGAGCCAGTGGCAGCTTAATCTTAAAGGTTATTTTAAATCTGGACATACCCATTCCTCTGGCAGCCTCAATAATTGACGGATTAATATTTTTAATTCCTGTATATACATTTCTGACTATGGGTAACTGGGTATAAAGAACTATCCCTATGATGGCCGGTGTTGCACCGATACGAAATATTGGTATAAGAATTGCAAACAGTGCTAAGCTTGGAATTGTCATGAGAATTTTTGTAATATGCAAGACCACTTCAGCTGCTTTCTCATTGTAAGTAATAAGTATTCCAACTATAACACCTATGACGATAGATATAATCATGGCAGTTAAAACCATGAAAAAATGCTGTGAAGTCAGTTTCATTATAGTTTCTATACGATTAATAAAAAAATTAAAAATATCCATAATATCCCCCCTTAAATTAATAATATGACTACCTTAGTATAAAGTACAAGTAGTCGGTTGTCAAGGTCTTTATGGATAAAGTTGGAGATTTAATAAAAATTATTAATACTTTAAGGAAAGTATGGTAAAATATATATAATGATATATATAAAGGAGTGATTGTGTGTTAAATAAAAAGTTGATTGAAGATACATTGAATGCTGCCTTGTCCACCGGAGGAGATTTCGCGGAGGTATTTGTTGAAGACAGAACTAATACCGGAATTGTAATGATAGGCGGTAAGGTTGACAGCACAATGTCAGGCAGAGATTATGGAGTAGGTGTTCGTATTTTTAAAGGATTTAACAGCGTTTACGCATATACAAATAAATCTGACAGGGACACCCTTATAGAAACTGCAAAGAAGGCAGCTGCAGCGATAGAAGGAAGTCCGTTGAGCCTGACTATTAATCTTGAAAAATCGCAGGTTAAAAATATTCATTCTATAGAAATTGACCCTAATTCAATAGAAAAAACAAGAAAAGTTGAGGTTATGAGAAAGGCATATGACACTGCATTCAACTACAGTGATTTAATTACGCAGGTTACCATAAGCTATACTGATTATACTCAGAATATAATGGTGGCAAATTCCGAAGGACTGTGGAGAGAGGATAGAAGAGTTCGCTCTCGTCTCGGTATTTCTTCGGTTGCATCAAAGGATGGAGAAATGCAATCAGGATTTTTCGGACCGGGAGCAAGCAAGGGCTATGAATTTTTTGAAAATCTGGATATTGATTATTATGCCAAGGAAAGTGCGAGAATTGCTGTGACAATGGTTAATGCCAAGTACAGTCCAAGCGGCAGGATGCCTGTTATAATAGATAACGGGTTTGGCGGAGTTATATTTCACGAAGCATGCGGTCATGGCTTAGAAGCTACTTCTGTGGCAAAGGGTCTTTCTGTTTTTACCGGAAAGGTTGGTCAGAAAATTGCATCTCCTCTTGTAACCGCAATTGATGACAGTTCGATTTCAGGCGAATGGGGTTCCTACAACATAGATGATGAGGGAACAAAATCTCAGAGAAATGTTTTAATAGAGAACGGTATATTGAAGGGCTACATGGTTGATAAGCTGAATGCAAGAAGAATGAACATGGATATAACAGGCTCGGGCAGAAGACAATCGTACAGATACGCTCCAACATCCCGTATGTCCAATACATTTATAGATAACGGAAAATCAACACCTGAAGAAATAATTTCAAATACCGAGAAAGGTATATACGCAAAGTATATGGGCGGCGGTTCTGTAAACCCAAGTACAGGAGAATTTAATTTTGCGGTTATGGAAGGTTACATAGTTGAAAACGGAAAAATAAAAGACCCTGTGAGGGGAGCAACACTTATCGGCAAAGGAACGGATGTGCTTAATAAAATAGACATGGTAGGAAACAATCTTCTCCAAGGGCAGGGTATGTGTGGCTCAGTAAGCGGCAGCGTGCCGGCAAATGTAGGCCAGCCGATGATCAGAGTTTCCGAAATAACTGTTGGAGGAAGGGAAGGTTAGAACTAATGGATAAAAAATCATTAATAGAAAAAATATTCGGTGAAGGAAAAAAGCAAGGACTTGGGGACATGGAGGTTTATTATTCTTCGGGCAGATCACTTTCTCTTAAGGTTTTTAAAAAGGAGCTTGACGGATACAGCTTATCTGAAAGCGAGGGCATATCCTTAAGAGGAGTATATAATGGTAAGATGGGATATTCTTATTCTGAAAAGGTTGATGAATCATCAATAGAGTTATTAGTCAGAAATGTTATAGAAAATGCAACAGTAATCGATTCCGATGACGAGGAATATATCTATGAGGGTTCAAAGGAATACAGAGAAGTAAAAACATTTGATGAAGAGCTTGAAAAGGTAGAAGAAAGCGATAAAATAAAATTTGTCAAGAAGCTGGAAGCAGAGGCGCTCAGCTTAGATAAGAGAGTTGAATCCGTTGACTCCTGTGTATACGGTGACGGCTATGGTGAAGCAATCATTTCTAATACAAAGGGATTGTATCTTCATGACAAAAGCAACCTTGCTTATACATATGTTCAGGTGGTTGCCAAGGACGGCAATGACATAAAGACCGGCTTCGCTTACAGAACAGGCAATGATTTCAGCAAGTTTGACCCTAAGGAAATAGCTAAAGAAGCTGTTAAAGAAGCAACTGCACTTCTCGGAGCAAAATCTGTTAAATCAGGGGATTATCCCGTAATAATCAGAAACAATGCGGCTGCAGATTTATTGGAGTCATTCAGCAGTATATTTTCTGCAGAAAATGTTCAAAAGGATTTATCCCTATTAAAGGGTAAGCTTGGGCAAAAAATAGGAAGCGACAAATTTACTGTTATAGACGATCCGTATTTAGAGGAGGGATTAAGCTCTAAGTCCTTTGACGGAGAAGGAGTTGCATGTAAATATAAGAAGGTTATTGATAAGGGAGTATTAAAAACATATTTACATAATTTAAAAACGGCAAAAAAGGACGGCATTGAAACTACCGGGAATGCAAGCAAGGGTTCATACAAATCATCCATAGATATTTCACCGTCAAATTTCTATGTTGAGAAGGGTGAAAAATCGCTGGATGAAATGATTTCCAAAATCGGTTCGGGAATTATGATTACCGAGCTGCAGGGACTTCATTCGGGTCTTAATTCAATATCGGGAGATTTTTCACTTGCAGCATTGGGCTATGAAATAAAAGACGGGAAAATAGCAGGTCCGGTTGAACAAATAACAGTAGCGGGAAATTACTTTGAAATGATTAAAAATATAGAAGATGTTGGCTCTGATTTAAAATTTGGGTTACCTGGTGAAGCGTATATAGGGTCACCGTCTTTAAAGATTAAAAAACTTGCAATAGCAGGTGAGTAATAACAGTGAACAATGAATATTGAACAATGAACAGCGAACAGCGAACAGTAAAAAACAATTGAAAATATTAGATTCTTTGCCGTGTTAAGGATGGCGGACATACAAAAAAAGACAATCCAAATTTGGATTGTCAGGTTATTGACAAACCCGCTAAAAATTAGCGGGTTTTCATAATAATTAAGGAAAGACACATGAAAAATCAA
>NZ_JACBNQ010000045.1 GCF_013403245.1 Sedimentibacter hydroxybenzoicus DSM 7310 | reverse complement strand
ATCTATAAACAAAATAGCTTTACATTATATCTTAAAGAAAATGTAGAATTTCAATTCCTCATAGGTAATCTATAAACAAGGACGGGCAGAGTATTGAAGTGACACTGGAGGTATTTCAATTCCTCATAGGTAATCTATAAACCTCAATTCACACTCAGGCTGACATCCGTCACTCGTTAATTTCAATTCCTCATAGGTAATCTATAAACTTAAAGATAGAAAGAACAATATTCCTCGTCTGCCTGAATTTCAATTCCTCATAGGTAATCTATAAACAAATAACGGAGGGTGAATAGATGAAAGGTAATTTTAATTTCAATTCCTCATAGGTAATCTATAAACGTAGATGTTTAGAGGTTTACGACCAGATGAAATAGATGATTTCAATTCCTCATAGGTAATCTATAAACATTTTCTACCCATACAGTTACTATTTGTTTATTATTATTTCAATTCCTCATAGGTAATCTATAAACTGTGTCTGCTCCATTTACAGATCTGTACCTACTCCTTAATTTCAATTCCTCATAGGTAATCTATAAACCAACCGGTGTTTTGGATATAAATGAAGTTATCATGCATTTCAATTCCTCATAGGTAATCTATAAACTATATTTGCATTTGAACCGTTTACGGCTCCATCCAATTTCAATTCCTCATAGGTAATCTATAAACTTGGATTGAACAAAGAAATAAAGATAGTTTTATTGTATTTCAATTCCTCATAGGTAATCTATAAACTTTGGGTGCTGTGCAAGATGGACAGACGGAGAGTAATTTCAATTCCTCATAGGTAATCTATAAACTGGTTTTGGCATTGTTATTCTCCTTTCAATTCATGATTTCAATTCCTCATAGGTAATCTATAAACTGGCAAAAGATATTTACTATATTTACGCAAAGTTCAATTTCAATTCCTCATAGGTAATCTATAAACTATAGGCGTTGCCATACTGTTTTTATTGCCTGAATTATATTTCAATTCCTCATAGGTAATCTATAAACTATGATGATTTGATAATCTTCAAAAAGACTTCTCCAATTTCAATTCCTCATAGGTAATCTATAAACATTTAATAAGCGGGATCACCGTTCCCGCAAATTCGAATTTCAATTCCTCATAGGTAATCTATAAACTTTTAACGTAGAGACAAAAGAAACGACGGGCTTTGAACATTTCAATTCCTCATAGGTAATCTATAAACCGAAAGTTGGACCGTTGGGAGAGGTTGCGGGTTTTGCATTTCAATTCCTCATAGGTAATCTATAAACTCTTTACCGGAGATTGGCAAAGAGTATGGACCGGGAATTTCAATTCCTCATAGGTAATCTATAAACTAATACCGGGTTTGCAATCTCCAACGCTACCGTTGCAATTTCAATTCCTCATAGGTAATCTATAAACGGGTTTCAAATTTTGCATTCTTGATGATTTCTTCAATTTCAATTCCTCATAGGTAATCTATAAACGTATATTGTGACAAACTATTAAAATCATAATCAAGAATTTCAATTCCTCATAGGTAATCTATAAACATTCTCTTTCAGCTTCTGCATTACTAAATTATCTTTATATTTCAATTCCTCATAGGTAATCTATAAACTTGGAGATATCGAAGTTGTTGATATTGGTAAAACTGATTTCAATTCCTCATAGGTAATCTATAAACGCATGGGGATATGGACCTGAACCGCATTATTTTGAATTTCAATTCCTCATAGGTAATCTATAAACACTTTGCATATTCTGACTTGCAATCTTAACACCTTTATTTCAATTCCTCATAGGTAATCTATAAACCCATAAAATATTAAGATTTACAATAAAATATAAAACTTAATATAATTATTTCATAAAAAGAAATATGCAACAATTCTGATATTTCAATATAAGATTAATTGTCGCCCCCCGTATATTTTTACATTATCAGACATCGACAATTATAAAAATAACCCTTGCCCACCCTTTTTTACACCAATAATTTCTCTATCATAATATTTAGTTGTTCTAAATGAATAGAAGATAAAAGAATCCACACTTTCATCAGATAATTTCTTTAGTTCATCTTTTAATTTTCGTAGATTTGCCTCAGAAATTTCACCTTCTAATACAGAATTCTGAACCCAGTACAAATATTTTCTCGCAGTTTTTAACGCTTTTGCAACCCTTTTTTCTCCTACATCATAAACCAATATAACAAACATATATGCTCACCTACCATTTGCTAATAAAAGGCTCATAAATTTTCTCTGACATTAAATGCTTTTCTATTTTATAAAGTTCCATCCTTATTAATCTTCTGTATGATACATTTCTGCCTAATTCTTTATGCATAAAAACCGATTGCAACTTTTCTTCATAAGATGAAATAAATATTTTCATACCTTCTTCATTAAGCAAAACAGAATTTAAATTTTTATTAAAATGTTTTGCCTGAATCATTTTTTTACCTATCAATGTAAAGATAATTCTATCAATAATTATAGGCTTAAATACTTCTGCCACATCTAAATTTAGTGTAAATCTTCTATTATTAGTAGAATGCAAATATCCTATTCGAGGATCTAAATGTGTATTATATATTTCACTTAAAATTGTCGTATATAATAATGAGTTTCCAAAGCTTATCAATGAATTCATTTTATTTAATGGGGGTCGTTTACTTCTAACGTCAAATGAGAAAACACTGTTTTCCAATATATCATCAAATGCTGAATAATATACCTCTCTGATATTTCCTTCAATAGCCATCATTTGCTCAATATCCATGCTTACATCCAATTTGTCTAATAATTGCACTATATTTTCTGTGTTTTTTCCAACATCCTTTCCCCTATTATGATAGTATTTTAAAACATTTATTATGTTGAGTGCGCTACCCTGAATAAATTTATATGCCAGGAATCTTCTTTTACCAATATCAAGATAGTTTTCTGCCTGATTCAAAATCATATAACCTGAATTATAATGCTCTCTTGGATAATAGCTTCCAACATAATATTCGTGATGATTAAAATAATGAATGACAATCTGATTAGATGTGCAGAATTCCAAAAATTTCTTGCTTGTTCCAACTTCGCCCATTACACATATTTCACCAATATCCTCAACAGGTAGATATTTTTTGCCATCTTCACCTTCAAAATAAATTGTGTTATCTTTGCGATGAATTTCTCCATCATTAAATATATAAATTGACTTTTTCATATATTAGAACCCCCTTTCTATGCCCAACAAAATTCTGCATATGCACATTTTTTACAATACTTAATCAGAACTGGTGGCGGAGCCTTCTCAAGGCTTATAATTTGCTTTATATCATTAATAATATTTTCAAGTTTTGCTTTGCCCTCTTCATCCAATTTTACGACTTCTCTTCTCTTCTCATCAGGAAACATCAGCACTCCTTCTGCAGCTATATTATTATCTGACAATTCTTTCAAATAAAATAACAGCTGCATACGTGAACTTTCAACAAACCGTGAGCTTTTCTTAATTTCACCTACCACCAATTTGCCATTATCTTTAGAAATTATGTCAAATTTAGAATGTCCGAATCCAACCTCCTTACTGCTTCGGCTATACGATGTTTCATGAATTATATTTCCAATTTGCATATTCTCATCCTGTTGATCCGCCTCTAATGCATGAGCTAAAAGCCATACTTCTCTTTTGCATATACAATAATACCATATATATGTGCCACTTATATTAAACTCATTCATAGTCAATAATCCTTTCTATGCCTATAACAGATATTGTGAAATTTAATTGCATGTCTAAAAAAAATGCACATCTGACTCAACTCCATATCCTGTTTCTGCATTGTAATATCTATCAATTTCACTCATGCCAACGTAATAATATACCTTATTACCATCCACGGGAGGTTTATTATATCTTGACTTCGTAGTAATATTAATGTCTACAATATACTCTGACATTTTCCTTGATACTGCCTTAAGCTTCGCTTTATGTTCCCATTTATCTTCCGTTTGATTGCTTATAATACTGTATTCATTCCAAATTAGTTCTGCTTCATCATCAAGTTCAATAAACACTTGAAACTTTTCTCCCTTATCTTCTATTAATTCGAAGTCATTTAACGGAATCTTCTCATCGGATAAGCTGTAACTTTCTCCATAAAACCACTGCGACACCGCACCTTTTAAAAGTGCATTTGAGACATGTTGAGACTTAATATTTTCATCTGCCATCTTATCGAAGTATTTATCTATTATTAGCATAAATTCAGGTTCATTCAATATATCATAATCCTTTAATAATTTTTCTGTTATATCTAAATCCGTTTTTGCACTTTTATAAACCGTATCCGCATAAAACCCATTATTACCTTTAAGTTTAATAATATGAACTTCCCCTTTATAAATGCCCGTTCCCTCTCGGTTGGCTCTGCCTGCGCTTTGGAAAATTGATGGCAATGGTGCCAGATCTCTGTAAACCACGTTAAAGTCAATATCAACTCCCGCTTCTACTAATTGAGTACTTACAACAATATCATATTTTTTTGCCTTGATATCACTAATTCTTTTTACTCTTACTTTAGGCGGAAGCAATGTACTAAGATATGTAATACTTCTATCAGAAATTTTCTCTTTTAATAATGTATATAATTTTTTTGAACTTTCTATAGTATTGAGTATAAATAAATAAGTCTTTGATTCTGCACATTCCAGTTCATCTGCAAATTCATCAATAGTTCTGATGTTATTAAGCTCATTTATAATCTTTGTTCTGTTTAATTGTGTATAATATTTTTTGTATTCACAAAGCTGTGTACTGCTGTCGTGGCTGAAAATATGGGGTTGTGTTGCTGTCATAGCAACAATCTTACTGTCCATTAAATCAGCATATCCTGTAAGTAATTTTCCTATAAATTTATAATATTTTACCGGAATAGCTTGAATTTCATCAATAATAACAATAGAATTACTAAGCTTACTGAATTTTCTTTGCATAGAGTTTTTGTGTCCGGCAAGAGTCGAGAAAAATTGTTGAAACGTTGTTATTACAATCTCGCTGTTCCAGCCTTCAATCAATATTTGTGCATTATTGCCTTCAATCAATGTGTTTTCGTTTGCTACCCACTCTATTTCCGTAAGATGATGATGTTTACAAATCATATTGCTATATACATTTTTATGCGACATTTTTAAAACATTTTCAATAACGCCTGCATTTTGATCAATAATGCTCATAAAAGGCATAACATAAATAATTCTATATGTTTTACCTGTTTGTTCTAACAATTTTCTTCTGAGCTTAACAGCAAAATTAAAAGAATTTAATGTTTTACCCATGCCTGTTGGTAGTGTTAAAGTGTATATATTACTGTCAATATTTATATTTTTGTTTACTTCTTCAAAAGCCATGGAGCGCAAAACATTTAAACTTGAAGGCATTGCTTCTCGTTTCTTAATAAAATTTTCAACATCAGCTTTAATTTCAACTCTTTTAACTAATTCCGTGTCACCAACAGATACCTGACTTTTATCCGAATCTATTAGTAATGAGAATAAAATCTGCATTGTAAAATAGTTCTTTAAGTTTGTATCTGTTTCTATATTTCCTCTTTTAGATTTAATTCTATCTCTGCTTTTTTCCCTTCTCCTTTTTGTAAAAAAATCAACTAACGATTTAATGAAAAAAGTTTCGTCATTATTAAATATCTTACTTAAAACTACTAATTCCAATCCTAATTCCGACAACTCTTTTTTAACCGATTCCATGTCAATTGATTTGTATTGAATAGCAATGTTCTCTTTATCTATATTTTCTAAGCTGCTTCTTGTCAAGTAATCATTTATGTCAGAGACACTTTCCAAATTACCATGATGCTTTAAAATTGCATAAGCCATTATTTCTAAAATTTCTTCATTGCCCGTAATATCATCTTTAAGTATATGATAATATAAAAATAACATAGCAGATAGAGCAGCATGGCTTTTTAAATCGCTATTCACATCCTCATGCCTGATATATTTCTGAAAGAAGCTTGTACTCTTACCAATGTCATGGAATACAAAAAAGCTGTACAATAAATCATCATTTATATTATTTAACAATTTACAATCAGCATTCTTTTTATACAAATTACCCCAATGCAATACTTCACTTAAATGTGTTTTCAGCCTTCTGTCTGGGTGAGATAATATTTCCTGCATGTTATCCTCCGTTTAAGCTTAGATATGTTCCCCCGCTTAGATAAGCGGGAGAACTTTCTTTGAACTAAGTTAAAAAAGAAAAATAAAAATTATCTAACTTATATACTTCACTACATTTAACAGATATTTTCCTCGCATTTGTTGAAAACAAAGCATCCACATAATCTAAAGGAATCCTGTTTTCACCAAATTTTCTGACATATCTTTCCTTACAGTATTTAATATCCGATAACACTTTAATTCCTTTTTCCTTTTCTATTTTGTTTGTCGGAACAGCGGAATCCATTTCTATGTAGTCATTACCGTTAACTTTTTGCATGCTATCATAGCATATTAATTGTGCATCAGCTATTAAATTAGACAATCCTAATGAAATTCCATAAGCAAAGCAATGTCTTTCAAGTCTTTTCGCCAGTTCATCAAGCAATATCTCATCACTCATAGTAATAAATACTAAATATTCCTGCCCAACTACATATTCAAATCTTGTAGGAGTTCTTGGTCCACTTGAGTTTTTGTTCGTAGGAACCCAATAATTATTCTTAGTATTTATTAAGTTTGTACTCATGGCAATCTTTTTAACGGGTGTAATCAGTCCTATCCCAACTCTTGTATTCGCACTTTCCAAATCTTTATAATAATTATTATTGTCTTTACTAAGACCCAGCATTGCACCTATCAAACCATAAATTGATGTAGGAGGCATAAGTGAATATGTGGTTGGCGAGCTCGTTGTATAATACGGTCTATAATGTCCGTAATCCCCCGTAAGTTTAAAACATATGCATTTCATAAAATTACCTCGCTTAGGCGATAACATCAATCATTATACCTGTATTTTTTAATTCTTCTACAATATTAATGTCTGTTTTCAAATCCAAATCCATTTTGATTGATATTTTTTCTATTTTCTCTTTATTTAGTATCAGGCAATCCTTTAACTCCTTTAATTGCATTGTTCCGTCTTTTACTGACCTTACTGATTCACCAGCAATATCATAGTTAAATTTAACTTTCTTATCTAACTCTCCAATATAAAAATCTTTCTCTTTATAAGCTACGTTAATCAATAATCTTGGTACTTGTCCTGCTTTAGTTCTTGTAATTAAGTTTTTCGTGCCATACCACATTGCATCTAATAAAAGTTTTACATCGTCTTCCGTAAGCCCTGTTATTTCTGCAGCCCTGTCATTAATCACACCGTAAAAATTAATCAGACTGTATGGCAGCATATATTCTTGCCTGAATGTTTTTTGGTCTTTACCTTCTCCGCTTGCAAAAGCTCCCGTTCCTTTAACCAACTCCAATTTTACAGGATGCATGGAATATCCCATTTTAAATTGCACAGGTCCGGTATATTGTAAGCTTGCATTTTTAATTTCACTTGGTAGCACACATCCAAACATCCTTATGTCTACGCACCTTTTGACATTGTTTTGAAACTCTCTTAACTCTTCATTTGTCAATGTTGATTTATCCTTATTATTTTTATTAGCCTTTTGTTTTGCTGATTCAGGAAGAAAATCAACACCTCTATTTTTTGCATCCTTCAGTGTTCCATCTTCTTCATTAAATGTATCTCTGATCAGAACATCATAATTTCTTGCTATAAGTTCATCCCTTATTGTTCTCTTTAATCTAACATCCGTAACGAAATTAATTCCCGTTTCCGAATCAATACGCGGCTTGTTAGCATCATTCGGGTCTCCATTTGGATTTCCCCATGATAAATCGTATAAAAATATTAATTCACTTCTTTTTGCAATAGACATTTTATTCTTTCCCCTCTTCTGATTTTTCTTTTGTTTTATCTTCTAACCCATCATATAATTCTTTACTAAGGGTCATGCCCCCAGCTATATAAAAGTTAATCTCGTCCGTCGATAGCCCCCATTTTGGTTCAGCTTCAAATATTAATTTAAAAGCTGTTTTAGCAATTAAATCTGATGACTTTGAAAATCTTTTATATTCCATCATTTTATTTTCGGCTTCTTTAATCAACCCTTGAACATCATTCTGGCGCATTCTAAGACCTTTCAACCTTGCTTCAAACGGCGTAGATCCATTCAATTCTTTATATTGAATATTCATAACTTTCTTGACCAATGCGCCCGTTAATACCAAAGCTTTTTTTATATTCGTATCAAGTCCTGAACTATAAGGTCCCAACACTTCTTGTAACTTTTCGTCCATAAAATCCTTCCTTCCATAATTTATACAACCAATTTCATATAAATAGTTAATTCCAATCCATGCACGTAACGTTGTAGCATAAAATCTATCATCATTTACAAAAGCATATCTTACATTTCTCATATAATGAGGCAGCAAAGTATTAACGGATAATTTCTCTCCTGTAAAAATATCTTTTGTCAACGAAAGAAAATTATTATCTAAATCGTTATCTCTCATTTTATTGTCAGTCTTTCTTAAGAACTCCCTAAAGTAACTAAAATTAAACTTTTCATTTATTACGCCGTTGTATATTTCTTCAATCTTGTACTTAGCAGAATATAATTCTCTAAATCTTGAAGGGAAAATGTCCTTGATGTCGAGTAATATTCTTTCTGCAGAATTTTCCTTTTTAAAAAATATAATTCTGAACGAATTAACATCTCCATACTCTGCCAATGCATCAAAGATATCATCACTAAGGGAGTCTGTTTTTTTTGCTTCGCCTTCTTTAAAAGAAAAGCTTTTATTTGAGATATTTTCCAATTTATCAACCAAAAAATCCTGTGCATCCTGACCGCATGTCGAAGAAGGTATTAAATAATAACTCAGACCATAAAAGTTGAATCCAAGATGATCTAACATATATTTTTTACCCTCTCTCAAAATAGGTTCGCACGATATGCATACGGGACAATTTCGCCATATATCTTTTTCAGAAAATCCTCCGCTTATGAAGCCCGGTTTATCAAGTGTGTAAAATTTAAATACGTCCACTTTGGGTAATAAATCCACATTCTTTTCACCGCATAAACAGCATGTACCCCTACAACTCTCTTCGCCAACTAACTTCTTCCTGATTTTATCAGAATAAGCCTTATAAAATATTTCAATCTCTGCCGGAAACTTTCCGTCTACCTTGACTGTTAATAAATTTTTTATTCCCTTACCTTTGGGCATATTTTGACTTATATAAGCTTCTATTTCTTCTTGATTATCATTTATAAGCCGGTATATTTGCGATATCAAGGTTTGTCCATTTTCTTCAGACTTTTCAGATTGTAAATCTCTGAACCATGCTGCAATTTTTTTGGTAAGAGTTTTATTAACTTCAGTAAGCTGTGCACTTGGTCCATAGTTTGCTCCGTTCGATGATGCCTTTCTGAGCAAATACTTATGTGCAATATCGACATTATAATCTGTTATATCAACACCCGAATAAATTACTTCCTCCCCTCTTTTTTCAAAGCACAGTGATATTACATTTGTAATATCCTTAGGTGTTTCCGGAATTAATAATCCATCACTGTCATTATCCAAATTACCTATAGCTTTACCTACCCTGTAAACATCATATAACATATAATCACCTCCTTTTCTTTATTTCTATGCAACCTAACCCTTGAGCATTTTTCCCTCCGATTCCTGCATCGTATGCCATTCTTAATAATTCACCACTCCCCTCCATTTCCAATTCACAATTATAAGCTAAAATATGAAATCCTTTATAGTTAATCCTCGACTCTTTGACAGCTCCTATAGGCTTAATATTAAGATTGGCATCCTCAAGTTGCTTACCATAATACGCCTCATATTTGTGCATAAGATTATTCTTGATATATTGACTAAACTCTTTATCAAAAGGATTGTAGAATCTTGTCTGTTTGTTATCCAATGTAGAATAGGCGGTTATCGGTGATAACGTATATACCTGAACCTTTTCAGATAACTTGGGTTGTTCCTTAACTTCAACTCTGCTGATTTCTACTTTTGCACCGCCAATATTTATAGGATTATTTTCAATCAACACACTGCTTAGTAAATATTCCATAAATTCATTTACAGCTGAAGAAATCGTAATCCTCATATTTTCATAAAAAATTATTTTTCTGTTTTGCTTATCTATTCGAAATTTACCGTTAATTTTTGAGAAAGTAAACAATTTATACGCTCTTTCTTCAAATTTATATCCTTTGTTATGTATGAAACTTTTGAATTTTTCATCACCTATCCAAGACATTATCACGGCTTGGACAATATGATTATATTGGATAGGTATATATGACGGTTCTTTTAGATCAAAATGAATTTCTACTCTCATTTTATTCTCCTATTATTAATTTTAATGTTATATTGATGTGTGTGTTAATTGCATTATAATAAACTTTAGTGACATTTGTCAATATGTAAAAAATTTATGATTCCGCCTTTATTATATTAAAATTCTTGACAGATACATTAAATCATGCTAATTTATAGCATATCTGTATGTGATCATAAATATTTTAACACTAATCTACCTATAAGGAATTGAAATATGTTATATTGTGTGTGATTTTTAGTTTACCTATTAGGAATTTCTGATTTTATTTTTTTATTTAAGTTGTGTCTTTTAGACTTATGCAGAAAATGTTTCAATTTTGAAATATGAAATCGATATCACATCCTAATAATACCATTTTATTGTTGAAATTTCTACTACAATTTTCAATATTTTTCCACAAAAAAACGTAAAATCCAATAAAATTCTACGTCTTTTATATTCCACTATTAATTTTGTTTGTCTTTCTCGATCTCCAGTATATAAAATATATTTATTAAGTATCAAATTTAATCACCCGAAAAAATTAAGATTTTGAGTTTCCGCAAAAGCAAATAAAATTATAAAAAAAGATTGAAAGAAAAATAAAAAAGAGCAAACAGAAGCAAAG
>NZ_JACBNQ010000044.1 GCF_013403245.1 Sedimentibacter hydroxybenzoicus DSM 7310 | reverse complement strand
AGGAATTGAAATTGCCTACCACCTTGCAGAGCTGTCTCAACATCCTCGTTTATAGATTACCTATGAGGAATTGAAATATAAGATTTTGCTCTATGAAGGAATGGCGCAAGTAGCGTTTATAGATTACCTATGAGGAATTGAAATATAATAAGAAGCCCGGCAAGAAAAACAGCAGCAATAAGTTTATAGATTACCTATGAGGAATTGAAATTTGAATGGCTTACATATAATCCTAATAATATACCATGTTTATAGATTACCTATGAGGAATTGAAATAATGGTATGTCCTCATCATCAACCGGTATAAATATGTTTATAGATTACCTATGAGGAATTGAAATTTTCATTTTCAACATCCATTTGATTTTGTATATTATCGTTTATAGATTACCTATGAGGAATTGAAATTCAAAATTAGCATCATGGTTTCCAGGAACAATTAATAGTTTATAGATTACCTATGAGGAATTGAAATTGTTTTGATGCAAAGGATTTCGGTCACGATTGTTATTTGTTTATAGATTACCTATGAGGAATTGAAATAAGATTTTGTACTCGGTAAGTAAATAGATTGCTTTGTTTATAGATTACCTATGAGGAATTGAAATTTGTTCCGCAGCAGCTCTTGAGTATTATAAAATAATTGTTTATAGATTACCTATGAGGAATTGAAATTATGTTAAAAGAATTAGCACAGTACATAGTAGGGCTGGTTTATAGATTACCTATGAGGAATTGAAATTTAAAATGTCTCCTTTTGTATTTCTTCTAATAATTCGTTTATAGATTACCTATGAGGAATTGAAATACTACTGTCGAAAGAGGTGATCGGATGTATGTTAAAGTTTATAGATTACCTATGAGGAATTGAAATGAGTGCCGTATTTGCAACAAATCACTTTTCACCGAAGTTTATAGATTACCTATGAGGAATTGAAATTTTGTTCTACCTTCCCATTGAAATGCTAAGTCCTCGTTTATAGATTACCTATGAGGAATTGAAATGTACCAGGGGTGAAGCATATGTCAAAACATTATATCGTTTATAGATTACCTATGAGGAATTGAAATGTGTGTTACTGAGCGCCTCTGTGTCTGGTGACCCATGTTTATAGATTACCTATGAGGAATTGAAATAAGCTGGCAGGTACTGACACAAGCAAACTCTCTCCAGTTTATAGATTACCTATGAGGAATTGAAATAAAATATAATGGATGAAAAAGAAGTAGGTTCTCTTCCGTTTATAGATTACCTATGAGGAATTGAAATTAAAAGGTGGCATAAATCTCATAGATGCTACTATGACGTTTATAGATTACCTATGAGGAATTGAAATTGGCAATGAAATAGAATCATTAGTAGGACAATCATGTTTATAGATTACCTATGAGGAATTGAAATCAATATTCTTTGAATAGATTCCATCTCTCCGGCTCAGTTTATAGATTACCTATGAGGAATTGAAATTTCTCAGGGAATATCGTGAGATTGTTATAAGCAGAGTTTATAGATTACCTATGAGGAATTGAAATCTGGAGGTACCGTAATAGTTCAAGAGCCGCATACCGTTTATAGATTACCTATGAGGAATTGAAATATTTTACAATTGACGGTATTAATATAATTAATCGTGGTTTATAGATTACCTATGAGGAATTGAAATATACATGCAAACGAAGTAGGTGAGACTTATAACGTGTTTATAGATTACCTATGAGGAATTGAAATATTTATGCCAAAAATCTCTTGAGCTCATACACATGTTTATAGATTACCTATGAGGAATTGAAATCAAGTTATTAACCGGCTGTTCTATAAGCTGGGTGTAGGTTTATAGATTACCTATGAGGAATTGAAATCTGTTACTTCCATAGCATCACCTATAATTCTTTTTAGTTTATAGATTACCTATGAGGAATTGAAATTGACTTCGTGCTTTCTCTGCCATCCCTCGGGTCCGGTTTATAGATTACCTATGAGGAATTGAAATTTCGCTCAACTTGAGCGTTTAGGTG
This sequence comes from Sedimentibacter hydroxybenzoicus DSM 7310, assembly GCF_013403245.1. Classification (GTDB taxonomy): domain Bacteria; phylum Bacillota; class Clostridia; order Tissierellales; family Sedimentibacteraceae; genus Sedimentibacter; species Sedimentibacter hydroxybenzoicus. The sequence continues at coordinate 9,162 of NZ_JACBNQ010000044.1, read as the reverse complement.
AGGAAGATTTAAGTTTATAGATTACCTATGAGGAATTGAAATGGAAATAATCTTGCTACAACCGAAGCGGACATTGTAGTTTATAGATTACCTATGAGGAATTGAAATAAGCAAGACGTTGAAGGTAAAGAGGTGCTAGTAGTGTTTATAGATTACCTATGAGGAATTGAAATTCTAAATCTGTAAACGCCCTATTGCTTCTACCCTCGTTTATAGATTACCTATGAGGAATTGAAATTATAATACGTAAAATGCTTAGGTTTTCAGAAAGCTTGTTTATAGATTACCTATGAGGAATTGAAATTAATTTTATCAACAGTACTCAGTTTGTCATATTCCAGTTTATAGATTACCTATGAGGAATTGAAATTGAGCAAGGTCTCCTTCTTCTGCGTATTCACTTGTGTTTATAGATTACCTATGAGGAATTGAAATTCACCATATTGATGCACGTATTGGCTATCGCTGCAGCGTTTATAGATTACCTATGAGGAATTGAAATAGATTTAAGCTTGTCCATTAGATGGTTGAAAAGGTTAAGTTTATAGATTACCTATGAGGAATTGAAATTTAATGCGCCTTTGCTTCCCTGATAACCAAGTGCCAGTTTATAGATTACCTATGAGGAATTGAAATAAAGAAGTACCAAGCTTTTTATTTATTTTTTTCAAGTTTATAGATTACCTATGAGGAATTGAAATATTTTATATAAATAATACAAAAAAAAGAAGTTATGAGTTTATAGATTACCTATGAGGAATTGAAATTGTACTGAACGGTTACTCCCTGATTTACGGTATTACCTTGTTTATAGATTACCTATGAGGAATTGAAATAAATCAATACTACTAAAAAACTTCCGCTTAGTCTGGTTTATAGATTACCTATGAGGAATTGAAATTGGTCTGGAGTACTGTATTGAGAGCATCTTTGAGAGTTTATAGATTACCTATGAGGAATTGAAATAAGGGCGATGAGCTGCAGGAAGAAATGGAACGTGCGTTTATAGATTACCTATGAGGAATTGAAATTTGGCTCAATAAACTGCTTTCGGCATTTTAATTCAGGTTTATAGATTACCTATGAGGAATTGAAATGAAGAACAGTTCCCGGAGTCAACAAGTGAATACGCGTTTATAGATTACCTATGAGGAATTGAAATCATAATATGGTTTTTGTGCTATAATCTCCTTATCAGAGTTTATAGATTACCTATGAGGAATTGAAATATAACTTTTTACACCTTTCTAATTTGCGAATTTTTTTGTTTATAGATTACCTATGAGGAATTGAAATAAAAAGTACGCTCTTGGCTTTCAAAATGACTTCCTCATGTTTATAGATTACCTATGAGGAATTGAAATTAAGTTGAGATAGAGTATCTGGTACATTTCCATATATGTTTATAGATTACCTATGAGGAATTGAAATGGGTATTCACAGTGCCTTTTTGCAGATCTGTTATTTCGTTTATAGATTACCTATGAGGAATTGAAATAGAGCTAACGGTAAATACAGAGTGTGTATAGACATAGTTTATAGATTACCTATGAGGAATTGAAATAGGTAAGTATCAGAAGAAACGAGAAAGGCAAGAACGTTTATAGATTACCTATGAGGAATTGAAATTAAATTTTAAATATGAATAATGCATAATAGAATATAGTTTATAGATTACCTATGAGGAATTGAAATCTATAAAACCATAGCCCTTTTTCCTGTGCCTCCTTGGTTTATAGATTACCTATGAGGAATTGAAATTACGCTGTTGCAGATGGCATTGTAAGAGTAAGTAAGTTTATAGATTACCTATGAGGAATTGAAATTCTGCAATACCATATTTGATAGCCATTTTCTTTACTGTTTATAGATTACCTATGAGGAATTGAAATTGTACAGCCACGGGTAGAAAAACAGCAGGAACTTGAGTTTATAGATTACCTATGAGGAATTGAAATACTGTTGTAGGCATGTCCTTAAGTTGTACGATATATTGTTTATAGATTACCTATGAGGAATTGAAATTAAGCAATTGAAGTTGTGGAGATAATTCTTGTATGGTTTATAGATTACCTATGAGGAATTGAAATTATTGCGGGTAATATACCTATGAACGCACCTGAAACAGTTTATAGATTACCTATGAGGAATTGAAATTTTGCCCTAATAAACTGAATCGTAGATTGCTATAGGTTTATAGATTACCTATGAGGAATTGAAATAACATAACATCCGGTACATCAAGCTTGCATATTTCAGGTTTATAGATTACCTATGAGGAATTGAAATAAGTATATCAATAGTGTAATCATTATTTGTTCCTTGTTTATAGATTACCTATGAGGAATTGAAATTGCAATTGGAGCCGGGAGATAATACATTGAGATATGGTTTATAGATTACCTATGAGGAATTGAAATAATCAATATTCACATTCTGAATTCTGTATAATCTACAGTTTATAGATTACCTATGAGGAATTGAAATATTGAACATCTGCTGATATTATCATTATCTAAATTGGTTTATAGATTACCTATGAGGAATTGAAATTTACAAAACTAAAGGAAGCTGGCTATCCGAAGTACTGTTTATAGATTACCTATGAGGAATTGAAATAATTTCTAACTTGTCCTGCTGAATTCTTGAATGTATGTTTATAGATTACCTATGAGGAATTGAAATTCACATTCTCAGCCTTATAATTCATTTCTGCGCTGAGTTTATAGATTACCTATGAGGAATTGAAATGCCATTTTAACAATGCTTATATGTTTAATTTATGTTTAGTTTATAGATTACCTATGAGGAATTGAAATGCAGATAAAGTAGATATTATACAAATTAGCAATGAAGTTTATAGATTACCTATGAGGAATTGAAATATAAAATAACAGAAAATATGAAGAACACCGGAATCAAGTTTATAGATTACCTATGAGGAATTGAAATATGTAACCGTTGCGGTTACTTATGTTCGATTTGTTTTGTTTATAGATTACCTATGAGGAATTGAAATGAATCAAAACTCGGCAGTATATTTGATGGTTTTGAGTTTATAGATTACCTATGAGGAATTGAAATTTGTTAAACACATCCTTTGTCACTTTTCTATCTAAGTTTATAGATTACCTATGAGGAATTGAAATAAAATACATCTATATCCAATGCTGTTTTATCTCCATGTTTATAGATTACCTATGAGGAATTGAAATAATTTAAAGCTTTATAATTACTTGAAACTATAGTATGTTTATAGATTACCTATGAGGAATTGAAATTAGTAAAGACGAAGCTTATGCAGAAATTATAAACAAGTTTATAGATTACCTATGAGGAATTGAAATTATTTTGACAATGACGATATTATTCACGGAGATTTTACGTTTATAGATTACCTATGAGGAATTGAAATCAATATGATAGTTACAGATCTAAATAATAAAGAATAGTTTATAGATTACCTATGAGGAATTGAAATAGACCTTATAACGATATAATGCCGGATGTATATTTGTTTATAGATTACCTATGAGGAATTGAAATTTACATTTTGGGGATTGGGTAATTATAACAAAATATAGTTTATAGATTACCTATGAGGAATTGAAATTAATCAATAGCGTAAACTGTATAATTTCTTTGATATTGTTTATAGATTACCTATGAGGAATTGAAATCTGCATATCAGTCTGTTCTCTCTTCTCTGACTGGTGCGTTTATAGATTACCTATGAGGAATTGAAATGAATTTAATTCATTAGAATCAAAGAACATAGACATCGTTTATAGATTACCTATGAGGAATTGAAATATGATTGCTTAATGTACTACTTTTTTATGTACTTGTTTATAGATTACCTATGAGGAATTGAAATTTTTGTGCATGAAATAATACGTAAATGTTTGGTCAGGGTTTATAGATTACCTATGAGGAATTGAAATTTGCCAACAAAGCTCCGAAAATAACTGATTGTAATAGTTTATAGATTACCTATGAGGAATTGAAATTTGTAAGGCTTGCGGGTGTAGACCGCTTTTTAGTCGTTTATAGATTACCTATGAGGAATTGAAATCCGCTTTAACTTCTGCTATTAGTCCTTCAGATGTTGGTTTATAGATTACCTATGAGGAATTGAAATTAATTTAGATGTCGATAAGGCGGTAACTTTTTACTGGTTTATAGATTACCTATGAGGAATTGAAATATAATTCTATATCTCACAGTGTGTGTAAAGTATCAGTTTATAGATTACCTATGAGGAATTGAAATAGCCATTGCTTTGTTTTGCCCCACAACCATTTAGCGTTTATAGATTACCTATGAGGAATTGAAATTGAGAATGATTTTGTTGCTATAAAGTGGCTTGATTCGTTTATAGATTACCTATGAGGAATTGAAATAGGATAGCAACAAGTATAGGCACAGCAGTCTTCAATGTGTTTATAGATTACCTATGAGGAATTGAAATTTCTTTGACGTCCTTGCCATTCATCACGGTAACGTGTTTATAGATTACCTATGAGGAATTGAAATCAGGTTGAATGCGGGAAATTGTGTTAGACCTTTAAAGTTTATAGATTACCTATGAGGAATTGAAATATTATAGACCCTCAAAAGACAATGGATCGGGATGTCAAGTTTATAGATTACCTATGAGGAATTGAAATAAATCTTTTGTGTTTTCGTTGGCACGGTTCATGCAAGTTTATAGATTACCTATGAGGAATTGAAATTGACATGTATGATACCTATGCAAAAATGAGACGTTAGTTTATAGATTACCTATGAGGAATTGAAATATTATTCAGATTGTCGTGTTCAGGACGGTTTTAAAGTTTATAGATTACCTATGAGGAATTGAAATATGATACATTATACCATTTCACTACAAAAATCGCAAGTTTATAGATTACCTATGAGGAATTGAAATTCCGCTAATTCTGCTGCTCTAATGCGTTCTATACCGTTTATAGATTACCTATGAGGAATTGAAATAAATATAAATATGATTTTCTTAAAAATCATCCTCATGTTTATAGATTACCTATGAGGAATTGAAATTAGATATTTTTCAGAAGTTTTGGTAGGTGGTGTTGGTTTATAGATTACCTATGAGGAATTGAAATCAGGCAGATACATTAATATATCTTCTGTACTGATTCGTTTATAGATTACCTATGAGGAATTGAAATCTTTGAGAAAATCCTTTTTTCGCAATTATTCCTCTTAACGTTTATAGATTACCTATGAGGAATTGAAATATGAATGGGTTGACGGTGGCGTGTTAAATATTTCCGCGTTTATAGATTACCTATGAGGAATTGAAATTAAAAAACTCCCGGGCATTATACCCGGGGGAATTAGTTTATAGATTACCTATGAGGAATTGAAATAATGCTTCTTCGAATAATTTTCCACCTCCCCCAGTGTTTATAGATTACCTATGAGGAATTGAAATATAAGCCAACTCCTACGGATGCGCCTGTAAGAAAATGTTTATAGATTACCTATGAGGAATTGAAATTAACGGCACTGTCTACAGGCTATTTACCCACAACAGTTTATAGATTACCTATGAGGAATTGAAATACATTAAACAACCACAGCTTTGAGTATGACCATTTTGTTTATAGATTACCTATGAGGAATTGAAATACGTATGCGAGAAAACCACATATTACAAACAAATATAGTTTATAGATTACCTATGAGGAATTGAAATTGCTCACCTCCAATTATATAACTAAGTATCATGTGTGTTTATAGATTACCTATGAGGAATTGAAATTTGTCTGTTATACTGTTTTATATCCCATGTATAACCGTTTATAGATTACCTATGAGGAATTGAAATTAACTTAGTACAATAAATCTTGCCTGTTTCATCTTCGGTTTATAGATTACCTATGAGGAATTGAAATAAGAAAAGGTGTATGAGCTTTTGAGAGGTGCATGATGGTTTATAGATTACCTATGAGGAATTGAAATATAACAAAAGCTTGTGAATTGTTAAATAAACACTTTCGTTTATAGATTACCTATGAGGAATTGAAATCAAAAAGTCAGATTATAGATAATGTTAATATCTTAGTTTATAGATTACCTATGAGGAATTGAAATCAGCAAGTGCAAGAAAGCGGAGGATAGGCAACAAGTTTATAGATTACCTATGAGGAATTGAAATTATGTCAGAGGAGGATATAAATAATGGCAAATATTATTGTTTATAGATTACCTATGAGGAATTGAAATCATCATAATCCCTTTCATATTTGCTTAAATCAAGCATCGTTTATAGATTACCTATGAGGAATTGAAATTTTGGTTTCTGGTAACACTTTGTCGATTGCGGCGTCGTTTATAGATTACCTATGAGGAATTGAAATGTATATGCGTCTAATCCTCCCGAATAAGTATCCTGGTTTATAGATTACCTATGAGGAATTGAAATTTTTTTCATATTCTTCAATGGGAATATATGCGCTGTGTTTATAGATTACCTATGAGGAATTGAAATCTTCGTCCCCTACTTCTAAATCAGGTAAATCTTGATTGTTTATAGATTACCTATGAGGAATTGAAATTAGCAGTGGTGGTTCAGGTCCGGGTTCGGAGTATAGGTTTATAGATTACCTATGAGGAATTGAAATGCTAAGCAAGTAGAACTTCATGCTAAAAAGGTTGATACAGTTTATAGATTACCTATGAGGAATTGAAATTCACAATATAAACTTAATAAAACTAATGAATGCTGTGTTTATAGATTACCTATGAGGAATTGAAATTGCATCAGGTAGAGTTGTGGGGATGAGCGGTGATACGTTTATAGATTACCTATGAGGAATTGAAATTAGCAGTGGTGGTTCAGGTCCGGGTTCGGAGTATAGCGTTTATAGATTACCTATGAGGAATTGAAATATACCTTGTACGTTGAATTCAGTGATTAAGCCTTTGTTTATAGATTACCTATGAGGAATTGAAATTAATCTTTTGTGTTGGACGTTGAGTAGGTACCACCAGTTTATAGATTACCTATGAGGAATTGAAATGCTTCTAATGATAAAACAGTCCAAAAGACCTCTTTCGTTTATAGATTACCTATGAGGAATTGAAATAAGAATCAGTATGACAACAAATATCGGCTCTTGAGAGTTTATAGATTACCTATGAGGAATTGAAATACAAATTCTTGTGCTGCTTCACTTGGATCAGATTCATGTTTATAGATTACCTATGAGGAATTGAAATAGGGATGTATGGGATGGAAATGGTGATGCTCCTGATGTTTATAGATTACCTATGAGGAATTGAAATTAAAAAAGTAGTAAACTTTCTAATTCTCAATCATATGTTTATAGATTACCTATGAGGAATTGAAATATGCAGTTCAAAAGAAAATTGATGAATTGTCTTCTAGTGTTTATGCTAATCTAAAAATAGGTCAGCCGGCTCATCGAAAATTAGGTCAATATCAGTATAATTAAAATGAGAAGGAAAAGCAAACCAAATATATTTGAATATTAACCAAAAAGTTTAATATACAAGAGAAATTATGGTTAGTTGTAAATATGCCGCTCTGTGAATCAGAAGGAGGGCGTAGCCCGACTGGAGATTCACAGAGCGGCGGCTCGATTTTGCAACAACGCTCATTGAAAATTAGGTCATTTTCTTTAAAAATATGATATCCTTTCAGTATGCACTGAAAGGAGGATGTAAAGGAAGTGATAAAATTGAATCAAAAACAAAGAATCATACTTCAACACATTGATGGTATGAGTAATCGCAGCATTGCCGGTGAGGAATTGAAATCCTCATTTACTGCCACAACCAAGTTTGATTTATCAGTTTATAGATTACCTATGAGGAATTGAAATCTGAAAGCGGAAGGATATAGCAAGGTTTCGATTATGTTTATAGATTACCTATGAGGAATTGAAATATAAAGGAAGAAAAGGAGTAACTCAAGGTGGTGGTGTGCTGTGCAAAGTTGCAACAGAGATGAGGGGAGGTCCTTCGGCAAGGGTTGTACAGGCAAACTTGTCAAACTACCTTAATGCTGCTGAAGTAAAGAGCTACGGTAGTGAGCGATTAAGGAAAAGGCTATACAAATAGTCAAGTGGGTTGTATGAAGATGAACGAAAGTGAACCATTGATGAAGTATCGATAGCGTAAAAAGTTGTCAAAACTTAGCTGTCACCACTGGCTAAGGACAAGAGTAGAGGAATCCTGATAGCTGGCTACTTGGCAACCGGTATTAAGATGGCATGAGCATACAACAGGCTTTGTTGCGAAACACAGGAACCTGGACTGCAATGGTAAGCGGAAAAGCACAAGTCACAGAAAGATGAGGCTGAAAAAGTGATGTGCAGTACAGGGGCGGAACAATTCGTAGTAGTGAAGAAGTTACTGTAATGGTAATGGAGCGAAGAGATTGTATCATTTTAGCTGAATTCAAATGACAACTGGTAATACAGGAGGAACATGTGAAGAACGGTAAACCTTATGAAATATCAAAACAAGTAGTAATGGATGCGTACAAAAGTGTGAAAAGAAACAAAGGTAGTGCAGGCATAGATGAAGTGGATATTGAATCCTTTGAAAAAGACTTAAAAGGAAATCTGTACAAAAGCTGGAATAGAATGAGTTCAGGGAGTTACTTTCCTCCACCCGTCAGGGCAGTAGAAATACCAAAGAAGACGGGAGGAACTCGAAGACTTGGAATTCCTACAGTAGGAGATAGAGTTGCACAAATGGTTGTTAAAATGTATTTAGAACCTAAAATTGAGTCAATATTCCATGAAGATTCATATGGTTACAGACCAAACAAATCGGCACTGGATGCAATAGGACAAGCAAGACAAAGATGTTGGAAACATGACTATGTCATTGAATTTGATATCAAAGGGTTGTTTGATAACATAGACCATGAGTTACTAATAAAGGCGGTTAAGTTCCATACAAAGGAATCGTGGATTTTGCTGTATATTGAAAGGTGGCTTAAGGCTCCATTTATTGTGAGAAATGAAAAAATAGAGAGAACCAGTGGAACGCCGCAGGGCTCCTTATGCTAAGCTTAGCATAAACCGCCTTATGCTAAATAAGTACTTATGCAAAGTAAACCTGTAAGTATCACATAATTACTGATGTTACCTCTGATTT
>NZ_JACBNQ010000043.1 GCF_013403245.1 Sedimentibacter hydroxybenzoicus DSM 7310 | reverse complement strand
TTGGTTTTCCAACTGTTTCTCTGTTAAGTTTTCGTAATTTTTGTTACTTGCTGCTGACTTTGTCAGCAGTCTGAAACCTGCGTAATGCAGGTTTTTTATTTTTTCATATTTTCTTTCTCTATATCGGACATTCCCTTTTCTAATAATCTAAGGTTTACCGATTCCTCTATTATAGTTTTAATCAGTACAACCGCTGGTACCCCCAACACCATGCCCGGAATACCGAATAAATTACCGGCCACTGTTACTGATGTGATAATCCAAAATGGACTGACACCCACGTTTCCGCCTACAATTCTCGGATCAAGAATATTGGCATCCAATTGCTGAATAACTATAATTATAATCAAAGCAGTAATTGCCTTTGTAGGGTCTAAAAAGAATGATACGATTATTACAGGTACAGATCCTATTATAGGTCCGAAAAAAGGTATCATATTGAAAAAACCTATAATCGTACCCATTAACGGTGCATATGGAACCTTGAATAAGTAGAATGCAATAACGCATATAACCCCAACTATTGCAGAGTCTAACAGCTTACCGTTTAAAAATGATTTAAAGATTTTATTTGACTTGCTGAACACGGTAAGTATTTTCCTTGAATTTTTTTCATTAAAATAAGCATAAATAAATCTTCTGCCTCTTGCAAGAATATCTTCTTTTTCAACAAGCATATAGATATTAATAATGAAGCTTGTGATTACCGTAAATGTGCTTGTGCCTATATTTCTTAAAAATCTCATCAAAATATTTGACATATCAATAAGTAGGCGATTAATTGTATTTTTCACGGATTCACTTGCTTGCAAAATATAATCTGTCAAAAAATCTATATATCTGCCGTCAATTTTACCTTTAAGATTGTTAATTATCTCAACGACGTCGACGTTACCATGCATTATAAAATTTACTATGTTGTTTATATTGTCAACGATTTGCGGCACTACCTTGTATACTATGAAGCTTAAAAGGCCGATTAAAATTATGCAGGCAAGAAGTATCCCCTGTGAGCGCCTGACCTTGAGCTTTCTTACAAAAAAGTTAACCGCAGAATCCAACAAGTAAGCCATTATAAGCGCATATATTACCGGCTTAAAAGAATTCGTTATCCACACGAAGGTTTTCGGACTGAATACAATCAACAATATAATAAAAACTATAAATAAAATTGGTAATGATATTTTTAATATACTTTTGTTCTTTTCTATAATTTTATCCCCCTCCTACATTATGTGAGCTTGACCTCTGTACACTACACCTAATTTACCGTTCACAGTGAGAAGCTCTCCGTCTTTTATTTTTGTTGTGCAGCTTTCAGCACCTACAACTACTTCTTTACCTAAATTAAGCCCGGCAATAAATGCATGTGAGGTTAAACCACCTTCTTCAACTATAATGGCTGATGCTGAAGACATAAAATCAACCACATCCTTATCTGTTGCGCTCATTACTATAATGTCTCCCGGCTCAAATTTTTCCTTTAATTCCGAAGCATTTTTTGCCACTCTTGCTCTGCCTATTATTGTTTCCTTTCCAACTCCAACCTTTTTATACAAAAGCTCGCTCACAATATGAACCTTCAATAAATTTGTACTTCCGGAAATTCCTACAGGTACACCTGCTGTAATAACTATCAAATCACCATTCTTGATATATCCCAACTCCAATGCTCTGCTTACAGACTTATCTATAATTTCGTCGGTTGAATTCATTCTGCTTATTTTTATTGGATAGACACCCCAATACAGTGACATTTTACGCATTACTCTTTCATGCTCCGTTGCTGCAATAATCGGTGCAATCGGTCTGTATTTTGAAACTGCTGCAGCGGTATAACCCGATGAGGTTGCGGAAATAATTGCTGATGCATTTAAATCCAGACATGTTCTGCATGTAGCATAGCTTATTGAATCTGTTATGCCGTTTTCAAATTTAACGTTTTTATTTTGTAAAATTTCCTTATAATCCAAAGAGTTTTCTATCATTACCGCTATTCTTGACATAGTTATTACCGCCTCTAAAGGATAGCATCCGGAAGCAGTCTCTCCTGACAGCATTATGGAATCCGTGCCTTCAAATATGGCAGTTGCAACGTCTGAAACCTCGGCTCTAGTAGGTCTGGGATTTCTCATCATTGAGTCAAGCATTTGCGTTGCTGTAATAACCGGTTTTCCCGCATCATTACACTTACTAATCAATGTCTTTTGCACAAGAGGCACTTCTTCTGCAGGTATTTCAACTCCCAAATCTCCCCTTGCAACCATTATTCCATCTGACACTTCAATTATTTCATCTATATTTTCAACACCTTGTCTGTTCTCTATTTTTGAAATAATCATTATATGGTCGGCATTTTCTTCTTCTAAAATTCTTCTTATTGATATAACATCATCGGCTTTTCTGATAAATGAAGCGGCAATATAATCCACATCATTTTTTATACCAAACTTAATGTCCTCAATATCTCTTTCTGTCATAGCAGGTAAATTTATTTGAACGTTAGGTACATTTACACCTTTTTTGTTTTTGATTATACCTCCGTTTTTAACAATACATTTTAAATCAGTTTCATTTATTATTTCTATAACCTCTAATGATATTAGTCCATCATCTATTAATACAGTATCTGCCGGTTTTACATCCTTTGCAAAATCCCTGTATGTTACGCTGATTATGTCTTTATTGCCAAGAAGTTCTCTTGAGGTAAGTACAAGTTCCTGTCCTGCCGTCAGCTCTGCCTGACCAAATTCAAAATCTCTTGTTCTTATTTCAGGTCCCTTTGTATCAAGCATTATAGCAGTTGATGTTCCTAAATCACGTCTGACTTTCTTGATAACATCTATTTTTTGTTGATGCTCTTCATGACTCCCGTGTGAAAAGTTTAATCTTGCCACATTTAAGCCGTTCATTACTAATTGTCTGAATATTTTTTCGTCCTGTGAAGAAGGGCCTATGGTGCATACTATTTTTGTTTTTCTCATGTATTTCAACTCCCTTGTAATCAATAGAGAAGCAATAGGTTAGCTATTGATTATCTATTGCATATCAATCGCTTATCTATCGCATATCTATTGTTATATTGATAGTATTTTTGTTAATTCGTATGTTTTTCTGTCAAATGCTCTTTTCATTGAAAGTGCTTCTTCTATATCCATGTGGAATATTTCATTGCCTTTAACGCCAAGAACCTTATTGAATTTTTCACAGCATAATAACTCCACAGCTTTTGCACCCATCTGGCTGCCTATTAACCTGTCATATGCGGAAGGGGTTCCTCCTCTTTGTGTATAACCCAGTACTGAATATCTGGTGGTGATGCCTGTTATTTTTTCTATTTGCTCACTTATATCCTTGGCATTTCCTGCACCCTCTGCAAGTAAGACAATACTGTGCTTTTTACCTCTTGCTCTTCCCTGCATTATTTTATCACATACTTCATCTATATTATTCTCAACTTCCGGAATAATAACCATTTCAGCACCACCCGCAAGACCTGCATAAAGAGCTATATCTCCACAGTTTCTGCCCATAACCTCAATTACATTTGTTCTTCCGTGAGATGACGAGGTATCCCTTATTTTTTCCACTGCTTCCAATACGGTTGTAAGTGAGGTAAAAAATCCTAATGTATATTGCGTGTACGGAAGGTCGTTATCAATTGTTCCCGGAATTCCAATCACAGGTATTCCTGACCTACCAAGTGCCAAAGCACCTTTCAGAGTTCCGTCACCGCCTATTGTAACGAGTCCGTCTATACCTAAATATTTTATATTTTTAAGCGCTTTTTGAAACCCATCTTCTCCAATAAACTCTTTGCTTCTTGCACTGCCTAATACAGTACCACCTCTGTGAATTATATCCGCAACAGAAGAAAGGTTCATTTCCACGCTGTCCCCTTCAACCAATCCTCTGAATCCATTTTTTACGCCGACTATATTAATATTATTGTAAATTCCAAATCTTACAACTGCTCTTATTGCAGCATTCATTCCCGGTGCATCTCCACCGGCTGTAAGTACACCTATCTTTCTCATACAAACCTCCCTATTATTCGTCATCCTGAGCGATAGCGAAGGATCTCAGAATTTCAAAACCTGAAATTCTTCACTGCGTTCAGAATGACACAAGCGTACAATATACGTTTATCTTATTGCTACATTATTTTCTCCTAGCAAAACTTTTAAATCATTAATTAAATTTTCATTGTCTATATTTACCCAATTTCTGACAGGTAAAACCATATTGGCTTTTTCCTGACTGTTATAAATTATAACACAATCGCTGCCCGGGCACTTACAAATATTTTTAAACAGCTCATTTTTTATTTTCTTGTATGCTTCAGTATTGTCAACTTTCAGATACAACTTTCTTTGCTTTTTAACTTCTGTATTTATGTCTTCTTTTTTTAGCTCTGTTATTTTGTTGCAGATAATTTTAGGTTCTTCTTCTTCGGATGCATCAATTATTCCTTCAACAACAACTATATTGTCTTCATATAAAGCATCCTTGCAATTTTCGTAAATTTTGGGAAAAACTATTCCTTCAACAGCTCCGTACAAATCCTCCAAGGTTATGAAAGCCATCATATTATTATTTTTAGTTATTTTATTTTGTTTTTTTACAATTATTCCACCAATGACAATTCTGCTTCCATCCTGAATCTTTGCGTTATTTTCATGGGAATCCTTCAGTTCCATAATTTCACTTGTATTTGTGGTTGTTATTTTTTCAAGCTCCTTTTCATATTCAGACAAGGGATGACCGCTTAAGTATACCCCTACCATTTCCTTTTCCATAGTAAGCAATGCTTTTTCATTATATTCGGCAATATTGGGTATTTCTTCTTTTGAAGTCATATTTAAATTCTGCGAAATCACATCATCAAATAATGAAAACTGACCTTCTATATTTCTTTTTTTCTGGCTTATAATTGAATCTATTGTTCTTTCGTATATTGACATAAGCTGTGAACGATAAATTTTTAAAGAGTCAAATGCTCCGCATTTTATTAATGATTCTATTTGTCTCTTATTTAAAACGCTTTGGTCTACCTTGGTGCAAAAATCCGTAAATGAAGTAAATTTACCTTTTTTCTCTCTTGCTTCAACAATTTCAGCAATAACATTTGAACCGACATTTTTAACTGCTGCAAGGCCAAATCGAATTTTTCCATTTTCTACGGTAAATTTATCACGGCTTTCATTGACGTCAGGAGGCAAAATTTTAATTCCTAAGCGCTTGCACTCTCTGATATATAGCGAAACAGTGCCCGTACTGCCCATGATGCTTGATATCAGAGCAGCCATAAACTCTACAGGATAATAATGCTTAAGCCATGCCGTTTCATAAGCCAAAGCCGCATATGCAACGGAGTGTGCTTTAGGGAAGGCATATTTTGCAAATTCAACCATTAAATCATATATTTCATTTGCGGTTTTCTCATCAACACCGTTATTTACAGCTCCGAGTATTTCCTGTTCGCCACTTTCTGATGGCTTACCGTAAATGAAATTTTTTCTTTCTTCAAGCATAACGCTCATTTTTTTCTTACCCATGGCACGTCTCAACAAATCCGAGCGTCCCATGGTGAATCCGCCTATATCTCTTACTATCTGCATAACCTGTTCCTGATAAACCATGCAGCCATAAGTAACATTCAGTATATCTTCTAATTTTGGATGCAGATATTCAATTTTCTCAGGATTTTGTCTGTTTTTTACAAATACCGGAATTTGCCCCATAGGTCCCGGTCTGTACATAGCGTTGGCTGCAACTATATTTTCAAATTCTGTAGGCTTTAACTCGGTTAAAAAAGCTCTCATGCCTGTGCTTTCAAACTGGAATATCCCCAAGGTTTCCGCAGCTGCAAACAACTTGTATACTTCCTTATCATCATATTGACAATTATCGAAATCTACCTTGATATCATGATTTCTTTCAATCAGGTCAATTGCATCTCTTATAACGGTCAGAGTCCTGAGTCCTAAAAAATCCATTTTTAACAGCCCGAGCTCCTCTAACTCTATCATATTAAACTGAGTTGTTATTACATCCTTGTTTCTTGAAAGAGGAACGTATTCTGTTACATCTTCTTTTGAAATCAGCACCCCTGCAGCATGGGTTGACGCATGACGTGCGAGACCCTCAACTTTAAGTGCTAAATCAATAAGTTTTTTAACCTTTAAGTCCCCTTCATACGCTTCTTTCAATTCATTGTTTATTTCCAAGGCACTTTCTATAGTCATTCCTAAACTCATAGGAATTTTCTTAGCTATCACGTCAATATCTTTGTATGGCAAATCTAAGACCCTGCCCACATCCCGGATAGCTCCTCTTGCGGCCATGGTACCAAATGTTATGATTTGTGCTACTTTTTCATTGCCATACTTTTGCTTAACATAGTCGATAACTTCCTCTCTTCGTTCATAGCAAAAATCCACATCTATATCGGGCATGCTTATTCTTTCGGGATTTAAAAATCTTTCAAAAATCAAATTGTATTTTAACGGATCTATATTGGTTATTTTCATAGAATAAGCAACCAAGCTTCCTGCCGCCGAACCTCTGCCGGGTCCAACCATTATATTGTTATCCCTGGAGTACTTAATAAAATCCCATACAATCAAAAAATAATCCACATATCCCATCTGCTCAATGATGCTTATTTCATAATCTAATCTTTTTTGAATTTCATCATCTATATTTTTATATCTTTCCTTTAAGCCTTCCTGACATATTTCTCTGAAATACTCTGTCTTTGTATAACCCTGCGGAACTTTGAACTCAGGCAGGTGAACCGTGTCGAAATCAAGCTCAACATTGCAGCGTTCAGCTATTGCGGCTGTATTTGTAATTGCTTCTTCCGGAAAAAGTTCTGACATTTCTTCATAGGATTTTAAATAAAATTCATCTGAGGGGAACTTCATTCTGTCTTCTTCGTTAACGGTTCTTTGCATTTGAATGCATAAAAGCACATCATGAAAATATGCATCTTCTTTATTTATATAATGAACGTCATTAGTAGCAACCAATTTCACTCCTGTTTCCCTGCTCATTTCAAGGAGACCCTGGTTCACTTTCTTCTGTTCTTCCATGCCGTGATCCTGCATTTCAAGAAAAAAGTTATCTTCTCCGAATATATCTTTATACATGAGGCACGTTTTAAGTGCCTGCTCGTAATTATTATCCATCAAGTATGACTGTATCTCTCCTGCCAGACATGCGCTCAATGCAATAACGCCCTTGCTGTGTGCTCTCAGTATTTCATGGTCCACCCTGGGCTTATAGTAATATCCATCCACAAAACCGGCAGAGCATAGCTTTATAATGTTTTTAAAGCCATCATAATTTTCAGCAAGCAGGACTAAATGGTATTGATTTTTGTCAAGCTGAGAATCCTTGTCTGTCATTTTTCTCGGCGATACATATGCTTCAAAACCAACTATTGGTTTTATGCCTGCTTTTTTTGCAGCTTTAAAAAATTCAACAACTCCATACATACAACCGTGATCCGTAATGGCCAATGAAGTCATATTAAGTTCTTTTGCTTTGTTGATTAATTCTCCTATTCTGCATGCCCCGTCAAGCAAAGAAAATTCAGTATGAACATGCAAATGCGTAAATTTATTTTCCATAGGTCTTCCTTCTTATATAAATATAACTGTTTTAACATGCATCCGCAGTCTCGCATCTACATTAGCGGCGCAAATATTTTTAAAACTGTTCTTGCTATCTTCCTTATTTTAGAAACATTTCTTAACTGATCCAATAATACCTTCTGACTGATGTTCAAAGCATCTAAGGTATTTTCCTTTACCTGCAGTACACTGTCAGAATTATAAAGCCATACTCCGCATTCAAAATGCAAATATAAGCTTCTGTAGTCAAGGTTTATAGTTCCAACCACTGCATAGGTGTCATCCACCACAAATGTTTTACCATGATTAAAACCCGGGGTATATTCATAAATTGACACTCCTGATTCCAGCAGTTCTTCATAGTTAGAACGAGTTACTGCAAATGCATACTTTTTATCCGGTATATGAGGGGTTAATATCCGTACATCTACCCCTCTTTTGGCTGCCAGGGATAATGCAACCATCATTTTATTATCAGCTATCAAATAAGGCGTTTCTATGTATATATATTTTTGTGCTTGATTAATTAAGTTCATATAAACAGCTTCACTTACATGCTCGTCGTCTAAAGGGCTGTCATCAAAGGGCTGGACAAATCCGCAGCATCCTATTTCACCTTCGTTTTTCCGAGGCATAAATAAAGAATAATCTTCCTCTTCTTTTCTTAAATAGCTCCATACGGAAAGGAACATTGCCGTTAAACTCCACACCGCATCGCCTTCTATTTTAATTGCACAATCTCTCCAGTGTCCGAACTTTTCAATTTTATTGATATATTCATCCGCTATGTTTACTCCTCCGGTAAATGCAACCTTTCCATCTATAACCACAATTTTCCGATGGTCTCTGTTGTTTAGGCGAATTGACATAATCGGTATGATGGGATTAAATACACAGCACTTAATTCCCATTTCTTCAAGCTTTTTATTATATCTGAGCGGCAGTTTAAACATGCCGCCAAAATCGTCATATATGACGCGTACTTCAACTCCTTGTCTTACCTTATCTATCAGTACATCCAAAATTGTATTCCACATTAAGCCTTCTTCTATAATAAAGAACTCTAAAAATATATACTTTTCAGCTAGCTTCAATTCATTTACCAGGCTTTCAAAAAAGCTTTCCCCTGAAGGCAGCAATTCCGTGTAAGAATTATTATAAACGGGACACATCGTATACTTTTCAATATATTTTGCCTGATTATATGCAATATTGTTGTCCTCAAGCAACATTTGAACAGTTTTCTCATTTTGACTTAAGTTTTCCTTCATTTTTTCTGAAATAAGAGTCATGCTTTTTTTCATCCTGCTTGAAAGACCTGCCCCTCCGGACATCAGAAAAAATAAGCCTCCAAAAACGGGAACAAGCATAATGGGTATAATCCATGCAATTTTATAAGCAGGGTCACTTTTACTGTTTAAAATATAAATGACCACCAAAATACTTATAAGCATAAATAAAAAGTTGAAAATAAAAAGATAATTGCTGAAGCTGTCAATTATAATCACAAATGTTAGTATTTGAGCTAAGATTGAGAGTACCACAAATGTTACCCTGTTAAATACTATCCTAAGTATCCTCTGCATAAAAACTCCTGTTAAAGACGGATCTTTATATTTTTATATGCTATTGTATCAAAATTTCATATAAATGTAAACAAAGTACAATAAAAAAAGACCGCCGTCAGGCAGTCAGATTTATGACAAAGTCATCAAGATGATAGGCTGTTGAAAAAGTTCATCCTGCAAGGCGCCGTAAGACGGGCAACCGCAGCGTATTAGACATACGTGAGGATTGACCGGATGAACGGCAACGATGCAGGGGGGCTTTTTCAGCAGCCGAGACCGCCGTCAGGCAGTCTCAGATTTTAATATTTGATTAGTTCAATACATTTTGAAGTATCTGTTCTTTTTGACTTTCGCCTCTTTTTCTAATGAACCACATATATCCTAATGCCATAACAGCTGCAAGAATCATAGAAGCCATGTAGCTTGATGGATCTAATCCCAATCTTTCGTCTAACTTCAGTCCAATCGGTGCATGGAAGATGAAGCTTAATGTTACGAAGAAGTAGAACATTCCTGGTATTAATGATATGAAATAATTCTTTCCTGTAATATACAAGTAAACCGCAATTGTTCCTAAAGCAAATGTAGCAACAAATTGGTTTGTAAATGCAAAGTATCTCCAAAGAATGTTGAATCCTTGTGGGCTTTGTTTTGCATAGTAAAGAACGAATATCGCCGGAACGAATAAACATGCTGAAGTTATGATTCTCCTAATAGGAAGTTTCTGGTCAATATTAAATTGTTCAGAAACCATTAATCTTAATGATCTGAATGCTGTATCGCCTGATGTAATAGGAAGAACTATAACACCTAATATAGCAATCATACCACCTATGCTTCCTAAGAATTCTCTGGAAACTAATCCAACCACTAAAGTAGGAGTTGTCGCTAAGTCTGTTCCTCTTCCGAACAGAACCATTGCACCTGCTGCCCAGCACATAGCTATAAAGCCTTCAACCAGCATCATGTTAAAGAAAGTCATTTTACCTTCTTTTTCACTCTTTACCGTTCTTGAAATCAAGGTAGCTTGTGTTGCATGGAAGCCTGACATGATACCGCAGGCAACAGTAATGAAGAATACAGGTATAAACGGAAGTCCGCCCGGATGCTGTTTAAATGGATTAGATGCAAATGATAAAGCTGTTAAGCTTGCTCCGCCGTCCATCAAAACTCCAATAAATATTCCAACAGCAGATAATATCAGGAATCCACCGAATATAGGATAAACTCTGCCTATGATTGCATCTATCGGGAATAATGTAGCTACAAGGTAGTATAAAAATATTGCACCGTATACTATCCAAACAACAGGATTGGTTACTGCCGCTTCCTGACTGAGAACCTGAGTAACGATTAAGTCTCCGGGTGTATAAACGAATACAACACCAACTAAGAACATCAATATCCATAAGAAAAAGTTATAAACTTTTATTACATTGTTTCCTAAATATTTCTTGATTAATCTCGGCATCTGAGCTCCGCCGTTTCTCATAGAAATCATTCCCGAGAAATAGTCGTGCATTGAACCTGCAAGTATACATCCTACAGGGATAGTGATAAATGCAATAGGTCCAAACAAGATACCCTGAATTGCTCCGAATATAGGTCCTGTACCTGCTATGTTAAGCAATTCAATTAGTGAGTTTTTCCATTTTTTCATTACGACGAAGTCTACTCCGTCTGCCTTAGTAATTGCCGGTGTGTCTCTGTCGTCAGGACCAAAAGTTTTTTCACAGAAGTTTCCGTAAAAATATCCACCAACGACAAGAATAATAAGTCCGATTAAAAATGTTGACATGGTTTGTTACCTCCCTATAAATTTTTATAAATATAAAATATAAATATAATAAAAATTTAATTATTGAATTTATTAAAAAATATAGAAAAATTCAACTAAGATGATTTTAATTCAATATCTTAAATTTTTATTTACATGAATTGTATCACTTTGGACAACCTTAGTCAATTTATTTTTATAAGTAAAAAGATAAATAAAAATTTAACCAGTCAATCTTGATATATTGTACGACAATAAGAAACACGCAATTAAAAGTACAAAGTTGAAGATATATTCGAAAGTAAATGAAAAACCCGGAAATATGCTGATGATAGAACCCAGAACCAGCCCTAAAATAGCATAAAATGTGACACCGTAACATCTTTTAAACAACATCGAAATTAGTTTAGAAAATAACAATATGCTTATAACAAAACCAATTCCTAGGTAAAAAATATACACGACAGAAAGGTTGGATATGGCAGAAATTACAAATTCATATACTCCGATGTACATCAGTATAATTGATGCACTTATTCCCGGGATTATTGTTCCAAAACCTATAATTAACCCGTATATAATAATGTTGATGCTTGACGGGTTACTTAAACTGTTTAAACCGGATGCACTTTCTTCAAGAAAAGTAAGAACTAACGTTGAAATAAATGTTATAGCTAAAGGTATAAGATATTTTGGCTTAAAGCCCTTTTTATTTGCTTCTTTTATAACCGAAGGAATTGTACCTAACATAAGTCCGATAAATGCATATCTTACTTCTACTTCATGATATGTGAATAATAATTCAATAATTCTGCTGAATAATAAGACTCCTAAAGCTCCTCCGATTCCAACAGGAATAAAAAACTTAACATTTTCTCTGAATTTATATGTGAAGTTGGCTATAAAAAAGGTCATTTTGTCATAAAGCCCAAAAATTACCGCCAAGGCCCCACCGCTGACACCCGGAGCAATCGCACCCGCACCTATTATTAAGCCCTTTAAAAATCTTGAAAAAAAGCTCATTATTGATTACCTCTATTCTAGTTAAAATTTTCCTGTTATTAAATTATATAGAATAATCTCTAAATTATCAATAAAAAATATCCGGAAGAGGGCATACTATAAAAACTTGTCCGCAATTTTTAACTTAAAAAGCGAGCCATTTGGCTCGCTCAGGTTATTGACAAACCCGCTAAAAATTAGCGGGTTTTCATAATAATTAAGGAAAGACACATGAAAAATCAATC
>NZ_JACBNQ010000042.1 GCF_013403245.1 Sedimentibacter hydroxybenzoicus DSM 7310 | reverse complement strand
GTTTTATAAAGACTATGCAACCCTTGATATATAAAGGTTTTAACAAAAAAATAGTAGTGTTTACTTGACACTACGAAAGTTTTAAAGGAGGGCTAAATATGAATTGGGGACGTTTAATAACTGCAATGGTAACACCTTTTGATTCAGAACTGAATGTTGATTACAATCAGGCCGTTAAATTTGCTGAAAAGCTTGTAATTGAAAGAAGCTCGGCACTGCTGTTAAACGGAACGACAGGGGAATCGCCTACCTTAACAGGTGATGAGGTGTATAAGCTTATATCTGAAGTAAAGAAAAATGTAAATGTACCTATCATTGCAGGTGTCGGAACAAACAATACTAAGAAAACAATTGAAAACATTAAAAATATAGAGGATTTGAATGTAGACGGATTATTGGTAATAACACCCTACTACAACAAGCCTAATCAAGAATCATTATATGAGCATTTCAAAACAGTTGCAGAGAGTACTGATCTTCCTGTCATAATTTACAATGTACCCGGAAGAACAGGAGTAAATATGAGCGTAAAAACATTATCTAAGCTTGCTGAAATAAAGAATATAGTTGCAATTAAAGAAGCAAGCGGCGATATGGCACAATTTATCAGAATGGTGAATGAAACTCCCGAAGATTTTTTAGTATACAGCGGTGAGGATATATTGACGCTGCCGTCATTGGCTGTAGGCGGATATGGAATAATAAGCGTTGCATCAAATGTAGGCGGAAAAATAATGGGAGATATGATAGATGCCTTTGAAAATAAGGATATAGAAAAGGCTGCCGAAATAAATTTGAAATTAACAAATTTATTTGATGCACTTTTTGTTACCACAAATCCTATTCCGGTAAAATATGCATTAAATTCAATGGGATTTAATGTAGGAGGATATCGGCTGCCTCTGACAAAACCTACCCCTGAGGTAAAAAGAATCGTAGATGAAAGCCTGACAGTACTTCAATGAGGTGAATTATGACAAGGATAAAGGATCATCCCATATTAGGTAAGGACACAAGAGAGGAAATCGTTACAATAACCTTTGACGGCAAGGAAATTACTGCGTTGAAAGGTGAAATGATCGCATCGGCTTTAATAGCCAACGGTGTGCACAGCTTCAGATATACGGAAAAACATAATAAGCCAAGAGGTATATATTGCGGTATAGGAAGATGCACCGACTGTGTCATGATTGTTGACGGAATACCGAATGTAAGAACATGCGTTACCGAAGTGAAGGATGGAATGAAGGTAGAAACTCAATATGGGAGAGGCGAGTGGAAAAATGAATAATTATGATGTTGTCATCGTTGGAGCCGGTCCTGCCGGCCTTGCCGCATCCATAGAAGCTGCCGGAGCGGGAGCAAGGGTATTGCTGATTGATGAAAACAATAAACCCGGAGGACAGCTTTTCAAGCAAATTCACAAATTCTTCGGTTCAAGAGAGCATAAGGCAGGAACAAGAGGTATAAATATAGGCACAGAGCTTTTAGACGATACGGAAAAACTAAATATAGAAGTAATGCTGAACACTGAGGTATGCGGACTGACTCCCGATAAAAAGATTTGGATAATAGAAAATAAAGAGATTTCAAGGGAGATAACAGCGGGTAAAATTATAATTGCAACGGGAGCGTATGAAAATTCAGTTCAATTTGACGGCTGGGAGCTTCCAGGGGTAATGGGTGCAGGTGCCGCCCAAACGATGATAAACTTAAACAGAGTACTGCCCGGTCATAAAGTATTGATGCTTGGCTCGGGAAATGTTGGAGTAATAGTGTCATATCAATTAATGCAGGCCGGTGCAGAGGTAGCTGCGATAGTTGAAGCAGCTCCGACTCTTGGGGGGTATGGAGTTCATACCGCGAAGGTTGCAAGGGCAGGCGTACCGTTTTATACGAGTCATACTATAAAAAGAGCACATGGAAAAAACAGGGTAGAACGTGTAGAAATAGTTCAATTAGACAGCAATTGGAAGGAAATTGAAGGAACAGAAAAAATATTTGATGCAGATACAATATGTCTTGCAGTTGGCTTAACACCAATGGTAGAGCTTATCTGGCTTGCAGGCTGTAAGTTTACATTCATCGGAAGCATGGGCGGATACGTACCCGTTCATGACAGGTATATGAGAACAACAGTTGACGGCATATACGTTGCAGGTGATGTTGCAGGTATAGAAGAAGCAAGTACAGCCATGGAAGAAGGACGTCTGGCAGGCATAAGCGTTGCGTATGATTTGAATTTAATTGATGATGCTCAGGCAGAAAAAAGAATAGAAGAAATCTGGACTAAGCTTGACTCGTTAAGGTGCGGACAATTCGGAGAAAAGAGAAAAACCGCAAAGGACAGGATATTGGAAGAAGGAGAGGGGATGATTCTATGTCATGCTTAAAGAAATGCGGTGCTCCTTCAATCGAAGAGCTGAGAGCTTCACCCGGATTCCCCACGGAAGAAGATTATAAAACAGGGAATATAGCTGTAATAGAATGTATTGAGCAAATACCCTGCAATCCTTGTGAAACATCGTGTCCGAGAGGTGCAATCAATGTAGGAAATCCCATAACAAATCTTCCGACTATTGATTTAAGCAAATGTACCGGATGTGGAATATGTGTCGTTAAGTGTCCAGGTATAGCCATACATTTGATGGACATAAATTATAACGAGGACAGCGCAATGATTACAATACCGTATGAGTATTTGCCGTTACCCCAAGCAAATGATACGGTTACGCTGGTTGACAGAATGGGTAAGGAAGTTTGTGAAGGAAAGGTTGAGAAAATATTAAGCTCAAAAGCCTATGATTTAACTAAGCTTATAAAGGTTTCATTTGATAAGAAATATTATGAAGAAATAATTTCAATAAAAAGAATTTGAAATTCTTATTGACATAAACAGCCATCAAGCATATAATAGAAAAAATTAAATATTTTCGTGGGTATATTACAGAGGTTGCGATGATCAAGAGTAAGGCAATGCCTGAAAGGGTGACTCGCCGAAGGGATTTTTCTCTGGGATTACATTTAATAGATGTAATACTGTTTTTATAGGATGCTTCCCAATCCTATAAAAGAGAGCTGTAATATGCTGGGCAGAAGGTTCGGTGTTTTTTGCAAGCGTCTGAGAGCCCTTTTGCTCTTATGTCGCTTTTTTTATTGAAAAAAAGCGACATGAAAATTATTTTAATTAAATAATTTTTAAGGAGAAAAAGAAATGAAAGATTTAATAAATGGCTGTGGGGTAGCTTTAGTAACACCATTTGTAAATGGAGAAGTTGATTATGAAACTTTGGGGAAATTGGTAGACATGCATGTTGAGCGGTCCGGTTCAATTATAGTGGCAGGTACAACTGCTGAAACCCCTGCATTGACAGATGATGAATACCATGAGATTGTAAGATTTGTAATTGACAGAGTGGCAAAAAGAATACCTGTTATAGCAGGTGCAGGAAGCAACTGTACCGCAGCATCTGTTAAGAAAGCAAAATTCTGTGAGGAAGCAGGAGCCGATGGGTTGTTATTAGTAACTCCATATTATAACAAAACAACACAAAGAGGATTGATAAATCACTACAGAATGATTGCAGAAAGCACATCATTGCCTATAATAGTTTACAGCGTGCAGGCAAGAACGGGCATGAATATTGAGCCAAGTACGGTGTTAGAATTATCTAAAATTAATAACATCGTAGGAATTAAGGAGGCAAGCGGCAATATCAGTCAGGTAGCCGAAATATTAAGAATTTGCCCCAAAGACTTCTTGGTTTATTCCGGAAATGACGATATGATCGTTCCGCTAATGTCGTTAGGAGGTCACGGAGTTATTTCTGTAGTTGCTAACATACTGCCTGCTGAAACTAAAAAGATTGTGGATGATTACAATGACAGAAACATAGATGAAGCAAGAGATGCGCAGTTAAATATGAATGGACTGATTAATGCTTTGTTTATTGAAACTAATCCTATACCTGTTAAAGAGGCGATGGGAATCATGAATTTATGCAGCTCTGAGGTCAGAGAACCTCTGTATCCTATGTCAGATGAAAACAGACATAAATTGATTAACGAAATGAGAAGGTACGGCATAAATTGTTAAGGATGGGAGGAAGAAATATATGATAAATGTTGCTTTATGCGGTTATGGAGCTATGGGAAAGGTAGTCGAGCAAGAAATAAAAACATATGATAATGTTAAGCTTACAGGGATTATATCACCTAAAGACAGAAAGAAGTGTGAAAATGTACACGATATAGATATAATTATAGATTTTTCAAATCCGGCTAATCTTGATTTTCTATTAAATTATGCGAAGGAAAGAAATGCTGCATTACTGATTTGTACTACAGGCTTTAATCAGGAGCAAAAAAATAAAATTGTAGAAGCAGGAAAGAATATACCGGTTCTGCTTTCATCAAATACTTCAACAGGAATAAATATTGTAAGAAAGATGTTAAAATTAATCAGTAATGATTTAAATAATTTTGAGATAGACATAGTAGACAGGCATCATAATAAAAAGGTGGATGCCCCAAGCGGTACAGCTAAAACGTTGGCTGAAGACATAATGCAGGAGACGGGGAGAGAAAAAATCGAGATGCATTCGTTGAGGGCGGGAACTATACCGGGAGAGCATACGGTTATATTTTCAGGAATTGATGAAATTATAGAAATAAAGCACACTGCGTTTTCTAAAAAGATATTTGCCAGAGGAGCAATTGATATAGCGTTAAAATTAGTGAATCAAAAAGAAGGTTTTTATACGACTGAAGAACTTTTTGACATGGATAACAGAAAAACTAATAAAATAGTAAATATAGCGTAAAACCAGGAGGTAAAGATGTTTTTACAAGATCCATACGAAATAGCAAAATTTATAAAAGATGCAAAAAAATCAACACCTGTAAAGCTTTATGTATCAGGAAATGTAAACAATATAGAAAGCTGCAATATGAAGGTATTCCAATCAGGAGATATTGCGATACTCATAGGCGAATACTCAGATGCACAAAAATTGTTGTCCGAAAATCCCCAAATAGAAAACTACCATTTGGAGTATGACAGAAGAAACTCCGCAATACCATTGTTAAATACAAATGAAGTAAATGCGCGCATAGAGCCGGGTGCCATCATCAGAGACATGTGCACCATAGGCAAGGATGCTGTAATAATGATGGGTGCGGTAATAAATATAGGTGCCGTTATAGGCGAAAAAACAATGATTGATATGAATGCGGTTGTAGGCGCAAGAGGAACAATAGGCAAAAATGTTCATATCGGAGCCGGTGCGGTTATTGCAGGAGTTTTAGAGCCGCCAAGCAAGACACCGGTTATTATAGAGGATGATGTTTTAATTGGTGCCAATGCGGTTGTTCTGGAGGGAGTAAAGGTTGGCAAGGGATCAGTTGTTGCTGCGGGAAGTGTGGTTACGGAGGATGTGCCCGAAATGGCGGTTGTTGCGGGAAGCCCTGCTAAAATAATAAAATATAAGGATGACAGAACCATAGAAAAAACAAAGCTACTTGATGACCTGAGAGGATGATTATTCGTGATTTAAAGACGTATGTATTTAAATTGTTGACACTATGACTGTTATATGTTATCTTAATAAAATATCATCAATATAGGAGGACAAATGTTAAAGGTAGCAAAATTCGGCGGTACTTCCATGTCTGATGCTTCTCAGCTTAAAAAAGTACATGATATAATAAAAAGTGACGACGCAAGAAGATTTGTAGTAGTTTCAGCTCCCGGTAAAAGATTTAAGGAAGATAATAAAATTACGGATTTACTGTATCTGACACATGCACATATTAAATTTTCGGTTCCTCACGCACCTATTTTTAAAATAATAGAGGATAGATACAATTCAATTAAAGAGGAATTGCATTTAAATATAGATTTAGAAAAAGAATTTAGGATTATAAAGGATAATTTAGATAATAAATGCGATGAAGATTACATTGTGAGCAGAGGAGAATATTTAAGTGCATTGCTCCTGGCAGATTATTTAAATTGTGACTTTATAGATGCCAAGGATGTAATCTTCTTTAATTATGACGGGTCAGTAAACAATGAAAGAACGAAAGAAAAATTGTGTGAAGCATTACAGAATTCAAAAAGAGCTGTAATACCCGGATTCTACGGTTCATATCCTGACGGCAGCATTAAGGTTTTTTCAAGAGGCGGCTCCGACATAACAGGTGCGATAGTTGCAGCTTTTTCGGGAGCCAATGTTTATGAAAACTGGACGGATGTCTCAGGCTTCCTGATGGCTGACCCGCGTATCGTTAATAATCCAAAGCAAATAAAAAAAATAACCTATCAGGAGCTCAGGGAACTTTCCTACATGGGAGCCTCGGTGCTTCATGATGAAGCAATATTTCCGGCAAGAGAAGCAGGCATACCTATAAATATAAGAAATACAAATGAGCCAGATAATCCGGGAACGATAATTATAGATGACAGCAGCTATGACGGTAACGGAAACGAAGATATTATCACAGGAATTGCCGGCAAAAAAAACTTTACCGTTTTTTATATCCACAAGGAACATATGGCTAATGAAGTAGGCGTTGTAAGAAGAGCTTTAGAAGTGTTTGAAGACAAGGGATTAAGCATAGAGCATTTACCGTCGGGTATAGACAGCTTCTCCATCATTCTTCCGTCGGAAGGACTGGAAAGGGTAACGCATGAGTTAGCTGAGGAAATAAAAACAAAATGTGGAGCACAGTCAGTAAATGTTTTTAAAAACTTAAGCTTAATCACAACCGTCGGAATAAAAATGGCTTACAAGCCGGGAATTTCAGCAAAGTTGTTTACAGCATTGGGGAACGATAACATAAATATTCGTATGATTGACCAGGGTTCCAGCGAAATCAATATAATTGTCGGAGTGGAGGATAAGGATTTTGAGGGCGCAATAAGAGCGATTTACGGTGCGTTTGTAAAATGAATGATATAAAAAAGGCTGTGCATTGCAGTTTAACCGCAATGCACAGCCTTAGTCTATATTAGGAGAAAGATATTTACAGTTTTATTTAAGAAAATATTCAATCAGTCTTCTCAGCACTGCTGCTACCTCAGCGCGTGTTGATACTCCGTAAGGATCGAATTTGTTATCTGCCCTGCCTGAAATAATTCCCATTCCCTTAAGCTGCATGATGCTTTCCTTTGCCCATGCATCAATAAGGTTGTCATCGGTGAATTCGTTATTGTCATTCGTAAATGAAAGTCCTAAATGATCCATAAATCGGTACATCATAGCTGCCATTTCCTGACGTGTTACTGCTCTTTCCGGTTCAAATGAGCTTGCAGATACACCTAAAATTACACCGCTTTCAGCAGCCCATTTTACATAAGGAGCATAATATATATCCCGAGGTACATCCTCAAAGCTGTATCCCGTATAAAGTGCAAGGTCTGCACCGTACATTCGTCCAAGAATGTACGTTCCCACGTTTCAGGGCTTTTCCGCATAGAATTATCAGCATTATCATTCATAAAATATTTACACCTCCTACGAATTTTGTTGGATTGAACTATTTTAAGTATCCACCTACCATTGATTTGATATCATTGATAGTTATATATGCAGTTGGAGCAGTTTGTTTTATCAGCTTAACAGCGTCAGGTATTTTCTTTCTTTTTAATTGGATGAACAAAAGTGATTTTTTGCTGTCATTTTTGCCTCTTCCATCTATTATAGTAACTCCGTAGTTTTCTTCTCTTAATATTTCTGCAAGCATTTTTCCTGTATCTTCATTTACAACAACCTGTATGGAAGCTAATCCAACGGCTATTTTTGATTCGATTGTAATTCCGATATAGTTACCCAGTGAAAAAGCAATTGCGTATACAAACATTTTTAAAGGATCTTCTGAAATATTATTTAAAACCGAGCTTACAACAATAAGCCAGATAATTATTTCTACAAAAGCTAAAATTGCTCCTATTACTCTCTCACCCTTGTTAATATATACTAATCTGATGGTCGCTATTGATACCTCTATAATTTTAGCGAGAAATATAATAATATAAAGAATAGGACCGTGCAAATTCATTAAAAAATCCATAATACACCTCATAAATTTTGTTAAGTATATTCTACTGTGTTTTGTAAGATTATGCAACATATACTTAACGACAAAATTGTTATAACAATAAAAATATTATTGTTTATTATTCCGAAATAATGTAAACTTTTAATAAACATGATATACTGACAGTATCAGGCAATATCACAAATAACATGCCTACATGTTCTAATAAATATTCAGGAGAATTTCATGCGACTAAGATATATACCGGGTCAGTACCAATACCTTAAACAACACGAAAAAACAATTACCGAGCCGGAAAAGCGGGGATATAAATTAAATGATGCTTTCAACAACAGTCATCCCATACATGTGGAATTGGGATGCGGAAAGGGAAAGTTCATCAGGGAAACAGCAATAAAAAATCCGGATATAAATTACTTTGGATTTGAAAAGAGTGTAAAGGTTGCATATAGATGTGCAAAATCAATGCTTGAAGAAGATCCTGACAATTATTTTATCGTCTATTCTAACGGAGATATATTAAAGGATGTTTTTGAGCCTGATTCAATACAAAGAATTTACCTGAATTTTTCAGATCCTTGGCCAAAACCTTCACACTATAAGAGAAGATTGACACATAAAAGTTTTTTGGAAGTATATAAAATTGTTTTGACAAACGATGGTGAAATTCATATGAAGACAGATAACGATGATTTGTTTGAATATTCTGTGGAACAATTTATGCAGGAGGGCTGGGAATTTGTAATTCTTACAAGAGATCTTCACAACAGCCCATATGTGGAGAACAATGTTATGACAGAGTATGAAGAGCGTTTTGTAAGAGAAGGAAAGAAAATAAACAAGCTTATTGTGAGGCGTCCATGAGTAAATTAACATTAATATTAACGTACTATATTATAATTAACCTGATTTCATTTATAATCTTCTTTATAGATAAACAAAAATCCAAAAAAGACAGATGGAGAATTCAGGAGAAGACGCTTCATGCATTAAGCTATATTGGCGGAGTATTTGGGAGTATTGCTTCAATGCTGCTATTTCATCACAAAACAAAAAAACCTGATTTTGTAATAATAACAATAATAGCACTTATGTTAAACCTATTTGTTTTGTATAAGCTTAAAGAAGTGTTGTTTTGATAAGTTAGAGGGGTGATATTTTGAAAAAATTTAACAAAACTAATGCCATGAGAATCCTTGAAACGTTAAAAATAGAATACGATTATATGACTTATGATACCGAGGACGGTCATGTAGACGGCATATCCGTAGCACATAAAACAGGACAAAATCCGGAAGCGGTTTTTAAAACCTTGGCAGCTTCGGGTCACAGCAAGGAACTCTTTGTGTTTTGTATACCCGTAGAATATGAATTGGATTTGAAAAAGGCAGCAAAAGCATCTTCGGAAAAAAACATAGAAATGCTGCCATTAAAGGATTTAACTAAAAATACCGGATACATAAGAGGCGGCTGCTCACCGATAGGCATGAAAAAACAATATAAAACCTTTATCGATGAATCCGCTTTATTGCAGGATAAAATAATAGTAAGTGCAGGAGCAATCGGAGTACAGATAATAATACGACCTGATGATTTGGTAAAAGCCATAGATGCACATTACGCAGATTTAATATAGAGGGGTGGGGACATCACTTCTAAAGCCGGAGACCGGCTATTGACTGAAGGTGTATCCCCATACCTTAAAAACAGGAGAATATATGAATATTATATACGAAGATAAATACATACTTTGTCTGAATAAGCCTCAGGGTATACCGTCACAAAGCGATAAAACAAACGATGAGGATTTGATGTCACAGGCAATTAAGTATTTAACAAATAAAGGTGAAAAACCATACTTAGGACTCATACAACGTCTGGATCGACCTGTCGGGGGAGTAATAGTTTTTGCTAAGACAGAGTTTGCAAATAAAGAATTATCCAAGCAGGTCCAGCTGAGGCAAACACAAAAAGAATATCTGACGGTTGTTTGCGGGTTACCCCAAAACAGCAATGCAATTTTAGAAGATTATATAAAAAAGCTAAAAACTATCAACATGTCCAAAATTACAACTTCAGACGATAAGCAAGCAAAATCAGCTAAATTGGAATATGAAGTTTTAAGCCACTGCCAAACAGAAGAGTATGGTACACTTTCTTTACTCAGGGTAAAGCTTTACACCGGCAGACACCATCAAATACGATTACAGCTGTCTAATTCGGGCATGCCAATATGGGGGGATAACAAATACAACAAAGTATTTGTAAAGAAAAAGGAATTCACACAAATAGCTCTTTGGTCACATAAATTTGGATTCAAACACCCGAAGACAAAGGAGTACATAGAATTTACTTCTGACCCTGACAGCTATCCATTTACGCTTATGATGTAGAATGTCATCCTGAATTTAATGAGGATCTGCGTTGATTTTGTTATCCTGAACACAGTGAAGGATCTCAATTTTTAACATAATTAACATATATGTAAACTAACAAGAGGTGAAATATGATTACATTTGACGATATAAGAAATAATAAAGAAATACAAACATACATAACGAAAGCAGACGATTCATTATATGAATTAGGTTATACAGAACATTCCTTTGCTCATGTAGGCAAGGTTGCAAATCAGGCACATGATATATTAAGTCAGCTGGGATATGATGCCAGAACAGCTGAATTAGCCCAGATTGCAGGTTTTATACACGACATCGGCAATGTTGTAAACCGCGTGGATCACGCACAAACAGGCGCTATAATGGCATTCCGTTTATTAGATAAAATGGGAATGGACGTTGATGAAATTGCCACCATAATTTCAGCCATCGGAAACCACGACGAATCAACAGCCATACCGGTCAACGCCGTAGCAGCGGCATTGATACTTGCTGACAAAAGTGATGTAAGGAGGACAAGGGTAAGAAATAAAGTAACATCTACCTTTGACATCCATGACCGTGTTAATTACTCGGTAGAATCATCCAATTTAATTATTGATACAGAATGTAATTATGCAATATTAGAACTGAAAATAGATACAACAACCTTCAAAGTAATGGATTATTTTGAAATATTTTTAGGCAGAATGCTCCTATGCAGAAGAGCAGCAGAATTCTTAAAGTTGAGATTTAAGCTGGTGATTAACGGAGTGGAGTTGTTGTAATTTAAACGAATTATCTTGACATATACCATATTTTATGTAATAATTGAATTAAATAAAAGGAACTGTCGAAGAAACGGTCAGTTCCCTTGGTATTTGGTTAAAAATAACCGCATAGTTTGGGGAAATTGAAGTGAACTCTTTTTGTTAGACAAGAAACAGATCTAATGAAAGGGGTTGTTTTTTTATACCCAAGGTTTCCCTTTTATGTATAAAAACTACTTAAGCTTGTCTTTAGACAAGGCGATAATTGATACTATTAAAGTTCCGAATGTAAACATACATAACAAAGCTTGTCGAGTAGAGAATAATCTCGCGACTATTCCCCCTCACAAATCCGTACGTGCCCAATTAAGGCATACGGCTTTTCATAATATCCTTCGTAGTTAATCTACCGATATGCAAGCAACTACCTTTGGGTAGATAATAGGGTTATATTTCAAAAATAAGTTAAACTTATCCCATGTAAAACTATTTCTTTGACCTCGTCGGTTGAGCCATTTATAAATTAACTTTATAAAGTCGCTTCTAAATCGCCTAACCATTTGAGAATTACCTCTAATACAATAGTAGTTATAATATCCTCTTAATATTGTATTCACTCTATCAATTATGTCTTTTGTTGTTATGACATGAACTGCTTTCTTTAGCCAAAGCTTCAGACCTTTTAATTTTGCTCTGTATTTGTCTGTACTCTTAGGGCAAATTGCTTATTTCTTGCCAAACTACAGTAGTGAGTAAATCCTAAAAAGTCAAATGTTTCTGGTCTTTTTAGTCCTATTTTCTTCACTCTTTCATTTGCATATTTCCCAAATGGTATCGTTCTTGTTTTATCTGTTGATAGTTCCAAACCAAATTTCTTCAGTCTTTGCTCTAAAGCAGTTAGGAATCTTCTAGTGTCCCCTTCATATTTGAAGCAACATACAAAGTCATCAGCATAACGAACAATTTCGCTTTCCCCGTCACTGTATTTCCTTATCCTCTTCTCGAACCATATATCAAGTACATAGTGTAGGTATATGTTTGATAGTATTGGCGAGACGATGGAGCCTTATGCAAAGTTGACGATTATGCAAAGTAAATATAGCTAAGCATTGATTTATCTAAACTACTCTATGATTTACT
>NZ_JACBNQ010000041.1 GCF_013403245.1 Sedimentibacter hydroxybenzoicus DSM 7310 | reverse complement strand
GATTATACCTGTTTTTGCCAACCAAAAAAAGCTTTTTCTTTATTTGTTACTTTTTCTTAACTCATGCGTTTGTCGTGTACTGAATTTGCCTAATTTTAAATATTAAAACCTTGATTCCTCAGTCTCATTCACAAAAATATATACTCCCTGCGGTAGTATATTTTTGGAATAACAACACATATATATTTTTTCTTTATTAAAAATTATTATTCCGCTTTTTCACATGAATAATTTATGATATGATAATATCAAAATAAATAAAAAGGAGCTTATTATGAAAATATATTATGTATATCACAGTTGTTTTATTGTTGAAACAGACAATTCGTTTTTTATGTTTGATTATTTTAAGAATAAGCAAGATAAACAAGAAAATTTTGATTTTAACAAGCTTTTAAAACAAATTATAAAGAGCCCCAAGCCGCTTTATGTTTTTGCTTCACACAGCCATCAGGATCATTTTAATCAAAGTATTTTTTCTTTTGCTGAAGAAAAATCAAATACATACTACATACTAAGCAGTGACATAAAGCTTTATAATAACATTGATAATATATATGTTGCGAAGCAAAATACAGAAAATAAAATTAACAATTTAACAATCAATACCTTTGGTTCAACCGATGAGGGTGTCAGCTTCTTAATCGATGATGAAGGAACTCATATATTTCACGCCGGAGATTTGAATTGGTGGAAATGGCCCGATGATACTGAAGAGGAAGAAAAGGAAATGGAAGATGCTTTTAAAACAATTATTGAAGATATTATAAAATTAAATGTAAAAATAGATGTTGCCTTTTTCCCGGTTGACGGAAGGTTGGAACAGAATTATAAATGCGGAGGTGAATATTTCATAGAAAAACTTCAACCCAAGGTATTTATTCCAATGCATTTCTGGGATAATTTTAAAACTGCTTCAGATTTTAAAAATCACATGACAAATACATCAACAAATATAATCGAAATAAGCCATAATAGTGAAATAATCAAATTATAGCATCTAAAATTTTATTGAATTTCGCTTAGTGTTAAAGTTCATTGCCAAATATTTTTATAAAAATTCTAAAATAATTATCCTAATTTATAAAATTCATAATATATATTACAAATAATATTTATTATTAGGGGGATTGGCAATGAAAATAACTATAACAAATGAAAGCGGTGATTGGAAAGAAATGCTTTATACAAAGGATAAGGTTACATATGAAGTAAAAAGTCAGGAAATAATGGATTTTTTTAATCAATTGGCTGAATCATACAGCAACAATGAGTGCATGGACGAAATGTATGAATGCCTTTATAATCTTATTAATTACGGTTATCTATATACAGATTCAGAAGCA
Organism: Sedimentibacter hydroxybenzoicus DSM 7310; assembly: GCF_013403245.1. GTDB lineage: Bacteria > Bacillota > Clostridia > Tissierellales > Sedimentibacteraceae > Sedimentibacter > Sedimentibacter hydroxybenzoicus. The sequence continues at coordinate 11,174 of NZ_JACBNQ010000041.1, read as the reverse complement.
AATGTTGATTATTTCAATGACGAGGATTACGACGATTATGATGATTACGATTATGATGAAAATGATTTTATATCGCAGGAAGGCTTTAAATTAATTGAATCTACAATTGAATACTATGTGGATGGAGAAAAGGTTCCAAAAGAAGAGTACGATGATGCCTGGGATGACAGATTGGGATATCTTGGTTCTTCAAACTGGGAAGAAAACGGACTTTCTATAATAAACTCCGAAACAGATGAAATTATTTTTTTAGGCAAAATTTCTTAACGATCGATAAGCGGTTGATGGGCAATGAATAGGCAGTTGATAATCAATGGAAAAAAACAATAAAGAACCTGTATTGTGCGACTAAGCACTCTCATTACAGGTTCTTTATCAATCGCTAATCTAGTGCAAATCCATCGTCAAAAGCCGCGCCCTGCACCGCCTCCGCCTGAACGGCCTCCGCCTCCAAAACTTCCTCCGCCGAAGCCTCCGCCTCCGGAACGACCGCCAAAGCCGCCTATGTGAGTTCCACTTCCGAAGTTAGTGAATCTTGGCATAAAATAAGGCATAAAAACGCTTCTGCGTCTTCTTCCCCTACCTCCTCCAAATCCGTTAATTATTATGATTATAACAATTAACGCTATTAACCTGAATAGTGAACCATAATTGGAAGAGCTTTCTTCATAAGGATTTTCTACTTTTATATCTCCAAATATATCTTCATTATTATAACCATATTCATTATTTACTTCTATAGCTAAATTATAAAATATATTTTCCAGACCGGTTGAATAATCTCCTTCTGAGAGATAATCCAAGGATTCATCCAATATACGACCGGATTCAGAATCCGTTATAGCACCTTCCAAGCCGTATCCAACCTCAATTTTAATTCTTCTTTCCTCTAATGCCAATAACAGAAGTACGCCGTTATCGTAACCCTTATTTCCTATTTCCCATTCTTCAAAGAGCTTTACCGAATATGTATTTTCATCTAAGCCCTGCATACTTTTTACGGTGACAACAACTATCTGAGGTTTCTCCTCCGTATTTTCATAGTTGAGATTAATCTTCAATATATTGTTTTTTGACTCATCATTCATTAAACCGGCAAAGTCATTTATATAAAATTCTCTTGTGGGCTCAGGTAAATCAATGTTAAGTCCGTATGCAACAGTTGATGTTATTATCAATAATGCTGTGAGCATAACGGCTAACCGATTTTTATTCACAGTATCACTCCTTAATCAAAGTTTACTTTTGGTGCTACATCAGCCCCCGGAGACGCTTCAAAATACGGTCTCGTTTCAAATCCGAACATTCCCGCCATTATATTTTTAGGAAAGCTTCTGATAGCAGAATTATACTTGCTTACTACTCCATTATATCTGTCCCTTTCCACTGATATTCTGTTTTCAGTTCCTGCAAGAGTATCCATTAATGCTGTAACATTTTGATTGGACTTAAGCTCAGGGTAGTTTTCTACCACAACCAATAATCTTGATAATGCACCTTCCAATTCATTAGATGCCTGCACCTTTTCATCGGTAGAGCCTGCACCTGCCAATCTCGCTCTCGCATCGGCGATTGCCGTGAAAACTTCCTGCTCATGAGCCATTGCACCCTTAACGGTTTCAACTAAATTTGGTATCAAATCAAATCTTAATTGAAGCTTACTTTCAACATTTGCCCATTGGTTGTTTACTTCTTCATCCATTGCGACCAATGAATTGTAACTTCCAAATGTGCTCATAACAACTATACCTGCGATTACTAAAACAGCTATTAATATTATTAAACCTTTTTTCATATTATCACCTCTTAATCTTCATCAAACTTTAATACGGCTAAGAACGCTTCCTGTGGAACTTCCACGCTGCCTATTTGCCTCATACGCTTCTTGCCTTCCTTTTGTTTCTCAAGAAGCTTTTTCTTTCTTGTTATATCTCCGCCGTAGCATTTTGCCAAGACATCCTTTCTAAGCGCTTTAACGGTTTCTCTGGCGATAATTTTGCCTCCTACCGCCGCTTGCAAGGGTACTGCAAATAAATGTCTCGGAATTACATCCTTCAATCTTTCTACAATTGATCTTCCTCTTTCGTAAGCCTTGTCTTCATGAACTATTATGGAAAATGCATCCACCAATTCAGCATTTATAAGAATATCCATTTTTACAAGCTCTGAGCGCACATATCCATGCAGTTCATAATCTAACGAAGCGTATCCTCTGGTTCTTGATTTTAATGCGTCAAAAAAATCATATATTACTTCATTCAACGGAAGCTTATAATGTAATATTACCCTTGTTGCTTCCATATACTCCATATTTTCAAATGTTCCCCTTCTATTTTGACAAAGCTCCATTATTGCTCCCACATATTCAGTAGGTGTCATTATTGAAGCATTTACAATAGGCTCCTCCATATAATCTATTTCCTGTACAGGAGGCATGTTTGTAGGATTTTGTAAAATTATCATTTCACCGTTTGTTTTATAAACATTGTAAATAACACTCGGAGTCGTTGCAATAATATTTAAATCAAATTCTCTTTCAAGTCTCTCCTGTATGATTTCCATGTGCAATAAACCTAGGAAACCGCATCTGAAGCCAAATCCTAAAGCAATAGATGTTTCCGGCTCAAAGGTCAGGGAAGCGTCATTAACCTGAAGCTTCTCCAATGCATCACGAACTGAGTTGTATTCCTCACCTTCAGCAGGATAAATACCGCAATACACCATTGATGTAACCTTTTTGTAACCCGGGAGGGGCTCCTTAGCAGGGTTTGAATCACTTGTTATGGTATCTCCTACGCGGCAGCTTTTAACTTCCTTCATACTTGCACACAAATAACCCACATCGCCTGAATACAATGCGGCTACCGGCTTCTGAGTAGGAGAAATAACGCCTACTTCAGTAACATCAAAGCTCTTACCTGTCGACATCATTTTAATTCTGTCGCCTTTTTTTACTTGACCTTCTTTTATTCTTATAAAAGCCACAACACCTCTGTAACTGTCATAATAAGAATCGAACACCAGTGCTTTTAAAGGTGCATCCTCTTCTCCGGAAGGAGCAGGTATTTGTTTAACTATTGCTTCAAGAACCTGATCAATATTTATATTGTCCTTGGCAGAAATAAGAGGTGCATTTTCACAATCAAGACCTATTACATCTTCTATTTCCTTTTTTATTTCTTCCGGTCTTGCGCTGGGCAGGTCTATTTTATTTATAACCGGTACAATTTCTAAATCCTGATCCAATGCAAGGTAAACATTCGCCAAAGTCTGTGCTTCTATCCCCTGTGAAGCGTCTACAACCAATACGGCTCCTTCGCAGGCAGCCAGGCTTCTTGACACCTCGTAGTTAAAATCCACATGACCTGGAGTATCTATAAGATTAAGAGTATATTCATGACCGTCCTGAGCTTTGTATAATAAGCTCATGGTTTGAAGCTTAATGGTTATTCCTCTTTCCCTTTCCAAATCCATGTTGTCCAAAACCTGTTCCTGCATTTCACGATGCGAAAGAAGCCCTGTGTTTTCTATTAATCTGTCTGCCAATGTTGATTTTCCATGATCTATATGAGCAATTATCGAAAAGTTTCTTATATATTTTCTTCTGTCCAAAAAAACGCAACCTCCCTAATTTTACGGATATAGGGTATTATATCAAAATTTATATAAATATAAAAGCATTATTTATGCTAAACATCCTGTATTCTCAGGAATAGTGGCAACCTTTGTTTTTGTTATCCCGAGTGAAGCGAGGAATCTCATTTTTAAAACCTGAGATTCCCAGTCTCATTCACCAATGTTTCAGCTCCCTTTGGTCGCAAACATTGAGAATTCATTGCGAATGCCCTAATTAGTATTAGCTATTTCGTCAATATATTCAACCATAATATTTGTTAATAATTCAATAGTATAATTGACTTCATCTATGTGATTCAGAGTGCTGCCTACCTCAAGCAATAATGCATAATCAGAATAATACTGATTGAAGTATGCACCGGGTCTTACTATTACATCTCTGAACAATCCGGGGTACATTTGTTCCGATATATTAAAAAGCAGCTGAGCATTTTTTTTAAGCTCTTCCGAATTTCCGTTTTTATCACCTACTACCAATGTGCATGTTGCTGCGGTTTTATCGTTTATTATTGTTGTTTTCACTCTCGATAAAAACTGTTCATAACTTGAATTTTCTTCTGCACCATCTCTATGTATATCTATAAGTACATTTTTCTTGCTATTAGACAATACCTGGCTTACCGCATAGCTTGAATTGGCATAAGATGAATTATAATCAGGATAATCATTATAATCCTTTAAATGATTAACATCAATTCCCAGGCTTTTCAAATTACTCGTTATTTTGTTGCCCACACCCATTACATTGTAAGTTTCATCATGAGATCTGTAATTACCTTCAACATGAGGAAAATATGCTTCTGTTGCATGAGTATGGAATATCACAACATTAAGCTTTTCATTAACAGAAGCAGCGTCAATTATTATATTTCTTGGGGCGCTGCTTCTTGAAGCCGGTGATGATTCTATAATCTTAAAAAAGTTTTCATGTCGATTGCTTGATATAAATAACGGTGTATTTGTTATAGGTTTTTTTTCTTCTCTTTCGTTGTATATTTCTAAGTCTTTTTCTTCTGTTTCATTACTTTCTATTTTTTTAAAAACTTCCGTGTTAGATTTATCAACGCTTTCTATTAATTTATTTGAGCTCTCTTTTTCTTTGAATGTTTTTTCTAAAAATATATTAAAGTAGGACATAATTTTGTCTATGGCACTTGTCTTACTTTCATCGCTGCCCTCATTGTAGAGAATAGATATAGTAGTAATATCCTGCCCCGACTTTCTTTTCTCCGACAAATTATAAACATAACTGTATCCAATAAAAAGTACAGTCAGGCATATAATTGACATCATCATGTAAAATCTTGTTCCACCCTTATTTCTTCTTTTTCTTTTCATGATCCAACTCCACATATTTTCTTAATAGTAATTTATTATTTAAAAAGTAATATATTAATTTATATGTGTATTGTTTCCTGAATAATACTGTTATTTTTTACAATTATATTACGATTCAAATCCGGGATGAACAGCTTTATTGATAGATAACGCAAGCATATCCGATAAATTATCCATAAGCTCATCTACAGAACTTGGTGTTACAATAGATTCACCATACATTGGACTTAATATTTCCTTTATAAACATATGCTTTTCTTCATATTCTAAATCACCTAATATTCCCATTATGCTTCCTGTATCATCTGTCTTATCTTTTAACGCTTCCTCCATTGCTTCAATAGTGTCATTTACTATGGTTGCTGTGTCAACTACCGTAGGAATACCTATTGCTACAACCTTAACCCCCAAGGTTTCTTCATTCAACGAGCCTTGCATATTTCCTATTCCTGAGCCCGGCTCAATTCCGGCATCAGTAATTTGCACAACCGAGCAAAGACGTCTCATCTTTCTTGAAGCAAGTGCATCAATTATTATTAATAATGTAGGTTGAATTTTTTCAACTACACCAACGATAGTATTAATCGTTTCTATTCCTGTAGTTCCTAAAACTCCCGGCTCCAATATTGACACTTCGTTGAAGTCCTCATCAAAATCCTTGTTATATGCCTTAAAAAATTGGCGAGTAACCTTAATTTTATCTAACGTCTTAGGCCCCAAGGCATCCGCTGTTATGTTTCTGTTTCCCAAGCCAACAACTAAAATTCTATCTCTTTGCAGGCTGGAAACTTCCTTTATTGCATTACACAGTATGTCAATAACTTCTTCTCTTGACTCCTTACTTAAATTTTTTAAATTTCCTGTTTCATACGTTATATATTTACCTCTTTTTTTGCCTACTGCTTTTTCTGCCGTCTCATCAGTTATTTCAAGCTTTACCACTTCACCATGTTTAAAATTTTCGGTTTTTAAAATAACGCCTTCTGCCTTTTGGGCTAATGATTCATTAGCTTCATAAGCTAAGTCTGTTCTATAAAACATTGTGACCTCCATATTTTAATATTAAATTTATTATTGATTTTTTAATTTTTTTTATTCTTTTTACTTGATTTTTATATAATTTGACTGTATAATTGATTTGCTGTCAAAAATGTTGAAATAATGATAATTATGTGCTAAAATAATTAATGGTCTATAATAGAATACTAAGGAGGTGAATACTTTGGCAAATATTAAATCTGCAAAGAAAAGAATTTTAGTTATAAATAAAAAAACTGAAGTAAATAAGAGCAGAAAATCTGAAATCAAAACATATATAAAGAAATTTGAAAAAGCGATAACTGAAGGAAATTATGATCTTGCTAAGGAATTATTGGTAATGTGCGAGAAAAAATTATACCAGGCAGCTGCAAAGAATACTATTCATAAGAATGCAGCAGCAAGAAAGGTTAGCAGATTAACTCTTAAATTAAATAAAGTAGCTTAGGCGAAACAAAAATAACCGGCTTCACCGGTTTTTTTTATGCCCTAACCCTATTTTTCAGAGTTTTTTTCACACTCCCATTGTTTTGACTGCTTATGCCATATATCGGGGACATTCCTTTAAAGACTGACCTCTTAGGATTTCTATCTTTAAAGGTGTGTCCCCATACCTATTACCCCATTTGTAATCAATTCAAGTCCTATACGGCTTTCAATTTCCCCGGTCTTTATCTTCTTATCAATTTCAAGAATTTTTTCTAAATAATATTCTATTTTTTCCGACTTTAAGCTCCTTGTTTGCTTCGAAAGCTTATTGGCTACGAAGCTTTTCAATTTCATCTTACTCATTATCTCATTGAAGCTATAGCCTTTATTACTTAAAATAACGTATTGGTAAAGCATTCTGTACTGCCGTATTATCATATGAATTATGACCTGCTCGGGAGTATTGTTTAAAAGCATATCATTCAATATTCCGAATGCCTGCTCTTTATTGCCGTCACATATATTATCAATAAGCTTAAAGACATTGCTTTCCGACGACTTAATCAATAAATTATCAACGTCCTCCATTAATACATCATTATATCCCATTTTAAAGGAAGATATTTTATCTATTTCATTGTTAATATGATAAAGATTAACAGTGCTTTCATATTCTAAATATCCTGAATTATTGGCTATATAATTAGCAAGACTTAAATTAATATTTAAATTGTTACTCTTAAATTTATCTGAAATATATTTGGACAGCTCCTGCTCATTCAATTTATTTATTTCAAAAATTGCATTGTTGTCTTTAAATTTCTTAACAATTTTTTTCCTTGAATCAGGTTTCTTATCCTTCAATAAGAATACCTTTATACAAGAATCAGAGCCTTCATCTAAAATTTTATTAAACTGTTCTTCTTCAGCTTTATTTAAGCTTCCTGTAGATGTTAAAAAATTTGCTTCCCTTATTACACAAAGCTTTTTTTCAGATATAAAAGGATATGTAGTGACAAATTCATAGAAGTCCGAAAAATTGTTCTCTATTTTTTCAAATTCTTTATAATTCATACTTTCATAATTTTCATCGATATATTTTTTCTTTATATTTTTCACTGCTGTATCTATTAAATAATCTTCTGTTCCAAAAATGAGAACAAAGTTTGGTATTCTTGATTTTTTGATCGTATCAGAAATAATTTTGTAGCTCATAATCTTCTCCCTTATATTTAAATATGTATATTAAAAGTATACAAAATACCGTTAATTTTGTTGTAAAACCTAAAAAATACAACTCATAATATCCTTCAGATCTTGCACCCGTATAAGTATTATAATATATTTTATCGCCTTTTAAAACAAAATTAATTTCACCATGGTCATAGGTTGATAGAATTAAGCTTTTTTCATTTTTATATCTTTCTATTACTTCTTTGTGCGGTATACCGTACTTATTTTTACCGTAGCTGAAAACTGCAATTTCGGGGTTACTTTTATATACAAATTCGTCAGACGAAGATGTTGAGCTGCCGTGGTGAGGTACCAGCAAAATGTCAATATCAGGAATATCGTTGATAATAATGTTTTCTACTTCTTTTTCTATATCGCCGGTAAATAAAATTTTTTTATTATTATAATTAATCAGCATAACCAGTGAAGTATTATTTGTTTTATCTGATGTAATGTCTTTTTCAGGCCATAAAATATCAATATTTAATTTATCATCTATCCTGTAACTCATCCCCTTATTTAATATGCTTATATCTTTATTTATTTCATCGTTGTCAATTGGAGCAAATATATTACTCGCCTTTATTTTACTGTTTAAAAGGTCGTTTAAGCCGGAATAATGGTCACTATCCCAATGACTGATAAACACGCCGTCAATTTGATCAATCCCTCTTTTAATAAAATAAGGCAGCACAGTATATTGACCAAAATTTCTATTATTAGAGCTTCCGCAGTCTATTATTAAGTCGGTAGCTTTGTATTTAACGTGTGTGAATAACCCCTGCCCCGCATCTGCTACGTTTATATAAAGGAAGTTATTTGAAGGTGTCATAAATGTAACTGTATACATGACAATTAAAGTATACATACCACTTTTCTTTGTCAATGAATTATTATGGTTATATACGTATATCATGAAAATAATCATAATATAGAAGAAAACTATTAAGGAAATGGACATAGTTTGTATAGTAAATCCGTTAAAGCCGAATTTCTCCGTAAAATTCACGGCATACCTTAAGCCGTATAAAAGATAGTCAAAAATCCTGAATGGAATTATCAATAAGAAAGGAACCGTACCGTTAAATATTAAAAGTATAAACCCATAGATCATTAATACCGTGAAAATCGGCAATAAAAGCATATTATATATAACTCCCATAACAGGAACATAATTAAAAAAATAAGCTATAACCGGCAACGTAAACAGCATAAGGAATAAATATAAATATATTAGCCTTATAATGGTATTTTTCGTCTGAACATTTTTTAAAATATATTTATTGCATACTATTATGCTTAATGCTGCAGAAAACGATAATAAAAATCCCGCATCAAATATCCAGAATGGGTTGTATATAGTTAATATAAGAGCAGCTAATCCAATGGCGTTTAACGAGCTGTACTTTTTGTAAAAAATTTCTGCTCCGAACAGCAGGGTAAACATAACGAGTGTCCTCATTACTGAAATTGGAAAACCAATTAAAAATCCATAAAGCCATATTATTATCCAAGTAATAATCAATCTTATTCTTCTGCTTAACCCGCAATATTTAAGCACTATCAACAGAAACCCATACAAAAGAACAATATGAGTTCCTGATACAGCGAAAATGTGAGCCAATCCCATTGTTTTTACATTGTCATAAAAATTTTCATCCAAATAATCCACGTTACCCAATAAAATAGATAGAATTATATCTGCATTGCTTTTACTCATCGAATTATAAAACGTCTGTTCGGCATAATTATTAAAATTATAAGATATCTTGTTAAAGTAAGAGTAATCTTCTTTGATTGTTGTTACATTGCCTTCTGCAAAAACTACAGCGCTTATTTTCTTAGACCGCAAATAATTTTTATAATTGAATAACAATCTATTTCTGCTCATATTAACATCAGCAACATTGACATTTCCTTTTATAATACTGTTTTCTCCAACATCGTATTTTTTATCAATATATATTATTGTATTTTCATTGTCAGATAAAATTGTATTGTTTATACTTATCACGGACGCATTATAGCTAAAGTAGTTGGATTTGGATATATTCTTGTCTTTTATTTTAGCTGTTATTTCTATATTTGCATCAATATGCTGCGTTAATTTTGAAATAGAATTGTAATAACAATTAATAAATGATAAAATTAAAAAGGTAATAATAACAAAATTGAATATATATTTTTTAGTGCGACAGGAGTTAAAAAAAAGCAAAACAAATACTGCTATAAACATATAGCCGTAAAAACCGAATTCATATGATATTACTCCCATTGCATAAGCAAAAAACAAAGAAATTATTATATACACAACACACCTCATATTATTTTACCAAAAATTAGGTGATAAATAAAGAGTTTTGTACAAGTATATCAGGAGAAAAAATGATAATAAAGACCAATGAAGTAAAATACAAAGACATTAAATCAGATTTAAATAACTTATTTAAAGAAGCCTTTTTTATTGATATAGAGTCAACCGGCTTATCACGTGTTTATTCAAGCATAATTTCTATAACAATATTATTGCATGAAGAAGGAAACTATAAAATATATCAAATATTCTGTGAGTATAAAATAGACGAGCAAGAAGCTCTTAAATATCTTAAGGATTTAATTAAAACTAAAAAATATATAATAACCTACAACGGAAATAGCTTTGACTTACCATTTTTGGAATATAAGCTGCAAAGTTATAATATTAATTTTAATTTCAATAATTTCAGCAAAATAGATTTATATTCCTTAATCAGACAATTTAAAAACAAGATTGGGACAAGCGATTTGAAGCTTAAAACAATTGAAAGTTATTTTAATATAAATAGAAATGATACCTTAAGCGGCAAGGATATAATTACATTGTACGAGGCATTTCGTATAGAACCAAGAAAGGAATTTTCATATCTTATACTTCAACACAACTACGAGGATGTATATAATCTTCCTGTGCTATTTAATCGAATAACAGATCTTTATGATACTGTCTTGTTTTTTAATGATTTTATTGCATATGTAGTAAACGATGATGTTACTATAAGAAAAGATACTCTGATCTGCAAATATAACATAACTACAGGCTGTAAAACAGACTATGTTCACAGCAGCATGAATTTTAATATAAACATTAATAATAGAACTTCAAAAATTGAAATTAAAATACCTTTGGGGTTTTATTCAGATAATAAAATCAGCGAATTTTATTTTATTGATAATACGGATTACAATGTAAAAGCTTATAGTGCAATCGAAGGAATTAAAAAAAATCTCATACCTATTAAATTTAATAATAGTATATTTAATAATAATGTATTAAATATTATAATCCATATTTTAAATAATGTATTTACCAAATGACAAAGACAGAGGGACGCTTCGCCATGTCCATTCGGACAAGTGAAGCGTCCCTCTGTCTTTGTCATTTTTTAATGCCCAAACGCGGAATCGAACCACGGACACGGAGATTTTCAGTCTCCTGCTCTACCGACTGAGCTATCTGGGCA
>NZ_JACBNQ010000040.1 GCF_013403245.1 Sedimentibacter hydroxybenzoicus DSM 7310 | reverse complement strand
ATTGATTTTTCATGTGTCTTTCCTTAATTATTATGAAAACCCGCTAATTTTTAGCGGGTTTGTCAATAACCTGAAACTCCTGTTACAGGAGTTTTTTTAAAATAAAATATAATATAGTTGAAACATAAGAATAAATTGTGTTATTATTTATAGATAATAGCAAAGGATGGATTATGGTGAGATATAAGTATGTTTTATTTGATTTTGACGGAACGATTGCCGATACAGAAGAGGCGAATTTTGTCATATATCAGAAATTAGCTGAAAAATATAATTTAAGAAATATTACCATAGATGAGCTTGGACATATAAAAAAGATGAGCGCAAAGGAGTTAATTGAATATGTAGAATTAAAGAAAAGATATCTGCCGTTTATCTTAAAAAGGGGTAAAAAGCTCTTAAATCAAGATATAAAAAATATAAGGTTATGCAAGGGAGATATTTTAGAAACCGTTAAGATTCTACGTGAAATGGGAATAAAGACGGCTATACTTACAACTAACTCCAAGGATAATGTATTATCCTTTCTCAAAGCAAAAGATGCTGAATTCTTTGATTTTATTTTAAGTGCGTCCATGTTTGGAAAAGAATCTAAAATGAGAAGAATAATTAAAAAGGAAAAATTGAACCTTAGTGAAGTACTTTATGTTGGCGATGAAATAAGAGACATTCATGCAGCCAAAAATACCGGGATAGATATTGCTTCGGTGGGATGGGGATATAATACAGTAGAAAGCTTAAAAAAACATAAACCTGAATATCTGATTTTCGAACCATCGGAATTAATTGATATATGTAAGTAGAACAGGAGGAAATATGAACAACATGATTTATACAATAAAGCCAGAGCATCATGGCATACAAGATTTAACGCAAATACTTCAAGAACATCCGGAAATTCAATTTGTATCATTCATGGGTGTTGATATTGGAGGTAATGGTACCGATGAAAAAATTCCAATAAAGCTTTTTATCAAGGATATGGCTGAAATGCTGAAGTTTGGAATCCAGACAGACGGTTCCAGCGTTGAGTTGCAAGGCATTGCAGATTTAAACAATGCGAGGGTGGATATATTACCTGATATTAACTGCAACTGGTTTATAGATTATAATTATGAAAATTACAATTCCATAAATTCCCTACCCGTAGGCACGTTAAAAATTCCTTCCTTTATCATACATGACGGCAAGCAGGTTTGCTCAAGGTCCATACTTAAAAGGGCAATAATTAACTTCAAATCTGAATTAATGAATTTAATAGAGAAGAATCCAAGGATATCAGAATATTATAATTTTAAATATGAAGATGTTGAAGAAATTCAGCTTACATGTGCCACAGAGCTTGAAATGTGGGTAAAAACCCCTGAACAAAGTGCAGATTTCGAGGAATTACATACTTCGCAAATCCTGAAGGAACAGTATTGGAAAAGAACAATGGGAACTGTAAGGACGGTTATTGAAAAGATAATGGATATGCTTGAACTTTATGATTTGAAGCCGGAGATGGCTCATAAAGAGGTTGGCGGCATAGCTAATAAAATTGATGCTAAAGGCAGAATAACCCATGTTATGGAGCAGCTTGAAATAGATTGGAGATTTTCAAGTGCAATACAGGCAGCAGACAATGAAATTCTTGTAAGGGAAATAATAGAAGATCAGTTCAGACATCACGGTTTAGAAGTGTTGTTTAAAGCAAAGCCTATTGAAGGCGTTGCAGGAAACGGGGAACATACTCATCTTGGAGTTGCTTTAAAATTAAAAGACGGAAAAAGAATCAACCTGTTTACTCCTGATGACATACATAAGGATTATTTAAGTGAAATAGGATATGGCGCCTTGATGGGACTCTTGAAAAATTATGAGGTAATAAACCCAATAGTTACAGCAACCAACGATGCGTTCAACAGATTAAAACCCGGATTTGAAGCGCCTGTGTGCATAGTTACTTCATTGGGTGGTACTAAGGAAGCTCCGTCAAGGAATCGTTCAGTTCTTGTAGGGGTAATAAGGGACGTGGAAAATCCTAATGTTATAAGATTTGAACTAAGGTCTCCGAATCCATACTCCAATACTTATCTGGTTATTGCGGCATCGTATCAGGCAATGCTTGATGGAATAGCCAATGTTATTAACGCAGGATTATCATGCGAGCAATTGGAAAATGAAATCACGAAATCATACGGTGACGATGCTGTTTACTTGGAAAAATACAGAGAATACAGAAGTGAAGAGGATGTTTTTGAACGATTTACTGAAGATGAAAGAAGTAAGCTGTATGGGATAGCCCCTGCAACTGTTTGGGAAAATTTATCAAATCTTGAATCCAACAAACTAAAGCAGCAGATATTAAAGTCAGGAGATGTTTTTACTGATGAACTTATAAATTCATTTAAGGAATCAACACTTCAAAAGTGGAAAAATGAGCTTACAGGAAGGATAATCCATGACAATATAATGCTTTTAAAGACTTTTGTAAAGCTTCATAACGAACAAGATCACGCAACAGATTTAGATGTGGTTAATTGGGAAAGGATAGTTTATTTAAAAACCAAGCTTATGAAGGACAGTATGACTAAAAAGTGCATTTTTACCAAGATAAAGACAGCAATAAACGAAGGTCATTATGAAATAGCTTCTGATTTGCAAAAGCAAATGAACGAAAAAATGGCTGAAATCAGAAGATTGTATATTGAGTACAAAAACAATATTTTTTAAACTAAAAATTATGAATATATGATATAACAAAATGTCATTCGTTTAAGGCCGAGAATTTTAACATGTAAAATCGGCTTTATGGTATGACATTTTTTTATTTTTATTTTATGTAATTTTATTTATATTATGATTATTTATAAAACTGTTAATAAATAGGTGTTTACAAAATATTTTAATTATGCTAAAATACATGTAAAACGTATTCATAAATGTACGTTTTAAAATATGTGTATTGTTTAATGATACAGGATTTTCATTAATGGGTTTTGTTGGGCATTATAGTAGGGTTTATTTATTCATCCTTTACCATAATATCAATACACAAAATTAATTGGAGGAGAATTATGGGTAAAGTTCCAAAACAAAAAAAAGAACCATCTTTATTAATTTCTATCATTCCGGTTATTGTTACAGTATTAATAATAGGAATTGTCATTATTAAATATGACGGAGAGGTTCACATTCCTATTTTGCTTGGTGCAGTCACTGCTGCAGTAATAGCAACTTTTTCCTTAGGATTTACTTGGAAGGAAATTGAGCAAGGTATTGTTGATTCAATCGGCAGTACTATGCAAGCGATTTTAATACTTGCAATAATAGGTGTTTTAATTGGTACATGGATTGCGGGCGGTATTGTTCCTACAATGATTTATTACGGATTACAAATACTGTCACCTACGTTTTTCCTGGCAGCTTCACTTATACTTTGCAGTATTGTTGCATTGGCTACAGGCAGCTCGTGGACAACGGCAGGTACGGTTGGTATTGCCTTGATAGGTATAGCTCAAGGTCTTGGAGTTCCTGTTCCTTTGGCAGCGGGTGCAATTATATCCGGAGCATATTTCGGAGACAAAATATCACCTTTATCAGATACAACTAACCTTGCACCTGGAATGGCAGGATCAACTTTATTTGATCATATTAAACACATGCTTTATACAACAAGCGTTTCATACGGTATAACTTTAGTGATATTCTTAGCAATAGGATTCCAATTTGCCGGACAAGAGCTTGATACACATGAAATAAACGGTATATTACAGACTATTGAAAGCATTTATGTAATTAATCCTTTGTTATTGGTGGTTCCTGTTATAGTTATAGTAATGGTTGCTATGAAGGTTCCTGCAATCCCGGGATTGGTAGTAGGGTGCTTACTTGGAGCAGTCTGTGCAGTATTCCAGGGTCAGGATTTTGGTTCCTTAATGGATATTGCTAACAATGGTGTTGTTGCTGAAACCGGTCACGAGGTCGTGGATGAATTATTAACAAACGGTGGTCTTCAAAGTATGATGTGGACAATTTCATTGATTATGTGTGCATTAACATTCGGTGGAGTTCTTGAAAAAACAGGCATGATGGCAACTATTGCAAACAGATTGTTAGTGTTTGCAAAGAATACAGGTTCATTAATACTTGTAACGGCAGTTACCTGTCTTTTCGTAAACACACTTTGCGGAGACCAATACCTTGCCATTGCGTTACCGGGTAAAATGTACAAGGACACATTTGCTGAAAGAGGCTTGGCACCGAGAAACCTGTCACGTATCCTTGAGGATTCCGGTACGGTTACTTCAGCGCTTATACCATGGAATACATGCGGTGCTACAATGTCAGGATTCCTTGGAGTACCTACATTCGCGTATCTTCCGTACGCATTCTTCAACCTGTTGAGCCCAATCGTTTCAGTTATATATGCATACATGGGAATTTCTATTATGACATTGGAGGAAGACCCTTCTTCAGAACAATATGTAAGACCTATGAAGCTTAAAAAATCTCCAAAAGAATTGGAAGAATATATTGCTAACTATAAAAATAAGCATGCAAATGCTTAATTCATAAACTTACATTAAATAACCTTACAGAAAACTGTAAGGTTATTCTTTTTATGAATTGACTTTATATTAATTTCATTATAAAATATATATGGTAGTTGAAGACGTTACCATGTCAGAGGTGAAATTATGGATTTTCAGCAAAAATATGCGGATGAACTAAAGAAACTTAAAGAAAATGAAGATTATATAGAAGTTTTTCGTTTAATTATTTTTAAACATAGCCACGATAAAGAGGTAATAGACGAGCTTATGAAGTTTTCTAAAGAAAACAATTTAAGCAAGGTAAGAGCCTGGGCATATTACTATTTGGGATGGTATCATTTTGAAAGATCTTATTATGAAAAAGCCGCCGAAAGCTTCTTAATTTCGAATGACATATTTAATTTGCTTGACTATAAGCCGGGGCTGATATATGCATGCAACGGACTTACTAATGTATATTGCCAGATGGGACAGTTCAACTTAGCGAACGAATGGGGACTTAAGGGTATTTCCTTATGCGAAGAAACCGACAATAAAAAGGCTATAGTTACTCTCTTAATAAACACCGGTATAAATTATATTCAAATGAAAAATTTCAAAAAGGGCAAAGATATCCTTAACAGTATTGAAATAATAGAATGCGTATTGACAAAAAGACAACAAATTTCTTTGAATCTAGCCCTTGCTGAAATAGAAATTAACATAGGAGACCCTTATTTAGCTCTTGTCCATATAGATGGTGTAATGAAAATGGAAGAGGAACTGAGAGTAACCTCTGAAATATGTGAAATACATAAATTAAAAGGTACGGCTTACGCAAAGCTGAATTTATATGATATTGCGGAACAAGAATTCAAAACATCATATGATTTCGCAAATGAGAATGATTTGATATATGAAAAATGTGCCGTGGCTCTGGAATGGGCGAAGCTATGTATTTTAGTCGGAAGAAAACAAAAGGCAACAGAAGAGTTGCTTGAGATAATAGAAAATTGTATAAATAAAAAAATAAAGGTATTGCTTAGAGAAGCATACCATATGTTGTACAAAATTCACAAGGACTCTGACAAGCCTTATGAAGCCCTTAAATGTTTAGAAGAATATATGCTTATTGATGATGAAATGTATGATTATGAGCAAAATCAGCTTATGGCTAAAATGAATTTCAAGCATACTAAGAGGGAAGCGGATCAATATAAATCACTTTATGACAGGACAGAGCTGCTGTCTAACATAGGTCAAAAAATATTATCTAATTTGAGTATCAATTCAATTGTTAAAATAATAGACGAAGAGATTAATAAGCTGATAAATACGGATTACTTTGGAATTGCGGTATATGATAAAAATTTAGATCAGGCAACATATTACTTTGTTGGCGAAAATACAAAAATTAAGGATGTAAAACATTTTGACGGTGAGGACATATCGTCGTTCGGCTCCTACTGCATCAGAAACAAAAAGGATATTATAATAGGTGATGTAAACAAAGAATATAAAAAATATATTGACAGATTACCTTCAGGCTTCAAAGGAACAGAAGGAAAATCAGAGATGAAATCTGTGATATATACGCCATTGATAATTAATGACAAGGTCGTTGGTTTAATGTCTGTACAAAGTAGTGAAGAAAGTGCTTATGATCTCAATGATTTAAATACATTGAAGATATTGGCCAACTATTCGGCTATAGCAATCGAAAATGCTATAAACTACAAGAGAGTTGAAGATAAAGCAACTTATGATAATTTAACAAGCTTCTTAACTAAATTTGAAATAGTGAGATTAGGTGAAATTATTTATGAAAGGCACAAGATAAACAATCTGAAGTTTTCGGTCGCAATGATAGATTTAGATAACTTTAAGAATGTAAACGACTCATTCGGTCATGTCTACGGCGACAAGGCGTTGAGTATGGTGGCGGATACAATTTCGAAATGTATAAGAAATACGGATTATATAGGAAGGTACGGAGGGGATGAATTTCTTCTTATATGCCCTGGCTTAGGAGAGCCTGAGGTCATAGATGTGGCGGAAAGAATAAGAAAAACCATAGAAAATAAAATCTTTGATTTGGGAGATGGAATTTTGGTTTCCATAACCTTGAGCATAGGTGTGCATGAGTTTAAGGAAGTGGATAAATCCTTCCTTGATGTATTGAAAAAGGCAGATAAATGCTTGTATTCTGCCAAGGGAAGCAGCAGAAATTTAGTTATATGCAATTAAATATCAATAAAATCAGAAAATATGTAAGGTTAAAAAACTTTACATATTTTTTACATTTTCAAGGTTTGTTTTTTACTATCAATGTTTATATTAAGGACAAGATAAAAAACAGATCAAGGAGAAGATATAAAAATTATGAGAAATAGAAAATTGTTATTTATTATCGCAGCAGTATTAATGTTAACTTTGGTGTTTGTTGGGTGTGCTAAGGAACAGCCATCAGAACAACCACAACCGCAGCAACCTGTAGAGCAACCTCAGCAACCGGCGAGTAATTTCGATGCAGATAAAGATATAACTGTGGTAGCAAGAGATGCAGCTTCAGGTACAAGAGGAGCCTTTCATGAAATTATGGAAATAATACAAAAAGAAGGTGATACAACAGTTGACAAGCTTGTAGTGGGAGCACTTGAATTTGATGGAACCGATAAAGTGATTACTGCAGTCGAACAAGATAAATACGGTATAGGGTATATATCATTAGGGTCAGTCAGTGAAAGAATTAAGGCAATTGAGGTTAATAGTGTGGAACCGACAATTGACAATGTTAAAAGCGGAGCATATTCGGTTGCAAGACCATTTTTACTGGTAACTAAAGGAACTGAAAGTGACTTGGTTAAAGATTTCTTAAACTTTACCGAATCAATAGAAGGGCAAAAAATAGTTAATGACAGGAATTTTATAAGTGCAGTTGACAGTCCAAAAGAGTATACCGGTTCAGGGTTATCCGGAACTATTAAAGTTGCCGGTTCAACATCGGTAGCGCCTTTAATGGAAAAATTACAGGAAGAGTACAATAAATTAAATCCTGACGTAAAATTTGAAATGCAGGCAAATGGTTCATCTCAAGGTATCAATGCAGCTATAGACGGGTCATATGATATAGGAATGAGTTCAAGAGAATTAAAGGATGAAGAAGCAGCACAATTAAACAGACACGTTCTTGCAATTGATGGTATAGCAGTAATCGTGAACAATGAAAATCCGACAGACGATTTAGCGGCTGAAGATATTACAGCCATATACACCGGCGAAAAAACAGCTTGGTTTGAAATTGAGTAATGCAAAGTACTAAAGCGAATTATAGCGAAAAATTAATGCAGGCAGTGTTTTATCTGTCTGCACTTATTTCCATTATAGCAGTAATTGCCATCTGCCTCTTTCTGTTATTAAGAGGCATACCTGCTATAGGAGAAATAGGCATAATGGAATTTATTTTAAACGAAAAATGGAAACCTACGGACTATCCTCCTTCCTACGGAATTTTATCAATGATAGTGGGAAGCACATATGTTACGGCAGGAGCTATTGCAATAGGTGTACCCATCGGATTGATGTGCGCTGTTTTCTTGGCTAAATTTTGTCCTGATACAGTTTATAAAATTGCAAAGCCGGCAGTTAACCTGTTGGCAGGTATACCTTCAATTGTTTATGGTTTTTTTGGAATGGAGGTAATAGTCCCGTTTTTAAGGGAAAACTTTGGAGGCAACGGGTTCAGTATTTTATCATCCTCAATAATATTAGGTATAATGATTTTGCCTACAATTATATCAATAAGCGAAAGCTCAATAAGATCAGTTCCGCTAAGTTATGAAGAAGGTTCGCTAGGGCTTGGCGCTACAAAAGAAGAAACAGTTTTCAAAATAGTCTTGCCTGCTGCCAAGTCAGGTGTTTTTACATCAATAATTTTGGGCATAGGCAGAGCTGTGGGAGAAACAATGGCTGTTGTAATGGTAGCAGGTAATGCGGTAATGCCGTTGGATAAAATTAAATTATTGAAGCCGATCAGAACATTGACTACCAATATAGTTACTGAAATGAGTTATGCTTCCGGACTGCATGAGGAATCGTTAATAGCAACCGGTGTTGTGCTTTTTGTATTCATAATAATTCTCAACACAGCATTAAGCTTAATTAAAACAAGGGATGCAAAGAATTAGGAGGCACTATGGATGTATTAAGAAGAAGAAAGACAATATCCTTAATATTAAAATTAACCGTATGGTTTTGTGGAATATTGACTGTTGGAATATTAATATATATACTATTGTTTATACTTTTAAGAGGAGTTCCTAAAATAAATATGGAATTTCTGTTCGGAGAATACAATTCAGATACCCTGTCGGCATTTTCTTCAGTCGTGACAACAATTGAAATGGTTATAATTTCTTTATTTATTTCTGTTCCAATAGGTGTATTTTGTGCGATTTATCTTACAGAGTATGCAAAAAGGGGAAATAAAACAGTCAAAGTAATACGATTGGCTGTAGATACCTTGGCAGGTATACCTTCAATTGTATTCGGATTGTTTGGGATGATATTATTTGTAAAGCTATTAGGTTTCAGAGCATCTGTTCTTTCAGGTATATGCACATTGTCAATAATGATACTTCCTTTAATTATCAGCTCATCAGAAGAAGCAATAAAGTCAGTACCCGATATGTACAGGGAAGGAAGCTTAGGTCTTGGTGCAGGAAGATTAAGGACAGTTTTTAGAATAGTTCTGCCGACAGCAATGCCCGGTATTTTATCCGGCATAATATTGGCAATAGGTCGTATCGTTGGTGAAACGGCTGCTTTAATATTTACAAGCGGAACAAATGTATTAAAAAATCCTACATTAGATTTAATGGCTTCTCAAAGAACGCTCGCTATTCATATGTATATGCTTGCAAGCGAGGGTTTGCCGCACTCAAAGGAAATGGCATTTGCAACAGGGTCAATATTAATAATAATAGTTTTTTTAGTAAACTATACCACAACGAAGCTTGCGGGACGAATTGGGAGGCTAAGTGATGAGTAAAATAAAGATAGAAGATGTTAATTTATATTATGGAGAGTTTCAAGCTCTCAAAAATATAAACATGAATATAAAAGAAAATGAAATAACTGCCTTTATCGGCCCGTCGGGATGCGGGAAATCTACATTATTGAAGTCCCTAAACAGGATGAATGATTTAATAGAGGGAGTCAAAATAAATGGAAGAATGCTGTTGGACGATGTGGATATTTATAAGGATATAGATGCATCAGTCTTAAGAAAAAGGGTTGGAATGGTATTTCAAAAACCTAATCCTTTTCCTATGAGCATATATGAAAATGTAGCTTACGGTCCAAAGACACACGGTATAAAACAAAGATCAAAGCTTGATGATATAGTAGAACAAAGCTTGCGTGCTGCGGCTATGTGGGATGAGGTAAAGGATAGGTTGAAAAAAAGTGCATTAGGATTGTCAGGAGGCCAACAACAAAGATTGTGTATTGCCAGAGCCTTTTCCGTAAATCCGGAGGTAATACTTTTAGATGAGCCGACTTCGGCATTGGACCCTATATCAACGATGAAAATAGAAGATTTACTTGTTGATATAAAAAAGAATTACACAATTGTAATTGTTACTCACAACATGCAGCAGGCAACAAGGATTTCTGATAAAACCGGCTTTTTTCTCCATGGAGAGGTTGTTGAATTTGATGATACTGAAAAGTTGTTTTCAATGCCTGAAAACAAAAAAACTGAAGATTATATAACCGGAAGATTCGGCTAAAACGGAGGATATAATGAGGAATAGATTTGATAAGGAGTTAGAAATTTTAAATCTTGAATTAATTAAAATGGGAGGACTTATAGAGGAATCCATTGAAACGAGCGCAAAGGCGCTTATCAATAAAGATTTAGAAATGGCTAAAAGAGTAAATGAATTAGAAGTTGAAATAGATGAAATGGAAAAAACTATAGAAAATCATTGCTTGAAGCTGCTTTTACAGCAGCAGCCGGTTGCCTCCGATTTGAGGATAATCAGCACCGCACTAAAAATGATTACCGATATGGAGAGAATAGGAGATAATGCAGAGGATATTGCCGAAATTTCAAAATTCTTGGCAAACCAGAAGTTTATTAAGGATCTTGTTCACATACCTCAAATGGCAGAAGCAACCATCAGCATGGTAAAGAGAAGTGTTGATGCATTTGTAAATAAGGATAAGGAATTGGCACTTAAGGTTTGCAAGGATGACGATGTGGTAGATAATCTGTTTCAAATAATAAAAACAGAATTAATAGAAAAAATTCAGGAAGACACTGAAAACGGAGAACAGGCTATTGACCTCTTGATGATTGCAAAATATCTTGAAAGAATAGGTGATCATGCAGAAAATATTGCAGAATGGGTTATATTTTCTATTACAGGAGAACACAGAATAAGGGGAGAAAAAATATGAAGCTCATATATTGTGTAGAAGATGATGCGGGTATAAGAGAATTAATAACTTTAGCTCTATCAACAGCCGATTTTGAGGTTATGGGATTTGAAGAAGCAGGAAGCTTTTATAATGCATTAAGAAAGAGAATACCAGATTTAATACTCCTTGATTTAATGCTTCCTAAAATTGATGGAATGTCAATAATGAAAACAATTAAAAGCGATTTGCCTTATGCAGAAATTCCCATAATTATTTTAACTGCAAAATCTATGGAATTAGATAAGGTTAAAGGACTTGAATCCGGAGCCGATGACTTTATTACAAAGCCATTCGGTGTATTAGAATTAATGGCGAGAGTAAAAGCAGTTTTAAGGCGCTCGGGCAAAAAAGAAATTCTTGAGGACATTATAGAATATAAAGACCTGATCTTGGATTACAATAAACGTACTTTGTTATATAAGGATATACCAGTGGTGCTTACGTATAAAGAATTTGAACTCTTATATTATTTAATGCTTAATAAGGGTATAGTTTTATCGAGAGATAAAATTCTCCAGGAAATCTGGGGATACGATTATGAAGGGGAAACCAGGACGGTGGATATGCATATTAAAACCATAAGACAAAAATTAGATGCTGCGGGTTGTCCCAACTATGTTGTTACGGTAAGGAGTGCCGGTTATAAGTTAGAGGAGCAGCAATAATGAAAAGGCGATTGTTTTTGATTATTTTGCTCATATCCTTTCTTTCATCATCAGCAGTCAGTATTGTAACATCAAAAGTTTATTATGATTTATATGCGGCAGATGCTAAAAATCAAATACAAACAATATTAGGTCTGACAAAAGAAGAAAGCAATTGGAAAGATAATCAGGCTATAAATTTATCTGTCAATAAAATATTAAGCACTGTAAATTACAGTATTCGCTTTACTATTGTTGATATTGACGGGGATGTAGTTTATGATAACCGCGCTAAAAATGAAGTGTTAGAAAATCATAAAGACAGACCTGAAATTAAATCTGCCTTTCAAAATGGCAGAGGTGAATATATCAGACGTTCGGACACCATATCGACTGATATGTACTATTATGCCGAAAAAATAAATGAAAATGAAGTTCTCAGGTTGTCGAGAGAAATAAGCAGTATAAATCAGGTGTTTATAAATATATTACCTTTGATTGTATTTAGTTTTGTCGCGCTTTTTGTTGTTGTCTATATATGTGCTAATATATTCATAAAAAAAATATTGAAGCCAATTAATCTATTGGCAGGCTCCATTAATGAAATTACTGATGATAAGAAACATAAAGACGTATATATATATGAGGAGCTTGAGCCGATCTCTCGTAGGTTCAGAGAACAAAGATTAAAAATAAATCAATATATTAATGAATTAAAGTATGAAAGAGATACAATAAATATAATAACCGATAATATGAGAGAAGGATTTATTCTATTAAATAAGGATAAAAACATTTTGTCTATAAATAAGAGCGGCAAAGAAATGGTAGGTAATGATAAATTTGATTTGCAAAATGAAAGAAACATTATTGAACTGACGAGAAATAAAAATATATTATCAAAAATAGATTTATCCTTTAAAGAAAACAAGCATATTGCTTATGATTCAGAAAACGACGGCAATTATTTCAGATACTATTTGAGCCCGGTCGCAGACAAAGAAAACGTAACAGGAATGCTTATACTTATAGAAGATATCACAATTACTAAAAATGCAGAAATTATCAGAAGTGAATTTTCGGCAAATGTATCCCACGAATTAAAAACTCCGCTGACGACTATAATCGGATTTGCCGAACTGATTAAAGAAGGGTTAATAACAGATGTGGACAGTATTAAAAAGTACAGCAGCATGATAAATAATGAAGGATTAAGATTGATTTCATTAATTGAAGATATTATGAGATTGTCAAAGATAGAAGAAAATACTGATAAAAATGAAGATACGATAATTAATTTAAAGGATGTATTAAATAAAGTAGTTTCTCTGTTAGAAGTAAAAGCTGAGGATTTAAATATAAATTTATCCTTTGAAGCAACTGATATATATATGAAAGCAAATTATAATTATATCAGTGAGCTATTTTATAACCTTATTGATAATGCAATAAAATACAATAAAGAAAATGGAAGCGTAATTGCTAAAATATATGAAAAAGATGGTTTTATTATAACCTCTGTAAAGGATACGGGAGTTGGAATAGCAAAGGAACATCAGCACAGAATATTTGAGAGGTTTTACAGAGTGGATAAAAGCAGATCTAAGGATACGGGCGGCACCGGACTTGGATTATCCATAGTCAAGCATATAGCTGAGCTGTATAAAGGTCAGATTAAAGTTGAAAGCATTGAGGGTGATGGAACAGAAATAATCGTAAAATTTCCGCAATAAAACTTGATAACTAATGAGAATTTTGGTAGCATTAATGTAGTTAATGCTGAGGCTGATGACAATTTCCGATAGTGTCATCCGAGCATTAGCGAGGAATCTCAGATTTTGAAGTACTGAGATCCTTCGCTGCAGCTCAGGATGACGAAAACGTAGTTTATCAAAAATCTAAGCATTAATTCGGTTAATGTTTAGATTTTTTGCACTTATAGCATAAGCGACTGACACCAAATCAAAGATTTGGGTCATCTGCTTAATTAATTTTAAGGAGAGATTAATATATTATGTATATAATAAATAATACAGAGCTTGTAAACATAAGGCGCGAGTTGCACCAAAATCCTGAGCTTGGCGGTAATGAATATAAAACGATGGAAAGAATATGCCGGTACTTGGATTCCTGGAACATAGAATATGAAAAGGGAGTTGCTGAAACAGGTGTAGTAGCAATTATACGAGGAAAGAATAAGAGGATAGATTCAAAATGTATAGCAGTAAGAGCGGATATAGATGCTCTTCCGATTAAGGAAGAAGCAGATTTTGAATATAAATCTCTCAATGACGGTATAATGCATGCTTGTGGACATGATGCTCATACGGCAATTGCTTTAGTGACTGCTAAAATTATTAAATCATTGGAAGATAAAATAAACGGTGATGTTAAATTCTTTTTCCAGCCTGCGGAAGAAACAACGGGAGGGGCCGAAAGAATGATAGAGCATGGCTGTTTAAAGAATCCCGATGTAGAATTTGTATTTGGACTTCATGTAAGTACTACCCTTGAAACAGGGACAATCGGTATTAAGTACGGCAAAATGATGGCTGCATCTGATGAAATAAGCATCAATGTCAGAGGAAAGTCCTGCCACGGAGCACAGCCACATAACGGGACGGATCCGATTGTTGCCGCAAGCGGCATTGTATTGGCACTTCAGTCCATAGTAAGCAGGAACGTATCTCCCTTAAACTCTGCGGTAGTAACCATAGGCAGAATTCACGGCGGAACACAGACCAACATCATACCTGACAATGTTTATTTAGACGGTACAATGAGAACATTAGACCCTGAAACGAGAGAGTTTATGAAGAAAAGAATTTCAGAGGTTGTTGAAAATGTATCTGAAGCATATGGAACAGAAGGGATGGTAAGCTTCAGAGAAAGCTACGGTCCTCTGATTAATAATGACCAGGCAGTTGACTTGTTAAGAGAAACAGCTGTCAATGTGTTAGGAAATGATAATGTAAAAACACTTGAATATCCGGACATGGGAACCGAGGATTTTTCGTATTTTTGTTTATATACAAAGAGTTGCTTTTTTAATTTAGGATGCAGAAGTACAGGGGCAGAAGAGGTGTATCCGTTGCACTCAAGTAAATTCGTGCTTGATGAGGAATGTCTTCAAATCGGTGTTAAAGTACAGGTTGAAAATATTTTAAATATTTTAAGATAAAATAGAAAATTAAGAAAACAGAAATGAGTGAAATATTTGTTTGGATATGTTACAATAAATAAATCGGAATTAAAGTTTAAAGAGTACTACAGCTACAAGGGCTATTATTGCGGCTTGTGTAAGACTCTTAAATCAAAATACAGCAACAAATCAAGAATGACATTGAATTATGACATGACATTTCTTATATTGCTTTTAAGCTCTTTATATGAGCCGGAAAATAAGGTATATAATGAAAGATGCATGGTGCATCCCGGTAAGAAGCAGTTGGTTATTAAAAACGAAATATCAGAATATGCCGCATCCTTGAATATAATTTTAACATATTACAATTTGCTTGATGACTGGTATGACGACAGAGATTATAAATCATTATTGCTGTTAAAGTCACTGTCAAAGGAATATAGAAAAGCCGAAAAGGAGCTCTCTGAAAAAACAGAAATTATAAGGGAAAAGCTTCATAATATTTCCGAGCTTGAAAAGAGTAACACGGATGATATTGACAAGGTGTCAAATGAATTCGGCTACCTGATGGAAGAAATATTTTTATACAAAAAAGACAACTGGGAGAAAACCTTAAGAAAAATCGGTTTTTATTTAGGGAAATTTATATATTTACTTGATGCTTACGAGGATATGGAAAAGGACGAAGAAAGCAAATCATACAACCCTTTTAACCTTTTACATACAGACAATAAAGAGCAATATGCCAAAGATTTATTAATGCTTAATTTATCTTTTTTAAGTGAAGAAATAGAAAAACTTCCATTAATACAAGATAAAGCTGTAATTGATAATATTATTTATTCGGGAATACTAAATAAATTAGATAAAAAGGAGCAAAACGTATGAAAGACCCCTATGAAGTGCTTGGCTTGTCAAGAGGTGCATCCAAAGAAGAAGTAAAAAGTGCCTATAGAAAATTAGCTAAAAAATATCATCCTGATATGAACGAAAATAATCCGTTGCAGGATCTTGCGGAAGAAAAGTTTAAGGAAATACAATGGGCTTATGACGAAATAATGAACGCCAGCTCATCGGGTTCATATGCAAACAGCTATAACGATAACTCGAGTCAAAATAGCTCAAGCGGTTTATTCAGCATTAGGCAGCTTATTCAGACCGGAAGGTTTAATGAAGCAGTCAGGGCACTAAACGGCGTAAAGGTAAGAAATGCCGAATGGAATTATCTTATGGGCGTTTGCTATGTAAATATGGGCTCAATCGGACAAGGTATGCAATTCGTCCAGAATGCAGTAAGAATGGAGCCTAATAACTTTGAATATAAGAATTTTCTAAGTCAGATTTTAAATATGCAGCAAACGTATCAAAACAGGGCATACAATTATAATAGGAGTTCTTCAAGTGTGGATTGCTGTACACAGCTTATTTGTGCGGATTGCTTGTGTGAATGCCTGGGAGGGGATCTTATTTCATGCTGTTAAAGAGCAAAATAGCATATTTGGGAGTGTTGTTGGGGTTAAATCAGCTTTTTATAATACTTTCGTCAATAATCGAAACAAATACAATTATATTATTCGCCGGAGCAGCTTTGCTAGTTGGAGTGGTAATAGTTGAATTTGGCGGCAAAAGCGGCCTGTTATTTTATGCGGCATCCTGTTTATTAGGATTTTTCCTATCTTTCAATAAGTTTGAGTTTGTAACATACGTAGCGTTTTTTGGATTGTACAGCTACATTAAGCATTTACTAGAGATTAAAGTAAGAAATAAAAATACATTATTTTTGACAAAGATGGTATTCTTTAATTTTGCTTTAATTATAATGTACTTAGTAATCAGGTTATTTATTACAATTAAGTTAACATGGTGGATGATTCTTGCCGGGCAAATATTATTTATAATTTACGATTATGCATTTTCAATCTTTATAAACTACTACATAACCACAATTAAACCCAAAATAAGCAGATGACCCAAACCTTTAATTTGGGATATACGACCATAGGTAGTAAATATTTTTGCGAATGAGACTGGGGATTTCGTACCACAAAAGATGAGATCCTTCATTACGTTCAGGATGACACGTATAGTACGTTTTTGTCATTCCGAGCGTTAGCGAGGAATCTCATCTTTTCTATTGTCCATTATTCATTGTTCAGTGTTAATTGTCCATTGTCAAATAGCTTTCTCTTTCTGCCCCGACAGAAACATACTTAATTTTACTTCCTACTTTTTTTTCTATATATTTTATATATTCATAACATTCATTGGGTAAATCAGATTCCTTCCGGCAGCTTCCTATGTCGCAATTCCATCCCTTTAAATACTCTATAACAGGTTTCGCTGCGTTTAAATCCATGCCCATAGGGAAGGCATCTGTTATTTTTCCGTTAATTTCATAGCCTGTAACTACAGGGATTTTATCTAAATATGATAATATATCAAGCTTTGTCAGAGCCAATATATCAGCACCTTGAACCTGAACACCATATCTTGAAGCAACCACATCAAAAGGTCCCACTCTTCTCGGACGTCCTGTAGCAGCTCCGTACTCGCCGCCTGCTTCCCTTAAAGCTTTAGCTTCTTCTCCGAACATTTCTGCTGTAAAAGGTCCTTCGCCTACACAGGAAGAATAAGCCTTCATTATACCGATTGTATTGTCAAGCTTTTGTCCTGGGATTCCCGAGCCGATAGGTGCGTATGCGGCAATTGTAGAAGATGAAGATGTATATGGGTATATGCCGAAATCTATGTCTCTTAAAGCACCTAACTGTGCCTCAAACATTATTTTCTTTCCTTTGCTTATTGCATCATTCAGGTATAAGCCGACATCACATATGTATTCCTTTAACTCCTTTGAATAATTCATGAGCCAATCATACATGTCCTCAGGATAAAATTCTATTGATTTATACCCTCCGGCAATCATTAAGTTTTTCCACTCAACAACTTGGTTCAAATGTTCCTTTAAAGCTTCCTCGTTAAACAAATCTCCCATTCGTATTCCCTTTTTCAGGTATTTATCACCGTATACGGGAGCTATTCCTCGTTTTGTGGACCCGAATTTCAAATCCTTAAGACGTTCTTCTTCTAACACATCCTGCTTAACGTGATATGGCAGGCATATAATCGCTCTGTCGCTGATTTTTAGGTTATCAGAAGTAATTTTTATACCGGATTCCCTTAAGCTGTTTATTTCTTTGTGAAGGTGTTCGATATCAATCACCATTCCATTGCCCATAATATTCACTACATTCGGCCTTAGTATGCCGGACGGAAGAAGATTGAGTATATACTTTCCCGATTCATTTACTACAGTATGACCTGCATTATTTCCGCCTTGGTAGCGGCATACTATATCATAGTCAGCAGATAACAAATCGACCATTCTGCCTTTACCTTCATCACCCCAGTTTATTCCTACAATTGCAGTTAACATATGTAACCTCCCATTTTTTGATAAATAATTATATTATTTCAAAAAAAATCTGTCAAGGTAAAAGATAAATATTTTGTTAAAACGCTAAATGCAAGTTAAAATGAAACACTTTTTTTAACTCTGTTAAAATGTATTGTTGTTCCATAATAATAACTTTTA
>NZ_JACBNQ010000004.1 GCF_013403245.1 Sedimentibacter hydroxybenzoicus DSM 7310 | reverse complement strand
CTGTTGGTTTTCCAACTGTTTCTCTGTTAAGTTTTCGTAATTTTTGTTACTTGCTGCTGACTTTGTCAGCAGTCTGAGCGAGCCATTTGGCTCGCTCTTCTTGATGACAGCCGATTGACCCGCCTTAATAATTTTCACAGTTCAACTCATAGAAGCCTTGTGGATAAAAGCAGATAGGGCAAACCTCGGGAGCACATTCACTCCATACCAGATTACCGCATTTTAGGCAAACCCATACAGTACTTACCTGCTTGCAAAATACCTGATTATTTATAATATTATCAGCCAATGCGTTAAATCTGTAATAATGATGCCTTTCTATTGCGGCAACTCCCTCAAACATATTTGCTATGTCGGTATATCCTTCCTCTCTTGCTACACGTCCGTATTCTAAATACAAGTCTGTTCCTTCAAAATTTTCTTCCTCTGCTGCTCTCTGTAAATTTGTAAGAGTATCAGGTATGTCTCCCATCAAAAACCTTGACCAAATTACAGCGTGCTCCATCTCGTTTCCGGCAGTAATCCCGAAAATATTGCCTATCTGCTGATAATCTTCAGCTCTGGCGTTTTCTTCATAAATTCTATAGCTTGTGCTAAAGGTCAATTCTCTTTGTAGCGCATCCTGCAAATTCCGATATGTCTGACTATTTATAAATTCATTATTATTAACCATATGTTCACACCCTCTACATAATAAGTATTGTATATTATATTATGTAATACTTAAAATTAGGTGTGAAAATCAAAAATTAATGCGTCTAAAAAAAGCTATCCGAAATTTCTGTTGAAATATGAATTAACATTGTTCTTGGTATTTAAACTATTATAGTATTCATGTATTGATTCAATTGCCTTAACCGTCGCTTTTTTATACAAATCGCAAAGATTTTTATTTAATTCAATACACTCTACATTTGACTCATAATTCATTATTAGGCCTCTCATCTTTTTATAATTGCCTGACAACTTTAAGCCGCTAAAAATTATATATCGTTTTAATATGGACGGTGCAACAAGCAAATTTAAATTAAATTTCATTGACTTTAACGACCGTAATATATTTTCACTTGAAATACCCTCAAAAAAGCTTGAAATTATCCCGGCACTGTACTCACTTGGAATTATATGAGAAACCGGTCTGAAAGAAACAGGCTTCTTGTTATGCTTAAGCATGATAAACCTGTCAAATTCCGTTTCAATTTCACCGTGTGTCAGCTTATCACTTTCAACTAACCTGATATAAGGATGACAGTGGCTGTCTAACATAAAATGACATATAAATCCCATAATATACGAGCATGAAGCGTTAAAATCATCGCTGTTTATTATTACATTTCTCGCATTTTCAAAAAATATATTTGCCGGCTGCTCATGTAAATAGTGTCCCATCCTGCTTATGGGATTGGGTTTTAACGGTTTATGATAAAATAAAATATCCGGACCGTGTAGTCCGGTATTATATAAATCTATATTTTCATTAATTATATTTTTTATTTCATCGTTTAAATTTTTTAATACCTTTTGCCCAAAGGTATAGTGTGCATAAGTTGTAGGCATAAAAACTCCCGTTTATTAATGCTTATTAAGCATTCTTCTTTTCTTTCCTTGCTATAGCCAGCAATAAACCGAGGGCAATCGATAAAAATGCTGAAACCAATACTCTCAACTCCTTAGGGAGCATAAAAACAAAAGTATGTGCCGGTATCCAGAATAATGTACACATTTTAACCCAACTGAATTCAACCAGCGCATGCCAATCAACCTTGTCTACCAAGCTGCTTAATTTAATATTTTTCTTTTTCTCATATATTGCATCAATATATAAATCTGTAAATCTATGGAATGCCATCATCATTGGTCCGAAGGTTAAATTCATAAATGCACTTCCAAAAAACGCCTGTGCCAATTTTGTACCTTCAAGCGGAAGCATGTTAAGCTTTTGAGCTGTGCCTATCCCTTCCATAACTACAGTAAACACTAATGAAACCATCATACCGATAAATCCCCAGACAGCTGCTCTCGCTATAACTCCTTTAGGTATAATGTACTTACCTTTTGCCAATCTCGTTCCTAACAAATCACCCATCGATGCAAGTATTCCAAATTTTATAAAACCACTGATATACGGATGTGCTCCTGAAAATTCCATAAATATTTCTCTGCTGAACGGTATCACTAAAATGAACACCCATACAGATAATGCCGCTAACCATAAAAAGTCACCTTTTTTCATACGTTCTCCTCATATTTAAACTTAAAATTAAATATGTCCAGCAATTCACTGAACATATTTATTATACTTAATTATTAACTAAAAATCAATTGTATACTTTAATGCTTAAGCTTATTCTTTAAATAATTCAACGCTCCGCCCTGCTTTAAAACATTTAAATCGTATGCCGATACCTCCAACAAGGTTGTGAACTTAAAATTCTTGTTCGGAACCTTAACAAGAACTTCTCCGACCTCCGCCTGCTCAAACACATTTTCAATAACAAATGTATCATTCATATCAATTTTATCGTAATCATCTTTATTCTTAAATATAAGCGGAAGAATGCCGTAATTAATTAAATTCTCCTTGTGTATTCTCGCAAATGATTTTGCAAACACCACTTCTGTTCCAAAAAACATGGGAAGCATAGCAGCATGTTCCCGGCTTGAACCCTGTCCGTAATTTTCACCGCCTATTATAACCGAATTCTTAAGCTTTTTAATTCTTTCAACAAATGTGGGGTCTGTATAACAGAATGTATATTCTGCAAACATCGGTATGTTTGCAATATATTTTAATATATTGGAGCCGCCCGGTATAATATCATCGGTAGTTACATTGTCTCCTAATTTTATAACAGAAACCGCTTCTATTTTATCACGAAGAGGTCCCCTCATAGGAAGCTCACTTATATTTTCGCCCTTAACAACCTTTACTTCCTTATAATCAGTTACATCTTCAGGCTTAATAATGGAGCTGTCATCAACCTTATATGTTACCGGTTCCTTGCAATCAGCCAAAATACTTAAATCCATAATATCTCTCGGGTCTGTAATATGTCCTGTTACCGCTGTAGCCGCTGCTGTCTCCGGACTTGCTAAATATACCGAAGCACTTTGGCACCCGCTTCTGCCGGGGAAATTACGATTTGAAGTTCTGACTGAAATTCCATTGGCACAAGGCACCTGACCTATACCAATACACGGTCCGCATGCACATTCTAATATTCTTGCTCCTGATTCTACCAGATCTGCTAACACTCCATCCTTTATCAAGGTTTCCAATACTTGTTTTGAACCGGGCGCAACCGTTAAATCAATGTCCTTGTGTACCTTGCGTCCCTTCAATATTTTTGACGCCTTCAATATATCCGAATAGGATGCATTAGTACAGCTTCCTATAAATACTGAATTTGGTTTCACGTCTTGTACTTCTTTAGCATTAGCTACCAAATCGGGCATGTGCGGCTTGGCAATCAATGGTTCTAAAGTGCTTAAATCAATTTCAATCACTCTGTCATATTGGGCATTTTCATCAGCCGACAGCTCAACCCAATCATTTTCTCTATCCTGAGCTTTTAAAAACTGCTTCGTAACATCATCGCTTGGAAATACTCCCGTGGTGGCCCCCATCTCAATTGACATGTTGGCTAAAGTAGCTCTTTCGGGAACCGAAAGCGTTTTAACGCCTTCTCCGGTGAATTCAATAATTGATCCTATTCCGCCTTTAACCGTCAATATTCTAAGCGCTTCCAGCGCAATATCCTTAGCGGCAACACCTGAATCCAAATTTCCGCTGAGCTTTATATTGATAACCTTTGGTGTAGTCATCCTGAAGCCTTCTCCAAGCATACTTTTTGCAACGGTAAGTCCTCCGCTTCCGATTGCAATCATGCCTAACGCACCTGATGTAGGAGTGTGACTGTCAGCTCCCAGCATTATTTTGCCCGGCTTTGCGAATCTTTGACAATGAAGGAAGTGACATATGCCGTTTCCCGGTTTAGAAAAATAAATTCCGTACCTTTCTGCGGCAGTTTTTAAATATAAATGGTCATCTGCATTTTCAGAAGATACAACCAATGTGTTGTGATCACAATAAAATACGGACACTTCGGTTTTTACTTTGTCGGCACCTACACTTTCCAGAACCTGAGCTGCCATTATTCCGGTCAGGTCATGACCGAGTGTTTGGTCAACCATGACGGTTATCTGTTCACCGGGTAGCATATTTCCTTCAAGTAAATGGCTTTTTAAAATTTTATTCGTTATGCTTAATCCCATTGTATCCTCCTCATTTTGTTATTCTTTCCACGGTAAGCTCACCCATTTCTTTTGTAGTGACCTTTGTATTCCCCGGCATAAATATATCACCTGTACGATAACCGTCATGAAGCACCTTGTTTATTGCCCTGTCAATTGCAGCTGCTTCTTCATGCAGGTTAAGACCAATTCTCAACATCATTTCTACGGCAGCGAATGAAGCCAACGGATTTGCTATACCCATACCTGCTATATCCGGCGCTGTGCCGTGAATCGGCTCATATAACGTCCGGAAACGTCCGATTAAAAATCTTACACTAAATTCATTCCCGCTTTTAACGCTTTAATGTTCACGTCCACCAATTTTTCTTTTAAATTATCCTTTAATATTTTTTCCCAGTCTATTTCTTCAAGACCCATAGCCTTTATAATCGTACCGAGAAGTATCATATTCATTACCTTTTGATTCCCTAATTTTTCTGCTTCTGCCGCAGCATCTATTACAATTGTATTTGCTTTTTCCTGAAGTACTTTTAATGCATTTTGAGGATAGTCTGCCTTTCCGGATAGTATGGGCATTGAATTGATTTCAAAATCATTTACCACCACTTTTCCTTCTGTTTTAATGTAATTCAAATATCTCAATGCTTCCATTTTTTCAAATGATACTAATATGTCGGCACTTCCAAGCTCTATTACGGGTGATTCTACTTTTTCTCCGTATCTTACCTGTGATGATACCGAACCTCCTCTTTGACTCATGCCGTGTATTTCGCTCATCTTTACGTCGTATCCTGCTTCCATCAGTCCCGTCGTTAAAAGCTTGCTCGCTAATATTGTTCCTTGTCCGCCTACTCCGACTAATAAAATACTCTTTGTCATTATGCTTCCACCTTTCCTATCGCTTTTGTAGGACATACCTGTGAGCATACCGAGCATCCTACACATGCGTTATAATCTATCGTCGACTTCTTTGTTTCTTTATCAAATGATATCGCAGGACATCCCGTTCTTATACAAGCTCTGCAGCCTATACATTTTTCTTTGTCCACGCTGTATTTGTCCGTAAATAAATTCTTGAACTCTTCCTTGTCTTCCGGAGAAAACTTCTTTAATACGCATGGCCATCTCGTTATTATTACTGACGGCTCGTCCAGGCTTAAAGCCCACTCGATGGAATTTTTAACTGCCTTTAAATCATTTGGATTGATTACAACCACATTTTTGAATCCTAAAGCCCTAACTACTGCTTCTATATTTAATTCTTCTGTTTTTTCCCCCTGTAATGTATAACCCGAGCCGGGATTTTCCTGATGCCCTGTCATACCTGTTATACGGTTGTCCAATATTACGTTAACTGTATTGCTTTTATTATAAGCTACGTTTATAAGTGAATTTATACCTGTGTGGAAAAATGTTGAGTCTCCTAAGCATGACACTACTCTCATTTTGTTGTTTTCTGCCTTGTTGAATACTTTTTGAGCGCCGTGTCCCACGCTGATGCTTGCACCCATACATATATTCTGATCTGTACAATTGTATGGTTCTGCAAATGCTAATGAGTAGCATCCTATGTCTCCGGATACTAATACGTTTTTCTTCTTTCCAAGCTCATAATAGAATCCTCTGTGAGGGCAGCCTGCACATAGTGTAGGGGGTCTGTTTACTACTTCTTTTTCATCGTATTGTACTGTCGGAAGTGTTTCTCCGAATACTGACTTTCTTATAACTTCAGGCAGCATTTCGCCGTACGGTGGGAATACATCCTTTCCAAAGCATTTTAAGCCTAATATTTTTACTTGTTCTTCGATATATGGGTCATTCTCTTCTATTACGTATACTTTTTCTACTTTTGAACAGAATTCTCTGATTTTTTCTGTCGGAAGGGGCTGCGAGAACCCTATTTTTAAATATGAAGCTGAATTTCCGAACACTTCTTTTGCATAACTGTAGCATACTCCCGAAGCAATAACACCAATCTTTTTATCATTCCATTCAAAAAAGTTTAATTCGGTTGTGTTGGAAAATTCTAATAGTTTCTTTTGTCTTTCTTCTACTTTTACTCTAAGCTTTCTTGCTATTGCAGGTACTGTTACGTATTTGTTAATATCCTTTTTGTATGGTATTATTTCTTTTTCTTCTCTGTCATTGCATTCTACTATTGCTTTTGAATGACATACTCTTGTTGTTGTTCTTAATAAAACAGGTGTATCGTATTTTTCGCTTAATTCAAATGCAAGCTTAGTCATATCTTTTGATTCTTGCGCATCTGCCGGCTCTAACATAGGAATTTTAGCTGATTTTGCATAGTTACGGTTGTCCTGTTCGTTTTGGGATGAATGTTGTCCGGGTTCATCGGCAGTTACTAATACCAATCCCCCGTATACTCCTGTATATGCCACTGTAAACAATGGATCTGCGGCTACGTTTACTCCCACGTGCTTCATTGCAGCCAAGCTTCTTCCGCCTGCCATGGATGCTCCGATTACCGCTTCTAATGCAACCTTTTCATTGTTAGCCCACTCTGCTATTATATCTTCTTTATACGTTGCTACATTTTCTAATATTTCGGTGCTTGGTGTTCCGGGATACGCTGATGCATACACTACTCCCGCTTCATAAGCACCACGGGCTATTGCCTCGTTCCCTGTCAATAATTTTTTCATAGATTCTTATATCCTTTCATATTATGAGTTTATTTTGTTTATATCCAATATCTTGCTGTTATACTTTCCTTTTATATTCTCTGATAAAAACAGTGAAGCCTCTTTCATTTCTCCCATGTCTATTCCTGTTTTTACTCCCATTCTTTCAAACATAGTTATAACATCTTCAGAAGAAATGTTGCCTGCGGCACCCGGAATAAACGGACATCCTCCCAATCCTCCCAATGCTGCGTCAAATTTATATATACCTTCCTGATATGCAGCATAAGTATTGGCAATACCCAATCCCCTAGTATCATGAATATGTGCCGACAATTTATCTATGTCAACGTATTCTTTTATCCTTCTTAGTACAGCGCTTGTGTGGTCCGGAGTGGATAATCCTGCAGAATCAGCCAAACCAATTATTTTAACTCCCATATGCAGGCTTTTTTCTATAATTTTTATTACATTGTCTATATCAATTTTATCTCCAAAAGGACTTCCAAACACGCATGCAAATGCGAGACGAACTTCAAAATCCTCCGGAGAATTGTCTATAATATCTTCAAGAGCAGCAAAGCTTTCGTCAATCGTTCTTCTTACATTTCTTTTATTATGCTCTTCGCTGGCACTCATTACGAAATCAACAGTCTTAATTCCTGAAGCGTAAGCATTTTCCGCTCCTTTTTTATTCGGAACCAGAGCAGTTAATTTTACGTGCTTATCTTTTTCTGATACCATACCAATCACTCTTCTTGCCAGCTCTGAAGCATCCCTTGTCTGAGGAACCGCTTTAGGGTTCACGAAAGAAGTTACTTCAATTTCAGGTGCCCCCATATCAACTATTTTTTCTATAATCTGAAATTTCATATCCGTTTCTATGAATTCAAGGTTCTGCCACCCGTCTCTCGGGGCTGTTTCGCGTATTATTACTTTATTTACTGCTTCCATTATTACCTCCAAATTATTTCATGACAATAATATGTTAGCAATTTATATGCCAACTTAAAATGAAACAAATTTAGGTTAATTTCATATTTTCTTATTTTGTAAATTTGTTAAAAGCAATGTCCGTGTTTAAAATAGTTAACGTTAGTTGACGCATATTAAGCCTTTCAATTATTGTTTATCTTTTTCCAAAGCGCAGTCCTGCTTATCCCTAAAATATTTGATATTTCATTTTTAGAAATACCTTTATTGATCAGGGATTCTATAACCAATTCTTCTACAGTTTTATTCAGCTCTTTCAAATCAATTTTTAAATCATCTGTCAAAAAGTCAATTTCATCATTAGATTCATTTAAGAATTCAAAATTCATTTTATCCTTTAAAAGAGCATATCTTTCCGCAACGTTTCTTAACTCCCTTATATTACCTTTCCATTGATATTCCTTTAATTTAACAGCTAATTCCTCAGATATAGGCAACTCGTAAGAATTAAATTCCTTTAAAAAGATTTCAAACAACGGTATTATATCGTCTTGCCTTTCTTTTAAGGTCGGTATTTTTATTTCTAAAACATTGAGACGGTAAAATAAATCTCGCCTGAATTCTCCTTTTTCGACCATATTTATAAGCTTTTCATTGCTTGCAACAATTATACGGACGTCCAAAGGTATTACGTAGTCAGAACCCAACCTCATCACTTCCTTTTCCTCAATTATTCTCAGAAACTTCGATTGAATTTCTAACGGCAGACTGTTTATTTCGTCTAAAAAAATAGTTCCTTTGTGGGCAAGCTCAAATAAACCTTGTTTTCCGCCCTTCCTTGCGCCTGTAAAAGCGCCCTCCACATATCCAAACAATTCACTTTCCAATAAGCTTTCCGACAATGCACCGCAGTTTACTGCCACAAAAGGCGCATTTTTTCGTTCACTGTAATTATGAATGCTTTGAGCAAACATTTCTTTACCGGTTCCGCTTTCACCGTAAATCAATATTGTACTGTCAGCTCTCGCAAATTCCTTGGTATTTTCAATTACTTCCTTCATTTTTTTATTTTTTGTAAAAATATTTTCGAATGTATATTTTGAACTTAAGCCTTTCGGATTTAGTTTATACCTTAAATCTTCTTCTAATTTTTGTATTTCGGTTAAATCCTGCATTGTACAAACGATGCCTAGTTTATTGCCTTCAATATTAACAGTAACCGTATTTACGTTCAGTATGAACTTACCTTTTTTTAATATATGATTTTCAATTTTTTTACCATTAAGTGACTCAATAACAAATTTAAGCTCAGGTATCACCTCAGATAATTTTTTATCAATAAATTGCTTTGTTACATCAGGGAAAAATTTAAGGATGTTGTTGTTATAATGTTCAACAATACCCTCTTGATTAATAAACAAAATTCCCTCATTGACATTATCCAGGACTGTTGATAAAAGCTGAAGATGCTTATTATCTCTAAAAATGAGATCCATAATTTCCTGAGCTCTTAAATACGTCGCAGCAATTGTTGCCTCGCTGTTATCTATTTCAACGTACTTCATTCCAAGCTTATCCGCCCTTGAACATGTGAAAGTTCCGCCCAATATTACCGGTTCTTTGTATTTTTCAAATATATTAAAAATGACCTCATCAATTTCATGTCTGTGTTCAAATTTTATCAATTCTAAATCAGCATTTAAAATATCTTTCCATCTTTCTATTTCAAATACTATGTTCGAAGTTAAAATCAATATCACCTTGTCGCCTAATTTACGGGCATGATTTATGGAATTCAATATATCTTCTGTATTATAATTCAGCTGTACAACAGGAACAGGGAGTTTGCTGTCTATCAAGTCATAATAAGTGCCGCCTCTTGCTATAATTAAATCTGCACCCTTTTTAATTAAATATTCAGCTTGCTGTACAATATTATCCTCATTTAGTAAGCTTACTATTAATCTTTTGTTTAATATTTCATCCTTTAGCGCTCTATAAGCATTATCACTTATTCTTTTGTTTGGAGCTATCAGCCCGATTGTTGCTTTCATAACACACCTTCTAAAATGTTTTTTTATCATATCTGAGCCAAGCGCAGCGCAAGCGAGCTTGCATTGCCGAGGGGATGGTATGATATATATAATATATCACATATTAAATAATAAAAAGAAGTGGGGGTTTTTTTTCCACTTCTTAATATATATTTATTGATTATATCAGAACAGTGTTGTTAACGGTGCAGCTATAAAATACATAACAATAGGGAATAACAATATAGAAATTATTTTAACAACAAATCCACCTTTGATCATATCCTTGATATCGATGTATCCGGACCCGAATGCGATTGCATTTGTAGGCGTTCCTGTAGGAAGCATATATGCAAAGCTTGCTGATAATGTAACTGTCATCATTAACAGCATAGGATTTATGTTTAGCTGCAATGCTATACCATAAATTGCCGGTAAGAAGGCACTTGCCACAACAAAATTTGAACATGCTTCTGTAATGAACGAAACTAATATAGCTATTACGAAAATTATTGCAATTTCCGGCAATGCTTCCAGGAAGCCCAATCCTGATGCAATCCATTTTGCAATACCTGCTTTAGAGAATATATCTCCTAAAGTTAACGCACCGCCCAGCAACAAGAAAGTTGACCAGGATATTTCTCTTATAGCAGTTTTAGAATCCATTAAAAATATACCTTTTTTAAAATCTACAGGTACGAAGAACAGTATAACTCCAATCAACACTGCAAAGCCTTCGTCTGTTAACAATGGAAAGAGCTTTGAAAGCTGAGCTCTGAACATAAATCCACCTATAGCAAGTATCAAATAAACCGTTGTAAATTTTTCTGCTTTGCTCATAGGTCCAAGTGCTTTAAGCTCATTTCCTATAATCGATGTATCCCCCAACGATATTTGTCCTACTTTAAAAATTTTATTTAAGGCAAATACACTTATGGGTATCAATAACACTACGAATGGTACTCCGACTTTCATCCACTCAAAAAATGTTATGTCTATTCCAGCTAACTCTCTCATCAGACCTACACCCGAAACATTAGTACCGGAACCAATCATAGTGCCTAATCCTCCTATGGATGCAGCAAAAGGTATAGACAAACCCAAGGCTTTAGCAAATCCGCTCTCACCTGTAAAACCTAATTGTCTCAACAATGCCACTCCTATAGGAAGCATCATTGCGGTAGCAGTAACATTTGACATAAACATAGATACAAAACCTGTCGCTAAAGCAAACCCAAATATAATCATCGTTGCTTTATCACCCATTTTATAAACTATATTTAAGGCAATTCTTTTGTGCAAATTCCATTTTTCTATAACTGCTGCCAATAAAAATACACCTATACTTAACATAACTACCGGAGATGAATAATTAGAATAAACATTAATTCCCGCTTCTGTAGTCTTTGTTCCTGCTAATCCCAATAACGGAGAGAACGCTATCGGCAATAATGCCGTTACCCATATCGGCACAGGCTCCGTTATCCACCACGTAATCATCAATGCGGTCAAGGCTAAAGCCGTTTGTCCTACATCATCTAAACCCTTAATTTCAGGCAGCATTAATATAACCGCAGCTAATGCTAAGCCTAAGAACAATCCAACTTTTTTAGTATTGGAATATTCCTGTTTTTTTGTTTGTTCCATAATAATGATTCCTCCAAATTTTAAAAAATTATTTTATGAATTTAGCAAATATTATGCAATTAATATGCCAAGTTTAAGTTTGTTGTTTTTTGAACATTCTTTATTTATATTCAAAATTATGCTATGTAAAATGTTTATTTTATTTAACGCAGGTTAACATTAAGTTGCTTTCATTTTTGCTGCTTTAATCTAAAAATTTTAATTTTGCAGTAATATTAATATCATAATTAGTTGGCACACAAATTGCAATTAACTATTCTGATAAAAGTATTATTATAGGAGAACTAATATGAACAAACAATTATTAGAAGGAATCAGAGTGTTAGACTTCACACAATTTTTAGCAGGACCATACTGTTCAATGTTTTTGGCGGATATGGGTGCTGAAGTAATAAAAATTGAAAATTTACAGGGTAATGGTGATTTCGTCAGAACGGCACGTCCCAAGGAAAAAAGCACAAACAGAAGTATGTACTTCGGAAACTTAAACAGAAACAAAAAAAGTGTATGTCTTGATTTAAAAACAAAGGAAGGGAAAGAGCTTTTTTCTGAATTGGTTAAATCAGCGGATGTATTAGTAGAAAATAATCGTCCCGG
Source organism: Sedimentibacter hydroxybenzoicus DSM 7310 (assembly GCF_013403245.1). GTDB lineage: Bacteria > Bacillota > Clostridia > Tissierellales > Sedimentibacteraceae > Sedimentibacter > Sedimentibacter hydroxybenzoicus. Next base: position 182,955 of record NZ_JACBNQ010000004.1, on the reverse strand, counting down.
TGTAATGGCAAAATTAGGTTTCAATTATGAAGTTTGTAAGAAATTAAATCCTGAACTTATTTATGCTTCTATTTCCGGCTTTGGTCAATATGGTCCATTAACGGAAAGACCGGGATACGATTTAATTGCACAGGCAATGGGCGGTTCAATGAGCATTACCGGATGGCCGGGAAGTGAGCCAACACGTGCAGGTATGGCAATTGGTGATTTATTTGCGGGTCTGAATGCATGCATTGGAATATTGGCTACATTGTATAAAAGAAAAGAAACAGGATTAGGACAAAATATAGACGTTGCTTTAGTGGACAGCATAGTTTCCGGATTGGAAGCTAAATTGATGCAATATGTATACGAAGATCATATTCCCGAAAAAACAGGAAACAAATACATCGCTTCGGCTCCGTATGATTCCTTCTCTGCAAAGGACACAGAATACGTTATAGCAAGCGGAACTGACAAACATTTTGCTAATCTTACCGCATGCATGGGAATGCCTGAATTGGCGCAGGATCAAAGATTTGTTAACACAGAATTAAGAAAAGCAAATGCGGATGAGTTAAAATCTATTATAAATAATTGGGGCAGCGATAAAACAGCAAAAGAATGTGTTGATATCATTTTAGGTGCAGGCGTTCCTGCCGGACCTATTTATAATATGAAGGATGTTTATGAAGATGAGCATTTAAATGCAAGAGAAATGTTTGTAAAAGTAAAGCACCCTGAAGCAGGAGAGCTTACAGTTATAGGCAATCCAATTAAAATGAATGAATACCCCGTTCAATATAAAAAAGCAGCTCCTGATTTAGGCGAGGATGATGACGAAATATTTGAATCTTTAGGGTTTTCCAAAGAAAAATTAGAAGAATTCAGACAAAAAGGCGCATTAAAATAAATAAAAGATAAAGCTCATCCTGAAAGGTGAAGAAAAGCGGCTAATCCAAACATAAGTTATGGTTGGCCGCCTGAACTTAAACGAAACAGGCGGGCTTTTTCAGCAATCTAATGCTTTTCTATCGATAGAAGTACTTCTTTAATATGTAAACCGCTTGCGTAACCTATCAAGTTTCCGTTTGATCCCACCACTCTATGACAAGGTACTACAATCATAATAGGATTTTTGTTGTTTGCTCCTCCAACAGCCCGGGATCCGCTGGGGTTTCCTACCCTCTCGGCAATCTGCTTATAGCTTCTTGTTTCCCCGTAGGGAATTTCGCATAATGCCTTCCATACCTTATTCTGAAAGTCTGTTCCGCTTAGCTTGAGAGGAAGATTAAATTCTCTTCTTTCACCGTCAAAATATTCATATAACTGTTCCGAAGCATTTTTAATCAATTTTGTTTCACAAATATTATAGTCACCGTTATACTCTTCTTCAGCTGTTTCAATATTGGTTATTTCAGTTCCATTGTCCATTATCGCAAGCTTACCGATCTTTGTATCATAAAAAAATACATTTTTCATGATTTTCTCCTGTGTTAAGATTATTTTTATTACACTATTTTATTACAAAACACACTAAGAATCAATATGTCAACTAATATTAAAAATATCAGAAAATTCTATATGTACCAGCTGGTTAATCGTGTCATAATCAATAACCTTTACATCATCATTTTTGTACAGGCTATGAATTGTATCCTTATTACCAAGAGGAATTTTAACAGAAAAAGTACTTCCTTCATTTAATTTGCTTTCTGCGCTGACCTTGCCTCCATGAAGTTCTATTATCGCCTTAGCCAATTTAAGACCTATGCCGCTTCCTTCGGAACCTCTTGATAGTGATTTGTCAACTTGTCCAAATCTATGAAATATTTTTTCCAAATATTTCGTATCAATTCCAATACCATTGTCTTCAATTTTTATTTCTATATTAGTTTTATAATCCGTAAATTCAACCAATATAGTTCCTCCCTGTTTTGAAAATTTCACAGCGTTGGATATAATATTCAGTATTGATTTTCCAAACAATTCAGAATCAATTATAACATATTTTTCTTCTACATTTGTATCAAATAAAATATTAAGCCCCATTTCCTTTATTCTGGGGGCTATTTTTTGAACCACATATTCTACAACCTCTACAATGTTAACACGCTCAAGATTTAATTTGTATTCGCCGGCTTCTATTGCTGTTAAATCCAAAATGTGATTGATATACTTTGTTAACCTGAAACAGTTATTTTTAATGGAATTCACGTAATTCGTCAAATTATCATCGCTTATATTACGGGCAGAAAGTTCAATCATCTGTGCTGCACCGTATATTATATTTAAAGGCGTTTTTAATTCATGAGAACAATTAATTAATAACTCATCATTTATGCTAATGTTTTTTTCAATGATATCTTCTTCACTTATTTCTTTAAACAAATCTTCTACAATTTCGTTTCCTTTTAATTGCATTGGAATAATAATGCCATTTCTTTTCTTTGTTGCCATACAGTTAACCCCCTTTACTTTTTAGTTGGTATAATTCATTATATACCCAAAGTTTTAAGGCTTAATTAAAGAAAATTTAAAAATTGAGGCCAGACACACAAATCAATCATTTAATGCTTGTGTCCTGCCTCAATTTCAGATTAAACAATACATTTAATTTTCATATTTTCCTCATCAGCTGATTCGAGCAAATGAGGATTTTCAAAATACTTCTCTAAAAGCTTGAACGATCTGGCAAAATATACGCCATCACAAATTCTTTCGTCTAAAGTATAACCGATTTGACAGCATTTTTTTACAACCACCTGATCATTAACGACCATAGGAAGCTTTACTGTTTTCCCCAAGGCAACAAAAATTCCCGTTGTTCCAAAATCGTAAAGGTGGTGATATATATAATTAGTATCTATCGATTTTAAATATGTGAAAAACATACTTGTGTGAAACGGACTTGCCTTAATTACACTTTCAGGCAATAAATTTAATTGATCCATACTCTTTATAATTTTAACTAATAATTTTTTCACTATTCCGGGCATTGACATAACCATTGCCGCAAGCCTGTCTGTATCAGTATTGCTTTTATAAGACTTTGCTTCAGTTATAATTCTATCTATAATTTCAGCTATTTCAAATAGATTTTCTTTACCGGTAAATTCAAATTTTACGGTTGTTTCTTCGCCTTCATCGCGCAAAGACCGCTTGATAGCCATTGAAACACAAATATTGTTTCGCTCGTATATTTGACTGTTCATAATAAATCGATTTAATTGAGGTCTCTTTGCTATTAGTCTTACATATGCCGCTATAAAAATATGCAAATAACTTAACTTATATCCTTGTTCCTTTTTCTCTAGGATATAGCGATCAATGGAATCGGCACAAACGACCTGCTTAGAAAAATTCTGTGCATCGCTGCGCTTCTCCATGATATAAGGGATGATTCTTATAAATGGATCCAATGATTTTACTAATTTTCCGTCACATCGTTTCATAATGCCTCCTATGGAAAACACATCTCAAAGCATTATAGCATAATTATTAATTAAAATCTCTGCTTTTTTAATCAATTTGTTAAACTTTTTTCGCAGCTGTCTTTACTATTATTTAATATTATTTTAAGCAGATCACCCAAATATTTCGTTTAGGTGCCGGCCGTTTATATTGTAAGTGTCTGATTAAATATTTATTGTGTAATAATTTCAATTTTTTTGTAGAAACATGTCACATCTTCTTTGCTTGTACATAGAATACTAAAGGGAATAAATTTAATATGTCCCGTTAGCATAAAATTAATATAAGGTAGTGATTAATAATGTATTACAATAATATGCCAAGACAGTACAATTCATGCACAGGAACAAAACGTTACAGAGATCAGGACTATCCATTTTCAAACAATATAAGTATAAATTGCGAACAGGAAAGATGTGGATGCTCACAGCCTGAGAGATATCCGTGCCCACCTACTCCACCATATCCTCCTACACCATGCTGTTGTCCGGGACCTCGTGGTCCGCAGGGACCTCAAGGACCTCAAGGACCGGCTGGACTTCAAGGACCGATAGGACCTCAGGGACCCGAGGGAGCAACAGGACCACAGGGGCCTCCGGGAGCAACCGGACCTCAGGGACCAATTGGACCTCAAGGACCTATTGGACCGGCTGGACCTCCGGGAGCAACCGGCGCAACCGGACCTCAGGGACCGGCTGGACCGGCTGGACCTGAAGGACCTCAGGGACCTGAGGGACCTCCGGGAGCAACTGGTGCAACCGGACCTCAAGGACCGGCGGGACCGGCGGGAGCTACAGGTGCTACAGGTGCTACAGGACCGGCTGGACCTCAGGGACCGGCCGGACCGGCTGGACCCGAAGGACCGGCGGGAGCAATTGGACCTCAGGGACCTCAAGGACCGGCTGGACCGGCTGGAGCTCAAGGACCGGCAGGACCGGCGGGACCGGAAGGACCGGCGGGAGCAATCGGACCTCAGGGACCGATAGGACCGGCTGGACCGGCGGGACCACAAGGACCTCAGGGACCTCCGGGACCGGCAGGAGCTACAGGTGCCACGGGTGCTACAGGCGCTACAGGACCTGAAGGACCTGAAGGACCGGCAGGAGCTACAGGTGCCACAGGTGCCACGGGTGCTACAGGTGCTACAGGACCTGAAGGACCGGCTGGACCTCCGGGTGAAGGAGCAATTATTCCGTTTGCATCAGGTACACCTGTTGCTTTGACTACCGTACTCGGAGGATTGCTTAATACTTCAAGTGCGGTTGGATTCGGATTGAATCTCCCGGGCATCTCAGCTGCATCCGGAACAATCGACCTAACAGGTCTGACAAACTTAGCGTTCTCGATGCCAAGGGATGGTGTTATTACCTCCTTAGCAGCATATTTAAGCATCAGTGCAGGTCTGAGTTTGATTGGCTCAACCGCAACGGTAACCGCTCAGTTGTTCCAATCTGCTACTCCTAACGATACATTCGTTGCTGTGCCGGGCGCAGTTGTCACATTGGCACCACCTCTGACAGGATTAATTTCCGTCGGCGATATAAGCAGCGGTATCACAACCGGTTTGAACATTCCTGTTACTGCAGGAACCAGATTACTGCTGGTATTCTCCGCAGAAATCACAGATGGTCTCGATATAGCAGCAGCTATCGCAGGCTACGCAAGCGCTGGTCTGGGAATTTCTTAAGAGGTTTTTTAAGAGATCCTTACAATTATAGCATAACAAAAACAGGACGTCTGTTCACACAGGCGTCCCGTATTTTTTGCTAAAATATTGTTATTCTACTACTACATAGCCAACAACTGTATCAATTGAAATCTGATTTAACTCTCCATCCCAAAGAACACCAAAATCAAACACTTCGCCTACATCTCTAAGTTTGAAGTAATTATTTCCTCCAATTGTATATGCCTGAAGTGCAATTTCTTCTCCATCTATGTAGATTGTTGACTGATTAACTATTGCTTGTACAGATTCGGTTCCTTCTGATACCGCAAATTCTCCTCCAACAGGTGTATATGCTTCGCCGGAAACAAGGTTAATAGCATTTTTCTCTCCATCCCATGTAACTTCGAATTGTTTATCTGAACCGGTTACAGCCATAGCCAAATCTCTCAGTTTAAAATAATTGTATCCGTCGATGTTATATGCTTCAAAAGAAACATTCTTTCCGTCTACAACAACATCAGATGCCGTAGGTACAGCCGTTGCTTCCTGAGCCGGCGTTTCAACAACAGCTTCAGGAGTTTCGGTAGTTTCTTCAGCAGTTTCTTCAACGGTAGTTTCAGTAGCTTCAGCAGGTGTTTCAGTAGCTTCTTCTGCTTCTACAAACACAAAATAAATGCTATTAAAAACATTTATTACTTCTCCGTCTGCATCCCTAACAGAAAAATCAAAAACAAATACGTTGTCCTCAAAAACTTCTTCGAAATCTACATACAATGACGGTCTGTATGCAACCTTGCCATCTTCTAATTCATAAAAAAGATCACCTATTTGCTCATAGAATGTTCCGGGAGCTGAAGCTATCATTGATGCATCTTCATTAGTTGTTTGTATTTCAAAGAAAGTATATGTGCCTAAGCTGTCCTTAACAGGTTTTTCTACAGCAACTGCCCTGATAACTTCTCCGTCTACCTCTACTTCTCTTATATCAATAAAGTTAGGTACAACAATTTTATAACCGCTGTCTGCATCTACTAAATCGATTGTCTCTGTCTGAGCCGCATAGACCGGAACCATCATAAGTCCCAAAATTAACATAGTTGATAATAAAAGTTTGTGTAATGATTTAATGTACATATTATTTCCTCCAATTCAAGTATGTCCAATATCATAGCATAATGATACATTTTTTGCAATATATTGTAAAAATATTTTAAGATATTTTCTAGCCTGTTCAGACTTAAAATTGAACATCCTAAATTGAGAAGAAAAACTTTGTACACATATGCTATAATATACTAAATCCCTAAGAAACAGAAGAAGGAGATAAGAAAATGACACAGGAAGAAATGTGGAAAGCAGTATCAGAAAATGATGCGTCCTACGACGGTATTTTTTTCTATGCAGTCAAATCCACCGGAATCTATTGCCGGCCTTCATGTAAATCCAAAAATCCTAAACGTGAAAATGTAAGCTTTTTTAATACGGCAGAACAGGCTATAGCCGCAGGATTCAGTCCATGCAAGAGGTGCAGAAGCGATCTTTCAGAATATCAGCCGATTAAAGAAATTGCAGAAAAAGTAAAGAAATTACTGGATGAGTCTTTCCGTGGAGACGATGAAATAAATAAAGAACTACAGCAACTGGGCCTGTCTCATCGACGAATGGTTCAAATCTTTAAGGATGAATACGGCATCACAGTATATGAATATATAAAAAAATTGAGACTAAAAGAAGCAAAGCGACTGCTTTCTGAAACTAATGATAAAATAATTGATATAGCATATGCCATAGGTTTTGAAGGTTTATCATCCTTTTATCGCTTTTTCAAGATTAATACAGGATTATCCCCTGCGGCATACAGAAGTGAATATGGTAATAAATACAATAGTTAAGAAACCGCAAGAAACAAGAATCGATGTATATCACGATGCATTGAATCAGTATATTGACGAGCATTAATTCTCTTTATTGCAGTTCAAACACACCAACATCTTCGCTTGTATCGGAAGATGTTATTTTTAGTTTTGTAAGTTCTGCTGTAAATGGCAGAAAGTTTTTCCAAAGAATTGAAAACAGCCTTTCCTCCTGTCCCGGCTCAACAGAAGCAATTGTCATATGAGGAGTCCATTTTTGTTGCTTAAGCGAATATAAACACCCTTTGTCCGCACAAAGGTTATCGTATTTCTCACGTATGCCTGAATGCAGATCCAGTAAGCTATAGCTGGAACTAGGCGCTAAAAAGCAAAATGGGGCATCTGAAAAAAAACCGAAATGATTAAAATAGACATTGAATTTTTTATGCTGTTCTGCCACATTACTAACCCACTTAAGCAGCCTCTCTTCGTCAAGTTCTGTATAGATACCAAATGTTATATGAGGTTCATATATATCAGTAGAAATACCTTCTGATTTCAATTTTTCTTTGATTAATAACACCTCTTGGTTAGCTTGACTGTCGAATGTGCCCATCACACATAGTGTCCGTAATTGATTCAAAATTTTTATCCTCCGTAAGGTATGTATTGTGTATTTTATGGAATATTGTATCACAATTATGTAAATAACTCAATGCGCAACTGATTATGTGCTCAAATTATTGTACAATCTCTATTCAGTTAATGCTTCCAACAAATCAGGAAACAGCCATTTACGTGTATATCGGTTATAAAGCGGAAAGGGCTTACCTTCCTCTTCACCCGGACCTGCATCCCACCAGATACAAGCAATTCCAAAATATTCTGCCTTTTTCCCGACATATCGTGCCCAAGTTGCGCGCTGTTGCTCATTTTTCTTATCCACCGCACTGAATTCGGTTATAATTACAGATACACCCTTGCTTATAAAAAATCGATTAAGATCCTCAAATATTTTATCAACCTCTTCGGTATCTGCAGGCTCTTCGTGATTAAATTCAGATGTACCTTGCATATTTAATGTAAAACTATATGGCGAATACAGATGTATTGAAGCAATTAATCTGTTTCCTTCAGGCATACGAAAATCCTTCAATGCTTCTTCATAAGGCTTTGCACAATAAGTAGGAAGGATAAGGTATCTATCTGCATTTTTTCCGCCGCTTTCACGAATTGTCTGCACAAAAATCTCATTTAATACATTGATGATTTCCCGCGACCGTGGAGTTCCCTCTCTCCATTCCTCTGTTTCTCCGATTAATCGCGGTTCATTCATGCTTTCAAACAAAAGGTTTTGGTCATATTCTTTAAATCGTTCGGCAATCTGGCTCCACAAAGCTTTCATTCTTTCGCGGGCTTTTGGCAAATATTCATCATCAGGGATATACCAATCGTCATGATGTGCATTTATAATCACATACATACCCGCTTCTAATCCGTAGTCCACAACCTGACATACACGTTCAAGCCAAATCGGGTCAATAATATCATTCTCATCCATATGCTCATACCATGTTACAGGAACCCGAAGCACATTAAAGCCTGCCAATTTTATATCCTCCAGCATTTCTTTTGTGGTAACAGGATTTCCCCAGTAGGTCTCAAAATCAGATGGGTCATTTGTTTCAAAGTGAAGGTCGTGTGTATCTAAGGTATTACCTAAATTAAATCCCTGTCCCAGTTGTTTTACAAAATTTCTTGTTTCTCTTTCTTGTTTCATAAGGTTCAATATCTCTATCCCTTGTAAGTTTTTAAGCGCAAATATTCCTGTTATAAATATAAAACAAAGAGCTAAGATGAAATTATAAAAATAAAATCTGTATTTATGTCTTTTCACTGCTATTTTTCCTCGCTCTCTTCAAAGATAAGTTCAACCTGTCCGTCCTTACTTTCAACCCTGTAAATACCTTCCTTCCCTGAAACACCGTAATGTTTACGAAGCAGGTAACGCTCATTGGCATCTCCCTCCGCCACTATCAAGTAATCATAACCGCTCAGCAAATTATTCATATTATCTTCGTAGAAAAGGCAGATACCGTCAACATTAGGACAATATAGGTAGTATCTTCCTACATATTGCATATAAAAATTTGTAACCTGTGAATCTCTGTCCGGTGCATAAAAAAGATATCTTTTACTGTCTTCTTCACCATTTTTATACCACCTATCTCCTGTAATTGTACTGATTTTATAAGGCAGAGAGTTATCGTATGTACGTACAATAGATAAAATTCCATTGTATTCCGACAGCAGTAATGTAACGGCAATTGCCATACAAGCCAATACGCCCTTTTGATAACGATTCTTGCTTCCTACACTGCGAAATGCCTGTTCATCCGGTACCTGACCGATTCTGTAGTAAAATGAATTTTCAATATCCACTGCAGCGGTCATAACTAATCCCCCTGCAAACAGCACAACTATACTTGAAGCATAACGTTCGAATCCGGCTAACCACATTGCCTCGTCCAATGGCATCGAAAAAACATACAAGCCTAAAATACCCGCATAATAAAGAATCAGTACAACATCAAGAGCAATCAGCGCTTTCCACAGCTTCCATTTTTTCTTAAGCACAAGGAAATCAAAAATTATTGCTCCGGCAGCTGTAAGGTTGAAGACAAGTATTCCCATTGCAGGTCTTGTTGAGATATCAGTACTTGAGCGGATAAACAAATATGAAATTTCCTGTATTTGCTCAACTGTTTTTTCCTCCGGCATATTTTGAAAATCAAATTTGTTCTCAACATCACTGAATGCAGTTTTCATATGCCATGACCAACTCAAATACGGCAAAATTGCCACAAGCAATGTAATGAGAACAAGGAGTAATTTTCGGCCTCCTGATGTATAACTGTCGTGAATGAATACCATGTAAAACAGAAAAACAAGACCAATCACCGCAAAGATTATTCCTGTACTCTTTGTAATTGCCAACAGAGCCGCTATGGGTAAAGCACCGGTAAAAGCACGCTTATGGTCTCCGCTATACCGATATGCCACTGCAAAAATTGCTAATGTGTAAATTGGCAGCAAAAAATCCACTAATAAATTATTGATGCGAATTGTAATATTGAAAAAGGAAAGTGAAGAACAACCCAATCCTAAAAATGCATACAGCAAAAATCTTTTTTTCTCGGTTATAATACCAAATATGGCATAAAAACAAGAAAAAATCAATATCCCCTGGGCTAAAATCATAACCTGCTGATAATTACCGGCAAAACGGCAGACGTAATATATGAAGGACGAAATGCCGAGAGGGTAATTTTTAAAGTCGATAAGATTGGAGCTTGAGGCAGGAAAAGCGTCAGTACTAAGCATCTGCTTTACTACAATTGCCCAATGAGAAAAATTATCGTAATGAGTCAATTCACTTCTAAGCAGGAGTGAAAAGAAAAACAAATTTCCTGCTAACCAAAAAAATCCGAATAAAGAAAGCTGAATCCTGAAATGTGACTCATTACGCAATCTCTTTGCCAAAAGAATGCCAAATGCAATCAGCCCTCCCACCATAACTGTAACGGAACCTGCAAAGAGTATTCCTGCTAAACCACAGAAATATACAATACACGCAACGGATGAAAAGACAAACACAGGCACAAACTCCTGTCTTATCCCGGTTATTTTTTGAGTCAGAAGCATATAGCCAAGGAAAGAGCATATTAACAGAATTGTTGAAAAAAATGCAAGTATAGCCGTCATTTCAATTCCCTCCTGTCACTTTTCTCGTATGATTTACAGGTTTATTTCGTACTAAACGCACCCTGTTTTCTATATTGCGAAATATATCATCATAGACAGTTACCCAAGGGTCAATTTGCTTTGGCAGAGAATGGAGACGGTCATATATAATCTGCATGTATTGGCGTTTATCCGTTTCATCTACAGGTTTAACAACGGCAGAATAACGCCAACCATCACCTTCTTTTCTTATATATACTACAGAGCCTTCAAGCCGTGCTTCATATCGGCAGGTTTGAATAGTCAGATTAATACCTGATTTCTCCGGCAAATCTATTGGAGACGGAACGTAGAACGATAGTCCGTGATCAGATACATCTATTGTCACTGCTTTATATTCTTTGTCCTTATACTTAACATATACTGTCTCCGATGCCTGAATGCGTTCAGATGCACGGTAAGAACGGCGACCGAGCATAAAGAACAGGGCATAGAACAGCGCTACAATATTATATGCAAGCCAAAAAATAATAATGCTGCCATAAAAAAGTGCCCAGCCGTATTTACCATACGCAAAGCGGATAATAGCCATAATAGAGAGCACTAATAAAAAAATATGCGGAATAGCATACCAGAAATTATAAAATTTGTCCTTTGATGATAGTTTACTTTTATTTGTGACTTTAAACTTCCTCTCATGTATATGGAGCGTTTCAAGCAGCACCGGAATAATCAGATAAGGCATAAAAATTGTATCCACGACCTGACTCCACCGCTGTGTCCTGATGTTACCGGAAAGATAGCGCATTGCCGTGCTGTAAAAGAAATAAGACGGCAGCCAAAAAATAACTATATCCCAAAATCCTGTATTTACAATTTGAAAATCAAATAGCGCAAATAAAATGGGCGACAAAATAAAAATCATCCGGTTAAAAAAAGACCACCAATACAGAAAACTGTTTAAATATGTAATTCTTGCAGGTAGAGAAAGCTTTTTGGAAAAGATGGCACGGGTATTCTGCAAGCTTTGCAAAACGCCTCTTGCCCACCTGACTCTTTGCTTAATCATGCCTGAAACAGTTGTGGTAGTAAGACCGGCTGCCTGAACTTCATCTGTTGCATACGTAATATATCCTGCCTGTTGCATACGTATACTCGTCTCAAAATCTTCAGTGATGGTTCTCAAAGGAAAACCGTTAATATCCTCCATTGCTTTTCGAGAAATCACTGTGTTGCTGCCGGTGTAAGCCACTGCGTTGGATGTGTTACGAAGAATGTTAATTTCTCTTGAAAAGAAATCCTGCTCGTTAGGTATACTTCGTTCCGCAAAAAGATTAAACTGAAACAGGTCCGGATTATAAAAACTCTGAGGAGTCTGCACCAACCCCAGTTTCCAACCGTCATCTTTCTCATTCTTTCTGCGAAGCAGCCATACATCATCCTCCTTCTGACGTGGACATTCCTCCTTACCACAAAGACTTTCTGTGAAAAGGAGGTGTGTCCCCCTTCCTTTAAATTCTGAAAGCAGGAAGTAAGGAACAGTCTTCATCAAAAATGTATGCTGAGGAATCATATCTGCATCAAAGGTAGCAATCAGAGGGGATGACGTTTTAGACAAAGCATTGTTTAAGTTGCCGGATTTGGCATGTTTGTTATCAGCAAGACCCAGGTATCCTATTCCAAACTGTTTTGCAAGCTCTGCCACTTCGGGACGGCTGCTGTCGTCACAGAGATAAATATGTACCTTTTGCTTATCCGGATAATCCATGAAGGTACAAGCATTAACTGTTTTGTATAATAAGTCAACCGACTCATTGTGAGTGGCAATAAAAACATCCACATCAGGATAATATTCTGATGGAATAACCGGACATTCCAAATATCCTCTTTTCTTTTTTATTTTTTGAATAAAAAGCTCAAATGTTGTCAATACAGTCACCGTTTCAGCCACAATCAGCAGGATTCCAAAAATCATGTTCAAAACACCCTGACCGAAAGGCAATGTAAAAAAGAGTCTCCACAAAAGGTATACAGTCATAAGAATTATGGTAAGTATTAAGAAAACACTTCTTTGCTTTTCGTTCATTGCGGTTCATCTCCCATATATTTGAAAACCCATCTTTGCTGTACTTGATAGCTTAGGAAATACAATAAAGTATCACAGATAACTTTTCCGATTTTTTCATTGATTCCAAAGCCTTTGTAAAGCACGTAGACACCTGTCGTTGAAAATATAATAATCACAGCACACAACATCAAGTAACGAATCAAGCTTCGTCCGCCTGCACTCTTCTCTCTGAACACAAAGTTTCGATTCAACAGGTAATTTACCCCTGTCGAAATAACTCTCGCAACAAATGTTGCCATTAAAATTTTCAGATATTCCGATTTAAAATATACGTGAAGAAAATCCAAAAGAAGCCACGCAATTCCAAGATCAACTGCTGCACTAACAATAGATGAAACAGAAAACCGGAGAAAATCAGAGAGAATTGTTCCGACAACTCTAATGCTGTCAAGAATAGGTTTAAAGTGAGTCCTTTCATTAGAATCTATATAAATTACCTGAATCGGAATCATCGTAATAGAAATTCCGGCTTGCACACAGGCAATAAGCATTTTCATCTCATATTCAAACCTTTCTCCTTTTACATCAATCATAAATTCAAGCAGCGGTATACCGAATGCCCTGAGCCCTGTTTGAGTATCGGAAATATACCTCCCGTATAATAAGGCGAACACAAAGGAAACAAACCTGTTTCCCAGCAAGGACTTGACAGGTATTCCGGGCATACTAAAATCGCGAACACCCAAGCTTAATGTGTCAGGATTCTTTTTTGATGTTTCCAAAATTCTCAAAACATCCTTAACTGCATGTTGTCCGTCCGAATCTGCCGTTACAACACAGCTAAACCAATCATAATTTTCTTGTATATACTTAAATCCGGTCTTTAGTGCACAACCCTTTCCATAATTCTCCGAATGGTGCAATACTACACAGCCAATAGTAATAAGCTCGCAAAAAATAGGTTGATAATCTTCTCCGGAACCATCATCAATAATAATAACATCCGTAAGACCATGTTCCTTTAACTCATTCACATATGCTAAAAGTTTTCTGTCGGGCTCAAGGGATGGAATAAGAATAATGGCTTTTTCATTGTTATGATTCTTCATATTATTCTCGCTTTATCTTCAGTTATTATTTTTTATTTTCAAAATAATATATTCATTAAAAAATATGATAACCATTTTATATGTTATTATTTAAGGAAGGATTTATCTCCAATAAAAAAAGCATATTTTCATAGACTAACCATAGTCCGGAATCTACGCTTTTTTATTACTTTAACAATTTATTTTATTTTCTACTCATTAATACATTAATTTTGATAATAGTTTAATTGCTTAACTGAATAATGGTTAAAGAGCGATTCATATAACCCAAAATAGGAAAAGCCGTACTGATACTTGTTCCTACTTCATCTCCCGCCGTTAAAGAGGCTTGAACAACAAACGTCGAACTGCTTCGGTTAGATATCTTAAAGAAAGTAGTAGTATCGCCAAAAATCGGTGTACCATTGACAGTAATAATAGCATTTAGATACGGTTGATCGGGATCAGGATCAGTAGTAGCTTCAGCATTAATGGATATCGTTATTTGATAAATTCCGCTTTCTCCCACCACTAATTCATTGCCTGACATACTGACTGTAATATTACTTGACAAAGGACCTACCACATTAAATGGTACAGGTACAAATGTTTCTCCAGGTACTTCTACAGTACTTCCTCTTAAAGATCCATAAGCCAACACGACTTCTCCGGTTGGACCCTGCGGGCCTTCCGGACCTGTTTCTCCCTGAGGACCTGCCGGGCCTGCTGCTCCTTGTGGGCCTTGTGGACCTGCCGGACCTGCTTCTCCCTGAGGACCTGCCGGACCTGCTTCTCCCTGTGGGCCTTCCGGACCTGCTTCTCCCTGTGGACCTTGTGGCCCTGCCGGGCCTGCCGGGCCTTGCGGACCTGCCGGACCTGCCACTCCCTGAGGGCCTGCCGGGCCTGCTGCTCCTTGTGGACCTTGTGGACCTGCCGGACCTGCTTCTCCCTGAGGACCTGCCGGACCTGCTGCTCCCTGAGGACCTGCCGGACCTGCTGCTCCCTGAGGACCTGTCGAACCTGTTTCTCCCTGTGGGCCTTGTGGACCTACTGCTCCCTGCGCACCTACCGGACCTGTTGCTCCTTGCGGACCCGCCGGACCTGTTGCTCCTTGCGGACCTGCCGGACCTGTTGCTCCTTGAGGTCCTTGTGGGCCTGCCACACCTTGTGGCCCTTGTGGACCTGCCGCTCCCTGTGGACCTGCCGGGCCTGTTGCTCCCTGCGGACCTGGAGGTCCGGGAGGACACAATGAGCAAGGCGGTATACACGGATTACAGCCCCAATTCCATGCATTATTAAAATTATCTTCTGTCGTCTTAATTTTATTGAAATCGTCATTATTAATAAATGAAACTAAATCAGAAAAGTTTTCATTCTTATTCATACAAAAAACCCCTTTTTATTAAACAGGATTTTTATAATCCATACTTTATATTTATGACATTATTTCAATTTTGTGCATCAAAAAAGGTTGTTTTATGTATTATTTTAGCATTATTTGTCAAATAATGCGGCACATACCTCAAACAACTCGCAAATATTTATTCTGCAACAGTACGGTTACGTCCGCTGTTTTTAGCTTCGTACATTGCAGCATCTGCCCTGTCCAGCATATTCTCAAACGAATGACCCTCTCCGGCCGGAGAGTGAGCGACACCGATGCTGATAGTAATGTTAATTGTATGATTTTGATAAGAAATAGGTGTGTTCTCAATAATTTTTCTCAATTCTTCAGCAATACGAAAAGTCTGTTCTACTGAAATGTTTTCCAGTAAAACAACAATTTCTTCACCTCCATAACGACCAATGATATCATCCTTGCGAAAAGTCTTCTTTATAATAGAAACGACAGTTTTTAGTACAAGGTCTCCTGCGAAATGTCCGTAAGTATCGTTGACAATCTTAAAAAAATCAAGGTCTATCATCAGCAGTGCATAGGAAAGCTGTTTAGCTTTTTCGGAATTCAGCATCAGCTTTGCAGCTTCAAATAAAGTCCCCCTGTTGTAGATGTTCATCAAAGGATCAAAAGAGGCCTGTATGCGCAGCTTTTTAAGCAGTTTTTCATTTTCAGTGACATCGTGAAGCACAATACAAATACCTTTAACCATTCTATCCTGCAGGATACAGGTTTGAGTCGACTTATAAAATCGTGTTTCATTTCCTCTTTGAATGCTCAGTTCAGTTGTATCCTTGAAACGCTCCACCCCTTCTATAGCATCCCCCGGTATTAAATTTTTAAGTTCAGGAAACAATTGCTTTGCTGCTTCATTTGCGTCCAGAAAATTAAAATCCTTATCGCAGACAATAAAAGCGTCATCCATTGATTCAATTACCTGTGCTCTTGCTAATGGTACTACATTGATCAGATTGTGGTAGCGTATTGCATAAAGCAGCAGTATCATAGAGATGGCATTTGCAATCGGAGTCGGATCGTATCGCAGCTTGGCTGTGGACAGAACATATGGTATGCTGCAAAGCGTAGGAATCAGACATGCTACCAAAAGAATCAGGCTTTGCTGCTTTTTCAGTTTGCTGCTCCCCTTTAGTTTGATAATAATCAAACGAATAATCAATAAAAAAATGAGATAGCTAAAACCGGTATACAGGTGGTAAAATGGTCCGGGATACACTCGGCAGTTGGCTATGTACCCGTTGGAGATATATTCAATATTTGAATAGAAAATTTTCATAAGCGGATATAACTGCATAGTGATTACGGTAAGAACAGGAACTGAAAACAGAAAAAACAGCTTTAGTTTGCTTAGATGCTTTTCACCGTAAATATCCCTCACAAACAGATAGCTGATGGGCAGAATGAAAGGCAAACCCGTGTACTGCATACGAACTGTGCAAAAAGCTGTTTCTAATGTAGATGAGGTTATTTCTAAAAGATAGCCAAAAGTATATAAATAAGTAGCGGCAGAAAGAAAAATTAAAAAATATGATTTATCGACATTGCGATGCTTAATAGTATACAGTATAAGAATAACCGAGCAAATAGTTGCCATAAATACAAGTATTACAAATATATTAAAATACTGCACGTTTTTCCCTCCTTTGCAGCACCTCTTATTAATAGTATATTATACCATTTTTTATAAGAAATCAATAATTATCGGAAAAGAATAAAGCTACTTACCATAACATTATCCGGAAAACTCCCTTAGATTTTTATAAAAATCTAACCTGATTTCTACCTGCATTTTTTGCTTGATATAAAGCCTTGTCAGCCATATTGAACAAATCCTGATAGGAAGAATTCAAATTCGGAATCATAGAAGTACATCCTATACTTACAGTTACATAATCACTCACAGGTGATTTTTCATGGAGAATCGCAAGATCCTCAATTTTCTGCCTCAACATGTTGGCAGTCTTTATTGACTCTTCTTTACCTGCACCGGCTAACAACACGATAAACTCTTCTCCACCGTAACGTGCTAAGATGTCGGTTGAGCGCGATAAAGATTTCTTGAGGGCATGTCCGACTTTAATAAGACACTTATCTCCTTCCATATGTCCATAAAAATCATTAAATCTTTTAAAATGATCAATATCCAGGAGCAATAAAGCTATGGGTTTTTGCTCTCTTAAACATCGGCGCCATTCACTTTTTATCATTTGAGCATATTTTCGTCTGTTCCACACACCTGTCAAAGGATCTTTAAAAGAAAATCTCTGCAAAACTTGATTTTTTCTTTCTAATTCAATGTTCTGATATTCTATTTTTTGATTGGACTCTTCCAGGTCTTTGGTTCGTTGAAATACCAATTCATCTAAATGTGCATTCATTTCAGTCAGCTTTGCAGTCATCAATTCTTCTTGTTCCAAGGCATCAGAAAATCTCTTTGCTATCAGCAAAGAATTTGTACAGGCAAAAATGAACAGTCCCAGAGGAGTAATATTTCCGGTTCTAACCAAAGCCCTTAGAAATACGAGCTCATTGTCATGCATCCATGGAGTGAAAAAAATGATATCATTTATACTACTCATCAATAGGGCTGTCGCACCTAATCCGATCAGCAAGCTATCTTTTTCTCTGTGGATGAATATTTTGATAAACACACTTATGATATAGAAAATTACACCAAAACTCCATATCTGGTATACAATGTTAGTAACTGTAAAAATCTTCGCAGGAGTAAAAAGAACAATTAATACAAAAACACCCCCCATCATTTGAGCTGCTTTGATCATTCGTATATTGAAATATTCCGGAAAAATTGCTATAAAAAACATCAGTGCAATGGGCACCCCTAAATAGTAGGTCAATGTCAGTATTTTATGGGCGATTTCCCAGCTGAATTCAGGAAATAAATAGAAAAGAAAGCATTCTCCGCTCAGCATAATTCTTATTCCGATTAAAATACAAAACAACCCAAAATACATTGGAGAGCTATCTTTTTTTCTTCTGAAAAAAAACAGAGTAAGGTGATAGGTTCCGATACACATCAAGCTTCCAAACAAAATAAATTCCATAGCCATACTTTTTAGTTTCAGCTCAAATATCTGATCTTCACTACCAAGCTTTAAACTCTCCAATATGCCGCCACTGCGATGATAAAAATTAGAAACCTGAATTAAAATCTCATTTTCTCCTTGTTGTGCCTCAAAAAAAGAAATTTGAGGCAGATATTGAGGTTTCATGGCCTCTCTGGCTTTACCCACTGTTCCGGCAGAGGCAATCAATTCTCCATTGACCCAAAGCTTGTATGCCGTACGCAGTCTTGGAATCTTTAAAGCTAATCTCTGCTCCTCCTCAGTTATGAAAATCAATCTGTAGGTTGCATAACCGTCTCCGTAATAAGTACTCTTATTGGACACATATTTGTTCCATGAACTTGGAATATCAACATACTCAATTACTATGTCGGTTTTTAATTCACCGGGATTCAGGAGCCGGTTCCAAAAAAATTCCCACTGTCCATCTAAAGAGACCACATCATTTTCAAATTCCAGTTGTGTTAAGTCCATGATTCCTGTCTCCGCCTTCGGATAAGGCTCGAAATTCCGTCCGGTTCCTAACCAAAAAATGGTGAGCATGCCTACGATTATCACTGCGATTAACTGTTTTAAATGCCGCTGCAGGCTCCCTGTTTTTGTTCCTTCTTCTTTTCTTATGATTCCACTGTTTCCTTTTGCCTTCTTGAGAATCATTTCACGTCTCCTTTCAAAACACACTGCTGCTCATGTCACTCATTATAATAAGCTTCAGACATCTGACGTGCCGTATGCGTAAAGTTGAAGCATACAGACACAAAATGGTATAATTTATGAAAACCTAGAATACACTTTATTATATTATTTTCGTGTTTTTAACACGGTTGGAGGGATTATAAATGTACAATAATCACAATCAATCTCAATCGCCTTTATCAAATGCATCTCATTCCCAAACGGTGGGTGTTCGCGGTCCCGTCCTTGTGCAGGATACCGTTCTGCATGAAACCTTGGAAGACTTTGTATTCTCCACCACACTGCCAAGACGTATCCATACAAAAGGGTATGGTGCTTTTGGATATTTTTACACCACTCACTCAATGAAGCAGTATACAAAAGCCGGGTTTTTGCAAACCCCTAATAAACAGGTGCCGGTAGCGGTGCGTTTCTCTCTGGCTTCAAGCAATAAGGGAACACCGGACACCTTAAGAAATGTGAGGGGCTTCAGCACCAGATTTTATACCGAGGAAGGAATTTTTGATTTACTCTGTAATCATCTCCCTGTCTTTTTTGTGCGGGACGCCATTCGTGTACCGGATATAATCAGCCACCTTTCGCCCTCACCGGTGAATAATCTTCCTGACCCCGAGAGACTTTGGAGCATGTTTGCCGAGTATCCCGAGTCAACGAATATGCTGATATGGTTTTTCTCGGATTTAGGAACGGTAAAGAGTCTTCGCCATATCAAGGGATATAGTGTAAGCACTTATGTCTGGCGAAATGCACAGGGTGTTCGCAACTATGTAAAATATCACTGGTTCCCTATGGCAGGTGTGCAATACATTGACCAGCAGGAGGCTCAACGACTGGCATGCGAAGACCCTGATATTGCCGGACGTGACCTGTATGACAGTATAGCAAAAGGAAATGCCGTGGAATACGAGATGCGTGTACAGCTGATGAATCCTGAAGATGCAAAGCTTCTTCCCTTTGACCCTTTGGATGATACTAAGGTATGGGATGAAGCCGTATATCCTCTCTTGCCTGTCGGACGGATGGTTTTGAACTGCAATCCTGAAAATTATGCCGATCAAGTAGACAAATTAGCATTTAATCCGGCGAATTTGCTTCCCGGTCTGGAATTTTCAGATGACAAGGTGCTGCAAGGACGTACCTTTATTTATTCGGATGCACAGCGTCACAGACTGGGTCCTGATTATCGTAATATACCCGTCAACAAACAGCTAAACTGGTCTCCTGCATCTATGGTATCCAGCGGAAACGGCAGATATGTCGCAGGTGAAATCATGCGTGCCGAAATCCCTAATCCTGACGATTTTACACAAGCAAGCCAGAGATATGAGTCCTTTTCTGCAACAGAGAAAAAGAACCTTGCAAATAATATTGCGTCGGGACTTGTGGATGCCCAGCCTAATACACAACGAACCGTCTTACGGCACTTGGAGCGGGTTTCTCCTGCACTTGCAGATATGGTCAGAAATCAAATGCTTTTGTATTCAGGTACAGTGAGAAAATAAATCCTATTGCTTCAATAGCAGATTTGATTTTCTATGATAATGGAACAAGAAATGAAGCATAATCCATGCGAAAACATAAAAAGAATCATGCTGACAAGCACGAGTCCTTTTATGTTTTCGTACTCGCTATTTGATTAACCCATTTTCAAATAACCGAACTCTCTTCCAATTCTGAATCCGTAAAAATCTTTAATCCCTTTTATTTGCTATTCCTATTGATCTCCTATAACTCTCTTATATATGCATAGGAGTAATTATTCATAATATTCTTATTACTATAATTATCCTTAAGTTTATATCAATATTATATCCGATATTGATATCTGGGACAAGTGTTTATAAATCGTATATCTGCCCATCTATTCTAATTATTTCACCTATGGGGATTACTGTTCCATCCGTCATAACTACAATACGTTCATATGCGTCTATCTTTTTAACTGTGCAGGCAGCAGTAACGTAAGCACCGCCATCCTTCTCAGCATCCGGCTGAAAGTAGGTGATTGCAATTTCAGGATGCTCTTTAAGGCGTTCTGATACGATCTGTAGCTTGTCGCTCAAGGCGCCTTTCGTATATTCGTCCAATTCTACTCTCTCATCAGTCAACCTTGCGGTTTCTTTGATGGCAGCATTATATCCGGTCAGTGCGGCAAAGGGAGAAAATTGAGCCGCCCGGTCAATAGCTGCCATATGAGGATGTGTAGTAGAAACATGGTGCGGTAGATGGATGATATCGTCATATGTCTTTGTCATGCCTTATGCCCTCCAATCTGCTTGTTCCGATCTAATGTAGTAGCACCTTCCTCCAGATTCATACCCTTTAGAACAGCGTTCTTTCCGTATTTCTTTTTTATCTCCACCATTGCTTTCTGCATCTTTTTTTCTTTTTCAAGCTCGGCTTCTTCTTTCTCTTTTTTCGACCGTTCAGCCACATAATCTGTGAAAAGGTCAAGCTGGTCAAAACTGTCCGTCTTTTGAACGGTTCCCTCGTCAACAACATGATTCGCTGTGATGTTGACTCTCCTGATCAGGAGATTTTCGTCAACAATGCGCTCAAACAACTTTGTGACGGCATCCATAATCAGTTTTGCGGAGGAGGTTTGTCTGCCAAGATTTGTCGTACCATGGGCTGATTTCGGAACGGCACGTCCGTAGTGATCAATGGTAATCGCCCCGTGATATGATTTCTTTATCTTTGGATTTATCAGATTTTCAATATCATATCCAATCGTCAAAACAAGCTGGTCGGTCACAAGCCTTTTATCCACCAGATCAAGTACCAGCAAATCGGTCATTTCACGAACAATCAGCTTCGCTTTATCAAAGGTATAGGCACATTGCAGTACCTGACCCGATCCAATACTGTTTGTGCTTGGCTTATATGCTTTGATATCGGCAATCGTACATGGCTCCCAGCCCCATGCATGGTCTATCAATAACTCCGCATTTATGCCGAACAACCTGTATAGCAATTCCTCGTTGTAGTAATCGTTGGGCTTACCGAGAGAGCACCTTGCAATATCTCCCATGGTAAAGATACCTTGTTCCTCCAGCTTCTTGGCATATCCTTTGCCAATGCGCCAAAAATCTGTCAGAGGACGGTGTGACCACAGCAAGCGACGGTAGCTCATTTCATCCAATTCAGCAATCTGTACGCCATTCTGATCCGTCGGAACATGCTTTGCCTGAATATCCATAGCGATTTTGCAAAGATACAAGTTTGTGCCGATTCCAGCCGATGCTGTAATGCCGGTCGTTTTAAGTACATCAAGAACCATTTTCGTAACAAGCTCACGGGCCGAAATGTTGTAGGTGTGCAGATAATCGGTAGCATCAACGAATACCTCATCGATGGAATAGACATGGATATCCTCCGGCGCGATGTATTTCAAGTAAATATTGTAAATACGTGTGCTGTACTCTATATAATGTGCCATTCTCGGCGGAGCAATAATATAGTCCAACGAAATACCCGGTGAAGCTTTCAATTCAGTATCGCTGAAGGAAACACCTGAAAAAGTACGCTCCGGTGCTTTGCGCAGACGTTCTGCATTTAATTCCCTGACCTTTTGCACGACCTCAAACAGCCTCGCTCTCCCGGAAATACCGTATGCTTTGAGGGAGGGGGAGACGGCGAGACAAATGGTTTTTTCGGTACGGCTTGCATCAGCGACAACAAGATTAGTGGTCATCGGGTCGAGCCCTCGTTCCACGCACTCAACCGAAGCGTAGAATGATTTTAAATCGATTGCAAAATAGGTTCTGTTCTTCATGTTTATTCTCCGGTCGCCTCCTTAAAAATTCATCTGTTTAAGATTATTTCTTTATTATTATAGTATATACAACCTCAGCTAATGACAATTGGTCTTTATGCCCTCCGTCGTAATATAGTATATTCTCGAATGTACGTTCTGGTTTCATTGTACTATAATTTCTAAACTTATGCAAGGAAAGTTAAAAAAGCAAGATAAGAAATATAATCTTATCTTGCCCTATTTTAGTCTACTCTGTTAATCGGCTGTCCTTTAGAAAAAGCTTTGATATTATCTTGGATTAATGAAACTAAGCGTTGTCTTGTTTCTAATCCCCGCCATCCCATGTGCGGAGTAATGATAACATTATCCATTGTATACAATGGACTTGCATCATCTAACGGCTCTACTTCCTGCACATCTAATCCCGCACCGGCAATTACATTATTTTGCAATGCATCAATCAATGCTTTTTCATCAACCAATCCTCCTCGCGCAGTATTGATTAAATATGCTGTCGGTTTCATCATTGCTAAAGTATCTTTATTGATCATATGCCTTGTTGATTCATTTAAAGGACAATTAAGAGAAATGAAATCACTTTGCATGAAAACTTCTTCCTTTGTTGTAAAGCTAATTTGTCCTACATTTTCTCTTGGAGTTCTGACCGATACCAAAACTTTCATTCCCAACGCTTGCGCTACTTTGATTATTTCTTTTGCAATATTTCCATAACCGATAACCCCCAATGTTTTGCCATTTAATTCAACATGGTCTACCATTAAGTGCTTATGGAAATTATCATGATTACCTTCTGAAAGCATACGAATCTGTTTTTGCATTGAGCTTGCCAGATTTAAAATCAAAAGAATTGCTGTATGCGCCACTCGTTCGCTGCTATACGCAGGGATGTTGCATAATATGATTCCTTTTTCGCGTACAGCATCCAAATCTATATTGTTATATCCGGTTCCGGCTTCACAAATCATCTTTACGCTATCAGGGAATTTTCTGATAATGTCCCCTCTGACTTTCATTTCTTTTGTTACAACGACTGCGAAACCGTCAACTCGTTCCAAAATTTTATCTTCGGGCGTTTCATCATAGATTACCACTTCAGATGCAATTTGTGAGTAATCAACATTCCCATCATAATTTACCACGCCGGCATTTAGTACCACAGTTTTATCATTCATAATTTTGTCTCCTTTATAATTATTCAAGTGCATTCAGAAAACCAGCAGCAATAACTCTCTGTAAGTTTACTGTCAGCATTCCCATTGATACTTCTTTAAATCAACATGTGTTTCGTCTTTCAGCGTAATGCCCTCATTGCGAAGCAAGTCACCTTGTTCAATCCATCCCGGTGCCAGTCTGCCGGCGTGATTAACTACTCTATGGCAGGGATATTCTCCATAATACTCTGCCTTGCTGAGGACTTTTCCAACAAGTCTTGCGTTTTTATCTCTGCCGATTAACTTTGCAATTTGTCCATATGTAGAGACACAACCCTCCGGAATTTCCTCTACAACAGAAAGAATTTCATAAATTAAATCTTCTTCTAAAACTCGCTTCATAGAACCTTTATATATTCCTTTCTTTTTACAAATTAGCTGTATTAATTATAGCATGACAACTTTTATTTTTCGACACCTAATTTTATAAAGATAAAAGATAAAGCTAAAATCCTCAGCGTACTGAAGGTTAGCTTTATCTGCTTTTCAAATTGCAATTACATTATCACTTTTGAAAATCATGCGCTTGGCGATTTTTCCCTTGGGCTCATGAAAATAATCATTGAAAACAAACTTGTTCATAGATAAATCCTCCTTTAACTTAAGTTAAACTTTAATATACCCCAATTTGGGCATATAATAACTAATTTATTTTCTGCAAAATATTCAAAAAATACCGCCTGAAGCTGGTGAGTGCTAGGTTTGATATTCTTTCTTTAGCCTTTGCTTTTCTTCATACATCATTTTATCTGCCTTTTCAATTAATGTGCCCTAAATCTATATCCATGCCGGTGCAGAAATAAAATAATCCGTGGCTTGCCATAATATTATAAGGAAACTCTTCTTGTATATTACTGTTGATAGAAGAAGCTGCCCCAAAAAGAATGTACAAAAATACATATAGCTGAAACGACTACACTAACCGTATGCATACTAACAAGTGTTACACTGTATATGTGATCTGCACCATTATTTATAATTGTCCAATCCATATACACCCAAAAAATTGACAAAAAAATATTAGCTAAAGAGATTAAACGGATTCTGCCTAGAACAAGCATATTGTTATACTTCTCAAACTCATTTTGTTCTATGTCTGAGCGACTTATTAATAATTTTAATCCTTCCTTCATGCATTCCATAGGTTTGTTCCTTTTATTGTTAACATAACTTCTTCTCAAGATGTAATAAACAGCATTACAAACCTACAGAAATGCTGTTAAAGCAAAATATATTATAACAAATAACAGTCGAGAAACAAGATATTTTGCTTAGGACGCATCGAATTAGTTCAACTTTATACTTCAATCATTTTGTATTATTATCTACTGCTGCTACTGCTTCAATTTCCACCAATTGATTTGTATATCCTAATACTGTAACTCCGGACAAGGTACTTGGAACATCATGATTACCAAACTCTTTTCTTATTGTTTCCCATGCAGTTACCAAATCTGACTGATCGTGAGATGCCACAAGAACTCTGGTATATACTACGTCTTCCAAGGCAGCCCCACAGTCCTTCAGTGCTTCCTTCAAATTCTCTACACAAAGTTTTGCCTGAAGCTCATAATCACTCAAACTGGGTACTTCTCCGCTTTTATCAATGGGACATGCCCCCGCCAAAAATAATAAGTCCATTCCGGAGGGTATACGTCCGGCATAAGCATAGTCTACCGTAGCTAAATTTTTAGAATGAATTAATGATATTTTTTTCTTCACTTTGATTCTCTCCTTTTTTTGTTATAATATCTTTTACCCCCGTACCTCTTTTACCTCCGTTAAGTCATTGATTGCCGCAACAATTCTACGCAGACCTTCTTCCAACATTATTGTACTCTGATTCTGTACATTCTCAACAATTAGTTCTGGATATAACTATATCCCTATATGCACCCGGCGAAATACCAATAAAGGCAGTAAAGAAGTTAGTGAAATGACTCTGGTCGGAGAAACCAGTTCTAAATGCAGCATAGCACGTAGTGTTTTGGGCGTATATAATTAAAAAACGATCCTTATTAAGAACCGTCACATTAATTTGTTGTTATTTACTTGCTTTTATCCAGCTTTATACTTAAACAAACATTTCCTACAGATGTAACTATACAAATATCCTTATCTACGTGGTATTCTTTGTCATCCTCAGCAGTTGCCACATATGGAGGAAGTATGTCACAAATAATATTAGTTTCTGCCAGCATGCTAAAAACATTTCCGCTTATTATATTTGCAATTTCTGAAATAGCCGATGTAACAAAATCATCTATACTGTCTATTTCCATTCCACTGATAATATTCACCACGTTGAGAGATGTTTTGTCATCAAACTTATATACAACCTTACCTGTTAAGTCACCGGTTACTCCTATGCAAATATTTAAACACTTATTATGGTCGAAATTTTCTGCCGATGTTTCTGAAACATCCTGAAGATCCAGCATAAGGTTAAATACATTTTTTGTTGCTTCGAAAAAAGGATTTTGGATATTTTCTATCATTATATTCCCTCCCTCTTAGCAGCATAGTCTGCAATTTTTTGATCTTCTGCAGCTACATGGTTAATAAGCCATGTTAATAGTCTTCCTGCAAATTTTTGTATTAAAGCATCGTTATAGCCGCTTTTTTCGTATTCCTCCGAAACCTCCAATACAAAGCTTACCATATTGTCATGGATTTGTTTGTGCTTTTCATAATCAGGATAGCCTATTTTCAGCTGATATTCTTCTTCATCCCTAAAATGCTCTACCACATATGCCTTCATAAATTCCAATGTTTCATTAACCTTTTGAGCCTTTTTCTCTCCTAATGTAGTAGAACGAATAACTTTCAGAAAATCTTCCACACGATTGAATAACTCTTTGTGTTGATTATCTATTAATTCCACTCCTACTTCATACTTGTCCTTCCAAAACATAAAAATCCCGCCTTTCTCTTTCATATAATAAAATTAAAATATCATTGATTATATATCGTCATTAACATTAAAAAATAAACCTTTAATTCTTCAATAACCGCTTTAACAGGTATATTTCCTTTTTACCACAAGTATCCCAAACATTGAAGGGTCCTTACTGTTTTGAGTGAAACAGTATTAGCAATATGTCGACATCGAATTTTTTATAATTGGAGTACTATACCCATAATTACTGAAAATAAATTTTATTTCTTCTTCATCTACACAGCATTTTGGTCCAATGATAATTTCTTTAATTACAGATTTATTTTTAAGTTCTCCAAAATTCAGATCAACAAAAGGAATTAGTGTAGATCTCGTACTTCTATATTTAAAAAGACTGATAACTCCATTTAAAGGGATTTGCATATATCCTCCTCCATAATAAATCGGTCCCATAGAAATCTGCAGTTTATTATAGGTTGATAAGCTATTAAATATATTTTTATTAAATAATTTTCCTCCAAAGAACGCTTTTATAAATATCATTAATTCATGAGCATTAGTAATACATCCCCCACTTGCACCACAGCTAATCACAAGCTTAGGACGGTAAATGATTTGATTCATATAATAGATTTGAGGTATCAGATCATTTTCATTTTCCGGAAGATATGTATGGGATAGCTCAAGGGGGTCAAAAATATATTTTTTATATGCTTCGGATAGTTTGAAGCTACTTACATTTTCTATTAATTTACCTAGTAAATCAAAATTAATATCTGCATAATAAGCTTTTCTTTCCTTTCTTGGTGCAAATCGAGGTTTTAAATTCTTAACCATATCTAGCATATCAATAAAAGTGATATAAAATCCTCTAAAATAACTCGATTCCTCACACTGTCTTTTCCTTCTAAATACACATCTGGCAGTCCGCTTGTCTGAAACAGTAAGTCAGATATTGTTAATTCCAAAGAATAATCCTTACCATTATAAATATGAATTCCTTTTATAATATTTTCATCAAAATACTCAGATATTTTATCATTTAAGGATAATTTCCTCTGTTCCAATAATATTAAAATACAAGTAGTAGTAAATAGCTTCGTGATACTTGCCATAAGAAATGGTGAATTTAATCCCTTGCCACCATATCCTTTGGAAAGTGAGAACTCTCCATTTTTGCTTTCTATCAGTAAAATCCCTTCATTGATTTTCTTTGAGTTTGTAAATTTATTGAAAACTTTTTCAAATTTCTCGCTTCCAATATCCACCATAGCTACTTCCCCCTTATATTTAATAAAAACTCCTGCTTTCCAATCAAACCTATCTTTCGATTCAATTCTTTAAGCGGATGGCTGTGATTCTGATGACCATTGGACCTGATACCCCTTGGCGGCATGGTATCTTTACTTATTTTCCAAGTCTCAACCTTTTTTAATAAATAGCTATACTAATTATTGTTGAATCTAATATCCTCTTCCTATTGATTTCCCTACACCAATTCTTCTAACTTCAACTCTATTATTTCTTTCTCGCCGCTTCTGTTAGTACTAAATCTCAAAATCGGGATATTATATAAATTTAATATACGGTCTTTTAATTGATCTCTTTCAGCCTGAACCGTTCCTTCCTTATGAAAATCATACCCATCTACTTCTACAGCCAGGACAGGTCGCTTGCTCAATCTGTTATAAATAAGAAAATCTAAATGAGTTGCCGGATTCATAGCATATTCACATTCTCTGTCATTTAATAAATCGGGATTACGTATTAGCATATTTAAAGGGAAATGACACACTACATCCAAGCTTGCATAATTATTTGCACTTAAAATATCAGAAATAAGTGCATACATCAGATTTTCAGAATCATATTCTGAAATCTGCTTATGTGTACTTAAATACTTTTGTCTCGCTGCCGTATATTGTTTATATAAATAATCAAATATAGAATATATTTTGCTATCGCGCACCTCAAAATTATTATATTTGATATAGGCAATTAAATCACTAATGTTTTTTTCCGGAGATTGCTCATTCCCAGACACAACCACAACCAATTTTTTCTTAGCTCTTGAAACGGCTACGTTCAATAGATACGGATCATCAGCAAAATCTGAAATTTCATCATCAACCGTTGAAATAATAATAACATCCTTTTCTCTGCCTTGAAATTTATGGACAGTTGCAGCATCTATTTCTCCCAACTGCTTGTCTATAGCTTTCACCTGATTTCTATATGGCGCAATTATACTAATTTTACTCATTTCTGTTTGTAAGCTTGGTAAAATTTCTTTCACTATTACATCAATCTGCCTCTGACTATAGTGGTCTCTCTCATGATTACCCTTTACTGTCTTCATTGCAGCAAGCACATTTTCCTCACCATTATCATCTGTCATAATAATAAGCTCGCCCCTGTAAAACTTTTGATTACAGAAATTAATTATTTTAGGATGACACCGATAATGTTCCCGTAATAACACTTGTCTTACATCAGGCATAATATCTAAAACAGACTGCAGAAAACTATTGGTAAATTGATACCCTTTATTAATATTAAAATCCTTAAATATCGCTTCTGACTGCTTCTTCATTTCTTCTTCAACCACATTAGGTAATTGCTTGATATCTCCAACTATAACTGAGTTTTTTGCAGATGAAAGAGATAATGCACCTGTTGCAATATCAACCTGTGATGCTTCATCCATAATTAAATAGTCATACACCACATCACTATTCAGGCTCGCTCTCGACGAAAATGTAGTGCTTAATATTACCGGATACTCCGCTAATACTCTTTGAGGATCTTTCCATAAAATTTGTCTCATTTAAGTATTCATCAAAGTATTTTTGTTCCAGTTCCAACTGTGCCAGTTCCTGTTTAAGACATGCTAATCTTTCCTGTCTATCAAAAACAACACTTAATTGTCCTGATTTTCTTTTCACCTCGTCCAGAGAATTTAACGTTGTATCCTGAACCATCCAATCTGAAAACTGTGGATATGTTCTTTCCTGACTTCTTATAAATTCTTTTTTATTCTCCACATTACCCAGAGATGCTACTATAAAACCTAAATTGTATTTTGATGACGAGAGCTTTTCATATACATTTTCAATTGCAGCATTATTATTTGAAACTACTTGTACAGTTTTTCTCTGAAGCAAAATATTGGAAATAATATTTAAAATCGTTTGTGTTTTTCCGGTTCCCGGAGGTCCCTGAATAACACTTACTTGATTCTCCAATGCATTTTTTACAGCTTTGTACTGACTCTTGTTGCACCCAAAGGGAAATATAGGGATTGTCTCTTTTTCCATTATACTATCTTTCTTTGCAGGATTTAAGTATTTAGCCAAAGATGTTTTTTCAACATGCAGTATTTTTTCATATCGCTTTTCTAATATTTTTTCATCTGTGTCCTTATTCCTTAAATTATTTAACCGGGAAATCTGTTTTAAGTATTCAAATACATTTTTTGACTTATCATCTATGAGACATGACTTGCTGATGTTTAGTTCATCTCTCCTGTAATCTCTTTCACTGCCGTTACCAAAACAAATATGCCAGTATTCCGTTCCTTTTCCACGAAAAACGCAAATTGCCTGCACATCAAAAAATTCTTTTCCCTCTCTGCTTATGCGATATGAATTCGGATTTAATACTTCAGGATCTTTTAACCATTCTACACTTAAGTAGGCATAGCTGAACACTTTCCCGGAGCCAATGAAAATTACATCCCATTTTTTAGAGTTTGGGTTATATCTGCAAGAGGATATGTTTTTAGTTTTTATTTCGCCTTTAATAATAATCATATGTTTTTTTGTATTCATTTGCTATATCTCACTAGCAGTATGTGCAAAAATTGCACATACTGAATCTTCCTCTAATTCATCATCCAAAAATACCCTTTTTAATTGTTTATTTCTTTTGCAAGCATGACAATTCTTGATCAAACCATATTTTAATGTCATCTCATATATCTAAAACAGAATCATCTAACGATATGGGAAGTCCACGGCAACCGCCATCACAATGACCTATTTCTCTTTTTCTGCCACATCCATATCCCTTTTCAGTTCCTGCAAAATTGGATGAAATGTTTTGATAGTGTCAGTGCACTCCTTTTCGTAATAGTATAAAAATAAATGCTTATTCCATTTGATAAACTTGAAAACAAACTGACCGGCTGAATTACGGTGTAATATATAAACTCAAAATGTGTTTTTTACTTTCAATTTCAAAACTAAATATCTCATCGTAGCATCCCATTGCTCTGGGAGTTATTTCGTCTGTAAACTAATCTTCATAGGGGATTTTAAAATAATCCAGATACTTTTTAAATTTATCCTGTGCACTAAGGCAGGTATCAAGAAGATATCCTCTTTCATTTTTCCATTCTCTCAGACCTCGATAATAGAACATTTTGAGATTATCATCAATAATAAAGGGAACGATATTGTTTTTTAAGCACTCTTTAAATGCAATAAGCCTGCCCACACGACCATTACCGTCTTGAAAGGGGTGAATAGATTCAAAGTGGTAATGAAAATCAATAATCTCCTCCAAGGTTTTTTCTTTTTTTGTGTTGTACTTGCTTAAGAGTTCTTTTATACTTATCGAAACTCCCTCCGGTAATGTAGTTTCCTGTCCTCCCACTTCATTTGGAAGCTTTTTATAATCACCTACCACGAACCAATCTTTTCGACTGTCGGATGTGCCGCTTTTCAAAACAGCGTGTAACTGTTTTATAAATGTTTCGTTCAAAACATGCCCTGCACTATCAATCACCATATCAATGCACTTAAAATGATTTACTGTTTCTACGATATCATCCACATTCACGGCACCTTCATCAAAACCGATAGTATTTGTTTCAAAAATATACCGTGTCTGATCATGCGTTAATTTACTTCCCTCAATGCGGTTAGAATTATAAGTGAATTCAATTTGAACTTTATGATAAATTCCTCCCGGTATTTTAGAAGCTTTTTCTGCTCTTAAAAATTCACACAATGTGGCAGGCACATTTGAGCGTTTATTTACTCTCTCCGGTTTTTTAGCAGTTTCAGGAATATTCCATGTCTTTCCTGATAAGAATGCACCGGGGATTTTTCCATCGGCACAATAACCACGTACACTGCGCTGTGACACTCCCCAACGATTCGCTGCCTCAGAAACTGAAATATATCTCATTGGCTTTCCTCCCCTTGGTATATGAATATAGTATACCAAATTATCGGCAAAATATCAACTTAAATAAAAGTAATTTTTCTTGTTTTTTTGCCGATAATGATTTTATCTGATTCCTCCCGGGATAGTGGAACAGGGAAGAAATCCAAATTGTCATGGCTCGCAGAGAGTGCTTGGACTTCGTAGTAAAAACTTGCACCAAAACTCATTGTCAAATAAAAATATAAAGGCGCTACATTGGCTTTAAATTTTTATTGAGTCTTTCTACCATCCAGGAAAAGCGCTTGGCACGCCCTGCGTCTGTCTTCGCATCAAAATATGCCCGTGTATAAGTTTTCTGGACAGATGGAGACATCGACATAAAATTGGAGTAGGCAGCGTCAAAGTCTTTTAACATGAATGTTATCAACGCAATCTGTTCTTCCGTAATTTCAGCTGGTTTTACAATGTTCCACTGTCCATTTTTCTTGGCTTCTTCAATTTTTTGCCTGCCGTTATCCGTCATGATTCCTTGCTGATCCAACAGCTTTACCAATCCCTTGTTTTTCTCTGACCACTTACTGTTATTTCTGCGTAAAGAAAAATATTTTTTATAAGTCTTGTTGTCAATGCTTTTCATTTGTCCGTCAATCCATCCGAAGCAAAGTGCTTCTTCAAGCGCTTCGCTTGCGGTTATTGTTTCCGGGCCGCCTGCCTTGCCAAATAGCAGCCAAATACCGTCGCTGGATAGGCAATTCGCTGACAGCCACTTTCTAAATTCTTCCCGATTGGGAAATTGCAAGATTGTACTCACAGGGTTTCCTCCTTTAAACAAATTCCTATTTACCTACATATTGCATAAATCATTAATAGGGATCATATCTACTAAATCTTATTTCATTTCCAAATTTCTTCTATTCCCGCTCATGGTGAAGAGACAGAATAAATGGTAACACTCAAGTGCATAAAATACTTGTTCGTTACTCCAACCATGTGTTAACTCTGTTTATGAGTTTTGAATAGAGATATACATCTCGGTCTGTAAATAATTCTTCATTTATTTTTTCAATCAGAAACCACTTAACACCGCTATTTTCATCAGGATTTACGACTAAAGAGTCTTCTTCGTTTGCCGTAAACAGATATGCTATTAATTCCCATAATCTTACCATAAATATAACGAAAAGGATAGAAAAATTACTAAGTATATTGAACGTTTTCTATTCTTTAAATTCACTTGTTTTCTATTTTCAAAGGTTCTACTATAAATTTCTTTTAGGCATTTTGTCCTAAAAACACAATATATTGTGGTCAATCTCTAACTTTTCTCATCAAAACCACAATTCTGCATCAGAGTCACGCACTCAACGTTCCTTGTGGCTTTGATGTCAGGGTACATTTCTAAAAATTTTTAATATGAAATGATTGAATTTTGTCATAAAAAATGTTATGCTACCCGAGGTAAACAAAAATGAATTACATAATTACAATTGGAAAGATTATATATTGAAGAACTTAGTTTTATAAGCTCTTTTTAAGTGATAAAGAAAGGTAATAATATGATAAAAGTTGAAAACTTGTCCTACTCATTTCCACAAAAAAATCTATATAATAAGATTTCATTTACATTAGAAGATGGTCAGCATTGCGCTTTTATAGGCACAAGTGGAAGTGGAAAAAGCACACTGATAGATATAATTATGGATCCAGAGAAATATATGTTTGATGGTAAATTAGAGATAGACCCAAATTGTAGGATTGGGTATGTAAGTCAGTTCTCACAACTGGACAAACCAAAAGAAACTACTGTTTTTGAATATATAGGCGAAAGGTATATTAAGCTGCAAAATGAAATAACATCCATTTGTGCCGAAATGGAAACATCTTCGGATATAGATACCTTGCTGGAAAAGTACCAGCAAGCACAAGACGCGTTTGATGCAATTAACGGAGATGAATTTGAAAGCAACATTAATAAAAAACTCAATCTTGCAGACTTAAGTAATCATAAGGATTTAATGATATCTGAGCTTAGCGGCGGCGAATTTAAACTTGTTCAGGTTATTAAGGAAATGCTTAATCGTCCTGACTTAATAATTATGGATGAACCGGATGTGTTTTTAGACTTTGAAAATATCAATTCTCTTAAAAATCTGATTAATTCTCATAAAGAAACAATTTTAGTTATTACTCACAACAGATATCTGTTGAATCATTGCTTTAATAAAATTTTACACCTTGAAAACATGGAACTCCAGGAATTTGACGGAACATATATTGATTATAACTTTTCATTACTGCAGGCTAAAATTGAGTTACAGGAGCTTGCTGCTGCCGATGATGAAGAAATAAAGAGAAACCATATTTTAATCAATAAATTAAGATTTCTTGCAACTGAAGTTTCTGATGCATCTAAAGGAAGAGCCTTGAAAGCCAGGGTTAAAATTCAGCAAAGATTAATGGAACGCAGGATTAAGACACCATTCGTAGATATTAAACAGCCGGATATCAGTCTAGCTACTGATAATAAAATCGAAGAAACCATTGCTTTAAAAGTTAATGATTATAGTGTTGCCTTTGATGAAATACTTTTAGAGAATGTTAATTTTGAGATTAAATCTACTGATAAAGTAGCTCTTATCGGTCCAAACGGTACAGGAAAAACAACTTTATTGAAGGATATCTATAAAAATGAGCATGCTTCCATTGAAATAAACGGTGATGTTAAAGTTGCTTATTTATCTCAAAATCAAGGAGAAATACTAAACGAAAGCAATACAATACTTGAAGAGTTTGCAGATGTTGGATTTGAAACTTATCAGGAAATTAAATCATATCTTTCGAGTTATTGTTTTAATGAAAAACTCGTTAATCAAAAGATAGGCTCTTTATCTGGTGGAGAAAAAAACATACTGCAATTGGCTAAAGTTTCAGCTACTAACGCCAGCATGTTGCTGCTCGATGAACCTACAAGCCATTTGGACACCTATTCACAAATAGCACTTGAAAAGGCCATAGAAAACTATAACGGTGCAATTTTAATGATTTCTCATGATTATTATTTTATAGTAAATTGTATGGATTATGTTTTAATCATTGAAGATAAGACAATCAGAAAAATGAGTATGCGAAAATTCAGACAGATGATTTATGCCAAACATTTTGACAAAGACTATTTAGAAATTGAACAAAAGAAAAAATTCGTTGAAACAGAAATAGCATTAGCCTTAAAAAATACTGATTTTGAGCTTGCGAAAACCTTATCTAAAAAATTAGAGGACCTGATTAAGTTACTTTAAAACTTGTATTGATGTAATTTATAAGAAAATTACAGTTTTTTAAATGACAAGTAAATATTCAAATTATATACTGTGAGCACAGTAAAATATTTTAATTTGAAATAAAAAAGAGGCAAAGTCTATCGATCATAAGTTGACCGCAGACTTTGCCTTTTTAATCATCTATTTTTCAATCCCTGTAATTCCAATTGCCCCTGGTCCGCCATGACTGGAAATCACAGAACCCGCATTCATCCATCCAGATGTTTGAATGCCGTTTTCTCTTAGCAGATTATTAATCATCTCTTTCTGATTGTCTTCAACACCCGGAGCACCTACTACCATAACGGTTTCAGGGTTAATATTATAACTTTCAAAAAAATTATTAACCATCTTTTTTAGACAGCTATCAAAAGGACCACGATATTTTTTCCCGGAGACTAAGTATCCATTTTCTAATATAATAGTCGGATGAATTTTCAACAGATTTGCCCCATAAAAAGCTAAATTTGAAACTCGGCCGCCAGCTTTTAGATAAAGGAGTGTTTTAGGCAGAAAAACCATATGTGTGCGCTCTCTGATATCTTCCACAAAAGCAATAATTTCTTCAGGACTTGTATCAGGATTATCTTCAATAAATTGCGCTGTTGCTTTAACAACAGCAGCTGCTCCAATAGAAACATGCTTGGAATCTACAAGGTAAACATTTTTAAAATCTTGAGCTGCAATATTTGCCGCATTGAATGAAACAGTTGTTACTGCAGAATATCCAATATGAATTATATATGCATCTGGATGTTTGTCAAAAATCTGCTTAAAAACCTCGGCATTATCTTGAAGTGTGGAACCGGATGTTTTAGGTAGATTTCCTGTTTCTTCATAATAATCAAAAACTCTCTGAACATCAAAACTACCATCATCATACGTTTGATTTTCCATTGTTACATGCATCGGAACGACTTGTATATTATAGCGATCTATTATTTCCTTAGATAGATCCGAACCACTTTCAGTTGTAATAATATATTTTTTCACACATACCTCCATTATTTGGGCAGATTATAATTCTATATGATTAGTATCTTATCATAAAAGCGATTAGAAAAATACAAGTTTTAAGTATTTATTTTAATGAATTTTCCTACAAAATCTCTTTATTAAAATGTCCTCTTGTGTCTGTTTGCTGATCAAAGGCAGCTTTATCCACTCCGCCATTTAGTTTGCTTAAGGCCTTATTAATGATTTTCACAACCTGCTCTTTTGATTCAATTGTGAAGTTTAATCTGAATGCCTCGATTCCTTTTATGCTTTGCAGCTCATCTAAAAGATTAAGCGTCTTCCCATTAAGGATAGTCGTTGTACAATCATCATGAGAAATGACAGGGAACGTTCCTTGCTCATCCTTTAACTCATAGCTCGACCTTTTGCAAACACTGCATTGATTCATTTTTTTCATCGGACAATATTTTGTAAACATCAAAGGAGCCCTGCCATATACAATCATTTCCAACGCGGGATAACCGTCATTTTCTTCATAATAGGCATTGATTAAATCTTCAATTTGTTTCTTATTCAATTCATAAGATAAAGTTACCCGTTTCGCACCTAATCTATATAATTCATAGCAGCTAACAGAATTAACAACATTAAGAGAATAGTCCGCAACAAAAGGATTGGTTTTTCTGTAATGATAAATTCCCCCATATCCTCCGATTAACAGCTGCCCTTCTTTTTTCTTGTAATCATTCTGGTTTCTTCTAATAATGTTTTCAAAATAGATTTCCTTAATTCCACAGCTCACGCAAGCATCATACTGTTCCTTAGTCGTTACAGAGGCCGTAAGATATGGTTTTTCAGGAGCAAAGCTTATTTTTTCTTTTGCTGTCAATGTCTTGGTTCTTTTCTTTTGGCTGTTAAGCTTTAAGTCATATAAGCCCTGTACAATATCTCTTCTTGCTGCATTTAACAGTTTAGCCGGAATAAATGCATTGCTTTCCTCAAAATCTACATTGCCAAGTTCGAATATAGTATCATTTAATCTTGAAAACTGCTTTATTACCTGCTCTTTTGTTGTTGGATTATTAATTGCCTCACCCAGTATTTCCTCGCTTTCATATAAATAATTAAAGCCTAATCCCTCTGCATCTATGATAAGCTTTGAATCCGGAAATGCATACACTTTAAGATTCAGGTTGAAACGCTTAAATTCTTTTTCCAGTGATGAATCTAATTCTTTGTAATATAAATAATCCTTCGTTATATATACTAAATCACCCTTGGACAACTTTTCTTTGATTTTGATATAACATACATCATCTGCTTTGTTGATTAAATTGCCGTCTTTATCGTACAGCTTTACAACAGTTAAATTAACATCTTCATTGTTATGACTTATTCTGATTATATCGTTTTGATTTAAAGTACGTGTAAGTGTTATTTCATACATGTCCTTAACAATCCTGCTGATTCTTCCGATTTCATAACCAAAGTTATTAGGTCTTAAGATGTTTGTAATATCTTTCTTATCCTCATGAAACATATATCCTTTAGTAAATGTTCTGTTGAATGTTTTGTTCAGATTTTCCTTATCTTCTTTGTTTACTTTATTATCTAAGGCCATGCGGTATTTTGATACAGTATTGGCAACATACGCAGGCTCTTTCATTCGACCTTCTATTTTTAAAGAATCAATTTCTTTTAAATCATTGATATAATCGATTGTGTTTAAGTCCTTAGTAGATAGAATATAGCTTTTACCTAAAGACGTATCTGTTGTCTTATCAATCAGTTCATACTCCTTACGACATGACCCGACACATCTGCCGCGATTTCCGCTTCGATAGCCGATTAACCCGGACATCAGACAGTTTCCGGAATATGATACACATAAAGCACCGTGAACAAAAATTTCTAAAGGCATTTTAGATATTCTTCTTATCTCTTTTACTTTTTCAATCTCAACCTCACGTGACAGAACAACTCTTTTTGCACCAAGTTCTTTAAATAATAAAGTCCCGTCTAAATCGTCTATTCCCATTTGAGTTGAGCAATGTGCTTCCATATCAATAAAGTTTTTAACTAAATAATCAAAAGCAGCCAAGTCCTGGACGATAATTCCGTCAACACAGATTTCATTTAATTCGTCCATCTGTTCTTTCATCTCTTCAACTTCGTTTTCGAAAACGATAGTATTCATTGTTACATAGATTTTAACATTCCTCAGGTGCGCATACGTAACAGCCTCTTTTAACGATTCTAAATCAAAATTAGATGAGTATGCACGTGCACCAAATTTTTGCATTCCTAAGTATATTGCATCACAACCATTAGAAATTGCAGCTTTTAAAGCTTCAATATTTCCTGACGGTGCTAATAATTCAGTCATTTTTTCCTCCATACTACCGCTATTCTGCGCTAAGCGCTTCTAACCGGTTGTAAAATTTTCTATAGTTAACAGCTGTTTTTGGGATTAAAAAGCGCACATAAAAATGCTGTGCTAATTATATCATGGTAATTCTCATTTTGCGATATATAATTCTGCAAAAGGAGCTGTAACAACTGATATGTTTAAGACGCATTTAATATAAAGGGCGGGCTGAGAGCAAAATTCTCCGCCGAAATTATAACTATTACGAAGAAAATCTTAATTTAAAATAACTTTAAAGTTCACAGTGAGCGGACAATCCCCCTGTGAACTTATTTTGATTATGGACACATTCATCTATGTATGTCATCACAAAATTGGCTGAATAAATTGAATCAAAGCTGCAACTGCTGCAGAAAATTCTACCGTTCCTTTTATAGTTTTTAGTCCTGATATTGCTGTTTTGAGGAAGTTCCTCCTTGGAGTCGGGGAACTAACCTCTTCTCTAATAACATCCAAACTACTGGCTATAATAAAGATTAATTATGTTTTCAGATAAACCCTTTGTTCACTTTTCATTTATTATACCTGTTTCAACAAAACATTTCCATTATATTACCTTTTAGCTGGTTCTTGTAAAGAATTTCTATAGTTTTAAAAATGCAAGTATAATTAATACAATACCACTTAACCATGATAGGTTGAAGTATAGTTTCCTTGCAATTTTGTTTCCCAAATACACCCCTAATACAACTGCAACCATATCAGTAATTAAAGAGCTTAAAAATACTGCTAATCCATTTATATTTCCAAGGGCAGCACCAAATCCAACTGTGAAACCATCCAGGGATAGTGCAATTGCTAAAGAAGCAGCTTCCATTGGTGAAATTGTTCTTGAGGCATCAATATCTGCATCTTCTGGGTTAGCGTAAAGATTTAAAATAAATTTAAGATTAAACATGGAGAAACTTATCTCCTTATTAAAGTTATTATACTTTTTAATAAAAGATTTTATAATACTATCTAATAATTTTGTAACACCTAGTACAAATAAAATAGTAAAACAAATTGCTATAGTTAGCCAATCAGGAATATACTGTTTTATTAATGTTCCTGCTACAATAGATATTCCCAAAATACAACTGCATACAAGATTAATTATTTGAATGGATAACATAGGCACCTTTATTTTATTACTTCCATAAGCAAAACTTGCTATAAAGGCATCTATGGATAATGCTGAGGCAAGAGAAGCTGCCTCTAAAAGAGTAATCAATGAAAGTTTCAAATGCATACACCTCTTTAATAATGTTTTTATTTTATTATATTCCCTCCCATAGTATTCGTTACAAGAAAGGCACAGCATTGCTTTTATCAAAACAACTGATGCTATTTAAGCAACAATTGTAGTTTGGATGCATATATTATAGGAAATAAGTTTATTGGGGTGATATTATGCAAAACGATAAAGAGTATAAGGAATGGTATCCTAAAGACGCAAATGATTTAGGCTTATATCAGTTAGGTGATATAATTAAATCCTCAATGTTTGAACAATCAATAACCATGAGAAAGTTAAGTAAACTTACTGGAATATGTACCTCAAGTATATCTAGAATTGTCAATGGTAAACAACTACCTGCTATAAATCACCTACAAAAATTTTCTAGGCATCTAAATATACCTATTGAGGAATTACTGTTATCTATAGGGATTGGTAGCAAGGAAAGATTTAATAAAGACTCTTATTTTATGCTAAATATGATACAAGATATACTTCAACTCCATAATATGGATATATCTAACGTTATTTGTGATATAAAAAAAGAGTTAACTAAATATGAGGCTTATTCTAAAACAGAAGAAGGTCAAAAAATAATACTAGATGAATATATTTCCAAGGTTGCAAAAATAAATGGCTCAGGTATAATCATAGAACAATTGAATTCACTTTATGATTTATTTTACTCTGAAGATATTGAGCCTAATGAAAAAACAATTATAGGTGGTGCCTTACTTTATTTCATTCTCTCTGCCGATATAATTCCAGACTATGTCTTTCCCATTGGCTATTTAGATGATGCAATTGCTATAAATATAGTTGTACAACAACTACCTAAATATTTTAATTTTTAATTTCATAAATAAAATAGGATATATAAAGTATACATGGAGTTTTATTTATCCATTTAACCTTTACTATTCTATTTTGATGATTTTTTAAAAATTCTGTAATCTCTTCATATGTTTTTTGATCCATCGTTTAACAACTTCTGGAGAAGTCATACATATGTGACTAACCCTATAAATATAAGTGTTGTTATCATAAAGTTAACTCTTGACATCTGTGTTTATATGAAAAAATAACTACATGATATAATGTGAAAATTAGTGTACAGGGTGAGTTGACATGATAGAAGCCAATTTCCAGCCCGATAAAATGCTTATACTGTGTGCAATCCATCAATCCATATTAATTTTCTCAAACAATTCGTCAATGTATGTATATTATTCCCATGTTGTGAATGTTCCCTCGTCAATCATACGGTTAATTTCATCACGGCTTGCCCACATTGCATTGCAGGTTTCATCAGGAGCAAGAATTACGGTTGATATGTCTACATTTTGCCGAAATAACCAAACATCAGCCAAACCGTGACATTCAATGTCGCTACACGGTAAGAGATGTTTA
The DNA here is from genome assembly GCF_013403245.1 of Sedimentibacter hydroxybenzoicus DSM 7310. Lineage (GTDB taxonomy): Bacteria > Bacillota > Clostridia > Tissierellales > Sedimentibacteraceae > Sedimentibacter > Sedimentibacter hydroxybenzoicus. The sequence continues at coordinate 141,493 of NZ_JACBNQ010000004.1, read as the reverse complement.
ATCATTCGTCCGTTCTGCGGCTCAAGAATAATGCCTAATTCTTCTTTTGTTTCTTTCAATGCCGTAGTCAAGCTATCATCACCCACAACCGCATTTCCGCCTGTACATTCCCACATATTGGGGCGCGTCTTGTTCGGCGTTCTTTGCGATATAAGGTATTCTCCGTTGTCGTTCTCAATCCAAACGTAAACCTCAAGGTGATATTCGCCTTTGTTCATGGGCTTGCCACGCTTGTGAACACGTCCTGTTACATTACCGTTTTTATCTAATATATCCCAAAGTTCAACCAAGTTTATTCCTCCATTCGTGTACTTTATACGTACAGAATATAAATCTTCTTCATTGTAACTTACTTATTCCTTGACATCAAACAGACACTCTCCACATGCCCTGTTGCTGTGATTCTGATGACTGTTTAGTCTGATACCCCCTTGGTGTCAGTGTATATTTTCAGCCTTATACCAAATGTAATTATCTTAAATTTCCTCAAAGCATACTTTCTAAGCAGATTTACTCATCGTAACTTTCCAAAAACAGATCAAAATCACTCTTGAACAATTGGTCTTGCATAATGCGATATTTTTCAAATTGTGTTTCAGCATGGAGTTTTGCCTGTTCTGCTGATATTTTCCCTGCATCCATCAATAAATCTCTTCCGTTGAACTCTATAAAACCATCCACGCGATTTGCCCAATCTTCCATTGTCATCGGAATGTTGTTCTCTGCTTGTACTTCTGCATAATCCAGATACATTGATACTAAGCGATTTAAAAAATCAATTTCTTTTTCCGTCAGATAGTTTTTTGCAATAGAAACATCAAATTTTTGAATTTTTCCTCCCGGTGCGGCTTTCCAAGTGGTCAATCCCATATTCTTTAGATCTGAATCTGCTCTATCCATAATTATTTCTGCTGCGGTGTGTCGATGAACGGCATAATGTAGTTTGTTCTGCACTTTTTTAAAAAAATCCTTTGTCGTCTTGGATGATTTGTCATAATCGATGGCTGTTGAATAAATATCTGTAACTTTTTGATAGAACATACGCTCAGATTCACGAATTTCACGAATTCTTACAAGCTGTTCTTCAAAATATTGATTCGTTAATTTGTGACCGAGTTTAAACCGTTCATCATCCATGACAAAACCTTTTATTGTGTAATCTTTTGCAATTGTGATAATCCATTTGCGAAATTGTACGGCTCTTTGATTATCAATCTTGAATCCAACAGCAATGACTGCCTGTAATGCATAGAATTTCACTTTATATGTTTTTCCGTCACTCGCAGTTGTTTCCAAAATGGAAACAACTGAATTCTCCTCCAATTCGTCATCTTCAAATACTTTTTTGAGATGTTTTGATATCGCTGCTTTTCCGATCCCGTATAACTCTGCCATCATTTTTTGTGTCAACCATATATTTTCATCTTGGTAGCGGACTTCAACAAAACTTTCACCACTTCCTGCAATAAATGTCAAATATTCTGCAGCTGCGGAAACAGGCAGATTACTTTCCTTATAGTCTGTCAAACTTTTAATCGCTTTATTTCTTTGCTCTTCCAGTTTTTTTATTTTTGATTCTCTATCATCAGATTTCATAATTAATTGTCTCCAATTCTTGACATTTATGCTTTTATTATAAATTCATCAAACATAAATGTCATTTTTCTTATATTGTATTAGTATGACTCTACTTTCCGAAAAATCTAATCATCCTGTTTCTCATCGGTTATATCCTTGAACCCTCAACCGAAAAAACCGGCCGTTGGATTCTATAAAATTAATGAATATATCATAAGACTGGTTGCACAATATAACGGGATGAATCTCGACAACTCCGTTAATCTCCACCCACCGAAAGTCAGGATTTGTTTCAGCATGAGGTAAAACATCTGAAATTCGGTCAGCATCCAGTTTATATTTATCGTATTCTTAAATTTAAGCCATACACCCTTCTTTCAATAGCCTTATATGCATACCAACCCCAGCTCTCAAAATCATTCAACTTACCCATCAACGTATGGTTTGTTCGCCATGGAATTTGTTCAACAATCTGTTACACAAATTTATTCTCTTTAAATATTTTTACTTTGTAATTTCCTCTGAATTAGACTTCCATATCAATCGAATGTATGTTCTTGTATTATTGTACTACAATTTGTAAACTTTTGCAAGAAAAATAAAGGATATAAAAGTCTTTAACTCTCATATCCTCAATTTCAGTATATTTATAAAATAATTGACCGCGAAGTCGAGGAATACTAAAAACACCACAATAACCCAAATAGTAAATCCTTTTTCTATACTTGGGTTAGCAACCATGTCTATCGGTGGAGTCGCACCATTACTCTTAAATTGTATCATACTAAATCCTCCTTTTTTATTGAATACAACAATTTATTTATACTACATATTTATAATTATATTCGTTCGCCAAACTAAATCAATGGTCAAAATATGATTCATATGTCCCAAAGGTATCGTTTATCGGTAAAAATGATTGCATTAAGTTATTAAATGAATCAGATGGGATGGAAAGTAGTGGATAATACAGCAAAAAATCCAGCCAAGCTTGATAAAAGAGTAAGAAAAACAAAAAAACTATTAGAATGACTTTTATGACTTTGGCGGCTAAAAAAAATTCAAATGAAATAACGGTAACTGAAATCTCTGATATTGCGGATATTAACAGAAAAACTTTTTATGTGTATTATAAAGGTGCCAATGGCATTATTAATGAAATCGAAGACGATATTATTAAAGAGTTTGTTTGTATCATAAATAAACAAGATATTATAAAAATAATTTTGGAACCGAATTTAATGTTTAATATCTTTACGGAGATTATCAATAAAGATATTAATTTTTTTACTCTTCTTATCAACTCCTCATTGATTGATACTATGTTCGAGAAAATTAAAAATGTAATCAGAGAAGTGCTCTCATCACTTTAGAAAGTAAAACCACAGTCAGCCCTGAAATGCTTAAATATATTCTTGAATATGTGGCAGGAGGACTGATTACAGCGTATAAGGAGTGGTTCAAAACGGATTAGAAAATTTTACTAGAGGATTTATCTAAGCATATTGCCATGATCGTATCAGCAGGAATTAAGACAATAATAAAATAGTTTAATAAAGCCTTCATTAAATAGCAAATTGCTTGCCGCCTAACTCATGACTAAAGTCACGAGTTAGGCGGCAATTTGTTCAAAGGCCGTTACGCGGAATATTTGTAGTCCCGGCCCATGATTGTGACCCTGTCGCCGTCGTGGAACCGGTGCCCATCCTGCTTTAACGTGAAACTTTTATAATTCTTTCGTTTGCAGAACTGGAGCGGAGACTTCCGCCCACGACATTTTGCCTTGACATGGGCATCGTCCAGTGAGATAGCGTTCCACAAGCCGCCGTGGAACGCCTTGCACGGCGATTGCTGCCTACAATTAATATCCCATACCTTTGGCGATGTCGTCCAAAATCGCCTTGGTAGATCTTATCTCCTTGATGGCTCCGCAGGCTCCGCTTAAGGTAACACAGCCATGCTCAACATCACCTTGCATCATAGCCTTGATGAAGTGATCGCCTGTATAATGCTGAGCAATTTCATAAGGCGAAGCGCCACCTGCCGCAAGGGCTGAGCACACTCTGCCCAAGTAATTGTTTGTGGTATTCATACGGGCAGTGGATGCTCTCCATGTGACGATATCCTCACCCTGAGCATCTATGATTGCTTGCTTGAAATTCGGGTGCATACGCGCTTCTTCCGCCACCATGATTGCTGTGCCGATATACACACCATCTGCGCCCATGGCTACCGCAGCTCTTGCAGACTTTTCGCCTACGATGCCGCCTGCGGCTATGATGGGAACATCTGTCAACACGTCTGTTACCTGAGGCAGTATGCAGGCAAGGCTCATATTGTATTTGCTGTTGTGTCCGCCCGCTTCACAGCCTGTGACTATAATGGCATCAGCCCCCGCTTTTACCGCATCTACACAGGTCTGCACCGTGCAGCACGCCTCACGGTAAACAACTGTCACACCTGCGTTTTTGAAGTCCTCGATTTCAGGCGCTATCATGCCGTCGTTAAAATCGCCGACTATGACGACTACGGGCACCTTTTCCTCAATGATGAGCTGCTTAAAGGGTCCCGAATAATTGCTTTTCGGATCTGTGCCCTTCATGGGAGGAATGTAATTTACTGCAAATGGCTTGTCCGTCATGCTGCGGAGCTTGCGAATCTCACCCCGCATATTCTCTGCATTTTTTATGGGATCGTATTCGTTTTTGTCCACTATTGTGCAGTTCATGCCCAGCAGACCGAGGCCGCCGGCATCGCAGAAGGCCTTTGCCAATTTCGCGTCGCAGGCGTATGCCATTGCTCCTTCAAGTATTGGTCTTTCAATCTTAAAAAGTTCTGTTACTCTGTTACCCATGTGTTTTACCTCTCTTTATTTTAATTTTAACCGCTGTGCGTTATTTCAATGGAGAATACGGAAGGGGATACATGTAGAGAATCTTCTCGTCGTATGTTACGGCCCGCAGCTGATTGCGCATATAGTCGTGACCTTCAACGGGATATGGAGCGTATCCATCTCTTTCTCTGCCAAGGTGACCGTACCACAGGTCGAGCATCACATTACGCTTTCCGGTCAGACGTGTGGCAGTGAAGGTTATTCTGCTGTTGTTAATCTCCACAGCAGATGATTCCAAAGCCATATCCACTACTGTCTGCAGCTTCCCGGCGTGTGCATCAAGAAAAGCCATGGAATAGACACCATGGGGTTCGGTGGAATATGCGATGGAGTTGTCAAGAGCGACCTTTAAAATGTGCTCCTGCTTTTCAGGGGCAAGCTCCTCAACTCTTGTTTCAAATGCCGCAAAGTCGGCGTCCTCCTTGCGGAGCTTCTCGAAGCGGGCAATGTCCTCAAGGGATTCAAAACCAAGTATCTGGTAGATGCTTGAAAGGCGGGAGGAGTCATATTCCCATGCGCCTATGACTCTGAAGCCAAGCCTCTCCTGAGCAGGCAGAAGGTACTTGTTTGCAAGCTCCACATATTCATCTGTTGACATTGGCATTGGAGGGGAAAAGTCAATGAATTGCTCAATTGCATAGTTAACTGTTTTTACCGTTTTTTTTACCATTTTTTTCATCCTTTCATTTCATTCTTCGATTATTACGCACTTTCTTCACTCTTTTTGATTGCTTGTTTATATTTTAACGAAAAATCTTCAGTATGAAAATGGGACACAAATACATTTTTATGATATACTATATGTGATGGCATCACATGTGCAAAAACAAAGTAATTTTGACGCAAGAAAGGAGACAATATGAAAAGTTCAGAAATAGCGCAATACTTGAAAAGCAATTACAAATACACAGGCTCATTTGACAGCAAATCTTTTTTGAGAATAGAAATGGCTTTGCCGCTGTCTTCGCATATGTGTCACAGCACTCTTTTTATATGCGAAAACAGAGAGGATTTATCCTGCGATGGCGCAGTTGTTCTTTGTAATGATGCATCTGCTGTTGTGCCGAAGAAAAACAGTATTTACATAGAAACGGAGCTTTCGCTCCGTGAGGTTTTTGACAAGCTGTTCGATTGGTGGGATGACAAGCAGCGCGCCGAGGATACCTGTCTTGCCATGTACGGATTGATAAGCGAAAACGAAAGTACCGAGACTCTCATGGATATTGCCTATGGGCATTTGGGAAACCCTATTCTGTTTGCGGACTACAAGCAGAACTTAATAGCGGTGAGGGAACCGAAGGGTATATCTATGCCGCAGTGGAGAGAGCTTGTTGACACCGGAGAATATAGCATAGACAATTATAACGAATCGTTTTATGAAGTACACTCAACAATAACAAACAGAAAAGATATTCTGAAGCTACCAGTGGATGGCTATAACTTCTGTTTTTGCTCAATATTTTGCAACTGTGTTTATATGGGAGTTTTTCAGGTCATGGAATACGAGCGAGCCGTAAGTGAAGGGGATTTGGATGTAATACGAACCATGGCAAAGCTATTATCAGTTCAAATTGAAAAATTTCCGGTGTATCCGCCGGGAACTAAAGCTATGTTTGACCAGATAATTTGCGATTTGTTGGATGGGCGTATTGAAACTCGGAATGAATTGGAAATGCGGATGCGCAAGCACAGATGGGAAGCGGCAGATAATCTACAAATCATGCTGATAGAGGTACCTAAACCAGGGCATCAAGGTTTAGAACAAAAGTTAAAGAATGGTTTTGCAAGATGCCTATCAAATACAAAATGCATTGTTTACGCAAAATATATTGTCGCCCTGTCGGAAGGGGCGGCTCATGAAAAGGCGCGGGTAGAGCTTGAAAAATTTTGTATACAATTCGGCACATACATAGGCATGAGCCGTATGTTTTCAGATATGTTTGATTTACAGCATTATTACAACCAAGCAAAAAATGCGCTGCTATACGGAAAGAAATGCAATTCTAGTTTTCGTGTTTTTGATTACCAGAGATTTGCGATGGATGACATTGTAAACTCGTTGTGCAGACTTCCATCCTGCCGGTTTTTATATCATCCTGTTGTGCTTGAGCTTGCGGAATATGACCGAATAAACGCTACAGATTTCAGCAGCACTCTCTATGCTTATATTAAACACAATAGAAGCATAGCAAAAGCGAGTGTAGAACTGTTTTTGCACAAGAATACCATTAACTATCGAATTCAACGCATAAGAGAACTGTATAATGTAAATTACGATGATTTCCAAGAGCTGGCGCACATTTTTTTGACCTACGCCATGATGAAAGAAGATGCAGGACGATAGCAGGTTTTTTTTGCTTTGTTTCTTTTTTTTATTTTTGTTTCGCAATTACTTATACTTGAATTTTATGAATAAGCCAATCAGATGATAGAAAGGCTCCTTTTTCATTCGAATAAAATCCCTCTTGCAATAAAGAATATAAAGCTATTAAAGCCGGAGAATATATGATATAAATCCACCATATTTCTCCGGCTTTATTTCTCTCTAATTTGTGATTTATAAAATATTATCTATCCTACTAAAAAGCCATCTTTTGCATCACTTTTAGTGCGAAAAAAACAAGGAAATGGAGCGGTAGCGAGCGACATGACGCAGCATGAGGCGTAACGCCGTTTAGCAGAAAGGGAGAATTTTAATCCTATACCCCATGTGGTTAGGCGTTATTACGAAGTGCCTTTATATCTTGAAGCGGCGGCAGACCAAACAAACGCCGATATTCCCGGCTAAATTGTGAGGGGCTTTCGTATCCCACTTTTAGCGCCGCCGTTGTTGCGTCAAACGAATTATTCAGCATGAGACGTCGAGCCTCTTGAAGTCGAAGCTGTTTTTGATATTTGAGCGGCCCCATTGTCGTAACCGTCTTAAAGCCATGTTGTAGGGCAGATACACTCATCCCGTTGGCTTTGGCGAGGCTTTCAATCGTAAAGGAAGTACTAAGATTTTCCTTAATCCAAACAATAGCGTTTCCAATGCCATTGGCCTGTTGGTCTATCATAATGTACTTGAAAAATAAGTGTCCGTATTCGCCCGAAAGTAGCTCATATATTAATTCTTGCTTGTAAAGTGTCGATAAAAACGCCGCTTGTTTGGGGCGGCTATTCAACTTCAAAAGACGGATAAATATTTTTAAAATTGCTATGTCGGACTTGCCAACAAAAGCACCAACCACAAGCGGCTTTCTATCCGTTTGTAACCCCGACTTTGATTCTATGGCAATCGACACAATTTCATCAATTGTAAAATCAATATTCAGCCCGATATATGGAGATGCCTCTGTTGCGCTGGCAACTTGACCGGATACTGGAATATCTATCATGGAAACTAAAAAATCACCGGGCGTATAGTCAAAAATATCCGTACCCATGTGTAGCCTTTTTGCACCATTCACTACAAGGCAGAGTGATGGTGTGATGATGCCGCAAGTCAAAGGATTTTCTATGCTGCGCCGATACACGGACAGAAACGGTGCGGCGGTTTCATTGCGACCTTCACTTACTGCAATACTCTTTGTCATTGTAAGCAGCCTTTTTAGCAATTCCTGTTTTTCTACTAAAATATCTTCACTCAAATTATCCCACCTGCTTTCAGTAACAAGTATATTATAAATAATTATTAAAATCAATGGTGTTATGCAGGAATAGGCAAAAATATTGCAGTTTTATGGCTTGTTTAGTTTTGGTTATGCAATATAATACAAGTGTAAAGAAAAAATTGGAATAATTAATAAGGAGTGTTAAGCATGAGAATAGCTATCATTGGCGCAACGGGAAAATCCGGCAGTATGATTTTAAATGAAGCCCTGCGCCGTAACTTGGATTGCACGGTTATTATTCGCAGACCGGAACGTCTAAATGCAAAAGTACCGTACATACAAAGAGATGTTTTTGGCATTACAGTCGGGGACATTGCGCCCTTTGATGTAATTGTAAGTGCTTTCGGTAACGAAGATTACAACAACCGCAAGCAACATATAGAGGTCATAGAGCATTATCAGACCATTTTGAAAAACAGCGGAAAACGGTTAATTACAGTCGGAGCCGCCGGACATTTATTCACAGATAAAATGCGTCAAATAAAGTTTTATGACAATAATCAGTCCGAAGAAATGCGTGAAGCCTGTATTGTTTTAGAGCAAGCCTATTTGACACTGAAAAATAACAGCATCGGTTTCGATTGGACGTATATGGCACCTGCTATCGTCTATTCGTGGAAAGGCGAAAGAACTGGTAAATATCAAACTGGATTGGATATTGTGCTTAAAAATAGCAAAGGTAAATCGGTTATCAGTTATGCTGATTATGCGGCGGCAATGCTTGATGAAATTGAAAATCCCCAATATGTAAATACAATATTTACAGTGGCGAATTGTGAATAGAGGTGAAGTTATGCAATATCGCATTGATCCAATATCCGAGAATAAACTGTCTATATTAGGTTTTGGCTGTATGCGTTTTCCACGCAGTAGGGGACAAATTGATATAGTAAAAACTGAAGAGCTGATTATAGGTGCCGTAGAGCACGGAATTAACTACTTTGATACGGCATACATTTACGGCGGCTGCGAAGAGGCGTTGGGGGAAATCATACACAAAAATGAAATCCGCGACCAAATTTATCTTGCAACGAAGTTACCACTTGGAAAATGCCAAAGTCCGGAAGATTTTGACACGTTATTTAACGAGCAACTCGACCGTCTGCACACAGATCATTTTGATTATTACCTTATGCACAACCTTTCCGATACAAAGCTATGGAAGAGGCTTTGCGATATGGGTATTGAAAGCTGGCTTAGTACGAAAAAGGACATCGGACAAATCCGGCAGATTGGATTTTCTTTTCATGGTGCGCAAAAGGAATTTATGGCTTTGCTGGATTTATATGATTGGGATTTTTGCCAAATCCAATACAACTACATCAATACCGAATATCAGGCGGGCGCTGCCGGATTGAAACGCGCTGCTGATAAAGGGCTTCCCGTTATCATCATGGAGCCGTTGCTCGGTGGGTCATTGGCAAACAGCCTACCCCAAAAGGCACAAAAAATATTCAGGAACGCCAATCATTCCTGTTCCCCTGCTGAATGGGCATTTCGCTGGCTATGGAATCAGCCCGAAATTACGGTGGTACTTTCGGGTATGAACGCCGCCGCACAGTTGGAAGAAAATCTGAAAATCGCAAGTTGCGCTGTCCCGAATATGCTGACAGAAGCGGAAACGGCGGTTTTCCAATTGGTTGTCGAGGCATTTAACAATTCATATAAAATCCCCTGTACGGGCTGCAACTACTGTATGCCCTGTCCGCACAAAGTCAATATTCCAGGTTGCTTTGCGGCTTATAATATGTCCTATGCGGTTGGACGGTTTAGCGGCTTCAATCAGTACATGACAAGTACGGGTGCAACAGACCCCAGCAAAAACTACGCCGCAAGCCAGTGTAGAAAATGCGGGAAATGCGAAAAGCATTGTCCACAACAAATTCCCATAATTCAATCGCTTCAAAGCGTTAAGAAGCGTATGGAGCCGTTTTGGTATAAGCCTATGGTATCAATGTTTATAAAAATAAGGGAACGGAAATCCAAAAACGCTTGATTTATAATAATTTATAAATTTCTGCAACAAGAAAAATTAAAAAGCAAGGTAAGAAATATTAATCCTTATCTTGCTGTACTTTCAATACCTACTTTATTTATACTGATTTTTTTAAAACTGTCTCCACATGCTTTGTTGCTGCAATTTTGATGATCGCAGAACCTGGTATCCCCTTGGTGGCAGGGTATATTTCTAAGAAAATTTGCATTTTTAATGACATTTTATACTTCACTCCATTTTCCATTTGTTCCTTAGTAATTCCACTTCCTCACAATCTTCTCAACCTCAGCAATTAACTTCTCTTTATTTGGAATATAATATGTATATTTTGAAGCAAATATATTATTTGATAATCCACCTAGTGCATATTCAACAGTCAATGCATCCTTATCAGTACATAAAATAATTCCAATTGGTTTATTATCATCTTCATCATTTACTTCATTTTCATAATAATTCAAATACATGTTCAACTGTCCTGCTGCCTCAGGCATGAGCTTTGTTGTTTTTAGCTCAATTAGTACATATGATCTCAATGGCTTATTATAAAATACCATATCAACATAATAATGCGTATTATTTATAGTTACTCGTTGTTCTGTTCCAACAAACATAAACCCTCTTCCCAACTCAAGCAAAAAATTTTCAATCTGTTCTGTAAGTACTTTTTCTAAATCACTTTCCATAACAGGCTTATTCTCCGGCAATCCCAAAAACTCAAACACATATGAATCTTTAATCATATCAGATGGTTTAGCTAACTCAATTCCCTTAGTCGCTAAATTTAATACCTCCTGTTTATTAATATCACCTTTTGAAAGCAATAACCTTTCGTATAAAGAAGTATTTATTTGTCTTTTCAATTCTCTTACTGACCAGTTTGAGTTCATTGCTTCTTTTTCATAAAAGCTGCGTTTATCTTTGTCTGAAATGCTTAATAGCTCGCAATAATGAGACCAATTCAATTTGCCAGACAGTGTCTGGCAAATTGAATAGTTTAAATAAAATGCCCTCATATTTTGCAGATTTGATCTGGAAAACCCTCTTCCAAACTCTTAAATTCTTCAAGGTGTAGTTATTCTTATTTTATTCTAAACACATATTTTAGACGTTTTTTGTCCTAAAATACAATATATAGTGGTAAAGCTCTAACTTTTCCCCTCTATACCACAACGCTGCATCAGAATCACGCACTCGACTGTACTCTCTGAGTCCCAACTAATTTCGTTAACCTCACTACCATTAAAAAAGACCGGAAACCTAAACTTTATGTTCTTCAAAATACGTCCATCTTCTTGTGTTTCTGGATAAATTTCAATTTTCTCAACAAAACTCTTTATAAACTCTTGTCTCTCAAAATCTGTAAATTTATCATACAGCTGGTCAAATACTCTTAAAATGTTGTAAATGCTATCGGCATTAAGTTTATCTAAGTTAATATTCTGAATTCGTGTTTTAATTTCTTCTATCTCTATTTCAATAGAATCTATCCTTTCATAGAGTTGGTATAGACGGTTTTGCATATCTTCATATTTCCTATCATACAAGGAGTCCGTAATATCTAAGGTATCAATTTGTTGCTCTAATTTAGATTTTGCCATTTCTGCTTGACGATGTGATTTTCTAAGACTTTCTAACTCTAATTCTAACTCCTGTGTATCAATCTTTGAATTGATTTTATCTCTTATTGCTTGCTCAAATTTAGGATTTTTAACTAACCCCATAATAACTTCTGCAACAGCATCATCTATTTTGGCTTGACCCCATTGTTTCTTATAATCACATTGATGCCCATTAATCCTCATCCTATGTTTACAAGCATAGTAAAAGTAATCCCTATAATAAGTGCCATCTTCTTTTTTCTTTCTGTTTACATTCCCATACATAGCAGCACCACAAGAAGGACACTTTAAAATTCCAGATAAAATATTAGCATGGTCCAAACTATATTTCTTTTCATATTTAAATCCTGTTTGCTTTCTCTTCGCCTGTGCTGTGTTCCATATTTCTTCCGATACTATGGCTTTGTGAACTCCATCATAAACAGGATACTCACTTTGTTTTACAATATGAAATCTATTGCGTTCACCTTGTATTTTTTCATTTTTTCTTCTTCCATAAGCAATCTTACCCATATATACAGGATTATCTAAAATTGACTTCACAAAAGAAGCAGAAAAGGCATCAAGAGTACCGTTTTGTCTTTTTTTCTTCTTGTACCCATTATTATTTAAATATGATGCTACTGCATTTATACCCATATTGGTAGTAGTGAATTGCTTATAAATAATTTCAATCACTTTTGCTTCTTCCTCTGCTATGGTCAACTTACCATCTATTAAATCATATCCGTATGGTGCAAACCCCCCATTCCATTCTCCCACCCTTGCTTTCTCTCTACGACCTGCCATTGTCTGAACAAGGATATTTTCCCTCTCAATTTCTGCGACTGCGGACAAAACGGATATCATAAGTTTACCACTATCTTTACTACTATCAATACCGTCTTCCGTACAAACCAAGTTCACCCCATAATCTTGCATAAGTTGTAGGGAACTTAAAACATCAGCAGCATTACGCCCAAACCTTGAAAGTTTAAAAACTAAAACAAAATCAACTTTATCTTTACCTTGTTCTATATCTGTAAGCATCCTCAAAAAATCCGGTCTTCCTGATAAATTTTTTCCTGAACCTGCATCAGAGTATTCACCCATAATAACCATTTCCTGATATTCTGCATACTTTGTTAATTTTTCCTTTTGGGCATCTAAGCTATACCCATCAACCTGCATTTCCGTTGAAACTCTTGTGTATATGTAACACCTCTTTTTCATCTATGTCAACTCCCTTTATATAATCTATTCAAGTGTAATTTATTGTCCCAACCATTATATCGTATTTTAATTAGAAAGTATATATAAAGATAAAAAGAACCCTAAACGAGTTCTTTTCAATAATTAAGAAGCTTTTCTATTATAATTTTCAGTTTCAAATTCTGTAATTTCATGACCATACTTTTCTATCATTCTTGCCATAAAATCCACACAACGTTCAAATGCGGCATTTTCTTTATATTTAGCCGTTTCTATATCTTTACCCAACCACTATCACACCTTACAAAAATACTCGATTTTCTCAAACCTGTACTTCTGTACTGGTAACTGTGTTAATTTATGTAAGGTTTTTTGACTGTTATATGTTGTGTATTTTCCCTGCAACTGTCCTACACTTCGTTTTTTATGTGTATTTCTTTTTTTAATAGACCTCTTGAAAAATAAAAAAGAACAGATAGTGTTCAATTCTATCTGCTCTTTGATTTATGCTGGTAAAACAATATGCTTTTGTAAAGCCTGTTCTACCTGTTTAGTATCTACACTTAGATAATGCTGTGTAACTGCGATACTGCTATGATTTAGCAGTGTCCTTACAATTTCAACATTATAATCCTGCTGATAGATAGAATTAGCAAAAAACTTGCGAAATGAATGCGTAGATACATTTTCTAACCCCAAATAATCAGTAGCAAGTTTCAAATGGCTCTGTACTGCTCTTACAGTCATATCAAATAACCTCTGCCTTGGTTTTATACTGTTTTCTAAAGCGTAACCCTGTAAGTAGGTGTAAATCTCATGTGGAACAGTGAATGTCCTCTTTTTTCTAGTCTTTTCTTCTATGATATCCAAGTGGTATCTGCCACTCTCATAAACAATATCAGATAATTTCAACTTGACTATATCCCCAATGCGTAGCCCCAGATTGGCCTCACAACAAAGAGTAGCAGCTACTCTCACATTGGGTCTAATCCTTTGCCCCGTATTTGTGATAAATCCCTTCTGGATAGTAGATATTATCAATTCAAACTCTTGTTTGTCTATTGCTCTTGTTTTTTTATTGGCCATATTTTTCATCCCCTTCTAAAATCTAAAATTTCCTTAAACTACATACTCACTTTGCGTTTATTGCTGATAGCAGATTTAAAGGTCTGCTACCGGCAACATTTTTCTTATTCTCTATATTTAACGCAGTGATATTTTTACTGCTCCCAAACCTCAAATTTTCCCCAGCTTTCAATGCAGGACATAGGTATCACTTTTTCCCTTAAAAATTTCCCATTGTCAAAAAAATATTTGCACCTGATATTATCTGTTTGAGGTTTCTCATACTCACCCTCCAAGCCAATGGTCAGATACACTTCAATGCACTCTTTCAAGTCCAGACATCTTCTTTCAAAGACCCTTTTCCCTGTGTTATTATCATAAAAAATGTAATGTCCAAAATAGGATGCTGTGTCAGGTTCGTACTCCCCTGTATAAGTGTAATTGCTGAAAACCCCACTATAAATATTTACGTTGTAATCTACCAAATGCAAATAGTCCTGTTCAACGTGAAGTTGATACTCCTTGTTTTCCTGCTCAACCAATATCAATTCTTTTGGAGAAGATAACTCATTTAATAACCCTGAAAGTTTTCTCCTGTAATCCTTAAATAAAAATATCATAATTGATATACCCCCTTAAAATCTGTTTACTTCTCGTTCTTTAAATATCTGTATAGAGTGGACTTGCTTACCCCTGTAAGGCTCTCAATCTGATTGACCTTATATTTTCCACTTTGATACATAGATACTGCTTGTTCTACTTCTTTGCTCTTTGTAGGTCTGCCAACAGTGCCATCCTCAACTGCTTTTTTATAAGACTGCTCCTGTTTTTTCTTCTCAAAATCTACATACAACTGTGTAAAATCAGTCAGCGTGTCCAAATAGTCAGTCCCGCACAAATAATCTTCTTCACAGGAACATAGTGTTATCTGCTTTCCTGTAAGTTTTTGAAATACACTTATTAAATCACTTAGACTATCTGCTAAATCCAAAACAGACCTGATAGCCAATCTATCCTCTGATTGCAAGGCTTGTAACAAACTTTCAAGTTCTGGCCTATCTAAATTGGTATCAAAATATCTGTTATCATCTGGTATCTGTAAATCATTTATGAGTAAAAATATATTCTGATTGCTCCTATTGTCCTCTAAGCCCATATTTTCAAGCACATAAGCCCATATCATATAACCACCTTCAATCTTCCCAAAATCCCCGATTTTGGGAATGTTTTCGTATGCTGTTTTTATCCCACAAAATCAATGCACCTAATTTTGAAATTCAGTGCCCCCAAATCTCAATACACTGAATTTTTTAAAATGACCTTCCCAAAATCCCCCTTTTGGGAAGATTTTTTTCTGACACTTAGGCCACTTTTGACCCTTTTTTTCATGAAAACAGTATTTTTTAATACCCAAAACATAGAAAAAATAGGCGGTCGGAAAATGCAAGGCATTTTTCCGACACTTAAAACCGCCATTTAAAAGTGTGCCAAAATCTATAGGATTTTGGGAAGGTCTGAAACCAGCCCACCTGAGAAAATTGCGTTAAGGTCTTAACTGCTTAACGTGAATGTTATAAAACTGCTCTAATTCCTCTACAAACTCCCTGTACTCTTTTTCATTTTGAGTAAACTGTGTAGGAGAATAAATCATTAAATACCTGTATGCCTTTTTCTCAAAAATCTTTATGGCTTCTTTTTTAATATCCTTTAACCCTCCAAAACTGACAAACCCTTCTACAATCTCAACATTGTAATAGCAGCACTTTGTTGTTATCTGTGCCACTTGATGCACAATAGCATTTTGACCCGCCTTGTCTTTACCTGCCTTAACTGCAATCACAGCAGGAACCAAATTAACTGACATTTGCTACACCCCCTTTAAAATGGTAAATCTTTATTCCACCAACTATCATCCTCAAAATCTAAATCTAAATCTTCCCACTTTACATTTTTCTTAAATAACTCTAAATCACCCTCATCTTCATCTTCTATATCTTCCCAATCCTCATCTTCATCCTCACAATCCTCAACCTCTGGTAGATTGCCTGCCAGTAAGATTTCATTTCCACCCATACAATACAATTTCACATTATTGTCTTGCTCTGCTACCATGTCCAAAATTTTGTATACCATTTCAGGCACTTCAAAAAATATGCTGATACTTGACTTCATAACTTTTTCACCCCCTCTAAGTTAGAATAAATCTAACTGCAGGGAATTTATCTTTATGTCACTCAAATTGTTCGTATCAGCCAAAACTAATTTTATATATGTCCAATCCTATATTTTCTTTAAGCAAGGGATAATTTTTTCATATTTTTACGGATTAAAGAACGATAAATAAGTTTTTATTTTCATATAAATAATTAAGATGAAAAAAGAGAAAAAAATATACTGTGTCAGTTCTGACACAGCAATTTTTGATATGCCTATAGCAAAATCCAAATGAGATTTTATTGTTATCTATTTTTCAAAACTATTATCTTTCCTCTAATGCTCTTTTTGCCATACTCAAAGTTTCATCTTTTTCAAAATAGTTCTCAACTATCTCTTGTAAATCTTCTCTGTCCTCTAATATATAATCTTCTACGATAAACGTATCAAACCAAATCATTTTACCCGTACCTTGATAACCTGTATAAAAGGTTAATTGTACCTCATCATAACTTAAATTTGGTACTGATTCACCAATCACAGCCAAAATAAAAATCTGCTCTTGTGGAAAATCTGTTGCAAAAAATAAACTATTTTCTTTAATCATATAAAAGACTTCCTCCTTTCTCTGTTTATGGAAACCCCGTAGGGTATACAGGATAGGGGAATTGAACCCCTATAAATGAATTTTCCACTTAGCACCCATGCCCCTGCTAAAAGAGGGTTAACCCTCTATCAGTTCTTCTACAATTTCCTCAAAAAACCTAAATTCTATACTTTGAGCGTATTCTTCTCTGTATTTTGCAACTCCCTCTTCCCACTCTTCAACTTCTTCATCTGTGATGCCTACAAGTGGCTCACCTAACCTATCATAAGGATAACCCTCCAAAAATTCAGATTGTACCGTAACTTCACTTTCTAAGAGGTTTATCTTTATGGCATAGTACATTTTTTCAGTCCATCCATTTTTCCATGTGAATGGAAAATCTACATAAGACCAACATTCATCCCCCTCACGAGAGATACAAAGATAGGCTTCAAGTGGCTTATATTCAGTATCAAACTGAACCAGACAGTTCGCTTCTACATAATAAGGAATATCTTCTTCTACAGCCTCTTGATACACCTTGTAAAGGTCTTCAATACTAATCCCTCTAACCTCTGAAACCTCTACTCCATTAATAACAATATTCTCCATTTAATTTCCTCCAATGTATTTTTATTAGTAGCCCATATAGAACCCCTTGCAGCAATGGGAGTTGAACCCATATTTACATACCATCCTGTGCTGCCTATATAATGTAAACTTATTTGTTCTGTTATCTATTCAATATTACGTTAAACAGTGCTAAAATTTCTTTTATGTCCAATTCGCCTTTTGACTTTTATCTGTAAAACTTTCTCATTGACAAATGTTTAATTTTACTTTATAATATATGTCATTTTTCGTTTGTTGTGGTGTAGGACTACTTTATCGCACATTCTTGTATTTGTCTAATACCATATTCAATCTGTAATATAACTGTAATATTTACATCTTATTGCAAATGAATAGTAGGTTATATGATTGGAATACCTGCTTTTCACACATGAATTATAAAAGAGAAGAACAGTGGTTATAAAAAGAAAGACTGTTTTTATAAATCAGACAGAATAGGAGATACCCCTCCAGTTTGATTTCAGATTGCAGCAGTGATAGATTTTTTGAATATACACATCCAGAAAAGCCAACTCCCTATGCCGATATCGGCATAGGGAGTTGGCTATATAACTATGAAATTATTATTTTGGAACAAAAATAGAGCGTTTTTTCAGTATCAGTCTTTATAGTTGGTAACAACTATCTCATCCGTTTTACCCTTGTTTTCTCTCTGATAATTGCTGTTCTTGTAATCTCTGTTCAGGTGGTATATATGGAATTTGTCTTGAACCTTTTCAAGCCATTCAATCAAGATTTCATTCCTCTTTGCATTATTTTCTGTAACATTGGATAGCATCCACCTGATACCCTTTTTGTCGCAATCCTCTAAGAAGGCATACAGTTCTCTTTCATCCTTTTCAGTCCACCCTTTGTTATAGGTGGCCTCACTTGCATAATAGGGAGGGTCTAAATATATAAATGTGTCCTCATACCCATATTCCTCTAAAGGAAGTTCTCTAAAATCCTTGTTGGAAAATTCAAAGTGATTGCTTTCATATAATTTTTTAGCAAAGGGGAAGAACCTCATTTTAGAGATACCCATATCACATTTATTTTCTCCAAATGAAGCATTATATTCACCTTCTAAATTATGCCTTATTGTACCTCTATTAAAACTATGATATATCAAAGCAAGACCCATAGCCCATAGGACAGAACTGGCCTCTCTGCTTGACCTGTTATAATGTTCCTTGCATTGGATATATCCCTGTTCATCTTCGCTTGATAAATTATACCAATCCACCACATTTACAACTTGTTCCCAAGCTTCCTCTGGTGGTATGGTAGATAAGGCTTTATAAATATTTATAAGCAGCAGTTCAAAATCATTTACCAGAATTCTCTTTGCTTTTATATTTACTGATACAGTAGCAGTACCAGCAAAGGCATCTATAAAATTCATATTGGGTAAATCTTTGGGGAACAAAGGCAATAGATATTGTAGCAGTTTTGTTTTATTCCCCGAATAGGAGAACAATGGCATGATTTCTACCCATTTATATTTTCTCTGCTCTTTATCAGGAATACTTACTTTATTATTCTGTCCAAGTGCCTCTATGAGTTTTTTCATAATCCGTTCCAAGATAGGAACGCTGATTGAATTTCCTACCAGATACCCAATTTCAGAATTTGTGAACCCATTTTCACGCAATAATTTACCTTGTTCATAGGTAAACCCTTGAAACCTCATTAACTCCTGACCATCTAAACACCTGATACCCTCATCATCTTTTATAAAGGATTGCCTATCATAACTACGATATCCCCAACCGGTGGTGATACACTTAATATATTCCTTCTGTTTTTCAAAGTCATAGCCTGTCCTTAATAGTTCTGACAATTTAGTGTCTTTGGACATATCCACATAGCACTTATCGTCTACTGTATAGCCCTTGTTTTCCTCTTGATAAAGAAAATAATCTTCAGCTCTGGTTGCAGAAGGGAAGCCTTTGGGGAATTTGAACCTTAGTTCTAAGTCCTCACGCACCAAAATAAAGAAAACCCTTTCTCTGTTTTGGGGAAGGCCAAAATCTCTGGCATTCAACTTTCTATAAAAATAGTTGTACCCACGGTCTTCAAATTCTTCTATGATACGCTTAAAATCTTCTTTATGCTTTTTCCCAAGTAAATCTGCTACATTTTCAGCAATGAGGATTTTAGGTTTTTTCAGATAGGCTACACGCATAGCACTGAAAAAAAGTCCACTTTCTGTAAGCTCCCCATCCCCATCCCTTAACCCCTCACGTTTTCCTGCTCTGCTTATGCTTGTGCAGGGAAAACCAAAAAACATAATATCTGCATTAGGTATGTAGTGTTTATACCATGCAGTATTTATATTTCCTAAGTTCTTGTCGGGTATTGCATTATGTAAAAGGCAGTAGGCCTTTATTGCTTTCTCATTTATTTCACAAAAATTTACAAGTTGATAGTCTATCTTTAAATTGGTCAGAGCCTGTTCAAATGCTCCAATCCCAGTAAACAAGCTCAACACCCTTAATTTATAAGGCTTCGTTACAATACCAGTTCCAAGGGATGCATCAATCATAGGATATGTCAAATTCAAATAACCAAAAAAGATTTTCAGGAGTTTTCTAATGGAAGAAATATAACTCTCTGAATAGCCTTGCAGCGATAACCTCAATAGGAGAATATCTATATCCTGGTCTGTAAGGGTATGGATTTCTCTATGCTCCCACATCATAAGTTGAGCGTTATACAAGGCCTGATACTTTTTTATAGAGTTTTCACTCTCTATAAACCCATCATTTAAAAACTCCTGAAATGCTACTCCAAAGGTTATCTCAACTATATCTTCTTTAGATAATATTACAGAAAAGCCCCTGAGCGATTCAACACTTCTTAACCTTTCTATACGAGCCTGATTAGCCAGCTCTTCATTTTTAAACCCGCTTTCCTGAAAATGTTCAATTGTACCATCTTCAAAGGTCTTTTTAATGCGGTAGTACCAAGTTCCATTCTTTCTCTGGTGTACCCCTTTATATTGTGATTTCTTCTTCTCACTCATAGTCTACCCACTCACTTACTGTTCTTTTCTACCAGTATACAGGATAACCCATGAAATTACAATCTTTTTAGCCTGCACTTCACAAAACCAACTTTTCCAAAATCACCATCCAAAACTTATTTTTTCAGGAAATACCTTCAAAGGCTGCAATCTCAATAAGAACAATAAGTGAGTATTTTTTGAGATAGGGAGTAGGGGAGCAGGCTATACCCTGTATGTGTTCTTCGTAAATGCCCCTGATAGATTTTTTAAGATTTTTGCACATTAAAAAATCTGTTACCACAAAATTATGATAGCAGATTTCTTAGATTGAATTTTTCTTCATTTTTCCACTTGAAACATTTGTGTATTGCAGTCCAGACAGGCTATATGAACCTCTTTTGTTGCTCTAACGCTATTTTGGCATACCCTGCATTGATATTTTCTGGTGGATGATTTAGGCTTTCCATTATCCCCACCAGAATTACCAGCATTATCAGAACCCCCACCAGGCACGCTGTGTCCACCTACACGAGATAAGTCTATCCCTTGCCACCCCTGTCCCTCAATAAAGGCTACAAGGGCATACGAGGGGCTTGTCACGCTAAATCCTATTCTTGGGTTATACTCAATAATCAAATCCCTTTGCTGTGCTTGCTCTTTGAATTTCTTATTATGATAGACCCCACCTCTGCTACAATCCTTAATTCCTTGCTGGTCACAGAAATGGTGAACCATTTCATGTATTAAGGTTGCTATGACACATTGAATAGGTCTATTCAGATTTTCAGCACTTATATTTATTTCCCTATATCCTTGATTGCTCTGCTCCCAAGCATCAAATTTCGTATAGTGTCCATTTGTTTTAGGTGAACTCTGGACTGTAATTATCACCGGCGGCAGTATGCCGCCGAAGTAGTGTTGATTGAGAACATTATAGGCCTGCTCCAAAAAAGCAGTAACTTCACTTACTAACATAAAAAATCCCCCTTTGATTGTTATTAATCAAAAGTAGATTTTTCTGTCCAAGAGGGAATTATATATGCTCAATATTTGTTCTTTTTAGTTGGAAAGGGGAAGGCTGTTTTCAACCTTCCCCGAATGGTTTTTATTCTGTATAGTCATTTGCTGTGTTTATAACAACTGTGTTATTAGCACCATCCCAAGATACCTCAAAATTAAATACTTGTCCTAAGTCTCTCAACTTGAAATAGTTGTTGCCATTGATATTATAAGCTGTCAAAGATACTTCTACGCCATCCTTATAGATAGTTGAGGTACTAAGGGTAGATTGTTTGCTCTGACCATCTCCAAGGGCAAGTTCCCCACCTGTGCTTTCATACGCCTCATTAGAAATAAGGTTGATTGCATTCTTTGTTCCATCCCAAGTCACATTAAACTGCTTATCTGTACCCCTGATAATCTGTGCTACATCCCTCAGCTTAAAGTAGTTATTGTTGTTAATGTTGTACGCATCAAAAGAAACTTGCTTGCCATTCACCATTACCTTTGAATTGGTTGGGTTGGCTGTGGCTTTTGTTGCTGGGGTTGTTGGATTTGTTGGGGTTGTGGTTGAGCCTGAAGGCTTATCTGTTACTACTGTTACATAGTAATAATACTTCTGGTTGTTGTTCTCTACTGTGATTTTAAAGCTATTCTGATTGGTATATTGAGCATTATAATTGAACTGCCAAGTCAAGCCCTTGCTCCAAGTACCATTGGATTTTGTGGTTGCGTATGGCGTTACACCCCTTTGTGATAGTGACCAATGACCTGAACCAAAAGTATTATCTGTTCTACCTACATCCAACTCATTTGTTGTATTCCAAGGCTCTGAATAATGATACTTGAACTCTGTCTTGTCCTTGTCTGCACGCATTGAACCCTTGTCACTAATCTTTACCCATGTTACGTCAATCTTATTGCCATTGGCATCTGAAGGATTGCTCTGCGTATGAGATACATAGTTGGAAAAGGTTACTGGACCAATCTGTTTAGTGTACTCCATTGTTGGGAAATTGGTTGCAGGAGTGGTTGGGTCTGTTGGAGTTGTTGGAGAAGTATTGTCTGTGTAGACATACTTAATGCTGTTGTCCTTACAATACTGCTCTGCATAGCTACCCTTTGTAACCTTATAAGTTGTATTAGGGTTAAGGGCGTTCTTGCCAATTTCATTTACTGTGGAAGGAATTGTTGTTCCTGGAGCGTCCTTCAATGCACCATCATCAATGATTTCAAGACCCTCATTCAAATTCAGGGTTACTCTTGTCTGGTTTGCAAATACGTCAGTACCCAAACGCTTTAGAGTGGAAGGTGCTGTGAAAGTTGTCAGGGTTGCCTGAGTTCCTGCCATAAATGCACCATCGTCAATGTTGATTACTTTTGTCTTTGAAAGGTCTGCTGTGGTAATCTTTGTTCTGTTAAATGCACTGATACCAATATATTTTAGATTGGTAAGTTCATTAAAATTGATAGAGGTTACTGCATCTCTACCATCCAAAGTCTGAATACCCAAAATAACTACACTTGTTGGGAAACTGATTGACTTAACACTTGTATCTACACTTGGACTTTTCTGCCAAATGCCATCACCCTTTGCTCCTGGGATTGTTCCAAATAAACCTGATTCACCATAAATTACTGTTGCACCACTGTCCCAAGCAACACCTTTACCATTGGTTGAAAAGGTACGCATTTTATGATAATCAAGAGGTTTCATAGTAAGATAATCACTATCTGTAAAATCTGATACACTGGTTGCTGCAAATGCTGTGGTGGACAGGGAAAAGACCATTGCAATTGCAAGAATTGTTGAAAGTAGTTTTTTCATGTTTTATTTCTCCTTTTAATATTTATTTAGTGATTGCTATGTTATATATTTTTTATACTGCATAGAAGACAGTAACCCCTGTATTATACCATGTTAATCTTCCATTTTCAACCTGCTACAATAAATAGAGGTGAGAAAATGGGTACTAAGAACAAAAATTCAGATAAATTCAGAGATGAGATTATAGAAATTGGTTTAAAAATAGGCTACCTTAGAAGGCAAAGGGCTATGACCCAAAATCAGTTAGCAGACAAGGCAGATATCTCTGTGGGCTTTCTATCTCAAATTGAGGCTCCCAATATGGCTATGAGTTTTTCCCTAAGCACACTGCTTGCAATAGCACAGGCTTTGGAAGTGCCACCTTCTAAAATCCTTGAATTTGATTAAATCATCTATAAAGCATATCAAATAATTATAGCACTCCCGTAAACAAAACGGGAGTGCTATTTTACACGATTTTCCTACTATTTATTTTGAATATCCATTATCAGCCTTGCACCACTTGTAAAAGCATAAAAGAACATTCTATCAGTTTCAAGACAAGTCTGTCTTGTGTAAAGGTCTGCAAGCAGTTTTAACTTTTCTCTTTGCTTATCATCCAAAATAGAGGATAAGTCTTTTGTCAGGTCTGCTATCTTCTCTGATAGGTCTTTCCACTCAGGAGAAATGTTGAACCCAAAATCTTCTGCATAGGAAGCAGCATTATTATATAATTCCTCTAACTCATTCACGTTATCACCCACCAATCTTAAATTGGTCACAGTGTAACGCGTAGCGGATTGGATATCAATCCTAAATTTTATTTGCACCTCTTAGAGTAGATACCCCTTTTGATATATCCCATATACCCAACTTCACCTATCAGCTTTATCTATTGTCATCTATACGTATTATGTTTGAACGTCATATATGATGTTTACCAATTATTTACATTTATAGTATGGGTTAATTATATACTCATATATGCATAAATTTATGTCCATTTTTTCTTCATCAGTAAAAAGTTTTTATTTATGTTCCTGATATACTATTTTAGTCTACGAACTAACGCACTGTACCCTCATATATTTTTTACTGCCTACTAACATTTTTCTATATCATCCTAAAATGCTTTAATGTTTCTGTTATGGCTTTCTCCTTTTCTGGTGGACATTGTGGCACTCTTGCATCCTCTGATTTTGGAAGGTTATAGTTTGTTCCAACCTCTAATCCCAACTTTCTTTTAACCTGCGAAATATACAAACTTGATACCTTAAAGCCGTGATTCTTTTGAACATAGTCTTTGATTTCCTCATAAGTAGCTTTACTTTCAGAAGCAGTAATATCAAGCTCATCAAGGTTTAAGTCGATTTCTATTCTGTCATCAGGATTTTTTCTGGACAAACAAACAACCGTCTCAACGTGCACCGTCCACGGGAATTGGTCGACAGGCTGAACTTTTTGCAATTTATATCCGCTGCTTTCTAACAGCTTTATATCCCTTGCTAAGGTTGAAGGGTTGCAGGATACGTATACTACTTTTTTGGGTGACATGCTGATGATGGTGTCTATTACTTCTTTTTCGCAGCCCTTTCTGGGGGGGTCGACTATAACTATGTCTGCTTTTATATTTTGTTTGTAGAGTTTTGGGACAATTATTTCTGCTTTGCCGGCGAAAAATTCAGTGTTATTTATATTATTTCTTTTAGCATTTTCTCTTGCATTTATAATTGACTGCTCTACTATTTCCACTCCGTATACCTTTTTTGCTTTTTTTGCTGCCATTAAGGAAATTGTACCTATGCCGCAATATATATCAAAGCAAATATCGTGTTTTCCTATGTCTGCATATTGGATGGCTGTCTGATATAGCTTTTCTGTCTGGACAGGGTTTACTTGAAAAAAAGTTTCAGGTGATATGGTAAAAACTAAATCATCAATCATATCTATGATTGTACCTTCACCATATAGGGTAATATTTTTTCTTCCCATGATTAAATTTGTATTTTTATTGTTAACGTTTTGTACTATGGTCTTTATATTTGGTACAAGTGATACTAATTCGTTGATTAATTCGCCCTTGTTATGAAAATTATCCGTCACAGTAACAATTATCAGCATCAAATCATGTTTACGGTTATTTCTGATTACAATATTTCTTGCAATTCCCCGGTTTAAATTCTTATCGTAGGCTTTGATTTTGTATTTCACCATCAGATTTTTGAAAGCTTTTACGACATCATCCGCTTCCTTGCTTTGAAGCATACAGCCATTAATATCAACAGTATTGTATGTACCCTGCTCGTATGGTCCGATTTGTATTTCATCATTTTTTTCTATAACAGAAAATGCTATTTTATTTCTGTACCTATATGTATCTTCCATACCTATAGTGTCATATACTATTGATTCTTCAAATGATACATTTGATCTTTTAAGTTCATTAATTACTCTGTTCTTTTTATACTTTAACTGCTCGTTATAATCCATATGCATTAACTGACAGCCGCCACATTGCTCGTAATGTTCACAAGGTGACTTTATCCTGAATTCAGAGGGTTTAACAATATTTATTATCTGTCCTACAGCATAGTTTTTCCTTGTCTCTGTTATTTCTATCTCAACTACATCTCCTGTAATTGCTCCGCTTACAAATACAACAAAGTTATCTATTTTAGCGACTCCCTGTCCTGTGTGATTTAAATCTATAATTTCAACCTCAGTTATTAATCCGTTTATAAGCATAATTACTCCTATTTCTTTGTTATTTTAATTATACCTTTAAATTTAATCTTGTCAAATTAAACCGGATTATCACGATTATACAAATAGCTCAATGTAAAAGACTGACTCAGAATCAAAGTTACAAGTCAGCCTCAGCAAATTTTAATAAAACCACTTTACAAAGTAAGTTTAAAGTTACAGGACCGGATCTATTCCAATATCCATGCTGCCGGACCTAAAGCCTTCCAAATCCACGGTAATATAAGAAAATCCCATTTCCTTTAAATCAGAAACAATTCTTTCCCTGTTATTAATCAGCCCTTCCATTGCTTCTGAATCCACTTCAATACGAGCAATATCATTGTGGAGCCTTAAACGAACATTGCCATTTATCATGGTTCGCAGAAACTCTTCTCCCTGCCCGATGCGTTCAAGAATATCATAATTAATTTCAGTATTGTAGGGCAGGCGGGTTGCCATACAAGGAGCTGAAGGTCTTGAAGCAACAGAAATTCCATACTCTGCAGCAAGTTTTTTCACCTGAGCCTTGGTAATGTGAAGCTGGGCCAAAAGACTTACAATTCCAAGTTCTCTTAAAGCTTTGATTCCCGGGCGGTATACGTGCATGTCATCCTCGTTGGTTCCATCCATAACACTTGAAATCCCAACCCCTTTTGCAAATTCCTTAAGCGTCTTAAAAAGCTTGTTCTTGCACAGATAGCAGCGATTTACAGGATTGAAACGTATTTCCTCCTGTTCCAGTTCATCCACAGTAACAACCTTGTGAATTCCACCCAGTTCCTTTGCCACTCCGGCAGCAATCTCCAAATCACAGGATGGGTGCAGGCGGCTGTCAAATGTAACTGCATATACCTTTTTTCCTGTTTTTTTCACGGCGTCAGCAGCAACCTTTAACAAAAGACTAGAGTCCACTCCTCCTGAAAATGCCAGACAAATATCCTCTTTAGCATATTCAGCCATTGCTTCTTCCAATTTTATTTTTATATTTTCTAATTCTTTTTCCATATTCTTTCTGCCTCTTCTCTGATTGTATAGTACACTGTCTGATAGTCCAAATCATTCTTTCTGCATATTTTTCTGATGCTTTCGTATTCAGGATAAAAGAAAGTTCTTTGTCCGCGCCTGCAAATTTTCACTTCTGCCTCACCAAGCTCTGTATTGATGATTCTTTTCTCCCTGCTTAAAATGGTTCTGGACACCGGATACCTTCTCAAACCTATGGTTGTAGTCTGAGTAAACATAATAGATTCCAAGCTGTATATGTCTTCCTCCCTGCATATTAAGGACATCATATAGGCCGGTCTGTTCTTTTTCATATAAATCGGAGTATACCATACATCCGCTGCTCCTGCTTCCAGAAGAAGTTCCATTACAAATCCAAGGGCTTCACCGTTGGAGTCATCAATATTGGCTTCTAAAACCCACATCTGTTCTGCTTGCTCACCCGTATTTTCTTCGCGAGTAGAATCCTCAATTATCATAGCTCTGAGGACATTGGCTTGTTTAAAATCTTTTTTGCCGGCACCAAGACCCGTTCTTAATATGCGGAAGGTAGCCGGTAAGTTTTCTTTGGTCTTAAGCGCTGCTGCTATTGCTGCTCCGGTAGGAGTTACCATTTCCCCCATATTATCTGTAAAACGCAGCTTCAGTCCATGTGCCGATGCAATGTTCGCAGTTGCAGGTACGGGAACCGGTATAACTCCATGCTGGCACCGAACAGTTCCAAAGCCCTCCGCCAAAGGTGAAACCACCACTTCCTCAATCCCTAAATTGTCAATACATATTGCAGTTCCTACGATATCTACGATGGAATCAATTGCTCCGACCTCATGAAAGTGAACCTCATCAACAGGGATACCATGTGCCCTTGATTCCGCTTCCGCCACAATATCAAACATTTTTTTAGCCATGTCTTTTACTCTTTCGCTTGTTTGCAGCTTTTCAATAATAGCGTAGATGTCATGGATATTTCTGTGTGGGTGTTGTTGCTGATGTTCGTGGTGATGTTCATGTTCATGCTTGCAATCGTGCCCATGCTCATGATGGCTGTGGTTATGATGACCGTGATCATGAGCATGCTCCTCTTCCAAACCCACATTGAAATCATAGGCATCCAGCCCGCATTTCACAGTCCTCCCGAAATGAAGATGGTATCCGCTAATTCCCAAGCTATCAAGAGCCTTTACTAAAACCTCTTTGTCAGCCCCTGAGTCCAGCAGAGCCCCTACAGTCATATCTCCGCTGATTCCTGAATTGCATTCAAAATACAATATTTTCCCCATATTATTTCACCGCCAGTCTGTTTATTTGTGTTGCCAAATAACCTGCTCCGTAGCCATTGTCAATATTTACTACTGATATTCCATTGGCACAGGAATTCAGCATGGTAAGAAGAGCCGACAATCCGTGAAAGCTGGCTCCGTAACCTACAGAGGTAGGAACCGCAATAACCGGGCTTTCTGCCAGTCCTGCAATTACCGTTCCCAGGGCTCCTTCCATTCCTGCAACTGCAATGATGCAGTTAGCCTTTGCTATACGTTCTCTCTGAGACAGAAGGCGATGAATACCCGCTACTCCCACATCGTAAATACGGTCCACATAGCATCCGAAGTATTCTGCTGTCTGAGCCGCCTCCTCCGCAACGGGTATATCCGCCGTTCCGCCGGTGCAAACCGCTATACAGCCCTTTTTCTCTTTTCCCGGACGCTCAACCTTCAAAATTCCTGATATGGGATCATACTGCACCTCTGGCACAATGCTCCTTACAAGCTCAAACTGCTCCTTTGAGGCTCTGGTTCCCAAAACCTCTCCGTCTCTGTCATAAAATCTCTTATATATTTCCACTAAGTACGGATCCGGCTTTCCCTGACAGAACACTGTTTCTCCAAAGCCTGAGCGAAGTACCCGGTGATGGTCCAGCTTGGCATATCCCAGATCCTCATAGGGAAGATCCTTTAATAGCTTTTCCGCTTCAATAATCTCCATTTCTCCGGATTTTACCTTATTTAACATATCTATTATATTCATTGCTTCACTCCTAACTGATCCAAATTAATTCTTCTTGTACACACACGTTTCAACAATCCTTCCGAATGGCTTACCACCATTAATCCTATACCCCTGAGAGTTATTTCCTCCATAAGAAAATTCCATATCTGGCTCTGTGTAATCAAATCAAGCATGGTGCTTATTTCATCTGCAAGCAGGAATCGTGTTCCCTGTCCAAGTGCTCTGGCAATACAGAATCTCTGAAGCTCTCCGCCCGAAACCTCTGAAGGATAGCGTTCCAGCCAGTCAGGTTCAATCCCCAGACCTTCTATTACATGCTTTTCTACCCTGTCTCCTTCTTTTAAAACCTCTTTTAGACGAAACCTTGGATTTACGGATAATTCCGGATGCTGCCATACCATCTGAACAGGGCAATAGCCTTTATATGCGAAAAGCTGTTTCCCATCTAAAAGAACTGCACCTGAATCCGGTTTTTCGTATCCTGCCAGAATCTTGCAAAGGGTTGTTTTTCCAAAGCCGCTGGGAGCGGTAATTCCAAGACGCTCATCCTTATCCATATGCATGCTTAAATTGTTTATTATCTTTCTGTTTCCGTTGTCATAACGGAATGAAATATCAATTGCTTCCAACCTCATCTAATTTCACCGCCTGCCATTATACAACGCACCATGCCCCCTTGGAAGTTTCGGTACTCCACTTCCTTAAGGCATTTCTCCTGCACATATTCACACCTTGGAGCATAAGTACATCCATCAGGTCGATTTTCAGCGTATGGCTGGGTGCCCGGCTCCGCAGAAAATCCGTTATCCGGCATAGCGCGATAAAGTGCTCTTGTATAAGGATGACGAAGTCGATTTTCTTCTAAAAAGTCAGAGGCCCTCGCCTCTTCTAAATTGGTTCCTGCATAAAGTACAACTATTCTGTCCGCAACCTCAACAGCCAGCTCCAAATCATGGATAATGAGAAGCACCCCAGCTCCCTCATCCGCAATTTCCCGGAAATGGGACAGTACACGCCTTGCGATATCAATATGCAGACCGGGAGTTGGCTCATCTGCAATCACCAATCTTGGCTGCTCCATAACCGCAGTGGAAATCAAAATCCTTCTTATCATTCCGCCGGACAGCTCAAAGGGATATAGATTTTCAGTGTCCCTTTCAAGTCCGTAACACTTCAGCACCTCCAAGCTTTTCTGCCTGCTGCTCTCATCCTTTTTCCCTTTTCGAATCTGCAGTCCCGTCTTCATCAGGGGATCCAGATAGGAAACACTCTGAGGAACAAGGACTATTTCTTTTCCTCTGAGCTCCCTCATTCTCTTTTCCGTAAGAGTTTCTCCATAGAATGAAATTTCTCCGTTCCTGGTGGCATTGTAGGGCAAAATTCCTAAAACACTGTGAGCTAAAAGACTTTTTCCCGATCCGCTGGAACCCACCACTGCCACCATCTCACCCTCCTTGACATCCAGGCTTAAATCCTTGATTGCAAGGAGATTTTTCCAGCGGAATGCTCCCTCGTACTGAGAAAATGACACAGATAAATTTTTTATTGATAATATTTTTTTTCTTTCTTCTAACATTTTGTCCTCCAAGCTTTCCCTGAAAATTAATCTGTATAGCACTCTATTGATGTATACGTCCCGGATCTATCAACCGCCCCAAGATGTCTCCCACAAGATGAAACAGCACTACCACTATTGTAAGAAGCAATCCCGGAAACAATGCCAGCCACCAGCTTCCCATTGTTAGGTATTTCATACCTTCTGACAGGATTATTCCTACAGCCGGCTGCTCCGGAGGAAGCCCGAAGCCAAGAAACGTAATACCTGCCTCGTGCAAAATCGCATGAGGAAACAGCAGTACAAAACCTACTAGAACCTGTGGCAGCAGATGAGGAGTCATATGCTTAACTGCTGTTTTAAGCTTACCATGTCCAAGCTTTTCTGCTATTTTAATATACTGGCTTTCCTTTAACTGCAAAACCTCTCCGCGAATCAAACGAGCCAGTGAAGTCCAGTGAGTTATAGCTATGCCTGTAACCACTCCTTTAAATCCTTTTCCAAGGGCAAAGGATATGAGAACAAGTAAAAGAATATGAGGAATTCCCATAACCAGATCAATAAGACCCGATACAAAACCATCTGCTGCCTTTCCCATGGATGCCCCGATTATTCCAAGAGAAAAAGCAATAACAGAACTGACTGCAGCAGCTAAAACCCCAAGCATGATGCTCATGGAAATACCGGTCATAGTTCGTGCAAACATGTCACGACCCATCCAATCTGTACCAAAAGGATAGGAAAAGGATGGAGGAAGATTTTTTCGGGAAAAGTCAACGACCATTGCTTTATCGTAAGAGAAATACCCGATAACGGTAACTACAGCCAAAAATATAATTGAAAGAACAAAAAAGCAATACATGGTTTTCCGACTGTTCCATTGTTTCATATATTGTTCCTCGCTTTACGTATCCTTGGATCTACAATTCCATACAAAATATTGGCGGTAAAATTACCCGTAAATACAATTGCCGCACTGATTACAGCAATTCCCAAAAGCAAGGGTACATCGCCGCCAAGCCCTGCCGTTACTGCCGCCTGACCTATACCGGGGTAAGAAAATACCTGTTCCACAAGAACAGAGCCCCCTATAATCTCACTTATGGATGCAAACTGAAGTGTCAGTGCAGGTAAAAGAATGTTACGGATACCGTGTCCTAAAACAATCTGAGTTCCTGTTTCTCCTCTTGCTTTTGCAAAAAGCACATAATCACTTTCCATAACCTCCAGCATTTTCTCCCTTGTATGGAGAATCATAGAAGAGATTCCTGTTATGGAAAGAGTTAAAACCGGCAATATGCCGTGAAGTATCCTGTCCCTGATGGTAACTTCTGCCGCTTCTGTTCCTATAGGAACACTTAAGCCTATGGGAAGTATTTTAAGCCATACACCAAAAAGCATCAAAAATACAAGAGCCAGCCAAAAAGCCGGCGTACTGGCAGTAATAAGCGCATAGGCTGAAATTCCCTTATCCAGTCTTTTTCCTCTGTTTGCCCCCGCAAGGATTCCAAGAGAAAACCCAACAATACCGGAAATCAGCCATGAAATCCCCAGCATTAAAAGTGAATTTGACAGTTTCACTCCTATGACGCGGGAAACAGGCTGTCGGTATAACAGGGAAACACCCATATCTCCCCGTATGAAATCACCTGCCCAGGAAAGATATCTCCTGACAGGGGAAATTGAGGTTCCCCAATATTGTGACAGCTTTTCAATCTGCTCCTGACTCATGGAGCCCAAGGCCGTCTGACCTACATTTACCTTTAAAGGATCTATGGGAGAAACTGATACCAGAAAAAAAGCAACAATGCTGACTAAAAACATGAGAATCGCCATTCGTACAAAATTTTTCAATATAAACAGAAATTCCTTTCTCATTCCCATCCCCATTGATCTACGTTATTGACAATCGACCATCCATGTCCATGAGGATGGATCTTCTGCTCTGCAACATTGAGGTCTTCCCTTGACCAATATAAATGATCAATATTTACCAGCCATACCCATGGGATATCTCCTTCATGAGTGATTCCGGTTTCTCCATCCCACTGTGCCTTTCTCCAGAGCTCATTGGATTTTCCCATATCCTTTTCAGCCAATGCTTCATCCATGTACCGGTCCACACGGACATTGGCATATGGCGAATAAGCCGCAAGTCCGGTATCCTTCATAGTATGATAAATATTATAAAATTCCATGGGAGTATGAGCTCCCCAACCCCAAACAAGTGGGTTGGACTGAGCAGAATCATAAGCTGTATCCCAACCTACTCCTTGTATCTGCCCGTCAATTCCCAGTTTCTTTAACTGATTCACCGTATCTGCCGCGAGAGCCTGGCGTACAGAGTCGCTGGCCGGATAAAGCAACAGAAGCTCTGCCCTTTTTCCGTCTTTTTCTCGTATTCCATCCGCACCTTTCAGCCATCCCGCTTCATCAAGCAGTGCATTTGCACCTGACTGGTTATATTCTGCTTTAGAAGACGGCTCATACCATGGCATTTTGTCACAAACGCTGTATGCGGGACTTCCATATCCGTTCAGTACATTTTCAATCATTTCTTCACGGTTTATTCCCATATTAATTGCTCTTCTGACTTTTACGTCACATGTAAAATCATTTCCAACAGGAACCCCGTCTGCTGAAACGCTTCCCGATGGAATTGCCGGAAGATTAAAACCCCTGTTGTCCACTGTCTGAAAGGATAAAAGCTCATAACCGGGTATGTTCATATTTGCATAAGGGGCTGCCGTATAAGCCAGATCTGCCTGTCCTGCTCTTATGGCAGCCAAAGCACCATCCTCTTCCATAAAAAGTATGGTAACTTTTTTAATATTAGGTGCTTCTCCGTAATAATTTGAGTTGGCTTCCAAAATCACCTGCTGACCTCTGTCCCATTGTTTCAATACATACCTTCCCGAACCCACAGGGTTCTCTCCGTAATTCGGTCCATAACTGTGTTCCGGCACAATTCCAACTGTTGCCATGGTATATGGCCATATGGAATATGGTCTGTTCATATGGAATACTACAGTTGTACCATCCGCTGCCTCTGCTCTGTCCAGCATCGTAAAATCATTAACAGAGCTTGTACTCTTTAAGGTGTTGTAAGTAAATGCTACATCCTCTGCTGTCAGCTTTTCGCCGTCGGTAAATGAAACATCATCACGAACTTTTACAACCCAGTTCAATCCATCATCACTTACCTCCATTGACGTTGCAAGATCGTATCCAATGCTTAAATCCTTACCGGTAACCGTAAGGGTACTCTGAATCAAAGGCTCATGTACGTGCTCACCGGCTCCCCAGCCATACGCAGGGTCAAAGCCTGCCTCAGGCTCTGATGTTACACCCATTACTACCACCACGCTATCTCTTATTTCCGAAGAAAAGTCCGGTGTTTCTGTATTTTCATCTTTGCACCCCGAAATAAGCAATATAATCATAACCATCATCAAAATAATATTAATTCTTTGTTTTGTCATAACCCTCTATATCTCCTCTCTGTCTGTTATGTCAATATAATGTCTTGACTCACTTAATTCATCATTTCAAAAAAAAGAAAACCATAGAAGAGTTTTCGAACTTCTTTCTATAGTTTCCTACTATGATTATACTTATGAAATTTCATTTAGTGATACGTCAACTTACTAATATATGGCTAGACATTTTGTCTATTATTATGTATTTCTTATACATATTATTTCAAAAAGAAGTATATCATCTTACGTTATTTACGTCAATATAAATATTCCTTTAGTTTTCGTAAAACAATCCATAGTATGGTAAAATACAATTTCACTTATCACAAGATTCAAAGAAACACACAAGCTATCCTCTGATAATTAATAATCTAATTTCATTACCCATTTCAGTGCGTCAATGTAAACAAAGGAAAGATTTTCTCGTGTTATAAAATAATCCTTGCTATTATCTAAAGCATTAAATTTTAATAATTCGTAATTGATCACAATGTCTAATAACCTTTTTATTTCATTATCCACACCTAACAAGGCATCTTTAACATCATCAGCCAGACAAAGCTCCTTCACTATTTCATTCATATCCCTATTAAGAAGAACATTAATTGAAGAGAACATTCCCGTCATAAAATATTCAGATTGCCTATCCGTTTTTCCCGTCTCCAATGCTAAAAGCTCCATGAATTTTGCTCTTATAAAACAGTTTCTTATTAATTCTTTATTTTCTATAATCTGTATATCCTTGAGCATCATAAGATAAACCCATTTCTTAATTTCAATTAAACCTAATTGAACTAACGCCTGTTTAATAGACAATATTTGATTCCTCGTTCCAAAGAAGGCAGAATTGGCAAGCTTTAATAATTTATAGGAAAGTCCAATATCAGTTTCTATTATCTGTGAAATTTTTTGATAATCCGGTTCTTTCTTATTTAATTCATTCATAATTCTAATCAAGCTGTTATTCAGGCTTCCTATCTCTTTGCCCTTAACAATTACGGGTTTACTGAAAAAATAACCCTGAAAATAATCGTATCCCATACCTAAAGCTATCATATATTCTTCTCTGGTTTCTACCTTTTCAGCTAAAAACTTGATTTTATTTTTATACTTCTTTATTAATTTTCGTTGTGTTTCGTGGTCAACGGCTGAAAACTCTATTTTAATTATATGAGCAATTTCCATCAGAGGAAGATACGATTCGTTAAAGACAAAATCATCAAGCGCTATTAAATAACCGTTGTCTCTTAACTTTGTGCATGCAGCAATTATATCCTCATTTATTTCCACTCTTTCTAAAACTTCAACAACTGTTGTATCTACGGGTAACAATAATGGAATCTCCATTAAGAGCATGTCCTGAGAAAAATTAATAAAAGCCTTAGTTCCGCTCGTAAGTTCAGCCGAATGCATTGACAAAAAGTAATTGTTGATTAACTCGGCTGTTGCCTTATTATCATCAACTCCTTCAAAAAAATTGTTCATACTCCTTCGATAGAGCAATTCGTATGCAAAAACATTCATATTTCTGTCAAAAATAGGCTGTCGTCCTACATAAATATCCATTATATCTTTTCCTCACCTTTAGTTTCTATATACCTTAAATATAGTTACCCATCATTCAAGCATATAAACATCTATAAAGTATTCTTCATTTTATCATGTAAATTCATTATAGCCATATTTATTAGAGATTCATAATCATGTATATCATCTGAAATAGAAGCAACTGAATAATTTGCTAAAATTCGGACATTATTTTTGTCTTCTTTAAGCAAATTATTTCTGAACTTATTATCAATTATTTCAGCCATATGATTTGCTTTCTCAAAATCAGAATTGTTAAGCACTGTTATGAGAATATTCCCCATATACCGTCCTGTCCAATCATCATGGTTTTCTAAAGAACTGATAATCAATTGAGCATACTCACGCATTATCTCATCATCAATATTGTAACTATATTGATTACTCAGCAAATCATAACTGTAGATTATTGATAGAACTATGGAAAATGGCATTTTTTCATGACTGCTTCTGCGCAAACAAACAGGCAATTTTTCGTCTATAAATTGTCTGCAGTAAAGCCCTGTAAGCTCGTCCCTGAAAAATGTACTATTATCAATAAAATCCTGTATTTTAAAATTATCTGTATTAAATCCGATATCAACATTATTATATGTAACCTTTTTCAAGAATTCTATAACATATATCTTTTTACCTACGATTTTCGGGGTGGCTATCACTGTAAAAAAATTACTATTATTCTGATGATCGATTTTCATAAATGTGTCATTCATTATATAAGCCATGGTAGAAATACAGTTTTTGCATGATTCATTCCTACCCCAGAAATCATAACAAGTTCCTGAAAAAACACTCTCATTATCGTTAGATATAACCCATGACATATGCTTTATTGGATCAACAATTCGCACTATATCATATAATTCGTTACATATTGACTGTTTATCGCTAAGATTTTCGAAAACAACAGGAAGAAACTCATCGGCAGAATCTTTATCGGACTTTGATTCTGTATTCATACAAGCCGTATTTCTGAAATCCGACGGTACAACACCTGTAAACTTTTTGAAAATTGTTGCAAAATGATTCTGATAACTAAAACCTACCCTTAAAGTAATCTCAAGAATGCTTAAATTTGTATTAAGCAGCAGTTTTTTGCTCTGCTCGACTCTTATTTTGTTTATATTGTCCATCAGGTTGAATCCTGTCTCTTTTTTAATCATATTTGAGAGATATGCAGGGCTGAGATCAGTATGTTTTGCAAGCTTGTCTAACGTTATTTTTTCTGTGTAGTGTGCTTCTATATATTCAATTACCTGCCGTATAGGTTTTGTATAAGATATTTTCCGACTGGATGCCACGATTTCAGTAAACCTTACCATTGTACTTTTCATCAATTCATATATATCGTTAATATTGTCAAGGATTTCCATCTGACGAATAATCTTATCCGCAAGATCTAATGTTTTGTAATAAGGAGCATTAGCCTCAATCGCAGCATAGCAGCTCATGGCACAAACCTTAATTAAATTATTCTTAAGTGAACGTATATAGCTTTTATCCTGAAGCTGATCCATAGGTATGCTTCCTGCATTAATTTCATTTACAAGGCTTAGCAACGCTTCAGTATCACCTCTTTGAATACATTCCTTAATTGTTACGTAATTTGAAAATGTACTGTGTCTTGTTACGGCATCTTTGATTATATCGGCACGGTTATTAGGTTTCACAATACTAAATTCGATTTCAGGGTTGACATCATCTTTGCCTTTCAGAACCTGCCTCGGTGTTCCTTCGGAAGAAAAAGCACTTATTAAACTATTAAGTACCATTCCCATAGGCATTATTCTGTCATAAGGCACTACAGGAACTTTCAAAAGCAAGGACCTCATTGTCTTCCTTTTTTCTGTCGAAAGATTCATGGAGTCAAGAAGCTTTTCCACCTCGTATGAATACAGCTTATTAATAAAGACAAATTGTGTAACGAAAGCGCCAACATATCTATTGTCGTTATAAAGAAACCTAACATTGCAAACAAGGTTAGATTCTAAAGAAAATGTATAAAACATATTTTGTTTAATTGATAAAGATGAAAATTCTTTTGTTAAAAATGAAGTTATCCTGTTTAAGCCTAATCCAATAAAATTATTGACAATATTCTTCGAAGGCAAGCACGAAGTAATATTAAGTTCCGTGTCAAAGAATAAAATACCTATTTCGGTAGCTTTATAAAAATTATTTAATATTTCATGTATTTTATCATCATTTAACATAATAAATTCACCTCGAATACGATTATATGTACGCTAGCATTATTTGTCAATTTTACTTTGTAAAAATTATCACAATTTTATATCAATAATCTTAATTTTATATCCATCAGATTGAAATAAAGGCTCAACTAACTTATTTTAAGGTCGATTATTAACGTAGCTAATTTCAATTATTCAATTATGAGGAGATCTTGAGGAGGAGATTGAATGAAAAATTACAAAATACGCAAAAAATTATTAGTAAGCTTAGGCTCTCTTGGGGTATTGCTTTTAATTATGTGTTCCGTAGCATTTTATTGTATTATTATGACAAATGCACGGCTTGAATCAATTTATACCAAAAATTACACAGCATCAAATGCCATAGGCAGAATACGTGAAATATACCAATACGAGCGTACCGTTTCAAGAGATATTGCTACTATGGATGTAATCAGCTCCGCAACTGTGAAACACGACGGAGCGGATGCGGTCAGCTCCGCAACCATAAATTATGTTGAAGAATTAGATGATTTGCAAATAATGATGAAGGAAAACTTTGATGTATATGAAGCCACAATTAAAACTCAAGAAAGTAATGAAATTTTTGAGAAAATAAAATCTTTATATTTTGGTGATTATGCAAATTACAAAGAAACACTAAAGAATTATGCAGAACAAAAGAACTCATCCGCTGCCCTTGAGCATTTACTTTCAGACATAGAGCTTAATGATATTATGTATGGTTATCTGACACAAATTGAGGAGTTGAATAAGGGGTACATAGAAAATGCTATGCTGGAATCCCAAAGGGTAGCAATTATAACATATGCCACAGGCATTCTATTTGTTATTTTTGCAGTATTCTGGCTGCTATATTTAGTAAAAACATTGGACAAAATGATTGCCGGACAAGTAGAAAAATTGGTTAAGGCCACAAATGAAATCGCTGTGGGAAATGTAGATGTTCTGGTTGAAATCGACAGTGAAGATGAAATTGGTCAATTAGCAAAAGATTTTAACAACATGATACATGGAATCCGGGAACAGGTAAAAATCGTAGAAGCTATAGAGGTAGGCAACCTGACCGTTAGTACCATTCCTCGCTCCGATAAAGATGTAATGATGTTATCACTTAATAAAACCATAGGAAATTTAAATAATTTATTGGGGAGCTTTAACAATATAGCTGAGCAGTTAAATGCAGGTGTTAAGGAAGTAGCAAGTGCAAGTCTTAATATTGCTTCCGGTGCCACAGAGCAAGCATCATCAGTTCAGGAATTGAATAATTCTATTGCTGAAGTTCTAAAAGAAGCAAATGAAAATGCATCTCACGTGGAAAAAGCATCAAAATATACAGAGCAAGCAGAAAACGGAATTAAAGAAAGTAACATACATATGTCTGAAATGCTTAAAGCCATGGAAAAAATAGAGGAATTTGCCACAAAAATATCAGGTATTACAAAGATAATTGATGATATTGCCTTCCAGACAAATATTCTTGCTTTAAATGCTTCCATAGAAGCAGCACGTGCAGGTGAGGTGGGGAAAGGTTTTGCGGTAGTGGCAGAAGAAGTAAGAAATCTTGCAGTAAGGTCAGGTGAAGCGGCAAAAGAGACGGCGCAACTAACCTTTGACACCGTGGCAGCTGTTGAAAACGGCACTCATATAGCTTCAGAGACTGCCCAGGTATTACAGGATGTTTCAATTAAGGTATCTTCCGTAGGTGAGATAATGTCTATGATAGAAAACGGATCTTTCAATCAAAAAGAAGCAATAGAACAAATAACATTCAACACAGAACAAATTTCCGGTATTGTGCAAAGCAATGCGGCTTCTTCGGAAGAAGGTTCCGCTTCCGCAGGAGAATTATCTACACTGGCAGCTCTGCTTATGGATGAAATAAACCAGTTCAGGTTAGCAGAAACAGCTTCATAGATAACACAAAGGTGAAGTCAGGTCACAAGACCGGTACTTCACCTTTTTTATACTCTTATTTCAATGAAGATATGGCTCTTCTTGCCCATTCGGAGTCTTTCAGTATAGCTCTTCCAACACCTATTAAATCTGCTTTGTTATTGTTTAACAGGGCTTCCGCCGCTCCTATATCCACAATTCCTCCTGTTAATATAACCGGAATAGTAACATTGTTTTTAATTGCTTCTGTCAGCTCACCGAAGTAACCTTGTTCTTTTACACCGGGGCGTACATATCCACAAAAGCCGCCTGATATATCCAATAAATCTATTCCCGCTCTTTCAAATTCTTTTGCCGCAAAAACACTGTCATTTAATGTACTCCCGCCGTCCATATAATCGCAGGCTCCTAATCTTAAGGCAACCGGATAATCATTGCCAACCACCTTCCGAACAGCATTTATGATCTCCATATGCAGCTTTATTCTTCCATAAATTGAAGTTCCGGCATATTCATCGTCCCTTTTATTTGTCAAAGGTGAGAAAAACTGATTTAACAAATAGCCATGGGCGGAATGAATTTCCACACCGTCAAAGCCGGCTTCTTTTGCTCTGCTTGCTGCACGAGCGAAATCTCCTATAACTTTTTCAATATCTTTACTGTCCATTTCTCTAGGTAATATTTCTGTTGCCGTCGGTCTCGGAATTTTAACGGAACTGGCACTTAGAGGCTCGTGTCCTGTAATTTCTTGTATTGCGGCTCCTCCTGCATGATTAATCTGGGCCATCACTTTTGTATTGTTTTGATGAACTGCTGATACCAATTTTTTTAATCCGGCAATGTCATCATCATCCGATATGGATAGTTGTCCTTTACTTGCCTTTCCTTCCGGACTTATATAACTATGCTCTGTTATAATCAACCCAATATATCCTCCATTGGATTTTTCAGCGTAGTAGTTACATAACTGCTCTGTAACTTTACCGTCGTTTTCTGCTTTGGCAGTTGCCATCGGCGGCATGACTAGGCGGTTACGAAGCTCTGTATTTTTGATACGCATTGGTTTATTTATAATGCTCATATTCTTCCTCCTGATTTATTATTATCACTTCTCACATAAGCCAAACACATCTTACAATAAGTATTTTACCTCTCATGTCTTATCATTTACTTTATTCTCAATTATTTCAATCAACGTTTTAAAGCTCTTTGTTTGAAACTTATCTTTATGAAATACAATATGATTTATATTAACTAACTCAAAATCATTTACCTTTATTTCAAAAATTTCACCATTGTTGATTTCTTCTTCTATCAGAATTTTAGGTAACACACTTATTCCTAAATTTTGTTTTACTGCATGAATAAGAGCTTGTGAATTTATACTTATCCACTCGGGATTTGCTTTTAAATTATCTAACAATAATGCACTGTCAAAGACATCACGGATTGCACTGCCTTTTTCTCTGAGTAATAATCTTTCCTGCACTAACTTATTGATATCTACAGATTCTTCTGAGGCTAATTTATGCCTGGGAGAACATATTATTGCTAATTTGTAGGACGAGAATGGAATTTTTACTAATTCTTCATTATAGATAATTCCTTCAATTAAGCCTATATCAATTTCATTGTTATATAGCATGTCTTCGATTCTTCTGGCGTTTCCGACTATAACCTTTGTCGGAGTATTCTTATAAATTTTTTCAAATTGCACTATTGCTTCAGGCAAAATAAAGTTCGCTATAGTTATACTCGATCCAATTTTAATAGTTGCATTGTCTTCCAGCTCTTTAACATTTCTTTCTAAACCGTCATACAGTTCTAACAGCTTTATTACCTTTGCCAAGAATAATTTGCCTGTTTCATTTAAATAAATCCTTCTTGAAATTCTATCAAATAAATACACACCTAAATGACTTTCTAATTCACCGATTGCGCTGGAAACTGCCGGTTGTGTCATGAACAGCCTTTCTGCCGCCTTTGTAATACTTTCTTCTTCACATACCATTTTAAAAATACGCAGATGTCTTATTTTCATATTTACTCCCGATTCATTACCCTTTAGTTATGTATTGTATAAAATTGTACTATTATACTTATATTGAGTCAAGATATATAATAGACAATGTTGCGATAAATTTATTGGAGGGTTCACTATTATGAGACTAAAAAAATTAAAGCTATATTTTTCGCTTTTTAGAATCACATTTTCTATCAGTGCTTTTACTTTTGGAGGAGGATATGTAGTTATTCCTATGATGCGCAGATATTTCGTTAATGATTTAGCTCTAATCAGTGAGCAGGAACTATTAGATATGGCTGCAATCGCACAATCAACCCCGGGTGCTATTGCAGTTAATATTGCTGTATTAGCAGGCTATCGTATCGCCGGAATTACAGGTGCAATTATTACTTGTATTGGAACAGTATTACCTCCCTTGATAATATTATCAGTTATATCTTTTTTCTATAAATCCTTCAGAGACAACAGAGTCATCTCTGCAATATTAAAGGGAATGGAAGCCGGAGTTGCTGCAACAATTGTTGATATATTAATCGATATGTGGCAAGGAATTATAAGAGAAAAAAATTTGCTGTTAACTTTAATGGCCCCCATCACATTTTTCGCTAATTTTATTTTTAACATCAATGTGCTGGTTATCATTATTTTCTGCTCTATTCTATGCTTTATCCAGGCTTATATAAAAATCAGACAAGGAGGAATCAGAGGTGAATAACATTATTTTTACTTTGCTTACAACCTTTTTACAAATTGGTTTGCTCAGTATTGGTGGCGGATATGCTATTATACCGCTAATACAAGAACAGGTGGTGAATTCTTATAACTGGCTTACATTACAGGAATATACAGATATTATTGCAATTTCTCAGATGACGCCCGGACCTTTGGTAGTTAATACCGCTTCTTTTGTAGGAATACGCATTGCCGGCATACCGGGAGCTATTGTTGCTACTTTAGGAAGTATTCTATCCGGATTTATTGTTTCGATTGTTTTATATAATTTCTTTAAAAAACATAAAGACATTGACAGCATCTCAAACGTA
This sequence comes from Sedimentibacter hydroxybenzoicus DSM 7310, assembly GCF_013403245.1. Classification (GTDB taxonomy): domain Bacteria; phylum Bacillota; class Clostridia; order Tissierellales; family Sedimentibacteraceae; genus Sedimentibacter; species Sedimentibacter hydroxybenzoicus. The sequence continues at coordinate 98,774 of NZ_JACBNQ010000004.1, read as the reverse complement.
TTAAAAGGATTGCGATCCAGCTCTGTCGGTCTTATTGCATCTGCAGCATCCACAATTATCATGATTGCCTTTTTGGGAACCTCATCATTTAATTTTGATAATGCAGATATAAACATTGCTGCAATAATTGTATTTATTATCTCCTTATTATTATTGAGAAAGTATAAACCAAACCCTGTATTAATCATAGTTGTATCAGGTTTTGCAGGATTGATTTTTTATTAACCTCTATATAAGAATTAAATGTCTTACTGTCCTTTTAACTTTTGGAATTTATCCATGAATATGGCTCAGGGCCTGTCAGCCCCTTGCCACCGGGTTCATTATTTCTTATATGCAATTGCATCAATCTGTACGTGTAATCCCTCTGGACCGCCGGCATGTGCAAAATCTGTCTGTATCGTTTTTCTTGCCGGATACTGACCGGTGAAACGCTCCTTAAATACATTTTCCATGATAGGTATATTCCATGCATCTCTTAATAATACATCTATCTTAACTACAGACTCTAAAGTCAGGCCAATCTGTTTCAGATGATTCTCCATATCATCAAGTGCACCGTTCACCTGAGCTTCAATCGACTGTCCCACATTTCCTACACAGAAATTCAAAAACACAAAATCTCCGGCCTCTACCATCTCTGACCACGCACATTCTTCATTAACATGATACCTTTTAATATTAGTCACAACTATTTTCCTCCATATATTTATAATTTATCACCATCGAACTTATGTTCTCTTTCATTGTACTATAATTTATAAATTTCCGCAAGGAAAATAAGAAAGCTTTTTATCAGATTCTATTTCCGTTTTCCGCATCAAAAAAATGCATTTTTTCGGGATTGATCCAGAGCCTATATTCATGATTATTCACAACATCCATTTCAGGTATTGTTCTTACTATTATATCGCTGTTATCCTTTCCTGAATTGAAATGATAATATATCTCATGTCCTAAATTTTCTTTTATATAAAGCTTTGCGCTTAAAAAATTTTCCGCTGAATTATTATCATTATGTATTTTTATATGCTCGGGCCTGACTCCCGCAAGTATCTTTTTATTACTGTATTTTTTTATTCTCTCGGTGTCTGCATTATTTACAGAAACAGCCTCCCCATCCTTCACAATTGAAACTCCGTTTTTACCGCATTGCACATATACTTCAAAGACATTCATCTGAGGAGAGCCTATAAATTTTGCCACAAATATATTATCCGGTTTGTTGTATATGTTGCTAGGCGTATCAAATTGCATTACTAAACCGTCCTTCATAACTGCTATTCTGTCGGCCATTGTCATTGCCTCCGTCTGATCGTGGGTAACATATATGAACGTGGCATCAAGTTTTTTGTGGAGCTCCATAATCTCAAGTCTCATTCTTGCTTTAAGACCTGCATCTAAATTAGACAGAGGCTCATCCAATAAAAAGACCTTGGGCTCTTTAACCATGGCTCTACCCAACGCCACCCTTTGCTTTTCTCCCCCTGACAATTGAGATGGATATCTGTAAAGCAGATTTTTTATATCAAGTATCTCAGTTGTTTTTTCTATCTTATCTTTTATTTCATTTCTTTTTATTTTCTTCATCTTAAGTCCAAAAGCCATGTTGTTATATACATTCATATGAGGATACAAGGCATAGTCCTGAAATACTATGGCTATGTTTCTGTCCTTTGCTTCAACGCTGTTTACTTCCCTTTCATCTATGTACATACTCCCCTCTGTTATTTCTTCAAGACCTGCTATCATTCTCAAAGTTGTAGATTTGCCGCATCCTGACGGTCCGACCAGGACAATGAATTCTTTGTGTTTTATTTCTAAGCTCAAATCCCTCACGGCATAGCTGTCATGGTAATATTGTTTAGATATATTTTTCAGGATTATTGAAGACATTTTATCACATCCTTAAAAGACTTATACTTAATATTAAGATTATTAACAACATAGTTGATTAAAATATATCCGGGAATCCCCATCCAGTAAATATTTGAGGTTTTGGCGGCAATATTATTTATGTAGGATACAAGAAAAGACAACAACGAAATTATAATTATAACAAGCTCTGTTACAATTAATTTGTTTTCCGTTCTGATTTTAAGCATCCTGGCAGAAAACAAAAATATTACTGCGGATAGAACTGAATAAATAAGTATAGAATCAGTCATAGATTTTATATGCAGATCTGGATAATAAGATTTCATCAATGCTACATCCCTCAAATATCCCCTAAAACTGTTTATCTTGCTTGTCCAGAATCCGAAGTTTGACCACTTGTCAGGTATCATACTTTCAGGAATATAAAAATTAAGCTGAAATATTTTTACATTGATAATAATCCAGATTAAGCCTATTGCAGAAAGTATAAAAATGTATGGTATATTTTTTCTGTTTTGTATAATTTCAAATACCAGCTTAGCCAATGCTGCCAAAAAAATACCGTACGCAGGCAGTAAAGAAACAGAGCTCAAAATGCCTGTTATTTCGGTATAGCTTACTATAATATCACTTTCTATGAAATTTTCATATTCAAATACTTCCGGTGACCAAAAATCATCTTCATTGATTTCAACCTCCAATGCAGTAATTTCAGCATCCCTTAATGCTGACTGACCGTTGGCATTTACAATAATGATGTCTGACATGCCGTGAAGCACGGATAAAACCTTGTATTTAACATTGCCTATCCGCACATATTCACCCTCCACGTTATATGAATTCCACAGCTCATATGCCTTGTCTGAAGAAATTGCACAGCTGTATTCAGACGTGACCCCCAATTCATATGGAACATTTCCAAATACATATATAACATCGGAGCTTATGGATATATCTCTGTCATCAGTTATTGTTTCATTATTTATTTGAAACCATCCCGTTATATTCTTTGCACTTGATTTTCCTTCATTCACCTTTTCGTTTATTTGATTAAATTCATTAACTTTTATCGGATTTGATTCCAAGCGGTAGCTTGAACCTGAATAACAGCTTGTTACCTGCTCATTTATAAAAAGTGCATACATCCACATAGTATATGCGATAAATAAAAGCAAAAATATCAGGGCTTCTTTTTTGTATTCTCTGATTATTCTATTCATTTTTCTACTCTGACTCTTTCGCCCTCTGATATGGGCTTATTACTTTTTATTATTATTTCTTCATTACCTACAGAGCTGATTGCCGCAAGGCTGTCGTTTTTATCAGCAACCTCCACATTTACTCTGTAAGATATCTTTTCCTTACCCATAACTGTATTCTTTTCCTCAACAGCCAATACATAGTATTGTCCATTATCGTTTCGCAGTGCCCTTATGGGAATAATCCTGGGATATTCATCCGTACTGTATATGTGTCTGGCAGTTGCACTCATACCAGGAGAAATATTTGAATTTTCAGGAATCACAGCTGTTATTTTTACGGTGCTGTCTTCCGGTTCCGGAATTATTGATTTTATTTCCACATTATCGATGGATATGGTCTTGCCGCTGAGTTTAATACTTATCGTATCTCCCGCTTTCATATATTTTGCCTTTTCAGCATCTGCTTTACCCGTAAAGATATATTCCGCACCTGAATCTATAATTGATATTACTTCACCTCCTGTTGTTTTTTCTCCTTCTTTTACATAAATTTCATCAACTATGCCATCTTCCTCAGCATACACAATATTATCAACCTTATTCAATTCTTCGATATCCTTGTATTCATTCCTTTTCATCTGAAGCTCCAGTTCTAACCGCTTCTTTTCATTCTCATTCTTCCTGAGATCTTCTTCATTTTTAGCATCCTGCTTCTCTTTTTGCTTTACAGCTAAATTCAGGGAGATTTCCGCATCCTCCACAGCTCTCTTATCACTTTCCAGCTCCACTCCGTTTATCTGAATATTTATATCTCTGTCATTCAGTGCCCTGTCCAATGCTATCTGTGCCCTTTTTATTTCCTCCTCATAAATATTTTCATAGGTCTGAAGCTCAATGTTTTGCCTATTAAGCTCTAAAATTTCAATTTCAATCTGCAGCCTGGATAATTGCTTTTCTATTTCTTCCTTGCCGAGGTATAGCAGTTTATCCCCCTTAGCCACTCTTTGACCTCTTTCTGCATATATTGCGTCTATCCTGAACCCCTCTTGTATTTTTATTTTATTTTTTCCTGAGGCTTCAATGCTTCCTTCTATTACAATCTCATGATTTATGCTTCCCCTGCGAGGTGTCTGAACCATTACCACAGCTACGGTAACAGAATCCGCCACACGGGACAAAATTGTAAGAATGAATATTATTATAAAAAATGAAATAAGTGCCTTTATGTATTTTTTTTGCATGTCTCCTCCTATTCCTTTAATCCCGAAGCTTGAATTCCTTTCTCCAGATACTTCTGACCTGTTAAAAATATCAAAAGGGTTGGAATAAGTATTATCACCGAGGATACCAGGTACACACCCGTAAGCTCAGGTGTTATGTCGGGCGTGTAGAGAGATAATGGCCATAGAGTCTTATCCTCCAAAAATGCCAGGGGCTGCTCAATCATACTCCAATATTCCAAAAATCCCAATACCATTGCGGAAGCAATACCCGGTGCACCCATTGGTATCCCAATTGTTACAAATATTTGAAATTCACCTGCTCCATCCATTCGTGCAGCCTCTATGACAGTCTTTGGAATCCCCTTGAAAAACCTGTACATTATGAACACCGATAATGTTGAAAATATTGCGGGAAAAATGATTCCGCTCCGTGTATTTAAAAGCTTCAGATAATTCAGCACGATATAATTTGAAACCATGGTAGACTGAAAGGGCATAAGCATTAATACTATGTACAAAGTAAACAATGTATTTTTCCATTTGAAGTCATATCTTGCAAACCCCCATGCTGCGGGAGTGTTAACAATAAGCTGTCCCAAAAGTATCGGAAAAACTAACTTGCATGAATTCCAGAACATAATGAAAAATTCAGGCGAATCAAACAATATCTCCACATAGGATTTTAAAGTGGGATACATGGGAATTACATACCACCTGGCTTTGCTTTCTGAATTTACGCTTTTAAATACAGGCTCAAGATTTTCTGTCAGTTGACTTTGATTTTCAAAGGATCCGGAAAAAATCATCAGCAGAGGTAAAATGAACAACAAGCAGAATAAAATAAGAATTATATGTACAATTTTATTTTTAAACTTCATTTACTTACCTCCCTGTATGGAGTTTCTAAAAAATATAATCAATGCAGATGTGGCTATGGATATGATTACAGCACCTGCACATAATTTTTCTATATCCAGAGCAACAAACCAATTGTTAAATAAATGCTGCAGCATATACATGCTCGTATGAGGATAATTACCTCCTATGAGGTAGGCTTCTCTGAAAACCTTAAAGGAATTAATTACAGACAGGATAAATATTATAAAAAGCATGCCCCTTAGATTTGGCAATGTTATGTAAAAAAACTGTTTGAACCTTCCTGCCCCGTCTACAGATGCTGCTTCATACAGGCTTGATGGTATGCCGGATAGCCCTGCTATCCATAAAATCATATCATAGCCTGTATTTTTCCATAAATAGCTTATAATCAGCACATATACCGCCAGGTCCGTGTTCATGAAATCTATTGGATTGCCTAAAATGCTCACAGCCAGCATGCTGAAAAATCCGTTCTCGTGAAACAGAAATCTCCACATTAAAACAATTGATGCAACAGGAACAGCAAGAGGAACGAGAAAAGCCGTTTTGTATATACCGGCTTTTCCATTTAAGCTCTTAATTATAACTCCGAACAGCAAAGAAAAAATAAGCAGCAACGGAATGCACAGCAGCATAAATTTAATTGTGTTTGCTGACGCAAGTAAAAATGCCTCATTTTCCAAAACAGTGATGTAATTCCTGAGACCCACAAATCTGACCCCCATACCTTCTGTCACAGACCTTCTTACCACATCGGCAAAGGGAATCAGATAAAATATACTGACTCCCGCCAAGCTTGGAAGTATAAACATCCATCCCGTCAATGATTCTTTTTTGCTATTCCGATAAATATAATTTTGATTTTTCCTTGATTTTTTCAACAGCATCTTCAACCGTTATTGCTCCCTCAAAATATTCCTTTGAATTTTCAATTATTATCTCAATCAACACTTCATCCGGTACAGAAGGAGTTTCAACCTTGTGGCACAGTTCCTTTATAACCTCTAATTTCTCTCGTGAAGGAGGTACTCCTTCTAAAATTTCTTCGCCGGGTCCGCTAACCATATAATACATATTTTCATTGCCTGTTCCTAAGGCTCCGTATTCCAGTGCATCTAAATTTACGGGAAATCCGTCACTTATTGGTGCCTTCTGAACTGCTTCCGACAACATCAGGCTTACAAATTCTTTAGAAATATCTATATTTGAAGAATTATTGTTTACACCTATGCAATTCACGGGAACAAAGCTTTTTTCAACCTGTCCCGGCAGAAACAAAGGAATTCCCCCTTGTCTTTTATCCTGTGCAAGATTTTCTATAACATATGATTGATACCCTTTTAATAAGGAATAGCATCCGTATGTCTTATTAAATGCCCAAGCAAATGCCTTTCCGTCACTTCCGGTAAGGTCACCCCTGTTGTCATACAAAATTTTCATATTCTGAAGAAATTTCGTTAATTCCTGCCGGTTAATTTCTTTTCCTTCGTTTATCCATTCTGGAAAGCATGTATAACTAAATGTCGTTATTAAATCATCCGGCTCAAAATAACCAAGTACAGGCTTATCTTTTTTTTCTTGTACAAACTCAATTAATGTATCTAAATTTTTCATATAATCCTTGTATTCCTCATCTATCCAAATAAGCGGCATATGAAATTTTGTGGGTATAACGGGATATTTCCCGTCATTTGCATATGTATTTATCACAGCGGACAATAGCTTCTCATCCTTCATATATGCATTTACTATATCCGACAAATCAGCCAATACGCCCTTTTGTATATATGATTCAACAGATAATCCGTCTAAAAGTATCAAATCGGGTCCCTTTCCTCCCAATAACTCTCCGTTTAACTGCTTTATGGCGTCGGTCTTTGTTACGGAGGTGTCACCATCCAGACCAACCTTTATATTAACCTTGAAATCAGGATATTTATTTTGCAGCTCTCCTGCCGTTTGTCTCAATGTATTGTTTTCCTCCAGAGTATAGACGGTTAACTCCATGCTTGGCATTGTAGACACATTTTCGTCAAATTCATATTTTGCAACCGATGTATTCTGTTCTCTGTCCGAATATGGAATGTAAAACTCTCCGTTTATGCCCTCCAATATGGCTGAGAAATGCAGTGAAGGTATACCCAATGAGGTTAATTCACCGTCAATTATTTTTTCTAATATTACTCCATCCTCTACCATTTTATATACTCCGCTTCTGTCTGTTATATATATTGATCCATCCTTCCCGGGAGACAGCTTTAAGCCTAATATCATTTCACCCAAAGGAATTTCTCCTGTCATTTCATCCAATGGAATTTCTCTCGTCATTTCATGGGTTTCTATATTGTACACATTGATTTTAAGCTGTCGTGCGTCAAAATTATAAATATAATTATCCGAAACAGTGTATATACCGTCCGAAGAAGAGCCGTATTGACCTAAGTATTTGCCTTCATCTGTATAATGTAAAATACCCCTTAGTGATTGATTTATCATCAATTCATCTTCCGCAGTTACCGTCATATCCGTTATATATACCTTCAAATCCTCTACATCTGTTTCCCTCCACTCCATATCTATTTCATGGATTTCATTGTCAGAAGTTACCTTGAAAATTTTATTAAACAAACTGCTTTCCGCTTCATTTTCAAAGATAAGGACATAAATGTTTCCTTCACTGTCGTAATCTATTTTTGTTATTTGGTAATTTCCCATATTGAGTATTTCTGCATACCATGGCTCTGCATCTTTTCTTTCAAAATTAATACCGTCCGCAGTGCTGTAAACTTTTGTCACGTTTTCTTCGCTGTAATATTTATAAAATTCAATAGTGCCGTCATTCCTGACTGCTGTGTAAGCCACCATACCTCCATCCTCAGAGCTTAATTCCTCTATGTATTTTTCTACATACCTGCCCATTGCAGCTTGTGGCACATTTTCCTTTGTAACATTGCTTTCAGAATCTTTGCAAGACGAAAGCAATACTAAACTAAAACAAATTATGCAGATATAAGCTATTATACTTTTTATTTTTTTCATAAATTACACTCCTCCCGAATTATCACTCGACCATGTTTTATTTAACTATAATATATAAATCTCTAAATATCCTCAAAGGTTTTTAGAGACTATTTAGAGTTAATTGTTGTATAATGATAGATATAATTAATTGTTGAGGTTTGCTATGAGAATATTAATTGTTGAAGATGATAATGATTTATGTGAATTGCTGAAATTTAACCTGTGTCAGGAAGGGTATGTGGTTGATATATGCAACAACGGCTATGACAGCATACACCTTATAAAGCAGGAAGCATACGATATAATTTTATTGGACAGGATGCTGCCGGAGGTTAACGGTATGGATGTACTGTCTAAGGTCAGGGCCTTAGGCATCAGCGTATATATTATTATGATTACAGCTCTTGACGGTATAGGAAACCGAATAGAAGGACTTGATGCAGGTGCCGACGATTACTTAGTCAAGCCCTTTGATGTCAATGAATTAATTGCACGAATAAGAGCCGTAAGCAGAAGATCCCTTCAATTGAAAAGCTCATGCATATTGTCTCTGGCAGACATTTCTCTTGACACCAGGAGATGCTGTTTAAAGGGCACTTATCAGACATGCCTTTTATCTAAAAGGGAATGTGAGCTGTTGGAAATGTTTATTAACAACCCAAATCAGATTCTGCCCAGATCAGTCCTGCTTTCAAGAATATGGGGACCGGATGCCCCCGTAGAGGATGGCAATTTAGATAACTACATCCATTTTTTAAGGAAGCGTCTCAATTCGGTTAAAAGTAATTTAAATATTAAAACCAAAAGAGGAATAGGATACATATTGGAGGTTTCAAAATGATAAAAAAGCTGCGGCTCAAATTTACCTTCATCTGCTCCCTCGGGATGGGAATTATCTTAATATCCATATGTGTGTTTTATTTCAGCCTGTCGGAAACACAATTAAAAAACCAAGGTGAAACTATAGTAAAAAACAACCTGAATTCCATAGTTTACAAAATTCAGGACAATAAAATAATAGATAATGCGTGGCTTTCACAGCTTGAAGCAGGAAATAAAATTATTGTACATATAGAGGATGGAAAATATCCTCTTTCCTTCAGAGGCTCATATAAAACAATTACATCCCGAGATATCTTGATTGCTGACGTACAGGAGAAAGCCCTGTCTGAATATGGATTTAACACTAGGATTAAACCGGAATCAATAATAAATGTAAGCAGCATCTTCTTTGAAATTACCGGGCAGCACAAGGAATTATACAAGGCTGCCTTAGCAGTGGTTCCTATGGATTCAGGCTGGCAAAGTGTTATAGTATTGAGAGATTTAAAGCAGGATTACGACGCAATGGCACATACCCGTCTTGTTTTTTTTATAGCAATATTATTTTTAACAGTGATCATGTTTTATTTTAGCTGGTGGTTCTCAGGCAAGGCAATACAACCAATAGAAAAAAGTCACCGTCAACAAATGGAATTTGTTGCCTCTGCTTCTCACGAACTCAGATCACCTGTAACTGTTATGGGATTAAGCATAGCATCATTAGAGAAATCAAGGAATGAGGAAGACACCAATAAATTTATCAGCTCCTTAAAGCACGAGTGCACACGCATGTCACGTCTTGTAAATGATTTGCTGACCCTTGCCAGCTCCGATATTAATGCTGTGCCCTTGAATTCAGAAAAATTTGATGTTCAGACACTGCTGTTAAGCCTGTATGAACATTATACTCCATTGGCCGTTTCAAATGGTCTAGAGCTTACTATAAGTTTACCCGACTGTCCAATCCCGGTTTTAAACGGAGATTATCAAAGATTGTATCAGGCGTTGGGTGCCATACTTGACAATGCGCTGTTTTATACGCCATTTGGCGGAAATGTAGAACTGGAATATTCTCTGGGCAGGAAAAAGCTTACAATATATGTTTCAGATACAGGAACCGGAATAAATGATGAAAACAAAGACAAGATATTTGACAGATTTTTCAGAGAAGACTCTTCCCGCAGCAAGAAGGAGCACTACGGACTGGGACTTAGCATCGCAAAGGAAATAATAAGCTCCCATTCGGGGAAAATATACGTAAAGGACAGAGAAGGAGGAGGAAGCATATTTGTAATAGAGCTTCCTGCAACCAATTAGGCAGATGTCAAGGTACTTTTTATTATAAATACTTTGCGTACATTGTGCCGGTAAGCTTATATATTTTCTCAAATATAAATTATAAATGGAAAAAAATCTATTATCGTGTTATAATATTAATAAAAGTAATGCTGAAGGAGTTGATGAATTATGCAATTTGTACGGAAAATTGCAAATAGTAATGTGTTAGCCGGATTAATAGATATACCTGAAGAATTAAAAAATAAAGAAGTAGAAATTATTATCCTGCCATATGATAATTCAACTCAAACATATATTGGAAACAAGAAAAATGTACGAGGTGCATTATCAAAATATAGAAATGAAGAATTAAAAGTAAAAGAAAATGAAGCATGGGCGGATGCAACGGTGGAAAAGCATGAAAAATCTTTTGCAATACGAAAACCTTAATGTTTATAATATAGAAGTAGTTAAAGAAGCTTTTGTTCTTTTCAGCAACAGAAAAATTGACTTTGTTGACACATTACTTTATGCGTATCATAAGGTTAATGGATATGAAGTGTGTACTTTTGATAAAAAATTGAATAAATTATTTGAGAAATAATTGATAGTAAAAAATTCATGTGTATCCATGAATTTTTTACTATCAATTATGTTTTTTGAACCCACTGTATGCTAACGGCATTAATATTATGCCTAATGCGACAGAAAAGATAACAGTAACTTCGTAGGGTTGTACAATCAGCCCAAATAAGTCTATAGAAAATTTATCTAAAATCCTGCTGAGATAAAACATATTTACGGGAATAAGATTAAACAAATGATATATCCAAAGTGTATTTTCAGATATATTTATAAACATCGGCGAAACCGTAATTACCGTCATTATCACCATCACCATAAATGGGGATTTTAGCCTTGCGGATAAAAGCATAACAATTGCAGCAGATAACAAATTTCCCATCAATACTATAGTAAAATACAGCAATGCAGCCTGTACTATTGTAAACGGATGTATTGAAAGGGGCAGAAAAATTTGTATCGGAGCTTCTCCTCCTTCCCGACCGAAAAACATCATTACCGTTACATAGGATACTATGGTCAGCATAATAGTTAACAAAACTGAAAAGGATATACCCGTAATCAGCTTTGCATGTATAACTTTGTTTTTACCATATTTAGATGATAGGATAAGACTGTCTGTTTTATCAGTGTATTCACCTGAAAATAACGGAGCAATGCATATGGAGCATATAAAGCAGATTAAAATAGCAGTTGTATACATTTGTGAGAAAAACCGTGTATATCCTCCTGTGTACGAATAAGCAAAAGGGGTTTTTACCTGCCTGCTTAAGCTCACCGACGCTGACTTCTCTGCGGGAGACATGGTTGTTTCCTCTATGCTCCTTTCAACAGCACCTTGACGTACATCATAGAAGCTTTTAACATCTTTCCCGGTAAGTGATTTCACTTCCTTCCAGTCATTCATACCGTATGACTTTCTGATAATATAATTAATTTCACTGTAGGGTCGTGCATACCGCTGATATTCATCTGTATCTGTATACTTGCCGTCCGTAGGCGGAATTAAGGAATAAGCACCGATTGCTTCCGAAAGTATATCGCTGCCTACTTCCCTGTCTGACAAGCTTCTTATATATTCTCTGTCCCTCTTCATACCTTCATAATTACTTTCAAATATTTCACCTTTTATATAATAATTTCCCATCAATGGACCAAGGCTGCTGAACGCCGTTAAGAAAACAGCAATCAGTAGTATAACAATGTTGCTTCGCTTTTTAAAGATTTTTTTATATTCAAACCCTATGAGCCTAAAAAAGCTTTTCATCTGTATTGACCTCCTTAAAATAGTATAAATATAAATCCTCCAGGGTTGCTTTTACGCTGATGGCATTTTCACATGGACTTTTATCGCATATAAGACGGAGAAATGTTTTGTCATTTTCTTGTCTGAAATTAGTAATTGTATGCATTGAAATGAGCTTTCCCGCTTCCCCGGCATCAACGGTACATTCAAAAACCCGTCCGTCAATAGCCTTAATTATTTCGTCCAGCCCGCCCTTATGTACAATCTGACCATCTTTCATTATTAATATCATACCGGCAATATTTTCAATATCGGATACTATATGTGTAGACAACAAAATAATTCTATCCGTACCCAACTGAGAAATAAGATTTCTGAAGCGCACCCTCTCCTTGGGGTCAAGACCTGCGGTAGGCTCATCCAAAATTAAAATTTTAGGATTGTTTAAAATAGCCTGAGCAATTCCCAGGCGCTGCTTCATACCGCCCGAATATGTCTTAATTTTCTTTTTTGCAGAATCTGAAAGAGACACAAGCTCTAAAAGCTCCTTTGCTTTATCCTTGGCACTTTGCTTTGCAAGCCCCTTTAAGCTTGCCATGTACAATAGAAACTCGTATGCTGTAAATTCCGGATAATATCCAAAATCCTGAGGTAAATATCCTAAAGAGTCCCTGTATTCTTCCTGACTTACATCGATTCCATTAAATTTCACCTCTCCGCTTGTGGGTTTTAAAACACCGCACAGCATTCGCATCAATGTAGTTTTTCCGGAGCCGTTGGCACCCAACAGTCCATAAACACCCTTGTTCAAGGTTAAAGAAATACGGTCAACAGCAATCTTATTTTTATATTGTTTGGTTAAACGGTCAATGATAAGCTCCATTTTAATTCCTCCATTTTCTTAATCAGTTTCAAAATCTCTTTATAACTAAATACAGCCAAAATGATAAATGATATAATCCAGAAGGACCAATATTTATCTGTGTAAATATCGTTTATTTGAGTTGTAAACAAAGCATTTAATATGCTGACGGAAGCCGTAACAACACCGCAAACGTAAACTATCTCTCTGTTTTTTAAGCGATTTACAGCAAATATCGAGCCGTAGCAGTTCAGCAGGTACGGCGTCGTCAGATACAGTCCCAATCTGAAAAAGCCAAAATCAGTTTTTCCCGCCAGTAAAATCAAAAGGCTGATCAGGACAGCAAGATTAGCTAATCCCAATATACCAAAGCGAATAAGGCTTATTTCCAGAAAATTATGCTTGCAGCTCATTTCAAGTTCGTCCATATTGTATGTGATACTTCTGAAAATTTCGCCTATGCTTACCAGAGAAATAAAGGGTAAGGCTGATGACAAAATCCAGATAACAGAATCAGACACTTCAAAATAATACATTAAAATTAGCGTACCTATAAATAGTAACAATGATAAAACCCATACCTGTTTTCTTATATATCCGGCCTGCGACTTTATGAAATCAAGACGGCTTGCTTTGGGATAGTCTAATTGATTTAAAAAATCATCCTTTTTTGCCGGCATCGGAGCTTCAAAGACTGATTTTAGTTTTCTCTTTATATTATTGTCCATATTTATTCCTCCCTTAAAATAGCTTTTAGCATGCCAAGTGCTTTATTTAACTTGCGATAAACCGAAAATCTTGAAATTCCCATAATACTTGCTATTTCACCTATACCAAGTTCATTTGAGAAACGAAGCAAAAGAAACTCCTGCAAATCATCGGGCAATACGGATACCGCCTGTTTTATATCATAATTTGTTTCAAACTCAGAAATATCATCACTACGCAATACTGATTCATCAAGCTCCTGATCCCCTTTATTGCTTCTGTAAAAATCAATACACAAATTTTTAGCTATAGTATAAAGATAAGCAAGGGGCTTTCCTCTGTTTATATAGGATGTTTGAGCAAAATATTTCAAGAAAGTTTCTTGCGTCAAATCTTCTGCTATCTCTTTATTATTCACCTTAAAAAAACAATATCTGTATATTTTATCATATTGATCCCGTAAGCTTACAGACATAAGAAACCTCCTTTCACTATGTATAACGTATAATAGCATATAATGTGCGGAATTGGATTATATAAATCAAAGCAAAAATATAAAATATCGGTATATTATAAAATTTGTTGCCCGTGAAGGCAATAAATTTCAGTCAACTCTTGATTTTTCTCAAAATTTTGGTTATAATAATGAATAGTTAAGCCCTTAAGGTCAAAACATTTCACCGGAGGTTGTTCATGGAAATAAAACGAGATAAATATTTAAAGCAGCTGATTGATTATCAATGGGACGGCCAGGTAAAGGTTATAACCGGAATCAGAAGATGCGGAAAGTCTTATCTTCTGCGTACACTTTTTAAGAATTACTTATTGGAGAGCGGTGTCAGAGAAGAACACATCCTATCCTTTGAGCTTGATTTGGCAAAGGATATACGTTTTCGCAATCCTCTTGAGCTTTCTGATCATGTAAGAAATCATGTTGATGGTAAACCTGATAATTACTACCTTTTTATAGATGAGATTCAGATGTCAGATGAGGTAGCCAATCCTTACAACCCCACTGGGAAACCAATTACCTTCTATGATGCTCTGAACGATTTAAAATCACTTTCCAATCTTGATGTGTATGTTACCGGAAGCAACTCAAAAATGCTTTCTAAAGACATTCTCAGCGAATTCCGGGGAAGGAGTGATGAAATCCGCGTTCATCCGTTTAGTTTCGCAGAATTTTATTCGGCTGTCGGTGGCGACAAGAACGAGGCATTTGATACCTATGCTTTCTATGGTGGGATGCCCCTTGTTCTCTCCAGACCAACGGACACGGCCAAAATGAATTACCTGCAATCTCTGTTTTCGGAGGTTTTCATCAAGGACATTGTGGAGCGCAAAAAAATCGAGCGTCAGGATATTTTGGAACAGATTATTGATCTTTTATGCTCATCCATAGGCTCACTTACCAACCCGGGGAAAATAACCAATACAATGAAATCTAAAAACCAGATGAGTATGTCTCCTAATACTGTCAAGGCATACATTGACCATTTAAAAGATGCCTTCTTGTTTGCTGAGAGCAAACGATATGATGTAAGGGGAAAATCATATTTTGATTTTCCAAACAAGTATTACTGTGAAGATATAGGACTGCGCAATGCACGAATCGGTTTCCGACAGCAGGAAATGACGCATATTATGGAAAATATCCTTTATAATGAATTGATTATACGAGGTTATGCCGTTGATGTAGGCATTGTCTTTTCAAGAGAGCAAAATAAAAACGGAAACTCTGTGCGGGTATCAAGAGAGATTGATTTTATCGCAACTTTAGGTAACAGGAAGGTTTATATTCAATCGGCTTATGCCATGCCAACCGAAGAAAAGCTGGCAAGCGAAATAATACCTTTTTCTCTGACCGGTGATTCTTTCCCGAAAATTGTAGTCAGAAAAGACATAAGTAAACGGTGGTATGATGATAATGGTATTCTAAATATCGGGCTAATTGACTTTTTGCTTGACGAGTCAGTAATATGAATAATATATTAAAATGGAGCACAAGAAAGTAAAATTTCTTGTGCTCTACTTAAAAAATCAATATTACTATCTGATAATATAATCCGACATTTCTGTCTCCTGCCAGTCGACACCGTTAGGAGAAAAATTGTGATACAAGGTTATATTGTCATTTTCGTCAATTACAGCTTTGAGATAAAAATTCATATCCTTAGGCTGTAAGTACTCATTATACAACTGTTGATAGCTGCCGTCACCTTTTTCCTTGGCTTCTTTGATGTATTCAACGGTATCCGGATCTCGGTCATAATTTTTGTGTACTATGGTATAATTAAAAACTGCTTCAATATTTCCGTCTTTGTTTTCTTCTGCATAGTTATAGATTATAAAATCTAACAACTCATAATATGGAGAAAAAACAGCTTTAGACTCTTCCTCTAAATATGCACTTATTTTATCACGGCTTGTTTTATCGACTATTTCCATAACTTCAATATTCGTTATTATTAAATTCTCATCATATTCAACTACGGCAATAAAAGGAAACGCCGCCGGCGACATTTGCCCGGGAACTTTTACAACAATTCTGTCGTTTACAATTTCATAATTTATAATAGAACCAAACGAAACCTTGTCAAGCCAAACGCCTGCGTATGATTTGTCATAGCTTTTCTCAATTGAATTTCCGTTCCATTTTATTTCTACACTGACTATATCCCCATTAATTGTGATTGATGAAGATACAGTTTTATTTATGGCTTCCAAAGGATCTTCTATATTAATTTCAGACAAATCTTCTGAATTTAATATATGTATATCCTGAACCTGTACACCTGTGCCATAGCCGGTAGTCAACAATATTATAATTTCATCCTTGGTATCATTATCCACATCGGCGATATATTTAACCGGAGCATATGTGGGATTAGTCACATTTTTCCATGAAAAGGTCTTTTCAATTTCTCCGGATTTTACAGTAACCTTTTCATACATTCCGGTAGATTTATTTTCTTTGCTCAAATGAATTGATACATCTTCTGTTACATCCTTTTCAAAAACATACCACTCATTATCTATAAGAACAACTATGTTATCTTCAAAATGTGCGTATTTAGCACCTGTAAATCCAAAGTTGGCCTGACCCTCTTCTGAAGGTTTTTCAGATGGGCTGACAGAGGATTTCACTTCTCCTATGATTGCACTTTCATCAATTTCAGCAGGAACACTCCTTCCCGTATCCAAGTATAACTCACCGTTAACCATTATCATGGGACGCAAGGCATCGAGTCTTGCTTCTGTTTTCGGATTGGATATGAGAGCTGCAATAATTATAATAACAGCTATAACCGCAGCTGCCAGAACCCATACTGCCGGCTTTTTATATTTTAAAATATTTTTAATCCTGCTCTTAGTATTATTTTCGCCGAAAGCAAGAGGACATCCACTCACTATTTTCCTGCCTGTGGACATGAAAAGAAGAGAGGATGAATATTCCTTCTTAATATTGTTTCCTAATTGCTTTACTACATTTTCATCACAGGACAACTCCAGGTCCTCACCCATAAGACAGAACGCAATCCATGCAAGAGGATTAAACCAATGAATACATGTAACTAAAAAGAAAATAGGTTTTACAATATGATCGAGACGTTTTATGTGGGTCTGCTCATGCAGCAGCACATATATTTTTTCATTTTTCGAAAGCTGATTTGGAAGATATATCTTTGGATTAATTATACCAAAAACAAAAGGCGTTTTAAGTCCGTCCAGAATGTATATATTATCTTCTGTATGAACTGCCCCGTTTATATTTCTATATAATTTTACGGTAGTAAAGATACTGTAAAAAAGTAGTATGACCATCCCTGTGATCCATATTATTTCTCCGACAGCAAGCCATGCCTGCATGGGATTAATACTTGCCGCCTGATCAACAGGCGCAGGCAACAGATTGTTTACCACACTGTCAACTGAGGATATACCGCTGCTTATTTCAGGATTGGGTGAATAAGCAATATCCTGAGGTATGCGCACATCCTTGGGAATCAGGCTCAGTACACTTTCAAATGAAAATGGAATCACCAATCTGAACAATACTGCAAACCACAATACATAAGAAAATACCTTAGGAAGCCTTTTTAAAAACAATCTCAGCACTATTACAAAAGCAATTGCATAGCTTGCGGTAACGCTCATGTTAATTATATACAAAAATAATCCATCCATGGCTAATCCTCTTTATGCTCTTCGATAAGTCTCTGAAGCTCAGAGATTTCTTTACTGCTTAGCTTTTTATGCCTTGTAAAAGCTGCTAAGAATCTCGGGAAGGAACCGTTAAATCCTTCATCTACTATTTGCTTGCTTTGCTCTGCATAAAATTCCTCCTTAGTAAGTAAGGATTCAACTATTCCTTTATTGTTTATAAAAATCTCTTTAATTTCAAGCTTTTTCAACATCGTATACGTGGTTGATTTTTTCCAGTTCAGTTCTTCTTTGCATATCTGAACCAATTTAGGCGATGTCACCGGTTCATTAGCCCAAATTATTTCCGCAAGCTTCTGCTCTGCATCAGTAAATCTTTTCATAACAGCCTCCTATAGTCTATATTTTTTAGACTATGTTTAGTTTATGATTCGTAGACTGATTTGTCAAGACTTTTTTATTTTCATTTGTGTTATCTGCTACTGTATTGCGAATGTTTGAGCAACACTTTGATAAAAGTGTACATAAATTTAGTAGTGTTATATTCAATTAACCTCCAAAATAAAGCCTCCGATTTTTTCTGTGTCAATCCCATTGTCCCGGGAATTTTAATTTTTGCAGCTTGGGAAATCTTTTATTGAATTCTTCTACTTCTTCCTTCGGAAGATTATCAAAAACCTCTGAATAGTGAAATTTTCCTTTTATTCCTTTCAAACTGCCTTCCGCTAATTCAATTGCCATAAATGCATCGAAGTTCCTGCCGTCAGAGGTTGTAATATTAAAATTATCACATGTTTTAAATCCTATTCCGGGATAGTAATCAGGTTCTCCGAATATTACTATACCTTTATACCCTTTGTTTGCGGCTAAGCTCATTGTTTCTCTCAATAGCATCTCTCCCACTCCGTATCCCTGCCATTTCGGCTCTACGCAAAGAGGTCCGAAGGTTATAATTCCATGTGTATCTTCTCCGTCAACAATTCTTGACTTCGTATACATTATGCATCCTACCACCTGCCCATTCTTTACTGCTATTCTGCTTAATTCGGGAAGGTAATCTTCATGATGACGTATTTTATGTACAAGGTAATGCTCATCACAACCAAGATGATGTTTATTCCAGAATGCGCGCTGTGTCATTAATTCTGCATCATACCAATCATCTTCAGTTTCCATTCTTATTTCTATATCTTTATCATTTAATTTTTTCTTTTCTTCTTGAAGCCATCCGAATTCTAATCTTACCTCTTTTCTTTCCAAGTCGTTATTCTTGTAGCAGCAAGTGTCCATACCGATTAAGATAAAGCCCTCATGCAAATAAAAATCTATTGCATTTGCGTTGCAGGATTGTGTTTCCAATATAACAGCTCTCCGTCTTTCTCTCCTTGCCTGCTCTTTGGCAATTTCTATTAAGGTGTGGCCGATTCCGTGCTTCTGATATCTTTCTGATACCCAAAGTTCTGTAATCCTTATACGATTTGACCATAATTCCTGATCTGTTTCCATTGCGGCAATTAATTCATCGTTTGCTATTACTCCCCAGGCATATGCATTCTCCCAATGATCTTCATATAACTTACCTGAAATATCACGAGATAAGAGCTCCGTAAATTTTTTCTTTTCCATCTCAACAGAGAAACCGTTATATGTTTTATTTACACTAACATCATAATACTTATCTGTTGTATATTTTATGGGTATTACAGTTCCTTTCCATTTTTCTTTTGGCAAATGTATAATTTCGTAATCCATATCTTTTATCCCCGCTCTCAATTAATTTATGATATTATATCCATCTTTTGCCTATATTCTACCATATGACTTTTTCTATGGCTACGAAAAAAAAAGCTGCTTGTCCGCAAATCTTTTTATTGACTCGGAAACACTTTTGTGATATGGTTATATACATAAGTGTATAACCATATAACTGCTCTTAAAAAGGAGTGATCACTATGAACAACAGCTTTAATAATGACAAACCTATTTTTATTCAGATACGTGAAATAATTGAAGACCAGATAGTTAACGGGCTTCTTTCAGAGGAAGAACAGGCACCATCGACTAACCAATTAGTAAGTTTCTATAAAATAAATCACGCAACTGTTGCAAAAGGTATAAATCAGCTTGTTGATGAAGGAATATTGTATAAAAAACGCGGTATAGGAATGTTTGTATCAAAAGGCGCAAAGGATAAGCTTAGGGATAAACGAAGAAAGGCTTTTTCGGATGAATATGTTGTACCTCTGGTTCAGGAAGCATCTAAGCTGGGTATATCGTCAAACGAAATAATTAATTTGATCAATCAGGTGAAAGGAAGTGGTAATCAATGACCTACAATATTGAAGTAAATAATCTGTCTTTAAAATATAAAAATTTTGAAGCATTAAAGGATGTATCATTTAAGCTTGAAGATGGGAAAATATATGGTTTGTTAGGGAGAAACGGCGCAGGCAAGACATCTCTTTTATCAATTCTTGCTTCATACAGACAGCAGACTGCCGGAAGTGTAAAAATTGCGGGAGCAGCTCCTTATGAAAACGCAGAAATAAATCAGAATATATCTTTTCATTTTCAGACAAATTATGAAGAAGAAACAGAAAAAGTAAAAAATATGCTGTCCATGGTTGAAGAGTACAGACCTAATTACGATGCAGAATATGCAAAATATTTGGTAGAGCTTTTTAAGCTGCCAATGAATAAAAATGTCAATAAGCTTTCAAAAGGAATGCAATCCGCCTTGGAGGTAATTATGGGATTAGCAAGCCGTTCTCCGATTACAATCTTTGACGAGTCATATCTGAGTATGGACGCACCCACAAGGGTAAAATTTTATAACGAGCTGTTAAAAGATCAGGAAAATCATCCGCGTATTTTTATATTATCAACTCACTTAGTATCCGAAATGGATTATTTATTTGATGAGGTTTTAATACTTGACAACGGCAAATTACTGCTGCATGAAGATTATGAAACCTTGATTTCAAGAGGTATGTCTATAACGGGTAATGCAACGGATGTTGATGAGTTTGTTAAAGGAAGAAGAATACTTAGCTCGCAACAGCTTGGAAAAACAAAATCTGTTATGATTTATGAAGAAAGGACAGAAAAAATTGAAAATGCGGCTGATAGCTTAGGATTAGAAATAGGTCCAATTTCACTTCAGGATTTATTTATTCATTTGACAGAAACGGAGGATTCACATGAAAGCAAATAGTGTTATGAAAGTTGCAAGGGATATTTACATCGAGCAGATGAAGTGGTCTCTTTGGTTTATAGGTATAATGATGGCTGTATATGTCGGATTGAGCATAGCCCATTCTTATATTGATTTTAGTTCTGCAAATAATCTGTTTCTGTTTTCTGCCGGATCATCCATGATATACATGTTTGTTATAGGTATTATTGCCGGAGCCACATTTCTGCCACAGCTTATTAAGCTTGGAATAACCAGAAAAACATGCGTTTACAGCATGGCCGTTGCTGCACTATATTTATCCGTCTCATTACCGTTAATATTCAGCTTGCTTGCTTTGATTGAAGCCTTATTTTCAGGGTTGTTTCAATTTAGTATTGCGTCCTTTGCGCTGTACGTTTTTAGTATATTTGTGATGTATCTCCTTGGATGGATAATAAATATCGGATTTTATAAATTCAACTGGATGATAGGTTTGGTTTTTATCGCTTTTGCTATTTTTATAGACTATATTTATGCGTTAATCTGGAGCGGAAGCATTGTTGCTCTTTATAATTTGGATATGCTCTTCACAGAAACATTTGAAACTGTTGTACGATATTCAAATTCATCATTCTTAATCTCATCCGTACAGACATTATTATTAATAGCAATTATGCTGATAATAATCAGGTTGTTAACCAAAAATATGCCTGTAAAAATAAAGTAAGAATTTATTGCAATTTATTTTAAAAACGCATGTAATTTCAATTACATGCGTTCAGATTGATGACAAAGTCATCAAGATGATAGGCTGTTGAAAAAGTTCATCCTGCAAGGCGATGGAAGACGGGCAACCGGAGCGTATTTAGACATACGTGAGGATTGACCGGCTGAACATCAACGAAGCAGGGGGACTTTTTCAGCAGCCTCAACGCATGTAATTTCAATTACATGCATTCCTGTATTATTAAGAGCTTATCTATTCAGCTGGCAATATACTGAAACGAACAACATATACCGGCTCACCGTTATTGTAAAACATTACTATATTGTGTTCCCGTTCTGCATTTAATTCATCCTTGCTAAGCGAAGTCATTTCTACAAATACATCCACACTGCCTGTAGCATCAAATAATACAGCGCTTAAATATTTATCCTTGTTGGGTATAAAATAGCTTGAAATAGGATTAATTAATTCTTCGGGGACGCTTTTATTTTCTTTAATGTTTTTTAAATATCCCTTTATAGCGAAATGCTTCGTAAAATAATCTAATTCGTTCTCATTAAGAATGTCTTCTTTTGCTGTCTCCTCCATTTCAGCTACAGTGTTGTTACATATTTTAATATTTTCAATTTCAGCAGTATTTTTCCATGCTTCATTTGTTGAGCTTAAAAAGTCTTCATATATTTCATCCGGCATAATCATCATGTATATGGTTGTTGCTACCTGCTGAACACTTTTGCTTACTCTCAGATGATCATTACCTATCCTTTTGCTCCAATATGCTCCCTTATTGTAATTCTCTTCTTTGAAATAATATTCAAGCAATTTGCCCAATTCTTTATCTAATCCTTTTTTATTACCGTAGAATATCCCAGCCAGCTCAAATTGCTTTGACAATTCATTATGAAAAAAGTCGTGAACTTCATCAGATGTCAATCTACTCGGCAAATACCATGACATATTTAAAACCTTGTATCCGTCTCTTACCTGAGCATCAATACCAAACGTAATATTTCTGTCATTGGTTAAGGTCACCATATTCCTTGTATCATCAATTGTACTAAAGTCACTGATATACATATTAATTCCCTGCTCTTCCAACACGCTTTCTATATCTTCACTTGTCAAAGGGAATTGATATTGTTGAAGGCTCACGGGATTTGTGCTCAACAGAACAGTTATACCAACTACAATAATTACCGATGCCGCTAAAATCATTTGTGACGGTTTCTTGTAGCTTAAGATGTTTTTTATTCTTGTCTTAACATTTTAATACAGTCAAAAACAAACTACTCATTTAGAAGCCTCCTCAATCATTTTTTTGATTTCTTCGGCCTCTTTTTTAGAAATTTTTTTATCCTTTAAAAATGCAGCGATAAATGTGGGGAGAGAATTATCAAATGACTTTTCTAACAATATTTCGCTTTCGTATTTTTGAACATGTTCCTTTTTTATCAGTGCTGTTACTATAGCATTCTCGTTTTTTAAAATACCTCTTACGGCTAATTTACGAATCATGGTATACGTAGTAGATTTTTTCCATCCAAGCTTTTTAAAACATATTTTAGTCAATTCAGTTGAATTAACAGGTTCCGATTCCCAAATGATATCTAAAAATTTATATTCCGCGTCAAACAGTTTAAATTCTTCCATTTTATTCACCTCCAAGGTCTATTGGAATAAATCTTTATTATTAAGTTTATCATGATAGACCTGTCTTGTCAAGTGTAGAACCTCAAGATGACAATAAACAGTCAAGGTTTTTATAAAACAATATTAATAATTTTAATTTACGAATTAATAATATTAATATTAATATTAATTATTTTAATTTTATTGTTGACATTTTATAAAAATAAGTATATATTGTTTATAAAAGGATGGTGAGGAAATGAAGTATAAAGCACCAAGCAGATGTCCCGTATGCGGTAATAAACTTTCAGTTACAAAATTATGCTGTCACAAATGTTCTACTTCGATTGAGGGAGATTTCCAGCCATGCGAGTTTTGCAGCCTGCCGGAAGAAGATCTTGACTTTGTCAAAGTATTCATCAAATGCCGCGGAAGTATTAAAGATGTGGAAAGAGAGTTAGGTATTTCATACCCGACGGTTCGAAGCAAACTGGATGCCGTAATAAAAAGCTTGGGATTCGAAGTCAAGGAACCAATTAAAGAAAACGAAAATAAGAAAGCAGAAAAAACTGCTATACTTGACCAGTTATCAAAAGGAGAATTATCCCCCAAAGAAGCAACCGAAAGAATAAAAAATCTATAATTAATCGGAGGTCCAAAAATGGATGAACAAAAAAGAATATTGGAAATGATTGAAAAAGGTCAAATTACTGCCGCAGAAGGAATGGAACTGTTAAGTGCACTAAACTCGTCAGGTGAACCAGAACAGGAAAAAAATGATTTAATACCATATGATTCTGTAAAACGCACTTATAAATTCCTTAAAATACGGATTACATCAGATAATAATTCAGTAAATGTCAAGGTTAATATTCCTATACGTTTATTGACTGTTCTTGGCGGAATAGCCGGTAAAATGACTAACATGGTACCTAAGGATGCTCGCGAAGAATTGGAAAACCAAGGTATAGACATAACAAGTATTGACTTTGCCAAAATTATTGAAGAATTGATGAGCGGAACACTAGATGACCCAAGCATAGTAGATATTGAGGCATGGGATGAAGAACACAATACAACGGTAAAAGTAAAAATATATGCCGAATAACAGTCATAGTGTCTATTCTGTTATCCCATCATTTTTGCACGAAAAAATTCCTTAAAAGCTTTTTTTGCGGCAGCATGACAGCTTTTGCTTATGGGAACCTTCGCACCGCTTTCCATCACAAAATCCTGATTCAGCATATCCGCAACATGAAGTAAATTTACAATAAAGCTGCGGTGACAACGCACAAAAGGGAAGCCGTTCAATTGTCCGGCAATTTTATCCATGGAAGAGTTAGTCTTAATTTCTTCAGTCGCAGTTTGAAAAACACAGGCTCTCTTTTGGGACTCCACATAAAAAATATCCCGTAGTCTAAGACGGACCGATTGACGGTTTTCCATTATTTCAATGACTTTAGCATACTGATTAACATGTTCATGGCAACGTGCCATCCCCTGCGTAAGATTAGTCTGCTCGACCGGCTTTACAATATAATACGCTGCGTTTACCTTGTAGCTGGCTATACCATGCTCGAGGCTTGCAGTGGTCAGAATAATTGCCACATCCTTGTCCGTTTCCCGAATCTGTTCAGCAACCTCCATACCGGTCATTCCGTTCATATATATATCCTGAAAAATAATCTGATATTTACCCGGCTCAAATGCCGAAAGGAGCGCTTCACCACTTTCAAAGGTGTCAATATCCGCATCAAGGGAATTGGTATAAAGGTATTCCTTCAGCAATTCGTGCAGATGTACAACATCGCCTTTAATATCGTCACAAATTGCAATCCTCATGATGTTTCCTCCCTCACCGATAAAATGATTTCACTGTGAAATACATTATTTTCATCTGCATAAAACTCTGCACTGCCGTCATAGTGCCTGCAAATCGCACGCACAGAATTAATTCCAATTCCTTCGCCACCCTTTAGCTTCCTTGAAAAGAAGCGGTCGTATTTTACCTTTAAAATGCCATCAAACGAATTTTCTACAAATATACCAATACGTGAAAGCACCAGCCGGATACGTACAGCAATATGACGTTTTTCCGCCGGAAGCTTTGAAGTTGCCTCAAGGGAATTTTCAAGCAGATTGCTGAGAATTACACAAAAATCCACATCATTTATCATAATTGTTTCCGGTATGGACACTTTTATATCCATGGGTGTACTATGCTGCTGTGCAAGAGCCGCATACTTTCTCAAAATCATATCCGCTACGTAATGATTACAGTAAGAAATATTGTTTTGCTGTAAATACTTGGTTTCATATTTGTTTAAATATTCCGTTAATTTATTGGTATCACTTTGTGCAAGCTCACGAAGCATGAGCATATGATGCCGCAGGTCGTGACGGGCAGCTCTCGCTTCCTCTTCTTTTTGCAGAAGAACAGGATAATAAGCTCGCTGCGTTTCCAACAGGTGATTCACACTTTCAACCCGCTCCTCTAATGCAAGGCGCATATGAAACTCCCTTGCTATTTCCTTTGCCATCACAACACCTGTAAGCGCCACCATTACTCCGCCTGCAAGCTCAGTAAACCAGCCGAAACGGATCGGCTCAAACACAGGAAATATTCTGTCCATAACAAGAGCACATCCAAATATAACCTCCCCTGTCAAAATCGTTTTACTGTGAACGGCACCTTGGTAAACACCGTATGCGGCTGATAAAATCAAAAACGTTCCGGAAATCCATGTGTATATATTTATAAGCACAGAATAAGCAAGCATCAGCTTGAGACTGCCCCCTAAAAAATATGGCATAAGCAGTGACCAGCAGCAGGTAAAAACTCCAAAAGAGACAAGCCCCGAATAGAACAACCTATATTTTTCGGGCAGGTTGATGATACGCTCCTGAATCAGCATAAACAGCAAAAGCATCATGCAGTAAGCGGTAATTTCCACAGTATAAAAATTCATACCCCCATAGAACAATGTTTTTACCACCGGATGGCAGATATAAATTGCAAAACAAGCGCACAGCGCCGCATATAGCAAGGGAATATTTCTCTGACTTTTTTTAGTCAGCACCCAAATACCTAAGTATAGTCCGCCTATACACAAAGCTATAGCAACTGCCATTGCCCGCAAACCAAAACGCATATTTATAAGGCTGATTACGGCGGCTGACTCACCGAAGGCGGGCGGATATACCACACCGCTGTAAAAGTGGCTGTAGTCTGAAACAGCAATGATAATTTCAATTTTATCCGATCCGTGAACCGTCACAAAGCTGTTTCCTGTCTGCGGCTCATAGTTTTCGGGATCGGGATTTCCCATTTGTGCCATCAGCAACCCGTTAATATACAATTTATATGCTGAATAAATCTCCGGCAGCTCAAGTGTATAGCTTTTTTCTCCGGGAGGCAGAGCAAGGTTTATACGGTATGTGGCGCTTCCGTGTGGATTTCTGTCCACTTCACCGCCAATATGACCCTCAAAGCCGCCATATTGACCGATAAAAACAATCTCATCCGGTCGGTGATTCCCAATATCTGACGGAACAAGCAGCTTGCCACGGTATATTTCCCAGCCATGTATCAGATAAATGAAATCCGGCTTTTCTCTTGCCGTATACTTATTATCAAACCTATAGCATAACAGAAAAATACCCGCTGAAATCAAAATGACAACTGATAAAAAAGCCGTGATACTTGATATTTTTCGTATTTTCATTGCCTCTTCACCTGTTTTTGCCTGAAAACAAAATATGCTGCAGCTGCCGCAAGGCTAATGCCGCCAACAATGACAAGGGGCATATTACTGTCTGAATATGGAGGTATGTCGGCAGCCTCATCCGGAGATTTCATATGCGTATTCTCATCCTTAGCTGCGGATTCAGCTTCATTTATCACAATGTGATATTCTTCTGCAGCAATGGCCGGAGCTTCGTCAAGCGATACATCGGGTAATGTCTGAATCATATCCGGTGTGTCGGAAAAAGAACTGACGGGTGCTGCGTCCTTGTATGTGTCATCTGTGTCATCATTATCTGTATGCATAGTATTCGTATCATGTGCATCCTTGTAGGATTCCTCCTCCGTTTGCAAAATTATGGGAAGTAATATCGTATTATCATGCAGCTCCGCCGCTGCCTCCGTTATTAGCTTTACGCTTTGCATAAGCTTTGGCAGGATGATTATAATATCGCCGCCCTTCTTTGGCTCTGATGCTGTGTCTGAAGCTTGTTTGGGAGTTGTTTCAGGTCTATGTGAAGGTTTTTTAGGTGCTGCCGGAGGCTTGACCTCACCGCGGTCACCACCGTTGCGGTCGCCTCCTTCCATAGGTTCCAACAATACTTCACCGTCCCATGTAAGGCGCAGTATTTCTGATTCTCCAACCCCTGTCACTTCCCAAACCAGCCAGACAGGCTGTTCTGACGGTTCGTAAAAGGTTATTCTTATAGCATCCGAAAATAATTTGAAGGGTGTTTCATCCGTGCAGTCATACCAACTCTCTCCTTCGTCATCCGAGCGCCACAATTTCAAGCTGTTTTCAGCACTGCCGGGCACGTACAGGTAATCTACAAAGTAGGCATTAAAGGCAAATACTGCGCTGTCAAACACAGGTATGCTCATATTCCTTACTTCCGCGGTAAAGAGAGGGACACTCTCATCAATCAGACCAAACGAGCTTAAATATCCATTAAGCTCAATGGGGATGTAATATATTCCTTCAGTGCTTGTATCAATTTGCGAGGACAGAAGGTTGTAGTCAAGCAAGACTTCTATGTCTTCATATCCGTCAGCACTTAAAACAGCGTGGCTCATCCACCCTTCCCGCAAATATTCAGATTCTTCAGCACCTATATTAAGCCTAATATTATTGTTGTCCATTTTCATCACACTGCGCCGTATTTCGGTTATATTTTCTCTTCCCGTTTCCGGTAAAATACAGGTATCGGCAATAACTTCGGGTGCATCAGCTGCTATTTGTGCTTCAATAATACATAACAGCAAGGAAACATCGCAGCCGGACACTATGCCCGTCTCTGCTCTGATAATCCACCGCTCCGCTTCAATCGGAATTTCAGACTCAACCGCCGTACCATCCATGGCGGTAATTTCAAGATGAGAACTTGACTGAGAATATCTGCTTCCTTCACGAAAAACAAGTGCACACCCGTTTTCTCCCGTCGCTGTGATTTTGGACAAGACATCATAGGAAATGTTTATCAGCTCAAATTTACCTCCGCTTTTTACCTCAATGACCGGCTGTGATATACCGGTACCTGATATGTTAACATGGTATGACAGCGTTAAATTTCCTTCAATAATAATGCCGTAATCACCGGTATGTATGCAGACAGTATCACCAAAACCCCTTAAATGGATCTCCTCGCCCTTCGGCACAATGATATCCGCACCAAGGGTTACTTCGCCGGAGCTATTCTCACGAAACCAGTCCTTTAATTCCTCAAAGCTGTATATATAACCCTCCTGTTTCTCAATGTCTTCAATATCTTCAACGTCTTCAATACTTTCCGTATCTTTCTCTTTTAGGACAGGGGGTTCTTTTTTTTCCGTATCGTTTTCATATGATTCATCTGCAGCACCGGATTTCGGATCCTCATCTTCGTCAAAGATATCTCCATTTTCCACTTCATACTCGACGGACTCAATATCTTTGGTCTCCTGTTCCGAAGCGTAAGCAATATCCATAGGGAGGAATAGATAAAATATCATGCATAGCAAAAGCAGGATTGAATAAATTCTGTTTAGCACGGTATCACCTCTTTCCAGCATTTTATCATTAATTGCAGCTTTTTTCAATATGCTTGTTCATTGTTTTTCAAAATCACTTATTGCACCTTTTGTTACATTTCACGCCGACTTATTACACTTCTATTGATTTGCATGAAAAGTTTATGTAAAATTGAAGTGTCCGATCTCGCAGGAAAACGAGGTCGGACGATTTTGTTAAGGAGTGATATATTTATGAAAATTTTTACGAAAAATTTATGTAAGGCAAGCGCATGGAAAAAATTTTTAAGCGGCCTGTTGGCGGTTTGCATTATTGTAACCGGATTCCCCATTACAGCATCAGCAGCAATTACTCATGAAAATGATTGGATGTTGTACGGAAAAAATGATGTTCTTCCGACAACACAGTCAATATTACTGAACAAGTTAGTTAGAAATGGTACTTTTACCGCAAGGTGGGATGAGCTTATCAAAGCTCTAATCCGGCACCAGCAGAATGATTCCATTCAATTTAATAGTTGGTGGAACGACTACATGGATATTACAATTCCCAGATTTGGGGGACAAGAACATAATTACTATATCGGTGAAAGTGCAAGAGATGCATTTGACCTTGCCAGCGCTCCCGTGCTCTCATATGTAAGAGATAACGTCGGCAGCTATAGCCAAAGAAACAATTGGCTGAATAATATCGATAATTTTGCTAATTTTCTCCCTGCAACCACCGGACCGGTGCTTGCACAGTATGAAAATACTTCTTGGAGATGGAGCAAACTTTTATCAAATAGCTATGTAGTATATGCCGGATTCACTGTGCAGCTTTTCTATGATTTCAAAATTGAACCGCTGCAGGAAGAGTTTGAGACACCTTCTTTTAATGTCGGGGATACTCTTGAATCCCTGAACAGCAAGGGTATTAATGTTGTGGAAGGAGTAGGAACCGACTCTTATGTAGTCACCGCTGAAAACAAAAATGATTTTTCAAACACAGTGAGCAAGACATATCAGTATTCCAAAAGTACGGAAACCTCTACAGAGCTTGTTTCAGAATACACAGAGGGTTGGCAGAAGGAAACAACGCTGAGTGTGGGAATGAATATTCCTCTTGTTTCAAAAATATCGATTGAACCAAAGGTTGAGCAGAAAACGACATTTAACTACTCCCTTTCCAAGGTATCAACAAGCACAGAAAAAGAGGCTGTAAGCCAATCTGTTGAAGATAAAATACAGGTTGACCTGCCGGCGCATACCGCAATTGATATAGCTGTAAATACATCCGATACAACCACCGAAATTCCTTATACAGGCGTAGGACGTATTTCTTATAAAACAATGATTCTCTACGGAGTTATTGTCGCTCCCGAAACCACCGGGCAATCAGGTCTTAATCCGGACGAGGGTCATTTCAGATATGGCAGAATCACATTCGGAAATGATGACCACGACGCTATGGGGCATTTGGATGTAAAAATAGAGAACGGAAAATCAGGCTTTACTACCGGAGCAGATCAGGTAGATAATGTTGATTATGCGGCTTTTGTAGCAAATAACGCTTACCTTAATCCTGCAAATATTCTGCTTTCCGGTCAGCCCAAGACACCGTATAAAGGTAATTTTTACTATACTACCAAGAATACCGTATTGAACCCTTCTAAGGTAGTTCCTATATATGCAGCAAAAACCTTTGAATTGAGTACAGATAAAATCACATTGTACAAGGGACAGTCTGCATCGGCAAACACTGTTTCGGTCACTGCAAAGAATGAGTACGGTGTTCCTTATTATGGGTTTAACCAGCGTCTCGACGGAAAATGGAAAATTATTGATGAATCAGGGAATGAGAATTCTAACTATGCCGAAATTCAAAGGGACTATAACCAGAATCCTGTCATAGTTGCAAAAAATGCCACAACCGGAACCGCTATATTTCTTCAGTACCAGCCTGATACCGATAAATTCGAAAAGATTGATGAGCATTATGTGTCGCAAAGGATATTGCTCGATATTAAAGAGCACGAAACAGCCAATGTGCAAATCGGAGGTGAATTTACACCTTTAATTTTGAATGACGGAGCAAACACGACAAATACAGCTTCCTTAGATGTGAAAATCAAAACAGAGGACAGCCAATCATGGATTGATGTCCCGAGCTCCAAAAATATCGCATGGTATACCGATGATGCTTTTGGCATTAACGTATCAGAAAACGGCAGCATCAATTTTTCCCGTGCAGGCACATATCAGATATATGCAACGGTAGACGGAAAAGAGTCAAACCGCATAGCGCTGACTGTATTGCCGGCACGAGCACTGCAATCTCTTTCATTAACGGGAAGCATCGGCGCCATGTATCAGAACGGTACACCTGACAGCTTTGACCTGTCACATCTTACCATAAAGGGATACGACGGCTATGACAATATCAGCTTTAACTCGTCAGACGTTGATTGGTATATAACTAATGACTCTATAGCATCAGTGCATGGTAATACACTGACCGCAACAGATGCCGGAAATGCTCACATATATGCAAAAATAGGAAACATCTACAGCAACTACCTTCTGTTTGAGGTAAAGGATGAGCCTGTGCTTTCATCAATATCCATCGAAGGAAATATACCTGTAATGCACTACGATGATACATTGGGTAATATTTACGATTTAGGGGTGTTGAATATAACAGCGTCAGACCAGCATGGAAACAGCTGGACCGATCTCAGCGGACTGGCGTGGAAATGTGATAACAGCAATGTACGGATTAACGGAACCATGATAGAAATAAATGCTCCGGGTGAATATATGATATATGCTAAGATAGGAGATGTAGTTTCCAATACGCTTAAATGCATTGTTGAGCCTCATTATTTTAATGGAAGTATTGAAGTTACAGGTAGCCTTACAGCTTATGCAGACTCATCGCTAATTGATTTAGACAACCATGATACCTTACAGGCAATTGCCTTCGATGAAACAGGAAAGGAAGTATCTCTGTCGTTTACCTGGGAGGCAAGGGAGCTGCCCGTCAGAGGTATAAATATTACAAACAATCTTCTATCGTTTGCAAAAGAGGGTACTTTTCATATCCGTGCCCGTAGTGGAAATACTTACTCAGAATGGATTGAAATACATGCAATTCCTGCTCCTGTATTAAATAAATTAACAATCACAGATAATACAAGACCTTCTATATTGCTGAATGACTTTTCAGAAGATCCGATTGAAATGAATTTAGGCATGTTGACTGTTTCGGGTGTTGATCAATATAATAATAGCTGGATTGACTTAGGCGGATTAGAATGGAAATGTGATGACAGCAATGTGCAAATCAACGGAAGAATTCTGAAAATTTTAAAGCCCGGCAATTATAAGATATATGCCCGGATAGGAAGTGTTGTTTCAAATAAGCTATCCTGCATTTTAAAAGAAAAAACTAATACTTCAGGTGGAGGAGGATCTGCTTCACCCGGAGGTGGTAGTGGTGGCTTCATCAGCGCTGACATATATACTGTCAAATTTGATACAAACGGTGGAATAAGCATAGACAGCCAGACAGTAACAGCCGGCGAAAGTGCAGGCAAACCTGCGCCTCCCACAAAGGAAGGCTTTACATTTATCGGCTGGTATATAGACAGGGATTTGACAAAACCATACAACTTCAGTTCTGCTGTCACTGAAAATATTACTCTTTACGCAAATTGGAAGAAAAATGACACTTCTGATATTGAGGTCTTATGGCAGAATCCATTTACTGATATAAGCGAGAATGATTGGTTCATCAATGATGTGAAATATGTGTATGTCAAAGGCCTGTTCAATGGCACCGGCGATACTGAGTTCAGCCCTGACAGCTCCATAACCAGAGCTATGCTTGTAACTGCTCTATGGCGCGAAGCAGGAAATCTCAAAGCAAATAAAAACACAGAGTTTGCCGATGTAGATGAAAATGCATATTATCATAATGCAGTCGGTTGGGCTTATGAAAACGGTATAATTTCAGGAATCGGCAACAATATGTTTTCTCCGTCCGGCAACATGAGCCGTGAGCAAATGGCGACGATTTTATGGCGGTACGCAAAACATATAGGCATTGATGTATCAGAAGGTGAAAATACAAGTATTTTATTCTTCAATGACGCAGATAATATTTCAGAATACGCGCTACATGCTATGCAATGGGCTTATGGAGAGGGTATAGTGAACGGCAGACCGAACGGACTTTTAGACCCGCATGGCAGCGCGACGAGAGCTGAGGTTGCAGCAATGCTCCATCGTTTCTTAGAAAGTTTGAATCAAATAAAAAGCATGTAATTTCAAAGCTCATGCTATGTTAAAATCGTCCGTTCACGCATAAACGAGAACGGACGATTTTTTACTGTATTTTCAGTACTACTACTGCATATCGACAGGAAAACCTGTCCCTTAATGAGTTACATTATAAACATTCTTGTTGTTGCTAATTCTTTTACGCTGTTTGCGGTAAATTTTACTGTGTGTGCATCAATTTGTGTTACTCCGGGATAATAGGATGCATGTTTTGCATTTTTATGTTCCTTGTAGTTTATTTCCACCTCAAATTTTTCAGGAATTTGAAGTTTACAAGCGGATATATGCTTCAAGCCGTTTTTAACTCCCTCTTTTATAAGCTCACACGAAAGTTCCGGATTAATACTTATTGTAGCTCCACCAACACCTTCTTTAACTGCAACCGTTTCAATCCCTTTGTTGAATTCCTTCACCTTTTCGCATAGCATTTTGTCGCCGCTCAAGAACACTACCGGTACTCCGTAATCTGCCGCTAAATAAGAATTTAAAACAAATTCCGAAGCATAATCTCCGTTAACCTTTATATAATTGATATTTGTATTCATGGTGTGAGCCAATGGGTTTCCGTCAGTCCCTGAGGCAGTGTGATACCCTATGAATATTGCAGCGTCAAAGTCTTCGTCTATGCCTGCAACCATAGAATCAGGGCAGTTAGTCCACCCACGGCTCAGTTTGGCGCATTTCGGAAGTTTTGTTATATCGATATTTCTTGCAGAATCATGTGCGTCCTTAATAAATATTTCCTTTGCTCCCATAGCAATTGCACCTTCACATGCCGCAACTGTTTCCTTTGTCATTTGATCTGCAAATTGTTTATAATCATGGTTACCTAATGTTGTTTCACTCCATGATGTCACTCCTGTTATACCCTCAATATCTACGCTTATAAATATTTTCATTTTTCCCTCCTTATTTTTCAGCGACCAAATAATGATAATATATTTTCTACTTGCAACAATACTCCTGTTTTTAAGCATTCTTCATCTATGTCAAATGTATCTGTGTGTATTAACGAAGTAATACCCTTTTCTTTGTTACCGCATCCCAAGTGGAAAAATGCTCCCTTAGCTTCATCAGAAAAATATGAGAAATCCTCTGCTCCCAAGCTCGGAAATTCCTTAAATACTATATTATCCTTACCGAGAAGCTTTTCAGCATTTTCTTTTACTACGTCAACAACCTCATCATTATTTATCAATGCCTGATATCCGTCATAGAAATCCACCGTGCTATGACCACCATATGCATTTGCTGTATTTGTAACTATTTCTTTGATTCTCTGTTTAACGTAGTTTCTTGTATCATCATCTAGAGCTCTTAAAGTACCTGTAATTTTAACTTCATCAGCTATAACATTGTCTTTTACACCGCCTGATATTCTTCCCAACGATATTACCACAGAATTAAGAGGTGAAATATTTCTGCTTACAACAGTCTGCAATGAAGTTATAACACTTCCTGCCATGGCAATAGCATCTATGCCTTTGTCGGGATAAGCTCCGTGCGCTGACGCTCCATTTAATGTAATTTTAATTGAATCCGTTGATGCATTGAGCTTGCCGTATTTCAGTTCAACCATTCCCGCCTCGATATATGGCATTACATGTAATCCTAAAACATAGTCAACGGTGGGATTTAACATGCAGCCTTCCTCAACCATCCTTTTAGCTCCGCCTATGGTTTCTTCAGCAGGTTGAAAAAATAGCTTTACATTACCGTTTATTGAATCTTCTGAATCAGCCATTTCTTTCATTATTCTAGCTATCCCGAGGAGTATGGTTGTGTGTGCGTCGTGACCGCAGGCGTGCATAGCTCCGACCCTTAATGAACAGTAAGAATGGTTGTTCTCTTCATTTATAGGTAAAGCATCTATGTCGGCTCTGATACCGACTGTCTTTCCCGAACCTTTCCCATTTATCAGACCTACCACACCCGTTTCTGCGCACACATAATTTTCAATTCCCCATTCATTTAAATAGTCCTGTATTTTTTTCTGAGTTCTGAATTCCTGCTGACTAAGCTCGGGGTTCATGTGAAAATCCCTTCTGATATGTACCAATTCATCGAATATTTCCGTAACTCTTTTATTTATATCCATAGATAGCTACTCCTGTAATAAATAATTTAATACTTTTACAACCTTGCCGCCCTTTATGTAAACTCTCGGCGTCCTTCTTGAAAGCCTGCAAAGTATTTCATTTTTATTTGTATTTAATAAATCCGCCATACCCTGAATGTCTATTGTATTGTCAGTTCCATCACCGTAGATTATTACTTCATCTCCAACTTTCGCTTCAGGTATGTCTGTTAAATCCACCATACATTGATCCATATTTATTACGCCTATAATCTGAGCTTTTTTGCCGTGAATTGTAACGAAGCTGTCTCTTATACGAGGATAACCGTCGGCATAGCCCATAGGCAGAGTTCCTACCGATGTTTTTTTAGTTGCCTTCCACCTGTAGCCATAGCTGACACCTTCGCCCGGTTGAAGCTCCTTAATCTGGTATATTTTTGTTTTAAATTTTAAAGCAGTCTTCATAATCACCGAATCGTCTTCATATGATTTCATACCATAAATAATTGCACCCGGTCTTATCATAGTCAATCTGTATTCGGGATAATCTATTGCTGAAATACTGTCGCAAATATGTTTGTATTTGAAGGTCTTCTCTTTTTCCTCTATTTTACCTACAGCATTTAAAAATCTTTCGTATTGCTTATCATCTTCTTCTCTGTTTGTTAATGCAAGATGTGAGAAAATGCCCTCAACATCTATGTTTTTCAAGTTGAAAATTTTAACTATTTCATCTATGCTTTCCTGACTATCCTTATATCCGATACGATTCATACCTGTGTCGTATTTAATATGAACTTTAGAAATTGTATTGTATTTAATGCTTAAATCATTGATTAGGACAGCTTGTCTTAAGGAAAATATCGTCTGAGTTATATTGTTTTTTACCACATATTCCAAATATTCATCAGGAGTGTATCCCATGATGAATATTTTATAATCGCTGTAATAGTTTCTTAACTCTAATGCTTCTGTTAATGTAGCAACTGCCAGCATGTCCGCGCCGTTTTCCATAATAGTGGGAGCTATGGCTACAGCCCCATGACCATACGCATTTGCCTTTACCACTGCTGCTATGGATACATCCTTTCCTACTATTTCTTTTAGCTTCCTGACATTATAGCCAATGTTGTCCAAGTTTATTTCTGCGTATGTGTCGCGCAATAACGGTTCCATTTGTTACCTCCATTATATGAGATTAATTGTAAGTCCCGGAACAAAAAGGGAACTAACATGTTCCGCTTTCCATAAATATTATTTTATTATTATAAGCGTCTAACTTGACGTGAGTGCCAAGCGGAATTGTTGGCTGGGGGAAATTGTGTCCGGCCCTGAAGTTACCTATAATAGGTTTATTGAAAGGTACTACCGTATTATTAATTACCTCTTCTAAGGTTAAATCCAGACCGCCTTCATACGCTTTTTCTTCTCTGTTGCAGTTAGTAAATGTCCCGAATATAACGGCTTCGCAATCTTTAAACTTTCCTGCCAAGCTTAAGGATGTAAGCATTCTGTCTATTTTATATATGGGCTCTCCGATTTCTTCTATAAAAATAATTTTACCTCTTGCATCAAGCTCATATTCCGAGCCCAAGGTTGATACTAAAAGCGTCAAGTTTCCGCCTGTGATCAGCCCTTCAGCCGTACCGTCATTGTAACTGATGAGTTCTTCCCCGGGAGGATTTATATAAAGTCCTACAGGTTCATTGGTAAAAATATTTTTTGACAAGCTGTTGTATGTATACGATTCAAAGCTTACATTGTCGTTTTTAATCTTAGCAAAATTGGATGTAGCCATGGGTCCGTGAAATGTAACCATGTCGCACATCTGATTAAAGGCAACGTGCAGTGATGTTATATCACTGAATCCCATAAACACCTTGGGGTTTTTCTTAATCATTTCATAATCAAGCATATTTAATATGCGAGGTGTTCCGTATCCTCCGCGAAGACATATTATACCTTTTATACTGTCATCCCTGAAGCTGTCGTTTATATCCTTTGCCCTCTCTTCATCTTTTGCGGACAAATGACCGTAATTAGTATAGCATGTCGGAAACATAACGGGGTTTAGCCCCAAGCTTCTTAGCTTCAGTTCCCCGCTTTCTACCGATTTTAAATCTGTTGCCGAAGAGGGTGCCACTACAGCAACCTTATCTCCGAAATTTAATTTTTTTGGTTTATTCATAATTTCCCCCTTAATAGGTATGGGGACACACCTTCCCTTTATGGTTACCCTTTGCGGGTTGAAGGAATGTCCCCGTTTATTATTCGTTGGCATGTGCCACACTATCATCTTCATTACTTGCATCCTCTGAATTTGCAGTCAAATTCACATTATACATATCATAAACCAGTTCTGTTATTTTCTCACCGTCAGCTAAATAAAAGGAATATTTGCCAAGCATCCTGTCAGTACCGGGAAGTGTGATGGTTTCTAAATTTTCTGTTGAAAATCCTATTACATCCTTGGTCAAACCCAGCATATCACTTAAAGTCAAGTCTGTCTTAACATGGGGATACACTGCACTTATTACACTCGGAAGTTTTAAGCTCAATGATTTTTTTACGGCAGCCTTTATGAACTGCTGCTGTGTCTGAACTCTGCCAAGGTCACCGTTGGGATAGCTCCTGTATCCATCAATATTTGATTTTCTGAATCTTAACAGTTCCAATGCTTTATCACCCTTAATAAGCTGTTTGCCGGCAGGAACATTAATAACAAATCCATGTGGAGGGTTATCGTATGGGTCAATATATCTCATATGAAACGGAACTTCAAACTCAACTCCTCCTACTGCGTTCACGGCAGCCTTAAGTCCATCATATTCAATTGTGACATAATTGTCGATAGGAATTCCCGTCAATTCCTCAACTGCTTTCATCAAAGCATGAATTCCTTCCTTTTCCATACCGTATACAGCGTTAATTTTCTGCACGTCTGAATATTTTTCATATCCCTCTCTGTAGTAATATGTATCTCTCGGAATCGATATGACGTTTGCTTCCTTCGTTTTTCTGTCATAGCTTGCCAGCATTATTGTATCTGATCTCGGACCTTCCAGTCCAACCAACAGAACATTTATTCTTTTACTGTCCTTCATTGCTTTTTCTAAAGGAGTTTGAGCCGAATCATCATCCTCATCTTCTGAATTATCTTCTTCACCGATTATGATGTCATCGGGATCTATGGGTGATAAATATTTAGTATAAGTATATATTCCTGTTGTTGCCACTAAGGAAAATATTATAAATGAAAATATAAATATTTTAAAAAACTGTTTCATTTTTAGTTTCCGCCTTTAATCAATTGTTTTGTGGTTTGTTTTCTGTCGTACTGTACATATTTAATACCATTTCGGCTATATCTTCATTATCCGGTAAATAAAATGACAAACCTTCTAATGGTGCTTCTTTTCCGGGCAGGGTATGCATACTTATATTATCTGTTGAAAATCCTATTAAGCTGCCGGCTAAGCTGACTAAATCAGTTACATTTAAATTAGTATCTATATACGAATATGCTTCTCTTATAAGAGATGGGAGCTCAAATCCCAGAGCTTTCTTGGCTGCTGATTTTATAAACTGCTGCTGTGCCTCAATTCTGCCCAAGTCTTGATTGCTGTATCCTTTCCTGTATCTTAAGAATTTTAAAGACTGCTCGCCATCAAGCAGCTGCCTGCCTTCAGGTATATCTATATATAGCGGTGGCTTATCATATGGGTCTGAATATACCATATGGAACGGAACATCCACCTCAACACCGCCTAATTTATCTACGCATGAAATTACTGCTTCATAATCTATAATTACATATTTGTCGATAGGTATTCCAAGCAATTTCTGAACAGATGCGGTCAAGCTTTCTATTCCTTCCTGAGAATAAACAGCATTAATCTTTTTAAATTCTGCTTCATCATCTGTATTTCTCGGATAATATGTATCTCTCGGTACAGATATTAAATCCGCATCTTTACTTTCCGTATCATAGCTTGCAACCATTATAGTATCTGTTCTCATATGTTCAAGTCCAACTACGAGAACATTAAATCGTTTACTGTTTTTAGCAAGCTTGCCAACGGTCGTGCTGTAATCAAACGTACTTGACTCATATATACTTGACGTGCTTATTGTTTTATTTGTTTCTCTTATTTGAATTTTTCCAATAACCATGTCCTTATCGACAAAAACAATATATCCTAAAGCAGTCACACTCAATACAACCGTAAGAAAAATAACCGATGCAAAAAATATCTTAAAAAAATGCTTTATCATATGTTCCCCTAAATATTAATTTTGCCATATTAATGTTTCAATTATACTCAGTTCATTATATCATATCTGAGCCGAGTGCAGCGCAAGCTCGCTTGCATTGCCGAGGCGATGGTATGATATATGTATTATATCAAAGCATTAAATTAATTTCAAATATTTATTAATACTAATTCAAACTAAATATATTCCCGGAAGATAATCGGCATTAGTGATAAATTGCGCATATCATGTCAAAACACTAATATTTATGCACATAATTTTCTGCAGAAAAACATTTTCTTTTTTTCTTATTGTCTAAACTATGCTTTAAATTCTAAGCATATCTTAATTATGAAAATTATTTATCATTTTTTTAATAAATATGTATTGCATTTTTAATGGAAAACTGTTACAATACAGATATCTTTTTTAATATCGGAGGATTTTTTTAATGAAAACAGGCACAGTTAAATGGTTTGATTCAAAAAAAGGTTTTGGTTTTATATCTTGCGATGATGGCAAAGATGTATTCGTACATTTCTCTGCAATAACTTCAGATGGATTCAAAACTCTTGAAGAAGGCCAAAAAGTAAACTTTGATATAGTTGATGGTCAAAAAGGACCTCAAGCTAACAATGTTACTTTAGCATAATATTTGTTTACGAAATAATATTTAATATAGATATTGCAATAATTATATTAAGATATTTCAAAAGACATGAAAAAGAACTATTCGCATAGTTCTTTTTCATTTTATATGTACTTTTTTATTTTTAATACTTCTTTTTAGTTTTTCCTTCCTAACCCAATTGTTCCAAGGTAGGCATTCCGCTTTGCGCACCCAATTTAGTTATTGAGAGACCGGCTGCCTTGTTTGCAAATCTGATTGCTTCTTCTAAGCTTTCACCTCTTACAAGAGCTGACCCGAGGCTTCCGCAAAATGTGTCTCCTGCCCCTGTCGTATCAACAACTTCAACCTCATAAGAAGGTATAAGTTTGATTTCTTGTCCATCAAAATATTTTACTCCCTTCGAACCCATTGTAACTATAAGCTTATTGGGATACTGCTCCAATATTTCATCTGTACTATTTTCACCAAACAACAGCTTAAGCTCGTGTTCATTCGGAGTTATATAAGTTGCTTTACTGATAATATTGCCGTTTAGTTTTGCAGCAGGTGCCGGATTCAAAAGAACCTTGACATTATTTTCACTGCACAGACTTAATGTATATTCAACGGTGCTTAAAGGTACCTCAAGCTGCATTAAAACCATATCTGCTGATTTTATTACATCCTTGTATTTATCTATAATATCCTCTGTAAGATAAGTATTAGCCCCCGCTATCACTATAATGCTGTTGTCATTTTCCGCAACAACTATATTGGCTACACCGGTACTGACATCATTTAATATCTCAACACAATCCGTGTTTACTCCCATGGATTTAAGGTTGTTTATCGAAAATTCTCCATTTGGATCGTTACCTACACAACCAACCATGAAACTTTCAGCACCTAATTTGGCTGCTGCTACCGCCTGATTGGCACCCTTACCGCCCGGTATCAGCGAAAAAGTATTTCCAAGTACGGTTTCGCCTGCTTTTGGTCTGATATCGGAAGTAAAAACCATATCTGCATTAATTGAACCTACAACAACAATTTTTCCCATAATAATCTCCTTGTTTTAACCCAGAGAGAACCGTCCCCTTTGGGTCAGTCCCCTTTGGGTCATTGGGTCTTTTAGTCTAATTTTTTCAGGTCTTCCAGCAGTATTTCCCTGAATTTGTTAAGGTCTACACCTGTTAAAACCTTCGGATACGACTCATCGTAATTAATCCATTCTCTTACGTCACATACGGTGTTTCCTCTGCTTAATTCCTCTGAGCAGTCAACCTTTACATCCATGTGTCTGTAGGTATATAATTCGGGATGAATTAAATACATAAAAGCACTGGCATCATGTATCGGAGTGAATGTTCCGTTATTAACATGGTCGCCTCGGAAATAAAAATTCAATATGTCTCCGCACATTTTAGTAACTCTGCCGTTGCTTTTTAAAAGCTCATTAACATCTTCTCTGAAAAGCCCCGTTGAATGAGTAACATTTAATCCGCTCATAACGATGGGAAGCTTTGAATCAAAAACTATTCTTGCCGCTTCAGGGTCAGCCCATACGTTAAATTCCGCAACAGGCGTAGTATTGCCTACTGTTGTCGAACCGCCCATAATAGATAAGAGCTCTATATTTTCTACAACTTCCGGGAATGTTTTGATGAGCAGTGCAATATTAGTCAATGGACCGATGGGAACCAGCGTTACCTTTTCCCCGGAAGACATTATTGTATCTCTTAAAAAGAGTA
Source organism: Sedimentibacter hydroxybenzoicus DSM 7310 (assembly GCF_013403245.1). Classification (GTDB taxonomy): domain Bacteria; phylum Bacillota; class Clostridia; order Tissierellales; family Sedimentibacteraceae; genus Sedimentibacter; species Sedimentibacter hydroxybenzoicus. Next base: position 56,611 of record NZ_JACBNQ010000004.1, on the reverse strand, counting down.
CCGCATTGTTTGAATATAATTTCTTCGTGTGGGGAAATTCATAATCTCCAACTCCGTTTTCTCCGTGAACATTGATTGCAGGACGCTTTTCCCTTATTAAAGGGCACTTTGCTCCTTGTGCTATTTTTATATCTTTATTAAGAAATGACATTAATCCGATTGTATTTTTTGTTACTTTTTCTATCGTTTGATTGCCTGCAACCGTAGTAATCCCCAATATATTAAATTTATCTTCATTTGCAAATGCAAAGCAGAGTGCAACCACATCATCTATACCCGGATCACAGTCAATTATTATGTTACGTTTGTTCATAGCAGTTTCTCCTTAAATAACTTATTGTCATCCTCTGTCGCTTAATTTTTGTCTCTTTTTCATTCTTACGTAGCTGTAAATTGCCAAACCGATAATCGTTGTAATATACGGAAGCATCTGTATAATTTCATACGGCCAGTTTCCAAGCTGAAGTATGTTGGACAATGCCGAAGATGCTCCAAAAAGAAGAGATACTGAAAAACCTCCGACAGGGGTATTGCCTCCCATGAAGCTTGCCGCCAAAGCAATGAAACCTCTTCCCGCAGTCATACCGGTTGTGAAATATGTCATATATCCCCCTGACAGGAAGAAGCCCCCCATTGACGCCAATACACCACTTATAACCAAAGCAATATACTGTATTTTCTTAGAGCTTATACCTACTGATTCCGCGGCATTCTTATTTTCTCCCACAGCTCTGATTCTGAGTCCTAAAGGCATTTTATATAAAAATATGTGGACTACTACAACCATTATCAATGATACGTACGTCAATACATTTTGATTAGATATAACCGCACCTAAGTACGGTATGTTTTCTATAACAGGTATACTGATTCTTGGTAAAGGAACTGACTTTACCGAGGATGAAACGCCTCTGTCCCCTGATAGCATAAGAAGTATTAAAATTGTTGCTCCGTTTGCAATTAAGTTTATGGCTATTGCCGCTAAAATTTCATCTGTTTTCAATTTAAGCACGAAAAATGCCAATAAAAGACCAATCAAACCGCCCATAACCATCGTTGCGAGAAGCCCTAATATACCGCTTTGGAACATTGCAGAAAACAAAACACCAAACAATGCAGAAAACAGCATAATTCCTTCAAGGGCCATATTAATAATTCCGCATTTTGCTGCTACGGCAGCTGCCAATGTTGCAAAAAGTATGGGGGTTGTGGCCCTCAGTGTGGCATTCAGAAATTCCGGTGATAAAATCGCATCTACTATCATTATTCTGCCTCCTTAGCGTTGCTTAAAGAGAGTCTTGCTTCTTTCGCAATCATTTTATGTTTATACTTGCTTAAAAACTGTTCCGCAACAACCAACAGTATTATAATGCCTTGAGCTACCGTAATAATTTCGGTTGGTACGTTTGTGGCAATTGACATTTTGGAAGCTCCCGTTCTTAAATATGCAAGAAAAAACGCCGCAAAAGGAACATACAGAGGATTCTTTTTCGCCAATGTTGTAATAATAATGGCATCCCAACCGTATCCCAGGGATGAAGTCCATGAAAAACGACTATACATGCCGAGAATTTCGACACCGCCTCCAACACCGAATATAAATCCTCCTATGAGCTGCGATATTAAGGTAACCTTTAAAACGTTTATTCCCGAATATTTTGCAAAATCCATATTTTCTCCGGTTATACGAATTTCATAACCGATTTTAGTTTTATATAATAATACATAGCCGAAAAATGCCACTGCCAATGCAATAAATAATCCCAGATGTATTCTTGTTCCGGGAATAATTGAATTAAGCTGAATATGAGCCGGTATCGCAAATGATACTACCGCACCTGCCTTCGGGTCTCTTAAAATATAGTTCAGCACATAATTTGCAAAGAAAACTATAATGTAATTCATCATTAGAGATGAAACTAATACATCGGAATCCGTCTTAATTTTCATTACCGCCGGAACCGCAGTGACCAAGGAACCCAAAAATCCTGCCACCAATACGCATACCCACGGACTTAATCCCATAGGGATAGCCGCATTAAGTGCTATGTAGGTTGCGACTAAGCCTCCCAAGTGGAAAGAGCCTTCACCTGCCAGGTTTATCTGATTAGCGGAAAACATAATGCTTATGCCTACGCCCGTAAATATTAACGGAATCATTTTTTCAATAACATTGCCGAAGCTTCTTGTACTCTTTAAAGGTCCGGTCAATAACTCCAATATAGCCCTTAACGGCTCGTCGCTGGCAATTAAAATTATTAAGAATGAAATTAACAATGCGATACCGACAGCCAGTACCATACGCAATATATCAAATTTATTACTGCTATTCATATATTATGCCCTCCAAAACTTCATCTTTTTTAATTCCCAGCATGTATTTACCCAATTCTTCTTCCGTAAGTTTTTTTACGTCCGTAAAGACACCGGAAAATTTACCCTTATACATTACAGCAAGCCTGTCGCTGAGTTCAAACACTTCATTCAGGTCTGCCGAAATAAGTACTATAGCGCACCCTGCATCTCTGAATTCGATAATTCTTTGCCTTATAAATGATGCCGCTCCCACATCTATACCTCTCGTAGGCTGGTTTGCAATTATAATTTTCGGTTCTGTTGAAAATTCCCTGGCAACAACCACTTTTTGTATATTTCCTCCGGACAGCATTCCGACGTTTTGCTTATATGATTTGCATTTAATCAAATATTCCTTTATTAATTTATTTACTCTTTCTTCGATTTTCTTTAATTTAAGCATAAAACGACCGGAATATTCGGAGCTTTGATATTGGTTTGAAAGCAAATTATCCATAATATTCATGTTAGCCGCACATCCCAAGGTCATTCTGTCTTCGGGTATATGTGATACCTTTAATTTTCGGATTTCGTTTATATTCTTATTGCTGATATTCTGGTCAAATATTAATATATCGCCGCAATATTTCTTTGTAAGTCCTGTCAACGCCTCTACAAGGTGTCCCTGACCGTTTCCTTCAACACCGGCTATGCCGAAAATCTCACCTTGCTTTACATCGAAGGATAGATCGTCAACCCTTACCACACCTGTGGTTCCTTCAACTATCAAGTTCCGAACCTTCAATGCAGTTTCCTTTAAACTTAACGGCTTTTTATCAAAGGTCATCACAACGTCTCTTCCAACCATGAGCTTAGACATTTCATTTGTGGATATTTCACTTACCTTGTATGTTCCCTTGCTTTTACCGCTCTTCATTATGGTCGCTCTGTCGCATATGCTTTTTATTTCATCAAGCTTATGGGATATAAATATTAATGTGTGTCCCAATTCTTTTAATTTTTTAAGCTGTACAAACAATTCTTCCGTTTCCTGAGGAGTGAGAACCGCAGTAGGCTCATCTAATATTAAAATATCGGCACCTCTGTAAAGTGCCTTCAATATTTCAACCTTTTGCTTTATTCCAACAGGGAGCTCTTCAACTCTTTGTGTAACGTCTATATCAAAATTATATTTCTTTGCTAATTCTTTAGAGATATCAATAGCTTTGTTCATATCAACAAAAATGCTTTTCTTTGGTTCGATACCAAGAACTATATTTTCAGCAACCGTCAATGAAGAAACAAGCATAAAATGCTGATGAACCATACCAATTCCTTTTTTGATTGCTTCTAAGGGAGACTTTAGTTGTATTTCTTCGCCATTTAAAAAAATCTGCCCTTGTTCAGGTGATTCAAGTCCGAATAAAACCTTCATCAGGGTACTTTTACCTGCTCCGTTCTCCCCCAACAAAGCGTGTATCTCTCCCTTTTGAAGTTCCAAGGTAACATCTTCGACGGCAACTATCCCATTGGGATAAATTTTCATTATATTCTTCATCTCAAGCACGTTATGGCTCATAGTTTTCGTTTCCTCCGTTAGTTGGTTATTATTAATAATTAAAAATTGACGACTGTAGCAGGCTCAAGCAGGCAATTTTTAATCATTAATTATTAAGTAACAGTCAGGGGTTACCCCCTGACTGTCATTCTGTATATTATTGTACAGAATCCTTTATAGCTTGAATTTCTTCAGTTGATTTTCCCAATGCTGTATCAACAACTATTTCTCCGCTGATTATCTTTTGCTCTAATTCATCTAATTGTGTTCTGATAGCTTCAGGTACCATTTTTTCATAGTGTGCATCCTTCACTATTTCAACTCCGCCTTCTGAAAATCCTAAGGATTCAGCTACACCATATTCAAGCTTACCTTCCAAATCAAGCTTAATAGCTCTTATTATAGAGTTTCCTACATTCTTAAGTGCTGAAGTTGGAATGAATTCAGCCATTTCAGGCAATAATGCAGCCTGGTCGGAGTCAACACCGAATGCATATTTATTTGCATCTGCCGCCGCTTCTATTTGTCCTAAGCCGGCAGCACCTGCTACGTTATAGCCGATATCTACTCCACCGCTTTGGTACTGAGTCAAAGCTAAATCTTTTCCTTTAGCTGAATCCCAGAAATCGCCTACGTAAGCAATTTTAACTTTTACATCAGGATTAACTTCTTTTGCTCCTTGAATATATCCAACTAAGAAGTCATTGATTATAGGATTTTCCATACCGCCAAGGAATCCAATGTTACTGTCTGAAGGATCGATCATCGGAAGTGATCCGTCAGTTGTCATCAATGCAGCAGCCGCACCTACCAGGAATGATACTTCATTTTGTTTGTAAAGTACGTTGTAAATGTTTTTGTGTTCTCCCGATGAAAAATCAAATGTTTCATCAAAGAATATAAATTTCTGATCCGGGAATTCTTTTGAAGCTTTTGCTAATGCGTCATACATCTGCCATGTTCCTACTATTATTACGTCATATTCTTTTTTGTCACAGTATTCAAGCAATGTAGGTTCCCACTTCGGTTCATCTTCGGGCTTAGCTCCCATTTGTTCAACCTTGAAATCAAATTTATCAGCTCCCAATTCAGCTTTTAATTTTTCCAATCCTTGGTTGGCTGAATCAAAGAATGATTTGTCTCCTAAATTTCCGTTTAATAATAATGCTGCATTATATTCTGCCTTTGTTTCTCCGCTTTGTCCGCACGCAGTCATTGAAAAAATCATAACAACTACAAGCAATAACGCAAATATCTTTTTCATTTTCTTAAATTCCTCCTAAAGTGCTTTTTTTTATGTATCTTAAAGTATCATCAACCAATGTCTCAAGCTCAATTTCCTCATAATATCTCATATAAGTTGTAAGTTTGTTAAATGCCGGAGAAATCAGTCGCTTTGGAATGATACGCATTCCCTTTTGAATTCCCAGTACAGGCATAATCATACCTGCATTGCAGTCTGCATCTATTCCGCACATGGTTATGATGTTTAAGGTCTTGTCATAATCACCTTCACCATACATAAGTGCGATTATTTCACAGCATGCGTTGGGATAAGCATGTATCCAGTTGTATTTTATATATTTTTCTTCGCATTTTTTAAGTGCATCCTGCCAATTATCATATTTGATACAGCAGTCATAGGCAAAGCTCACTACAGAATAATATTCACTGTCGGAAGGTATTAATGAAACAGCTTTTTTAACTATATCCTTAACATCATCATTTATGAATGACATCGATATCATGACTGCATTAAACACTTCACCCAATATTCCGTTGTTAATATGTGATACCTCGCCGTCAATCCACGCAAGCTTCGCAGCAAGCTCAGGGTTTCCCGGAGCAACCATACCGCATATTGCACCTCTCATTTGTGCGCCAATCCATTCATTGAAAGGATTGTTCCACTTTGCGCTTTCAGGAGGCATCATTCCTGCTCGTATATTTCTTAAAGCCAATTCCTCCGCAGACCATCCCACAGGTATAAGACCTATCCAGGAAAGTGCAATATCCTTGCTCGTAACGTCGTATCCTTTATCCTTGAATGCATCAAGAAATGCAATTTCAAATGTTATATCATCGTTGTATGTATTTGGCTCTCTTATATACTCCGTTACATTTCCAAATGCTTCAAACAGATTTTTAGAAGTATATCCCTCAACCATTGTACCCATTGCCGCACCGATTAATTGCGACATCCATGCAGCTTTTATCTGATCCTTGAATTTTTCCGAATTTATATCTACCTTTACGGCTTCAGGGAAGCTTACGGCTTTTTTATATTCTTCATAACTATTATAATATTTATATTTCCAATAGTCTGATTCTTCATTTTTTCTGGCATTCAAAAATTCATTTCTAAGCTCTGCGGATATTTTTTGAAGCAGAACCTTATCATTGTTTTCATGTGCCTTAATGCCTTTCTCTAATAGCGTATACGCATTATCAATGGTATATCCTCTGTTTTCAAGAGCCTGCACTGCTGCAATCATCACTACCTCAGGTGCTCCGGAACCCGGAACGTTGCTTTTCCAGTCTAAGCTTAATATGTTGTCATAAAAGTCAGCAACACTTTTTAAAGCACTCCAACCCTGTTCACCTTCCTCTAAAACGGTAGGCTTCGCGTTAGAAAATAAATCGTATGCCATTTCCCATGCTTTTTTCTTCATCAATAACCTCTTTCTTTTTTTGTCATTCAGAGACAAGTCCGAAGAATCTTATGTTTGACGGGGACATTCCTTATACTCCAAAGACTATCCCTAAACTAAAGGTGTGCCTCTCTTCCTATTACATGAAATCCTTCCCTATCGCTCAGAATGACAAGTCTGTTCAGGACGATAATTTATGCCAGTTCAAGTGCAATTTTCATCATGTCCTTGAATCCCTTTTCTCTTTGTTCAGGAGTTGTTTCTGTTTGATTTACAATGGAATCTGATACCGTAAGTATCGTCAGTGCATTTACCCCCGCTCTGTTTGCATTGCAGTATAGTGCGTAGCTTTCCATCTCGGCAGCCAGTAATCCCATTTTCGCCCAGCTCTTCCAACTGTCCATATCATCTCCGTAAAAAACATCCGAAGTCAATACATTTCCAACCGTAGCCGTTATATTGTTTTCATCTGCAACCTTTTTTGCCTTTGATAGAAGCTCCCATGAAGCAGTTGCGGAATAAATACCCGGCAGCTTATATTGTGATCCATAATTTGAATCGGTACTCGCACCGATTGCCAATACAATATCATACAAATTCAATTTCGGGTCAAATGCTCCGCATGAACCCACTCTGATTAAATTTTTCACTCCATACATATGTATTAATTCATAAGAATAAATTCCTATGGAAGGACATCCCATTCCTGTTCCCATTACAGATACCTTTTTGCCATTATATGTGCCTGTATATCCAAACATATTTCTGACTGTATTGAATTGTTCTACATCAGTCAAAAAATTTTCCGCAATAAACTTTGCTCTTAAAGGATCTCCCGGCAATAAAACCGTTTCCGCTATTTGACCTTTGGCGGCGCTATTGTGTGGTGTAGACATAATTTCCTCCTCTATGTATATTTATGTGTTTTACTCATAAAGCACTTATTATAGTACTTCCAAATGTTGATTTTGTCAAGCTAAGCTTACTTTTTGCCTCTTGCATATTTTTCCCTTTGGGGTAAATTATTTGATTTTAATAACTTTATACCATTTCGGCTCATTTCGATAACTTTCCGTTTCATAAGACGTCCTGCCGCTTTTTTAAAGGAGCTTTTGCTTAAGCCCAGTACTTTGTTAATAGTTTCCGGGTCTGTATCATCATTAATTGATAAAAATCCCTTATTTTTAATTAGTATGCTTAATATTTTTTCTCCATCCTTATCTATTTGCAGCTTCGGAGCATCCTTCAGGCTTAAATCAAGCTTACCATCTTCTTTTATGTGACTTACTCTTACCTCAACAACATCTCCCGGTCTTAACGGCTTCAGGATTTCACCTTCATGTATTAAGCCTAAATACTTGCCGTCTACGGCAACAGTGGCACCTAAACCTCTTTTTAAGCTAAAAACAGTTCCCTTTACATTATCATTCACCTTGTATGGGGAGTCCGTTCTTAAAACCTTGAATAAATTCATCGTGGCGCATAATCTGTCCGACTTGTCGATGTAAAGTCCCACTAAGTATTCACCGTTTAATTTAATTTCACCTATTTGCTCCTTGAAGGGCAGAAATAAATCCTTTTCCAATCCCCAATTCATAAAAGCACCTATTCTTGTTATTTGCACAACCTTTAAGTAAGCTATTTCACCCATTACTAACTTTGGTCTCTTTACTGTTGCAATTATTTTGTCATCTGAATCCCTGTAAACAAAAACATTTATTTTGTCACCTATCTCGGTGTCTGCCGGTACCTGCTTTATGGGAAGCAGTACTTTGTCCTCTGATTTTTCGCTGTCCGTACTCTTCAGATAAACTCCAAAATCTTTTTTCTGAGTTACCGTCAGTTCCTGCATTTCTCCTAATTTTATCATACGTCTTCGTTCTCCTCTGTGGCGCCTTAAACCCGATTCGAGTCACGCCCTGCTATTATTATACTTACCTTTTTCCCAATAAGCTAAACATATTTTTTTTATAATGCTCAACTCCGGGCTGTGTAAACGGATCAATGTTATTAGTATACCCACTGATGGCACAGGACATCATAAAAAAGTAAAAAATCTTACCTAAGTAATATTCGTTCATTTCCGGAACATTTATTATTATGCCGGGAACTTCTCCTTCACTGTGTGCCATGAATGTACCTTCAAACGCCTTCTGGTTTATGTAGCTGAATGGCTTACCTGAAATATAATTTAATCCATCAAAATCCCTATCATCAAAAGGAACAACCATATCATCCCTTCTGTTTTCTATGTTGAGAGTTGTTTCAAATATAATTTTTCGTCCTTCCTGGACGAACTGACCCATTGAATGCAAATCAGTAGTAAAGTTTAATGAAGCAGGGAAAAGTCCCTTTCCTTCCTTCCCTTCACTTTCACCGAACAGCTGTTTCCACCATTCCGCAATAGATATGCAGGAAGGCTCATAATTTACCAAAATTTCTACTTCCTTGCCCCTTCTGTTTAATATATTTCTTGCTGCGGCATACTGACAGCATATATTCTCATCAAAGCAGCTGTTTTTATACTCTTCAGCGCCTGATTTCAACCCATTAAGAAATTCTTGCACATTAAGATTTGCAAAAGCCATCGGTAATAATCCCACAGGAGTTATAACCGAATACCTTCCTCCTATGTCATCAGGTATAACAAATGTTTTGTAGCCATTTAAATCCGATATCTTTTTAAGTGCACCTCTGTTTTTATCGGTTACTACAAATATACGTTTTTTTGATTCATCCATATACTTTTCTTCCATTAATTCCTTTAATACTCTGAATGATAAAGCAGTTTCGATGGTTGTCCCTGATTTCGAAATTACAATTAAGCATATTTCCTTATTGCTTACTACTTCTTTTAATTTCTTTAAGTAAGAGCCGCTTAAGTTTTGTCCTGCAAAATACACTGCAGGTTTTTCTATTTCGTTGTGAAAGTCTCCTCTTATTGCTTCTATGGCAGCCTTTGCCCCCAAGTACGATCCTCCTATACCAAGAACTATAAAAGCTTCACATTTATCCTTTATATATTCCTTGGCACTCATGATTTCTTCGTACTCATCGCCTATTCTATCAACATAATCAATCCAGCCTGTCATATCACTGCTGACACCTTCTCTGTTTAATAACAGCTCGTGGGCGGCAATAATTTCTGACTTTATATTTTCCATTTCCTGCTTGCTTATAAAGCTTCCATCTAAATTTAGTGTAATATTTTCCATATTAATTCCCCTTCTTTATTAGTGTAATTCGCAAATAAGAGCTGTAATTTTTTAAATAATCTCTGCCATCAATATGGCATAATCATCCTTGTGAGCCTTACAATAATCGTCCAATGAAATTTTTAAATTATCGAGAATATTTCCCTTTTTTTTAATTATATCAATTAATCTGTCAATACCGTACTGTATACCCTCGCTGTTGGCAGCTTCTGTTATACCGTCAGTATAAAGAAACAATTTATCGCCTACATGCAAGTCTATTGATTTAACTTCATACTTTACATTATCAAATATATTGGCTATCGGATAACCCTTAGCATTTAACAGGGTGATTTCACCCTTGCTCCTCAGCAGTATCGGCTCCGAATTATGACCTGCGTTTATGTACTTAAACTCATGAGTTGTTTTATTATAGATTCCTAAAAAAACAGAAAAATATCTGTCATAATCAAGGTTTAATGAAAGAAATGTTTTGTGCAGCTCCTTCATTATTTTATTAAGCTCCATGTTACCCTTTGCTATGGTTCTTAAGGATTGTCTGACAAAGACAGTCAAAAGAGAGGCGGTAACACCATGCCCCACAACATCACAAATATAAACCCCTGTATTCTCCTCATCAATTTTAAACACGTCAAAAAAATCACCGCTCAGCTGCTCGGAGGATTCATATAAATAATTAAGTTTCAAACCATTGTACATGCCCTTTGGAGGAAGCATCCTTATTTGCATATTTCTTGCAAAATTTATGTCCTCACTCATTTTTTCATTTTTTTCCCTGACTTTTCTTGTTAATTCCTTTTCATTTGTAATATCTCTGAAAACTTCAACCGAACATATTATTTCGTCAGATTTGTCCTTTATGGGCGATGAAATAACCATGTACGTCCTGTCGTTGATATTTGCTTCCTTGTGCAGGATTGAACCGTCATGGAGCGTAGACTTTGATATACAATAGTCGCACCTGCCTTCCGAGCAAAAGACTTCATAACATAATTTGCCTGTTATATCTCCTAAATCCTCTTTCATCTTTTTGTTTGCATAAAGAACTACATTGTTTTTATCTACAACCCTTACCCAGTCTATCATTCCGTCAATTATATTTAACTGAGATTCATCTACTTTTGATTTATACATTAGATTACTTCCTTTGTTGATTATTTTTTTCATTAATGTAATTTAACAACAATTGTCCTATTTTTCCCGAATTATGTCTAATGTAGTTTTTTCTGATTTCGATAAAATTGCTGCTTATAACCCTGATATTCATTTCTTCAAGAGTTTTTATCTGTTCCTTATCAATTATGACCTGAGCAGAGCCCTTGTATTTGTAGTTCTCTATTTGTTCTTCAGGTATGAGCTCATCATTGGCAATAACATAATCAATTATATGTCTGTTGCTATGCTTAATTATTGCATTTACGTGGTCGAGAACATTGTAGTTATCTGTTTCACCGGGCTGTGTCATAAGATTGCATACGTAAAAAACCGTTGCCTTCGAATTTGTTATCATATCGGGTATACTTTTGACCAACAGATTAGGCATTACGCTGGTATACAAACTTCCGGGCCCTATAATAATAACATCGGCTTCCTGTATATCCCTTACCGTTTCATCCAAAGGCATACAAATATCAGGTACTAAAGAGACCTTGTCTATTTTGCTGTCTGTCTTAGTAGCAAATTCGGGTATGTCCTTTTCTCCTACTATACACTCTCCGTTGCTTAAGTATGCCTTGAGCTGCGTATCCTGTAATGTCATCGGAAGTACCTTGCCGGACAATCTGAAAATACTGCCTATCTCCTTCAATGCGTGCTCATAATCTCCGAAAATTTCATACATTGCCGCAATAAATAAATTACCGAAGCTTTGTCCGTTTAAATAACCGTCTTTAAATCGGTGCTGCATTAATTTAAGCATTATCGGTTCTATATCTGCCAAAGCAATAATGCAGTTTCTCATATCACCGGGAGGCAGCATTCCAAGATCTTCCCTTAATACTCCCGAGCCGCCGCCGTTATCCGCCACGGTAACTATAGCTGATATATCCTTTGTATAGTGCTTAAGTCCTCTGAGCAGTACGGATAAACCCGTACCCCCTCCAAAAACAACTATTTTCATATTCTACCTCTTCTGCTTTGTTATATCCCTGTGATTTACGATAATTCTGTAATTTTGTCCGCTAAGGATTGATGCAATACGGTTGGTGATAGTTACCGACCGATGCTTTCCTCCCGTGCACCCAATGGATATAACAAGATTAGTTTTCCCCTCAATTACATAATGAGGCAGTAAAAATAAAAGCATGTCAACAAGCTTATCAATAAATACTTCCGATGAATCAAAGCTCATGACATAATCCTGAACATTCTTATCGTTACCGGTGAAATCCTTCAATTCTTCAATGTAAAATGGATTCGGTAAAAATCTTACGTCAAAAACCAAATCTGAATCCTGAGGAATCCCGTATTTATAACCAAAGGACATCAGGGTTATATTTAAATTGTATAAAATATTACCCTGCACAAAAATATTGTGAAGCTCTTCTTTTAATTGTCCAAGCTTCATATTTGTAGTGTCTATAATATAATCCGAACGTTTTTTAACTTCCTCCAATTTATATCTTTCTTCCTGAATTCCATCGATAATCGTTCCTGTCGCACTTAACGGATGAGGTCTTCTTTGCTCCTTATAACGTTTAACAAGCTCATCATCAGATGCATCAAGGTAAAGAATCCTGTATAAAATACCCTTACTTCTTAAGATTTCCAGACTGTTAAATAAATCCTTGAAAAAAATACCGCTTCTGATATCCGCAACTACCGCAACCTTGTTTACGTCCTTGGATGAACTGACACAAAGCTCTGCGAAGTTGGGTAAAAGAGCAGGAGGCATGTTATCCATACAATAATAATTTAAGTCTTCCAATATTTTAATTGCCTGGCTTTTACCGGCACCGGACATTCCTGTTATGATTACAAATTCCATATTCTCCTGCCTTTCTATTTCAAATTAATTATTCTGTCCAAATCCAATTTTGCATCCATGGCTGCTTTCAGACCGTTCTCATAGCTGCCTATAGTGTCTTTTATATGAGAATCGCTGTTTATAACGAACTTAACGTTATATTTAGAAGCAATTTTAATTTCTTCCACGTTTAAATGACCGTGACTGTTATTTATTTCTAAAATTGTTTCGGTTTCCTCTGCGGTCTTAGCTACAATATCAATATTGCATGGGATTTTATCACCCGGATGCGTCAAAATATTTATATTATATTTTTTCATTGCATTTGCCAGAGCCATTGCATTTGCGTCTGCCATATTTGTGCTTAATTTATTTTTTACGAGGAATTTCAGAGCATCCTTAGCGGAAGAAAACAATGCACCCATATGATAACCGCACAAAATTATATCGCAATGTTTTATTACATTTGCTGAAATATCCGTCGCTCCGTCATAACTCAGTATGTTTGCTTCTACACCTAACAATATCTTGATTTGGGGATATTTTTTACGCATTTGCAATACTTTTTCTTTTGCTTCGGGTATTCTTTCTTCTTCTATTCCGTACAGATAATGCTTAGGACCATGGTCTGTTATGGCGATTTCCTTAAGGTTAAGTTCTACAGCTCTCTCGACAATTTCTTCAATTGTTGATTTTCCGTGATTTCGTCTTGAATATGTTGAATGTATATGATAGTCTGCTATTGTTTTCATAATTTAGTTCCTACTATTTTAACTTCCGGCTCAAGCTTTACGCCGAATTTATCATTTACGGTGCTCACAACAATCCTCATCAGTTCCAGCACATCTTCACAGCTTGCATTGTCTATGTTAACTATAAATCCGCAATGCTTATCTGAAACCATCGCTCCTTTATGAATTAACCCCTTTAAACCGGCATCTTCGATAAGCTTTGATGCATATCCGTTTTCAGGTCTTTTAAATGTGCTTCCGGCGCTTGGCAGATGAAGCGGTTGTTTAGAAATTCTTCTTTCGTTCAAATCTTTAATAAGGTTAGCAATTTCATCCTTATCTCCGGGAGCAAGCTCTAATTCGGCTTCAAGAACAATATATTCCGAATCGCTGACCTTACTGTGCCTGTAAGCAAACTCCATATCCTCATTTGAAAAGATATTTATATTGCCGTCTGAATCCATACATTTGACGCTTTTAACAATTTGTTTCATTTCTCCGCCATAGGCGCCTGCATTCATATATACGGCACCGCCTAAATATCCGGGAATACCTCCGGCAAATTCAAATCCTGCAAGTCCTTCTCTGGCTGCATATTTAGCAAGTACTGAAAGCAAGACACCTGCTCCGGCTGTAACTATATTGTTTTCTCTGTGAAAGTAATTAAACTTTTCTCCTATTTTTATTACAATGCCATTATAGCCGCAATCTGAAACAAGTAAATTAGTACCGTTTCCCATGATAAAGCAGTTTACTTCATGTTTTTTTATTAAGCTTAATGCTGTTTTCAAATCTTCTGTATCTTCAGGCTCTGCAAATATTGCTGCAGGACCGCCTATTTTAAAATATGTGTGATTTTTTAAAGGTTCATCTTTAAGAATATTTCCACGTGTACAAGAAGTTAAATTTTCATATAGCTCATTCAATTTTAATTGGTATTCCATTATTTCACCCTTTCCGAATCATCTATATATATTTTAACATTTCTTATATATTTTTGAAAGATTTATTTTGTAAATAGCTGCTAAATAATCCGAATTGACAGTTTATTGTCAATTTAGCTTTATCGGCAGTCTGTCTGTTGACAATGCTGATATGCAATGTTAGTATTAAAAAAAGTAAATAGCGGAGGACATATGAAAGAAAAAGTATTAAATTTTATTGACCAACTTACTCCTGAGCTTAATGAATTGAGCTTGGAAATTTACAAAAATCCCGAATTAGGATACGAAGAATTTATTGCATGTAAGCTTCATACTAATCTTTTGTCAAAATACGGGTTTAGCGTTGAAAAGAATTTTTCCGGTGTCGAAACAGGATTTAAAGCGGTTTATAAAAGTGAAAAGCCTGGACCTGTTATCTCATACATGGCAGAGTATGATGCACTTCCGGGAATCGGTCACGGATGCGGTCACAATCTTTTGGGGACTGTAAGTACAGGCGCCGGAATAATACTAAAACAAATAATAGATGAAATCGGCGGAACTGTTATAGTTTTCGGCACTCCTGCAGAAGAAACAAGCGGAGCAAAGGTTACATATGTGGAAAACCATGAATTTGATGGTGTTGATATAGCAATGATGGCTCATCCGTTTAATGAGTATATAAAAAGCGGAACATCACTTGCACTAGAGCCGATACAATTTGAATTTTTCGGCAAAGCGGCTCATGCCGCATCGGCTCCCCAAAAAGGAATCAACGCTTTAGATGCTGCTATACAAACATTTAACAGCGTTAATGCGTTACGAGAACATATTAACAGCGATTCAAGGGTTCACGGTGTTATTTTAGACGGTGGAAAAGCAGCTAATGTAGTACCTGATTACACAAAATCACAATTTTATGTTCGTTCAACATCAAAAACATATAATTTAGAGTTATTGGAAAAGATTAAAAACTGTGCAAGAGGTGCAGCCCTTGCAACGGGATGTGAATTAAAAATATCTAAGTACGAATTCAATTATGATAATTTAGTAACCAATCAGACATTGTCCAACGTATTCAGTGATAAAATTCTTGAATTAACGGGCATAGTAATGAGTCCGCCGAATAAGGGCGCCGGCTCCCTTGATGCCGGACAGGTAAGTCAGGTATGCCCAACCATTCATCCTTATTTTGATATAACAAAGGATACTAATATTGCGGCACACACAAGAGAAATGGCAGACAGTACAATTACCGATTATGCCAAGGAGCAAACGAAAAACACTATTGCGGCTTTAGTATTAACGGCTGTTGATATAATTGAAAATCCAAAGTTACTGGAAGAAATAAAGCACGAATTTGATAATGCTGTAAAATAATAATGCTGCAAAATAATATCTGAGGGAACGGCAAGCCGTTCCCTCTTAATATACTATTTTCTCTATCCATTCCTTCCCTTTGTTTATTTGTCTCTGCACCTCAGAAGGAGCTGTTCCTCCATAAGACACCCTTCCGTTTACACAACCCTCCATGCTTAAATCCGGCAGCATTGCTTTATTCAATCTCATGTCGATTTTCTGTAAATCCTCGTCTGTCAGCTCTTCAAGTTGCTTATGATTATTCTCGGAGTATTTAACCATTTTTCCCACCAGTTCATGAGCTTCCCTGAAAGGGATGTTTATTTTTACGAAATTTTCCGCTATATCCGTAGCGTTTAAAAATCCGCTGTTTAAATGTTTTTGAATATTTTCAACAATAAACTCGGTTTTCTCAAGCATTTTAGCCAATATTAAAATACTGTTTTTTAATGTGTCAATAGTATCAAACAAGCTCTCCTTGTCTTCCTGAAAATCCTTATTGTAGGCAAGAGGCGTGGCTTTCATAACTGTCAATAGCTGTATTAAATTACCGTATATTCTGCCGACCTTACCTCTTAGCAGTTCTGCCATATCCGGATTTTTCTTTTGAGGCATAATACTGCTGCCCGTGCAAAATCCGTCATCGATGGATATATAACTAAATTCCTGTGAATTCCAATATACAAACTCCTCTGCCATTCTGCTGATATGCATCATGCAAATGGATCCGACACTCATAAGCTCCAGTATATAATCTCTGTCACTGACAGAGTCCATTGCATTTTCGGTTACATTCTTAAATCCTAACAATTCCGCTGTTCTGTACCTGTCAATAGGAATTGTTGTTCCTGCAAGGGCACATGAACCGAGAGGATTGTAATCTGTTCTGTCAAAGCATTGAATGAACCTTTCCATGTCCCTTTTAAACATCTGAAAATATGCCATTAAATGAAATCCAATGGTTACAGGCTGCGCATGCTGCATATGTGTAAAACCGACCATTATTTTATCGTAATATTTTTCTGATTTTTCCAAAAGAACATTTTCTAAATAATTTAATACATCTAATATATTTTTTATTTCCTTTTTGACATATAACCTGGTATCAACTGCAACCTGATCATTTCTGCTTCTCGCAGTGTGAAGCTTTTTACCCGTATCTCCAAGGCGCTTAATCAATAT
Source organism: Sedimentibacter hydroxybenzoicus DSM 7310 (assembly GCF_013403245.1). Lineage (GTDB taxonomy): Bacteria > Bacillota > Clostridia > Tissierellales > Sedimentibacteraceae > Sedimentibacter > Sedimentibacter hydroxybenzoicus. Next base: position 39,732 of record NZ_JACBNQ010000004.1, on the reverse strand, counting down.
TCCTTCAATAGCCATGTGTATATCCTCATCATGGACACTGAATTCTATTTCGCCTCTTTTAACTTCCTCTTTAATGTTGTTTAATTCTGAGATTATTTTACTTTTTTCATCTGCCGTAACAATTCCTTGTTCGCAAAGCATCGTTATGTGAGCTATACTTCCCTCAATATCACATTCATACAGCCTTTTATCAAAAAAAATTGAAGCGTTGAAGTCTTCAACAATTTTGTCCATACCTTTTTCAAATCTTCCACTCCATAAATTAGCCATCTATCTACCTCTTTAATTAAATATGCAATAATTTGTTTATTTATTATAGCATACTTAAGCGATATTGCAAGCAAAAATACGAAATATGAACATACATCTACCGTACTTTCCTGTCATTCTGAGCGTTAGCGAGGAATCTCAGCTTTTAAATTCTGAGATCCTTCGAGCTAAAGTTCTCAGGATGACAAATTAACAGTTATCGTTAGTAGTAACTACATAGGCATGAAACCAAAATAATTTAATATACCCCTGTAAATACCGTATGCGATATTCCATTGCTGGTCTCTTATAATCGCCGCATCCTGGGGATTTGTCAAATATCCCATTTCTACAAGTACTGCAGGCATATTAGTATTTCGAAGCACGTACAAGGTTGGATTTAATCTTATGCCGTTATCGGTAAGATCCGTGAAATCCACTAATCCGTTCATTATATGCTGAGCGAGCCAGTCAGCTTGTGTATTGTAACTGTAAATATACATTTCCGCTCCTCTGATATTAGGATTTACATTAGCATTGGCATGTATACTTATAAAATAATTTGCAGGCCATTCATTTGCCATGCGTACCCTCTCCGCTAAGCTCGTCGTATTGTTTGTACCTAACACAGTTGTAGGTGTAGGTCTGGACAGCATAACCTCAAATCTCGGATCATTTCCAAGCATGCCGGCTAAATATTGTCCTACCTGATACGTAATATCCTCCTCTATCAAGCCGTGTCCCCTTGCGCCCGTATTATGAAATCCCGTAGGGTTATGTCCCTGATCTATAAATATTCTTATAGCCATAATATCACTTCCTCTATATCAATAATAATCATTTTATTCTCAATATAGTGAAGTGTTAATAAAAAAAGCAAAGGCAGAATTCCGACGAATTCTGCCTTAAATAAACAACAAAAGGCTGTTGAAAAAGTTCATCCTGCAAGGCGCCGGAAGGCGGGCAACCGCAGCGTATTAGACATACGTGAGGATTGACCGGCGCAGCGGCAACGACGCAGGGGGGCTTTTTCAGCAGCCTTAAATATTAATATGCTTTTGTGTATAGTTCGAAGTGAGCTTGCGGATGATCACATACAGGACATACCTTTGGAGCTTCGCTGCCACGATGAACGTGACCGCAGTTATCGCAAATCCAAACTGTTTCAGTTTCTCTTTTAAATACTTTTCCTGTTTTCAAGTTGTCAAGTAATGCCAAATATCTTTCTTCGTGGCCTTTTTCTATTTTTCCTACTGCTTCAAATAAATACGCTATTTTATTAAAGCCTTCTTCTTTTGCATCCTTTGCGAAGTTAGCATACATATCAGTCCATTCATAATTTTCACCTGCAGCTGCATCTGCTAAATTGAATTCTGTACCCTGAATTCCGTCATGTAATAGCTTGAACCAGATTTTTGCGTGTTCTCTTTCATTTCTTGCAGTTTCTTCAAAATATTTGCTTATTTGCACGTAACCATCTTTTTTAGCCTTGTTCTGATAATATGTGTACTTTACGTGTGCCTGTGATTCACCTGCAAATGCAGTCAATAGATTTTGTTCTGTCTTTGTTCCTTTTAAATTCATCTTTCCACCTCATAAATAATATTTTAATGGCATTGCCATTTACTGACTTACTTTATCTCAACATTTTATATATACCCCAAAATATTATCTTTAATCATTTATTATACTGTACATTTCTTTATACGCATCCTTAACCACATGTTCCAGAACCTGTTCCACCTTTATTTTCATAGGTTTTGTGCCAAAAATAATTTCTATTTCATCTCCCGCATCCACTTCTGTTCCCGGCTTTGCAGTCTTGCCGTTAACCAATACCCTTCCCTGTTCACAGGCTTCCTTAGCAACAGTTCTTCTTTTAATTATACGCGCATTCTTTAAATATTTATCTATTCTCATAATTACCTCTTATTACTCCGAAATATTATTCAGCTTTTCCGCCTGATCGGAGGTCAGTAAAGCTTCAATCATTTCCGTTATGTCCCCATCTATAAATGAATCTAACTTATAAAGAGTAAGTCCGATTCTATGATCTGTCACTCTCCCCTGAGGGAAGTTATATGTCCTGATTCTTTCACTTCTGTCTCCCGAACCAACCTGACTTTTTCTTTCCTGGGCAAGCTCATCATTTTGCTCCTGCATGTATTTGTCATACAGCTTTGCTTTAAGTACCTTAAATGCCTTATCTTTATTTTTCAGCTGTGATTTCTCATCCTGGCTCGAAATTACTATACCTGTTGGTATGTGTGTAAGTCGAACCGCGGAGTCCGTAGTATTAACGCTCTGTCCGCCGTTTCCTGACGATCGGAAAACATCCACTCTTACATCATTCGGATTGATTTCAATATCAATGTCATCTGCCTCGGGAAGTACCGCAACAGTAGCTGATGATGTGTGTATACGTCCGCTGGATTCTGTGTCGGGAACACGCTGAACTCTGTGAACACCGCTTTCATATTTTAATTTAGAATATGCTCCCTTTCCTTTTATAGAAAATATTACTTCCTTATATCCGCCTACGCCTTGCTCATTAACAGAAATGAATTCAGTCTTCCAGCCTTTTCTTTCCGCATATCTTAAATACATCCTTAAAAGATTTCCTGCAAATAAGCCTGCCTCATCTCCTCCAACACCTGCCCTTATTTCGACGATTACATCCTTATCATCATTAGGGTCTTTTGGTAAAAGCAGTATTTTGATTTCCTGCATTAATTCTTCTTCCCTTTCAGTAAGTTCCTTAACTTCTTCCTTTACCATTTCTTTAAAATCTTCGTCTAACTTTTCTTTAAGCATTTCTTTGGAATCATTTAACTGCGCAAATATTTCCATGTACTCATTGTATTTAGTTACTATGGGCTCAAGCTGAGCTTGTTCCTTCATAAATTTTTGTAATTTTTGTGAATCGCTCAATATTTCAGGGTCTGAAATTTTTTCGCTTAATTCTATATATTTATTTTTTAAATCCTCTAATTTTTCTAACATTTTATACCTCTCTATCGTATATAGCCGGTAATTACGCGGTCATTGCCGCCATAATCCTTATCATATTCTACTCTGTTAAACAAATTTGCACTATTAAACATTTCAGTAACAGCTTCTCTTTGGTTATAACCTATTTCTACCGCAAGAATTGAATCTTCCTTGCAAATATCCTTAAACACTTTTACTATATGCCTGTAATAATTTAATCCGTCATCTCCACCGTCAAGAGCAAGCTTCGGTTCATAGGCTGACACCTCTATCGGAAGCTCCTTTATTACATCACTTTCAATATAGGGCGGATTTGAAACTACTATATCGTATTTTTCATTATTAAAATCATAATTGAAAATATCAGCTTTTATTAATCCTATGTTGGTTAAGTTATGTTTATTGATATTTATTTCTGTTGTTTTCAAGGCAATATCACTTATATCCATAGCTGTAACTGCTGAATTTTTTAAATAATATCCCAGTGAAACAGCTATGGCTCCGCTGCCGGTGCCGATATCCAAAATATTAATTTTTCTCTCATATTTACCTGCTATCTTTATAATTTTCTCAACTAAAATTTCCGTATCAGGCCTCGGCACAAGAACGCCTTCCTGAACATAAAAATCCAAACCCATGAACTCCTGGGAATTGGTCATATATTGAAGAGGATATCCCTCATTTCTTTTTCTCGACATTTCATAGAATTTCGCCGCAATATCATTGCTGACTTCATTTTTTCTGTGCACATGCAAATATATCTTATCCTTTGAAAGCAAATGAGATAAGATTAGCTGCACATCAAGATTGGGATTGTTATAATCCCTTTTTTTTATAATATCAATACCGTCCTTTAACAATTTTTCAATTGTTACCATGTATCATCTGCTCCATCTCGCGGAATAACTCTTTCCATCGCCTTAATCGCTACCTCAATCATAGAATCGTCCGGCTCAGCTGTAGTTATCTTTTGTATTTGAAAACCCGGATAGGTAATTATTTTCGTAAAAATATTTTCTTCATTACATTTCCCTACATATTTGTTCAACTCATATGATAAGCCCGCTATAACAGGCAGCATTGCCAACCTTATAGCTAACCTCATCAGCGGATTAGGCCATCCAAAAAATGAAAAGACCAATATGCTTATAATCATTACATTAATCATGAAGCTGGTTCCGCACCTTGGGTGAAGCGTAGTGTATTTTCTGACATTTTCAACCGTAAGCTCTTCATTGTTTTCATAGCAGTATATGGTTTTATGCTCTGCTCCGTGATACATGAACACTCTTTTTATATCATTTAATTTGGCAATAAAATATACATATAAAACAAACAATCCCACTCTTATTATGCCTTCAACAAAATTTAATATCAAATTGTTATCAACCATACCTTTTATTACATTTGTCAAAAGCGTCGGCCCTAATATGAATATTCCTACTGAAAACAGTAGTGCAATTATTACGGAAACGTAAACAATTGCTGTATCTGCTTTATCCTTAAAAACCTTTTTAAGAAATTTATCTAAAGCATCCTCTTCATAATCTTCTCCATAAAATTCAGCAGAATACATAAGCTCTTTTACACCTGTAACCAAGGAGTCTATCAGCACAAAACTCCCTCTTATGACCGGTAGCTTAAAAAATTTATGTTTAAATTTTTGATTGATTTCACTTTCTTTAACAACTATTTCCCCATCCGGCTTTCTGACTGCTGTCGCAATTCTTTCAGGTCCTTTCATCATAATTCCTTCAATGAGTGCCTGACCGCCTATACTGGTTCTTTTAACTTCTTTTTTTTCTGTATTACTCATTTCGTCCCCTTTTTTATTGTCATTTTACCGATATTACCGTAAAATGAACACACTTCAAATTATTATACAATTATAACATAAAATCTTCAAGTGTTAATACTGTTTCGCATTAAAAAAATAAAGCTTTGCAATTATTTTAAATCGCAAAGCTTAATCAAACCTTTGGTTAATTGACTTCAAGAATTTCGTATTTAACGACACCACCCGGTGAATCGACGCTTACAGTAACACCTTTTTTCTTTCCTAAAAGCGCTGAACCAAGCGGTGACACATTTGAAATTTTCCCCGTAACAGGATCCGCTTCCGTAGCGCCAACAATAGAAAGTTCAAGAATTTCATCAAATTCCAAATCCTCGATTTTCACCCGACTGCCTATTTGAACTGTGTCTTTTTTCTTTTCATTATGCTTAACTATTTTCGTATATTTTAAAGTATGTTCAAGAACAATTATTCTTGATTCGTTTTTATTTTGCTCTTCCTTGGATTCGTGATACTCAGCATTTTCGCTTAAATCGCCTTCTTGTAGCGCCCCTTTAATTCTTTCGGAAATTTCTTTTCTTAGTTTAGTTTTCCTATATTCTAATTCGTCGACAAGTTCTTTATAACCTGCTTCGGTTACCAGAATTTCTTTAGCTTCCATCTTTTCACCCACTATCATGTGCTTATTCAATAACATTATTACCCGTCATTATATTATATCTTAAAAAATTATAATTTCAAGTCTTTTATGAATGTGATTCTATCCTCATTCCTCCGCGCACATAATTAAGGTATATATTTCCCGGATTTTTATTTGTTATGCTCTGAATTCTGCAGTAACCCTCACCTTATTTCCAAGCCGGTTTATATGCGCCTTTGAAAGTTGTATTGTATATTCCTTCCACAGCCTCAGACTGATATTCTGCTACGATTTTTTTGAAAATTTCATTATCGGCATCCTTTATTCTTGCAGCTATAAGATTTACATAACTTTTTCCCGCATAATAGCTCACATCATCCTGGAATATTGAATCCTCTCCCGGATTTAAACCATTATCCAATGCGTAGTTGCAATTTATAACAGCCGCAGTAACATCCGGAAGTACAGCATACACATTTGCTGCATCAACCTCAACAAATTCAAGATTCAGTGGGTTTGAAACTATATCAGATAACTCAGGTGCATCTCCCGCTTCCTTGTTCAGTTCAATAAGACCTGCAGCTTCAACAATTTTAAGTGCTCTTCCTTCATTGGTTGCGTCATTAGGCACTGCAATTTTTGCTTTTTCACCTATATCATCAACACTTTTAACCTTGTTAGAATAGATGTTCATAGCCGAAATAAATGTATCCCCTATTGACTGAATTTCATATCCATTATTCTTAATTTCGCCATTAAGATATGCATAGTGCTGGAACGCATTCAAATCAGTATCTCCATTGTTTAACGCCTTATTTGGTGTTCCATAATCTGTAAAGCTCACCAACTTAATATCTATTCCTTCCTTAGCCAGTTTCTCAATTACGGGCTCCCACATTTCATTGGATTCTCCTACAACTCCCACCTTTACGGTTGTCGTATCTTTTTTCTCGGCATCACTCGGTTTTGAGCATGCTGTAAATGATGCTAATAAAGCTATTGCTGTTAAAATTGATATTATTTTCTTTGCTTTCATAATTGTTCTCCTTTAATTTTAATAATTTTTGTATCAATGGCTGTTCTTCCTTACTATAGCGCTTCCAATCATCTGTATTATGCTTACTAAAGCAACCAACACTATAACCGAAGCATAGGTGACATCAATTTGATTTCTTTGGTAGCCGAAACGTATGGCAAAATCTCCAAGCCCTCCTGCTCCAACTGCACCTGCCATTGCCGTAAGCCCAATGAGACTGATTGCGGTAATGGTTGTTCCTCTTACAATACCCGGAATGCACTCTCTCAGGTACACGCGAAATATAATTTCCAGCGGTCCTGAGCCCATTGACTGTGCCGCCTCTATAAGTCCCGGGTTCATTTCTGCAAGCGCCGTCTCTATCTGCCTTGCAAAGAACGGCACTGTCCCAAACACAAGGGGCACTATAGCACCCTCAACACCTATTGCAGTTCCTGAAATTAGTCTGGTAAGTGGCATTACACCTGCCAGCAATATGATGAACGGTATTGATCTGAAAAAATTTATAATCTTGTCAAGCACTTGAAAAACTGCTATATTCTGAATAATTCCTCCCTTTTTTGTAACCGTAAGTATTATTCCTAAAATAATCCCTATAACAAATGAAATTGAACCTGACCAGCCTAACATTATGAATGTCTCTACAATACTTTCAAAAAAATCCGGCAATTTTGAAAATACATTTGGAAAAACACTACTTAGAAACTCTTGCATCTAAAATCACCTCCACTCCCACATTTTTTTCTCTCAAATAATTAATTGCATCATTTATGCTGCTTTCTCTGCCGCTTACAACAGATATAAGTCCTCCGATGGGGTAACTTCCTATGAGCTCGATGTTTCCGAATATTATATTTACATCAAGCTCAAAGCTTCTTGAAATATGTGATACCAATGCTTCTGATGCATCCCGCTTAAGATATGTGAACTTCAATATACATTCGCCTTCTTTAAGCCGTACTATTTCTGCATTTTCATTAATCAGCTCATGCACCTTGGTTAAATTGGATGTGCTGTCAACAAAATCCTTGGTTATTTTTTCAACAGGATTTGCAAATATACTGAATACGTCTCCCTGCTCAACAACCCTTCCGTTTTCCATAACCACCACATTGTCACAAATTTCCTTTACCACCTGCATTTCATGAGTTATGACAATTACGGTAATCCCAAGCTTTTCGTTCAACTGTTTCAATAATTTCAATATTGACTTCGTCGTCTGTGGATCCAATGCACTTGTTGCCTCGTCACTGAGCAATATCTTAGGGTCATTTGCCAGCGCACGTGCTATTGCAACCCTCTGCTTCTGACCGCCGCTGAGCTGCGACGGGTATGCTCCTGATTTTTCTTTGAGCTCCACCAGCTCAAGCAGATAATTAACCTTGTTTTCTACTTCATTCCTGCTCAACCCGCTGTTTTTAAGGGGATATGCAATATTTTGAAATACTGTCCTTGATGCAAATAAATTAAATTGCTGAAAAATCATTCCGATTTTCTTTCTTTCCTCCCTCAATTCCTTCTCGTCAAGGGCTGTTATTTCTACATCACCAAGGATTACCTTTCCTTCAGTAGGTCTTTCAAGAAGATTTATGCATCTTACAAGTGTTGATTTTCCTGCTCCTGAGAAGCCTATAATTCCATGTATTTTACCTTCACGCAGACTCAAATTTACGTTTTTTACTGCTTCCACAACCTTGCCGTCCGCCTGAAAGGTCTTGCTGACATTTTCAAGTAATATCAATATCTCTTCCTCCTTTTCCTGTTATAAGCCTTATTAGGTCAAAAAAATAGCAGGTGCTCATGCACCTGCATATATCTTCACTTATTTTTAAAACAGTGAATATTGTACTAGGTTACATAAAGCATACTAAATACAGCCATTTTTCTTTGCATCATAGTCATCTGCATATACATGGCATTACACATCATCGTATTCATCATACACATTGTAGTTATGTTTGTATTAGTACGCATTTTATTTCTCCCTTCTGAATTCGTTTAATTCTTTTTGCTTGTATATCTCATGTTAGTATTATACATACTTTTTTTAAACAGTGTTAATACACAAAACCAACAACCTGTTATAGGTTTTTCCTATAACGCACTGTCCTTAAATTTCATCAATTCTACAACATATTTTTTACCTATATGGCTTAAGGTGGAGTTCTTTCTTGATACATAGCCGATTGTCATCAATTCTTCGGTAGCCAGCGGAACCGCCTTATAATCATAACCATTCAGCTCTTCACTGATAATTCCCGAACACAGCGTATATCCGTTGAGACCCCTCATGAGATTAAGCATGGTTGCCCTGTCATTTGCCTTAATTATTTTTTTGTATACGTTCGCGCTGAGAACTTCTTCGGCAAAATAAAACGAATTGTTTGCACCTTGGTCAAACGAAAGACATGTATATTCCTGCAAATCCTCCATAGATATAACCTCTTTTTTTGCCAAAGGGTTTCCCTCCCATAGATACACATATGTCTTGCAGTCAAACAGCTTCGTAAATTCAAGGTTGTTTTCGTCAAGTATTTTTGAAATAACCTTGCCGTTAAAATCATTCAGGTACAAGATTCCAAGCTCGCTCTTGAAATTCTTGACATTTTCTATTACCTCGTACGTCTTTGTTTCATGAACCGCAAACTCATATTCATCCATACCAAACTCTTTTACAGTCTCAACAAAAGCCTTCACAGCAAATGAATAATGCTGTGTTGAAACGCTGAATTTCTTTTTTATGTTACGTTTTTCAACATACTTATTATTAATAAGCTCATACTGCTCTGTCACCTGTCTTGCATAACCTAAAAACTCCTCACCCTCAGGTGTTATTGTAATACCTCGGTTAGTTCTTTTATATATGGCGATACCAATTTCATTTTCCAGCTCTCTGATTGAAGCAGACAGGCTGGGCTGAGAAATAAACAATGACTGAGCGGCCTTGTTCATGGAATTGCAGTCAGCTATTGCAATAGCATATCTTAATTGCTGTAATGTCACTTTAAGCCTCCTGTTTATTTCATAAATTCCGGACCTGTCCTTGCATCACGCATTGTTGTCTTGATATATGCAATGGATTCCTCCAACTTTCTTGTTTCCCATTCATTTAGTTCCACAGGGAGCTTCTTCAATACACCCTCACGTCCGATAATACATGGCATACTCAAAGCCACATCGCCGTCATGCCCGTACTGTCCTCTCAAAGTAATACACGTAGGGTAAGCACTTTTTTCATCCAGCAGCACTGCCCTTGCCATAGTAACAGCTGCCTGGGCAACACCTGCATTCGTCCAACCCTTGTTGTTGAGTACATTGTATGCCGAGTTCACAACAAGTGTCTTAACATTTTCAGGGTCACTGATTTCCTCAGTATTTTCGAAGTATTGTCCAAGACGATCATGAGGTATGCCCGCAACATTCAGGTGACTTAACACAGGAAATGCGGTAGCACCGTGCTCTCCCATCATAAATCCCGTAACAGATTTCGGATCGATGCCGCATACATCTGCTACTATTTTACGAAGACGGGCGGAATCAAGCATTGTTCCCGTTCCGAAAATACGTCCTGTCGGATACCCGAATTCATTTTCCGCAACATAAACCATCGTATCCAATGGATTCGTAATAAGAATTACTATTGCATCCTTGGTATAGCTTGTAATTCCCACCATCACCTCACGGATTACTTCGCAATTTGTCCTTGTAAGCAATGTGCGGTCCGGCTTTGCATTGGGATTATCCGGATCAGGTATAATGCTTGGTCCCGCAGCCACAATTATCACATCTGCATCGGCGCACTGTTCATACCCTCCGCTTTTTACCTCCACATTGTTCATATATGTCAATGCCGTAGACTGAGCCTGATCAAGAGCCTCCCCAAACGAAACATTTTTCAAAATATCAATCAAGCCTATTTCAGCAAACAATCCCATCTTCATCGCATCTGCCAGAACGCACGAGCCTACATGCCCCACTCCGACAATAACCAATTTATTTTTGTGCATAATTACCTCCCATTAATTTAAATTGAAACAATAATATCATATCTCCATTTCTATGGCAATATTTAATTCCCAACCGCTTGGGGACGGTCCTTTTTGGGCTAACATAGAATAAAACTTCTGAACTACCTTATTATTCAGAAGTTTTTGCGTTTTCCTTACTAAGCATTTTAACCCTATTAGATGATAAGTTACAAAGTTCAGCAATTCTATTTATAGTAATTAAGTTTAAATTAATTACTATTCGTGCAAGACGCTCTTTATGTGCATGGGTAAAATCTTTAGCATCTAATAGATTATTTTTAACCGCATATTGCTCTATTGTATTTTGAATAACTTTTTCAATATTAACTGATTCTTCTTCTATAGTATCAATATATATATTATTATCATACAAACTATGAAATTTAATAAATTCGTCAATATTTCCAAAAGAATTTAATATGTCATTTTTATATTTACAGCATATAATTTCAGGCTTTTCATTCATATATTCATTTATGCTGCTCCATTTATAAGTTAAAAAATCATTTGTTATATAAGCATTAACGGGATTATTATGAACATATCTCAAAGCACCATACAAATATTTTTCATTTTCAATTGCTTCACTTCTAAATCTGTTTTGAAAAACATATCCGTATCTTTCCTGAACCTTATTGTAGAACATGGCATATTTTACACATATCTTTTTCATTATTACCGCAAGATTGTCATCATTATCTTTTATGATTAAATGTAAATGATTATCCATAATTGTATTATTTTTATTATATCATATCTGAGCCGAGTGCAGCGCAAGCTCGCTTGCATTGCCGAGGCGATGGTATGATATATGCATTATATCATAATTGTCAATATTATCCACCAAAATTTTACATTAAATTCGAAAAGTCCCAAAAAGGACCGTCCCCAGACTGTTGAGTTTACAGGTTTTTGTATTTCTTGTAAAGGAAGCTTGACATAAGTGCGATGTATCGTTATAATAAAAATGTAAAGCAACCTTGTCAAAAGGAGGAAGCATTGTTGAAAAACAAAGTTGAGGAACTAAGAAAAAATTTAGGCATGAATCAAGAAGATTTCGCGAAAGCAATTAAAGTATCAAGACAAACGATCAGCTCAATCGAAACAGGAAAATACAATCCATCTTTGGAGCTGGCTTTTGTGATATCAGATTTTTTTGGAAAGAGTATTGAGGAAATTTTTATCCATGAAAGGAGTATGGAAAATGAAAAAAAATAATTTGTTAATAGGTATTATGTATGTAATCGTCGGTGTACTATTTTTTCTTGCAGCAACACTAACTGACAGCAAGTTAAGCAGTTTGCTTTTCGGTTTTGCCGGTGCGGGAATAGCTCCTGGCATTATGATGATTTACAGGTATTTTTATTGGAATAAGCCGGGTAACAAAGAACGCTATGCTGAGAGAATGGAAAATGAAAAAATTGAGCAGCATGACGAGCTGAAAGTAAAATTGAGAGATAAGTCAGGTCGTTATGCGTATATATTTGGTCTTGTGGCTGTCAGTATTTCAATAGTAGCATTTTCTGTATTGGGACAATTGGAAATCATTGATAATTCTCGCATAATAATTTTTTATTTGGGCGGATATTTAATACTTCAGTATATCATAGGTATTGTAATCTTTAATCGTCTGCTCAAAAAATATAAATAGGAATGGTGTGTTGTGGTCCGCTTGGGGACGGTCCTTTTTGGGCTAACATAAAATAAAACTCCTGAATCATTTTTAGATTCAAGAGTTTTTGATTTTTAACTGCTAAAGTCTCAAAAAGGACCGTCCCCTGAAGGTGGGTTTATTTGACTTTGTAAATCCATCCTTCAGGAGCTTTAACGTCTCCCATCTGGATGCCGTACAATGTATCGTACAATTTCTTTGTAACAGGTCCCACTTCAGTTTCACTGTGGAACACATGGAATTTGCCTTTATGCTCAATTCCTCCGATTGGAGTAATAACAGCTGCTGTTCCGCAAGCGCCTGCTTCAGCAAACATATCTAATTTATCAACATAAACGTCAGTTTCAATTGCTTCCATTCCTAAATAATCTTTAGCTACCTGCATTAAAGAAATTCTTGTTATACTTGGAAGAATTGAAGATGAATGAGGTGTTATAAACTTATTATCTTTAGTAACACCAAAGAAGTTTGCAGCACCAACTTCATCTATCTTCGTATGAGTTGAAGGGTCAAGATATATACAATCAGCAAATCCTTTGTCTACTGCTTCCTTATGTGACAATAAGCTTGCAGCGTAGTTACCGCCAACTTTTGCCTTACCTGTGCCGTTGGGTGCAGCTCTGTCAGCATCAGTCGTAATAAAGTTAACAGGAGTCATACCTCCTTTAAAATATGGTCCTACAGGCATACAGAATACTCCAAATATATATTCAGGAGCAGGTCTAACTCCAATGTTTTCCCCTACGCCTATAACGAATGGTCTTAAATATAATGTTGCACCAGAGCCATATGGCGGTACCCAAGCTTCGTTAGCTTTTACTACCTGCATACAAGCATCTATGAATTTTTCTACGGGTACTTCAGGCATCAATACTTTTGCACAGCTTTTTTGCATACGCTTAGCATTTTCATCGGGTCTGAATAACTGGATTCCTCCATCTTTAGTACTGTACGCTTTTAAACCTTCAAAACATTCTTGTCCGTAATGTAAACAAGTTGAACCTTCATTAATAGGAATCATATTATCTTCTACAAGCTGACCATCATCCCACTTACCGTCTTTCCAGCGTGATATGTATCTTTTGTCGGTTTTAATGTAGCTAAATCCTAATTCAGACCATTTAATGTCTTTCTTTTGCATTTGAACCTCCTAAATAATATATTTTTCACAATAATAGTATAACCTTTTTATATTTTTTTTGCAAGTGATACTGTATTGCGAAATTTTTTTAAATAATAATTGAAAGGTCTCATCGATTGATTAAGACCTCTTTTCTGATAAAAATATATTTCAGGTACTGTCATTCCGAGCGTCAGCGAGGAATCTCAGGCAGGATGACTAATCCGAGATTATTTTTCGTAATACTTATTCAAGACTTTTCCGATTCTCTTTACACCTTCAATTATCTTATCATCAGGCATACAAGAATAGTTTACTCTGAAGAAATTTTTTCTGCCGCTTGTTGGAAAGAAAGGTTCGCCGGGTACATAAGCAACATTTTCTTTTATACATTCTTCCATTATTTTAGCTGCATCCAAATCATCTCTCAATTCAACCCAAGCAAAAAGTCCTCCATACGGATTTGTATGTTTCACTTCGGCAGGGAAATATTTATCCATGCATTCAAGCATTAAATTTCTGCGCTTACCGTATACTTCTCTTATTTTCAATATATGATCATTAAGATCATATTTCTGCATAAATGCTGCTGCAATCCTTTGATCTAAAGAACTTGACTGAAGATCCGCACCTTGCTTGATAATTATGTACTTATCCAGTATTTTAGGTGATGCACAAACCCATCCAAGTCTCATTCCGGGTGCAAAAATCTTAGAAAAAGTACCTAAAAATACAACCCATCCTTCTTTATCGTAGCTTTTTATTGCCGGGTGTACAGTACCTTCGAAAATCAATTCACCGTACGGATTATCCTCAATTACAGGTATTTTATATTCTGCCGCCAGTTCAGCTATCCTTTTTCTTCTGTCGTCAGGCATTGTTTTTCCTGTCGGATTCTGAAAATCAGGAATGGTATAAATCATTTTAGCATTGGGATTTTCCTTTAACGCCTTCTCTAATTCAGAAATAATTATTCCTTCGTCATCCATTTCTACTTCAATAAATTTCGGCTCATATGCAGCAAATGCATTGATTGCGCCGAGATAACTGGGACTTTCACATATTACTACATCACCCTTATTCAGGAATAATTTAGCGGAAAACTCAAGACCTTGTTGTGATCCTGTAGTTATAAGAATATCATCGGCAGTTAAATCCATTTGTGCGGTTGACATTCTTTGTTTAGCCACTATCTCTCTAAGGGGTCTGTATCCTTCTGTAGGACCATACTGCAATGCAGATGTTCCTTCCTTCTCCATAACCTCCGAAAAAATTTCCTTAACCTTCTCAACAGGAAATAATTCCGGTGCCGGGAGTCCGCCTGCAAAAGATATAACCTCCGGCATTTCAGTAAGCTTTAAAAGCTCTCTAATTGCTGATGCTTTCAATCCGTTTGCTCTGTCAGAAAATTTTATATCCATGTTGTCCTCCTATCAACTAAATTGTTTCAGATAGTATAACCCTTGTAACAATTTATTGCAAGAAAAAAACAAAAAACATTTTTCTACAAAATATTGCCCGGGCAATTATAGCCCTAATTCCTCTTTCACTTCTTTGAAGGCATTAATTGCAAACTCTAAATCTTCTCTTGAATGAGCCGCTGATATCTGGGTTCTTATTCTGGCTTTTCCCTTTGGAACTACAGGGAAATAGAATCCGATTACGTATACACCTTTTTCCAAAAGCTTTTCTGCCATTTTTTGCGATAATACAGCATCACCAAGCATAATAGGTACTATAGGATGCTCGCTTTCTATAATGGTAAGACCTATTTTCTTAATTTCTTCTCTGAAGTATTTTGTATTTTCTTCTAATTTGTCTCTGTATTTTGTACTTCCTTCAAGCATTTCAAGTACCTTAATTGAAGCACCCGCTATAGCCGGAGCCAATGTGTTTGAGAACAGATAAGGCCTTGAACGCTGTCTCAATAAATCTATTATTTCTTTTCTTCCGCTTGTATAGCCGCCGCTTGCACCGCCTAACGCCTTGCCTAATGTTCCTGTGATTATATCGACTCTGTCCATTACGTTTCTGTATTCGTGTGTTCCTCTGCCCGTCTTTCCGACAAAACCAACAGCATGACTGTCATCAACCATAACAAGCGCATTATATTTATCAGCCAGATCACAGATACCTTCTAAATTTGCAATTATACCATCCATGGAAAATACGCCGTCTGTTGCGATTATTTTAATTCTTGCGCCTTCTTTATCAGCTAAAATTAACTGTTCCTCCAATGCGTCCATATCATTATTTTTATATCTGTATTTTTTTGCCTTGGCCAATCTTACACCGTCGATGATGCTTGCATGATTTAATTCATCGCTTATGATTGCATCATTTTCGGTTGTAATAGTCTCAAACAAGCCGCCATTTGCATCAAATGCCGATGAATATAAAATAGTATCCTCCGTATGCAAAAATTCACTCAGCTTTTGTTCAAGCTGCTTATGAATTTCTTGGGTTCCGCAGATAAATCTAACGGATGAAAGACCGTATCCCCACATGTTATAAGCTTTTTTAGCAGCTTCTATAACATCTGCATTATCTGATAAGCCTAAGTAGTTATTAGCGCACATATTCAGTACACCGTTAACCATGGTTGTATTAATCCTGCTTCCTTGGGGAGTAGTAATTATTCTCTCATTTTTCCAAAGGCCGCTTTCCTTGATTTCCTCTAATATATCTTCATAAATATGTTTAGAATTTTCGTACATTTTAACCTCCTATTTCCTGGTAGTCCAATCCAATATTACTTTCCCGGATTTTCCGCTTATCATTGCCTCAAATCCATTTTCAAATTCAGTATAGTGATATCTGTGGGTTATAACCGGTGTGATATCGAGACCTGCTTGTATCATCGCCTGCATTTTATACCATGTTTCAAACATTTCTCTTCCGTATATTCCTTTGATAAACAGACCGTTAAAAACCACCTTGTTCCAATCGATTCGGGTATCTGGATCCTGTATACCCAACATTGCAATTTTGCCGCCGTGAGACATGTGATTAATCATGTCGTTAAAAGCAATACCATTGCCGGACATTTCCATGCCTACGTCAAAGCCTTCTTTCATTCCTAATTCATTCATTACTTCCTTTAAGGATTCCCGTTTTGTGTTTACTGTTCTAAAATTACCTATTTTTTTTGCAAGCTCTAATCTGTAATCATTAATATCGGTAATAACTACATACCTTGCTCCTGAAAATTCGGCAATTGCCGCTGCCATAATACCTATGGGGCCTGCTCCCGTTATAAGGACATCTTCTCCCAGAACATCAAAAGACAGTGCTGTGTGCGCTGCATTTCCATACGGGTCAAAAATACTGTATAGCTCTTCCGGCAATGACTTGTCGCAAAGCCAGATGTTTGAAACAGGAAGTGCCACATATTCGGAAAATATACCTGTTCTGTTTACACCGACACCTTTAGTGTCTTTGCATAGATGTCTTCTTCCGGCAAGACAATTTCTGCATTTTCCGCATACTATGTGTCCTTCACCCGATACTAAGTCTCCTATATGCAAATCCTTAACGCCTTTTCCCAACTCCACAATCTCCCCCACAAATTCGTGTCCGATGGTCATAGGAACAGGAATGGTTTCTTGAGCCCATTTATTCCAGTCGTAAATATGTACATCGGTACCGCATATGGAGGTTTTTCGAATTTTGATTAAAACTTCTCCCTCCTGGGGAACGGGTACATCCACTTGTTCAAGCCACAATCCGGGCTCCTTGTATTTCTTTACTAATGCATCCATTTTAGCCAATAATATCACCATCCTTAGTATGAAAAACGTTTCCCTTAAAAATATGATACTTTATTACTGTTTCTGTGTCAAGAGCCAACTGCACATAATGTTCATATTTCATATACAATTTTCTCACTGTATCCTCTTCGGCTTAAAATCCATATAATCGCTTGAAACACAATGAACCTGTACCTGGTCAATCAAGCCTTCTTTAACATTTTTATGTCCGTCTTCACCATGAAGGTGTCCGTATATACAAATGTCCGCTTGAAACTCCTTCAACATCTGAAAAAATTCATTAGGTAATCCTATAGAGTTAAAGGGAGGATAGTGAAGCATCACTATTATTTTGCCGCCTTTTTTCCCGGCACATTCAAGAGAAATTTTCAGCCTGTTCAATTCTCTCAAATAAATTTTTTCATTTGATTTAGCATCCGCATGCTCCTCCATGGTATCCCATCCTCTTGTTCCGCACACAGATACGCCATCAAACTCATAGCTGTTATTTTTCAAGAACTTGATTGTCTTCAGATTAAGCTTATCTAATTTGCTGGATGTTGACCACCAATAGTCATGATTTCCCTTTCCTATAATTTTAATACCGGGAAGTTCGTCGATTCTAAGCAAATCCTCAATCGCCTCATTAAGCTTAACAGCCCATGAAATATCTCCGGGAATTAAAACCAGGTCGTCCTCACCTACGACTTTTTTCCAATTTTCTATTATTTTTTCTTCATGGTTTATCCAATTGTCTCCGAATACATTCATAGGTTTCTCTTTTTGACTGTCAAAATGCAAATCGGCTATAGCAAATATTTTCATAAGTCTTCCTTCTTATATGTTAATCCAATGGGCTGTTGAAAACAGCTTATAATTTGATGTAATTAAATTTAATGTTTAAGCTTTTAGCAAGCTCCGCTTCCCTTTCCTGGCAGGTAAATAATATAATCTGCCTTCTTTCACTTTCCTTTGACAGCATTTCCAATGAATTTCTTAACCTTTTACCATCATACTGTACAAAGCTGTCATCGAAAATTAACGGTATATTTTGATTTCCGCTCAGTATGCTGCCAAGCCCTATCCTTAAAGACAAATAAAGCTGATCTAACGTACCTCCGCTTAAGCTTTCCAATTCAATATTTCGTTGCTTGTTGGCTTCTTCCGCAACCGTAATATTCATGTCCTCATCTATTATAACGTCGCTGTACCTTCCGCTTGTAAGATATGAAAAATTGTCGCTTATTGATTTTTTCAGAAGCGGCATAAAATCACCTTTTATAGAATCAGATATTTTTCTGATTTTCTCTGATGTAATTTCAGCAACCTTTATTTTATTTTTGAATGCAAAAGTTTTATTTTCATAAAAATCTATTTCTTCTTCTATTTCAGCCAATGTTCTTGTACTGTCTTCTATTTCCTGGATTTCTTTTAAAATATTATTTATGTTTTCCGTCAACCTTGCTTTTTCTTCGTTCAACTTATAAATTTTTAAGCTGTATTCCTGCTTATCCACAGGCTTAACATCATAAAGCTTGAATTTGCTTAATCTTTGAGTCAATTCGTCAAAATTATATTCTCCTAAAATATTTTGAAGCATATTTTTTTTGTAATTTATGTTATTGGTAAGCTCTGTGTATTCTTTATTTATTTCAACCGACCTCTTAAAGCTGTCCAGATCATCGAAACCGTTGCTCTTCAGGATCATATTTAATCTTTTTTCTTCAAAGCTTATTTCCTTGTCTAATTTAGAGATTTCATTTTTTAACAGCTCAATGTCCTTATTTAATTTGTAAATCTGCTCCTTAACCGCATCTTTTCTCATGTATGCTTCGTTTGCCGCATTGATATTTTCATCGCTAATTCTGTCCAAATTCAGAGATAGCATACTATTGCGCAAATTATTTATTATTTTATCGTTTTCATTTATTAAAGCATCCAGGGAACTTTCATCATAATGAATAAGCTTTGATTTTTCTTCATACATCTTTTTTTCATTCATCATTTTGTTGAACTTTTCCGCCATTTCATCAAAGCTTTCACAACCTGATTCTTTTATTATTTCATCCTTTGAATTGTTCAGGTTTCTTAAATTGATTGTGTGGTCCGCAAACTCGCACTCCATACTTTCAATTTCATTTTTCGCACTCTTTGCTTTTGTTAAAAGAGGCTTTATTATTGCTAAAATCACAATGCTTGTTAAAGCGGTTATGGAGCCGGCTATTATATTTTCTGTCCAAGGACCCTGATAATATCTGTTTATATAATCAGTAATCAATAATTTATACCACCATGCTCCAAGGGTTGCTACGCCACCTATCATTACCCATAAAAAAGCACTTAAAACTTGAGTTCTTTTGAAGCTCTTCATTTTATTATAATTTTTATCATCCAAGAAAATATTTACCGCTTCCGTCTTTCTGTTTATATCTTCTACATCGGTATAGCTGTCAATAAATTTATTTATTTCAATTATGTCTGTATTCTTGATATTTTCTTGCCCTGCAGCTATTTTATCTTTCAGTTCATTAATTTTTGCATTGTTTTCTTTATATATGCTGTAATCGGAATTTATCCTGTCAATATCAAATTCGCTGCCTATTTTGTTGCTTATATCATTTGTTGAACCGAAAAGGTCATCCTCTTTTTCTTCTGCTTCATCAGAAAGTATTCTGATTTGCTTATACATCGATTTTAGAGTATTTTCGATATCTACGGCCCCTTTAAAATCACTCTCTGAATATTCAATAATAACTTCTTTCTTATAATTTAAGAGTTTATTGTTAAGCTCCTCTAATTCCTTTTTAATCGGTTCTGCTTTCAATAATATTTCTTTTTCTTTAGAATATTCGTAATCCGACAGCTCTTTTTTCAACTCATCTATTCTTACGTTTATTTCATGTATTTTATTCTTAACTTTTTTCTTTTCCATTGCTAAAAACATTACTTGTCTTTTTGCATTTACAGAATTTTCCCTTGTCTCATTCAACTCTTTAAGGCGTAAGGAATATTGCCCTAAAAGGGATTTGCCGTCATTTTCGTTTCCGGCTTCTTCCTTTATGCTGTTTAATCTTTGAAATATTCTGTCTATTGAAATTGATTCATCGCGAGTCCTGCTAAGGTTTACAATTTTATTTTTAAGCTCCTTCGCAAGCTCTTTTTCGGTTTTATTTCCAAGCTGCTTAACGCTTACCGTATTGCTGAAAGAAATTTTGTTCATATTAAAAAAGTGCTCGCCCGGATTTAATATTTCCTCTTCTCTTGCCTCATGTTCTTGAGATAAATTGAAGAAAGCCTGAGATGTTCCCAGCAAGAAATCCTTTGATATCAGATATCTTTCATCATTTGCGTCTTTTAAGCTTAGAGTACCTTTGTACAGATTACTGTTCCATGGCTTATATTTATTAAACCTAAGCTCTCCGTCTTCCGTGTCATCAAATCCGTAAAGCATTGCTTCCATAAAATTATGCACGGTACTTTTTCCGGCTTCGTTTTCTCCGTAAACTATATTGAGTTTATTGTCAAAGTATATTTTTTTATGTATGAATTTGCCGAAGCTTCTCAAATGTAATTTGCTGATATACATATTATTTTACCACCTTTTCTTTACGGAGAACTTCAAGACCTAGTTTAAATGCCTGTTGTTCAAGTTTGTCCTGATTGTTTTCAAATTGGAGCTTGTAGCTTTCAATTATGTTGAAATCATTGTGGTCGTAAACTTTATCCTCTGAATTCATATACGAATAATTTTCTTCAAATTCAATATAGTAAAAAAATTGCTTTGCTTCATTTTCAATTTCTTCCATGGACACATCCGTATTTACTTTACCGTTTAAATTAATCCTTACATAATCCTTGATATTGGAGAAGGTATCTCCTGAGAATTTGATAAGGTCAAGAATTTTATTAAAGCTGTAGCTTATTTCTAAATCTATATTGCGGGTTATGAATTTTCTTTTTGCCAAATTCAAAAACGTATATTCCACGTATTTTTTACCCAATGCTCCGATAATGATACCATGTTCATTGCCTTCTTTAAAATCAAGCGGCTCGGGAGTACCTGAATATACTATATGTCTTTGTATTTTTTCAAAATTATGCCTGCTGCCTAAGGCGCAATAATCAAATTTATTTTTTATTAAATCTACATTAACAGGCAGCTTGTCTGATTCTGAATTAATATCGCAGTATAAAAGCAATACATTTATTTTGCTGTCATCAACAGAAATATCATAAATTGCCTGTGCTTTATTGTTTCCAATTCCATTATCCCAGCTCATTGCATGTACGCATAGGTTGTCATCAGGAAAATTCAATTTTTCAACATAATCCGTATTCTTAACAACATATACATTTTGCGGCCATTCTATATATTCATAAAGGCTGTTTATATTGTAAGGGTCGCTTTTACCGCACGCTATTACTACTCTCGTATCGGGTATGGCTTTAAATTTCTGAGCCACTTTAATCAATGTATTAAAATTAATATATTCAATTTCAGTTAAATCACCTGCAATAAAAAGGTATCGGATTTCTTCTTTTTTTGCCGTCTTAATTATTTCATCGAAGGTATCCCATATTTCTTGTCTTCTTTTTTCACTCTCTTTCAAGCTGAAATTTTTTATATCAAATTTCTTATCCAAATGTATATCCGATGTATGTATAAACTTTATACTCATAAACGCTCCCCTAAGCTAAAAAACAATGATTTTTATTTTTTATTGTATCATATAATGGGTTTTCCTTCAATATTAAATGATATCACAATTTGCATCTTTAAAATTTTTTTGACAAAGACAACAATCGACATAATTTAATCCTTGACATATTTTTAAAGTATTTAATATCTTTGGTTATAATAAAAAAGAAACCCCTTTTGGAGATAGCTCCACGCGAAAGAATTCTATCTTTTCGCAAAAACAGGATTTGCGAAAGGATGCATAAATAAAGCAAACGAGATGGGCAATGTAATACTGGCTGCCTTCAATGAAATTGTAAATGCGATATAACAAGGTGGAAATAATCCAAAAAGGACCGTCCCCAAAACGACTGCGGTGTTAAGAAAACGGGCATAAATGTAAAATTACGTTGGTAGATTTTTGCCCATATAACACTTATACTTGATTTACATTCAAATAAGCGGAGGAGGCAGTAACTATGAGTTTAGGAAACAGTTTATTTAGTGCCCGTAAAAAAAGCAGCTTATCGCAGGAAGAAGTTGCGGAAAAACTTGGTGTAAGCAGACAAACTATTTCTAAATGGGAGCTTGATGAAACGCTTCCGGATATACGCCAGTCAAAGGAATTGTCTACGCTGTATCATATTACTTTGGACGAGTTAGTTAACTTCGACATTGAAGTAAAAGAAATTGAAGAAGCTATCGAAAAGACAAGCGAAGAAACTCGAAAGAAAGTTGATTGGATAAAAATGTGGGGCAAAAAATACCCGATTTTGACAACATATCAGCAGGAAGTAAAGATTGATGCATATGTCACAAAACTACAAGGAATGCTTGCTCATTTGAAACAGGAGTATGGGTATAGTGACGAAGAATCCTTTTTGGTATTAAAAGATATCTTTGCACAAATTTGGAATACAAAATTCTAAAAAGCACACGTCCATTTTATAGCAAAATCAGCGTGAACAGTACAGAGAGAGGACCGGTCAGCGCAGTCAGCAAGAACCGTCCTCTTTGTCTTTTATAGGAGTGCTTTCAGCACTTCTTCGATGGTTCCGTGAGCGAATTGGTTTATATCGTAATTGTTTTTATTTTCAAGATTGTTAGTCACCAATCCGGCTTTTATACCTATTTTTTCGCAAATCATGTCCTCAAGTGTATTGTTCCCAATCATGATGCACTCCTCGGCCTTCTTGTTAAGCTTTGATAAAATATCCTGAAAATATTCCACACTTGGCTTACAATATCTACAGTTATCAAATGTCGTAACAAGAGAAAAGTCCTCCGGTGACAGTTGAATCCATGCAAGTCTTGTGGCAACAGCTTCTATGGGAAACATGGGATTTGTGGCCAGAACCAGAGTGTATCCTCTCTCCCTCAGATTGTCTATCATCTCTCTTCGACTTATTCTTTCAGTCACAATTTCTTTCACTTCGTCGAATTCATTTTTATAAAAATCTAAAAACATATCCATCAATTGCTCTCTGTCTACATTAAGCAATCTTTCGAATATTTCCCAAAAAGCCTCAGCATTTGTTCTCGTCCCATCATTGTCGATCATAGCCTCCATCCCTGCCATAATTGCCTTAACAAAGGCATCCTTCTCAAAGCCCATGGGAAGAATCCTTGCCGCAAGACGGCTGAAGTAGCTCTTAATAAATTCATCCTGATAAATCGGAAGCAGTGTACCGTCTAAGTCAAATAATATCGTATTTATCTTTTCTTTCATTTTTGTCTCTCTTTCTTATTAAATCAAGCATGTATCGCATGAAATTTACATCTTGCATAGCTTGTACATAATTTCAAAAATATGTTATTAAAATTGTAACATACTTCTTTAAATTATTGTACCATTAATCAGCCAATTCTTTCAGTCTTTCAATATTTTTTATTTTTACAGTGGAGCGGTATACATCTATAATTCCTTCTTGCTGCATGTTTGACAATTCTCTTGAAAGGGAAGGTCTTTTAACGTTTAAAAATTCGGCTAATTCTTGTCTTTTCATGGGCATGTCAAAAATAATTGAATTTGTTTTTTTGTGAAGTGATAACAAGTACACCGAAATTCGGCCCTTTAGGGTTTCAGCATTTAAAATATTCATTTTATTGTTAAGCATTACAATTTTATCCGACAATATCGCAAGCATGTTGCCTATAAGTGTTTTATGAAAATCACAGTTTTCCCTGCACATTGTAAAAAATATACTGTGGGGAATAATTAACGCCTTGCTGTTACCTGAGCTCACCAAGTCATAGGGTGACTCCTGAAGAGTGGAAAATGCTAATGCTTCACCGAATAAATCATTTTTCTCCAAGGTTGTTACTATAACCCTCGTACCGTTATACTTTTGAGATACTAAATTAAGCTGACCTTCTATAACTATCCCCATCTTTTTTATTTTATCATCTTTTTCAAAAATCACCTGGTTGTCATGAAAATCCAAAACTACTGCTTTACTGCAATTCAGAACCATTTTTATTTCATCAATAGTCATATTTGCAAACAGCATATTTTCTTTTATTAAATCTATTATATTTCCCATACCTACCTCATAACAAAAATTATCGATATGTTTTCTGTGCATACTACTCGGAATGACAAGAAATGTACATTATCGGTACATTCATATCAATGATACTGCGTAACATTTGTTACATACAATCTGTTTTAATTTTATTATAATTTTTTTCAAAAGTAAAGTGCTATTTTGAAAGGGGAAAAAATGAAAAGAAAAATCGTTAAGATACACGAAGATAGATGTAACGGATGCGGGCTGTGCGTTAATGCCTGTCATGAAGGTGCATTGGAAATTATAAACGGAAAAGCGGTTCTTCTTTCTGATGTATATTGCGACGGACTTGGAGATTGCCTCCCGAATTGTCCCGTTGATGCAATAGAGATAATCGAAAGAGAAGCAGAGGAATTTGACAAGGAATTGGTAGAAAGAAGAATGGAAGAAAGAAAGCAGAATAAAGAAGCTCATAGCTTTGGCTGTCCGGGACAACGTGCGAAGGAAATTGTGCACAAAAAAGTCGAAGTAAAGGAAGAAATCGTATTGAACAGCGAATTAAGACAATGGCCGGTACAACTTAAATTGGTTTCTCCTATGGCTCAGTATTTCAATGGATCACACATACTTGTTGCCGCTGATTGCACAGCATATGCATATGCGAATATTCATAATGATTTCATGAGGGGTAAAATAACCTTAATCGGATGTCCTAAGCTGGATGATGCGGATTATTCCGAAAAATTAACGGAAATATTGAAGCATAACGATGTTAAAAGCTTAACAGTATTAAGAATGGAAGTTCCTTGCTGTTCAGGCATAGTAAATGCCGTAAAAAAAGCAATTATTAATTCGGGTAAGCTAATACCATGGGGATACAAGGTTATCTCAACAGATGGCAGCTTGTTAGACTCATAGCAGAGTATTATTCTTATATAAAGAGATGATTCTCCAAACATACAGGATCATCTCTTTTAATTTTCCAGAAAATACAGCATTAAGGTTATTGCCAATAAATCAGCGCATCCTCCGGGACTTAAATTCTTTCCAATAAACTGATTGTCTAAATCCATTATTTCACCGATGCTTATATTTTCAATTCCTCTTTCATTGATTAAATTATTTGTCTGAAGCTGCACTTCCCTTAGTATTTCTATGCTTGAGCGTGCAATTATATTTGTGTCCTTTACATTTGCAATTAAATTCAGCAAAGTCAATGAGCATGCATGGTTTAAGGAATAACCTTTTTCAATTAATTCCTTTAATATGGGAAGACCATAATTTTTAACCGATGCAAATCCGCTTGCTGCTTCACCTCTGATGCCTGTTATACCGTAGGTCGCATACAGCTTTTCACCGAATGTTCTGGCACTTTCTTTCGTCTTTCCGTTAAAGTCATTATTTATTTCCAATGTCATTTCTCTTGAAGTTTTAAGAATATTATCAGTATTAACAGCTTCTTCATTTTTATATAAATACCCTGCCGAAGCACATATAATTCCTAATGAAAAAATCAGACCTTTATGAGTATTAATATTGTTTGTTGCCGTAAACATACGATCCTCAGCCAGAATTCCCAGGTATCTGATTCTTTCAAATACTGCTTTAGGCTTTTCACTGTGGAACTTAATTCCCGATAATACTATATCCCTGAAGTATGGAATTAAAGCGGTTGCACTGTCAATAAAGGTGTAAATATCCATATCCTTGTGAGAGCCGTTATTATTTCTGTCCACAAGACCCGGCTTGGGTGTGATGCACACCTCATATAAAAGAGCACGACCGGCACATGCAGCACAATTATCGGCAAATTGTTTTTCAAAATAATTCTCCATTATTTCAATAACCTTTTTTTGCAGTTCCTCCAGGGAATGCTTTCTGCTTCTTGAACACACATGTCCGATATCATCACATAATAAGCAGCTTCTTTCAGTAATATTTAAATCACTTCTTGAAATTTTATTTCCTTCACCGTCTATTACATCAATATCAAAAATTCTTCCTAATGCGCATGAATTTTCTATGTCCATCATCAATCTTTTAACTGTTATCGGCTGCTCTTTAACGACAAAATAGCTTTCGCATCCCGTCTTTGCGCTATTGGAAGTCTGATAAATAATAGATATGCCCTGTCTGTTCAAAGCCTTTGTAATCAGTTTAACCGCTTCATCATGTGCTTTCAGGCTTAATGGAAATACCTTTATATTTCCCGGAATATTGAGCGTAAATGATATAAGAGTTACCTTATATCTCTCAATTATTTCTCTTTGCACAGCAACTCTTTTTTCTCTTGCATCAAGCATATCACTTAAAGTGACTTCCACATTTAAATCATTCAAATTGTTAACTCCTTAGCTTTTCTTTAATCTTATTTCCTTCATCTGATATTAAAAAATCATAGGTTATCTCAGGCACCATGCTTTTAATTTTTTCATAGTCACCTTCAACTAAAAGTTTTCTCACCAATGATGCGCTGATTGCCGCATCATTTGCTTCAAGTCGGTTAATTTCAATAACATCTATATCGTATTCATTCAAAACTTTCTTCATTTCCAGATTATATTCTGCTGTCACTTTGTCGAAAGGCTCTGTTCCTACAAAACGCTTCTTAATATTTAAAATCCCCGCAAAATATTCGCAAAATATTTTTAAATCCAATAAACAATTTATATTGCCTGCCTTGAACTTGTCCTTTATAAAATATGTCGGAAATGTGGCTGTTGAAATCAGATAATCCGAAGTTGGATGCACGACCACATTATTTAAGTGACTGACTCCCTTATTAACCAGCTCATACCTTATATCTGAAGGAAATATGCTCTTATCCTCAGATACTACGAACAAATGCAGAAATTCGCATTGCTTTGACGCCGTTTCTATCAAATAAAGATGTCCGTTGGTAAAGGGGTTGCAATTTAAGACTATTGCTCCTGTATCTTCATACGCACATTGGGGTTTCAGAGAATTAGCATAATCTAAAATACCGTTCTTTACATTTTCCATTAAGACAGCATCTTCAGTTTCTGCAATAACATAAAAACCTAAATCAATGAAAATATTTATATTGTCCGGCTTTGTAAATAAAAACAAATGGCTGTGTCCCTTTGATATTGCATGAGAAATCAATATCGTTACTATTTTTGCGGCTAAGCCTTCGCCTTGAAAGGAACACGATACGGCTATACATTTCAATATCTTTCCTTCTAATGACCCGGTTGCAGCAATTTTTCCCCTTGAATCAACAAGATTAACGGTAAATTCTATGCCTTCATCATATGTCAACTGTTCCTCATTAAGAAATTCAATTAATTTCTCCAGTTTTTTTCCTTTCATCGGGTAGCCGTATTCTTCATAAAAAACTTCATAGCTCATTTAATCACCCTTTAACTTCAATTCTGAAATACTCCGGGGACATTCCTCTGAGCCCGCTCCAAAGGCTTTCTCTTCTCAGAGGTGTGTCCCCTTTCCTTTAAAGGTTCCCCTTACATCTAAACAACCACACTTCTTATTTTATCTATTACGGTACCGTCACGATATATAACATTACCCACTACCTTATCGCCTAATTTAACATCATTTGGTATTCCGGTAATTTTTTCGGCTATATTTTTTAATTCATTAATATCTATTATAGGAAGTTTTGCTTCCTTTAATCGTGCAATTAAATCGTCACGGAGCGGATTAACTGCGATACCTCTTTGTGTAACCAATACATCCACTGTTTTTCCTGGAGTAGAAATGCAAAGAACTCTGTCTGTTATTAATGATAATCTTGCCCGTGTCAGAGGTGCAACAATCATTGTAAGCTTAGCTCCTGCCGCTGTATCACTATGTCCTCCGGAACCGCCCATAATGTATCCGTTAGAATCCGTATGCACATTTACATTGAAATTTGTATCTATTTGGGTAGCACCTAAAATAACAACGTCTAAATTATTAACTATGGCACTTTTGACTGTGGGGCTTGCATAGTGAGATGCCGTCACCTCTCTGTGTCTTTTGTTTTCCCTTATAGATTCCACAGCTTTCAAATCAAAGCATTGAACATCCATAAGTGTTTCAAAACATCCGGCTTCAAGCATATCAACCAGGTATCCTGTTATACCTCCCATGCCAAAGCTTCCTCTAATATTTTCCTTAAGCATTAATTCTTTCAAGTATTTTGCAACTGCTAAGGAAGCACCTCCTGCACCCGTCTGAAATGAAAAACCATTTTGTAACAGACCTGAATGCTGTATGACTTTTGTGGCATAAGATGCCATCATCAAGCCAACGGGGTCTCTCGTAATTTTTGTTGTTCCCGAAACAATTCCTGTGGGGTCTCCTATTTTATCAACAGATACTACATAATCCACATACGTTTCAGATATAGAAAAATCGTACAAAGGATAGTCAACTAAGTTATCGGTTATTACAACCACTTTTTTAGCATACATAGCATCGGCAAATGCATAACCTAATGAACCGCATGCGGATGCTCCGTACTTTCCTGTGCAATTACCCATGTTATCCGAAGTAGGTGCAGCTATGAAAGCAATGTCTATGGGGGTTTTTCCTGATTCTATATCGCTGGGTCTTCCTCCGTGACTCCTGAAATCAACCGGCTTATTCATTATTCCTTTCGAAATTTCCCTTCCTACAACCGCACCCATATAATTAACCTCGAGTGCTGTAACAACATTGTTTCTGATATGATTTACTATGGGAGCATGGATGTCAAAAACAGAGCTTGCGTTAACCGTAATATCCTTGTATCCCATATCGGCAATTTCATCTAAAACCATGTTGATTACATGGTCCCCATTTCTTAAGTGATGATGAAATGATACCCTCATTCCTTCCTTTAAACCGCAAAGCTTAATTACTTCCTTTAAGGTATTTACAACCTTACTCATTATACACACCTCCTCCTAAAGCTTCAGCCATTTCCAACGTCTGTCTTGCTCTTGCAACAATCGGTGCGTCAATCATTTTTCCATGAAGGGAAATTGCACCCTTGCCCTGTTCTTCGGCAACTCTGATTATGTCCATAACCTCTCTTGCATATTCTACTTCTTCGATTGTAGGACTGAATACTTCATTTATAGTCATAACGTGCCTTGGTGATATACAAGCTTTACCTGTGAAGCCGAGAGATTTGGCAAATAAAGCATCCTCTCTTAAGCCTTCTTCATCCTCTACATCCGTAAAAGGCGTGTCATAAACGTCTATGCCTGCAGCTCTTGCAGCTGTCACCATTCTTCCTCTGCTGTAGAAAATTTCATCACCATTTTTTGTTCTCTTGCATCTTAAATCTGCTGTTAAATCTTCTGCCCCTAAAAAAATTGCTTTCACTCTGTCAGAGGACTTTGCTATTTCAAATGCATTTTCAACTCCAAGAGCCGTTTCAATCAAAGGAATGATATATGTAGGTTTATCGATGTTATGTTTTTCTTCTATCTCTTTCATGTACTCAGCAATGATTTGAACATCTCCTGCAGAATTAATTTTCGGAGGCATAATCATGTGAGGTCTCAATGGAATAATCTCCTGCAGGTCGCTTTTCCAGAATTCAGAATCAATTGAATTAATTCTGACAATTATCTCACAATTGCTGTAATTAAGGTGCTTTAGTGCATTTCTTACTAAAATTCGGGCTGAATCCTTTTCTGCCGGCGAAACGGCATCTTCCAAATCCAAAATTATACTGTCGGCTCCCAGTGCATCAGCGTTTAACAGCATTCCTGCCGAGTTTCCGGGCATAAAAAGCATACTTCTTCTCATTAACTATTCACCCCTCCTGCTCTTTTTAAGGCTGTTTCAACTCTTGCTCGTATTGCGCATTCAACAGCCCCTCTGTCCTTCAATTGTATTTTTATATTTTCAACGTTAAAATCATTTAATACATCTCTTACGGCTTTTTCAATTTCTTCGTTAAATTGATTGTAAACTATTGATTCAAGATGCAAATCAATGCCATTTTCGTTAGGCTCCACAACGACATAAATATCGCTTGATTCCAAGGTTCCTGCTGCAGCCTTATTTTTAATTTCCATTTAGCATCACTCCTTTTATCCTTTCATTCTTTCTCTAAATAATGGTTTTATACCACCTGCTTCAAGAATGCTCATTGCATATTCACCTATTTTATCTGCCTGCAATATTTCCCCTGTTTTTAGAATTTTTACGGTTCCTTCAACAATATCGACCTCTATTTCATCACCGTCGGACAAAACCCTGCTTATACCCTTGCATACCAATAAAGGCAACCCTAAGTTAATAGAATTGCGGAAAAAGATACGGGCAAATGAATCTGCAAGCACCAGGCTCGCTCCCATATTGAGAAGTGCAATCGGTGCGTGCTCCCTGCTTGAACCGCAGCCGAAATTTGTTCCTGCCACAACTATGTCGCCTTTCTTGAAATTCTTAGCTATATTTTCATCTACGCCGGACAAACAATGAGTCCCTATTTCCTGCGGATTAACAATCTCTAAAAATCTGCCGGGATAAATTTGGTCCGTATCAATGTTGTTATCTAATACTATAACTTTTCCTTTTATAATTGTTTCCATATACATCTCCTTCAATACCATCACTCAACTATTATAAATCACATGGATTTGTCAAATACCCTGTCAGTGCCGAAGCTGCCACTGTAGCAGGCGATGCCAGGTATATCTTTGATTTGTTGCTTCCCATACGTCCCGGGAAATTACGATTCGAAGCTGTTACACACACCTCTCCCGGTGCCAGAACTCCCTCATGAGCACTTAAGCACGGTCCACATCCCGGAGTTGAGATTGTTGCGCCCGCATTGATAAAATCCTGTATATATCCCTTAACGATTGCTTCCTGCATAACCTCTGCTGAAGCAGGTATAATAAGCAGCCTTACATCCTTATTTATCTTCTTGCCTCTTATAATATCTGCTCCGGCTTTTAGATCATCTAACCTTCCGCCTGTACAGGTTCCGATAAAACCCTGGTCTATTTTTACCTTCTCGGTATCATTTAAAGGAAATACATTATCGACGCTGTGGGGCACCGCAACCTGTACCGACAGATTTGTTACATCGAAATGATAGCTTTCACTATATTGGAAATCCTCATCCGTATATTGCACCTCAAACGGCCTCACAGCTCTTTGTTCAGCATATTTCAGAACTTTTTCGTTCGGCTGCATATATGCGGTCTTGGCTCCCATTTCAACAGCCATGTTACACAATACCATTCTTTCCGAAACTCCTAAATTATCGATATAGCTTCCTGTAAAGTCAATAGCTTTATATACCGCACCGTCTGCTCTCATCTGTCCCATTATATACAGAATTACATCCTTTGGCATAATACCCGGATGAGGAGTACCTTCTATACGTATTTCAATTATTTCAGGAACCCTGAACCATAATTCTCCGGATATCAATATTGTCGCCATATCAGTGGCACCGACACCGGTTCCCATTGCGCCAAGGGCTCCGTGGGTTGTTGTATGAGAGTCGGTGGCAACTATAATTGCTCCCGGGTAAATTAATCCGGCTTCAGTCAATACCTGGTGACACACTCCGGCATTGACATCAAAGTGATACGTTAATTCATTTTCTCCGGCAAATTCCCTCATTTCCTTATGAATTTGTGCGGACTTTATTGTAGGAGCAGGTGCGTAATGGTCAAAGACAAATGCCGCCCTGTCCTTATCCCAAACCTTTTTGCCGTTCATTTCTCTGAACGAATATATTGTCTGAAGGTACAAATCATTAACCTGTGCAAAATCAACCTTTGCCATTACTATTTCGCCGGTTCTCACTGATTTTTTACCACTGTTTTTAGCAAGTATTTTCTCAATAGCATGCATAATTTTCTCCTTTACTTATAGCAAAGCTCACCTTTAGGGTGAGCTCAGATTGATGACAAAGTCATCAAGATGATAGGCTGTTGAAAAAGTTCATCCTGCAAGGCGCCGGAAGACGGGCAACCGCAGCGTATTAGACATACGTGAGGATTGACCGGATGAACGGCAACGATGCAGGGGGACTTTTTCAGCAGTCTTAGCTCACCTTTAGGGTGAGCTAAGACTTATTTTCACTTCCAGCATAAGCGACTTATATACGACTTATATACGACGCTAACCGAAAAATATAGGTACGATGATCGAAGCGAAGAAGATAATAAATGCTCCTCCCAGCCTTGAAGAAATTTGAGCAAACGGCATTAATTCCATTCTGTTTGCTGCGGTCAAAACTGCAACATCACCTGTACCACCCATGTTAGCCATGCAAAGGCCCGCAGTTATAGCCGCTTCTATAGGATAAAAACCAACTAATTTTCCTACTAAAGCAGTACCTAGAACTGCTCCTAAAACAACCAGGAAGCACAGTATCAAGTATGAAGGTGTAAATGCAGAAATTACTTGACCTAAATCGGTATATGCAATACCTATACCCATCAATAATGCAGGTGTCCAATTTGATGCAACAAATTGGTACCATTTAGCACATGATTTTTCATATTTAGTCGGTAAAATATTGATAGCTTTTGCAATAGCAACAGATATTATCATCCATGCATATGAGTGAATATCTATACCTACATAATTTTTCATAACGAATGCCACAATATTTCCAAATGTAAAGAATGTTGTAGCAATTGCTATGCCTATACCAAAATCACTCAATGCAAAAGGTTCATTATCAACTTTTTCTTTAAGTTCATCCTGACCTATTTCCATCAGCTTGCCGTTTCCGCTTAACTTAGGGTACTTTTTACCTACCCTGTCTAAAATTCCTCCGAATACAATTGCAATAGCATTTCCTAAAGCAACTGCCGGAACCAATCTTGATAGAATTTGTTCTGTCGGAAGTCCTAACCCTTTAGAAAACACATCAGCTATCGGAACAGCACCTGCTCCCATTCCGCCTCCCATTATAGGAATACCTATATATGCGATTGCTTCTGCCGGTGTATAGCCAAACGCTAATCCTCCTATAGATACCAAACCCATAGCTACTAAAAGACCTCCCAGTATACACGGGAAATATCTTATGGCTGCCTTAATAAGAAGCTTCTTGTTCATACCTAGTATAGAACCCGTAATAAGCGCTGCTATATAAAAGTCAAGGAAGCCTCCTCCTTTCATAAAGGTATCTACGTTCTTTGTAACTACTTCAGGCAATATATTAAAATATACAAGTGCTGCTGAACCAAATATAATAACTATCGGTCCGCCGCCAAAGAAAGTTTTTACAATTGGTGTATTATTACCTACTACATCAAGCAATGCACCAACTATCATCATGAAAGCAAAGGCACCAATCATACCTCCGGGCAAAACATTTAAAAAAATTGCAACAATTATTACTGCAAGTAATGCGAAATAAACCGGTAAGGTTAATCCCATTATTTTTAATTCTTTCATTTTCTATCCTCCAAGTTATTTATAATTTAATTATATTATTTAATAAAAAATTAATATTATAATCTTGCCACACCTGATTTTCTGGCTGCTGCTTCTATTGCTTGGGCAACCGCACTTGCTACACCCTTATCCAAAGCACTCGGAATTATGTTGTTTTCATTTAATTCATCATCATCAATGTAGTTTGCTATAGCATAAGCAGCTGCTATCTTCATATCAAGGTTGATTTCTTTAGCCCTTACATTCAGCGCTCCTCTGAATACTCCCGGGAAAACCAATACATTATTTATTTGATTTGGAAAATCCGAACGCCCTGTTCCTACAACTCTTGCTCCCGCAGATATTGCAATGTCAGGCATAATTTCAGGAGTAGGATTAGCCATTGCTAAAATAATAGCATCCTTAGCCATTGATTTAACCATTTCAGCCTTAACAACATCGGCAGAAGATACTCCGATAAATACATCAGCATTATTCATAACGTCTGCTAAAGAGCCTTTTTCTCCATTAGGATTTGTTACCCTAGCCAATTCGCTCTTTGCTTCATTCGCACTTGACATACCTGCATATAAAGCACCTGACCTGTCACAAGCTATTATATTTTTAGCCCCTGCAGCAGTTAATAAATTAGCAATTGCTGTTCCTGCAGCACCTGCTCCGTTAATAATTATCTTTATATCTTCTATTTTTTTGTTTACTATTTTTAACGCATTTATTAATCCCGCCAATACTACAATGGCAGTCCCATGCTGATCGTCATGGAATACCGGAATATCAAGCTCTTTCTTCAGCCTTTCTTCTATCTCAAAACATCTGGGAGCTCCTATGTCCTCCAGATTTATTCCTCCAAGCCCCGGAGCAATCAGCTTTACGGTCTTAACTATGTCATCAACGTTTTTTGAATCTATGCATATCGGAAATGCATCAACATCGGCGAATTCCTTGAACAGTATGGATTTTCCCTCCATAACCGGCAATGCGGCTTTTGGACCGATATCCCCCAAACCGAGAACTGCCGTTCCGTCCGTTACTACAGCAACAATATTGCCTTTTGATGTATACTTGTATACGTCGTCTTCATTCTGATGAATCTTTCTGCATGGCTCAGCAACTCCGGGCGTATATGCCAAGCTTAAATCTTCCCTTGTTTCTACCTTAATTTTAGAAATTACTTCAATTTTACCCTTGCTTTTTTCATGCAATTTTAAACTTTCTTCAAAATAATTCAAATCGTTTTCCTTCCTTCTATAATATTTTTTCGTGTATAACTGCATATTAGCATTACATAATATTAATGTAAATATTATGTAAGTTTAAAATAGTTTTGGTCATTAAGAATAGTTTGTCGTATTTTTATCAAAGTATGCAACAAAAAAACCTAACTATGTTAGGTCAGATTGATGACAAAGTCATCAATCTGATAGCTATGTTAGGTTTTTATATTTGTGTTGAGGTCTCCCAACCTTACCATATTCAATTATCTTATCAACCTTACCTTCCTTAAGCATGAATTCAAGATATTTGCGTACTGTAACTCTGGCTACTCCCGATTTTTCAGAAATTTCTTCTGCTGTTTTATATTCATCGACTAATTTTTCGACTTCCTTCCATATTATCTTATAGGTATACTTATTTATTCCTTTTTCCAAATCATTATCAGAATTGTCGTATTCATTATTCAAAGTATTTTTTATTATATATTTGTCCAACTCATTTTGCTCAATTGTGTCAAGCTTTTTTATACCGTAATATCTTTCCTTATAATTATCCAATGCCTCTTTAAATCTATTGAATGTGAACGGTTTAATAAGATAATCAACTGCTCCGTAGCGAAAAGCTTCCTGTATCATGTTGCTCGTTTTATCTGCAGTGATTAAAATAACGTCTGTTTCAAATTCTTCTTTTCTTAACCACTTCAAGAAATCTATTCCGTTTTCCTTAGGCAGATATATATCTAACAAAATCAAATCCACCCTGCTCTTAAACAAAAATTCTTGTGCTTCCTTTATGCTTGGAACCGCCTTAGCCAACTTAAAATCCGACAATTTTCCTAAAAACCTTGAATTGATTTCTCTGACCATGGGATCATCCTCTAAAATCATAACATGTATCATATATTATCACCACTTTTCATAGGAATTTCTATATGCCATGCCGTTTCATTATCTAAAGACAAGGTAATTTTTCCGTTGGCATCTTCTATTATATTCTTTACAATATACATACCGTACCCGTGATGTTCTGATTTAGTACTGAAATTCCGGTCAAATATTTTGGACTTTATATCCTCCGAAATTCCGGGTCCATTGTCTTTTACCTCAATGATAAGGACCTTTTCATTCTGAAATATTTTAAAATATACTTTTCCTGTGCCATCAACATTAACAGCCTCTAAGGCATTCTCAATTAAATTACCGATGACAGAACCTACATCATCACTGCTTATTAAATCAGGAAGTATAGTTAAACCGGAATTTTTATCTATTTCAAATTTAATCCTTAATTCTTCCGCTTTATAATACTTTGCCAAAATCAAAGCAGCAATATTCAAATTTTTAATTCTGCCTGTTATTAAACTTGTTATATCGTTTCCGCTTTTTGCTGTTTTAGAAATATACTTTATTGCTTCATCATATTCTTCTAACTGTATCAACCCGGATATTGTGTGCAATTTGTTCATAAACTCATGATTTTGTGCCCTCAATGACCATGCCATTTTTTTTATTCCGGTTAATTCCTCGGACATCTTTTTTACTTCGGATAAATCCCTGAAATTAATTACGTGTCCTATTGTCTGCTTTTTATCATTTTTCAAAATATTATATTTACATAAAATAGTTACACCGGGTCTGACATTAACCTCAAAATCATTGTTTATTTCAAGATCTTTTAAATCCGGTATTATTTTATTTATTTTAGCTAATTCATCAATATTAATGTTAATATCATTGCCTGTTAAGCCTAGAATTCTTGATGCCTCCCGGTTGTATTGTATGAGCTCTCCGTTTTCGTTTAAGGTTATTATTCCTTCCTTAACATTATCAAGTATAGCTTCTTTTTCTTTTAAGAGCAAGGTGATTTCCCTTGGTTCTAACCCTAACAATTCATCCTTTATGCTTGCTGCCAGTACAACAGCACAGTAGCTGCCCAAAAACAAACCTATAAATATAAACGGTATAAATTGTTGAGCTTTTATTAATATTTCCTTGCTTATTTCTACTACCGTGCTTCCCACACAGACTGCACCTAACTGTCTGCCTTCATAAATAATCGGTACGAAGGCTCTTAACGATATACCTAAGGTTCCCTTTGCCTGGGATATATATTTGTCTGCTTCTTTGAGGGCTCTTGTTTCATCTCCCCCTTCAAATTTCCGACCGATGTTTTCTTTCACAGGATGAGTGAGACGAATGCTGTCCATGTCAAATACAACTATAAAATCTACTTTTGTTTCTTCTCTGATTTTTTCTATATGTTCATTTAATTCAGGTATCTTACTGCTATGCTTAAATGCTTCCTTTACCTTATAATCCTCCGAAGCATATGTTGCAATAGTCATCAGCTTGTCTTTTAACTGAGCGGTAAGAATATCTTTCATTTGATAATAAGACAGTATTGTCATGCTGCCCAATGAAAACACTAAAATCAAAATAATATAAATATTAATTCTTGTACTTAGCTTCATAAAAACATTTCTTTTCATGCTAATATTCAACCTCTTTTAAAAACAGCGCTTTTGGCGGTACCATGGGACCGGCTTCAGCTCTTTTTTTTGCTGCCATAATATTTTCTATATCAGCTATATCAAGCTTACCCGTACCTGCTTCAATTAATGTACCTATTATAATTCTAACCATGTTCCATAGAAATCCATTCCCGTTTACTTCCACTTCTATTATATTGCCCTTTTCTTCGATATCAATATAATTAATAGTCCTGACGGTTGATTTAGTTTTGGATTTTAATGTGGTAAAGCTTTGAAAATCATGTGTTCCTATCAGCTGCTGTGCACATTGCCTCATTTTATCCAGATCTATTTTTTCATTTACTCTATGTACATATTTCCTGTCAAATACATTTTTCACCTGACTGTTATTAATTCTGAACAGATATGTTTTTGATAATATATTATATCTTGCATGAAATCTTTCGCTTGCATTTTTCAATGACAATAAAGCAATATCTTCAGGCAGTTTATCATTTATATATTTTGACATATCCTCAACATTCATCTTTGAATTTGTATGAAAATTAGCGGTATAATTTAACGCATGGACGCCTGCATCAGTTCTGCCGCATCCAATAAGTGTTACTTCCCCGCCTGTCATGCCGCTTAAAATATTCTCTAATCTTCCCTGTATGGTATTAACATTTTCATTCTGTTTCTGCCATCCCTTGTACCGGGTACCGTCATATTGAATTATCATTTTTATGTTTCTCATGATACTATCGATTAGCAATCTAAATAAATGCTTACTCCCTTTTTAATTTATAAATCAATTATATATATGCTTATAGCAAAAAACAAGGGGAGATTATCTCTTACCTTGTTTATCCGTTGCTATTCTATCGCTAATCAATATCCAATCCATCGCCTATCTATTGTTCAATGAACTCCGCTCCTTCAAATGCTTTATTATCCTTTGTGAAGCCTAGGCTTTCCATAGCCTTTACGTTTACCTTCTTCTCAAGGTTTTGTGATGATTGAACGGGAATTTCTGCTATGTTTTTTTTATCTGCCAATATTTGCTTCGCAATAACGGCTGATTGCTTTCCTATTTCATAGTAGCTGATACCCTTTGAAATCAGTATACCTTCCGTAACATGAGTACCGTCAGCCGAAACCGTCAGCAGCCCTTTTTCCTGTGAAAGCTTAGCTACAAGCGGCATGGATGTAGCAACCATATTGTCGGTAATTATATACAGTCCATCAACCTTTTTAGAAATCGTATCTATTGCCTGCGGTATATCGTTGGCAGATGCAATACCTATCGTTTCTATCTGCAGATCCATACTCTCGGCTATTTCCTTTGTCTGGTCAACCTGGACTTCGGAATTTGATTCCCCTATGTTGTAAATTATACCGATAGTTTTTATGTCCTCTTTTAATTCTTTAAACAACTCCAGATTTTCTTTTATAGGTGCGGCATCTACAACCCCGGTAATATTCTCATCCGTAACATTTAAATCAGTGACTAGCTGAGAAAATACCGGATCGGTTACTGCCGTAAAAACCAATGGTATATCTGTTCCGCTAATTGCCTGCTTTGCTGCCTGTGAAGTTGAAGTTGCAATTGTAAATATTAAATCCACATCATCTCTGACAAACTTCTGTGCAATCATAAGTGCATTGTTTGGATCACCTTGTGCATTTTGATCAATGAATTCCGCATTTATACCTTGAGTTTTAAGTTCATCTATAAAACCCTGCCTTGACGCATCCAAAGCAGGATGCTCTATCAACTGTGAAATACCTATAGTAAATTTTTCTGTATCTGGTGTACCCGATGCACCTTGTGTACATCCGGATAAAATAATTGGTATCAACAATAATGACGCTGCTAATTTTTTTAATTTCATAATAACCTCCTTCTATAAATAACCCTATATTGAGAGCACCAACCTTGTCATTCTTAACGTCAGTGAAGAATCTCTCCTTTATTTTCTATTGCAATTCTATTGTCAATCTATCGCCTATCCATTGCTGTTATACCGCTTCAGCAAAGGGGCTGTAGTTACGCGAATTATATATCTCCATCAATTCCTTCTCCGTTATCTGACCGTTTCTCACATCCAACACTACACTTCCTCTGTCCAGCATTATAATCCTGTCTGAAAACTTTATTGCGTCATTCACATTGTGGGATATCATCA
>NZ_JACBNQ010000039.1 GCF_013403245.1 Sedimentibacter hydroxybenzoicus DSM 7310 | reverse complement strand
TGTTGGTTTTCCAACTGTTTCTCTGTTAAGTTTTCGTAATTTTTGTTACTTGCTGCTGACTTTGTCAGCAGTCTGAAACTCCTGTAACAGGAGTTTTTAAAGTGACCTCATTATTTTGCTGCATCCGTTCTTTATAAGATTCATATATTCATGTTCATCAATCAAGTTTGAATATACTACATCCGGTATCGAATCTTTAAAGAATTCCATTATTTTTTCTTTTGATTTTTTTATGCTTATACCTTCTATTTCGGTTAAATTTAAATCTAATTCGAATGAATTTATTTCATTTTTGTATTTTTCGAAGAAGTTATTAATTTCCTTGTTATCATAAAATTTAAGTATTGATTTAACTGCTTTGCCAAGCTCTGCATCTGTTAAATCCACATTGTTGCGAATTTTAAGCTTGCTTGCATTAAATTTATAGTATTCGTCAAACCATACATGACAATAGTATCCTAATATAAAGGATTTTTGTTTTAAACTGAGTTCGTTAAAATTAAACTGCTCATAAAATTCTCTTACATCAATATTGCCATCCTCATCAAGGGTGTGCAGGTCCTCGAAATCATCCTCGTCTATAGTTTCAGGAGAAGCAATGCCAATGACAAAACTTGGAACATCAATTTCTATTTTCGAATTTTCTATGAATAATTTACCAAAATGCATATTGGTACTTATTGAGGGCATTTGTTTTTTTAACTCCTTTTTAAATAGTTCTTGCTTATTATATCAAATAAAATATTATTTGTACAGTACTATTTAAGCTGCTATGACAATACTATTTCAGGCGGTTCAGTAGTTTCGCCTGTTCTTGGATTTACGAATGCCAACCAATAACCATAATCCGATTTGTCCTCTTTATTGCTGTAAGACCAATTCTTAAAACCTGTAATACCCTTGTATGGCTGTTCTTCCTTTGTAAATTCTCCCGGTACCCCGTACACGAACTTAACAATTTCACCCTTTTCCTTAAAAATACCAAAAATGTAATGTCCGTATTTTTTCATAAGACCGCTGCATGTGGTCACACGATTAGAAACAGGATATGGATAATACGAGCTGATTATTTGGTTGTAGTAAGGCAAAAATCCATTTTTTATACCGGTTTCATCATATGGTATGTACCACCAGTTAAAATCTTTTATTTGAACTGATAAAGGTTCAATTTTTTTATACTCCTTCAAAGCATTATATAGGCTTTCTTCAAATTTATTTTTATACTTACGTGCCTGAGTTTCAACATTCGGTTCAGCATCCAAATTAACCGCAGACGAGACCGATTCCTTTCTAACTCTGTTGTCATTAATGTCCTTAGTCACTTGCTCTATTGACTTTTCTTCAATCGCCCCTGTTTTTTCTGCCTTTTCTTCAACAGCTTCTGTTTTTTCTGCTTTTTCTGCTTTTTCTGCTTTTTCTTCAATCGGCTCTGTTTTCGCTGATTTTTCTTCTTTAGTATCCTCTGATTGTGCGTCTTCTTCTCTTTCTTTTTTTTCAGCCAGCTCTTCATTTTCAGATTTTGGCTCAGCCTTTTCAACCAACTCCTGTAACGTCTTATCTTCTGCTTCAATCAGGACTGCATCGTCTTCGTCGGAGTACTCCAATTTTTTTATTTGCTCCAAGGCAACAGAGTTAAACAAGTTGGTATAAAGCACTATTTTTTTGTCCTGTACGACGGCGCAGGTATTATAATCCTCAACAGAACTGTCACTGCCAAAGGTTAAGCTTTTTTTAATCATACCTTTTTTATTGTTAATATCTCCTAATTTTAGTTTATTTGTTTTATCCTTATACAAATAAACTTCACTTGAAGATTTAGCATCCCCCAAGCCCTCTGCCGAAACAATTATATTGCCTCTCATGCCTCTTATATCAAGACGAACATAACCCCTTGCCTTATTAGGTTTGTTTACCTGTTCAAAAAATTTCATCACTCTATAATTTTTATTGTTCATGTATAACCTCCTACAAAATATACCCGTTATCTAAATATATGCTAATTATTTCGTATAATTACAATTTTGTGGCAAGCACTAAATTACAATACCTTAGCAATATCGTACAACGAACTGGTAACGAGCCAATTTTGCGGGAAATACCTCATTACATTCCAATATCCTACTCCTTCAAATCCGTATTCGGAAAATAAATCTAATTTTGCTAATATACTTCTTGCATCCTCAAACCAAACTTCATGCTGTCTACCTTGGTCATCAAAATATATGAAGTAAGGCGACTGCGCTTCCTCATCATATTGTATATTTGCGCCTACTTCAGCAGCAAGCTCCACCGCCTGAACGTTGGATAAGGAATTTGCTCTTGAAACTCCTTGAACATAAGGCAGGGTAAAGTCATAACCATAGTTTGGAATGCCCATGTAAATTTTTTCTCTAGGTATTTCCGTTACCGCATAATCCAAAACTTCTCTCACTCTGTTTACAGGTGCAACAGCCATTGCAGGTCCGTATGTGTAACCCCATTCATAGGTCATTAATAAAACTCTGTTTGAGGCATCACCGAGAGCCGGATAATCATGGGCCTCATATAAAAGTCCCGGCTGATCTGCTGAAACTTTTGGAGCCAATGCGGTTAATACAGTATACCCTTCCTCATTTAACCTGTTTGTCATATTTCTTACGAAATTAATAAAGTTTTCCCTGTCTTCGGGTAAGACATATTCAAAATCTATATCAAGCCCTTCATAACCTTTTTCTCTCATAGCGTTAACAACATTATCAATTAATCTGTTCGTAGCTTCAGGATCACTTAATATCTGGTGTGCCAGTTCATTACTGAAAGTTCCTTCTTCTGTTAAAGTAGAAATAAGCATCAATGGAGCTACACCATAATCTCTTGCTATCCTTATTAATTCTTCGTCGTCAATTTCTATAAGGTCTCCCTCAGGAGTTATACCGTAAGTGAACAACGTCAAATAAGTTAAATATGGTAATGTCTTCATTAAAACTGTTCTGTCTATATGCGGATATGCATAGCCGACCGTATAAATTGTTCCTCTTTTTTCCGAGCTTGGAGCTATGGTAATTTGATCCCCCGGAAAAATTGCATCAGCATGAGTGATGGATGGATTGTATTGCAATAATTCTACTACGGTAGTGTTAAACTGTCTTGCAATGCTTTCAAGGGTATCTCCGGGATTAACGGTATAAACCTGCTCCGGAGTCAGTATAACCAACGTTTGACCCGGCACTAAAACATTTGGATTTGCTAACTCGTTATCTGAAATGATTTTTTGCGGCGAAATATTATACTGTGCGGCAATGGAAAAAATATTTTCGCCCGGTTGAACTACGTGAATAATCATATTTTTTCTCCTTTCTTTTCCTGTAACATTATATGCGTCAGCAAATCAATTGTTGAATAATCAAAAATGCAAAAACAGGTCAGAAAAGGGACGGTCCTTTTTTGAACCGTCCCTTTTCTGACCTGTTTTAATATTGTACTTTACTTTCTCCCTTTCCCCTTTTCAATATATTATCTTGAATCTTCTTTACTTGCTTTAATATATGATCTGTATCTGCTTTTAATTTACCGTCAAATTTTAAAAATTCTCCTTCTACCATGGTGCACTTGATGTTATCCGGATTCGAGCTGTAAATAATCGAAGTAAGAGGATCATAGACAGGAAATGTATTTAATTTATTTAAATCCCATATCAACAAATCAGCGTTATAGCCCTCTTGAATTTTTCCGGTGTTAAATTTCAGTGCATTGTGACCGTTCATTAAAGCTTTCCATATATCTATGGTTTTAAAATCAGTTGCGCTGTTACTTATGAATTTACCATTGAGAGCAAACAGCCTTGCCTGTTCCAGCGGGCTCAATGTGTTTGAGCTTGCGGCGCCGTCAGTACCAAAGGAAAAATTAATATCATCTTTTAAATTGTATATACTACCTTCACCCATACTCAGCTTCATATATGTTTTAGGGCTGAATGCAAAAAATGCTTTATCGTTAATGAATTTCAAATCTTCTTTTTTCGTCCACAGACCGTGAGCAATTATAACATCAACATCGAAGCCACCGCTTTCGTAAAGAACCTCCACAGGTGTTTTGCCCGTATCTTTAATGCTGTCAATAACCTGCTCCTCAGTTTCCGACACGTGTATGTGTATACCGGCTTTAAGCTTTTTAGCAACATCTATTATTTCTGTAAGCTTATCCCCGGGGCATGTGTAAGGAGCATGGGGCCCCAAACGCAAATTAACTCTGCTGTTTTTGCCCTGATACTTCTCTATAAAGTTTATCGCATCATTTAACTGATTTCGGTAATCCACAGCCAATCCGAATATTGTAGGAGCTATGTCTGCCCTTATACCCATATCCTCCACAGCTTTATATACCGATTTCTGCGCAAAATAATGATCTGCAAAAGCTGTGACGCCGTTATTGACCATTTCGGCAGAAGCAACCATGG
The DNA here is from genome assembly GCF_013403245.1 of Sedimentibacter hydroxybenzoicus DSM 7310. Taxonomy (GTDB): domain Bacteria; phylum Bacillota; class Clostridia; order Tissierellales; family Sedimentibacteraceae; genus Sedimentibacter; species Sedimentibacter hydroxybenzoicus. The sequence continues at coordinate 15,177 of NZ_JACBNQ010000039.1, read as the reverse complement.
CTCCCCAATAAATATCTTCATCTGTAAGCTTGCTTTCATATGGAAATATCTTTTCGTTAAACCAATTATCGATCGATATATCTTCCGCAATTCCCTTCATTATGTTCATAGGAGAATGGGTATGCAAATTTATAAAGCCGGGAGTAATGTAGTTGCCGGTACAATCAACTTCTTCATATCTTCCCATGAGTTCATTTAAAATTTCATTTGTAATCTTGTGAATTTTACCGCCTGAAATATATACATTTATATTTTCTGTTACTTTTCCGTTTTCATCTATAATATTTCCTTTTTTTAATAAAATTTTCTCCTTCATGTTACCTCCAATTAGTTTACTGCCTTTGTTTTATATATTATAATGATTATAGCATATTTGAATTTACGGAACAAATAAATAGATTTTTCGTCTAATAATATTGCATGAAAGGGGATTTGGGAAATATGAAAAAACTGTTATTATTCGCAATGATTTTATTATTAACCTCATGTTCGAAGCCTGCAAAAACGGTTGAACCGGAGATAGAAGAACCAATAAGTGAGTCCATAGAGGAAGAAGACAACGTGCCGGAGCCCGTCAGATATACGGGAGAAATTATCACAGACGGATTTTACGGAAAGACCGGTAGAATTTATTTCATTCCCGATAAGGAAACCCGGGAGCTCCTTAAAAGCGAATACCCTTTGCCTATCGACGCGGGAGAGAGTATTCCTTTAGATTACCCTGATATCAATATAGTTAAGGACTTACCATTGGATCCTGGTGTATACAAGGTTGAAGTTGAAGCAAATTTCAGTTCCGAGGGCATAATTTCAGAGCTGCAATCTATTAAGCTCACCGAAGAAATAGGAACCGTCGAATACGAAGGCAAGACATATCCGACCAATGAATTAGATGAAATTTTTTCTTTTATAGGTTTTTCCCTTGTGAAAATTTACTTAAAAGATTACGTCAGTTTTTGTGTTTACACAAAACTTGAAGCGGTCTCTTCTGAACGTAGTGAAGTATCTCATCTTTTGTCATACGAGATCCTTCACTGCCGCTCAGGATAAGCGACCGACACCAAATCAAAGATTTGGGTCGTCTGCTTACTTATTGCTGAAAATTAATTCTTTATCTTCTGCGCTGATTTTTATTGTGTCGGATTTTTTGATTGTACCTTTTAACAATTCTTCCGACAATCTGTCTTCGATTCTTCTTCTTATTTCTCTTTGCAGAGGTCTTGCTCCGAACATCGGGTCGAATCCCTCATCTGCTAATAGCTCTTTTGCCTTGTCGTCTAATTCTATTTTTACATTCAACTGCTCAAGACGTTTTGACAAATTATCAATCATCAATGATACAATTTCCTTTATGTGGTCCTTGTTCAAGGAGTGGAACACAATTATTTCATCTATACGGTTTAAAAACTCAGGACGGAATGATCTTCTCAATTCACCCAATACATTTTCCTTCATTTTTTCGTATTCATCTTTTTCTTCATTTGATGAATTTGCAGCAAAGCCAAGGGTTTTTTGTTTTTTAATCGTACTTGCTCCAACATTTGAGGTCATGATTATAACGGTATTTTTAAAATCAACAGTTCTTCCCTTTGCATCTGTCAATCTGCCGTCATCCAACAGCTGTAACAATATGTTGAATACATCCGGATGTGCTTTTTCTATTTCATCAAACAATATAACCGAATATGGCTTCCTTCTGATTTTTTCGGTTAATTGTCCTCCTTCGTCAAATCCAACGTATCCCGGAGGTGAACCTATAAGCTTGGAAACCGAATGTTTTTCCATAAATTCAGACATATCTACACGTATTATTGCATTTTCATCGCCGAACATCGACTCTGCCAACGCTTTAGATAACTCTGTCTTACCTACTCCTGTTGGTCCTAAGAATATAAATGAACCGATAGGCTTTTTAGGATCCTTCAATCCGACTCTCGATCTTCTGATGGCTTTTGACAAAGCTTCAACCGCCTGTTCCTGACCTATAACTCTCTTGTGGAGTATTTCTTCCATATTTAGCAATCTTTCAGATTCATCACCCTGAAGCTTCTTAACCGGCACACCGGTCCATTGAGAAACAACGTCCGCTATTTCTTCGTATCCGATTTTTGAATCCTTGGAATTTTGTGCTGCCCATAATTTCTTTTGCTTATCAAGCTCATCAGTCAATCTTTTTTCTTCATCTCTGAAGGATGCCGCCTTTTCGTAATCCTGATTGTTGATTGCCGCTTGCTTTTCATTGTTTAATTCGGTTATTCTATCTTCAATTTCCTTGAATTCTTTAGGTTGAGTCGAAGATTTTAACCTTGTTCTCGATGCGGCTTCATCAATTAAGTCTATTGCTTTGTCAGGCAGAAATCTGTCGGATATATATCTGTGTGATAACTTTGCTGCAGCCTCAATTGACTCATCAGTTATGGCAACCTTGTGGTGTGCTTCATATTTATCTCGTAAGCCCTTCAATATTTTGATTGTATCCTCAACTGTAGGCTCATCAACGGTAATCGGCTGGAATCTTCTTTCAAGCGCCGCATCCTTTTCTATATGTTTTTTGTATTCATCCAGAGTTGTAGCACCGACTATCTGCATTTCTCCTCTTGCCAATGTAGGTTTTAATATATTGGAAGCATCAATTGCTCCTTCTGCAGCACCGGCTCCTATTATGGTGTGAAGCTCATCTATAAATAAAATAATATTTCCTGCTGCCTTTATTTCTTCTACCGCACTTTTTAGCCTTTCTTCAAATTCTCCCCTGTACTTAGCACCTGCAACCATTCCCGCCATATCAAGGGTTACAACTCTTTTATCCTTTAGAGTTTCAGGTACATTTCCATTTACAATTTCCTGCGCTAATCCTTCGGCTATAGCGGTCTTACCTACTCCGGGCTCCCCTATTAAGCAAGGATTATTTTTTGTTCTTCTTGACAATATTTGTATAACCCTCTCTATAACATTTTCTCTTCCAATAACTGGGTCAAGCTTTCCTTCTCTTGCACGTTGGTTTAAATCTGTACCGTATTTGTCAATTGTTTTTGTACTGCTATTTTGTGCCTGCTCTGCATTGCCGCTGAAATTAGCGTTGCCTCCCGCAGCTCCTCCGCTGTTTTGCTTTATTGCTTCAACTACCTCATTTTTTAAATCTTTTAAGCTTACAACCGATTTAACTATCTGCGCAGCAATCCCTTCTCCCTCGTCTATCAGCCCAAGCAATATATGCTCTGTTCCAACATAAGAAACTCCCATTTGTGCTGAATACTGGCGAGCAAGCTCAATAATATACTTGCTTCGGGGGCTGACCTGAATATATTCGGGCATTTCATCTCCCTCACCGATCGAATTTTTGATTATCTCTCTTATTCTGTCAACATCCAGTTTGTTTCTGAGAATTTTACCTGCAATGCCTTCCTGTTCAAGCATCAACCCTATAAGTATATGTTCAGTTCCGAGAACGTTCTGCTTAAAATTTGCTGTTTCTTTTTGAGCTAATTCCAATGCTGTCCTTGCTGACTTATTTAATCCATTCATCATATATTTCATCTCCTTAATTTGAATTTTAAAGTTATTGTAATAATTCGCGTCTTAATATTTCTGCTCTGTTTTTTTCTCTTTCCTTCGGGTTTAAATTGTTCCCGGTTTTCAAAGCAATATTACTTGGCTGAATCATTGTCATAAGACGATAAATATCCATCTCCTTGGATAGTTTAACAATATCCATCTCCTTGCCAAGCTTTAGTATGGATAAAAGCTTCATTGATTCTTCAACAGTCATTCTTCTTGCATTCGTCAGAAGACCGTAAGCTCTGTAAACCTCATCCTCTATTTCATCAAAATTGTTCTTTTTAAGATGCTCTCTTAATTTTACTTCCTTTTCGATTATTTGATTAACTATTTGTGTTATTTTTTCAATCAATGTTTCCTCTCCCGTTCCCAAGGAACCCTGATTGGAAATTTGATAAAGATGCCCGATAGATTTGGTTCCTTCTCCGTATACTCCCCTTACTGCCACACCTAATTGGGACACTCCGTACAACAGCTTTTCAATCTGATTTGTAATAGAAAGTGCCGGAAGATGAACCATAACAGAAGCACGCATTCCGGTTCCTATATTTGTAGGGCATGAGGTTACATAACCTAATTCATTATCAAATGCATAATCAACTGATTCTTCTATTACATCATCAATCTTATTGCTTAAATCCCAGCATTCCTTTAATGATAAACCGGGACTCAAAGTTTGAATTCTGATATGATCTTCTTCATTTAACATAATTGAAACTTTTTTGTCCTTACTCAGTAAAAATGCTGCTCTTTCTTTTTCAGCCAATGCGGGACTTATCAGATGATTTTCCACTAATGCGCTTTTTTCAATATTATTTAAGTTTTTCATATATGTTAATTCATAATTTAAATTTATTCTGTTGATTGCACTATTTACTTCAGAAATAACCTTTTCTGCTTCTTCAATCGTAATTTTTACAGGGAATTTATAATTTTTTAAGTTTCTGGCTAATCTGATGCGGCTTGTTACAACAATATCTCTATTATCCATAATATTTCACCCCTTAAATATTAGCTTCCATCTCACGAATTTTGTCTCTTATTCTTGCTGCATTTTCATATTCTTCTTTTTCGATTGCAGACTTTAATTCACTTTTCAGCTTTTCTATATCTTTTTGTATCCTGTAGCTTCCGCCAGCTCTTTTAGGAATTTTGCCCATATGTGCTTCATAACCCTGTATGTTTTTTACAACAGGCATTATCCTCTGTTTAAATGTATCAATGCAGTTGTTACATCCGAATTTACCTGTATTTCTGAATTCTTCATACGTCATACCGCACTTTGAACAAGTCATTGTGGGAATATAAGCAGAAGTATTATATGCATTGTTAAGCATTGCCGAAAACAAGTTTTCCATAGAAAAATTAGAATTTAATACGGATTGATTTTTCTTTGCACATTCTTCACACAAATGGCTTTCCGTTTTATTTCCGTTTATAATTTGAGTTACATGAACTCTTGCTTCATTTTTTCCGCATTCATTGCATAACATTTTTTACCCTCCTGTATACTTATTAATCAGCGTCCACCGATATCAATATCATTTCCTTTAACAATGAAGCCCTTATCGTGTTTCTATCATCATAAGGTACGTTGTTTAAAGCCCTGTCACCTAGTATGCTCTGCATAATTTTAAGCTCCCTGTTATTTATTACATCTCTTTCCTTCAATGCCTTTAATACATCAAGTGCTTTGTTCAGTGTAATATTGTCTCCTATGCTTTCATTAAGTATTTCTTTCAGTTCATCAATTGATGACTGGACTCTGAGTATTCTTATATAGCCACCGCCGCCTCTTCTGCTTTCAACTATATATCCTCTGTCATTATTGAATCTTGTTGAAAGCACGTAATTAATCTGTGAGGGCGAACAGTCAAATTGCTGTGCTAAAAAATTACGTTGAATATCAACAGCTCTAAAATTATTTGCCTCTATTAATTCTTTTATAAAGCCTTCTATAATATCACTTAAATTTGACATTTATTCACTTCCTTTCATCTGACTTTAACTTTGACTTTCTTTGACCTTTGTTTTTATTATACCACTCTTTTTTCAGATTTCAATAGTTATTTTTAATTTTTTTTTGTTTTATATTCAATAATATCTGAAAGCAAGTATATAAAAATAATTGTATTTTATTTTTCATTATAATATAGTATAATTTTTAAAAGTATTTGTTGAAGGAGTTTTTTATGTCTGATAAGAACACTTGCCCGAGCAAAAAAAGTATTTCCCTTTCTCACGAAAGATGCAAAAAGTATGAAATTAGCTATAATCAAACATATTCAAATAAAATACTTAACGAAAAAGAGCTCTTTCTTAAAATGGAAGATAACAGGGAGCTTATCCTTGCTTCTGCCCCGATTATGAATGAAATATATAATTTTGTTAAAGGCTCTAATTTCTTTTCTATCCTTACAGATAAAGAGGGCTGTATACTTAACGTTATAGGTGATGAAGATATACTTACCGAGGCTTTTTCTTTTAAAATGATACCCGGTGCATATATGGACGAAAAAAGTATCGGAACCAATGCTATGGGAACTGCATTAGAAGAAAAGAGCCCAATACAGGTTTCCGGAAGTGAACATTTCATTAATGTTTATCATAGATGGACATGTTCTGCATGCCCCATAAAAGATATGGATGGAAACATAATCGGAGTTCTCGATCTGACAGGATATAGTGAATCAGTTCACTCACACACGTTAGGCATGGTGGTAGCCGGGGCGAAAGCAATAGAAAATGAACTTATAGCAAATTATTATAAAGTTGAGTTGTCAAACGAAAAGAAACTGCAAAAGAAAAGAAAAATGGTTGACAAAATAAACAATGGCTATGCCATTTACACATTTGATAAAATCGTAGGGCAAGATAAAAATTTCCTTAATGTAATTAATTATGCCAAAAAAATATCTAACAGCCGGTCTAATATACTTATTATGGGCGAAAGCGGCACGGGAAAAGAGCTCTTTGCACAATCCATTCACAATAGCTCTAATAGAGCTTTAGCTCCTTTTATTGCTATAAACTGCGGTGCAATACCGATAAACCTTATAGAAGCTGAACTTTTTGGCTATGAGGAAGGATCCTTTACGGGAGCTAAGGCAAAAGGAAATCCGGGAAAATTTGAAATAGCAGACGGAGGAACAGTATTTCTTGATGAAATCGGAGAAATGCCCCTTGATTTACAAACAAGATTATTGAGAGTTATTGAGGAGGGTACAATCAGCAGAATCGGCAGTTCAAAAGTAAATGTTGTTGATGTTCGTATAATTGCAGCCACCAATAAAAATCTGATACAGGAAGTTGAAAACGGAACATTCAGAAAGGATTTATTCTATAGGTTGAATGTACTGCCTCTTAGACTGCCCAGCCTGAGAGAAAGAAAAAATGATATAACCCTTCTTATAGAATATTTCATGGACAAGATCAGCAAAAAGCTCGACAAGGAAAAAGTACCTTTTTCAAATGAATCTATCGAAAAGTTATCTTCATATGATTGGCCGGGCAACATAAGAGAACTGGAGAATTATATTGAACTTGCGATAAATACAGAGGAATTACCCGATATTAGTAATCTGAAATTTAACAATTACGATAATATTGATGATATTATGACACAACTATCATCAATTAATTTATGCAGCTTAAAGGATTTAGAAAAGCAACATATTATTAACGTATTGAAAACCACAAACAACAACATAACTCAAGCAGCAAATATTTTAGCTGTCGGCAGAAATACATTATATAGAAAGATGAAAGAATACGAAATAGCCGTTCCATAAAGGTGCACTGTTTCAAAACAGAACACCATAACTCAACAGCCTTGTTCCAAATCGGAACAAGGCTGTTTTGATGAACATAGTTATTCGACTAATACCAAGTGTTCTATTTAATAAAATAAATTGGAACGCATTTTGCATGTATATAGCTAAATTAAATTAAAGGAGGTACATATGAACAATTATTTTGGATATCAGGGAGTTATACTCAGGGTCAATTTAAGCGATGGCAAGATAAGTAAAGAACCACTTAATTTAGAAGATGGAGTGAAGTTCATCGGCGGAAGAGGTTTAGGAACTAAAATTTTATTTGATGAAGTAGATCCTAAGATTGATCCATTAAGCATCGATAATAAAGTTATATTTGCTACAGGTCCGCTATCCGGAACAGCTACTCCCACAGGCGGCAGATACATGGTCATTACAAAATCTCCTCTTACAGGTACTGTTGCATCTTCAAACTCAGGAGGATTTTGGGGAGCTGAGCTAAAACTTGCAGGATATGATGCCGTAATAATCGAAGGGAAATCAGAAAAACCTGTTTATCTCAATATAGCTGATGATGTTGTAACCCTTGAAGATGCATCCGGTATATGGGGTAATTTAGTAGATGAAACTACTACTAAATTGGAAAATATCCATGGAGAAAAAGCAAGAATTGCAACCATCGGACCTGCAGGTGAAAAACTTTCAAAGATATCGGGTGTTATGAACGAAAGAGGTCGTGCTGCAGGCAGATCAGGAGTCGGTGCGGTTTTAGGTTCTAAAAACTTTAAAGCTATTGTTGTCCGCGGAACAAATAAAGTAAATATAAAAGAGCCTGACAAGTTAAAAGGTGCTTTTTCAAACAGCATGACTAAAATAAGAGAAAATGGTGTTACCGGTCAAGGATTACCGGCTTACGGAACAGCCGTACTTGTCAATATAATAAATGAACACGGTGCCTTGCCAACAAATAATTTCCAAGAATCTCACTTTGATCTGGCTGAAGCAATAAGCGGCGAAACTCTTGCAGAAAAATACTTAAAGAAAAAAGACCCATGTTACAGATGCCCAATAGGCTGCGGAAGATACTGCGAAGCCGATTATGCTAAGGGCGCAGGACCGGAATATGAAACAATCTGGGGCTATGGATCAAACTGTGGTGTGTCTGATTTAGGCGCTATAATAAAAGCGAACTATTGGTGCAATGAATACGGATTAGATACTATATCTGCCGCTACAACTATTGCAGCGGCAATGGAGCTATACCAGAAGGGATATATCAAAAAAGAAGATTTAGATGGCGGTCCTGAATTAGTCTGGGGTAATGCAGATGCTATAATTGAATGGACTAAAAGAATGGGAGAAGGAAATGGTCTCGGAGCTTTAATGGCGGAGGGCTCTTATAGGTTATGTGAAAACTTTGGTGTTTCTGAACTTTCTATGAGCGTCAAAAAACAAGAAATGCCTGCGTACGATCCAAGAGGTATTCAAGGAATAGGATTAAACTATGCTACTTCCAACAGAGGTGGATGCCACGTAAGAGGTTATATGATTTCACCTGAAATATTAGGACTTCCACAGCCGCTAGATAGATTTGCTACGGAAGGAAAGGCAGAATGGACAAAAATATTTCAGGATTTTACTGCAGCAATTGACTCAGTCGGACTTTGCCTATTTACTTCTTTTGCATTAGGAGCAGACGACTATGCTGATTTGTATAATGCTGTATGCGGAACAACTTTAAGCGGAAATGATTTTATTGAGCACGGTGAAAGAGTATGGAACTTAGAAAGATTATTTAATTTAAAAGCAGGAATAGATCCTTCTCAAGACACTTTACCTAAGAGGTTACTTGAAGATCCCATATCAAGTGGTCCTTCAAAGGGTTGGTTAAGCAAATTGAGCGAAACATTGCCTTTATATTATAAAGAGAGAGGATGGACCGAAAACGGTCTTCCTACTGATGAGAAGCTTGAATCCTTAGGTATAAAAGAATATAAATAGTCAGGAGTGCAAATGAAGGTTACAATAAAGCTTTTTGCAACACTTCGTATAGGCAGGGGTAAAATATTAAAAAAAGAGTATCCCGAAGGAACAATAATTAGAGATATAATTAGAGATTTAAACATTTACGAAAAAGACGTTGCCATTCTTCTGAAAAATGGTATAAGTACCAAAATGGATAAGGAGCCTGCAGATGGTGATACTTTGTCTATATTTCCACCAATAGGCGGAGGGTAAAATATATTAAGACGGTTATTGAAAAAATATTTTCAATAGCCGTCTTTTTTATACACTTAAGACATATTTTTCTTTGCTAGCTATAGAGTTATATTTTTAAAAATATAACGATATTTATATATAATTCCATTTTTAGTTTCAAAAATAAATATTTAGCCAAAAATAAAAGTTTTTAAATTACATTTAGTTTGTATTTTTATAATATGTATTTATACAGTTGCCAAAATTGATAAAATGATATATTATAGTATGTGTTAAGTTTATAATCATAACTAAACGTTATGTAATTAACAATTTATAATATATAATAAAGGAGTATAACTAATGAATAATAGTGTAATTAATAAAATCAATTTTGTTAATGAACCTGTGTTAAAATATGAAAAAGGCAGTCCGGAAAGAATTGAGCTTGAAAAAGAGTTAAAAGCTATGAAAACATCCTTTGCAGATATTCCCGTAATAATAGGAGGAAAAGAAATACGAACAGGAAATAAGGGATCCTGCATCCTCCCCCACAATAAGAATATGGTAATCGGAGAATTCCATAAGGCTTCAAAAAAAGAAGTTGAGATGGCGGTTGAAGAAGCTTTAAAAGCTAAAAAAGAGTGGGAAAAAATGAATTGGCAATCAAGAGTTGCAATTTTTTTAAGAGCTGCCGAACTATTATCAGGTCCCTGGAGAGCAAAGTTCAATGCTGCAACCATGCTTATTCAAAGCAAAACATATAAGCAGGCAGAAATTGATTCAGCGTGTGAATTAGCCGATTTCTTCAGATATAATGCATCCTGTTTACCTCAGATTTATGCTGAGCAGCCAATTTCTCCGGATAAAATATGGAATAAGATAGAATATAGACCTCTTGAAGGCTTTATATATGCGGTTACACCCTTTAATTTTACCGCAATAGCAGGTAATTTGCCATGTGCACCGGCAATGACAGGCAATGTTGTTGTCTGGAAACCGGCTTCGGTTGCTGTCTACACAGCCTATATAATCTATCAATTGCTTAAGGAAGCAGGACTACCTGACGGAGTAATTAATTTTGTACCCGGCAATGCGGATGAAATAAGCGATGTTGTATTAAAAAACGAGCATTTAAGCGGAATACATTTTACAGGCTCAACAAAAGTATTCCATAATATGTGGACTGCAGTCGGTAATAATATATCAAATTATAGGAGTTTTCCAAGAATAGTTGGAGAAACAGGAGGAAAAGATTTTATAGTTGTTCACAATTCTGCCAATATACACTCTGCTTCACGCGGAATTATTGAGGGAGCGTTTGAATATCAGGGACAAAAGTGCTCTGCTGCTTCTCGCGTATATGTAGCAAGAAGTATATGGCCAAGCATAAAAGAAATAATAATAAAAAAAGCCGCCGATATAAAAGTAGGCGATGTTGAAGAAATAGATACATTTATGGGTGCCGTAATAGATCAAAAATCATTTAATAATATAAAAAATTATATTGATTATGTAAAGAATTCTGATGAAGCGGAAATCTTATTTGGTGGAAGTTGCGATGACAGTAAAGGGTATTTTGTAGATCCTACAATAATATTAACAAAAAATCCACATTTTAAAACTATGAAAGAAGAAATCTTCGGACCTGTGTTGACAATTTATGTTTATGATGATGAAAAATTTGAAGAAACGCTTGATTTAGTTGACAGTACAACAAATTACGGCTTGACCGGTGCAATATTTGCAAAAGACAGATACGCAATAAATGCAGCCGAAGAAAAATTAGTCAATGCGGCCGGAAACTTCTACGTCAACGATAGACCAACAGGCGCAGTTGTGGGACAGCAGCCGTTTGGAGGTGCAAGACAATCAGGAACTAACGACAAAGCCGGCTCAAAAATTAATCTTATGCGCTGGATAAGTCCAAGGGTTGTAAAGGAAACCTTAGGTAACTAAATAACTTTTATAACAAGCAACAGCAGAATTTTAAAAATTTCTGCTGTTGCTTTATCTGAAAAATTGTTATAAATACATTTGATTGTATGGTTTGTTTATTATTTTTGTTAATGCATTTGTTAATGTGAATTGTAAAAAAGCTTGTGCAAACGTATTTCTTATTGTATAATTATTATGCGCACGGACCGCTATTCGAAAGAAGACCGGGGTGTTTTTAGGAGGAAAAAAATGAGAGTTAAATATGTTCCTGAACCATTTAGAATTAAAATGGTAGAAACAATTAAAATGACAACTCGCGAAGAAAGAGAACAAAAAATCAAGGATGCGCACTACAACGTATTCAATCTCAGAGGAGAGGATGTATATATTGACCTTCTGACAGATTCCGGCACAAATGCCATGAGCTCAGAGCAATGGGCAGGAATTATGCTCGGAGATGAAGCTTATGCAGGCGCAAAAAGCTACTATCGTCTTCTTGAAACGGCAAAAGAGATATTTGAATACAGCTACATCCAACCTGTACATCAAGGTAGAGCTGCAGAAAAGGTTTTATTCCCTACATTTCTTCACAAAGGACAGTTTGCTATTTCAAACATGTTTTTTGATACTACACGCGCTCACGTTGAATTGGCAGGCGCGCGCTGCATAGACTGTGTAGTGGAAGAAGCAAAGAACCCTGAAAAACGCGCAAAGTTTAAAGGAAACATGGATGTTGTAAAATTAGAGGAATTAATTCAGGAGCACGGCGCTGAAAATATTGGTCTGATTGTTATGACGATAACCAACAATTCAGCAGGCGGACAACCTGTATCAATGCAAAACATGAAAGATGTTGCTGCTGTTTGTAAGAAATACAATATCCCTCTTGATATTGATGCTGCAAGATACGCAGAAAACGCATACTTTATTAAACGAGACGAAGAAGGATACGAAAACACATCTATAAGAGAAATAATTCGAGAAATGTTTTCTTATGCAGACATGTTCTCAATGTCATCCAAAAAAGACGGAATCGTTAATATGGGTGGTATGATAGGTATAAAGGATGATAAGAAATTCGAAGATACTATCTTGAAAGTAAAAGCAAACTGTATCAGTTTTGAAGGATTTACCTCTTACGGCGGATTAAACGGACGCGATTTAGAGGCGCTTGCAATAGGTCTAAACGAAGCTCTTGAGGAAGATTATCTGAAGTATCGTATTGGTCAGATGGAATACCTTGCAGGACTCTTGGATGAAGCAGGAATTGCATATCAGGCACCTGTAGGCGGTCACGGACTGTTTATAGATGCAAAGAAAATGCTTCCACACATACCGTACAATGAATTTCCGGCTCAAACATTAGCTTTGGAACTATATAAGGAAGCAGGCATAAGATCATGTGATATAGGCTCTTACATGCTTGGGAACGACCCTGATACAGGCGAACAGCTAAAATCAGAATTCGAGTTTACACGTCTGGCAATTCCGAGAAGAGTATACACCCAGGCACACCTGGACGTTATTGCCGATGCTTTGATTGCTATTAAGGAAAGAGCTCATGAAATTAAACGAGGTTACAAAATCATATGGGAACCTCCTATACTAAGACATTTCCAGGCACATTTAGAACCAATAGAATAAACAGAAAAATCAATAAAAATTAAGCTGCAGCAACACGCTGCAGCTTTTTATATTATGTAATCTTTAGTAAAAATCTTTTTTGTTACTTCTCTTCACAATAAAATGCAATATTCATATTATATAATACATATATCATACCATCGCCTCGGCAATGCAAGCGAGCTTGCGCTGCACTCAGCTCAGGTATGATATAATGTTATCAGAAATATAGGAGGATTTTATATGATATCGAACAACAGAGAATGTCTCTCCATAGGGCGGATAGCCCCTGACTTTACTGCAATAACAACCCAAGGAGTAATAACACTATCACAATATACCGGAAAATGGGTATTGCTATTCTCACATCCGGGAGATTTCACACCTGTATGTACGTCCGAATTTATTGCATTTACAGAGCTTTCCCCTGAATTTGAAAGCAGGAATGTGCAGCTTCTCGGCATAAGCATAGACAGCAACCCTGCACATTTGGCATGGTTGTACAACATACAGCAATTTACCGGAATGGAAGTACCCTTTCCTTTGATAGCCGACAGAGATGCTGAGGTCTCAGTATTGTACGGCATGGTTAATCCCGACAGGATATATGAGGAAAGTGTCAGAGATGTGTTCATAATAGACCCCACACGAAGAATACGTTCCATACTTGCATACCCCGCCACTAACGGAAGAAACATGTATGAGCTGCTAAGATTGATTGATGCCCTTCAAACAACCGACAGATACATGGTTTCCACACCTGCAAACTGGATGCCCGGACAGCCGGTTATAGTGCCACCACCATATACATATGAAGGCCTTTTGGAAAGAGCCTCAATGCCTCCGAGCCCGGATATGGCATGCTTACAATGGTATTATTGTTTTGAAGACTACAGTGACCTTGTTCCGGTTACCCCCGATGCAGTTGCTTCCGAAGAAGATTCCCAGTAACTCAATCAGGCTGCTGAAATAATAAATTATTGCAGTAGCCTGAAAAATTAAGACATCCTCCGCTTCTATAGACGGCTTATTTCTACTTCTTCTTTTTTATAGTTCCAACGACTGCACCAGTAGCTAAGCCTAGTGCAGCACCAAGGGAAATACCAATGGCTAAATTATCAAATATGATTCCAAGAGAAACACCTAATCCAATACCAACAGGAAGAAAGATACCTGTGTAATCTTTCTCTTTTTTCTCACTTATATCTATATTCTTATCACCTGCTTTATGGTTTCTATCCTGTGAGTCTTTATTATTATAATCCATCTTGATTCATCCTGCCTTTTATATAAATATCCCTAATTTTAACCAACGACAAGTTCTCATTATTTATCACAGCAAAGCCTTCTTTAAATCTGAAACATACAGCGCCTGTTGTCTTTTTAAATATGCTTTAACAAATGGTTTAATAAAAATTTTTTTCGCAATGACATTTTCCGTAAAATCAATTTCTGTTTGTTCGCCTTTCTGAGTAAATACACCTATCCAATGACCTTTCATATTATCGTTTTCCAAATCAAACTCCCAGCGCTTATATGGCTCATTAACAGTAATTGTAAAAGTTGTTGCATATCCTTCATTTGTATATTCAATAAATTGTTTATCATTAAGAATTTCAATTTTACTTAAATCACTACGCCACGCATATTTTTCAAGGGAAGTAACTGTTTCCCACACCCTTTGAATATCCCTCTGAAAAGTGGCTTTTATTTTGGAAACCGCCATGCATAAATCCTCCTTCGCATAAATTCTAATTTATAAATAAATTTTATTATAGAACAATATAACATAACTCACAATTGCTAAAATTATCACTTGATATCATGTGAGTATAAAGCTTCATCCCAACAAATGTTATTTAATAATACTTTGTTTATTAATTTTATTTCTCTTCTTGTTATGATTATATCATATTTCCAGTAAATCTAATATAAAATTATTTGGATTGTCAGAATTTGAGCCGCATCATATATTTGAATTATAATTTTACAATTATATTAAAACCTTTGAGTTTCCGCAAAAGCAAATAAAATTATAAAAAAAGATTGAAAGAAAAATAAAAAAGAGCAAACAGAAGCAAAG
>NZ_JACBNQ010000038.1 GCF_013403245.1 Sedimentibacter hydroxybenzoicus DSM 7310 | reverse complement strand
TGGTTTTCCAACTGTTTCTCTGTTAAGTTTTCGTAATTTTTGTTACTTGCTGCTGACTTTGTCAGCAGTCTGACAATTACATGGAGTATACTCCATGTAATTGTTTTTTTTTATGTTTTTAAATGTTGACATAAGGTATGCTTTTTATGTTAACTTAATAAACAATAAATATTTAACGTTCAGGAAATCGTTAAATTCTTCAAGGAGGATAGCATGAAATTTTTAAAAAGCCCCGTAAAAAAAGATTACAGTACACAATATTCACTGGAAGAAAAGGTAAAAAACATAATAGATGATGTGAAAACCAACGGAGATGAAGCTTTGATCAAATACAATTTTCAATTTGACGGTAACGACAGAAAGCTTTTGTCGATTAGTAAGGATGAAATAGATAGTGCCTATGAAAAAGTTGACAAGACACTGATAGAATTTATCAAAGCCGCTGCATCCAATATTAAAAAATTTGCTGAAAAGCAAAAGGAGTGCATCAAACCTCTTGATGATTTTGAGACGTCCCCGGGTGTGTTTTTAGGACATCGAATACTGCCTGTCAGCTCCTGTTGCTGCTATGTGCCCGGAGGAGGATATCCCCTATATTCCACAGCTTTGATGCTGGCAATACCCGCAAAGGTAGCAGGTGTAAAAAGAGTTGTCGCCTGCTCTCCGGCATCAAAAGAAACCGGAAGCATTTCTCCATATACTTTAGTAGCCATGGATATAGCCGGAGTGGATGAAATATATTGCGTAGGAGGCGCACATGCCGTCGCTGCATTCTCATACGGCACCTCTCAGATAAAACCCGTTGACATGATAGTCGGTCCCGGAAATCAATATGTTGCGGAAGCAAAGAGGCAATGCTACGGTCAGGTAGGAATAGATTTTATAGCAGGACCCAGTGAAGTTCTCATCATATCGGAAGAAAAGGGAAATCCCTCATATATTGCCGCAGATTTGCTTGCCCAATGTGAACATGACCGACAGTCGAAAGGCATATTTATCACAACCAGCAACAAACTGGCACAGGATGTATCGGTAGAAATTGAACGTCAATTAAATGGGTTGGAAACCAGGGATATAGCTGAATACGCCTGGGAAAACAACGGCGAAATCATCCTCGTATCGTCGATTGAAGAAGCCTGCAGAATATCCGACGAGTATGCTCCCGAACATCTGGAAATACATGTGGAGGATGAGGACCGCACAATTTCCATGCTTAACAATTACGGATCCCTTTTTATAGGCGAATATGCTGCGGAAGTATTCGGAGACTACATATCGGGAACGAACCACACTCTTCCTACAATCAGAGCTTCCAGATACACGGGAGGACTTTATGTAGGCAATTTTTTAAAGGTATGCTCTTATCAGAAAATTAATAAGAAAGGTGTGGACAGCATAGGAAAAGCGGCCGAAGCACTTGCTTTAGGAGAGGGATTATACGCCCATGCGAAAGCTGCCCGTATCAGGCTGGGTTAACGTATATAAATTACAATACAAGGAGGTAAATCATGGAAAAAGATAAGGCAAACGTCCTTATAAGGACAATGGGATTGAAGGAATCAGTCACAATAACGGTAGGTACAGTAATTGGAGTAGGATTGTTTACTGTGGGCGCGAATGCTGTGGGAATATTAGGACCATACATTTTTGTCGCCACTGTGATAGCACTTTTGGTCAGTGTGTACCCTTCCCTGCTTTATGCGGAAATGGGAGCAGCTCTGCCTTTTTCAGGAGGAACATACAATTATGCTACCGAAGGAATTGGACGGCCGGCAGGAATGCTGGCAGGGTGGAATTTTATAATAGCTCTGGTAGCGGTTACAAGCGGTGAAGCATTGGCTTTCAGCTTCTACTTTTCTACATTATTTGAAGCATTGGGCTTATCCATCCCTCTGGGAGATAAAGCCATAGCAGTCATAATCATTTTAATTTTCATATATACCAACTATAAGGGTATTGAAATGACAGCAAGGCTTCAGAACGGATTTATGTTTTTTTTCTGGGGTGTAGCAATTGTTTGGTTTGTTACTATGATACCAAATATTGACTTAAATAACTTCCGACCTTTTATAATGCCTGAAGGTACAAGTGTTACAACATTCATCGGCACCGTGGCATTGGTGTGGTGGTGCTTTGCAGGATTTGAAACCTGCTGCGCCATGGGCGAAGAAATAAAACATCCTCAGATAAATATTCCAAGAGCGATGTTCTTATCTCCCTTTATTGTATTTGCGGTCAATGCAATTTTTCAATGGTTTTTATTGGGTATAGTTCCTTCTGAAGGCCTTGAGTACATCAGTACCTCTGCTGCCCCCTATGCCGACGCCATGAGAACTGCCGGTATTCTGGGATTTCCTTTAGTGCTTTTAGCAGCCGGAATAGCTTTCGGCGGAGACTTTTCAACTCTGAATGCAAGCATAGCGGCTCCCCCAAGATATCTTTTCAGTATGGCGAGAGACGGGGTTGTACCGGGAATTTTTTCTAAAGTCCATCCGAAATATAAAACACCGTATATTTCAGTAATGGTACTTGGCGCCATGTCAATTATATTTATTCTTACGGGTTCGCTTATTTATATAGCCTCCTTGAGCTTATTTGCAGATTTATTTTACTATATAATAGGTATATTCGCGGCTGTTGGATTGAGGAAAAAAAGACCTGATCTTACGAGACCTTATAAGGCTCCGGGCATTATGGCAGGTGCTGCGGTCAGTATAGTGATATATTTAATTATGATGACACAGCTTGAAAAAGATGCCGTAATATTCGGCATAATTTGGAACATCTTGGGCTTAATAGTATACAAGTTATACGCTAAACCTATCAGAAATGAAGATATTCAACTTAGGATAGCTAAACAGGACGAGGCAATAAAGAGTCTGACACCGCCATCTCTGGAGGAAAAAGTCCTATTGGACAAACAATTTAAAACCTGGCGTTCCGTAGTTGCAGCAGCTTGTATTATTTCATCTGTTTTATATCTCATACCATATATATTTTAGAAATGTTTATGTAACTGAATATTCAATCATAAAATATAAAGGTCTGAATTCATCGTTTCCGATGATACAGACCTTTATATTTTATACTGTTTTTATACCTTAATCATGACTATTGCTCATTGAACATGAATTGTCTATGACAAGAGAAGGCACAGGAGACTAATTTAATTATACAACAATTCTGAGATTAATCTGTTCCTGTATTGCTGAATATTTTAACATATTATTTTTTAAATGTTAATCCGGTTCACCATTTTCTTGAAGTTTGGGCAGTTTTGTGGTATATTATGCGCAATGATAAACTGATGGGTGGTATTATGAAAATAACAGGTGTTGTATCTGAATATAATCCTTTTCATAAGGGACATGAATATCAATTGAAGGTTGCACGGGAAAAAACTGCTTGTGACGGTGTTGTTGTTGTAATGAGCGGTAATTTTGTGCAGCGTGGTGAGCCTGCCATAATAGATAAGTACAGACGTGCCGAAGCTGCCATATATGGAGGTGCTGATCTGGTTATTGAGCTACCTGTACCCTTTTCATTTCAGAATGCGGAGATGTTTGCCAATGCTGCCGTTAAAGAGCTGAAAAAAATACCTGTCAGCGATCTGAGCTTTGGTTGTGAAAGTGAGGATGTGGAGCTTTTGAAAAGTATCGCATCTGTTCAATTAAGTCCGAGATTCGGCATTGATATAAAGAAGGAAATGGATAAGGGTTTATCATATCCAAGTGCTTTAACTAATGTGGTTGTTTCAGTACTTGGAACGAGCTCCAACGATGTCATAGGTTCTCCCAACAATGTGCTTGCCATAGAATATATCAAAAGCACCATAAGGCATAAGTTGAATTGTGATTTCGCACCTGTGAAAAGAATCGGCAAGGGTCACAATGATATAACAGTGTCAGGAAGGTATGACAGTGCAACGGCAATAAGGAAAAACATACTGTCAGGCTCGTCAGAGCATATAAATTCTCTCACGGAGAAAAGCAATCAATCAATTAAATCATTTTATAATGAATATAACGGCTTCAACAACCTGAACAATTACCTTGATATAATTTATTATAAAATACTGGAGCTTGGAATTGACGGTTTGAACAATATTTATGAGGTATCAGAGGGTCTGAACAACAAAATATATGAAAATGTGTTTAAGCACAGCAATATAGATGATTTCATCATGTCGCTGAAGTCCAAGCGATATACATATTCAAAACTTAGAAGAATGCTGTTGAATATATTGCTGGATATAAAAAAAGATGACATAAAATCGTTTATGTTAACTGATGTAACTAATTATATAAAGATATTAGCATTTAATGATATCGGCAGAGACATCATCAGGTATGCAAAATCAAATGGTACTGCTGTCATCAACCGTTATTCAGATTATAATAAAAATAATATAAATGCCGAAAAGTCGCCGCTTTTTAAGCTTACGAACAAGACAACAAACATATATTATATTCCTTTTGAAGATAGAAATATAAATGAAGAATACAAAAAAAACGCTAGCTATTTAAACATAATAACCCCTCGTTAACAATAAAATGTTTATGGGGGGTTGTTTTATGTTCAGAAGAAATTTTATTCCTATTTTAATTCTATTATTGATTTGCCTTTTTATTTTAAAGCCTGCTACTGTGTCAGAGGGTGCTTTTAACGGATTAAAAATATGGGGTTACAATATAATTCCGTATCTGTTTCCAATGTCAGTTTTGTCTAATATATTGCTTAAGTATAATTTTATATACAGAGCTTTTGAAAGGTTTTCATTTATATCCAAAAAATTTCTTAAAAATAAATATGCCATGATTCCATATTTTATCAGCTTTGTATCGGGTTATCCTTCCGGTGCAATGACAATAAATACTATGCTTGAAAATAAAAGAATGAATGATAAGGAAGCAAACTATTTGATTTCTTTCACAAATAATTGCAGCTTTCAATTTATTGCGGGAGCCATATCTTTTTCTATGCTTAATAATTTTAATTTATTTAAATATATTGCTGTTCCCCATTTCACAGGTGCAATTATTCTCAGTTTTTTTATTAAAAACAACACTCCTTACAGTTATAACGGAAGAAAAATAATACAATCACAATCTACTTTTCATCAGGCTTTCAGTTCATCAATATACAAGTCTGTAACCGGCATATTGACTGTTGGTGGTGTGATAGTCATATTTTCTGTTTTCTCTAACTTTTTTAATGAAGTTTTAACCTCATTGTCTGATACAATACACCTGAGCCCTTATATTAAAGACATTATTTATTCTTTGATTGTCGGCTCACTGGAACTCACCAACGGCTGCAGCATTGTTTCATCATCTGTGTACGTGCCGTTGGAATTAAAGTTGATAATAATAAATTTCCTTGTAAGTTTTTCGGGTATGTCTGTAATTTTTCAGACCTTTGCAGTTACCGATCAATTTGAATTGGAGCTGAAAAATTATGTTGCATATAAATTTATACTGGGCGTAATATCAGCTCTTATTTGCATTTTAATGATAATTTTAAATTAGCTGACGGATTGTCATCCTGAGCGATAGCGAAGGATCTCAGCTTTTCAAGTAATGAGATTCTTCGGGCTAAAGCCCTCTGAATGACAGATACCATACGCTTCCGTTATATTCATGTCATTGACAAATTATTATTGATAATAGAATAAATAACAGATATAATGGTTAATAAACATAAAAAAACAGGTGATAAAAATGATAAATGTAACATTGATAGGAACAGGAGGAATGATACCTCTTCCCGAGCGGTTTCTTGCTTCCTGCCTGATAGAATACAATGGTAAGTCCATACTCATAGATTGCGGTGAAGGAACTCAGATTTCATTACATAAGGGCAGACTTAGTATGAATAAAATTGACACCATATTGATTACTCATTGCCATGCAGATCATGTGGCAGGGCTTCCCGGGCTTTTATTAACAATAGGAAATCAAGGAAGGACAGAACCGTTATATATTATTGCTCCCAGAGGAAGCACAAAATATATTAATTCACTGTTAATAGTATGCGGATTTCTCCCTTATGAGGTAAGCATTGCTGAGCTTCATGACACTAAGCCACAGGTATTTGAACAAGTCGGGCTCAAAATAACCTCAATCCCGTTAAAACATCATATCAATTGCTTGGGATACAGCCTGGAGCTTTCTTTAAAGCCTCATTTCCAGCCTGATATAGCTAAAAAATTAAATATTCCGGTTAAATTTTGGAAAAGCTTACATAACGGGAACAGTGTAGAAGTTGATGATAATATTTATACTCCCGACATGGTTTTGGGTGAACCGAGAAAACCCATTAAAATTTCCTATGTAACAGATACCAGGCCGGTTAAGCATATCAAAGACATAGTTATGGAATCTGATTTATTCATATGTGAGGGAATGTACGGAGAGGATGAGCAGCTTGATAATGCCAAGGAAAAAATGCACATGATATTTTCGGAGGCTGCAACAATCGCAAAGGATGCACATGTAAAGGAGCTGTGGCTTACACATTTCAGTCCATCCATGAACAGACCTGAGGATTTTATAGGGTATGCTAAAAATATATTTCCTAACGTTAAAATAGGCAGAGATCTGATGGGTACAACGTTGAAAAGCAATTAAAAACGAACATTGAACAATGAACAGTTAAAGAAGGGAATTATGCGAGTGCATAATTCCCTTTTTTACTTAATTACTATTTTTTACCTTTCAGGCGTTTTAATCTGAAAAAATCTTCTCTTTCTTTTTCTTCAAGAACTTCCTGTATATATTTAACCATTTCTTTATATTTCGGAATTTGAACATATTTTAAAGCATTTGTTCTTTTTTTGGTTTTTTCTATTTCCTTAGCCAGTTTAAATACTGAATTTTCTACTTCGGCCAATTCATATATTTTTTCTTTTACCACTTCAAATTTTTGTCTCGCCTCATCAAGTGACGCATTTGAATTATAAAATCCGTAGGCGGGATTGAATCCGTCGTCAGCCTTATGCTTGATGGTGGGGATATCAATACCCATAACACTTTTTAACAAAATATCATAGGTCGCTTCCTTAGGTATGCTGTAAGTCATATCTTCTACATTTTTAACACCAAGGGTTACATTGGCTTTTTGCAATATTCCGTAAGCTTCCTCAAGAACCTCATAAATTTCATTATGCATGCTTCTCGCCTTATTTACGAATACCATCATTTCCTTGATGAGAACATTCCTTTTTTTATCAAGCAGCTCAAACCCTTTAATAGAAAGCACCAAGGATGACTTAGCTTTTATTAAGTTCGATTTAGTAGGTGCAACCAATACAGCCATAACTATCTCTCCCTGTTATAATCGTAGTATTTCTCTATTAATTCTGTCTTCATACGGTCAAGCTCTGTAACAGGCAGAATTGATAAGATATGCCATCCTAAATCTAAAGTTTCATTAATGCTTCTGTTCTCATTCTTACCCTGAGCGATGAACTTACCTTCTAATTCACGGCCAAAGTCTAAATATAGTCTGTCTATATCACTTAAGTCATCTTCACCTATAATCTGAGATAAGCTTCTTATATCCTGTACCTTTGAATAAGATGCATAAATCTGGCTCTGTAAATCTGCATGGTCCTCTCTCGTATACTCCGCTCCGATACCGTCCTTCATAAGACGTGAAAGTGACGGAAGTATATCTATAGGAGGATAAACACCCTTTTGATTTAATTCTCTGTTTAAAACCACCTGTCCTTCTGTTATGAAGCCTGTTAAGTCAGGTATAGGATGTGTTATGTCATCATTAGGCATCGTCAGTATAGGAATAAGTGTTATTGAACCCTCACGGCTCTTAAGCATACCGGCTCTTTCATAAATAGTTGAAAGGTCGGAATATAAGTATCCGGGATAACCCTTACGTGAAGGAACCTCTTCTCTTGCTGATGATATTTCACGAAGTGCTTCAGCGTAGCTCGTCATATCCGTTAAAACAACAACCACATGCATATTTAAAGTAAATGCAAGATATTCTGCTGCGGTAAGAGCACATCTCGGAGCAGAAATTCTTTCTATTATAGGGTCGTCGGCAGTATTGATGTACATAACAACGTGATCCAAAACTCCTGCAGTTTCAAAGCTCTTCCTGAAATAGTCCGCATCGTCATGTCTTACTCCCATTGCTCCGAACACAACCGCAAAGTTATCGCTGGTAGCTCCCTTAATCTTTGCCTGCTTTACTATCTGAGCAGCCAATTCGTTATGAGCCATACCGTTACCGGAGAATATAGGAAGCTTCTGACCTCTGATTAATGTCATTAAAGCATCAATGGCGGAAAAACCCGTTTGTATAAAGTTTTTGGGATATCTTCTTGCAACAGGGTTTATTGGTCTTCCGTTAATGTTTTCTCTCTCTGTGGAAATAACCTGGTACACTCCGTCTATAGGCTCACCTACACCATTAAATGTTCTTCCCAATATTTCCTTTGACAATGGAATCTGCAACGGTTTACCGGTAAATTTAACAGAAGCATTGTCGGTAGAAATACCTGCAGTACCTTCAAATACCTGTGCTATTACTTTATCGCCTTCAATTTTTATTATCTTTCCTGTTCGGACTTCCTCATTATCGACCTTGATGTTAATTGTTTCTCCATAGGAAGCGTCTTCAATTCCGGAAAGAATTATTAGTGGGCCTTCAATCTTTTCTAATTTTAAATATTCTTTTTTCATCTAAACACTCCCTATTCATACTTTTGTCTTAAGTCATTAAATGCTTTTATTATATTTTCATTTAAAACATCCAATAACTCTAATTTATCATTTGGAATGTCATATTTAATCTTCAATATATCCTGAATTACGGCTTCCTTTCTGATTACAGATATAGGAATACCTATTTTTACACATTGAAGAGCTTCTTCATAGAATGTATCTATGCATTTAAGCATTTTGTATTGTTTTTCCAAGGTAACGTAGGAATCCTCAGAATGAAGAGCATTTTGCTGTAAAAATCCTTTTTTAATCATTCTTGCGGTTTCCAATACCAATGCCTGATCGTTCGGAAGCACATCTTCACCGACAAGCTGTACTATTTCGTTAAGCTTTTCATCCTCCTGTAAAAGCACTATCATTTTATGTCTCAGGTTAAGCAGATTGGATGAAACATTTTGATCATACCAGTCGCTTAACATATCAACGTAGCCTGAGTAGCTTGTAAGATAGTTTATAGCAGGATAATGTCTTGCATACGCAAGCTTTTTATCGAGTGCCAGGAACCCGGTTACGAATCTTTTTGTGTTTTCGGTTACCGGTTCTGAGAAGTCTCCGCCCGGAGGTGATACCGCACCTATAATTGTAATTGATGCTTCCTGTCCGTTTAATGTTTTAACACAGCCGGCTCTTTCATAGAATTCCGCTAATCTTGAAGGCAAATATGCAGGGTATCCTTCTTCTGCAGGCATTTCTTCAAGTCGTCCGGAGATTTCTCTGAGTGCCTCTGCCCATCTAGATGTAGAATCCGCCATTATGGCAACATCGTATCCCATATCTCTATAGTATTCAGCCATCGTAATACCTGTATATATACTTGCTTCACGTGCCGCAACCGGCATGTTTGAGGTATTGGCAATAAGCACGGTTCTTTCCATCAACGGTCTGTTTGTTCGCGGGTCTATCAGTTTAGGGAATTCTTCCAAAACATCCGTCATTTCGTTTCCACGTTCTCCGCAGCCGATGTATACAATTATATCAGCGTCACTCCATTTTGCCAATTGATGTTGAGTAACAGTTTTTCCTGTTCCAAAACCACCGGGAAGTCCGATTGTACCGCCCTTTGCTATTGGATAAAAGCTGTCTATAACTCTTTGACCGGTGATTAACGGCTTGTAAATCGGCAATCTTTCCTTTATCGGTCTTTGCCTTCTGACAGGCCACTTTGTACATAAGGTTAAATCTACTGTTTCCTTATTATCTTTTTCTAAAACAACAATTATATCGTTTAAAGTATATTCACCGCTGTTTTTAACTTCTGTCACGGTTCCTTTAACATTGTAGGGAACCATGACCTTGTGAAGGATTCTATGAGTTTCCTGAACAGTTGCATATACATCGCCCGCATTTAATTTATCGCCGGCCTTTACTGTAACAGTTACATCCCATTTTTTATTTTCATCAATAGATATCAATCCGATTCCTTCAGGTATGAAATCCTTGCTCATACCTTGAATTCTTTCTAACGGTCTTTGAATTCCGTCAAAAATATTGCCTATCATACCCGGTCCTAAGGTAACTGATAACGGAGTACCTGTAGAATAAATAATTTCTCCGGCTTTTAATCCTTCAGTTTCCTCATAAACCTGTACGGTGGCTATGCTTCCTTCTATTGAAACGACTTCACCTATTAACTTCTGTTTACCTACCGTAACCATCTCATGAACCTTAAACGAGCCCATATTGAGACCTTTAACAACAGGTCCGTTTATTGAACTAACTATTCCTTCAATATTAGCCATTATAATCACCTACCTCTAATGCTTCAAATATTGTCTGCATAATATACATTTTGTTATCCTCAACAACAGCATTGATAGATGAATCTATCTTAATATTTTTTTCTTTTATTTCAGCTGCCAGACCACCTTTTATATCCGGATTTGGCTTAAAGCTTATATTGAAGTTAGATTCTTTGTTTATTTCCGCTTTTACAAAATCACTGTATTTATCTATATCATTTTTAGACAGATATATTAATAAATCGCAGTTTTCATAGCTTTTAATCTCAGCAACAATTTTTGATATTATATTTGACAAATAAGATTTATACTCTTTTGATTGAACAAATTCTACTAATTTTTCATTGAATTTATCCATAAAAATTACATAATATTTTTCTTTTAATGCCATAATATCTTTTTTTATGATTACTTTTGATTTACTTAAGCTTTCTGCACGTCTTGTTTCTGCTTTTTTTCTTGCCTTTTCTTCTATTTCTTTTACTTCTTTATCCGTATCAGCCATGGATTTTTGAGCTTTGGATTCATAAATATCTTCTAAATCCTTTAATTCATCCTTTAACTTACCGTCCATTGATTGATTAAGAAGCTTGTAAAAAAGTTTTATTTTTTCTTCCATCGTAACCATAAATCACCTCTATATATGAATGCCAACAGAATCTCTAATATAATTTTTTATGGCATTATATTCTCTGATAGAGCCATGTCTATCAGGAATTTCTATGATTAAAGGAGTTTTAGATTTTAACTTATACTCATAATATTCTTCTTTAATCATATCAACTATCTTTTCTGTAAGAATTAAAATTCCTATATCTTGATTCTTCACAGATTCTTTCATTACTTTTAATGCATTTTCTCTGTCTTTGACAATGACGCCATCAATACCGACTAATCTTAGTCCAACCCAAGTATCTCTGTTATCACTTATTAAAAAAGATCTCATATTTCATCTCTTTTCATCATTAATATTAAACGAATAGTATTAAGATTGATATAATCATACCATAAATAGCAATACCTTCAGCCATACCAACGAAAATTAATGTTTTACCAAGTATTGAAGCATCCTCAGATACTGCTCCAACCGCCGAAGAACCAACAGATCCAACCGCAAGTCCAGTGCCGATTGTAGCAAGACCTGTAGATAATGCTGCCGCTAAATATTTAAATCCTTCACCCATTGAAATTCCTGCTGATGCCGCAGCTTCAGTTACAGTTTCCGCAAATGCGTTTCCGCCTGTTATTGTTGATATGATAGCACCTAACATTACTAATGAAAATGCTGAAACAGTTGTTAATATTGCTTTTTTAATACTTCCTTTTTTACCTTTTTTCATTGATTTATAACCATAAATGATGGTTCCTGCAGAAATTGCAGCTGCTAATAAAATAGATAATATTTGCATAATGATCTCCTTAATTTGTTTTGTTTTAATTAGCTTAATTTTATTGGTTTAAATTCTACTCCGCCGCCTTCAAAATATTTACTGAACATTTCATAATATTGAAGACGAAGACCTTGTATAAATACTATTAATCCTTCTAATGTAAGAATTAATATATTACCTAATACTAAAATAAGTATTTTAGCAAACGGATTCGTTACAACTTGCGACATAACTAAGAATGCCAAGAATAATCCCGCATGGTTTAATGCAAAAGCGCCTACACGGACAAATGAAATCGCATTACTCAAAGCATTTAATATTGTTTCAATTCCTTCAAATATAGCCTCGGTAAAATAAGCCCCCGCACCATGATGGAATAAAGGTCTTTGCTTTAATAGCATGTTCGTGATAGGTTCTTTTAAAACCATTATTACTAAGCTTAAAAGAAGGGTCGTAACCGGTACACTTGTTGGTACGCCAATTATTCCTGTTAATGAAACTAATGTAAGCACTAAGCTCATAAAGAATAAATAACCTGCAACACCATTTTTGCCAAAAATACCTTCTTCAATATCATTTTTTCTAAGAGCATTAATAACTCCAAAGATAAATGATACTGTAAGAACTATGATACCGAATAAAACACCCACAGCAAGGATTGACGGAATATTTTTCGGAGCCAGCGGTCCACCGTCCAATAAGCTTGGAAGCCACGGCAGTTCGTGTTTTTCCAGACCGAATAAACTTCCGTATACAAATCCGAATGCTATTGAAAATCCACCTAATCTCATTAATATTTGACCGGGTGCCGGCATTTTTTTAGCTAATAATAATCCACCTAAGAAATAGACAAGTCCTTGTCCAATATCTCCAAACATTATACCCCAAGCCAGGCAATAGGAAATTGCTAAGAATGGTGTCGGGTCAATTTCGTTATAAGCCGGAAGACCATACATTTTCACGATCATCTCAAACGGCTTAGTAAACCAATTGTTTTTTAATTTTGTCGGAGGTACAACCATATTACCAAATTCACTCGCTGTTTTTTCATTTATTAAATACTTGTCTGTTACCTTGGATATAGATTGTTCAATTTTTACTTTGTCGTCTTCATTTACCCATACATCCAAGACGAATGATTTGTTGCTGAAATCGGCTCTTTGTTCTAACTCAGCAATTTTATCCTCCAGCTTGAATACATTATAAATTCTGAACAGTTGTTTTTTTATGTTCTCTTTTCCTTGTTCTATTGAAGCCGACAGTTCCTCAATTTCCTTTTTGTAATTACTTACCTTTATATCAATTTTCTCGAGCATTTCTGAAACAGTACAGCATATATCACTTGGAATAACCAAGCTGTTCCAGTTAAGTGTTTTTAATAAGTTTTCCGTTTCTTCCCTGAATTGTTTAGGATATATAATCATATATAAATCTTCTGAAGATGATTTTATAACACCCATTTTAAGTACAATTGCACTTAAATTTTCATAATTTCTTTTCAATCTCACTCTGTTTTCAATTGAAAACGAACCAATTTCATAATCAAAATAATTTAAATTGGAAATCTTATTTAATTCAACACTTTTATCCGTAATACTGTCAATTTTTTCTCTTAACTCCAAAAGCTCTTCAATTTTTTGCTTCTTTTCATTTATACCGTTTACTCTCTCACCGATAGAAGCACTTATAAGTGACAAATCCTTGCGTGCATCTTCATAACCGTAATCATTATTCAAAAGAAGATTTTTATCAATTTTAAGCTCCAAATCCAAACCACGGCTTAATTGTTCTACAATCGTTAAACAGTCGCTGCAGCTGTTGTGAATGTTATTTGGGTCAACCATATTATAAATAGGAGCACCAACAATTTCAGACTCATATTTATGAACAACTAAGTGATTATTATACGCAGCGCTGTTTTCTACGTTTAAATTTAAATGGGCACTTTCGCAAAAAATTAATTCTTTAAATATATCATGCATATTATCTAAAGAACCAACTATTTTCATAAGCACCATTTTTTCTATAGCCATCTAAAGCCTCCTCCCTTCGTTATATCATGCATTATATCTTATATGCTAAATATTCTTTTAGCTTTTCCTTAGGAACCTGGTACTGTATTCCCTCTGTGACTGATGTTAAATCATTTACAATAATATTAAGTAAATAAATAAATGCTAATGCAGTTCCAATGTTATTATAATTATTCTTTTTAAAATAATTTAACATATAAGAATCTATTACAACGTTAATGTCATCAGCTGCATTTTTGAAAAAGTCATATCTCAAATAATCATTAGTTAATTTTTTAAATTCATCTAAGGTTGAATAACAAAGCTTTCTTAACCTGTTATATCCCAAAGTTCTGCCACCTTCCAAGCTGTATATAAATATCTCTTCCGGTGATATTTGATAAAATTTTAAAGCTCTGTAAATCCATTGGATATTTAGCAAATCAATGTTTAATCCAATTATTTCTATTGCGGCCTTCATATCCTCTTTTTTCAATTTGCTTGCCTTCTCACATATTACCTTGTATAAGGCAACATACATTTTCATTTCGATATGAAATTCTCTTTGAATGGCTATTTCTTTTGTAAGATTTCGTAAGCTGTTATAATAAAGAGTGCCTTTTAATTTTTGAATAAATTGATCTATGTTTTTGCTTGTGAGCAAATCATCAAAGTCTAAATTAGTAAAAATCTTTGAGTGTACAAATCTTTGTTCAATACCCTCCAAGCTTTCCTCTCTTGACAATTTCCTCAAAATTAAACTTAGATCCTTTATTTCGCCTTCCACAAGAACCGCTTTAATAAAGTCCTTATAAGGTCCCGAAAAATAATGAAGTAAATTCTCCACTTCTAAAGTTTTAAATTTCTCCAAGACAGTTTCAAGATTGTTTCTGTCTAAGTTACTAATTTCAATGTCTTTAAAAGCTTTGCCGAATTCTTCATTTTCTTTGAGATGATTTATTAAGGCATCAACTGTAGGACTGTCTAAAAATTTTTCCCATGTTGACTTATTTAATATGCGACCTTTTTTTGTTGCAATTTTTGTTTCCAAAGCATAATATGCCATGTTAGGGTTCATATTACCCCTCCAGTACAAATAACTTGTTAAATATTTTTTCAACCAAATCCTTTTCTGATTTCTTGTATAGTTTTTCTATTTCTTCAGAAATTTTAAGGATTTTTGATTCCTGAGCCAGCTCATTTTCATGAATGAAATTTTCTGTCTCTTCTGCTAATTGCTGAGCCTTATTCTTAGCATCATTTAGCTTTTCAATTCGATAATCTTGTATCGTTTTTTCGTATTCTTGCTTTTTTTTCAACAATAATTGTTCATTTTTTGTCTTGTTGTCAAAAGCTAAAGAATCAATCTCAATAATTTGATCAATTATCTCCTTCAAACAATCACTCCTTGTCTAATAATTTGCATATGGCAATATTATAACACCCTTTATATTTCAGTTCAAATAATGAATGTACATAATTTAACATTATAATGCTCTATTTATAAGAAAAAACATTATTAAGAGTAATTTACTCTAAAATCCTCAATATTCCTTTCATTATCTCTATTTTTGATAAAAAGCTCACAAATATATTAACAAAATTTTAATGTTTGTTAATTGTTTAACGTTTTTTGTTAAATTTATATCGCATTTTTAAATCAGTAGTTAATATTATATTTACTTTTATAAAACAAATGATACCTTTGACGGTAAATAAGCTTTTAATTTTCTCTTACCATGATAATCAACGTATATTATTTAAAATATCGTTAAAAATAACCGTAACCATAAAATGTAACTAAATAAGGAGAAAAATATGAGAACAACACTTGTCATATTAGCTAAGTTTTTAATAACATTAGTTGCCTCATGGGTGTCTTTTATCATAATTGACGTTAATTCTTTTGAAATGGTGTTAATGGTTGCGATAGCAGGAACTGTTATTAACTATGCATTAGGAGATTTAGTAATATTACCGTCCATGGGTAATGTTATTGCGGCAGTTGGAGACGGTATTTTAGCAGCAGCAACAGCCTATTTATTTGATATGTTTTCATACAATTTTATAACCAGTGCAACGGGATTAATTATTTTCGCAGCCATAATCGGAACATGCGAATATTTCTTTCATATTTACTTAATAAAGGACGACAAAGTTCAACCAAATGAATTTCACAGGGAACCCCCATTAGAATAAAAGATTCATTTATAACTATGGGCGATTAAGCTTAAAATCTCTTAATCGCCCATATTGATATTTTTTTATTACCCTTATTCAATGTTAAGAATTTATATCCTAACTATATAGGAATATAATTATAGTTTCTTAGAGAAAATAGCTAACACAGCTATCAAAGCAAGTCCGAATATCATTAAGCCTGTTTGTTCAATAGCCATAATACCAACTACAGCAACAATAGCAATAGCTAATGGTGCTACGTATTTAACCACATTATACCAAAGACCAAACAATTTGAATGTTGTAGTTCCGCCATTTGTAAATTCTTTTTCAAGGTCTTCTCTCTTAACGAACCAACCGGTGTATACAGCTATTAACAAGCCTCCGATTGCCAAGAATATCTTATCAGTAAGAATATCGAAGAAATCAAAGAATCCTACTCCTAATAGCTTAACGCCGGACAATGCTCCCATTGACAATGATGATAGAACGCACAATACTAACATAACTGCTGCAGTTCCATAAACAGCTTTCTTTCTTGTCATCTTTCTTTCGTCTATCAAGTATGCTACAACAACCTCTAATAATGAAACTGATGAAGTTAATGCCGCAACTGTAAATGCAATGAAGAACACCAATGAAATAAATATACCTATTGTTCCCATTTCAGCGAAAACAGTCGGTAATACTATAAATACCAATCCAGGACCGGCTGTCGGTTCGAATCCGTATGCAAATAATGCCGGGAATATAGCAATTCCTGCCAATAAAGCACAACCTGTATCCATAAAAGTTACTGTAACCGCACTACCCGGAAGAGATTCTTTTTTATCAAGGTAACTACCATATGTAATCATACATCCCATACCTAAGCTCAACGAGAAAAATGCCTGACCCAAAGCAGCTAAGAAAGTTTGACCTGTTACTAAGGACCAATCAGGCTTAAATAAGAATTCTATTCCTGCAAATGCTCCCGGCAACATAAGATTTCTTACAGCAATAACAACAAATAATATAAACAGTGTAGGCATCAATACTTTTGAAGCCTTTTCAATACCGCCGGAAATACCTTTAGCAACTATAACTACGTTTAGCAAAAGGAATATTACGGTCCAAATAAGCGGTTGAACCGGGTCAGAAATGAAAGCACCAAAAACTCCCTCAATTGCACTTGCATCACCCAATAAGCCTGTAACAGTTTTTAAAATATAAGCTGCAGACCATCCTCCAACTACAGGATAGAAACCCATTATAAAGAATGCACTAACAACACCTAAAACACCGGTAAATGTCCATCTTTTATCAGCAGATTTAAATGCTCCTACTGCTGCAAGACCGGTATTTCTACCTAGTACAAGCTCTGCTATCATAATACTTAGTAATAAAAACGTACATACTAAATAAATAATTAGGAATGCTCCTCCGCCGTTTGAACCTGTTAAATACGGGAATCTCCAAATGTTGCCAAGACCTACTGCCGAACCAGCTGCCGCCAGTATAAATCCAAGCTTGGATCCCCATTTCTCTCTTTGATTATTTTCCATTAAATATACCTACCCTTCCTTTCCATAAATATTATTCCAAATAAAATATTTCAGTATCACGCATATCAAATTAATAAAAATGCTATCCTCCTTATTAAAAAATACATGAAAACGTAAACACTGATAAATTATTATAATACAAAATTTTACTTTTGTAAATACATAAATTTGAAAATTAAAATAATTAAATGTTTAACAATTTAATTGAAATTTCAATAGTTCATATAAAAAAAATTAAACTTGAGAGTAAAAGATATTAATAATTAATATTAACTAATTTGAATTTTATGATAATTAAATAAGGATTTTAAGTAAAAAACTTAAAATCCTTTAAGCGTCATAAAATAGTAAGTTGTTGAAAAAGTTAATGGTATGTTATTTATTGTTTCCTATTGAAAGCATCAAGTTCAACACTATGCCTACAACTGCCGCAGTAGCGATTGCAGGTATTTCTATTCCAAACATTGGTATCATACCGCCATCAAATCCAAAGCTTCCGCCAAGACCTACTATAAGTATGATGGCTATAACTGCTAAATTCTTTGAGTTAAACATATCTACTTCTTTATCCATCATAATTGTAATACCTTGAGCCGCTATTACACCGAATAAATAAATTGACAAGCCGCCTATTACACAAGTCGGTATTGAATAAATAATATTGATCAGAGGTGTAAAGCATGAAATTACCATTGTGAAAACCGCCGCTAACATTAAAACATGAATAGAAAAGTTTTTAGAAATTGCCATGGCACTGATATTTTCACCGTAATTTGTCCCTGCAGGTCCTCCTATAAAGCCGGAAATAATATCTCCTATACCATCACCGATTAAATTTAATCCCAGTTTATTTTCTATATCATATTCTTTATTTGAACCCTTTTTTCTTGCCAAGTCATTTACGTAAATATGTAATTGATATACGTGTGCTGTTGATTCCGGTATTGTTGCAATAGCTATAGGCATTATCGCTATAATTGCCATCATAGACGGTTTAGGCAATGTGAATGTTGGAAGATTAAGAACTCCTGCCGATTGAACAGTATTAAAGTTTATAAATTCAATTCCCGTTACTCCCCCTATTACTGCTGCCGCTACATAGCCTGTAACTAAACCAAACAATATGGGGAGCTGGCTTAATCTTCCTTTTAAATAAACAGAATATAATATAGTGGATAACATCGTAATAATTGCTATAACCCATGCCATGCCTCCGGCGGTTTGAAGCTGGGTATCAGCCAATCCTGCAGGCACTGCAGCTGCATTAGTCATTGCATTTGCAGCAAGAGAAAGTCCTATAATTATTGCTATACTTCCCGTCACTGTTGCAGGAAGAACCTTGTCTATTTTATCCTTACCTGAACGTTTAATAACATAGCCGGCTATAATTGATACAAAACCGGACATGATAATACCAAATTGAGCAATTGATATTTTATCGTTTAAAGTATATCCCGCAAAGGCTTCTGCGCTCATTATTGAAGCAATTGCAGCTATATAGGAAAAGCTTGAACCGTAATAAAGAGGAATTTGTCTTCCTGTCACTAATATGAAACCTAATGTTGCAAGACCACTTGCAAATATTGTAGTTGACACGTGAAAGCCGGTGATCAACGCAACTAACACTGTTGCCGGAAACATAACCACAATTTGTTGTAATGCAAAGAATATAAGTCCAATAATCGGTGGACGTTCGTCCGGTAAATAACCAAATACTTCATTTTTTGTTGACATAAATACCTCCATTGATTAACCTAACCGCGTAAAAAAATCCTGAGCAGACCGTCAGGATTATTATACACACAAAAAACTTTCATATTCACATCTTGACGGCATCGCGGTACCGAGTTAAAGATTATTTTTTTAAAATATAACATAAACAAGCTTTTCTGTCAATGACATATTTTTACAAATTCAACCTCAATCGACAATAAAATTTTACTTATCGTATAAAATATCTTTTATCATTTCAGGTCGTATTTCCCAAATATTTGCCTGCACTCTGAATATATCCCACTTGTCAATGTCAAATATTCTATGCCAGCTTTCCATTACTCTTCTTTTTTCTTCAGGGTAAAGATGCGATGTTTTATCATCTAAAAACGAGAACGAATTGGCAAAGCCCTTTTTCGCAATATCTTCAGTATATTCCCTTTCGTCGTTTTCATCTTTAGGTACATAGTGATGATTTAATACATAATCCCATTTTGCTCCGTCAAAATATATTACTTCATTTTCATTTGCTTCGATAATATATACAATTTCATCTTTGGTAGGTCTCAACATATTTTCTTCACTAACTGAACACCATATAGGAAACTCTACTCCTTCCGGCTTGGGAACTTTTTTCTCAGCTTGATTCACAAACCATGAATACAAATTAATAATATAATCCGATATTTCTTCAAATTTTTTATCTAAATGATTTTTTTCAATTCTTATTACGCCATTCTCTTTTAACTCATCTAAACTTTTAATATGTTGTCTTGTCCATAGCTTTACCATATTGCCTCCACAAAATAAATGTTTGGAATTAAAAAATCTTTATTTAATATATATTATTATAACACCAACAATCAAATATTACCATATAAAGGGGAATTTTTATGTCCGTTCAAAACGCTTTTTATAATCCCACGAGCGAACAAAGACATGAGCTTTTAAAGGAAGCTTTAATTAATGCCGGAAGAACTGAAGACTATGAAAATATAATTGAACTACTTGGTCCGGGACCTGATATTTTAGAGCTTGCTTCTGCAGATTCTTTAAAAGATTACAAAATAGGAGTTATCGGAGCCGGACTGGCAGGCTTATCGGCTGCATATGAGCTCAGGAAGCTTGGAGCATCTATAACTGTTTATGATGCTGAGGATAAAAGAATAGGCGGAAGAATTTATACTCACTATTTTAACAAATCAACCGAATATTTCAGTGAATTGGGAGCCACAAGAATACCAATTTCTCATGAAACATCCTGGCACTACATAAATTTATTTAATCTTAATACCAGCTCCATGGTTTCACCTGATTCTAACAACTTTTTATATACAAATAATATAAGGATGAGACGGAGCTTTAGCAGCATAGAAATAGAAGAATTTCTTTATCCCTTGTATAATTTGACAGAAAAGGAAAGAAATACGCCGTGGCCGGAATTGGTAAGTTATGCTGACAATACTTTGTTAAACAATTTGACACCAGGACAGCGAAGTGAAATTCTAAAGATACTTCCGCAATATTCTAACCAATATGCTCAGCTTACTAAGATGAGTACCAACAATGTTTATGAAAGCTTAGGGCTAAGCCAAGGGTTTGTAAATCTATTATGTGCCGTAAATCCTATAGCCGCCGTATTGCTTAATTTAAGTTATAACGAAACAATATCAGGTATTTATTCACTTGATTTTTTTAGCATATACAGAATATCCGAAGGGATGGTTAAGCTGCCTTTAGCATTTATAAGCTCATTGATTAATAATAATCCTCCTGAATTACGCAATCAAGCGCTAGGAAAGGTTATTATCAAATTTGGTCATGCAGTAGATGGAATATTTTTTTCATCAGATAATTTTATAAATTTGCAGTATACTGATCCGAAAGGAACTAAAACATCAGAATCCTTTGACTTGGTAATTTGTACAATTCCTTTTTCAATTTTGAGAGAATTTAATATTAATCCATATTTTAACGATACAAAAATGCAGGCTATAAGAGAGTTAAATTATCTTGATGCACAAAAGACCGGCATATTATTTAACAAAAGATTTTGGGAAGAAAATGAGCCTTATGGTAACATTAACGGAGGTATTTCTTATACAGATCTTATTATTCAATCTATCATTTATCCCCTCTATATAAGAGGTGAAAAACCGGATGATTATTCTTATAATGAGCCGGGTACTATAGTTGCTTCATATAATATAGGGGCTGATGCAACGAGATTGAGTAATCAAAATAGTTACAGAAGATTTGAAAAAATAAAACAAGACGTGGAAAAAGTACATGGTTTACCAAAAGGATATCTGGATTTATTAATCGAAGATTATAAAACAGTTCATTGGAATTCGGAGCAATGGTCCAGAAGTGCTTTTTCGGCAGGATATCCCGGTCAGAAAATAAACTTTGCTTATTCTATGATTCAGCCGGAATATAACAATAGATTATATTTTGCAGGCGAACACATTTCAACTAAACCGAGATGGATACAAGGCAGCTTACAGACAGGTAAATGGGTTGCAAATCAAATAGCAATGAGTATATGATGCATAATTTATCCGTCTTTATTTATACTAATCGTATAAAGCAATGGAGGCGAATAATGGGAATTAAAACAATCAAAACCGAATTAAAATCAGCCGGTGGTACTTATAAGATTGAATGTACTGCTCGAAATAAAACTTTTATATTAGATGAACCGGAAGAATTAGGCGGATCTAATGGAGGAATGAATCCCGGAGAGGCACTTCTTTCTGCACTCGGTGGCTGCAAATATATTGTTGCAAAAATGTTTTATCAAAAATTCGATATTAACTTAATAAAAATAAACATTGAAATGGAAGGCGAAATTGATCTTGATGCTTTAACTAATAAAGCAAACGGTAATAACAAAAATCAAGATATAAGAGTCGGTTTTACTAAAATTACAACAAGATGGTTTGTTGACGCAAATAACACAAAGGAAGAAATAGAAAAATTCATAAGCTTCGTAGACGCTCATTGTCCAATGCTGGATACAATGAGTAATCCTCCGGAATTTATAACCGAAATTTGCGGTAAAAAATCATGAGCAATGGGATTAGGACATAAAAATGGTGACGATACGTCACCATCAGGTTATTGACAAACCCGCTAAAAATTAGCGGGTTTTCATAATAATTAAGGAAAGACACATGAAAAATCAATCTT
>NZ_JACBNQ010000037.1 GCF_013403245.1 Sedimentibacter hydroxybenzoicus DSM 7310 | reverse complement strand
GATTAACATTATAACAGAGAAGCTCTCATGAGCGTTATTTATTTAATTGTGTTTCATTTAATTTTACATCTCGCCATATAATTTTTCCATCTGCAACAGAATAATAAGCCGGATGTCCAATATTTATATCAATTTTACCGTTAGTAATTTCATTTAATAACGTTCTGATATTTTCAATTCCGTCATCCTTAATTAATAAGCTGTATTTAACTGTTTCCAGATATATCTTGTCCTTAATAATTATATTATTTTTCTGCAAATCATTGTCCATTTTACCAAGAAGCGTATAATCTAAATTAAAGGACACATCATAGTATAAATTTCTCTCTACAATAATTCCACTTTCGAGACTTATTTTAGCTCCCTTTGTATATGCTCGTACCAGTCCCCCTGCGCCAAGCATAACGCCACCAAAATACCTTGTTACAACCACTGCCGTATTAATTAAATTTTCTTGATTTATAACGTTAAGTATCGGCATACCTGCAGTGCCTGACGGTTCCTTATCGTCTGAGTATCTTTGGATATTTTTGTTTTCTCCGATGACATACGCATAGCAATTGTGGCTGGCATCCTTAAATTCTTTTCTGACAGAATCTATAAAACTAAGTGCTTCCTCTTCATTTTCCACAGGGACTGAAGTTCCTATAAATTTAGATTTGTTAATAATTATTTCATCTCTCCCTATTTTATGGACAGATTTGTAATTACCCATTTATCTCACCTGTTATATATTTTTTGTATTGCTGTTTTTCATTTTCATACAATATTGCATCAAAGCTTACTCCCTCACCGTCAAATTCAACATTATCGGTGAATCTGTTCTCATATAGCCAATAATAATTTTTCAATTCACTGTTTGGTATTTTTAGAGAATACTTATTTTTTTCTCCGTTGATTTTATAATCAACCGTATTTAATAAAACATCAATGTTGAGCTTGCTTTTGGCAGATATATAAATTATGTCATTGCTTGATACGGTTGTAATTTTATCGTTAACAATGTTGTCAATTTTATTGTAAACAGTCAATACGGGAATATCCTTATCAACTATTTTTTCTACTAATTTTGTGGTTGTTTCCTTATGCAAAGTCAAATTCTCATCATTAATATCAATTAAATGGATTATTAAATCGGCATATTTGATTTCTTCAAGGGTTCCCTTAAAAGCTTCTACTATTTGTGTAGGAAGCTTTTTAATAAAGCCGACGGTATCGGAAAATATAACTCTTCTTCCTCCGGGCAATCTGACTCTTCTAAGCTCTGTATCAAGCGTTGCGAACAGCATGTCATGGGAAAATACTTTTTTGTTTTCCGCTTCTTCTTCACTGTATTCACTTTCCACCAATGCATTTAATAAGGTTGATTTTCCTGCATTAGTATAACCAACTATCGAAATAATCGGAATTTGATCCTTCATTCTTTTTTTTCTTTTTGTTTCTCTCACCTTGCCTAATTCATCAAGATTATTTTGGATATCGGATATCTTTTCCTTTATCCTTCTTCTGTCAAGCTCTAATTTTTGTTCACCGGGTCCTCTTGTTCCGATGCCTCCGCCTAATCTTGACAAATTTTTGTTTAAGCCTATTAATCTCGGCAAGCAGTATTTAAGCTGAGCCAATTCAACCTGAAGCTGTCCTTCCTTTGTAAGTGCTCTTTTTGCAAAAATATCAAGTATCAAATTAGTCCTGTCAATAACCTTTGCATCAACTATTTCTTCAATATTCCTTATTTGTGAGCCGCTCAATTCATCATTGAAAACTACAGTATCTATTTCAAGCTCTTTGACGTAATTTGCAATTTCTTCAATTTTTCCCTGCCCTACATAGTATCTGTTATCTATTGACTGCTTATTTTGGACGATACTTGAAATCACGACACCTTCTGCAGCTTCAACAAGCAGCTTCAGCTCCTCCATGTCGTTTGTTTCTTTTTCGTTTGATAACTCTACTGCTATTAACAGACATCTTTCTTTTTCCATGTATCCTCCGTTATTTTCTTTTTGATTTGGGTCGTACATATTTTACCACATATTAATATAAAATACACAATAATTATTTTTAAACGAGCTATATCTCAACAATATTGTTATTTTTGTAACTTGAAAAATTATTTTAATTATTTGGTTACAATTACTTTATTTGTACATAACTAAAAAGGGAGTGGATTATTAAAACTATTGATTTAACGCTATTTCTATTATATAATGTTTTAGAACTTAAAATCTTTGACAATATTAGATTGTATTGATTCAACTAAAGTTCATTTTTAGCGGAGGTTAATATGTCAAAAGAAAATAAGCAAAATGATGTAATTAAAAAAAATAATGAATCAGTTGAAAATAAAAACGGTAATAAAAAGAAAAGTAAAAAGAAAAGAAAGAAAAGAATTCTTGTTCTAAAAATAACATTACTTATTATTTTTGTTGCGTTAATAATAGTTGGCGGTTCAATTGCCGGTATGGTTTTGGGAATAATAAAAAGCTCTCCTGAAATTGACCCTACAAACTTTATGGATACTTTATCAGAAAGCTCTGTAATAGTTGATGAATCCGGAAATGTAATAGAACAAATTCACGACCCAAATGAAAACAGGGAAATTATAAAGTTGAGCAATATACCGAAAAATTTGCAGAATGCATTTATTGCAATTGAGGATGAACGTTTCAGAACGCATTTCGGTATAGATATAAAGCGTATATTTGGATCACTCATACATAATGTCAAGGTTGGTGATCTGACAAGTCAGGGTGCAAGTACCATAACTCAGCAGCTTATCAAAAATCTATACTTCACAAGTGATAAATTGTGGGAACGTAAAATACAGGAAATGTATCTAGCAACGCAGGTAGAAAGGAAGCTATCAAAGGATCTGATACTTGAGGGATACTTAAACACCATTCCTTTAGGTCAAAGTGCTTATGGTGTTCAGACTGCTGCTTACACATATTTTTCCAAGGATGTAAGCGAACTGACGCTTGCTGAAAGTGCCATGCTTGCAGGAGCTGCAAAAGGTCCGATGTATGCTCTGTTCAACAGATATAACCTGAACAATATAGATGATATACCACAGGAAGACATTATAGGCTATGTATATATAGGCTCTGTTCAATATGCGTGTGTATACAACGAGAATGCTAAAAACCGCCAGCTGGCAGTACTAAATAAAATGCTGGAGCTTGGGTCTATATCACAGGAAGAGTACGATGAATCAATGTCGGTGGATATGCGTGTTGCGTTAAATCCTGGCCAGACTAAAATAGAAGGTATATCCTCCTCACCCATGGATTACGTAAAGGAAAAGGTTGTGGAAGATATAATGGAAGCACAAGGCAAGACATATGAAGAAGCAGAGAATATCCTTTACAGGGGCGGTCTGACAATCACAACAACTCTCGATGTTAATATGCAGAAATCTCTCGAAGATTCATATGATAATTTTTCAACATTATTGTTGGGTAAAGAGCCAACCGGGGATAATCCGGTGGCACAGGACTGGAGATACTTCAGATGGTCACAAGGTCAGGGAACAGGCATGCTTGACACTGACTTAAATATATTAAACGAAAACGGTCAGCTCATTTATTATGCTAAGGACAACATAATGGATGGAAATAACGCCGTTTATTTAAATCCTGACGAATACAGTTACGATAATGACGGTAATTTAATCATTAATTCCAAGAAATTTGATATTTACGCTTCTGTAATTGATATAGTAGATGCGTATACTGTGGATGATAAATTAAACTTTGTTTCACACAGTATTGGTGCTCTCAACATAGGAAACAACTTTGAAGTTCTTGAAAAAAAAGGAACGAAGGGAAGCTTTAAAGTCCCTAAGAGCTATCTGGAAAAAACTCCTGAAAGCGCTGAAAT
Organism: Sedimentibacter hydroxybenzoicus DSM 7310; assembly: GCF_013403245.1. Taxonomy (GTDB): domain Bacteria; phylum Bacillota; class Clostridia; order Tissierellales; family Sedimentibacteraceae; genus Sedimentibacter; species Sedimentibacter hydroxybenzoicus. Next base: position 18,771 of record NZ_JACBNQ010000037.1, on the reverse strand, counting down.
GTTCAAGGTTGGCAGCGACAATGTTTTGAGAATTGAAGAAGGATATTTCTTCTTCCAGGAGAAGGGTATCGTACAGCCGCAATCAGCCACTGTTATCTTAGATTACAAAACAGGAAAAATAAAAGCGCTGATTGGGGGCAGAGACATTGAAGGAAGCAAGACATTCAACCGTGCTGTAGATGCGGCAAGACAACCCGGCTCTACAATAAAACCATTGTCCGTATACCTTCCTGCACTTGATATGGGATATACGGCAGCATATATTCTTGATGACCTTCCAAAATATAATGAAAAGGGTGAAAGATGGCCAAAAAACTGGTACGAACACAGGGAAATTAAGTACCATGGTATAACTACCCTTCGTAAATCAATTGAACAATCAATTAATACAAATGCTGTTACGATGCTTGAAACAATCGGTACTGAAGCTGCTATGAATTCATTAACCAAGCTTGGTTTAATTAATGCGAATAACCCTGAAAAGGATACATTTGTTTCACCGGCAGAAAATACGACTAATAACGATGTAAACTTAGCTTCTCTTGCCTTGGGCGGATTAACAAAGGGATTTACTCCTTTGGGAATGACAGCCGCTTACGGTGCTATTGCTAATGATGGCGTATATATTGAGCCATATGCATATACAAAGGTTGTTAATAGTACAGGTGAAACTATTTTAGAAAAAATACCTGAAACTCACGTCGTGGTTACTCCCGAGGTTGCTTCATTGATGAAGGATATATTAAGAAGTACCGTTAATCCGGGATTATCCTACAAGGCTAAGCTTCCTGCAGAAATGGGGATTGAGGTAGCAGGTAAAACAGGTACAACTCAGGCAAACGGGGATTTCTGGTTTGTTGGCTTCTCCCCTTATTATGTAGGAGGAGTTTGGGTTGGCAATGATAATGTTCAGATGAAGCTGTCAGGAGACAGCGGTATAACCGCAAGTCTGTGGTCGGGAATTATGACTCCTATACATCAGGGACTGCCTGCTGCGAAATTTGTTTTAAATCCGAATTTGATACCTGTACAGGTTTGCAGTCAATCAGGTAAATTGCCGGGAGAATTATGTGCTCTTGATCAACGAGGCAGTCAGATAATAACTGAATATTTTGTACCGGGTACACAGCCAACCGAAATATGCGATGTTCATGTGAAGGTTGAAATATGCACAAGCTCCAATATGCTTAAATCTCCTTACTGTCCGGGTAACTTAGTTGAAGAAAGAGTATTTATTATGAGAAACCCTCTTTTCGATCCGGAGGCTAAATCTGATAATTACGAAGCTAAAAAGCTTTATCAGCAAGTATTAGAGGATAGAATAATATTTTCTTTAGATGAATTAAGACAAATTTATGCCGGTCAGGTTGAGTTTGACAATAACAGTCAAGTGGTTCAGGTAATGGGAGTAACTGTTGATAAGTTAGGATTTTCGGGTTATTTAACAGAGGATTATAAATATCAGGTTCCTACAAAGATGTGCACTTACCATACTAAGTGGCATTATGATCAATGGATGGATGAAGAAAATCCGGGAAATAATAACGGTGATAATGAAGATGATGAAGATTCTACAGATGATATTATAGATGATTTGATCGAATCCGGAAATAACGAAAACAATGGTAATAACGGTAATGGTAATAGTAATAGTAATAGTGATAGTAATAGCGGTAACGGTAACGGAAATAATAACGGCTCCGCATTAGATGATATTTTAGAATCAATAGAAAATTAAGCAGATGACCCAAATTTTATATTTGGTGTCAGTCGCTTATCCTGAGCGATAGCGAAGGATCTTATACGACAAAAGATGAGATCCTTCACTTCGTTCAGGATGACATAGCAAGCATTGTTTGGATATCCAAGCAGATGACCCAAATCTTAATTTGGTGTCGGTCGCTTATATTGCCGGTCTCTTAAGACGCAGCCAAAAGATCCCACAAAAATAGAGCTTAAAAATTTATCTAAGCTCTATTTTTTTACAACTTTACGATTAATAAATTGCTACCGGCCCATTAGGACCATTGATAATTTCTATTTTCGTTTCAAAGATATCTGTCAAAGTTTCCGGATCCATAACCTCTTCTACTGTTCCAAAAGCGGCAATTTGTCCATTTTTCATTGCACAAATTCTATCGGAATATTTGGCTGCAAAATTTATATCATGCATAACAGTCAGAATTGTTCTTCCAAATTCATTTGCAGCATACCTTAAATGCTCCATCATTTGAACAGAACGAGCAACATCAAGATTGTTCAGCGGCTCGTCCAAAAGTACATATTCAGTCTCCTGGCACAAAACCATTGCTACATATGCCCTTTGCCTTTGACCGCCGGAAAGCTCATCTAAATATCTGTTTTCTAAATCCATCAGACCTAAAAAATCTATATATTTAGAAATAATAGCCTCATCATCTTTAGATAATCTTCCCTTTGAATAAGGGAAACGTCCAAATCCAACCAATTGTCTGACAGTAAGCCTCGTTATAAAATGATTTTCTTGTCGCAAAATGGTCAAAATTTTTGCCACGTCTTCTGATTTGGATTTGGAAATATCCATATTTGCCACCTTAATTTGTCCTTCATCCATATCCAAAAGTCTTCCGATCATCAAAAGTGTGGTAGACTTTCCGGCACCATTTGGTCCAATTAAAGAAGTCAGACCGGCTTTTGGTATTTTTATACTTAAAGGTCCTATTTCCACCTCATCGTTATATACCTTTTTTACATTATCAATCTTTATCATAAAGTTCCCTTCCTTAAAATTACAGCTAAAAATGTTATTCCACCAAACACTTCGATAATAATTGAAACTACGCCTTGACCATTGAATACATGATACATAATAAAATATGCCCCCGTTATTATCAAAAATCCTATAGCAAGAGCCATTGGAAAAATGTATCTGTGATCATAAGTCGGCGCTGCCTGATAACTCAAAGTTGCAACTAAAAATCCATAAAAAGTAAGCGGCCCAACTAAAGCCGTTGAAATTGACATCAAAACAGAAACTAATATAAGCGTATAAATTACACTGAATTGATTATTAACTCCCAAAGAAGTACATACATCCTTCCCAAGTGACAATACATTTAACTTCTTAGAAAAAATAAGGAGTAACAATGCTGCTATTATTACAATTGGAATTGCAACAGGAAAATATTTAGCATCCGCATTATTGACAGACCCAAACAATCTTGCAAGTAAAACATCAAACTCAGACGGTGTAAGAAGTCTTCTCATAAAAGATGACAAGGATCTCAGCCCGGTTCCGATAATAATGCCCACCAGAAGCATCAACTGCAAATCTCCATATTTCCCGGAAAGCAACCATCCATAAAGTATCAAACACATCAGGATCATAACACCAATTTGAAATATAAATGATCCGATACCGACAAAATTTATAAATGTAGTAGCGCCAAAGAAAAACATTGTACTTGTATGAATCATTGAATAAAGTGCTTCAAAGCCTAAAAGTGATGGAGTTATAACCCTGTTATTCGTAGTCGATTGGAAAGCAACAGTTGACAGACTCTGACAAATTGCAGAAATAATCATTGCAACAAGAGCTGTCATTCTTCTTCTGACTACAGGAATAAAAGAAGGAGAACTTACAGGAACCGGATTGTTATAAACCAAAAGTCCATAGGAAAAAAGAATGCCCAAAGCAATCAATGTTATCAACAAAGTCCAATAACGCTTTTCCTCTTTCTTAGAACGAAAAGCCTTGGCTGATCTGTTTACATTTTCGTTCATCTTATCCTCCTTTGCCTCAATAAAATAACAATAAATACAACTGCGCCCACTGTTCCAAGTATCAAGTATACAGGTACTTCAAAAGGCATTATAATAGTCCGGGAAATTATGTCACAAACAGTTACAGTACCCATTCCCAGCACACATACCCAAGGCAAATTGCTCCTGAGATCATCACCTCTGTACATCGAAACAATATTTGGTACAATTAAACCTAAAAAAGGTAAATTCCCGATAACAACTGCAACAATTCCTACTACAAAAGAAATAAGAGCAGTACCAAAAATAACTATCTTATTATAATTTAGTCCAAGGCTTGTTGTAATATCCTCTCCTAATCCGACTAAAGTCAATTTATCCGCATAAATAAAAATAAAAAAGGTAACCATAACAATCAGCCATAAATATTCATATCTTCCGATTTGAACCGATGCAAAGGAGCCTACAAACCATGTTTCAATATTTTGAGTCATTTTAAAAACCAGTCCGATAAAAGTTGATATTGCAGAAATAACTGCTCCAAGCATCATCCCTATAATTGGTACAATTAAAGATGAACGAAGTTTAACCCTTCTTAAAAACCAAAAGAAAATCATCGTTCCTGCAAAAGAAAACAGGATTGCACCCGTCATTCTTTGGACTAAAGTCGGCGCAGGAATAACTAAATAAACAAAGATAAGTCCCAAACCTGCCCATTCAATAGTTCCTGTCGTGGTAGATTCAACTAAGCGATTCTGCGTAATAAGCTGCATTACCAGTCCTGACATTGACATTGCAGCTCCGGTAAGCATTAGTGAAACTGTTCTTGGAACACGAGTTATGAAGAACATATTCCTTCCATCCTCTTGTCCCCATATATCATAAACTCCGATGAACAGCGATATAATACCTAAAACAATAACAACTATAATTGCTGATATAAAAGATTTTGTCCATATTTTATTTTTATTAAAATGCTGAGGCTGAGAATTCTCAGCCCCAATTATTTTTTGTATTGTATTTTTCGGCACTACGTATTACTCCTTTATACTACTTAGATAAAGAATTTGCAAGATTTTCAAATAACTCTAAGTAAGTTTGTATTGATTCATTTGTATAAGTATCATTCGGTGCATAAACTATTCTTTTTTCAACAACGGCAGTTGTGTTTTGCAAAGCAGGTGAATTGTCGATAACATCCTGAGCAGGAACTGCATCAGTTGTAGAAGATACAGCAGCATCACGATCAAGTACGAAAATCCAATCAGGATTGCTTTGTGCAATAGCTTCAACAGAAATATCGTCCCCTTGATGATCTGAAGTAGCGCCGCCAACTTCTAATGCTGAAACCCATCCGAAAATTTCATACATCGGACCCCAAACACGTCCGGAACGAGGGGCTGAAAAACCAATATTCCCACCTGAAACTACAACACTCATAACTGTATCCGTTCCATTATATGCAGACTTAGCAGCTTCAATAGCTTGTTCAAAATCAGCTACCAATTGTTCAGCCTCTTCATTTTTATCAAAGATTTGCCCCAAAGCAATTGTAGAATTTTTAAGTCCGTTTACTAAGTTTGCACCCGGTGTATCTACTGCTTCGGAAACATCAAAATTAAGATCAATTACAACTGCATTTGGTACTAACGCCTTTATATCTTCATAAAATCTTGCAAATCTTTGACCGACAATTACAAGTTCTGGTTCTACAGCTGCTATAATTTCAAGATTTGGTTCGCCATGATTCCCAATATCACGAACTGATGCATCCTGTACATATGGTGAATCTGCAGGCATTACAGCCTTTGGAACAGCTGCTAATTCAATTCCCCAATCAGATAAAGTTTCAAAGGTTCTATTATCCAAAGCAACTACATTCTTTGGATTTACAGGAACAGTAACAGTTCCATGAACATCGGTTATTTCAACTGTTAAAGCTTCAGCAGGTTCATTTTCTTCCCCATTAGTTCCAGGGGTTTCATCTCCAGGTGTTTCGGTTTCTGAAGGCTCAGCTCCACCAGTTTCATTTCCGGGATTTGTGCAAGCTGTCAACATCAGAGCAAAAATTGTCATAATAACAGTTAATTTAAAAAATTTAGATTTTCTCATATATCTCTCCTTGTATGTAATAATGTTAGACAATCAGATTATTGAATTGATTGAATAATAATTATCTTTATTTCACTAGTGCACAGCGAAAATACAAATCATACGTTAACGTTAATGATAATGATTATCAATATCAACGAACCTAATATAACATTATTTAATTAATAAAGTCAATAATTGTTTGAAATTTAACATCTGGCATTTTATGGTTTTTACAAACACAACTGGGGTCAGGGCATAAAAAACACTCCAAATGCTGTTCTTAACATTTGGAGTGCCTTTCAAACTATTCCCCTTATTTTATTTATTCCCTTTCGGATTAAAAACAATCGAAACTATGTAACCGAAAATCAGTGCTGCCGCAACTCCCGGTGCGGTTTTTTTAACTCCTCCGCTTAAAGCTCCCATGAAGCCCTTCGCCGCTGCTTCTTCTACTGCGCCTTCTGCAAGAGCATGACCAAAGCCTAATAGCGGAACCGTTGCACCTGAATGACCTATTTCTATTATTTTATCATATATTCCGAAATATCCCAAAAACGTTCCGGTTACCACCAATAAAACTAATAGATAAGCATTATTCTTTTTAAATGTATCTATAACTATCTGTCCTAAGACACAAATTATACCTCCAACCACAAAACTCATAACATAATTCATATTATAAACCTCACATTTCTATTCCGACACAGTGTGCAATTCCCGGTATGCTTTCTCCCTGCAATGTAGCCGTAGGTGAATGAAGAGCTCCTGTTGATGTAAATAAAAGCTTGTTAATTTCCTTATTCAATAATTTTTTATACAAAAATCCTCCAAATACAGTTGCTGAGCACCCGCACCCACTGCCTCCCGCATGAACATCCTGTTTTTCCAGGTCGAAAATAATTGTCCCGCAGTCATCATATATATCTTCAATGCTGTTATTTTCTTCATTAAACATTTTATTAACAATTGATTTTCCTACAGTACCTAAATCTCCGGTAACTATTAAATCATACTTTATTTTTGTATCTGCAATATGCTGACTTAATGAATCGTAGGCAGCAGGCGCCATGGCTGCGCCCATATTATTGGCATCCTTAACTCCTAAATCAGTAATTTTACCGAATGTAACATTTTTAATTTTTGGACCGAAGCCGCCATTGGAAAGCCATACGGCTGAAGACCCTGTAACTGTCCACTGAGCGGACATATGCCTTTGCCCTCCCATTTCAAGAGGCAGACGATATTGTCTTTCCGCACTGCAAAAGTGACTTGAGGTAACGCATATAACATTGCTTGCAAACCCACCGTCAATCATTAAAGCACCCAACCCCATAGAAAGTGCCATTGTCGAGCATGCTCCGTAAACTCCTATGTACGGAAGCTGTAAATCTCTTGCTGCAAATGAAGAAGAAGTTATTTGGTTCAATAGGTCTCCTGCTATTAAGAGGTCAATATCCTTTTCCATGAGATTGTTTTTTTGCATCAAGCTCTTAGCTGCTTCTTTTTGAAATTTTAATTCACATTTTTCCCATGAATCTTCTCCCCATAAATCATCATCAACGATTATATCAAAGCAATTCCCTATGGGACCTTCTCCTTCTTTTTTCCCTGCTATGGTAAATGTATCTCTGACAAATACATCATCTTTTATCTGAAATGTTTGATTACCAATCTTTTTCAACTTCTCACTCCTCCGAAACAAATTTTATTTAAACATTAAGCTCAGTATTCCTACTATGAATGAGGCAAAATAGCCAAACAGCAATACCGGTCCTGCCAGTTTAAATATGTTTGATGCAGTACCCAATATAAATCCTTCTCTTTTAAATTCAAGTGCGGGTGATACAACGGCATTTGCAAAACCGGTTATAGGTACTGCAGTACCTGCACCCGCAATTTTGCTCAGCTTATCAAACCAACCTAAACCTGTCAGCAAAGCTGTTATTGCTATTAATACTACCGAGCTGATCGTGCTTGCATCCTGCTCAGGAGTTCCAAAATTATTCATAAAAATATTTTTAATAACTTCGCCTAATAAGCAGATAGCCCCTCCAAAAATAAAAGCATATACACAATTTCGAAGCATTTTATTTTTTGGCGTATACTCATTGACTACCTGCTTATAGCTGTTTTTATCGTATTTCATCCAATTCCTCCTAGAGCAGTACAGCGCTTTCAGGTATTTTTTTCAAAGACCGGTCTATACTGTTGCCATAAATAATAGCAGTAAAGCTAATCAATAAAATTATTACTAATAAAAAAATCTTTTTTTTCATATAAATCACCTCATAAGTATTATTTACAAAAAATTATTTTGAATACTAAAAAAAAGCACTAAGAGTGCCTTTTTTAATATTAATTGTAAAATTTTATCACTGTTTCACTTATGATCAGCAAGAAAAGTATATGAAAATGCTGTATTTCATAATATTATTTTTTCTATTTTTTTCTTTCACTAATTGTTTTTCTCATTATAACCTTTGTTCCGATATCCTTTTCTGATAAAACAACAACTTCATCCATATATGTTTCCATAACGGCAAAACCCATTCCGGAGCGTTCTAATTCCGGCTTGGTTGTATATAAAGGTTCTCTTGCCATTTCTACATTTACAATACCTGAACCATAGTCTTCAACAATTATTTCAACCAGCTGCCCCTTGATTTTGCATTCGATTTGAATTTCACCGACTGTATTTTCATATCCATGAATTATTGCGTTAGTTACGGCTTCAGAAACCGCAGTTTTTATTTCAATTATCTCATCAATAGTTGGATTCAAATTTGCACAAAAAGCTGCGACTGCTGCTCTTGCAAATGATTCGTTTGTTGATAAACTTGGTATTTTAAAAATCACATAATTATTTTGCATTTCGTCCCCCTATTTAATACTAATTATTTTTCCTATGCCGCTCATGTCAAGGATTTTTCTTACTTTGCTGCTTGCATTGGTTATTTCAATAACACCGTTTCGTTTTCTGATTAACTTATACCGACCTATTACAAAACCAATGCCGGAGCTGTCAATAAAATCAAGTTTTTTTAAATCTATAACTATTTTATTGTATTTTCCTTCATTAATTTTTTTATCAATCAACACTCTGCTTTCGTCGGCACTGTGATGATCTAAATCCCCTTTGAGTTTTATCGTCAAGGTTTGTCCAGATTCTAAAAATTCTAAATTCACTTTTTCTCAAATCCTTTCTCAATAGTAATGTACAAGCTATTATACTATTAAACAAAGTAATTTTCCTTGACTTCTTTTGTTGCAATTTGTCGATTTGTATCTAATTTATATACGGCAGCATAATTGAAAATTCCGACCCTTTACCGATTGTACTTTTAACTCTAATTTTTCCCTTATGACCTAAAACTATGATTTTGGCTATTGATAAGCCGAGACCATGACCGCCTATTTCCCTGCTTCTGGACTGTTCCGCCCTGTAAAGACGATCAAAAATTTTGTTCAAATCCTTTTTTTCAATCCCGATACCAGTATCCTCTATTTTAATTATATAGTAATCATCCTGCAAAAATCCGGAAACCATTATATAGCCGCTTGCAGGCGTATATTTTATAGAATTATCGATTATAATTCTTATTGCCTGCTTTATTCTCTTTATATCTCCATATATATTGGCATCATCATAAAATTTAAAATACAATTTATGATTGACATCAATCATTTTAGTTTCTTTTTCTATTTCGTAAAGTATTGTGCTTATTTTGAAATCTTCCTTCGAATAAGCCAGATTGCCTTTATCGCTTCTTGCTATGAACAATAGTTTTTCTATCAAATCCTGCATGTTGTCTGTTTCGTTTTTTATAGCTCCAATTGATTCTTCAAGTACCGCTTTATCGTTTTTACCCCACCTGTCAAGCATGTTGACGTAGCCTTTTATTACCGCTATTGGTGTTCTCAACTCATGTGATGCATCAGAAACAAATTGCTGCTGAAACTTATATCCTTGCTCAATTCTATCCATCATCTCATTAAATGTTTGAGAAAGTTCTTTTAATTCATCCTGAGTACCCTTTACGTCCAATCTCGTATTGATATTATTAACTGTAATAGTCTTGGTTATTTCAGTCATATTTTTTATAGGTCCTATTAATCTGTAGCTTGTGTTTGATATTATAGGAACAAAAATCAACAATCCCACAGCTCCCGAAACTAATACTAAAACAATTATTTTAAAAGCATCATTTATCATCAGCTCTGCATCATAGCTTATATTTAAATAATAATCCCGATTATTAGCTTCAAAGTCCGTAGAATATACGTATTCCCTATTATACAGCAAGTTTTCCAAAACCACAATTATATTGTCTGAATATCTTTTATCATTGTTATAAGGATAGACAGAGTTTAAGCTGTCATCATATATTTCAAAAGATTTTATACTGCTGCTCATTGATGTATTACCCTTAAAATCAGGGAATTCTCTTTTTATATTTTCAACATCCTGGTTTATAGTATTACGTTCAAATTTTTGGAACTCAAATACCATACATCCGGCAGATGTTGATACTGCAACAATTAAAATAATTATAATATAAATGAGCAAATATGAGGCAGAAATTTTAAATGCAATGGAAAATTTCAGCCTCTTTAAAAGCCTAATTACAAATCTCAGTATTAATTTAAAAGGATAAAGCAGTATATTTAATAATGAGTTTAGTATTCTTTTAATCATGTTCTCTCTCAATTCCTTATGATGTAACCTACACCTCTTACCGTTTCAATAAGATTTATGTTGTATTTCTGATCAATTTTACTTCTTAAATATCTGATATAAACGTCTATAATATTTGTATCTCCAAAATAATCATATCCCCAGACCTTGTCAAGTATCTTTTCTCTTGTTAATACAATATTTTTATTTATCATCAAAAATTCCAAAAGTTCAAACTCTTTCTTGGTCAAATCTATATTTTCGTTGTCATATTCAACTTTGTAGTTATTTTTAGATAGCTTAAGCTTGCCAATTTCCATTATTGATGAATCTGTCTTAGTTTTATTTACCGTTCTTTTTAACAATACTCTTATGCGGGCCAACAGCTCTTCAACCGCAAAAGGCTTAGTCATATAATCGTCTGCTCCTATGTCAAGACCTGTTACCTTATCGGAAATATCATCTTTTGCCGTGAGCATGATTATGGGAACATCTGATGTCTGCCTTAATCTTCTGCACACTTCTATTCCGCTTAAACCCGGCAGCATCAAATCCAGTATTATAACATCCACATCGGGTGACTTTCCTTTTTCCAAGCCATCCCTGCCGTTATTAGCTATCTCTATTTCATATCCTTCATATTTTAATTCAAGCTCTAAAAACCGAGCTATTTTTGCTTCATCTTCCACAATGAGAATTTTTTTCTTTTCCATATTATACCTCAGGCTTTTTCTTCATTATACACCAAAAGAAATATCAGGTCAAAGCCTGATATTCTATTTTTCTGTTTTCTTTATTCAATAATTATTTCATTTTCATTCGAATCATCTTCTTCTACGACTACGTTAAATTCTTCATCTTTTATAATGTTTTCTGATTTAACCTTGATTTTATCAACTGTTTCTTTAACGTTTTTCTTAATGCCGTTGACATTCAGCGAGCTTTTAGCTCTGTAAACCTTAATTTTGCATGATGTGAGTATAGCCAGCACGAATAATACCATTACTACCCAAAATGCCATCAGGAATGTAAACAGTACAATCACTAATGGTACGTCCAATAAAGTGTTTCCGTGCTCGTTTTTAACCGACATCCTCAAGGATAACAATTTGTCTGTAAAACTCGTAAAGCTTCCTTTATATTCTGTCTTTCTTCCCTTTTTCTTTTCTAGCTCTATAATTGATTTTATTAAATCTCCGTCATTTTTCTCCAATGTTGCCTTTGCCTCTTCATAGCTTACATTAACCCTGTTTCTAAGTTCATCTATTTGCTCCAATGTAACCTTCATTTATTTCACCCTCCATTTATTATTTCTTTTGATATTAATATACCTTTAAATAATTAATATGTATTTACAGCAATATTAGAAAATGATTAAAAATAAATTAAACATAAAGAAACAATTAAAATTTCTTACATAATATAAAAAATAGCTATATGACAGGAGGTTTATTTTGGATACTTCAGCAATTACAGAAAGTGTTTTTTCTTTATTCGTAATAATATTAGTAGGTGTATATGCAAGCAGGAAAAATATTATCACGCAGGAAATAAACAAAGGCCTGACTGACATCCTTATAAAAATCGCACTGCCTTTTATGATCGTGTCATCATTTATGTTTACATATGACGAATCTATTAAAGCAAATGTATTGGCAACCTTTTATTTAAGCTTAGGTGCATATGTGATTATGGCAGTTATATCAATTGTTCTTTTAATACCTGTAAAAAATGACAAAAAGATAGTGCTTCATTTTGCTAATGTATTTGTAAACACCGGTTACATAGGTTTCCCTGTGCTGAATTCAATATATGGTTACGAGGGTGTGATTTACGGTTCGATTTTTAATTTGTTTTTTGTTATTTTTCTATGGACCTACGGCATTTTGCTTTACAAAGGAAAATTAGACAAAGGCTATCTGAAAAAAGAAATTATCAACCTGCTTTTCAATCCTTCAATAATCGCCGTCATAATCGGTATTGTCATAATGCTATTCAACATAGAAATAACAGGAGCATTACTGTCAAGCATAAAAAGCATCGGCAGCATTACAGGACCATTATCTATGTTTATAATCGGTGCAATTTTATCGAAGGTTAAAATTAAACAGCATATTAAGGACTGGGCCGTTTATTACGGGATAGTTATTAAATTAATAGTAATTCCCGTAACAATATATCTGTTTTCACTTTTGCTAAGAGAAGCATCCATAGCAGTTTATTCTGTAATCATAATGACAGCCATGCCTGCATCTGCCATGACATCAATATTGGCAGAAAGCTATAACAAGGAAAAGGAATTTGCAGCCGTAATTGTTTCGGCAACTACGCTGATATCCTTAATAACCGTGCCGATGATGATAAGGTTTATGTCGTTAGTTTAATCATTTACCATATCATTTATTGTTAACTTTATTTATCTTGCTTTATTAATATTCTGATTGCTTCTATTGCAGCCTTTATTGCTGCTTCGGTGTCATGTTCCTGAGGATCGTCTAAACCCAGTTTTCTTCTTTCCTGATTTGCCACCACATTTAATACCGCTCCAACACGCACCTTCCTAAAAGCTCCAACTATAAACAATGCTGCTGATTCCATTTCCGATGCAAGAGCCCCCAATCTCAGCCATGCTTCCCATTTATTCATCAAATCATAGCTTACAGGCTTGATTTCCGGTGAGTGCTGACCGTAAAATGAATCCTTGCACTGAACTACGCCCACATGGTATCTTTTACCTAAATTTTCTGATGCTTCAACTAATGCATTCAATACTTTGTAATCAGATACTGCGGGAAACTCCATGGGTGCGTACTCTCTGCTTGTTCCTTCCATACGGATAGCTCCGGAAGCTATAACCAAATCGCCTCCCATTACATTTACGTCCATACCTCCGCTGGTACCTACGCGTATAAATGTATCTGCTCCTATATTTGCTAATTCTTCTAATGCTATTGCTGCAGATGGTCCGCCTATGCCTGTTGATGTAACACTTACCTTGACACCGTCTAAATATCCCGTATATGTAACATATTCTCTGTGATCTGCCGCCAAGACAGGATTGTCAAAATGCTTTGCAATTTTTTCACATCTTTTAGGGTCTCCCGGCAATATTACATATCTGCCTACATCGCCCTCCTTCATATTGATGTGATATTGAACGTCTTTTGAATATACAGTGCTCATACGTCCTCCTCTTTTAATTGGATATTATAATTTCTCATATGCTTCTCTGAGCATTTTTATTTCTTTTGCATGTCCGTCTAATTCGTTAGGTGTTTCCAAAACAAATGGCAGGTTTCTTAATTCAGGATGATTTATAATCCTGGTTATTGCTTCTAAGCCGATTTGCCCGTCACCTATCGTTTCATGTCTGTCTTTCTGACTGTTAAATGGATTTTTGCTGTCATTTAAATGTATTGCGTACAGCCTGTCGAGTCCGATAATCCTGTCGAATTCATTTATAACACCGTCCAAATCATTTACTATATCATATCCAGAATCAAAAACATGGCATGTATCGAGACACACGCCCACCTTTTCAGAAAGATTGACACCATCTATTATCTGTCTTAACTCTTCAAAGGTTCTTCCTATTTCCGTTCCTTTGCCGGACATGGTTTCCAGTAGAACAATGGTAGTTTGATTTTCTTTTATTACTTTATTTAGCGCATCTGAAATATATTTTATACCAACTTCAACACCTTGCTTTACATGGCTGCCAGGGTGAAAATTATAATAATTATTTGGCAAAAATTCCATCCTCACCAAATCATCTTCTAAAACCTCCAATGCAAATTCCCTCGTTCTTTCATCGGCTGAGCATATGTTTAATGTATATGGCGCATGTCCGATCACCTTGGCAAACTCATGTTTCTCCATTAAGTCTCTCAGTTTTTTCGCATCCCCGGCATCTATGCTTTTAGCCTTGCTTCCTCTTGGATTACGGGTAAAATATTGAAAAGTATTTGCTCCTATTTTCAGTGCGTCTTTTCCCATTTTTTCATATCCGTTAGAAACGGACAAATGACATCCTATTTTTAACATACAACCTCCATATTTATTATTATACCCTTTATATATGCTATAAACAACAAAAGATAATTAAAAACGAGGTTACTTTTATGGCGGCAACCTCGTTACATTGTCTTGCTCTTATACTGACTGTGGTGAGTCGTTTTCTCTGTTTTTAATCTTGCTTAAAATTATATTGCTTATTTCTTCGACGCTCATGCTTCCTATATCGCCTTTTTGTCTTTCTCTGACTGAAACAGTGTTGCTTTCTGCTTCTTTTTCTCCGACTATAAACATGTAAGGCACTTTTTCCATTTGAGCTTCTCTTATTTTATAACCTATCTTTTCGGCTCTTGAATCTAATTCTACTTTAATGTTTAAATCAAACAGCTGCTCTTTTACTTTTTTTGCATATTCCATGAATTTATCGGAAATTGGCAGTATCTTGACCTGTACGGGTGCTAACCATGTGGGGAATGCTCCTGCATATTGTTCAATAAGAATGCCGAAAAATCTTTCGATGCTTCCGTATGCAGTTCTGTGAATCATTATCGGTCTGTGCTTTTGTCCGTCTGCTCCCACATATTCCATCTCAAAACGTTGAGGCAGCTGGTAATCCAATTGTATTGTACCGCATTGCCATGTTCTTCCTATACAGTCAGTCAGGTGGAAATCTATTTTAGGTCCATAGAATGCTCCGTCTCCTTCGTTAATGATAAAATCAAGTTCTAATTCTTCTAAAGCTGCCTTCAATGAAGCTTCCGCCAGATCCCAATCTTTTATTTCTCCCAGAAATTTTTCCGGTCTTGTTGAAAGCTCTAATTTATATGAGAATCCAAATTGTTTGTAAATTTCATCTATTAATTTTATAACCCCTTTAATTTCATCTTTTATTTGTTCCGGGAGTATAAATAAATGTGCATCATCCTGAGTAAATGCTCTTACACGCATCAAGCCGTGAAGTGCTCCCGACAATTCATGTCTGTGAACTCTTCCTGCTTCTGCAACTCTCAAAGGAAAGTCTTTATATGAATGCATGGAATTCTTATATACTAAAATTCCCCCGGGGCAGTTCATAGGTTTAATGGCAAAATCCTGTTCATCAATTACAGTTGTATACATGTTTTCTCTGTAATTGTACCAATGTCCTGAAGTTTCCCACAAATGTCTGTTTAGCATTAACGGAGATTCTATTTCTACATATCCGGCTTTTCTATGCATCTCTCTCCAGAATTTCATAAGCTCGTTTTTAACTTCTACACCCTTTGGAAGGAAGAACGGAAATCCCGGACCCTCTTCTGATATAAAAAATAATTCTAATTCTCTGCCGAGTTTTCTGTGGTCACGCTTTTTAGCTTCTTCAAGCATTTTTAAATGTTCTTCTAATTCTTTAGCTTTTTCAAAGCTTATGCCGTAAATTCTTTGAAGCATCTTGTTGTTTTCATTGCCTCTCCAATAAGCTCCGGCAATGCTTAACAGCTTCATTGCTTTTGGTTTTTTAGTAGATTCGAGATGTGGTCCGGCACAAAGGTCAACGAAATCCCCTTGCTTATAGAATGATATTATTGCATCCTCCGGTAAATCTTGAATTAATTCTACCTTGTATGACTCTTGTCTGTCTTCCATAAACTTAATTGCTTCAGATCTTGGAAGTTCAAATCTTTCAAGTTCCAG
This sequence comes from Sedimentibacter hydroxybenzoicus DSM 7310, assembly GCF_013403245.1. Lineage (GTDB taxonomy): Bacteria > Bacillota > Clostridia > Tissierellales > Sedimentibacteraceae > Sedimentibacter > Sedimentibacter hydroxybenzoicus. The sequence goes on along the minus strand of NZ_JACBNQ010000037.1, from coordinate 2,576 downwards.
GCCTTCTTTTACTATTTTTTTCATTTCAGCTTCGATTTTCTCAAAGTCTTCTGTTACAAATCTGTGCTCTACATCAATATCATAGTAAAATCCATTATCTATGGCAGGCCCTATTGCCAATTTTGCATCCGGCCACAATCTTTTTACCGCATGGGCTAAGATATGAGATGATGTATGCCAAAAAACATCCTTTCCTTCTTTTTCTTCGAATTTAAGGAATTTTATAGTTCCGTCTTCCTTTATCTCTTCCATGAGACCGATTGTTTTACCGTTGTACACAGCTCCCACAACATTTCTTGCCAATCCCTCACTGATACTTTTTGCTACGTCAACAGCTAATACTCCGTCTTCATATTCTCTTACACTATTATCAGGTAATGTTAATTTAATCATAATATCCTCCTATTTTTATAAAATTGGGGACATTCCTCTCTTCTCACAAAGACTTGCCTTATGAAGAAGAGGTGTGTCCCCTTTCCTCTAAAACAAAAAATCCTTGAACATAAATGTTCAAGGACGAATATATCGTGGTTCCACCTTTATTGCTTCTCAAGGGATTTAAGGCATCCATACCAAATCATTACGCATATGCTTTCTGATTTAACTCCGGATTAGTTTTCAAACAGTCATACATAGGAAACTCCCAGCCATGTTTTCCCTCTCTTGATTGCTGTTTCTGCTTTACTCGATCCATCACAGTTCATTTTGAGTATTATATTACTACAATAAAGCTTTGTCAACACTTTTTTATTTTTTTCTTGGTTTCTTTCTCTGATATATAAATTTATCTTCAGATGATTTAAATTTGTTCTGCCTTGACTTCTTTTCCTTTGATACTTCAACAATGACGTCTTTACCCTTTATCTGAGATCCAGCCATATGTTTAAGTATTCTGTTTTTATGCTCAGATACTACATTAAAGAAAGAATAATTTTCTAATACCTCTATTTCACCGATATCTGAACCGGGTATATCACATTCTCCCGCAACGGCACCTAAAATGTCTCCGGGTCTTATTCCCTGTTTTTTACCAAGGTTTACATGGAATCTTACCGTATCCTCCATCCTTCTCTCTTTACTTCGGAGTGATTTCTTTCTTTCAGGTAAAATGTCATTTAAGTCTCTTTCTTCAGAGTAATCAAATTTTACCAGCTTTTTCATCATTGCAGCAATCAGAGTTTCAGGGTCATGACCCTGAGATAACAATCTTTGTGCTAGCTCCCTGTTTTCACTGAAGTCATTTTTTTCTATAACTTCTACTATACCTCTTATAAATTTATCCTGCTTTACCTCATTAACCTTATCAACTGTAGGAATAGTTCTTTTACGAAGCGGTTTTTTTGTATACTTCTCGATTGCTTCGATTTTTTTCATTTCCTTAGCCGATACGAGGGTAAATGAGCTTCCTTCTTTGCCTGCTCTACCTGTCCTGCCTATACGATGTACATAATAGTCCTCTTTAGAGGGTACTTCATAGTTAATAACAAGCTCAACCTCCTTAATATCCAGACCTCTTGCAGCTACATCAGTAGCAATAAGAACATCAATTAAACCATTGTTGAATTTGTTTAAAGTATCCAGTCTCTGTGACTGTTTTATATCTCCGTGTATTTTATCGCAGTTATATCCCTTGTCTATTAATTGATCATACAATTCATCCACGGATTTTTTCGTATTGCAAAATACCAATGTGAGTTTAGGTGTATAGGTATCTATTAATCTTGCAAGTGCTTCCACCTTATCACTGTGCTTTACCATAAAATAACTTTGTTTTACTTCTTTAGCTGTTATACCTTCTCGAAGAGTCTTAATGGGTACCGGATCATTTAAAAACTTCTTTATGATTTTTTTCATTTCGTCAGGTATTGTAGCTGAAAACAACAGATTTTGTACCTGATGTTCAACCTTGCTGAGTATCAGTTCTATATCCTCTCTGAAGCCCATTTTAAGCATTTCATCCGCTTCGTCCAGCACAGATATTTTTAATTCACCTAACTTAATAACACGTCTGTCAATTAAATCGATAACTCTGCCTGGAGTCCCGACAATTATCTGAGCTCCGCCTTTTAGTTTGTTGATTTGTTCTCGTATATCAGCCCCGCCATAAACGGTTACCGTTTTAATACCTTCTAAATATTTGCCGATTTTTCTGAATTCATTTGCCACTTGTACGGCCAACTCTCTTGTTGGAAGTAATATAAGTGCCTGCGGCATACGTAAATCTTTATCTATTTTTTCAAGAATAGGAATTGCAAAAGCTGCAGTCTTTCCTGTTCCTGTATTTGATTGCCCTATTATATCTTTTCCATCCAGTATAACAGGAATTGCTTCTTGCTGAATTTGTGTGCTTTCTACAAAGCCCATTTCATCCAAGCCTCTTTGAATGTTGTCATTCAAATTTACATTTTCAATTTTCATTAAATTTCTCATCCTTTATTTTTAATAACTTCTCATTATACTATGTTAGCTCAACTAATACAATAAATATTTTACTGAATTTCACGACAAACGCATGAATGAGTTTCACAATTAAACTATTGAAAGATTAAATTTAAAAAAATATGATCCAGTTCAAG
>NZ_JACBNQ010000036.1 GCF_013403245.1 Sedimentibacter hydroxybenzoicus DSM 7310 | reverse complement strand
TATGGCAAGGACTGCAAATATCAGTCCCTGCTCCATTGATGTCATTATTAATGAGTTCATGTTTTTCTTCCTTTCTATTGCTCTATAAACTCTGCGCCCTCGAACGCCTTGTTGTCCTTTGTCAGACCTAATATTTCCATAGTATTTAAATTAACCTTTTTATTAAGTACTGTAGGTTTTTCAACGTGTACATCCTTTATATCCTTTTTATCAACCAATATTGCTTTTGCCATATCTGCTGCCTGCTTGCCGTGGTCGTAGTAATTCAATCCGTTAACCATGAGTATTCCGTCTGATATCTGAGATTCTACGATAGATACCGTCATTATCTTTTTTTCGATGCAAAGATTAGCAACTAGCTGTATGGATGATGCAACCGTATTATCAGAAACAATATATAAAACATCTATTTTTTTCTCTAAGGTGTTAATAGCCTGAGGAATATCATTGGCACTTGTTATACCTGCAGTTTCAACCGTCATTCCCAATTCCTCCGCAGCAGCAGTAACCTCCTTGACCTGTATTTCGGAATTTGACTCGCCGATATTATAGATTATACCTATTACATTTATCTCTTCCTTCAGATTCTTTACTGACTTTAATATTTGCGAGGGTTCAACCTTATTACTCAGACCCGTTACATTATCAATTTTGTCCAAGCCGTCAACTATCTGTGAGAACACAGGATCGGTTACTGCCGAGAAAAGCACGGGGATACCTGTATCCTTTGTTGCCTGTCTTGCTGCCTGAGCCGGTGGTGTAGCGATGGCATAAATCATATCGACCTTATCCTTTACAAACTTTTCGGCAATAGCCTGCACAGTATTTACATCTCCCTGAGAATTAACATAATCTATTTGTACATCAAGTCCAAGCTCCTTAAGCCTGTCAACGAAGCCTTCCCTTGACTGATCCAATGATGGATGCTCCATAAGCTGAGAAATACCTATTTTGTATGAATTATCCGTACTGTCTTGCTCCTGGGGACTGTTTGCCTCTTCTGACTGACATCCCGTCATGATTACCGGCACTAAAAGCACCATTGCCATATATTTTTTAATGTTTAGTTTCATAATAATCTCCTTATAATTTGATAATATTATTGTTAGCTTTAATTTATATTTAACTTGGCCAAGTTAATATCGTTAATTAATGAAACATCCAAAAGTAGGGGAATGCATCAAATTTGTCGTTAGTCGCTTATACTGTAAGTGAAAATAAAAAAGTCCCAATAAACACATTTGTGCTTATTGGGACGAAAGTTTCCGCGGTACCACCCTTATTATGATATGTAAATATCATCACTCTTCAAGGTCTAACAACCTCTAACCCTGTAACGCAGGCAATCGTGTCCGTCTACTTGGTATTCCGTTGAACAGACATGCTCCGCAGTGAATATTACATATTTCATTCAATGTTGGCTTCCACCCTTTCCAACTCTCTGTAATTGTTTAAAATATCTTTCTCTGCATCAACGCATTGTTAATTTTTATATTGTTTGCTATCTTATCCTAATTTTCTGTTATTGTCAATTGGTAATTTATGGTCAACATAACCCTAAATAATTCACTCCGTCCTCAGGCACAATTATTTTTATATCGGGTTTTTCCGCATTTCCTACCAAGTATATAGTATAATGCATTTTAGCTGACGGACTAAAATTCCTAATACTTGCAACACTTTTTTTGCTTTTCTTATCTCTCAATTCCAAGTTGTACTTTCCGGAGGGTACGACAACATTATTTGATACATCTCCATAATTTATTCCCGAAAACCATACAGCTCCATCCGAGGCAACAAGCTCCGACGGTGGAGCATCCACAAGCAAATTAGCTAACTTAACCGACGACACATCACCTTTAATGTAGTTGTCCTTTGCCTCCGGAATTACCAACAAGTTTATATCCGTTCTGTCGTTATCATCGGCTGTAATTACACCAGTGTACGCCAAATTTTTGTCAATGTTGATATCTGATTCAAATATCAGTTTTTTTGGTTCATTTGTTTCGTAAATTTTTATACGATAAGTCCCCGGATTAAACTGTGCATATCTGGTAAAACCGCCTGTCTTTATATTTTCTCCCATAACTATTTCATTAATATGTACGTCCACCGGACAATCAGTATAAGTGTTCAGCAATTTAAAAAATGATTTGTTACAAAAACATCTGTTCATTTGACTATAAATCATGTTTTTATAATAATCATTGTAAGTACTGTTTCCAAAATTCATATACTCACCCCTTCTCATAATATTATATGAATCTCCGGGGTAAATGTTCAGTAAACACTTATGAGAAATTCTCAGGAAATACAACATATTTGACAATAATAGACACAAATTTTTCTAAATATTTCTTATCCGTTTCATCAAATCTTTGCAGGATTGGGCTGTCTATATCAAGCACACCTACTAGTTTATTATTGTCAGATAAAATCGGGATTACTATTTCTGAATTAGATGCAGAATCACAGGCAATATGACCCGGAAACTCATGAACATTCTTAACCAGTTGAGTTTTTAATTCAGAAGCAGCAGTTCCACAAACACCCTTTCCCAATGAAATGTGAGTACAAGCCGGCTTTCCCTGAAATGGTCCTAAAACCAACTCTCCGTTTTTATATAAATAAAATCCCGCCCAGTTTATATCATGCATCAATAACCACAATAATGCAGATGCATTGCTTAAATTAGCAAGCCAGTCCGGTTCCTCACATATCAAACCTGTCAGCTTCAAATTTAAATAATTATAGAATTTATCCTTCGAATCAAAGTTAATTTTCTCGATATTGTTCATTTTGCCTCCCTTAGTCTCATCGTAGCTCTTCCCATCATCATAAATGATTTGAAATATTTCCACCAAAGTATATCAATATCTGATAAAGAATGCAAATTATTCCGCAATAGCTCCTCTTACAATTAATCTGTCCGTATATGTTATAATAGGCGTACACGTAATTAAGGTAACAATAGTATCCTCTGTATCATCCAGAACCCATACGTCCTGTGGACTGACCACAAAGGATTCCGTCACAATGTATGTGTACGTATCTAAATCCTTTCTGATTATAATTTCATCCCCCGGATTCAATTCATTAAGGCGTCTGAAATAATGAGCATAGAGGTAATTCCTGTGCCCCAGAAGCACGCTGTTTCCTTTCTCACCGGGATTTGCAGTTCCCGGATAATGACCCACCGTATATTTTAATGCCCTGTCATCGGTTCCCTCAAGTATTGCAGCCCTTACATTCAATTTAGGTATCTCTATAATTCCGCTTATTTCCTTGCCTTCAAGATATTTATCGACGGGACTTCGTGTATCTTCCTCTGCAGCAGAAGCTTCTTCCTCCGTACTTTCTACGCCTTCATTTTCTTCAACTGCATCCACTTCCCGCACCGGTTCTTTAACATCCTCTTTTTCCTCATCAGAATTAAGCATACTTATATGCCTGTCGTATTCTTCCACTAATTTATCCTGATAATACTTAGTACTGAAATTCTGATAAAGCCCTATGGCAATAAAAGCAATACCTGCCAAAATTAAAACAATAGCCAAATATTTTCTAATCATATCCATACCTTTTAAAAAAGAGGGGCTTAGCCCCTCTTCATATTTTAATTATTTGTAAGCTTCGTTCTGAATAAGAACAGTCCTGCGAATATTAGCATTAAACCGATGGTTATCATTAACCATGTGTTAAGCAATGAGCCTGTATCCGGTAATTCGAGAACATCCCTCGGTACGTCGGGGTCGTCTATTTCTTCCCATCCTAACGGGATCTCAGGGTCGTCTATTTCTTCTGTATCAGGAACGTTTCTGAATCTGTAGCTGTGTGAGCTTCCGCCAGTTACGTTTACAGTCAAGCTGTCCGATACGATTCTGTATCCTGCAGGTGCTTCCGTTTCTCTTACAAAATATCTGCCATCCTTAAGGTTTTCAAATATAACTCTTCCGCTTGCATCTGATACGGCAGTTCCTACTATCTCATTATTTTCATTATAGAGAGTAAACTCCGCTCCCGCAAGAGCCATGTTGTTTTCATTAACCTTATTTATGGTGATTCTGCCCGAAACAGGAACAACCGTCGTTCCGGATTGTTTATTTACAAATCTTACCGTTACAGTTTCTTCACTGTCTACAGTAACATTAACCTCTTGTTCTGTCAATACATATCCTTCAGGTGCCTGAACCTCTTTAATCGTGTATCTGCCTACAGGTACATCTTCAAATGCCGCACGACCGTCAACAGTTACAACATTTTCTAAAGTAGTACCGCTGCCGTCAATTAAGCTGAACCATGCATCCGAAAGAAGTCTTCCTTCTTCGTCAACCTTAACTATCTCAATTCTACCCGGTTTCTTAGGCTCTTCCTTCTTGTTTGTAAAGGTGTACGTATTTGTTCTGTTTGCAGAAACTGTTACGCCCCTTTCATCTACTTCCAGCACATATCCTTCCGGTGCTTTTGTTTCCTTAATAGTATAACTGCCCGGTTCCAAATCCTCAAAGGATAATGTTCCGTCCGAGCCGGTTACTCCTCTTTCAACAACTCTGCCGCCTTCATCGTACAACGTGAATTCAGCACCCGGAAGTACTTTTTTGTCTTCGTCTGTCTTTTTGATAACAATTTTTCCGTAAACAGGTATAGGGGTAGGTGGACTCGGTCTTCTTTCGTTGGTTACAACTAATGTACCATCTTCACCTATTTCTACTTCACCACTATCAGATTTGTCTTTTTCAGTGAACGTTACTGTTGCTACAGTTCCTTCATCTTCGACTTTAACCTCAACTTCAATAGCTCCATTGAAGTCTCTGTATCCAGACGGTGCCTTAGTTTCTTTAATGGTATATGTTCCTGCCGGAATAGCTGTAAATACAACTCTGCCCTCGGCATTGCTTGATACAGGACCTTTAAACACTGTAGTTCCGTCAGCTTCATACAATGTGAATTCCGCACCTTCAAGAGGATTACCATTACTGTCTTCTTTGGTGAATTCAATGTTTATTGACTTGTTCACAATTTCCTGCTCTGTGCCTGTGTCTGTACTGCTATAAGTAACAACAGTTTCATCCAACTTGGCACTGTTTCTCACAATGTTTACATTTACAACTTTATCGGACTTAGTGTATCCCAATGGAGCAGATGCTTCCTCTACTACATAATCGCCTTCAGGTATGTTTTCAAATTTAACCTTTCCATCAATATCACTGGTTGCAGTCAGTTCAGTAACAGAACTTCCGCCATCAGGTGTAAAACTGTTTTCGTTTTTCTCTTTGAGAGAGAACTCTGCACCTGGTAAAACATATGTTGGAATTGAACTTCCGTCTTTGTATTGAATCAGCCCCAGTTTGTCAAGTTCAATATTTCCGTAAACAGGAACCAATTCATTAACAAGTTCATTACTGCTATTAACTCCGGTTACGGTCTTCGTAACGGTTTTTTGGTCTGATTCTTTTACTATGGATACAAACACTTCTTTTCTTAAATCCTCGTATCCTACAGGTGATTTAGTTTCTATTATCTTATAGTTGCCTTCAGATAAATTATCAAATCTAACTTTTCCATCGGTACCGGTTGTTACAGTTCCCTTTAATATTGAATAATCACCGCTTCCATCCATTTCATACAACTCAAATTCTGCTCCGGACAGCGGCTGAGGAGTAGACGAATTATCTGCTTTTGTAAATTCGACAAATTCTATTATTTTTGTATTTGTGAACTCAACAACAGGATTTTTATTCTCATCATGGATTATTCTTACTTCAGTTTCTGTATCAAGCACATACCCCTTAGGTGCCCCTGTTTCTTCAATAAAGTATGTTTTATAAAGAAGACTATCAAAAAGTATTTCCCCATCGACTGATGTTCCTGTTATTCCTGTTTTTTCACTACCAGTATAAACATTACCGTCCTTATCTTTTCTGTAAATTCTGAATTCAGCTCCATTAAGCGGATTACCGGATTCATCAACTTTTTTTACTGTCAAGGTTCCATTAGTTCCTGTTGCTGCCGCATCGGTTCTGTTAAAATTAATTATTATGTCGGATTCGGCTTTATCTCCCGTAAGTCCTGATCCCCTGAGAGTAATTTTATTGTTTATATTTGCACTGTTATCTAAAGATGTGATAAATTCCAATATATACGGAGAATCTATTTTTTCCTTAAACGTAAATGTGAACGTGTTGTCTTTAGCTTTATCATATTCAACCACATATTCAGTGCTTGCAACCAGCGGATCAGTTCCAACCTTTTTAAGTGTGAGATTAGAACCGGAGGTATTGTCAAGCTCCGCTTTGTACAACTTAACCGAGCTAACGTCCAATGTTAGGCTGTTATTCAGTACATCCGTCAAGGAAATTCCCTTGTACACATCATCAGGGTCCGTACTTGTGCCAAGCAGCTCCATACTGTTTGCATTAATCGGAACCGTCCATTTTATGGCATCATCATTTATCAGCACACCATTTTTTTCAACTATCGGGTTTTCGACACTAACTGTTGCCGTGGCCTCTCGTGTTATTCCCGGAAAAGTAGAAGATGTTAATTTCGCCCTGTTTGTAAAAGGTATAGTACCTTTATCTGCCAATGCACTGTCCGTAATTTTTGTTTTGAATTCAACTTCGATCCTTTGGTCTATTGTTCCAAAATTAAACGTTAATTCATTATTAGTTGCGTTGTCATAAGTAGGATTAGGATTATATGCACCTTCTCTAACCAACGTAGCGTGCATACCGCTTGGACTTGTAATCGCAAAGCTTCCGGGAACATATTCCCATCCGTCCGGAATTACATCAACCAATTTAGCATTTTCTAAGGTTAAATTATTATGGTTAATCACAACTTTCCAGGTAGTTTGTTTTGTATGGTAGTCATGGTTTCCAACACGTGATTTTTCTATCACTTTGCTTTCAAAATATTGAGTTCCCGTACTAGTCCAATTTATGGCACTGCCTGTCACTCTTGCCGTGTTTGAATACCCAACAGCGGTTGAATTTACAAACAGCTTAGTTTTATCGATAATTTTTGTTGTAAACTTGATTGTGTATGTAGCTCCGGTTTTAAAGGTATCTATATTAAATACATATCTTAAGGTGCCACTGCTAAAACTAAACGAACCTACCGAACCGGTTACATCATTATTTGATGAATCAAACACCTTAAAGGAACCTAGTTCATATGACAATTCAGCCGGAATACTGTCCGTAAAAGTGATTTCTCCTTCAATATTAGCTTTGTTTCTGTTTACAACTGCAGTCCAATTAATTAAATCTCCGTTGTTTTTGTCATTGTATATTCTCTTTGCTTCTGCGGATTTACTGATAATTCCTCCGCTTCCTATTATCGTAACTTCACCTATGTCCGAAGGAGACCCGTACATTATTTCATCCCAAGTGAGAAATGCCTGATTCTTAAATGTTGTAGTTCTATTATCCATTAAATAGGTTTCCCAATCATCAATTTCAGTCTGATAGGTTATAGTCGCTTTGGAGTTCAGTGTATCATCCAATGTAATAGTTAATTTTGTTTTTCCATTATGTTCTCCACTGGTTTCAAGCGTCGGAGCAAGGTAAGAAAACCCAATTGCAGAGCCTGATACTGTTACTTCCGGAGCTTCGTATAACGTCAATCCTGCCGGTATATAATCCGTAATAACAACAGGTGTATTGAGTGTATACCCTTTATTATTTACATTGATTGTCCATGTAATAATACGATTACCATCTGGGGAACTTGTTACGGATGAGGGTTCAAGCTTACCACTTTTTTGTATCCAGTCGATATTTACCTCAGCCTTAGTTCTATCAACCTCTTCTTCTCCTATTTTTACTATTGCTCCATTTTCAAACAATACACTCTCTTTCCTTAATGATGTACCATCTTCGGCTTCAAAAACACCAGCCTTTGGTTTTGTTTTAAAAGTTATTGTGTGTTCACCTGTAATAGATCCTAAAGCAAAAGTTATTTTATTATTCCCGTCATAGGTTATAGCACTTGGGGATGTAACATCCACACCAATACCTGAACCGGAAGTGACAGTGACGTCACCGATTCCCAAAAATTCATGGTTTGTTCCTATAATGGTGTCAACAACCGTGACAACATCTGCCGGATCATCGGGTCTAACAATTATCGTCCAAGTGATTTTTCCTGTTTCAGGATCATACACACCGCTCTTGGTAATTCCTACTGAGCCCGGGTCAACTTCTTTAGGTTCAAATTCAAAATCAAAAGTACCGACATATTCGATTTCTATACTTTTAGAGCCTCCACCTAATTCATCTGCATCCTCAAATGTCCCTTCTAAATTTATATTACCTTCTATGTTACTTTTCTGCTCAACAAATTCATTAAAAGTTATTCTTATTACTTTAGAAGCATTTGAAATAGAATAAGTTGCAACAACATCACCATCCATTAATATATTTCCCGATGAATTTGTAAATTTCAAACTATCGGGCAGAGGGATTTCTATGTAATCACCGCTTGTATAATCAGGTTCATTTGGCAATTTAAATTCATAGTTTATTTTAATCTTAGCCCCCGTCGGAATATCTTTATAACTGCCATCAGGTTCAGGATTTATTTTTGTAGTACCTTTATATACCTCTACTGCCCCTGATATATCCGCCACTGTAATTTTTTCTGCCCCATAAGCAAAATTCACGGGCATCATCAGCTGAAATACCATAATGAACATCAATACAAGGCTGATACCCCTTGCTCTTTTTATTTTCTCCATTTCTTTTCCTCCTTTCATTCAAAATTAATTTTATATTTTATTTAAAAGCAAAATGCTTGTAAATAACAAATTAATTTAGTATATTTAATATAATTTTATATATACCAACATTTTTAAAGATTAAACTCTACTAGTAAATTATTTTTCATGATACCACATATATACGTTTTCATATATGGAACAATTGTTACTTTAAACAGTAAAACTTATATTTATATGAAACCATAAGCTTTTTTTAACAAAGATTTTTTACGCCGAAGTTTAGTGATTCAGACTCATCATACTTTTATATCTGATACTTTTCTCTGAATTCCTGTATTAGTTCCGATTCCTTGCCTAAGTCATCAAGCATTTCAATGAATTTTGGATCCAGTGCAATATAGCTGACATCTGTAGGTCTATGGTCAAGCATAAGGAGATAAGCTGCCTTTTTCAGCACTTCCATTGCTTCCTTGCGCTGATTTTTGGCATAATAGGAGCATGACACAAGAAAATATACGTAATGAAGCCTGTCAAATGAATTTATTTGTTGCTTGGTCCGAAGAAATTCATTTCCCTTGCTGATTACATTGTCAAATTCGCAATTAACATAATATAGCCCCAACACATTTATGATTATCGTAGTTATCAGCTTTTCATCCATTGCAACTTCCGGCTTTTTTAGATAAATGTTATATGCCGCCTCTGATGCTTTTTTAGCATTATCATTGTCTCCCAGGATAAAGCAGCATGAACCCATGAGCATATATGCACTTGCCGTAAACATCTCATCCGAATATACTGCTTCTGCTTCTTCTAATAGATTTCTTAACTTAGCTGAGGTTTCTTCATACTGCTTTTCAATATAAAAGCTATAATATAGGCGGTTCAGCATAATTTCAAGATTCCATGGACTCTTGTTAAAATCCGATATTTCTTCCGCTTCATCAGTAACCTTGTTAAGCTGCTCGAATTCTATGTTTACTCTGTACATATTAAATTCCTGTATCTTTTTACGTACTTCCATAGGATTTTCACAATTAAGATATGGATAAAATTTAAGTAAATCAACCCCCATACTATCTCCTAGCAATTTGAGCATGTTCACGGAAGGCGAGCGTTCCCCTTTTTCAATTAAGTAAATATGTTTTTCTGAACAAATATTCTCTGCCAACTCCTTGCGACTCATATTTAAGGCTTGTCTGTATTTTTCAATTATCGTACCTATATGTCCCATATTAACCCTCTCTTAATTGATTTATAGTATCGCTTGAATATATGTAGACGGTTAAGCCGTATCCGGAAGTTTTAAAACATTATATTTATATTCGAAATTTTTGTTTTTCGAAGCATTTGAAAATACCAAATATTAAGATATTTTATTATATTCTGGAAATGTTTTATATAGAACAATTGTTACCAACCAAATACGGCTAAAAAAAAGACCGCTATTAATAAGCGGCCGAACCATCATAGAATTAACATTCCTTAGACTTCATGCTTTGCGTCCTTCTCTTTGGAGAAGTTTGCCTAAAAATATTCTTCAATACGAATGATATTATACCACAATAAAACACAATCAATCATCTTTTTATATATTTATTAAAAATTTATAAAAACGAGCAAACAAATTGATCGTTCAGATTGATGACAAAGTCATCAAGATGATAGGCTGCTGAAAAAGTTCATCCTGCAAGGCGCCGGAAGACGGGCAACCGCAGCGTATTAGACATACGTGAGGATTGACCGGATGAACGGCAACGATGCAGGGGGACTTTTTCAGCAGCCTGAACGAGCAGATAAATTGCTCGTTCTTGTTGTAATTGCAGCTTTTATATTATTTAACCACTATGTTGTAAATTTTGCCTGCAACATAGATTTCTTTGATTATATTTTTGCCTTCAAGATACTTGTTGATGTTTTCATCATCTGTTGCCAGTTTTCTTGCGGTTTCCACATCGGCATCCTTCGGCAACACGATTTTACCTCTTACTTTACCGCTTATCTGAACAGGTAATTCTATAACATCATCTACTGTTTTTTCTTCGTCCCATGTCGGCCATCCTGCTTGGTTTAACATGCCGCCAAAATTCATTTCCTCCCAGATTTCTTCTGTTATGTGAGGAGCAACAGGGTTCAACAATGTTATGAATGTTTTAAATTCATCACGGGTTATATAGCCGTCTGAAGTTATTTCGTTTACAAAGCTCATCATTGCGGCAATGGCAGTGTTGTATTTCATTGCTTCATAATCTTCTGTTACTTTTTTGATTGTTTTATGCATCAGCGTCGTATGCTTTTCTGAATAGCCTGATTCGTCTGTTACCATTTCCTGCATCTTCCATGCTCTGTCAAGGAATCTTCTGCATCCCTTTACGCTTGCATCGTTCCATATAGCATATTTTTCATAGTCGCCTATAAACATAATGTATGTTCTGAGTGTATCTGCCCCGAATTCTTCGATGATGTCGTTTGGATTAACAACATTTCCTCTTGATTTGGACATTTTTTCACCGTCCGAGCCGAGTATCAGGCCCTGAGCGGTACGCTTAGCATACGGCTCCTTGAAGGGTACTGCTCCGATATCAAACAGGAATCTGTGCCAGAATCTCGAATAAATCAAATGTCTCGTAACATGCTCCATGCCGCCGTTGTACCAGTCAATAGGACCCCAGTATTTGAACTTTTCATCTGAAGCTATTGCTTCTTTATTACGAGGGTCTATATATCTCAAGAAATACCATGATGACCCCGCCCACTGAGGCATAGTATCGGTTTCTCTTCTTGCATCCTCTCCGCATACAGGGCATTTTACATTAACCCATTCAGGTATATTTGCCAGTGGTGATTCTCCTGTTTCTGTAGGGTGATATTTCTCAACCTCAGGTAGAGTAAGCGGCAGCTCCTCTTCAGGCACGGGAACCATACCACAGTGAGGGCAATGGATTATTGGAATAGGCTCTCCCCAATATCTTTGCCTGTTGAACGCCCAATCCTTCATTTTATAGTTGGTTTTCGATTCACCTAAATTATTTTCTTTTAAATAATCGATTATTTTTGCTATTGCTTCTTTTACTCTTAGACCGTTTAACATACCCGAATTTACCAATATACCGTCTTCAACATCGGTGAATGCTTCTTCCTCAATGTTTCCACCACCTATTACTTCTATTATAGGTATGCTAAATTTTTTTGCAAACTCCCAGTCACGGGTATCGTGCCCCGGAACAGCCATTATGGCTCCTGTTCCGTAGCCCATCATTACATAATCTGCAACCCATATCGGAATCTCTTCACCGGAAACAGGATTTATTGCTGTAAGACCTTTGATTTCCACGCCTGTTTTATCCTTTGCCAATTGAACTCTTTCAAATTCTGTCTTTCTTCTTGACTGCTCCTGATATGCGTGGATTTCATTCATGTTTGTAATTCTGTCGTGGTATTTTTCCAGATAAGGATGTTCGGGAGCAATAACCATAAATGTTGCTCCAAACAATGTGTCCGGTCTGGTTGTGTATACTCTTAATTTATCTTCGGCGTCCTTTAATTTGAAATCAACCTCTGCACCATAAGAACGTCCTATCCAGTTTTCCTGCTCTAATCTGATTCTCGGTAGATAATTAACCTCATTTAATCCGTCTAAAAGCTTATCTGCATATTCTCTTATTTTTAAGAACCAAACGTCCTTTTCCAGTTGTACAACTTGCTCTCCGCAGCGGTCGCATACACCGTTCTGTGAATCCTCGTTTGCAAGAACAACCTTGCAGTGATTACAAAAATTTACGTATGATTTGTCCTTGAATGCCAAGCCGTGCTTAAACATCTGCAGGAATATCCACTGAGTCCATTTATAATACTCGGGATCTGTTGTATCAACAGTTCTTGACCAGTCAAAGGAGTATCCTGCTGCCTTTAACTGCTGGGTAAACACCTTTATGTTTCTGTCTGTTACTTCTCTTGGATGTATGCCCGTCTGAATTGCATAATTTTCCGTAGGAAGTCCGAATGCATCCCAACCTATGGGGAAAAGCACATTGTATCCTTCCAATCTCCTTTTTCTGCTGATTACTTCAAGTGATGTATAGGCACGTATGTGTCCTACGTGCAGACCTACTCCCGATGGGTATGGGAATTCCACCAGTCCGTAAAATTTCTTTTTGTCTGAATTATCATCTGCTTTAAAAGTTTCATTTTTCTCCCATACTTCCTGCCATTTTTTCTCTATGGCGCTTGGATTATATGTCTTCATTATGTCCTCCGAATTATTATATATTTTGGGTTTCTCAAGGGAATGCAACAAATAAAAAAACTCCCTCCCTGCTGGGACGAAGCTATATCCGCGGTACCACCCAAATTAGGCATCAACTGCCTCACTTAATTTTAATAACGGTTTCATCCGTTTGAAACTACTTTATTCGCTTCAAATACTCATGGACGAGTTCAGCTCTAATATTACTGCCTCTCACCAAACGGCAGCTCTCTTAAAATATTTTCAAGCCTACTACTTCCAATCACAGTAATTTATTGACTTTCTACGTATTATATCAGAACAATTTTTTTATTGCAATAACAATTTTTTAGTTTCCAAATAAAATTTGATTATATTGATAGTTTGTGATAGAATTTTTTATTATATCATGTATTATATTATGTATTGGAGTTACTTATGTTAAATTTTAAATTAACCAAAAGCACAGTTGTTTATACTATAACGCTAATAATTTCTGTTTTATTTATAACTACCGGATACAGAATGAACAAGCTTGATTTGTTTCAGCATCAGGATGTAAAGACGTACAAGGCGGAAGTATTGGCTATTAACGAAATAACCGAAGAAGAAATTGATTATGGATATGAATTGATGACATCCAGGACAGTCAGATTTACCGCGAGATTGAATGATAAAAATTCGGACAACAGCAATGTTGAGGCTTTTCAATATATAGATGAATCAATAGAGATTAATCCAAAGGAAATAGAAATCGGAGATGCAGTACTTATTGCAGAGCTTAACTCAAGAACAAATATAGAAGAAACTGAGTGGACCTTCATTGAATATCAAAGAATAAATTCGATCATCAAGCTTACTATTATATTCTTTGCTATGCTTATATTGATTTGCCGAAAGAAAGGAATCAATACAATAATTTCTTTGACTATTACATTCCTTTCAATATTTATGGTTTTTATACCTTCAATTTTAAACGGAAGGAATATATATATTTCTTCAATTGTTATATGTGTGTTTATAATATTATCAAGCCTGTTAATAATTCATGGTGTGCACAAGAAAACATTGTGTGCCATTATCGGTAATTTAGGCGGACTTGCCACAGCGGGAATTCTGTCCTATGTTATAAGCAACATGCTTAATTTAACCGGTATGATTGATCAGGATTCAATGTTTTTATTGATGATAAATCCTGAAAATCCATTGAACCTGAAAGCAATTCTGTGGAGCGGTATTGTAATCGGTTCTTTGGGAGCGGTAATGGATATTTCCATGTCAATTTCTTCAGCAGTCAATGAGCTTGCTGAAAATATTGAAAACAAAAAATTTAATATATTTTTAAAATCGGGTATAAATATCGGGCAGGATTCAATCGGTACCATGACAAACACTTTAGTTCTGGCTTATATCGGCAGCTCCCTGTCGGTTGTACTTTTGATGGTTGTTTACAACAATGATTTGTTACATCTTCTAAATCTTGAAATGATAATATATGAATTCTTGCAGGCAATAATAGGAAGCATGGGACTGTTGTTCGCAATTCCCATTACTTCCTTGTTCTCAGCTTATATATTCAGCAAATAATTATTTACCATGAAATCCCGGATGAAAGTCATTTAACAGCTTTAGATTATCCGAAAAATATTCATTAATATTATGCTGCAATGTGCCGGGTACTGATTGATAAATCAGTACTTCGGCATTATTTAATATTTTCTGAGCATTTTCTCCGCATCTTGGCGCTATTAACACTTTGACACCATTGTCAGCTACAACCTGTGAAACTCTTATTCCGGCTGCTCCTTGATTTAGAACAGCACTGTTATCTAAAAATTCACTTTCCTTTGTTACCGAATTATACATAAAAATGTAAGGCGATCTTCCATATGATTCGTAAACATCGGAATTCATATTCTTTTCACCTGCAGGTAATGCTATTTTCATTTAATCCTCCCGAAAACTAATTTAATTTTTCTAATTCAGCATCAATTTCTTCAAGTCGTCCTTTAAGAAAATCTTTTTGATCTTGAAGAAATTCTTTCCTTGATTCATTGCTGTAACCAATTCTGTAACCGAAACAACCGCTTTTTCTAAAACCATCTCTGCAGAATCCTCTATCGTAACCAAGTCCTCTGCCGTAGCCAAATCCTCTGTACATAGGTCTTGCACCATATCTTCCAGGCATGTTATCCCTCCTTTTTATTTTCGACATATGTCATTTATAGTACTATTATACACCCTTATTGACATATGTCAATAATTATTTTAAAAAAAGAGCGCGTAAGCGCTCAGATTGATGACAAAGTCATCGTTATTTATTATTCTGTTCTTCCATCTTAATGCCACATCTGTTCCTGTGACATCTGCCCCTGATACAAGATTCACCTTCTCCGTCACAAAGCTTATAGTTTCCACCTTCTATTCTCAAAACTTTACCGTTTACTAACGACTCTGCGATCTTCTTCCTTGCCTCGCTATAAATTCCTTGGACTGTCGTACGTGCTACATTCATTTGTGATGAACATTCTTCCTGAGACAATCCTTCTAAATCAATTAACCTGATTGTTTCATACTCATCAACAGTCATATTTACAAACATTATTTCTTGATTGAGGGAATCCAACGGACCAAATTCATTGCGGTCAGGAAGGCAGCACACATTTCTCCATTTTCTAGGTCTTGCCATAATAACTCTCCTTATTATTCTCCACAATCTCCATGATGCATATGTTCGTTACAAACTGAAGCTGATGATTTAAGATTCCCCCTAAGATATTGCTCAACTGCTTCTTTTGCTTCACCTTTAGCACCTGTTATCACTTCAATTCCCTTATCGTTAAATATATCGATAGCTCCGGCTCCCATTCCTCCTGAAATAATAACATTTACTCCTAAATCATTTAAAAAGTTGGGTAAAAATCCCGGTTTATGTCCCGGATTGTCAATTGATTGACTGTTTGTAATGCTTTTATTTTCAGTCTCATAAATATTAAAATTAATGCAATGTCCAAAGTGTTCTGTCACCATATTGTTTTCACTGGCAACTGCTATTTTCATTTATTTCTCCTCCATTCATCATTTTCTAAAATTGCAGCTATATTATTAAATGCTTTATCATCGATTAATTCGACTAAACCCTTGTCAATAGATGATGCTATCTTTGAATCTATGGGAAGCTTCGCTAAAACTTCAATATTATGTTTCTTTGTGATTTCTTCAATGTTGCTTTCACCGAAAATCTTATGTTCCTTATCGCATTCGGTACATTTAAAATATGACATATTTTCCACAACACCTATAATTGGTATGTTCATGCTTTCTGCCATTTTAACCGCCTTTTCAACAATCATTGAAACTAATTCCTGTGGTGAAGTTACCACAATTATGCCATCTACAGGAAGAGATTGAAAGACAGTCAAAGGGACATCCCCGGTTCCGGGAGGCATATCAACGAACATATAATCAACATTTTCCCAAATAACTTCAGTCCAAAACTGTTTTACTACTCCTGCCACAATAGGTCCTCTCCAAATAACAGGGTCCGTATCATTCTCCAGCAATAAATTTACCGACATTATTTCTATACCTGTCTTTGTTTTTAACGGTATTATCCCCATGCCATTACTTTTTGCTTTTTCTTTTACACCAAATGCTTTTGGAATTGATGGTCCTGTAATGTCTGCATCTAAAACGGCAACATTATGATTTCTCCTGTTCATAGTAACAGCAAGCATTGAAGTAACTAATGATTTACCCACACCGCCCTTGCCGCTCACAACACCGATAACCTTTTTGATGTTACTTAATTCATGGGGTTTTTCCAAGAATTCACTCGGTTCTGTTCTGCTGCTACAGTCTTGATTGCATGAACTGCAGCTTGAATTGCAATTTTCGCTCATTTAAATTACTCCTGATTATTTAAAATTTTGATAGTATTATTATAAACTTCCTGTACGGCTTGTTTAGCAGCACAATCTATATCAACAATAGTTACACCATTGTTAATTGCTTCAACAGCTTTTATATCAAACGGAATTTTTCCTGTTAATTCAATGCTGTTATTTTTGCAATACTGTTTAATTATATCACACATTTCTTCATTAATATCATATTTATTAATACAAACAGCTATTTTTGTTTTAAATGTTCTCGCTGTTTCTATTATCCGTACCATATCACTTACTCCTGAAACAGATGGCTCTGCAACAATTAAAACCATATTAGCACCGCTTATGGATGAAATGACAGGACAACCGATACCAGGAGAGCCGTCAATCACAGCAAAATCTGCTTTTGTATTTTCTCTCAACTGCTTTTTAACTTCAGACACTAATTTACCCGAATTGCCGCTGCCCATTTTAAGTTCTGCTGTTGAAAAAACAGCATCATCATTGTATAACATCAAATCTCCCGCTTTAAAATCCTTCATTGTAATTGCAGAAGATGGGCAGATATATTCACATACTCCGCACCCTTCGCATTCGTAAATATTTATTGTGTAGTTTTTACTAATAGCGCCAAACCTACAATTTGCAATACATAAACCACATTCAATACAATTATTAATATCTATTTCTGCTTTTTTCATACCATAGTAATCACTAATGTAAGGGTTTTTTTTATGCTTTATTACTAAATGCAGGTTAGGGGCATCCACATCACAATCTGCATATGCTTTAGCTGCAGACAGCCTTACAAAAGCACTTGCTACGGTTGTTTTGCCTGTACCGCCTTTGCCGCTGAGAATTAACAGCTGTTTCATAGTACCTCCTGCATTACTTTTTCAAGTAAATTATTAAAGTAATCTCTATATTTACTATTTTCCCTGACTGCAATTAAACCATCAGAATTTATTTTGCCCAATTCTATATCGAATGGAATTTTTTCAATAATCTTAATATTGTTTTTTTTGCAAAAGGCTTCGGACGGGTTTTCTCTCTCTATACTTTTGTTTATTATTACACTAAAAGGTTTTTTGTATAAATTAACAAGCTTATATATCATATTTAAATTATGTGCGCCAAACACCGTTGGTTCTGCAATCAATATACAATAATCAGCATCCTTTATGCTTTCCATTAAACTACAACTACTGCCTGGAGGACAATCTATAAATATAGGCTTTTTATCGCCTATTTTCTTGTTTAGCATATTTTTTATTATATTAACTCCCGATTCCTCTCCGGTATTTAAAATTCCTGTTATTACATGAACTTTCTCTGATATTCCCGATTGGATTTTTCCAATAGCTCTATCTTTTTCAACAATAGCTTCTGTTGGACATATAATTGAACACCCTCCACATGAATGGCATATTTCATCAAATAAAATTATTTTATTCTTTATATACGCTAATGCATTAAACTTACAGAAATCTACACATTTCCTGCATCCATTGCATAAACTTTGATTTATTTCAGGAATTCTAACATTTACAGTTTCTGTTTCTATACTTTTCGGTTTAAAAAACAAATGTCCGTTTGGTTCTTCAACATCACAATCAATATAATATGAATCCATCGAAGTCGCGGATAAATTAACTGAAATTAAAGTTTTTCCCGTTCCTCCTTTACCGCTTAACACAGCAATTTTCATAGCCTACCTCAATATCTACAGTTTATGACATATGTCTATAACAGAATTATATTCCAATTACCTTCCTCTGTCAATAACTATAAATCTGAAAAGCCATCAATTCATAAAAGTATGACTCGAATTGATGGCTCAAATTAATAACTTTTATTTATTCGTCAAAGGCATCTTTAACTGTCCATTCCTTCCACACATTGCCTACTAAGCCAGGTCCCGGTTTTAATGTTTTCTTGCCCGGTTTCCAACCCGATGGTGTTACTTCTGCCCCACCTGTTTTTCTAACGAGCTGGTATGCCTTTAATTGTCGAATTCCTTCTGATACATTTCTGCCTACAGGAGGTGTCAATACCTCAAAGCCCTGAACTATACCATCAGGATCTATAATAAACCTGCCTCTTGTTTCGGTACCTCCTACTTCATCATAAATACCGTACATTTTTCCTATTTCTCCATTTTGATCTGATAGCATAGGAAACGGAATATCTCCGTCTATCATCTTGGATAATTCACTATCGTTCCATACTTTATGGGTAAATACCGAATCAACGCTGCAGGATAATACTTGAGCTCCTAATTCTTCGAATTCATTGTTTTTAGCAGCAACTGCTGCTACTTCCGTAGCTCAGACAAATGTAAAGTCTCCCGGGTAGAAACATAAATATACCCATTTACCTTTGTAATCTTCCAAACTAACGTTTACGAATTTTCCCTGAAAAAATGCCTGCGCTTTGAAATTTGGCGCCGGTCTTCCAACTTTAATCATTTTCTTTTCCTCCTTAAGTTCATTTGCATTAAAGGGTTCTGTTTTAACTGTTGCAGTAACTTCCTCCACTTCCGGTGTTACTGCGCAACCTACTTTTACTTCTTCCATAGCTTGCCTCCTTTCTTTAAATCTTTCAAACTTATACCCAATAATATCCAATTTAAACTGTTAAAGGTTGTTTAATTCTCTTACTAATATATCATCATATGTATCTATGCCGCTTACTTGAGCCGAAAGCTCTGTCATAGCAATAATATCACTTCTGTCTATATACTCTAACTTGAATTTCCGGTTTAATGCCATTAGTTGCTTTAATCCTGCTGAAATTCTGTTAATATATGAATACACTCCGATGGCTCCCCCTGATATATCTGATGCATTTTCATAATATAGCTTTAATTCTCGTATATCAGAGAAAACATCTTCTTTTGATTCTCCGAAGCGTTGATAATCTTTTGGAAGTGCTCCCTTTTTAATTAATTCATCTATTTGTCTGCCTGTCATAGCAGCTGCCATTGCCGCTCTGCCTATTGCAACAAAGTTAATATATGGAGCACCGAGAGCCAATCCCTTGAAAATTTGGTCTTCTGTAGCAAATCCGCCTGCTATTGCAACCTGCGGCAATTTATACTCTTTTATATACATTCTTTTTAATATATTATGAAGCATGCTTTCCAAATAAACAGTAGGGATGCCCCATTCGTTCATCATCTTAGCGGGACTGTTTCCGCTGCCTCCTCCCGCGCCGTCAAATGTTACTAAATCTACTTCTGCCTCCGCTGCTATCTTTAATATTCTCACTAAATCCTTTAAATCGAAAGGTCCTGTTTTAAAGCAAACATGCTCGGCTCCTAATTCCCTCAATTTGTGTACACGATTTACAAGTATTTCTTCGTCCCACATGGGGAGCTTCCCGATTTTTTCAAATATTTGACCCTTACCCTTCAAGTAATTTTCGGAAATTTTCGGATCTTCAGGATCAGGGTATAATAAATATCCCATCTTTTTAAACTTCAAAGCGTCATTTATATCCTTAACCCTGCCCATTCCCTGTATACCTTTAGCTGCCTGACCAAATTTAAGTTCTACCGATTTAACGCCTAACTTTGTAATTGCATAATCAAGTACACCTAGGTTTTCATCATCATAATTTGCCTGAAGAACAATATCTCCTAATCCTCTGTAGTATTGTCTGAATGAATTTACCATTTCGTCAATAAGAGGAGATGAAACAACTTTGCCATTTTTCAGCACTAAATTTTTATCCTTTGCAACCACATCCTCCCCTATGACTACCAATACACCAGCCATAGCCGCACCTGCAAAATAGTCTTTCCAATTTAATTTAGCCATTGCAGGCAATATAAAAGGGGCGGAAATTTCAATCTTATTTTTCTTTCCAAAGTATGTCTTAATGTCAGTCTTTGGAAATGTAGCTGCCTCTGCGTTTATCTCACATCCTAATGCTCCGAACACCCTGCCGTTAATATTAAAATGAGAAAAATCGAGTGGATATTTTTTTTCTGAAGCAAATTGGTTTATATCAGTTTCAAAGGGGTAAATCGCTTCGGAACCTCTTAAAGCAGACAAACCTATTTCACAAGTACCGATACAATTTGAAGTACATACCGCACACATTCCCGAGAATTTAGAAACGTTTTCAGGAGTTCTAAGTTTTGTATGGCTTATTGTACTACCAAGCGGTGGACTATAACTCATATTGTTACCTCCATATATTTTTGACATATGTCACCTTTATACAAATTATATTCCTATAAGGGGTATATGTCAATAATTAATATAGAAAAAAAGACCGGCACCAATTAAATCCGGTACCGGCAATATAAAAAATTATTAGCTAACATTTTTATGTTTGTTAATTGTCAAACTATCGTTTGTCTCTCATTATACATTATAAATATTAATGAAGCAATACTTTTTGTTAAAAATTTGATAATTATTATTTTAGGCGTTATAATACTTGTTATTCGACTTATATTTTGATATAATGTCAAGATATTTAAACGGAGAATAATGTCTGATGAGCGTAATTACACTTTTTTTTACATCCATTGGATTGTCAATGGATGCATGTGCCGTTTCAATTTCCAACGGTATGTGTTATTCAAAATACAATAAAAAAGATATCTTGTCAACTGCCTTTGCATTTGGTTTTTTTCAGGCAATCATGCCTTTACTCGGCTTTCTTGCGGGATCACTTTTCAGTGAAGCTGTTTTATTCTTAGACCACTGGATCGCATTGATTTTACTTTCAATTATTGGAGGAAAGATGATAATTGAAGCAGTAAAAGAGTATAATTGCCCTGAGTCCTGCCTGACCGGTGATAAAATACTTACCTTTAAAACACTGATATTACAGGCAATTGCAACAAGCATAGATGCTTTTGCGGTAGGAATCGGATTTGCGGTTATGAAGGTTAATATATTAAGTGCTGTTTTGTCTATCGGAATTATAACATTTATTACTTCATTAATGGGATCTTATCTGGGAAAAAAATGCGGTGAAATGTTTAAACAGAAAGCTGAAATATTAGGCGGAGCAATACTTATTTTTATAGGTATTAAGATTTTTTTGGAACATACTCTGGGATAGATTTTTACTTTATAAAAAAGCACCTACATTTAAGTAAGTGCTAAATTTAAATTATATATAAATACACGTTAATTAAGATTTTATAAAATTATTCTTCATCCTCTTCTTCAGGCTCATCCCAGTTGTGGTAAACTTCCTGAACGTCGTCGCTGTCTTCTAGTGATTCTATCAGGCGGTTAAGGAATTTAACATTTTCTTCATCCTCTACCTTTACATAGGTTTGCGGAATATACATGATATCTCCTTTTAAGTTTTCATATCCTGCTTCCTTTAAACCGTTTAATACTTTTATGAAATCTTCGGGTGCTGTCGTAATTTCATAGCTGTCATCCTGAGTTTCGAAATCCTCCGCACCGACATCTAAAGCAGCCATCATCAATGTTTCTTCATCGATACCATCATTTTGGTCTATGAATATCACACCTTTTCTGTCAAACAAATATCCTACGCATCCTGTTGTTCCCAAATTTCCGTTGTTTTTTGAAAAATAATGTCTGATATCTGCTGCTGTACGGTTTTTATTGTCTGTCAAGCATTGAACCATAAAAGCAGTACCGCTCGGTCCGTATCCCTCATAAGTGATGGTCTCATAGTTTTCGCCTGATGCTGCCGCCAGGCCTGCCTTAATTGCTCTGTCGATATTATCATTTGGCATATTTTGCGCCTTTGCTTTTTCTATTGCGGTTGCTAATGATGAATTATAGTCGGCATCAGCGCCACCTTCTCTTACGGCAACGGTTATAGCTCTTGCCAATTTAGTAAATATTTTGCCCTTTAATGCATCCTGCTTTCCTTTACGATTCTTTATATTAGACCATTTTGAATGTCCTGACATATTAACCTCCTCCTACCTTATCAATTTTAACGAGATATTTTATCATACAATAATATTTATTTCAAATATTTTATAATATAATTTTTCCATCGCTAAATGCAAGTTAAAATGAAACACTTTTTTTAACTCTGTTAAAATGTATTGTTGTTCCATAATAATAACTTTT
>NZ_JACBNQ010000035.1 GCF_013403245.1 Sedimentibacter hydroxybenzoicus DSM 7310 | reverse complement strand
TTCGTCCTGAGCCAGGATCAAACTCTCGTTTAATATTTTCCTTAGCCCAAGCTTTCGCTTAGCTTTTTTTACTTTTTTTGTTTTGTTCAATTTTCTTGAACTCAAAGGTTTCTTATGCTGTTTTATTGTCTATGTTCGGGTTTCACCGTCTCTTGAGACAGGAACTTTCATAGTTTAACACACTTGTCGTATGTTGTCAAGATAAATTTTATATTTTTTATATGTATTTTTTACATATTTTTTACCTTGATTCAATTAACTATGTTCGATTTTTTACCGCCGCCTCTTGGGACAGCTTGAACAGATTATCACATCTTTTCGATGTTGTCAACTGCCATTTTTTTCTTTTGTTTCTTTTGTTTCTGATACCTGCTCTTTCGAGTGGAATGTCAGTTTATCACAAGCAATGTACTCTGTCAACTGACAATTTTTTCTTATAATGTCGTACCCCTTTAGGTAGGTACGCAGCTTATGACAGCTTGACTATGTTACCATTTGTTTATTCTTATGTCAACTGCCAATTTTTTCTTTTCACAACAGATCCTTTATGTTATGTAATGTAAGCCTTGATATATTCAACCTTATCAGCAGCATATACAGCATTTCCCGCAGGATAAACCAAATGCAACGCCTTGTTTTCTCTGCATCCCTCTTCTGTATTTTTACCCATTCCACCTTTACCTACAATCAATTTCACTCCTGTTTCTTCTATAAATTCTTTTTCGAATTTCTCCATGCGCATACTGGTTGTAGGTCCTATTGAAATCATTTCATATTTATTATTGCCATGATCCTTTACAATAGTTCCTGTAAGATAGATTATATCTCCTATATTAATATCTTTTAAATCTTCATCTTTTATTGGAGTTGTGAGTATTTTTTTCATAGCTCTGCCCCCTCATGAGTTATAGTTTTATAGTTAAGATCTTTATCAAATGCAATTAAGCCTCTTCTATGCGACCAGCAGCCAACATTTACTGCAACTCCTATAGTGGAAGGATGTCTGGCTGTATTCACCACATTGACACCCATAACAGATTTTAAAATCGTTATC
Organism: Sedimentibacter hydroxybenzoicus DSM 7310; assembly: GCF_013403245.1. Classification (GTDB taxonomy): domain Bacteria; phylum Bacillota; class Clostridia; order Tissierellales; family Sedimentibacteraceae; genus Sedimentibacter; species Sedimentibacter hydroxybenzoicus. The sequence goes on along the minus strand of NZ_JACBNQ010000035.1, from coordinate 23,606 downwards.
CTTTATAATAAAATATCAGGTCCTCCTCTCTACATTTTAACACCTATTGGTCGTGTTTACAAACCTTGTTCAATGACAGTTCTCTATAGAAATTTCGATTAGTATATATACCAAAAGCTGCAGCAAAATTATAATGCTGCAGCTTTTATTTTTTAATTATTCCAACGGCTTCATAGTAGGGAACAATATAATATCCCTGATTGTAGGTTGGTCGGTTATAAGCATTATAACTCTGTCTACGCCGATTCCAAGACCGCCTGTAGGAGGAAGTCCTACCTCTATGGCATTGATGAAATCAGTATCCATCATGTGAGCTTCGTCGTCTCCGGCTTCTTTTTGTTTCACTTGTTCTTCAAATCTTTCTCTTTGATCTATAGGATCATTTAACTCCGAGAATGCATTGGCAATTTCCCACGTGTTGGCAAATGCCTCAAATCTATCCGTTAATCTCGGATCTTCAGCATTTCTTTTTGCAAGGGGAGAAATTTCAACCGGATGATGAGTAACAAATGTTGGCTGTTCTAAATACTCTTCACAAAATTCTTCAAATAATTCACTTATGACATGGCCTCTTGTCATCAAAGGTTTAATTTCTATGCCCTTTTTCTTAGCTACTTCAATTGCTTCTTCGTCAGTGTTTATAAGATCAAAATCTATTCCTGTATATTCTTTGACCATATCCTGCATTTTTACTCTTCTCCAAGGAGGAGTAAAATCTATAGTCTTACCTTGAAATTCAATTTTTGTAGTTCCTCTTGCTTTTTTGGCTACATAAGCAACTATATTTTCAGTCAGAGTCATCATATCATTGAAATCTGCATATGGCTTGTAAACTTCCATTGCGGTGTATTCAGGGTTATGATTTGCATCCATACCTTCATTTCTGAACATTTTACCCATTTCGTAAACACCATCGCCCAAGCCGCCTACTACTAATCTTTTCAAAAATAATTCATTTGCAATGCGCATATACATGTCTATATCTAATGTATTATGGTGTGTAATAAACGGTCTTGCATTAGCCCCGCCGGCAATAGGACTTAGTATAGGAGTTTCAACCTCCAAGTATCCTTCTCCGTCCAGATATTCCCTGATACCTCTTATAATTTTATTACGCATTAAAAACACGTCTTTTATTTCAGGATTAACTATTAAATCTACATATCTTTGTCTGTATCTTAAATCCACGTCTTTTAATCCATGGAATTTTTCAGGCAATGTCTGTAATGATTTGGATAGAAGCTTTATTTCATTTGCCTTTACAGATATTTCACCCGTCTTAGTTTTGAATACCTCGCCTACTAAACCTATTATATCGCCGATATCATAAGTTTTAAGCCATTTGTATTCTTCTTCACCTATTGCGTCCTGTTTAACGAACATTTGAATTCTTCCCAAATGATCCTGAATGTCATAAAACCCTACCTTACCCTGTCCTCTTTTAGACATTATTCTTCCGGCAATAGATACTATTTTACCTTCCATTTCTTCAAAACTATCTTTTATATATTGAGAATTGGAAGTTACTTCGTATTTAGCTACTTTATACGGATCTCTTCCTGCATTGATTAAATCTTTTAACTTATCTACCCTAACCTGTCTTAAATCACCAGTGTTTTGCTGTTCGCTCAATCACTACACCACCTTATCTTTTGTTATTATATTTTTAAACAGTTAGTATTTCATATTTTATCATATCTCCCACAGGAGATGCAACTTCAATTACATCACCGACTTTTCTGCCTAAAAGTGCTTTACCTAATGGTGATACATTTGAAATTTTACCTTTAAAAGGATCTGCCTCAGCTGAGCCCACTATTGTGTATTCCATAACTTCATCAAATTCCAAGTCTTTTATGGAAACTTTTGAGCCTATACTAACAACTCCTTTTTGTTTGACTGCCTTTATTATTTTTGCATTCTTAATCATTTGCTCTAATTTTGCTATACGAGTTTCCACATTGGCCTGCTCGTTCTTGGCCTCATCATATTCTGCATTTTCGCTTATATCCCCAAAAGCTAAAGCAATCTTAATTTTTTCGGAAATTTCTTTTCTTTTAACAAGCTTTAAAAATTCCACTTCATTTTTTAATTCTTCCAAACCCTCAGCAGTAATCAAAGTCTCATTATTTTTCATATTATTGCTCCTTTTAATAATGTTGCTTGTTACAATTAATGCAATTTTACATATTATATTATGCACAGTACATGATGTTAATCTATTCTATTATAAATTTAATATAATATGATAATTAGATAGTAATTCTTTTTTAATTAATTAAAACATTATAATCAACGATAATAAAAAAGTCAAGAATAATTGTTTTAGCTCCCAATAAATTTCGAATATTCATCTAATATATAATATAAATCGTCTGCTTTTGAAATTTTGTTAATTTTATTTCTTGCTTCTGATGAACCTTTCATACCCTTCATATACCAGGCAGCAAACTTACGCATTTCCAATATTGCAATTTTCTCATCCAATTCTTTTATAAGCATTTCAGCGTGCCTTTTTACTATTTGGATTTTATCAGTCGATGTCGGCACATAAAAATCATAATCATTGTTAAATGCTTTTACTATATTTTTTATAAGCCACGGATTACCTAAAATTCCTCTCCCGACCATTACACCGTCACATCCGGTATCTTTAATCATTTTTACTGCATCCTCGGGTGTAAAAATATCTCCGTTTCCTATGACAGGAACATTAACTTTTTCTTTTACTTCCTTAATTATATTATTGGATGACTTTCCTGTATAAAATTGTTCTCTCGTCCTGCCGTGTACCGCAATTAAATCTACTCCGTTATATTCTAAATTTTGTGCAACCTCCGCTGCATTTATACTTCTGCTATCCCATCCGGCTCTTATTTTAGCGGTAACAGGCTTATTTGAAACCTTTTTTATTTTATTTATTATACTGCCTGCTAATTCGGGAGTTTTCATAAGTGCGCTCCCATCACCGTTCTTTACTATTTTGGGAGTTGGGCATCCCATGTTAACATCGATTATATCGATATCTTTTCTTTCATTGATGTGTTTTTCTACTACATAAGCCATAACGTCCGGATCGCTCCCAAAAATCTGCAACGATACCGGCCTGTTGTTTTCATTTATCTTCATTAATCTATTGGTTTTTATATCATTATAATATAATCCCTTTGCACTGACCATTTCCGTACAAACTAAACCGGCTCCCATTTCCTTGCATATTGTTCTGTATGTTATGTCTGTCACTCCAGCCATCGGTGCCAGAACTACCCTTTCATCTAATTCTATATTTCCTATCTTAAGTTTCATATATTAATATAGTTTCTCCTGGATTTAAAGTTTCTTCGTTGCCTTTTTCATTTACTACTATAAGCTGTCCCTCTTCATCTATTCCTTTAACAAGTACCTTTCGTTTAGTTTTTTTACCTTTTTTCATTACTTCAATTTCCTTATTAATAATAGATGAATTATTTGTGCAAGTTTCTATCGGCTTTTTAATGTTATTTTTAATCAGACAGTTATAATAAACCTCTAAATTATTGAGTAAGCTTCCTACGAACAGTTCCCTATCAATATTAGTCCCGGCTTCTATCTTTAAGGATGTAGATGTATTTTTAATTCCTTCATTTATATCAAAGTCTTCATTGTCCATGTTGGTATTAATTCCAAAAGAGATAATTATCCCACCAGAATTTTTACTCGTAAAATTGCTTATAATAGAAGATACCTTTTTACCATTTATCAGTATATCGTTCGGCCATTTTATTTTACAATCTATGTTATATAATTCAAATATTGTTTTATGTAAGGCTGCACAGCTTATCATATCGATTTTTGATATTAAAAGATTATTTACCAAAGGTTTTAAAATTATACTTAAATAAATATTCTTATCTGGAAAGCAACACCATTCATTGCCCATTCTCATAATGCATTTTGATTGATTTTCAGATAAAACAATTAAGCCTCCGGGACATGTATTGAATATACTTTTTGCCTTTGTGGCAGTTGATGACAAAAAATCGTATTGAACTATAGCTCGTCCTATTATATCAGTGTTCAAACATTCATTAATTTTGTTTAAATCATACATTTTAATCACCTTTTCTTCCGATATATATTACTATATAGATGCATTTTCGTCAAGAAATGGTATGAAAATTATTACAATTATTTAACACAACGCAATCTTGACATTATTTACGCACTAGTGTACTATTTAACTATGATACTAATACACCGATAGCAGAGAAGAAGGTGAAACATGGAATTTAATAACAATATACCGATCTATATACAGGTCATTGAAAAAATTAAGCAGGAAATAGTCACAGGAAAATTAAAGCCAGGGGAAAAAATGCCTTCCTCAAGGGATTATGGCAATAATCTTGGGATAAATTTCAATACTGTGGCAAGGGTTTATAAGGAGATGGAAATGGAAGAATTATTATTTACAAGAAGGGGACTGGGAACATTCGTTACAGAATCCGAGGACAGAATAGGCCAGCTCCGATACGAGATGGCAAAAAAACAAATAGAAAACTTTATATTCAATATGAAGCAAATTGGATATACAAAAAAAGATATGATTAAATTTATCGAAACAGAAAATTATTTGGAAGGTGATGAGTAAATTGGAATTATTAAGAATAGAAAATTTAAATAAAAGATATTATAACAAAACAGCTTTAAGTGATGTAAACTTGTCAATTGAAAAAGGAAAAATATACGGCCTCCTTGGTCCCAACGGCAGCGGTAAAACAACTCTTATGAAGGTTATTGCAGGACTTCACAAGCAAACCTCGGGCAATGTACTGGTAGATGGTGAACCTCTGTCGCATAAATCTAAAGCATTAATTTCTTATATGCCCACAGAAAATTATATATACGGTGACTACAAGGTAAAGCATGTTATCAGATTTTACAAGGACATGTATGAAGATTTCCAGGAGGATACAGCTCTGAAAATACTCAACGGTATAAAGGTTGATACAGAATTCAGAGTATCAAAGTTGTCCTCGGGATTAACCGGGAAACTTAAGGTGGCTTTGGCATTGTCCAGAAATGCTGAGTTTTACATGCTGGATGAGCCCTTGAACGGTGTTGATGTATTGTCAAGAGATGTGATAATGGATTTAATAATGAAGTCCTATAACGAAAATAAAACCATGATCATTTCTACCCACCTGGTAAGTGAGATAGAAAAAATACTTGATTCCGTAATATTTTTAAAGGATGGCGTCATAGAGCTTCAGGGTGATGCGGAGGAATTGAGATTATCTAAAGGTATGTCAGTAGAAGGTCTTTATAAGGAGGTATTCAGAAATGCTTAATTTAATAAAATATGAATTAATAAAAAAATATAAGTTATTTTCCATAGCAATTATTTTCTCTCTGGGACTTAATGTATATCATATGACAAAAGGTGCAGGGGGAAGCATTTTCTTTATAGCATTTTTTCCGATGATTGCTGGGATTTTGTACATTGTTGATGTTATAAGGATGTACAGTGATGATTTAAATAAAAAATCCGGTTACATGCTGTTTATGACTCCCAACAGCGGATATAAAATAATTGTATCCAAGCTTATAACCTCTGTTATTGAGGGATTTGCAATATTGTTAATATATTTTATATTCATTTTGATTAACGGTGTGAACATTGCGATTTCATCAGGTACAGAAATTGTTTACAGCCAGATAATAAGGCTCGTTAACAGCTTGTTATCAGGAAGCTTCGGTATCAATCTGGGACATATATTTGTATTTTTGTTTGCGGTTCTTACGTTTATAATAGCCTTTATTACAACCGTGTACGCTGCAATGACCATAAGAAAAAGTATATTTTCAGAAGTTAAATTCGGTGGATTGCTGAGCTTCATAATATTTATGCTGCTGAATTGGGTGATTTCTTCATTATCGGGAAATTTCTTTGAGGCTATAAGTCCTTATTACGAATCCATAAGCAACACCATGTCGATGGGAAGAATTTCTCCTGCAGATCTGGCCATGGTTATGCTTCCCATGATTGGAGTTTCAATTTTTCAGATTGTTGCACTCACAGGGGTTTCCGGATATCTTTTAGAAAATAAAATTAATTTATAAAGAGGGAATATATGAAAAAAATTATATGCGTATCAGTGGTTTTAATGCTTTTATTAAGCGGATGCTCGTCATTTAGTAAGGTGGACGAGGATAAGGTTAAGGATATTTCTGAAAAAATAACTAAGACAATAATTGATTCGGTAGAAAAAGGAATTGATGCGGCGGAAAAGAATAGTGCAGAAAGAAAAGAATCTCACAAAATAGAAGCATCCGAAACAGGCAAGCTTGAAATTGAAAGCTCTGTTGGAGATATATACTTGACTACACACGATTCGACTGAGGCAACCATTGACATTAAAATTACTGCAAGAGCAGACTCAAAGGAAAAATCACAGGAATTGGTGGATAGCTTCGATTACTCTGTGGAAGAAAAGTGGAACACTATAAAAATTGATACAAAGCTGGATGATGTGAAATTACTGAGCAACAACAACATGCAGACAGAGCTTACAATAAATATACCTAAAAATATTGAAATTGCAGTTATATCATTGAATGTCGGGGAAATAATTATTGATAATACTAACGGACATTTTGAAGTAACCAATAACGTAGGTGATATAAAAATAAGTAACTCTGACGGCTCATTCAATTTAAAATCTGATGTAGGCGAAATTACATTGAATAGCTGCAGGCCGTCAGGCAATACAGAATTAAAAACAAATACCGGCGATATAAAGGCTACATTTTACAATATCTCTGATGCACAAACCATTAAGGCTGAGACAGCTGTAGGTGATATTGAGATGTCCACCCCGGACAACTCAAGCTATGAAGCTAAAATAGATGAGTTTATGAAGGGTGGAATGGTTATGTTTAAAGGTAACAAGGATACAAAAATAGATTTAAAGACCGGTGTGGGAGAAATACAATTCAAATAATAAGCTAAAAAGATGAGATTTCTTGCTTGCGTTCAGAATGACACAATTATCCTGAGCGACAGCGACTGATCTCATCTTTTTTAGTTTTCTCATTTATTTTTACATTATTTTCGTTTCGTTATGCCTAAAAGGTGGTATAATATATATATCATACCATCGCCTCGGCAATGCAAGCGAGCTTGCGCTGCACTCGGCTCAGATATGATATAATGAATATGAAAGAAAATTTAACAAATGGAGCCGAACATGAAAAATAACAATGACTTGCCTATTTACTTATTTCATCAAGGCACAAACTACTATGCATATAAATTTCTCGGAGCACATGTTAATAAGGAAAACAACAGTACTGTTTTCAGAGTTTGGGCATCCGGTGCAAAAGATGTACATGTAGTCGGCAACTTTAACGATTGGCAAAAAAAAGATGACTATAAGATGAAAAAAATATCAGGCAGCAGTATATGGGAATTGTATCTGCCTTTTATTGCATTGGGAGATTTTTATAAATATTTAATTATGGGCAAAGACGGTAACGAGATGTTTAAATCAGATCCGTTTGCATTTTATTCTCAAACTAAGGAAGAGACCGCCTCCATAGTATATGACATAAATACCTACCAATGGAACGACCAAGGCTGGCAAAATTATAAAAACAAATCTAACATATATGAACTTCCCATAAACATTTACGAACTTAACCTATCCTCCTGGAAGCATAAAGACAACGGTGAATTATATACATACAGAGAACTATCCGAAAAATTAATAAATCATGTCAAGGAGCATAATTTTACACACATAGAGCTTATGCCTGTAATGGAACACCCCTTTGACGGCTCCTGGGGTTATCAGGTTTCAGGCTACTATGCTCCTACTAAACGTTATGGTGAGCCGAATGATTTGAAATATCTCATAGATCAATGCCATCAAAACGGAATAGGTGTCATACTTGACTGGGTTCCTGCCCATTTCCCGAAAGATGCACACGGTCTATATATGTTTGACGGAAGCCCAATGTTTGAATATGAAGATGCAAACAAAAGAGAAAACAAAAGCTGGGGTACTCATAAATTTGATTACGGCAAACCGGAGGTACAATCCTTTTTAATATCCAATGCTATATATTGGTTGGAAGAATTTCATGCTGACGGCTTAAGAGTTGATGCGGTAAGCTCCATGCTTTACTTAAGCTACGATAAAAACCCCGGAGAGTGGACTCCGAATAAATATGGGGGAAACGAAAACCTTGAAGCGATAGATTTTATAAAAAAATTAAATGAAGCAGTATTTAAGCTGCATCCCAATACCATGATGATTGCCGAGGAATCAACAGCATGGCCGATGGTTACGAAGCCTGTCTACCTTGGCGGCCTAGGCTTTAATTTTAAATGGAACATGGGTTGGATGAACGATATTCTGGACTACATGGAAACTAATCCGCTTTTCAGAAAATATAAGCATAAAAACATAACGTTTTCATTGCACTATGCTTTCAGTGAAAATTTTATACTTCCCTTATCTCACGATGAGGTTGTTCACGGAAAAAAATCACTGCTTGACAAAATGCCCGAGCCCTATGAAGAAAAATTTGCTAACCTCAGGGTCCTTCTTGGTTTTATGACTGCTCATCCCGGCAAAAAGCTTAATTTTATGGGATATGAAGTAGGACAATTTACAGAGTGGAACCATGAAAAAGAAATAGAATGGTTTATGACAAACTATGAATATCATAAAAAACTAAACATATACATTAAAAGTTTGAACGAATTATATATAAATAATTCAGAATTCTGGGAAATAGATTTTTCATGGGAAGGTTTCAAGTGGATTTCCAACGATGACTTTGAACAAAATATTATTGCATTTAAACGCATGAACAAAAATGGTGACGAATTAATAGCAGTTATTAATTTCTCTCCTATTGAAAGACAAAATTATTTAATCGGTGTTGAAGAAGGAATTTATATTGAGATTTTTAACTCTGATAAATTGGAATTTGGGGGAACAGGGTCCGGCAACAAGAGAATTATAACATCATCTATCGGAAAAATGCACGGATATGATTATAATATATCATTGACTGTACCACCACTTTCCATATTATTTCTTAAGAAGGATAAAAAAAATAATATGAACAAAATGGGAGGTAGAATATATGAAATTAACTAAAAAAGAATGTGTTGTCATGCTGCTTGCCGGCGGTCAAGGAAGCCGTTTAGGCGATCTTACCAAAAAAATAGCGAAACCATCAGTACCATTTGGCGGAAAGTACAGGATTATTGATTTTACATTGTCAAATTGTGTAAACTCGGGACTTGATACGATAGGTGTTTTAACACAATACCAGCCGTTAGTTTTAAATTCTTACATAGGTGACGGTAAAAGCTGGGACTTAGACAGGATGTACGGTGGCATTCAAATACTTCCTCCTTATCAGGGTATGGGTGATTCAGAATGGTATTCGGGAACTGCAAATGCAATATTTCAAAACATGGATTATATAGATCAGTATGCTCCTGAATATGTGTTGGTTTTATCCGGTGATCATATATATAAGATGGATTATTCCCTGATGATAAAATTTCATAAGGAAAAAGATGCAGATTGCACAATTTCCGTTATAGATGTTCCTCTTAAAGAGGCATCAAGATTTGGAATACTTAATGCTGACAGCGAGGGCAAAATTATAGATTTTGAGGAGAAGCCCAAGAAACCAAGAAGCACTAAGGCCTCCATGGGAATATACGTTTTTAATTGGCAGAAGCTCAAAAAATACTTAAGCCTGGATGACAATAACCCCAACTCCTCAAAGGATTTCGGAAAAGATGTAATTCCTCTGATGTTAAGCTCAAATGAGAAATTATACTCTTATGAATTTAAAGGATATTGGAAGGATGTAGGGACTATTGATTCATTATGGGAAGCAAACATGGATTTATTGGGATGCAACGGTTTTGATTTATCAGGTGACTGGGTTATTTATTCAAGGCATACAGAAATGCCTCCTCAATATTTAAGCGAAAACTCTAAAGTAAGAAATTCCATAGTTTCAGAGGGTGCGGTAATTTACGGTACGGTTGAAAATTCAATTATTTTCTCCGGAGTTAAAATCGGCGAAAATGCGGTTATTAGGGACTCTGTAATTATGGCAGATGTTGAAATAAAAGAAAATTCAATTATTAACAACTCTATAATAGACGAGATGGTCGTTATCGGACCAAAATTAAAAATAGGCACACCAAAGGACTTAAATTTGGGAATAACGGTTATACCAAGAGAAAGTATTATAAATAGCATGAAGGAGGAGGAATAATATGAATGCTTTAGGAATTATATTTTCTGATATGCAGGACTGGAGCATGACAGAGCTTGCATCACATCGTTCGGTTGGTGCCATACCGTTTGGCGGCAGATACAGGTTGATAGATTTTCCCCTGTCCAATATGGTTAACTCCGGTATAAATAAATTATGCATTATTACGAGAAGTAATTACAGGTCTCTGATGGAGCATGTCGGCTCCGGAAAGGACTGGGACTTATCAAGGAAAAAAGGCGGAATTCTGATATTTCCTCCCTATGCAGTAGGGGAAAACCACGGATTGTTTCAAGGAAGGTTGGACGCTCTTAAAAGGGTACTTGATTATATTTCTTCTTCAAAGGAAAAATACGTTATTTTGTCTGACTGCGATATTATTTACAATATAAACTACAAGGACGTAATAAAATATCATGAAGAAAAAAATTCAGATATTACAGCCGTCTATATTAACACAAACATAAATAATAACAATTCAACCCATAAAATAATTTATAGCTTTGATGACGATAAAAGGGCATGCGATATTTTAGTATATCCTGTAACCAACGGAGTCCACGATGTGGGATTAAATACATGGGTGATGAACAAGGATTTTCTGGAATCGCTGATTCATGATGCAATAGCGAGAAATTATAAAGATTTCAGCTATGATGTTCTTGCAAGGAAGGTTCATTCCTTAAGAATTTACGGTTACGAATATCAGGGATATTATGCTCACATTGATTCATTGCAGAGCTACTATGAAAATAGTATAGGTTTATTGAAAAATGATAATTTATCAAAGCTTTTTTATTCTAAAATCGGACCTATTTATACTAAAACAAAGGATTCAACCCCTACAAAGTATTGCAATGATTCAAATGTAAAAAATTCATTAATAGCAAGCGGATGTACTATAGAGGGTACAGTAGAAAATAGCATAATCTTCAGAAATGTAAAGATAGGAAAGAATACGGTGGTCAAGAATTCAATTATAATGCAGCATGGAATCATAGGCGAAAATGCTCAGCTTAATTCCATTATAACAGATACATATGCACAGGTAACAAATGACAGAGTTCTGCTTGGTTATTCAAATTGTCCGTTCTTTATTAAAAAAAATTCGATAGTTTAGGGGTGGAAAATATGAAGAAATTAAAAATTTTATATGCGGCTTCAGAAGCCGCTCCCTTTATAACAACAGGCGGTTTGGGAGAAGTAGCAGGCTCGCTTCCTAAAGCATTGAAAGAAAAATACAGGCATAACGTAGATATAAGGATTATAATGCCTCTTTATCAGGAAATAGCGAACAAGCACAATCTTGAATTTATAGGAAAGACAACTGTACCATTGGCATGGAGACAGCTTTATTGCGGAATATTTAAAAAAGAAATAATGGGAATAACATATTATTTTATAGATAATGAGTATTACTTCAAAAGAAGCGAGTGTTACGGTCATTTTGACGATGGCGAAAGATTTGCATATCTTTCTAAGGCAGTTCTGCACATATTGCCTGTAATTAATTTTATGCCTCATATTATTCACTCCAATGACTGGCAGACATCATTAGTGCCTATTTATTTGAAAACTAAGTACAACAGTGATGAATATAAAAATATTAAGACTGTATTTACTATTCATAACATTGAATATCAGGGGGAATATGATTTAAATATAGCCGAAGATGTATTTGACCTCACAGACAATGAAAAATCAATAGTTGAATATAATGGTTCAATTAATTTGTTAAAGGGTGCACTGGAAGCCTCTGACATAATAAGCACCGTAAGCGAAAGCTATGCTAAGGAAATATCCGATGATTTCTATGCTCACGGCTTAGCTTCTATTATCAATAAAAATTCAGCAAAAATCAGAGGAATATTAAACGGAATTGACACAGATTTTTATAATCCTGATACCGACAGCGCATTGTTTGAAAATTATAATTCAGAAAACATATCAGACAAATATGTGAACAAAACAAATCTTCAATCAATGGCAGGATTGCCCCAGGAGAAGGATGTCCCTGTTATTGCTATTATTTCAAGACTGGTCAAACACAAGGGTTTTGATTTAATAATAAATGCAATGGAAGAGCTTTTAAGGGAAAAAGTTCAAATAGTAGTATTGGGTAAGGGCGACAGGAATTATGAGCTGTGCTTTAAATCCCTGCAGGATAAGTATCATGATAAAATAGCTGTTAGAATAGATTTCAATTCCGACTTTGCAAGAAAATTGTATGCAGGTGCTGATATTTTCCTGATGCCATCTGTCAGCGAGCCCTGCGGCATAGCACAAATGATTTCATCAAGATACGGCACAGTTCCGATTGTACGTGAAACAGGAGGACTAAAGGATTCAATAAAAGACGCAAGCTTAGGAGCAGGAAACGGATTTACCTTTTATGAACAAACTCCTGAAAATCTGATAAATGCAGTTAAAAGAGCACTTACAGTGTATAATAATAAAGGTCAATGGGAAAGTTTAGTTAAAACAGTTATGTCGGTTGATTTTAGTTGGGAAAAATCAGCAGAAAAATACTATGACATGTATAATAATTTGTTAGGAGAAACATAATGCGAGAAAAAAACATCGAAGCAAAGCACATAAATGCACTGATAGACGAAGAAATTTCCCGCTATTGGAACATAGAATCCAGAAGCGCAAATTCAATTCAAATTTATAGGGCACTTTCGGTTGTAATAAGAGATATGCTTCTGAAAAAGCATAATCAATTTAAGAATTTTGTAAATAAGAACGAACAAAAGCAAGTTTATTACATATGCATGGAGTTTTTAGTCGGTAAATCTCTCAGAAACAATCTATATAATTTAAAAATTGAAAACGAAACAGAAATTGCCTTAAAAAAATATAATATTAAATTAGAAGATCTTTATGTAATAGAAAAGGATCCGGGGCTTGGAAACGGAGGCTTAGGAAGATTAGCATCCTGCTTTATGGATTCATTAGCCACTCAAGGCTATCCTGCAACCGGATTTTCTATAAAGTACGAATTTGGTCTGTTCAAGCAGAAAATCATAGACGGATGGCAGACCGAATTGCCTGATGACTGGCTAACAACCTCCGACGTATGGCTTGTTGCAAAGACAGAGGAAAGAGTCGTAGTTAAATTTGACGGTAAAATCAGAGAAGAATGGACGACCAGCGGCTTAGTTATACATCATGATTATCCAACAGAAATTGAAGCTGTACCATACGATATGTTCATATCCGGCTATGACGGAGACGGAGTCAGCCTATTGAGATTATGGGAGTCAAAGAGCTTGAATTCTATCGATATGAACTTGTTTTCTCAAGGTGATTATATAAGAGCTCTGTCTGAGGACTCCATGGCCGAAGCAATATCAAAGGTATTATATCCGGCAGATAACCATTACGAAGGTAAAATACTGAGGTTGAAACAGCAATATTTCTTAGTTTCGGCTTCTGCACAGACAATTGTAAAAAAGCATTACAAAAAATATAAAACCTTGGATAATTTAAGTGATAAGGCTGCAATTCACATAAATGACACGCACCCTGCATTAATTATTCCTGAGCTTATGCGTATTTTAATGGACGACTACGGATATTCGTGGGAAAAAGCATGGTATATTGTTGTCAATACCGTATCATACACAAACCATACAGTGTTGTCCGAAGCGTTGGAAACCTTCGACATAGACATAGTAAAAACAAAGCTGCCAAGAATTTTTATGATTATAAGCGAAATAAACAGAAGATTTTTGCAGGAAGCAGGCTCTAAATATAACGACTTTAACAAGGCTGAGCAAATGTCTGTTTTCGGATATGACAAGATAAATATGGCCAACCTATGTATAATAGGAAGCCATACAGTCAACGGAGTCGCAAAGCTTCATTCCGAAATATTAAGAAGAACTGTTTTTAAAAAGTTTTACGAATACAGCCCGTACAAGTTCATGAACGTCACTAACGGCATAACGCACAGAAGGTGGCTAAACCAATCCAACCCCAGGTTGAAAAATCTTTTGGATGATTTGATAGGTGCCGATTATACAAAGCATCCGTCGAAGCTGTCAGAATTAAAAAAATATATAGACGATGACGTGGTCCTGCATAAATTAGATGAAATCAAGTATGAAAATAAAAAGCTGTTAGCGGAATTTATTTATAATACTTATCAAATATCCGTAAATACTGATTCAATATTTGACATACAGGCAAAAAGACTCCATGAATATAAAAGACAGCTTTTGAACGCGCTGAGAATAATAAGCCTGATAATCGATATAAACGAAGGAAATACAACTCATATTAAGCCGGAAACATTTATATTCGCAGCTAAAGCAGCACCCGGATACTACAGGGCAAAGGAAATCATCCAGATGATTGTTGCATTAAGCGATTATATAAACAAAAATCCAAATATAAAAAAATATATAAATGTGGTCTTTGTTGAAAATTATTCAGTATCCTTGGCTGAAATAATAATGCCTGCCGGAGAGCTGAGTGAACAAATTTCATTGGCAGGTAAGGAAGCCAGCGGAACCGGAAACATGAAATTCATGCTTAACGGAGCCGTAACTATCGGAACCTATGACGGTGCCAATGTTGAAATTATTAATCAGGTCGGAGAAGAAAACTTCTTCTTATTCGGATTGAGAGATTACGAGGTGGAAAGCTTGTGGAAAACAGGTTATTCCTCCATACATTATTATCAGAAAAGCTTAAAGTTAAGAAAAATTATAGATTTTTTAAACAAGGGGATTCCTTCAAAATCTTTCGAATCCATAAGCAAATACCTGTTAGGCGATTCTCAGGTCGGCGACCCATACATGTGTTTTGCTGACTTTGACAGTTACTTGGATGCTCATAATAAGGCATCTTCAGTTTACTTTGATGACAAAAGAAAGTGGAATCAAATGTCTTTAGTGAATATTGCATCTGCAGGAATTTTTTCCTCAGACAGGACTATAAAGGAATATGCAGATAGCATATGGAATATTAAATCAATATAGAGACTTACTTCAGGGGGTAAAATGTACATTTTTGATAATCAATCAGAAGCCTTCAGATACCCCCAAGGGGGAATCAGAGCAAATACTGAAATAAATATTAAAATTCATATTAAGAAAGGTTTTTCTCATAATCCAAAAATTCTTATAGAAAAAAGAAATAACTACGACAAACTTTTCTATAAGGAAGTACCCTTAAACTGGATCGGAACGGAAAATTCCTATGATATATATGAATCCTTTGACCCAGAGGGGACGGTTCTTCCCGGGTCAACAGACCCGGGAAGAACCGTCCCCTCTGGGTCATTTACAATAAAGGAATATGGTCATTATTTTTATTCCTTTGTTTTTAATGAAAATAATTCTTCGCACCTTTATGAGTTGCTTGTTCATGCCGAGGATTATGAAACACCTGAATGGATAAAGGGCGGAATAATATATCATATATTTGTTGATAGATTTTACAAAGAAAATCTGTTAAACAAAAATACCAAAAGAAAAGTTGTTATAAGAAATGACTGGGGCGGTATACCGAATTATACACCTGATGAAAACGGCAAAATCAATAACAATGATTTTTTCGGCGGTAATATAGAAGGAATAATTAAAAAATTACCCCATCTTAATGAACTTGGGGTTACAGTTATTTATTTGTCACCTATTTTTGAGGCATATTCTAACCATAAATATGATGTTGGTGATTATTTAAAAATTGACCCTATGTTTGGTGATGAAGCAACTCTCTCACGATTATGCAAGGAAGCCGGAAAATATGGTATGAGTGTGATTTTAGACGGAGTGTTCAGCCATACAGGTGATGACAGCATTTATTTTAATAAATATAACAGCTATAATTCCAAAGGAGCATATCAAAGCAAGCTGTCACCTTATCATGATTGGTATACCTTCAATGAATGGAAGGATGATTACGTAAGCTGGTGGGGAATAAATACATTGCCTGAGGTTAAAGAAGAAAACGAAAGCTATATTGATTTTATAACAGGTGAAGGTGGGGTTATAGAGCACTGGCAAAATGCAGGAATTAGGGGCTGGCGTCTGGATGTTGCAGATGAGCTTCCCGATAATTTCCTGAATATTCTAAGAAGTTCTGTTAAATCTCACAATCCTGATGCCTTCATAGTCGGAGAGGTCTGGGAAGATGCAACCAATAAATTTTCGTACGGCAATTTAAAGGAATATTTCTGCGGAAAGCAGCTCGATTCTGTAACAAATTATCCTTTAAAGGAGGCTATAATACATTATGTAAAAAACAAGGATTGCCGTACATTATATGAAACTATGAATCTCATAGTTGAAAAATATCCTTCACAAGCGGTAAACAGTCTCATGAACATAATAGGTACACATGATACGGCAAGAATTCTTACTGTTTTAGGCAATGAATCAAGACCTGAAAGCAAGAACGAAAGAGCCGTATATAAATTAAATAAAGACGAATTAAAAGCGGGAATTAAATTGTTAAAAATCGCAAGCCTGCTGCAATTTACACTTCCCGGCATACCCTGTATTTATTATGGAGATGAAGCAGGCCTTGAGGGTTTCGAAGACCCCTTTAACAGATTATGCTATCCCTGGGGAAATGAAAACTTAGAAATTTTAAACCATTATAAATTTCTGTCGTCCTTAAGAAAAAACAATGTCTTTAAAAAAGGAAAATATAAATGCATTGTACACGACAAAGAAGTATTTGTCTTTGAACGATATAGCGGAAAAAACAGGATTATAATTGCAGTCAATCTTTCTGATGAAACAATAACCTTAAAATTTAAAGAAAACATGAAGAAATATAATACTGATATAATTAGTGATGTATATAATTTAAATCCATATAAATACCTAATTATATTATCTATTTAGGCTGCTGACAAAGTATATTTTATATTTTGTCAGTGAGCGTATACGAAGGAAGCTTTTTCTGAAAAATAGGGTTAGATTTTTATCTTTTTAGAAAGCTGTTTGGTAAGTTGGCTTTCTTTCACTCTCCATGTCCAATTTCCGCCAACAGTTGACGGAGTATTAATCCTTGCCTCCGAATCCAAGTGAAGATAATCCTGAAGGGGTATGATAACAATATCAGCTTTGCTGTTTATAACACTTTGAATTAATTTATCTGTTATTTCGCCTTCATATTTTGCGGCTATATTCAATTGCTTTAAAATATCTTGTTGTTTTTGTTTGCCTAATTTATTGTACCATCCTTTCAATGTATCATTATCGTGAGTACCCGTATACGCAACTGTATTTTTTGCGTAATTCAAAGGCAGATGCGGATTATCTGGATTACCATCGAATGCAAATTGCAAAACTCCCATTCCCGGGAAATTAAATTCTTCTTTCAATTTAATTACATTGTCCGTAATAGTTCCTAAATCCTCCGCAATAATATTTAAGTTGCCTACATCCTTGAGCGCTTCGGTAAAAAGCTCCTTTCCATATGCGGAAAGCCATTTACCTTTTATTGCATTTTCAGAGCCGCAAGGCACTGCCCAATATTCATCAAAACCGCGAAAATGGTCAATCCTTACAACATCATACAATTTTAACGACCATTTTATTCTGTCTATCCACCATTTGTATGAATTTTCTTTAAGATATCCCCAATCGTACACGGGGTTTCCCCAAAGCTGACCCTCTGAAGAAAAATAATCGGGAGGGACTCCTGCTACTATTGTAAAGTTCCCAGCTTCATCTGTAACAAACAAATCTCTGTTAACCCAGGCATCGACGCTATCTTTTGCAACATAAATAGGCATATCACCTATAATGGAAATTCCTTTTAAATTTGCATACACTTTTAATTTAAAATACTGCTCATAAAATAAATATTGAAGGAATACCCAAAAATTAATTTCCTGAGATAAACTTTTTTCTTCTGCTTTGATTATTTCTACATCCCTGTTTTTAATATGCTCATCCCATTTATTCCATGGTTGCTGATTGTTTTTGTATTTTAGTGCCATAAACAAGGAATAATCATTTACCCAATTATTTTCAGCTTTAAACCTTGCTATCTCTTCGTAATATTTATTTATTGAACTTTTATACGCCTTAAAAAGCACCTTATATCTATGATTGAACTGTTTTTCATAATCCACATAATTTCCGTCTGAGTTTAACAATTCACAGTCATCACCGTTTATTACTCCGTCTTCAATTAGCATTTCCAAATCTATATAGTATGGATTTCCCGCATACACTGAAAAGGTCGAGTATGGTGAATCACCAAAAGAAACAGGTCCCAAGGGCAGAACCTGCCAATATTTTTGTCCGGATGAAATCAAAAAATCTATAAAATTATACGCCGCTTTACCAAAAGTACCTATACCGTATTTAGACGGAAGTGAACTTACAGGAAGCAATATACCCAAACTTCTGTTAACCATAGAGTCTCCTTAATTCTTTGATCTTTCGCTTCTGCTTAGGAAAAACAGATGCTAAAAATAGAGTAAATATTCCTATTTACTCTATTTTATGTTCTAATCATCGGTTTATAAATACTTTTTTAATGCATTAACTTTATCTGTCTGTTCCCAAGGAAGATTTAAATCGTCTCTTCCAAAGTGTCCGTAAGCGGCAAGCTGCTTGTAAATAGGTCTTCTTAAATCGAAGCTTTCTATTATGGAGGACGGTCTTAAATCAAAATTTTCAATTATTGCCTGCTCTATTTTTTCATTGTCAATTTTATTTGTACCAAAGGTCTCAACCATGATTGAAACCGGTTTAGCAACTCCTATTGCATAAGCAAGCTCAACCTCACATTTGTCGGATAAACCGGCAGCAACAACATTTTTGGCAATGTGTCTTGCAGCATATGCAGCAGAACGGTCAACCTTTGTGGGATCTTTTCCGGAAAAAGCACCGCCGCCGTGTCTTGCATATCCGCCATAAGTGTCTACTATAATCTTTCTCCCCGTTAAACCGGAATCTCCCTGGGGACCTCCGATGACGAATCTGCCTGTTGGGTTAACAAAATACTTTGTATCTTTATCCAGCAGTTCTGCCGGAACTGTTGTTTTAACAACGTATTCTACTAAGTCCTTTTCAATTGTCTTTCTGTCAACCTCAGGATTGTGCTGTGTAGAAATTACTATTGTATCGATTCTGACAGGCTTGTTGTCATGGTATTCAACCGTAACCTGAGTTTTACCGTCGGGTCTTAAATAATTTACGGTTTTATTTTTTCTTACTTCCGTTAATTTGAGCGCTAATTTATGCGCCAATGATATTGGCATAGGCATCAGTTCAGGTGTTTCATTGCATGCAAATCCAAACATCATGCCCTGGTCTCCCGCACCAATCATATCCTTCGCATCAAGATTGTCTTTTTTGTATTCATCCGCTTCATTGACACCCATTGCAATATCCTGTGACTGCTCTTCAATTGAAGTAAACACAGCACATGTTTTAAAATCAAAACCATAGTCTGCATTGTCATAACCGATATCTTTTACAGTATTTCTTACAATTTTAGGTATATCAATATAGCAGCTTGTGCTTATTTCTCCCGCTACAAGCACAAAACCTGTCTTAGTAACAGTTTCACAAGCAACTCTTCCGTTTGGATCCTGCTCTAATATAGCATCCAAAATACCATCTGAAATCTGATCACACATTTTGTCAGGATGACCTTCAGTAACCGATTCAGATGTAAATAACCATTTCTTCATATCTTTTCCTTTCTTTATCATAAACTTTATTTTAAGCTAGTTACAAAAATAAATAAACCTCTTCCGCAGAAGAGGGTACATTTTTATGTATTGCCTCATCTACCGGAATTATCCGCGGGAATTGGCACCTTGATTTAACAGGCTGCCGGGTTTCATTGGGCCTCGTCCCTCCACCACTCTTGATAAGGAGTTTATTTTTTCATCATAATAGCACATACATTTTTTATTGTCAATAATTATTATTTTATTAACAATAATTAACATACCCGATTTTGGAACAAAGACATTTTAATTTTCGTCTATATTAAAGTTATAATCCATTTATAGTATAATTTTCTATTATGAATTAAACAGTATTGTAATGTTTTGTTGTTAGGTATATGTTATAATAAGTTTAGATTAAATTTATGATTGAAAGGAATGATATATTTGAGTATTAAAAAAATCACGGCATTTTCTGTGGGTCTTGCATTAATGTTTAATGTTACCGCATATGGCAGCTCTCTTTACAATGTTTATGATCTTACGAGACAAACAAGACTGTCAACAGGGGTTACCCATGAGAGTATTGAAAGATATACTTCAATCGGATGGATGAATATTAATGTTGTCAGAGCCGATTTAACAGATAGATATACGAATGTTGAACCCATCAACAGTGAGAACGGAGTTTCTAACCGTGCACCGCTGAGTGCAATGATTAAATCTTCAGGTGCTATAGCAGGAGTAAATGGAGACTTTTTCTACATGGGAGATCCCACATATACATACGGGGCACTTATTAAGGACGGAAACTTAATAACTTCACCTCTTCCGTACAGCTATGGTTATCCCACTGTTTCAAAGCTTCTGAACGGCGGCCTCAATATTTCTGTGTGGAATCCCAGAATTACATTGTATGCGGCAGATTCAACAGCATTTGATATAACAGTGTTTAATAAAACTTCTTCATTGGAATGGGGAGCGACAATATTGACATCAGATTGGAACAGAACTTCTCCTGGATTTCAAAACAAAGACATAGTTGAGGTTATTGTAGAAAACAATGTGGTTACAGAAGTAAGAAGAAATCAACCATCCGCAGTAATTCCAAGTGACGGATACATTATAGCCAGCAGCAACGCAACAATTATGGAGCAGTTACAGCAATCATTCATGCCAGGGCAACCTGTGTCACTCAACATAGAGTTGGATTTTAACCCTGATCAGGTTGACTGGGCCTATGGTGCTTTGAATTACTTGGTTAAGGACGGTCAATTAGGTGATGTGAGTGATGAGGTTTTAGGTGCTCACCCTAGAACCGCAATCGGTTTTAACATAGACAATACCGAAATGATAATGGTTACTGTTGACGGAAGAAATAAAGAATACACGGGTGTGAAGCAAACTGAGCTTGCAGAAATTATGATAGGTCTCGGCGCTCATAATGCAGTAAACATGGACGGAGGAGGCTCCACCACCATGGGCATTGATTTTCTGAAAAATTCCAATGTAACGGTTGTCAATATTCCTTCAGACGGCAGAGAAAGAAGAATTGCATCAGGTGTGGGTGTATTTAATACATCTCCGGAAAGCGACAGAGTAGATAAAATTGAAATATTACCTGAGCATGAATCCATATTTAACAATACGGAAACAAACCTGAGCCTTAAGTTCTACAACGAATATTTTACACCCTTGGAGGTTAGTCCCTCCGATATAAGATATACCGTATCTCCTGAGGGTGCGGGAAAAGTTGTTAACAACGTGTTTTTCCCGGAAAAATCCGGTAAAGCAGTTATTACCGCATCAACTGACGGTGCTGTGGGAGAAGTGAGTATAAATGTGCTGGATAAGCCTGTCGCACTTAAATTTAATGACGAAATGCTGGTTATGGGCTTCGGTGAAAAGCATGAAATAGGAAGCGTACTGGGTGTGGACAAGGATGGAAATTCCGCATATATACCTTCAAAATATCTCTCTTACTCATACAGGAACAGAGTGGGAAATGTTGAAGACGGAATATTCACATCGGGAGATGTGAGTAACATAGGTGCAATAACTGCTTCATTTGATGGTGCAGTTAAGCACATAATTGTAAAGGTTGGGTACAGATATAAAACACTAAACCGTTTTGAGGATTTAAAGGATCTTAATTTAGATCTGTATCCTGAGGGATCAAAAGGAAACATATCTATAACAAATGATGTTGTAAAAGAAGGCTCAAGTGCAATTAAGCTGGATTATGATTTTACAGATATGACGGACCAAAGCATTGCATTTATAGAATTTGGAAAAGACCAGGAAGGCATTAGACTCGAGGATAAACCGAAAGCAGTAGGCATGTGGGTTTACGGGGACAGTAAAAATCATTGGCTGAGAACAAGAATCACCGATGCTTATGGCAACCAGATTAAGCTTACATTTGCTGATGAAGTTGACTGGACAGGGTGGAAATGGGTTGAGGCACACATTCCGGACGGAACAGCCTATCCCGTTACATTGAAAAACATATATCTTGCTGAAATAAACGAAACAAGAAAGGATACGGGGACCATTTACATTGACAACTTAAGGATAATGTATGAACCTAATGACAAGGAGCTGGGACTTCGTGAGGAATCTGTATTTGTTGATTCAATGAAGTCAGGTAAAATTTCCGATTTTACGGAAAAACTTATAATTAAAGACGGTAAAATCGAAATGCAAAAGGATAAAGGAAACATAATTGCTATCGAAGGCATAATTACCAACGGAACTATGAGCGCAAGCAATACAACAATGTGGAACAATATAAAGAATCTTGCAAACTACAAGGATAAAATATTGGTTCTGTCATTGAACAACAGTATGGACAGCATCAACGACGAAAGAGAAATAAAAATACTCAAGGAAATTTTAGAAAAGGCATCAGCTGACAATCAAGTATTTGTAGTTTATGAGGACAGTCAGGAAAATACATTCATCGAAAAGGACATAAGATATATTGCCTACGATGACACCATGGAAATAGCCGATACTGATTCGGGTATAAAATACAAAAATTAATATTTCTCTGCTAATTAATTGTTAAATAGCTTTATTTTGGGTATAAATGTTAATATGATAATTTTATACTTTCGGAGGAAGCTATGTGGAAAGAATTTAAAGAGTTTGCATTCAAGGGGAATGTTTTAGATTTGGCAATGGGCGTTATAATGGGTGGCGCCTTCGGGAAAATCGTAACATCGGTAGTTAATGATTTAATAATGCCTTTACTTGGATTTTTCATGGCAGGCATGGATTTTAAATCGTTGAAATATGTGATGAGTCCTGCAGTAATGGAGGGTGAAACTATAATTAAGCCTGAAGCAGCAATAATGTACGGTAATTTTATACAAAATGTGGTTGATTTTTTAATTGTTGCAATATCAATCTTCATTTTTATAAAATTGATAAATAAATCAAAAGATAAATTTATAAAACAGCAAGAAGCTGTACCGGCTCCCGAAGAGCCAAAAGGGCCTACTCAGGAAGAACTGCTCGCAGAAATCAGAGACTTGCTGAAAGATAACCAATAATTAAATCAGCCGCTTAAAAGCGGCTCAGACTGCTGACAAAGTCAGCAGCAAGTAACAAAAATTACGAAAACTTAACAGAGAAACAGTTGGAAAACCAA
>NZ_JACBNQ010000034.1 GCF_013403245.1 Sedimentibacter hydroxybenzoicus DSM 7310 | reverse complement strand
TATACCTGTTTTTGCCAACCAAAAAAAGCTTTTTCTTTATTTGTTACTTTTTCTTAACTCATGCGTTTGTCGTGGAATATTAACAGTCACCTGACACAAATTGTCATCCTGAGAGCTTCAGCTCGAAGGATCACAAAAGTTCAAAGTCTGAGATTCCTCACTAACATTCGGAATGACAAAAGCGTACAATTTACGTTTATTCACAGAAATGATTGCTGAAATCTAAGCAATAGCAAAAGTTTATAAATACAACATTTTTTTCCACACATAATAAACTAACTTAAACACATAATATTAATGCTTATTACTTGTAAGAGAGGGTTGGTTCTATTGGACTGGAAGATTGGAAAGATTGAACATGAGTAACACTCCGAAGTATAAGATTACAAATGAATTTGATAATGTAAAGGTTAGAAATCAACTGAATGGCAGTTTACAATTTGCCAATGAAATAAGTGGTAGCCCGGAATTAGATATTTTCTCAAAAAGAGAAAATTCAAGATTGGCGGAAAAAAAGATTGTAAACAATAAACCATCTCAATTTGGACCTGTTTTAGGTGTAAACTTTCACATGATTAAAAAATAACGAGTAATAAGCACATAAGCAGCCGGCGAATTTTTCGCCGGCTTGCTTTCTGTAAATAATGCCACCCTTAGATAAAAGAATGGCAATTTTATTTTATACTTCTAATTCTTCCTTAAGTAAATCACATATGCTTGACATATCATCCGGTTTAACTTCCATAATTATAGGAAGTATCATCGGATTTCTTTTAATTTTTTCGTATATGAAGCTGCTTAAAGCATCCTTAATCATCATTTTAATATTGTTCCAATCCTTGATTTTAGTATCCTCACATTTTGACAATGCTTTTCTTATAACTGATTTGGATTCTTCGATTAAATCAATATTTTCTCTTACATATATGAAACCCCTTGAAACAATTTCAGGTCCCGAAATAATTTTACCGCTTCCTCTTTCCGTAACAAGTACAACTATTATCAATCCATTTTCAGCCAATAGCTTTCTGTCTCTCAGAACAATATTTCCTACATCTCCTACTCCAAGACCATCTACAAGAATGTTACCTGACTGAACAGAGCCGTTTATGGCAATTGATTTTGATGTAAGCTCTATAACATCACCATTTTTACCGATTATTGTATTTTTTTCGGGTATTCCCATTTCTTCGGCAAGCTTGGCATGCTGCATCAAATGCCTGTATTCTCCATGAACAGGTATGAAAAATTTTGGTTTTAAGAGTGAAAGCATCAGCTTTAATTCTTCTCTTCTGGCATGACCTGAAACGTGCACTTGAGTTAACGCATCATACAGTACCGTTGCTCCCTTTTCATAAAGCATATTGATTACTCTTGAAACGGTTTTTTCATTACCCGGTATCGGATTAGCAGAAATAATAACTAAGTCACCCTGTTTAATCTGTATCTTTTTATGGTCGCTGTTTGCCATTCTTGTAAGAGCAGACATCGGCTCTCCCTGGCTTCCGGTTGTCATTAAAACAACTTCGCTGTCCTTGTAATCCTTTAAATCATTTATATGAATCAACGTTCCTTCCGGCGCATCCAGGTATCCTAATTCCTGAGACACTTTAACGGCATTAATCATACTCTTGCCTGAAATTGCCACCTTTCTGTTATTAGCCACAGCAGCGTTAATAATCTGCTGCAACCTATGAACATTGGATGCAAATGAAGCAACGATAATTCTTGATTCACAGGTTTTAAAAATATCTAAGAATTTATAACCGATAGTTTTTTCAGATTCGGTAAATCCGGCTCTTTCAACATTCGTGCTGTCCGACATAGCAAGCAGGACGCCTTTTCTGCCACATTCAGCCAGTTTGCCTAAATCCATTACCTCTTCATTTATAGGGGTATAATCAATTTTAAAGTCTCCCGTATGCACAATCATACCTATTGGTGTATCAATAGCGAAGGATACTGCATCGGGAATACTGTGATTACTTCTTATAAAAGTAACCTTGAAACAACCTAAATTAATTGTTTGACCGGCTTCAACTCTGTTTAACTGTGCATCTTCTATTTTATGCTCCAGTAATTTATTTTCTACAAGACCCAAGGTAAGCTTCGTTCCGTATAACGGAACATTTATTTTCTTTAAAAGATATGGTATTGAACCAATATGATCCTCGTGACCGTGTGTCAGACAAATTCCTTTTATCTTATCTTGATTTTTTATTAAATATGTTATATCAGGTATTACTATATCGATACCTAACATTTCATCTTCGGGAAATGACATACCGCAGTCTACGACGATTATGTTTGTTCCATATTCGATAACTGTCATGTTTTTGCCTATTTCCCCAAGTCCGCCCAATGGGATTATTTTTAATTTATGTTTCTTTTCTGTAGCCATTTTCATTCTCCTTATTTCTACATTGACTGCAGATACCTGTGAACTTGACTACGTGATTTAATATCTCAAAATTGTATTGTTTTTCTATAATTTCTTCCAATGAGTTCATTAGATCTTCCTTGACCTCAATAATGTCTCCGCATATTTTGCATAATAAATGATGATGCTGATGAATTTCATTGCTGTCTTCAGCCATTATTTCATATCTTGAACATCCATCATCAAAATTATGCTTATAAACTAAGCCAATTTCTTCAAAAAGTTGAAGTGTTCTATAAATGGTAGCAATCCCCATATTAGGGTTCTTATCCTTTATCAGGTCATAAACTTCCTCAGTACTTAAATGCTTATCTTTATTCTCCGCAAGAATTTCATATACTAAATTCCTTTGGATTGTAGATTTATAACCGTTATTGGTAAGAACATTATTTAAGTAGTCTGATTTGTCCATAACTTCACCCCCAAAAATGATTTAAATTAAATCATCCGCAATTCCTTCATAAACTTCCATTACTTCTCTGATTTCTTCTTCATCTTCAACTTTAATCAATATTCCGTTACCGTCATCAGATTCTTCCACATAATATATCATACCTTCATCAGAATTTATTTGGTGAAGAACCGCATACATGTTGTCATCCAAATGAAAAGTTGCCTCTATAACAAGCTTTTCGACTTTTCCCTCATCATTAATTAATTCTATTATGTTGTCTTCCATGCTCTGCTCCTTATTTAATTCTTTGCATATATCCTGATAAGATATGAACTGCGGCCAATTTGTCTATTACTTCTTTTCTTTTTTTTCTTTTTACATCGGCATCAATCAACATTCTTTCGGATATTGATGTGGTGAAACGTTCATCCTCAAGCTCAATAGGTAAATCAACGTGTTTTTTGAGCTTTTCTAAAAAGCTGAGGACCTTTTCACCCTGAATACCAACCGATCCGTTAAGCATTTTGGGAAGTCCCGCAACAATTTTAGTAACCTTGTACTCGTCGATTATTTTCTTAAGCTCGTTAATATCGTTCTTAATATTTGTTCTTTTAATTGTAGTCACCCCTTGTGCGGTAATCATCAGCAAATCACTGACTGCAACTCCAATCGTTCTGTCACCTACATCAAGACCCATCAATCTGTCCATAAATACCTCATACAATTTTGATAAAAAAATCCGTACATTCACTTGCGCAATAACTGCATAAAACGCATTTGTTCATATCAACAACACATTTGCCATCAATGATTGTCAATGCATTTTGCCTGCACTTATTTGCACATTTTCCGCAACCAATACACCACTCTTCTACTATTAGAGTGCGTTTTTGATTTCTTATTTTATTTTTTATATTAATATTTAACTCATTGCTTTCTAAATAACATATGTTTGCATCAATTTCTTCAATTGTGCTCATACCTACTGCTATGGCATCTATTGCGGAAATCCCGTTAACAAAATTAAAGGATTCTTGTGCATCAGTTATAAGATGCCCTCCACCGTAAATTTTCATAGCCATAATAAATTTGTTTTGTTCTTTTGCTTTTTTAATTGCATCGAGCATATCATTTACAGTGCCATCCTGAATGCCGATACCATTTTTGTTAATAAGCGGAAATACAAATTCTATTTCCTTAAATTTAATCGAATCTCTGACTGCTGCCACACGATGTGTCGATATTCCGAAATGTTTAATAACACCTTGTTCCTTATACTTCATAAAGCGTTCAACTGCTTCATAATGACCTAAAAAGTTATTGCCGTTTTCTTGCTCGTGCAGCATAAATACATCCAGATAATCTGTGTTTAATTCCTTCAAAGCTTTATTGACACTATATTCTGCAGTATCCTTGTCGTAAGCATAGCTTTTTGTAGCTATTGTTAGTGTTTCCCTGTCTTTGTCTTTTATGAATTCTTTTAATATATTATAGTTGTCATACAGCTCTGCCGTATCAAAAAAGTTTATTCCTTTTTTATAAGCGTAATTCAATAGCCTTACTTTATTATCCAATGAATCGGAATTTTGCAAACCACTTAACGATAAAGTTCCGTAGCATAATTTTGATACTTGTCTATTTTCAAAAAAATTTATATATTTCATTTTTCACTCAATTAGTTAAGCTTCAAAGCATTAAAGCAGTATATGTACATATACTGCTTTATCTTTCACCTAAAGGTCTATTACATCTAAATAGACGCTTAATAATTCTTCTAACAGTTCGTCTCTTTCTATTTTTCTTATTAAACTTCTTGCATTGTTATGATTCGTAATATACGTCGGATCTCCGGATAATATATATCCTATGAGCTGGTTGTTAGGATTGTATCCTTTTTCTTTCAGTGACTCATAAACCTGAGATATAATTTCCCTTGCTTCATTTAATGATTCTAATTTGTAATCAAACTTTGCAGTATTATTTACATTACTATCCATAAAAACCACCTCTATACATCTTACATTGTACTATAATTAATTTTAAAAATCAATATGCATTTTATTATTCCTATGGATAACGCATATTATACGTTTCTTGTCATTCCGGGCGTCAGCGAGGAATCCTACCTATGGTCTTAAACATTTGGAATTCGGTGCGAATGCCCTAACCTATCATCTTTTTTACTGCCTCAATTGCATCGTTTATCTTTTCAGGATTCTTACCGCCTGCCTGAGCAAAATCCGGTCTTCCTCCTCCTCCGCCTCCGGTAATTGAAGCTGCTTCCTTTACCATATTTCCTGCGTGGATTCCTTTTTGAACCAAATCCTTAGTTACCGCAGAAACAAACAACACCTTATCACCAAGGTCAGAAGCCAATAAGACAGCGCAGCTTTCATTTTTATCCTTAATCTTATCAGCAATTTCTCTTAACGAGTTAGCATCCTTGTCTTTTAGGCTTATGGCAAATAGCTTCACTCCGTTAATTACTTCAAAATCATTGAGCATATTGCCAAGGCTTTGCTTAAGTAATTCGTTGTTCAGCTTCTGTATTTCTTTATCTTTTTCTTTTAATTCTTTTTTGATTGCACTTGCTTTTACTACGCATTCATCGATTGAAGATTTAAAAGCATGAGACAATTCATCTGCGACATCAGAAAGGCGATTAAAATAATTAATTGCTTCTCTTCCCGTGATTGCTTCAATTCTTCTGACACCGGAAGCAATGCTTCCTTCTGATACTATTTTGAACATACCTATCTTAGCCGTTTCATCAATATGAGTACCTCCGCAAAGCTCCTTGCTGAAATCTCCCACACTTATAACTCTTACAACATCATCGTATTTTTCATCGAACAATGCTACAGCGCCTGATTTAATAGCCTCGTCAATATTCAATATGTCAGTATAAACAGTATAGTCAGAAAGAATAGCCTCGTTAACTCTTCTTTCAATTTCTTTTAATGTTTCCGGTGTAACCGCTTCAAAATGAGTGTAGTCAAATCTGAATCTGTCATATGCTACCAAAGAGCCTGCCTGATTTACATGGTCTCCCAGCATTTCCTTAAGAACCTTGTGAAGCAAATGGGTACACGTATGGTTTTTAGCCGTATTTCTTCTTTGATCGGCATTAACTGCTGCAGTTACTTTGTCTCCTACGGAAATACTTCCTTTTTCCATGGTTACTTCATGAAGATGAACAATTTTATTGAATTTCTTTGTATCTACAACAGTTGCTTCACCTTCGTTTGTAGAAATTTTTCCCGAATCTCCCAACTGACCTCCACTTTCAGCATAGAAAGGAGTTTTATTTAAAACCATAATACCAGACTGACCTTCATTAATAGTATTAACCTGTTCTGAATCAACTATTATAGTCAATACCTCTGCATCATCTTCTGTTAAGCTTTCATATCCCGTGAACAATGTCTTAGGTACATCTATGTTGAAATTTTCATCTTTCCAGCCTGAGTTTCCCGTCTTAAGTCTTGCTTCTCTCGCCATTTTTCTGTGTTCTTCCATAATAGTAGCAAAAGCACTTTTGTCAAGTTCAAATCCATTTTCACTCAGAATTTCTTCTGTCAATTCAACGGGGAATCCATAAGTGTCATAAAGTTTAAATGCATCCTCACCATCAAGAACCTTTTTATTAGAATCCTTTAACATCTGGATTTTCTTCATTAAAAGCTCAAGTCCCTGATCAATAGTAATCTTGAACCTTTCTTCCTCTAAGCTTACAACCTTTAATATATAACTTTCCTTTTCCGCTAATTCAGGATAAGCTTCCTTCCATTCATCTATTACAACTTTGACTGTCTTAGTTAAAAATTCATTATGTATCCCAAGAGATTTTCCCTGTCTTATTGCTCTACGGATTAAACGTCTCAAAACATATCCCCTGCCCTCATTAGAAGGAATAACACCATCACCGATCATAAATGTTGCTGCTCTTGAATGGTCGCAGATTATTTTCATGGATATATCGCTTTTCTTTTGGCTACCGTAAGGCATTCCCGAAATTTCTTCAACCTTTTTAACTATAAAAATTAACGGTTCAACATCAAAAACAGTCGGCTTATCCTGCAATACTGTAGCAACTCTTTCCAGTCCCATTCCCGTATCAATATTTGGATTTGGCAGCGGATGATAAACTCCGTTTTCATCCTTATCAAACTGTGTGAAAACCAAGTTCCAGATTTCTATGTATCTGTTGCAATCACAGCCCGGTTTACAATCAGGCGAACCACATCCTCTGTCATCACCCGTATCGTAATATATTTCAGAGCAAGGTCCAGAAGGTCCCACTTCCAATTCCCAGAAATTATCTTCTTTACCTAATCTGACTATTCTTTCTCTTGGCACACCCACATTATTATGCCACAAATCAGCAGCTTCATCATCATCCAGATAAACAGTAACCCAAAGTCTGTTTGCGTCTATTTTAAGCACATCTGTCAAGAGCTCCCATGCCCATTCAATTGCTTCCTTTTTGAAGTAGTCTCCAAAGGAGAAATTTCCAAGCATTTCAAAAAAAGTCAAATGTCTCGCTGTTAATCCAACATTGTCTATATCTCCGGTTCTTACACATTTTTGACAGGTTGCCATTCTTTTTGCCGGTGGTGTTTCTGCCCCTGTAAAATATTTCTTTAAAGGTGCCATACCTGCACCAATTAACAACAAACTCTTATCATTTTTAGGAATCAAAGAAAAGCTTTGCTCCGTTAAATGCTCCTTACTCTTAAAAAAGTTTAAATACTCTTTTCTTATATTGTTTATCGAAAATCTATCTAATTTATCCATATATAAGATTATTCCTCCGTTTCATAGTATGCGCTCTTATGTACTTTATTATGAAATTATAATGTATTCTTTCCCATATTGTCAACTATGTTTAAAAAAAGATAATTACTGCTATTCTATACGATTATAGCTGTCTAATCTTTTTAACGCTTTTAATATTAAAACCGTCTTTCATTTTTATTATTTAAATTAGTTGCCAATATCAATACAGATGATATAATAGAATTGTTACAATTACTAAAAATATCAGCATAATAAAAACACGATGAAATCGTTCGCCTGCCATGAAATAAAAAATGTTAAACATATATTAATGAAAGGAAATATGATTATTGATGACTTTGTCATCAAGATAATTATGATTATTAAAATCATATATAAACTAAATGAAAAACTTTTCAGAATATATTCATATTATAAATAAATACTCCCCTAAAGAGTCAGTTTTAATAACTACAATTTTTATATTAAGTGGTTTTTGTCCCATTGTTACAATAATATTTGTTACAGATTTTATAAATTTAGCTTTTTATAGTGCAGGCATGGGAACTATAAATTCTAAAATTTATTTTGATGTGGCGGCAATCATTCTGTTGTATGGATACAATCTTATGCTGCCTGCATTTCAGAAATTGATATCTGAAAAAGCAAAAATTAATATCAGAAAAAAATATAAAAGCATATTGCTTGAAAAATGCTCTAAATTAGAATACTACTATCTGGAGAATGCAGAATCATGGAACTTAATTTCAAGGGTACTGGATAAGCCTGAAAATATTATTGTGGGCAATTATACTGCCATGAATCAGATATTTGCAACCTCTATATCTGTAATAGGCTTAATTTCAATAATTATTGCACAAGCATGGTGGGCAGCAATCATAATTGTTGTAAGCTGCGTTCCGCTTTTTTATCTTTCAATAAAAAGCGGAAAGGCTAACTACAAGGCTAAAATTGATTCTTCAGAACTTGAACGAAAATGTGAATATTACAGCGAAATCCTTTCAGACAGAGAAAATGTTGACGAAAGAAGTATCTTTGGCTTCACAGAGATGGTTAATTCAGAATACCGTAAAATTTACAACAAGGCATTTAAAATTAAAGTCAGTACACGTTTTAAATGGTTTATTAAAACCAAGCTAGGCGGTGTATTCACAGCTTTAGCAGCACTGATTGTAATAGTCGCATTATTGAATCCCTTACTTGCAGGCTCCATAAGCATGGGAATGTTTATCTCTCTTGTAAATGCCATTCTTTCACTTAAAAGTAATTTATCCTGGGGCTTAAGCTTTCAGATTGATACCATTACAAGCGGTATTGAGTACATGAAGGACATTAAAAATTTTATGAGCTATGAAGAAAGACTGCACGCATTGGATACTCCTGTAGTGCAGGATAAAATTACAAGCATTGAGTTTAAAAGTGTAAGCTTCAGCTATCCCGGAACAGATACTCAGATACTTAAAAATGTATCCTTTTTATTGGAAGGCGGAAAGCAATATGCCTTGGTCGGACCGAATGGTGTGGGAAAGACTACAATAATAAAGTTACTGACAGGTCTTTATACAAATTATGACGGTGAAATTCTAATAAACGGAAAGGAATTAAGAAAATACAGCTTCAATGAAATCAAGGGATTCTTTTCTGCTGTATATCAGGACTTTTCAAGGCATGAGTTTACATTTAAGGAGAACATTGCAATAGGAAACATAGAAATGATGAATACTTCTTACATTGATGAAGCTGTAGATAAAGCCATAAGTCAGATTGAACTTGAAAGCCTTATTGAAAATCTACCATACGGTCTTAATACCAATTTAGGTAAAATCCATAAGGATGGTATAGATTTATCGGGCGGAGAATGGCAGAGAGTTGCTCTGGCGAGAGCAATAATATCAAGGTCACCTGTAAGAATTCTGGATGAACCTACAGCATCATTGGACCCGATTAATGAAAATAGAATTTATGAACTGTTCAGTAAAATAAGCCACGATATAATGACTATTTTAATAAGCCATAGATTGGCATCAACAAAAATAGCAGATGAAATTCTTGTTTTCAACGAAGGAAAATTGGTTGAAAAAGGAGATTTTGAGTCACTTATGAATTTAAAGGGACATTACTGTCAAATGTTTGAACAACAAAGGAGCTGGTATCAATGAATCAGGAAAAAATGTCATACTTTAAGGTTGCAACAAGAATTCTTGCCGCTTCCTTTAAAGCTGCCCCGCTGTGGATAATAGCCGACAGTATGGGAATGATACTGTCTTCCTCAAGTTATGTGCTTATAGTACATGCGTTACAGAATATGTTTGATACAATAACTCACGCAATACAAAACGGCGCAAATTTTACCAGTCTGTTAATAACCATATTTATCACAGTTGCGGTATTGATTTTCAACGAATTAATGAATGCAGTATGCAATTTTTTAGCCGGCCCCACAGCTTTAAGAATCAGAGGTGCATACAGAGAAAAAATACATAAAAAAGTCAGCAAGCTTACGGCTCTTGATTTTGAAAATGCAGAAACTCTTGATTGTATTCAGAAGGCCAAGGAGGGTGCCGACAATGGTATTCAATTGTATCATTCCGTTTCAACCCTGCTTACATTTTATGGACCGTACTTTGTTATTATGGCTATTTATTTTTATAATCTACGTCCTGTCCTTGTATGGAGTATTTTCCTGATGTTTGTTCCGCTGCTTATCTCACAGATAGTTAAAGAAAAGGTATATACAAAGCTGATAGATGAATCTGCTCCAATTGAACGAAAGGTTAATTATTATGAAAATGAAATGTACAAAAAGGAATATATTAAGGAAACCAGATTGCTTGGTATTTATTCGTTTATACGAAGCAAGTATGAAAAAGAGCTCAAATTGTTTTGTTCAAAGCGCTGGGACTCTGTAAAAAAGGTGCAGATGATAGAAATAGGACTTCGTGCATTGACGTTGATGGGATACTTCGGAGTTATAGTGCTTTTCGTTTCCTCCTTGATAAATGGGTACATTACAATCGGAGCATTCGCAGCGGTTTTTTCATCCGTTAACATTATGATTTCATTTATGGATGATGCCGTAAGCAATTATTTAGGAGATATGCTGGGCATTTACGGCTCACTCAGGAGCCTTGTACATTTTCTTGATCTTCCCGAGGAAGACGGAGTCGATGATGATATTAATTATTCAGAAGGCATTAATATCTCAAATGTATCCTTTAAATATCCCAACAGCAATATTTACGCTTTAGAAAATATATCACTGCATATAAGTGACGGTGAAACAATTGCTGTTGTAGGTGAAAACGGCGCGGGAAAAACAACTTTAGTAAAAATTATATCAGGTATATTAATGCCGACTTCAGGTGATATCCTGATAAACGATGCTTCAATATCATCATATTCTAAAAAAAGCAGATTCAAGTATGTATCAGGTATAGTACAGAAATTTGGAAAATATAAAATGCTGCTTAAGGATAATGTTCACCTATCTTATCCCGACAATCCAATTGATGAGGAAAAAGTTAAACTGGCATTGTATTCTGCTGATTTCAACTTAGACAGTGAAAAGATAACAAGCGGATTAAGCACCATGCTTTCAAGGGATTTCGGAGGATTAGATTTATCCGGCGGAGAATGGCAAAGAATTGCCCTTGCAAGAGGAATTTACAAAAATTCCAAGTTTATAATACTTGATGAACCAACCTCTGCAATAGATCCCATAGAAGAATCCTTGATTTATAAAAAGTTCAGAGACATAGCAAAGGATAAAATAGCAATAATTGTAACACACAGATTGGGAGCAACTCAAATTGCTGACAGAATAGTTGTTCTTGACAACGGGAAAATAGTTGAAACAGGAACACACGAACAGCTTTTAAACAGCGGCGGAAAATACTCTGTTATGTTTAAAACTCAGGCTAAATGGTATTCAGATATGAAAACATAAAATATATAAAAACATAAATCAACCCTTGGATTATTTTTAGACAGCGTTATATTTTTTATTGAAATATATGTAATATTATGGTATAATTTTACAAGGAATTGCCACAACGGATATGCGGTTGCTCCCTCAAAGGGAGGAGATAATATGGTTACATATGAAGCATTAATGTGTATATTCACATTCGGTGTTTTAATAGTATCAATTATCGCCTTATCGAAAGATAAGTTGAAGTAGATTTATACATAAAAGGGAAACCTGGGTATAAAAAAACTCAACCGCATCTAAGTCTTCCGGACTTTCGGTTGAGTTTTTAACCAAACATTCGGGAGCTAACCGTCTATTCGGCAGTTCCTTTATTTGTATTTAACATAACATAAAATACGGTATATGTCAAGAATTTTCCATACAATTCCATAATTCAACTCACCGCATAATAAATTCATATAATTTATACGGGATGTAATCGATAGCGTCTTTGTTTATGCTGTACATCATAAAATTTCCCTGTCTTTTCTTTTCAATCAGTCTTGCTTTGCAAAGAACCTTTAAATGCTTTGATATGCCTGCTTCAGTCAAATTAAGGCTCAAAGCTAAGCCCTGTGTTGATTCTGCTCCCGTCTTCATCTCGCGTAATATTCTGAGGCGAGTTCCGTCGCCAAGAGCTTTTAACAAATCAACTAAATCATCAGGAACGGCTTCATTTTTTTCTTCCAAGGAAACAAGCATGGTCAGATACAATATTCCTTTGTCCCCGTGCATCAAAAGATGAGGGCTGATAAATGTGCTGGCTGTTATTACTACCTTGTTCAGTTTATTTAAATCAAAACTGTAGTCCTTGTTCTTGTGAAAAATTATTTTATTTTCATTTATCTCTAAGCGTTCATGTATTTTACCCATGCTCTCAAGTAGTCCCTCTTCCATGAACATATTTATTTTTCTCTTTATGGTATGAATAAGAAAGGGCTGCAGAAAATTTATCTCATTATAAAAAAATGCTTCGTAATAGTTTTTCATGATTTCAATAATATTATTTTTTTCTTTCCAGCCGATACTCTTATCATATAATTTATATACCTCATTCCATTGTTGAAGGCTCAGCTTTTCAATTTCTGCCAACGCATCCGGAACACAGAGGTCCCTGTACGGACTCAGGTTGGAAAAATCCATAGGTATGAGCCAGTCTCCCGTAATTCGTCCGTATTTTTTTATATTATGCAAAAGCTCATCCGGTATTTTATCTGACAACTCCTCCATCCATTTTCTTCTGTCCAGATGGTGCTCGGGCACAGAAATAACGTGCATTGAAGCAAGCATCTCAAATATGGGAGAAAAAACAAATTCAGCCTTTAATTCATTTTCACACAAAAAACCTACATTCATGCTGCTCTCCTAAAAAAGAGTTATATTTCCCGTTATGCGCATATGACTTTCCACTCTCTTTATTATTACAGAAATTAAAGCAAACAGTACTACGGTAATCCCAATTCCGATTACTGCAAACTCTCTTATTTCATAAAGTGAGCTTCCAGTGAGCACCACTCTTCTGACCGCCTCAATAGCATACGTCAAGGGAAAAATTATGCTGATTGCTTTTGCCCACAACGGAAACAATGCTGTAGGAACCTTAACACCCGAAAATATTTCCATAGGCTCTTCCAATATGGTAAATAAAAAATCCGAATCCCTTGAAAACAGAAAAAGAGAGTTAAGGAACATCCCCCATGCCACAGCCATCGCTGTCACAATAAAGAATACGGTTATACACGGCAGAATTTTTATAATCAAAACCTCGACCTTCATTACAATCACAAGAAGCGAAAAAATCAGCATTACAAATACACTTTCAAACAGAGAGGATACGGCATTTCCTAAAAGCACAGCCGCTCTGTTAACCGGTGAAAGGTAAATAAGCTCCAACGTTCCGCTGATTCGTTCAAAAGAAAAGTTCCATGCGGATTGAACCAGTGATCTGAAAAAACTCATGCACATATATCCTAACAACAAATATACTACCATATTTTCTGCCGTAATGTAAGCTATTTTGCTTTTTCCAATATCAAATACCTTAAAGCTGTAATACGTTGTTATGAAATTTAAAAAGGGCCATACAAACAAGGATACATATATCATTTTGCTGTGAAAATAATTTTTATGCTGCTTTATCATTTCAGCGGCAAGAGCTTTAATAAACGGCCTCATGATGAACCTCCCTTGAAAGTCGAATTATAGCATCCTCAAGATGCGGTTCCTTTTCGTACATTTCCCGTATGTACAAGCCGGCTTCCATACACGCCCTCGATAACTCCATGGATATATTTTCCCTGCTGTTGATGTATATTGCATCATTTTCATCCTTTACCTCAACTGTTGCATCAACGACTTTCAGCTTGTCACAAATGCATTCTGTAATTTCCTTGCTGTGCTTATCCAATCTAAGGACATAATTTTTTCTGTTAAAGGTTTCTGTAGTAAGCTCTTTGACAGTACCCTTCTTTATTAATACACCATCGTTCATTATATAAATATAGTCACACAGCTCCTCTATTTCTCCCATATAATGAGAGGTTATGAGTATACCTTTGTTTTGCTCCTTTGCAAGGTGCTTGATGTGGCTTCTAAGCTCCTTGGACACAACCGCATCCAGTCCTATTGTGGGCTCGTCAAGGAATAAATATTGAGGGTCGTTTATTAATCCACGAGCTATCTGTAATCTTTGCTTCATACCCTTGGAGAAAGTTTCAACAGGCACGTCCTTTTTATTCTCAAGCCCTACCAGCTTAAGTAATGTATCGATTCTTTCCTTAAGTACATTGTTTGAAACATTGTATATTTGTCCGTAATACCACAGATTTTCATAAGCCGTAAGTCGCCAGTATATCATCCTCTCACCGCCTGCAATCATATTAATCCTCTTCTTTATTTCAACAGGATATTTCACCCCATCTATATCGTCTAAAAAATAGCTCCCCTCTGTTGGTGACAATAATGTGGTCAGCATTTTTATGGTGGTCGTTTTTCCGGCGCCGTTTATACCCAGAAGTCCTACAATTTTTCCTTTTTCTATCTGCAGGGATATATCTCTGACCGCCTGAATCTCCTGTTTTTCTCTGAATAATCCCTTTCCTTGCTTAACTATGTATGTTTTCTTCAAATGCTCCGCTATAATCATGTCCTGCTCCTATCCGTTTATTTTTTCAAGTGCAATTTCTTCGCACCTTTTCATTTGCATAAATCCAACAACAACGTATGCCGTGCTCAGCAGCAAAATATACTGCACCGATTGCATCTGTTCACTTATCCCGCTGCCTGACAAAAGTGTGACTCGTATAAGATTAACCGCTTCTGTAACAGGTATAACTTCCGCAATAACCCTGAGCCATTCAGGCAGGTACTGAACCGGAAAAGAAATACCGCACACTAAGAACAAAAATGCAAACAGTGTGTTTTGAGATATATAAGTATCCCTCGTATACAACATTATACTTCCAAGCACCATGGACACTCCGAAAAATGCATAAAGTGATACTATAAATGCAATCAGGAAAGCTCCCATGTCCGCACGGCTCAAATCTATACCAAAGGGTATTGCAATAATGAGAGAAACTATTATTTCCGCAGATGTGGTCAAAGTTTGTACAAGCATGCTGCCAAGAAAGTATTCTGCTCTCTTGAACGGTGCAAGCATCAGACTCTCAAGAGTTCCTTCCCTTAATTCCGTAATAAGGCTTCTGCTTACGTTGAGGCATGTCCTTACGACGAACAAGTACGTCAGGCTTCCCACCACAACGTAGCTTATATAATCTCCCGTTCCTGTAATTTCACTAAAATCCTGTGCCATGTTTCCCTCAAACAAAAACTTCCACATCATCCACGCACCAAGCACGGTATATAATCCGGTCAGCGTGTTTCCCACAAAGAAATGCGCCGGATACGCCCTGTACTTTATCATCAGCTCCTTTTTCATTGTTCCGTATAAAACCTTCAGATTCATTCCATCCTCCATTCCGTCATTTTGATTAACCGTTTGGTTAATCAAATGCATTTGTCTTAAATTCACGCGTATTATACGGATGGAGAATGGTGTTGTCAATGATTAATGCAGAAAAATTGCTTTATTACTTTAAGCAAATATAGTAAAATTTACTCTTGAGCTGTATATATTAATAGGGAGAATAAGGTATGGAGTTTGATAAAATATTATATGAATATTATATAAATAAATCTTATGATAAATTGTTTTTTTATTATTTAGGGTATTTAGTTATATTACTGCTATTTGGTATATTATCTATTTGGGTAATTAAAAAAATAGGTGAAAATGAAAAATCATCTGTATATGTATATCCTGCATTTATATTTATTATGGGGCTTCCTTTATTCATTTTTATTTCTGATTTTAATTATAAGATTATTTTAAGTTTCAGCTTATATTTTTTATATAGTTTTTGCGGAAAGAAAAACTTTATAAAATTATACAATATGTTAAGTCAGAAAAATAAATATTACGGCCTTTTATCAATAATTGCAGTCCATATGCCATTAGTAATATTATTGTTAATTCAAATATATAGCACAAACAACATTGTTAATGTGTCAGCATATATAATCATTGTATTTTTATCTGTTATACTCTTATTCATCAATAAGAAGATACAATAAAGATAAATATTTCTGTTTATTGCAAATTTATAGAAATTATAAGTGTTATTTGATATAATGATGGTATATATTCATAAGGGAGAATGTAAGTATGAAATTTGAAAATACGGAAGTGTTTAATTTTGAAGGTGCGTTAAGAGGATTGAGAAATCCTAAGGATAGCTGGCATTTATCCGATAGCCGATATATACATGATGATAATTATGATAAACTTTTTTATGAAATAGGTAAGAATGATTTGAACTTGGCTCAAAGAATGATTAAGGGCGGAAGTACACATTCAAAATATATGAGACAGATATTTGTCAGTGTTGATATAACGGCTCCCCGATATTGGTGGTCCGAATTTGATACATATAAAATAGGGACAACTGCAAACAGCAGCTCAACTATGCACAAATTAACAGCTTATCCGATGAATCCGGAAATGTTTGAATCTGACGGAATAAAAGAATTAACAGAAGGTGACACCGATGATAATAACCTAAATTTAACGATAAATGAATGGTGGGAAAATACAATTGAATTATTGGAAAAAATAAGAACCAAAGGAAAAGAAACCAAGCATTTTAAGTATAAACGAATTATGAAACAAATGTTACCGGAAGGCTTTTTTCAGAAAAGAACGGTTACTTTAAATTATGCAAGCATCAGACACATGGCAGCCAGCAGAAGTCATCATCAATTGATCGAATGGAATACAGACTTTATAAACTGGGCTAAATCCTTGCCTTATGCCGATGAATTGATTTTTTATGAATTGAAATATGAATAAAGACATTTTTCATACTGCAAAAAATACAATAATTATCGGGGTGTAAAAATGGATAAATTCCATAAGTATTTTAGGAATATTTTAAGGGGACTACTTTTAATATCCGTTATTTCAATAATAATATCACCTGTTAAAATCCTTTATCCGGATGCGCGTATATCAACCCCGGATATAAATAAGCCGGAAAGAAAAACAATCGAATACAGATTCAAAGCAATTAATATGCTGCCTTTCGGTTCGATTAATTTTAATGTGCAATTTACGAAAACAAATCCCGAGCATCCATATTATAGTATAGTGCCTGATTACAACTCAGATACATCCATTACTATTGCTCCGGGAGAAATAAAAACCTTCAGCCATAAGGTCGATATTACTACCGATGATAACAGATTAATCAACTCATTGTATCAAAGTATCAAGGTCAAAGTAACATATAAAAAAATTGAAGAGTGGAAATTTAAGTGAGTTTAGTCTATAATAAATATATATGAATTAAATGACATTGCAGAGGTGATTAAAATTAACAAACAAATATTAAAAGAGTATTTTTTTATAGCTATTGGCTCATTTTTAGTAGCCTTTGGTATATATTATTTCATGGTTCCGGAAAACTTAGCTACAGGAGGAGTATCAGGGCTTTCAATTGTTTTAAACAATTATATAAGCATACCCATTTCCTTTATAAACTTTTTTCTGAATTTCATATTGTTTATATTGGGATTTATTTTCTTAGGCAAGGAATTCGGCGGAAAAACAATCTTTTCGGTAATATTTTTATCGTTATTTATGTATCTTATGGAAACATTTTTTCCTGTATCTGCGCCTATAACAGATGAAATATTACTGAATTTAATGTGCGGAATAGTTATAATGGCCATAGGACTTTCCATAGTATTTAATCAAAATGCGTCAACGGGGGGCACAGACATTATTGCCAAAATATTAAATAAATATTTTAATATGGACATCGGCAAGGGCTTGATGGCAGCCGATGTAATAGTAGTTGCATTAGCCTTCTTTACTTATGGTATACAAACAGGTATAGTGGGGGCATTTGGATGGTTTTTAAACGGAGTGGTTGTAAATTATTTCCTCGACGGTTTTTCAGTTAAAAATGAGGTGGTTATCATTTCCAAAAAACATAACGAAATAAAGAAATACATTTTTGAAAGACTGGACAGAGGTGTAACCTTGTACAAGGCGGAAGGCGGCTACACAAATGAAGAAAAGGATATAATAGTAACAATACTTGACAGAAGGGAATACTACATATTAAAAAAACAGCTCAAAACAATAGATCCCAATGTATTTGTAACAGTCAGAACGGTACAAGAAGTTTATGGCTTTGGGTTCTCAAAATTTTAATGGCTGGACCATTTTTAACGGAACAAATTGTGTCAAAATACGTCTTATATTAAAATCCATATATTAGTATTGATGGAGGTATTATGATTAAAATTAAACTTTGCTTATTATTAATCATCATAATCGCCTTAACCGGCTGTAATGGTGAAGAGCGAAATATTGTCCCGGACTCTTCAATCCAAAACAAGGAAGATAATGAAATAAAAGAGCCTGAAACAAAAGAAGAAACGGAACACATAGAGCAAGAGCCTGTTAAAGATGGTTTTAAAAGAGGTAAAGTATATCCAACAACAATGTATGACCTAACACTCGACTATGTATCAGATCCGAATCTATATAACGAAGAAGCTGAAAAATATAAAATAGTCGTTGATGTTTTCAATAATTGGTATCAAATGGATGTCCATAACTTCCTTGAACATTTAGAAAATGAAGAAGGACTAATCGGCCGTATGAATGGATTTACACTTAACATAGTCTCCAAAGATTTTATAATGGATGAAACAATTAAAAGTGTAATAGATGATAAAACTCCAGAGCTTGACTGGGATCCATTTTTTGGTTTTTTTGATAATTCTTTGACTGTCACAAGTGGTACTACTAAAAAGGGACTTCCTTACATCCAATATGTGCCTGACCAAATCAAAGAAGGTGAAAAAGCTGAATATTGGCATTTTGTCCGTGCAAGTGATGAAATTGTTATTGAATTTCATACGATTTTAGATTGGGATGATCGTGATGAAATGGACTATATCTTAAACTCTATTTTTTTAACCGAAAGAGACAGTTAACATTCATATGATGCAGTATAAAATGAGCTAATTTTAATTTAGTGTCAGTTGGCTTATAATGCAAGTGAAAATAAGTAAGCGGAGTCAAGATTTAATCTTTTCTCCGCTTTTGGTTTGTTTAGTGGCAATGGATGTCGTCGTCATCTATTGGTTCGTAGTTTTCGAGACCTTTGATTACCTTTCCTGTTTTTTGTGCATAATCGAAAAGTGCTGATTTTACTGCCTGCTCTGCCAGTACTGAGCAATGAACCTTTACGGGAGGAAGTCCTCCAAGCGCTTCTACAACTGCTTTGTTTGTCAGTTCAACAGCTTCGTTTATGCTTTTACCCTTTATGAGCTCTGTCGCCATACTTGATGAAGCTATGGCAGAGCCGCAGCCAAAGGTTTCGAATTTAACATCTTCTATTGTTTCGTCATTAATTTTTAAGTAAATTTTCATTATATCTCCGCATTTGGGGTTACCTACCTGACCTACACCATCTGCGTTTTCCATTGAACCTACATTTCTGGGATTTCTGAAATGGTCCATTACTGCTTCTGTATACATAATCTTCCTCCGATTGATAGTTTATTTTTTATATAAATCTTCGTCATTTTTTATTGGTGACATCATTCTCAGTCTTTCTACTATGCCCTTCATTGTCTGGACTACAAAGCTGATGTCTTCTTCAGTTGTTTCTTCACCTATTGTAAAACGGATAGAGCCGTGAGCTGTTCCGTGATCAAGTCCTGTGGCTAAAAGCACGTGTGACGGATCCAGTGATCCGGATGTACATGCCGAGCCGCTTGATGCTGATATACCATCCATATCAAGCAGTAAAAGAATTGATTCTCCTTCTACATATTTGTATGAGAAGTTAACATTGTTAGGCAATCTCATTGTAGGATGACCGTTAAGTATTACATCAGGTATATTATTTTTTATTCCTTCAATGAATTTATTTCTTAATGATGTAAGTTTTTTAACATGAGCATCAAAATCCTTGCTTGCCAACTCAACTGCTTTGGCAAAGCCCACGATATTCTGAACACCTTCCGTTCCCGCTCTTTTTCCTCTTTCCTGACCACCGCCGTGGATTAGATTATCTATCTTAACGCCTTTTCTTATGAACATACCGCCTATGCCCTTCGGTCCGCCTAATTTGTGAGCTGACATTGACAGCAAATCTATATGTTGCTTCTTAACATCTATTTTTACTGCTCCCATTGCCTGTACTGCATCTACATGGAGCAAAACACCGTGTTCCTTGGCGATTTCACCGATTTGTTCAATAGGCTGGATAGTTCCTATTTCATTGTTGGCAAACATTATTGAAATAAGCATGGTTTCGGGAGTTATTGCTTCCTTTAGCTGCTCTAAATCTATCATACCGTATTTATCTACATCTAAATAAGTAGTTTTAACGCCGAATTTTTCTAAGTACTCGCAGGTATGAAGAACTGCATGATGCTCTATTTTAGTAGTAATGATATGATTTTTTCCTTTATTGAAATTAGCAAACGCAACACCCTTTAATGCCCAGTTATCCGATTCTGAGCCTCCGGCTGTAAAGTAAATTTCTTTTTCATCAGCATTAATAAAATCAGCAACAATTTTCCTTGCATTATCTATTGCCTCTTTTGATCTTCTTCCTAATTCGTACAATTGTGATGATGGATTTCCGTACTTTTCATCAAAATATTTAAGCATTTCATCTATTACTTCTTTTTTAACCCTTGTGGTTGCAGCATTGTCAAGATAAAATTTCTTGCTCATCTTTCTCCTCCGTTAAATCGATTAAATTTGTTTTACGTTCCTCGTACATGTCAGCTAAAGTTATATTATCAATAACATTGTTAATACTGTTCTCTATTTTTTCCAAAATCACTCTTGTGGCACAAATAGATTCTCTGGAACAGACCTCCTTACTGATGCATTCTGAAGTAGTAATATCTCCCTCTAATGTTCTAAGTATCATTCCTACAGTTATTTCATCGGGCTTCCGCGCTAAAAAATATCCGCCTTGCGGACCCCTTACAGTATCTATATATCCACCTTTTCTCAACTTAGCAAAAAGCTGTTCTAAATAACTTTCGGAAATATCATATTTTTCCGCTATTTTTTTAAGAGAAACAGGTCCTGAACCATAATTCAGTGCAA
This sequence comes from Sedimentibacter hydroxybenzoicus DSM 7310, assembly GCF_013403245.1. Lineage (GTDB taxonomy): Bacteria > Bacillota > Clostridia > Tissierellales > Sedimentibacteraceae > Sedimentibacter > Sedimentibacter hydroxybenzoicus. The sequence continues at coordinate 4,884 of NZ_JACBNQ010000034.1, read as the reverse complement.
GTTCAAATATTGCTTTTAATCCATATCTGCCCTTTGTTGATAAAATCATAATCTGTCTCCTCTCATCATAATTCCCACTAACTTGGTAGGGTATAATTAATTATATTATACCCTACTATTCTTGTCAACATTAAATATGAAAAAAGCACAAGAGATTTTCTTGTGCTTAATCTATTACGGCAGCATTTTATACATAGTCTTGCCATCCTTTTTAATTTCCATAAATACATTATCAACGGGAACCTTCATGCATTCCTTCATTACAATATTGTAGGTGTTTTCTCCGTATGCCCTGATACAAAGGTCACACTCACTCTTAATGCTGAAAGGAGTTTGTGTAAGGTAAATATTTCTCACTCCATACCCCTGCAATTTATTAAATACCGCTACGGCATAATTTCCATGCTTGAAAGTTATAATATAAAGTTCCATTTTGAATCCTCCTCTACGCATTGCTTACTATATTTTATTAAAAAAAATATATAAGGTTACAAAGGAGGATAGGGCTAATTCAAATATCGATGTTCTTCTTCGTTATCATATATGCTGAATTCTTCTTTTAGATTTTCTAAATTGTATTCATAATCATTTTCTGAAATTATATTGCTGTACAATAAGGTATCGAGTTTATTTTTATGATCTTCAAAAATAAATATTTCTTTACATGGCCATATTATATTTTCTTTTTTGCTGTCGCTAGTCTTTAAAACCGAAATTAACATTTCATTTTCATTTAAGTCCTCTACCGAACCCATTAAATTAAACTTACTGACTTTTATATTGTTTTTTTCAAATATGTTTCTTAATGCTTTTATAAACAAGTAATGCTCTTTTTTTATTTCATAGGAAACGTCCTCGCTCAACATATTTTCCGTTAAATCCTTGTTGTAAAACTCAACGTTCAAATCGTACTTTTTATTTTGATCTAATAAATCGAATTTAATCTTTTTATTTATTTTCTCTTCAATATTTATATCTTTTATATCTGTGTTATATAACTTAAAATCCATATTATTACCCCCTTTAGCTTTGCAGGTATTCTAAAAACTTTTTAATTTTACTTTCATACCCGGATTCCTTAGGTTCATAGAAATTAATATTCTTTATCGACTCAGGAAGATAATTTTGTTTTACATAAAACTTATTGTAGTCATGAGGATACTTATAGCTTAATCCTCTGCCGAGCTTTTCCGCTCCACTGTAGCTTTTGTCCCTTAAATGAATGGGAACCTCCAATGAGCTTTTTTCCACTGCATCATAGGCCTTATCTATTGCTATAATTGATGCGTTGCTTTTCGGTGCACATGCAACGTATATAGCAGCCTGCGCCAAAATAATTCTGCCTTCCGGAAAACCTATTATTTCTACCGCATGAAATGCGCTGACGGCTAACTGCAAAGCCCTCGGATCGGCATTACCAACATCTTCCGATGCACATATTATTATTCTTCGTGCAATAAATTTTGGGTCTTCTCCACCTTTTATCATTTTAGCAAGCCAAAATACAGCAGCGTCAGGGTCGGAACCCCTCATGCTCTTTATGAAGGCTGAAATGGTATCATAATGATTGTCGCCTACTTTATCATATTCGATCTTTTTTCTTTGAATGCATTCAGAGGCAACATTTATGTCAATTTTTATTGTTCCGTCCTTTTCATCGGTGGTCTCAACACCTAATTCCAGCGCACTCAATGCTTTTCTTACGTCACCGTTTGAATTGTTGACTATTAAATCTATTGCTTCTTCGTCTATTTCTACATTTTTATTTCCATAGCCACTGTCCTTATCGGATATTGCCTTTTTCATCACATCTTTAATATGCTTATCGTCTATTTTCTTAAATTCAAAAACCAACGAACGGGAAATTAAAGCCTGATTCACTTCAAAATAAGGATTTTCGGTTGTGGCACCAATCAGTATGATTGTACCGTTTTCTACATATGGTAAAAGGGCATCTTGCTGAGCTTTATTAAATCTATGAATTTCATCTATAAAAAGAATCGTTCTTTTATTATATAATGATAATTCATCAACTGCAAAGCTTATTTTTTCCTTTATATCCTTTATGCCGCTGGTCACAGCGTTTAAAGTGGTAAAATTATTGTTTGTATTTTCTGCAATTATTCTGGCTAATGTTGTTTTGCCCGTTCCGGGAGGACCATAAAAAATAGCGGAAGAAAGCTTGTCAGCTTTTATTGCTCTGTTTAATATTTTTCCTTCTCCCACAATATGCTCCTGACCTACAAAATCATAAAGCGTCTTAGGCCTCATGCGCTGTGCGAGAGGCCCTGATTTCTTTATTCTATTTTCATATTGCATTTCAAATATATTCATTGCTTATCCCTTATAGTTTTTTGCCTATGGTAAACTTAAGAACATTTTTCTTCATTTCTCTTCTATCGTAAGCTTTCAGTATAAAATATGAAAAAACTAAAGACAATAATGCTGAAACAGCTGAGATCATATCCTTATTCGGACTATTTGAAAGAAGCTGCACAATGCCGATTACACCCATCATAATTAACAGAGGTACTCCGTATAAAACTAATATATGCTTCATCATTACTTCATTCTCCGTTGTTACTTCAACATAATCGCCTACTTCATATTCTCCTGCTATATCGGTTTCGATTGTCACACTTTTTTGATTGCAGGATGAACCACAGCTTTTGCAGTTGTCTCCACATGCTGATACTCTCTTAACTGATACAATCGCTTTATCTCCATTTATTTGTTCTATTTTCCCAATTTGATCCATTATACTCTTCCTTTCTTATTACTCGGTAACTTCTATGCCAAGCTCCTTTAATTGCTTTTCGGTAGCATGAGTTGGTGCTTCTGTCATTAAACATGTAGCACTTTGAGTTTTAGGAAATGCTATTACGTCTCTTATGTTATCACTTTCTGTGAGCAGCATCATAAAACGGTCCAAACCGTATGCAATTCCACCGTGAGGAGGAACACCATACTTGAATGCTTCAAGTAAGAATCCGAATTTTTCATTTGCTTCCTCGTCTGTAAAGCCAAGTGCTCTGAACATCCTGTTTTGTAAAGCTCGGTTAGTTATACGAATGCTTCCTCCGCCTATCTCATCGCCATTTATTACTATATCGTAAGCTTTAGCTCTCACCCCTTGAGGATTTGTTTCTAACTTGTCAATATCTTCATCAACCGGAGCTGTAAACGGGTGATGCTTTGCTACATATCTTTCTTCCTCATCATCATATTCAAACAATGGGAAATCAGTTATCCAAACTAATTCATACTTGCTTTCATCTATAAGGTTTTTATCATGAGCTATTTCAATTCTTAATGCACCAAGAGCCGTATTAACAACTGATTCCTTATCTGCAACAATAAACACGATATCTTTTTCTTTTAGCTCAAGAGCTGAAATTATTTGATTTTGTTCATCTTCGCTTAAAAATTTAGCTATTGGTGAGTCAATTGCTCCGTTTTCATATTTCATCCATGCCAAGCCTTTAGCGCCGTATGTTTTTACAAACTTTTCAAGCTTGGAAATTCCTTTTTTTGAGAAATCATCGGATGATGAATCTATTTTAACACATTTTATTACACCTTTTGAATCATATGTTGATTTAAAAGCATTAAATTCAGAATTTTTAAATATTTCAGTAATATTAGCAAGCTCGTATCCAAAACGTAAGTCAGGTTTATCCGAGCCGTATTTGTCCATTGCCGTCTGGTACGACATACGCTTGATGGGAAGCTCTATATCTACATTCTTAACCTCTTTAAATATTTTCTGAATAAGATTTTCATTTATAGAAATAACATCCTCTACATCAACAAATGACATTTCAATATCAACCTGTGTAAATTCCGGCTGTCTGTTTGCTCTCAGATCCTCATCTCTGAAGCATCTTACTATTTGAAAATATCTGTTCATGCCCGAAACCATCAATAGCTGCTTAAACAACTGCGGTGACTGCGGCAATGCGTAAAACTTGCCGGGATTAACCCTGCTTGGCACTAGATAGTCCCTTGCCCCTTCCGGTGTCGGTTTTGTCAAAAATGGTGTTTCTATTTCATTAAAATTATTTTCATATAAGAAATCTCTTATAACCTTCGATGTCTTGCTTCTCAGAATGAGATTATTCTGCATATGAGGTTTTCTTAAATCAAGAAATCTGTATTTTAAACGCATCTGCTCAGAAACGTCATCGTCATCCTTTATATAAATCGGAGGGGTTTCGGCAGTATCCAATATTTTAAGCTCTTCAATATATACTTCTATTTCTCCGGTAGCCATTTCAAGATTCTTGGATTCTCTTTCTAAAACCTTTCCTCTTACGGCAATAACAAATTCACTTCTCAGACCTTCTGCTTTTTCAAAGCTTTCTTTATTTACTTCAGTGTCAAACACAATTTGAATCAGGCCGGTTATATCTCTCAAGTCTGCAAATATAAGTCCGCCTAAGCTCCTTCTTTTCTGAACCCATCCCATCAGCACAACTTCTTTGCCTATATCATTCTTGCTTAATTCTCCGCACATATTTGTTCTTCTTAAATCTCCCATTGTTTCCATAATATCCTCCGCAATTAAATAAAAATAACTCATCCCTGTGCTTAGGGACGAGTTTAACCCGCGTTGCCACCCTACTTGGACTATATAGTCCCTCTCGATTGTTTTTGCTTTATTTGAGGTGTCTTTCATCACAAGTTAATAACAGCTCTCATCGTCCCTGTCTTGCTTTGATTAATACAATTATGATTACTCTTCCCCAAGCAATATATATGTTTAAATTAACATAATGAAAGTCATTTGTCAATAGTTTTTGGAAACAATAACACGACAAACGCATGAATGAGTTTCACAATTAAACTATTGAAAGATTAAATTTAAAAAAATATGATCCAGTT
>NZ_JACBNQ010000033.1 GCF_013403245.1 Sedimentibacter hydroxybenzoicus DSM 7310 | reverse complement strand
GTTTTTTCAAATCTTGTGATAAGTGAAACTGTATTTTTACTCTCCTGTGGATTGTTTTGCGGAAACTCAAGAATTAAATAATATTGTGATTAATTTAAAATATGGGTATAATAAATATAATGAAATCAAATACAGGAGTTGATAAAATGAAAGAAATTTATTTAGCGGGTGGATGTTTTTGGGGATTGCAGGCATACTTTGATTTGCGTAAAGGAGTTAAGGAAACGGTTGTAGGATACGCAAACGGAAATATGAAAAATCCTACATATGAGCAGGTATGTACTAATACAACCGGTTTTACGGAAGCTGTTTATATAAAATATGATGAAAAAGAAATAACTTTGAGCAAAATACTGGAGGATTTCTGGAAGGTTATTGATCCGACATTATTGAACAGACAGGGCGGGGATATTGGAACACAATACAGGACAGGGATTTATTATGTGAACGAAGAGGATTTAAAAATAATAAATGAATCCTTTAATAATGAAGCCCTGAAGCACGACAAGACGATAGTTACTGAAGTAATGCCTATAAAAAACTTTTATGCCGCGGAGGAATACCATCAAAAATATTTAGAAAAAAATCCGAATGGCTACTGTCACATTGATTTAAGCCTGTAGAGGTGCTTATGTATACGATGGATGAACTTAGGAAGTTTTGCTATAGCTGTCATAAATGCGGATTGTCTGAAACAAGGACAAACGTAGTGTTTGGAGAAGGAAGTGAGAATGCTGACATTATGTTTGTGGGGGAAGGCCCCGGATATAACGAGGATGTTCAGGGAAGACCCTTTGTCGGCAAGGCAGGGCAGCTTCTTGATAAGATGATTGAAGCTATATCTCTTAAACGAAGTGACGTCTACATAGCCAATGTAGTGAAGTGCAGACCTCCTGAAAACAGAAATCCCTTTGAGGAGGAAAGCAATGCATGCCTGAATTATTTAAGGTGGCAGGTTAAGTTGGTTAAACCAAAAATTATTGTGTGCCTTGGTGCGGTATCTGCTAAAAATCTTATAAATCCGGATTTAAGTATCAGCAGGCAAAGAGGACAGTTTGTAAAAAAGGGTGATATTTATTTTATGCCTACATACCATCCATCTTATCTTTTGAGAAATGAGTCTGCCAAGAAGGATGCATGGGAGGATTTTAAAAGTATCGCTGCAAAGCTTAAGGAAATAAAAGAAATATAAATAGAATAAAAGGGAGAAGATGATGTCTCCTCCCTCGCAATTGAGGTAAATAAACTGATCTATATTGATTTTTAATGGCTTTTCTAATACGATAAACACTGTTAAATTGTCATTAACTCAAAAACAAACTTTGAAGCATTTATAAAATCATTTATATTAAGCTGTTCGTCGGTTGTGTGAGCAAGTTCCATGCCGGCTCCCACATTAACTGCCTTTATACCGTTCAGATTAAATACGTTAGCGTCACTTCCTCCACCGGAAGGAATTTTTTCAGCTTCAAGCCCTAATTTTTCACATACGCTTTCAATTTGTTTAATATGCTCATCCTCTGAATCAAAAGCATAGGAGAGGTAGCAATATTCAATATTATATTCTAATGCAGCACCATATTTGTCGCATGCATCCTGCAGGCATTTAACCATATGGTCGGTTTGTAATTTAAGCTTTTCTGTAGAGCGGCTTCTTGCTTCCGCAACAATTTCAACTAATGGTGAAACGATGTTTGTGGCACCCACTGCCTTAAAGGTACCTATATTTGCGGTAGTTTCGCTGTCGATGCGAAGGAGGTTCATATTTGTTACAGCCTCTGCAGCTACTGTTATAGCACTGATTCCTTTTTCCGGACTTACACCTGCATGTGACGGTTTTCCTGTAATTTCAGCAAAAATTCTTGTTTGCCCCGGTGCCTCAATGATAATTTTACCCGGGCTTCCACCGCTGTCTAAAACTATTCCTTTTTTAGAAGTTAATTTAGAAAATTCAACCTCCTTGACACCATTTACACCGCCTTCTTCACAGATTGTAAAAACAATTTCAATAGGTCTGTGAGGCAAGTTATTTTCCTTTATAGTCCTTAGTGCTTCTATAATTGCTGTAATACCCGCTTTATCGTCTCCTCCGAGAATAGTATCACCCTTGCTTTTTATATAATTACCATCTATGTATGGGACTATACCGTTGCCGGGAGTCACTGTGTCCATATGAGCACTGAACAGCATTGATTCAGATTGATTAGTTCCGGGAATAAAGCAATAAACATTATTGCCGTTTGAATTTAGTTTTTTTCCTGCTTCATCAGTATAGGGTTCATATCCCAAATCCTTTAAATCATTGATTATTCTTTTTGATATAGCTTTTTCATTTTTTGTTTCACTGTCAATTTGCACATATTCCATAAATACATTTATAAGTCGTTCTTGATTTATCATGGCACACCTCGTTTTTATTTTATATTTTAATTATAATACATTTTATCAAAAATTTCCATGAAACAAATTTAGTTATATTAAAGTTTAGAAAAATTTAAAAAAAGAGTTGCTTTTTGATATGCAGCTTAATATAATAGAACGAAATAAATAAAAACCATTGATGAGGAATAGTAGGCAAGCTTAATGTGAAGAGAGCCGGCGGCAGGTGCGAGACGGTCTGATGTTTGTTGAATCCACCTTAGAGGGTTTGCGATGAGTAAAACGGAGGCAGCCGTTATATGCATAGAGTGGATCATTGTATCAATTTGGGTGGTAACGCGGAGGTTTAAGCTTTCGTCCCTTTCGGGGACGGAAGCTTTTTTAATATCCTTTATTTGTCGTACCTGAAATTGAAATAATGTTCAATTTGGGTGGCAACACGGAAGTTAACCTTTCGTCCCTTTGTGGACGGAAGGTTTTTTTTATAAATTATTGATATATTAGGAGGACTAAAATGAACAAAAAACTATTTATACCCGGACCGATCGATGTAAAGCAGGATGTATTGGACCAAATGACAAGACCTATGATAGGACATAGGTCAAAGGATGCCTCAACGATACAAAAAAGTATCAGTGAGAAGCTAAATAAAGTTTTTCATACGAAGGAGCAGATTCTTCTTTCTACATCTTCAGGCTCAGGTCTTATGGAAGGTGCTATCAGGTCGTGTACAAGGAAAAAAGCAGCAGTTTTTTCTGTTGGATCTTTCGGTGACCGCTGGTATAAGATGGCGATTTCCAATAACGTGCCAGCAGATAAATTCAGTGTTGAAGCAGGAAAAGCAACTACTGCCGAAATGGTTGAAGAAGTGCTTTCTACCGGTAAATATGATTTAATTACCATAACACATAATGAAACTTCTACCGGTGTGGAGAATCCTATATATGAAATTTCACAGGTTATAAAAAAATATCAGGATGTGGTTTGGTGCCTTGATGCCGTAAGCTCTATGGGAGGAACAAAGATAGAAGTGGATGAGCTTGGTGTGGATATTTGTATTACATCCACACAAAAAGCATTGGGGTTACCTCCCGGAATGGCTATCGCTTCAATGTCGGAAAAAGCCGTAGAAGCAGCAAAACAGGTTGAGTTCAGAGGACTATATTTGGATTTGTTAGAGCTGTATAATTACATTCAGAAAAAGGATTATCAATATCCGTCTACACCCGCGTTGTCTATAATGTATGCCATGGACTATCAGCTGGATAAAATTCTTGAGGAAGGTCTTGATAACAGATACGAGAGACATCTGTCGATGGCTGAGTATGTAAGAGAATGGGCTAAGAAAAACTTTGAGCTTTTTCCGGAAGAAAGGTATGCATCAAATACACTTACAACCATAAATAATGTAAGAGGTATCAATGTGGCTGAATTGAATAAGGAGCTCGGCAAAAGAGGATATGCAATATCAAACGGTTACGGTGATTTAAAGGAAAAAACTTTCAGAATATCACACATGGGTGATTACACCTTAAATGATATAAAAGAGTTACTGGAAAATATAAATGATATTTTAAAATTATGATTTTGGAGGAGATAATATGTTGAGAATTTTGATTTCTGACGGTATGGAGAATGAAGCGGTGAATAAGCTTAAAGCCATGAACTTAGATGTTGTGGAAAGACATTATGAGACAGATGAGCTTATGGAAGAAATAAAGAATTTTGATGTTTTGATTGTCCGTTCAAATACAAAAGTTAAAAAGGATATAATTGATGCTGCGCGTGTTACGGGAAGGCTTAAGCTCATAATACGCGGAGGTGTCGGACTCGACAATATTGATGTTGCATATGCAGAGGCAAATGGAATTCAAGTAAGAAACACTCCAAATGCCAGCAGTGCTTCAGTAGCCGAGCTTGTAATAGGTCAAATGTTTAATTTAGCAAGATTTATCCACAATTCAAACATTACCATGAGACAGGGACAGTGGAACAAAAAATCGTATGAGGGGATAGAAATTTTTAATAAGACACTAGGGATTATAGGCTTTGGCAGGATAGGAAGAGAAACAGCAAACAAAGCATCAGCATTAGGAATGAATATTGTATATACAGATGTTATTGGTGAAGTAGATAACTTAAAGTACAAGTATTTGCCCATGGACGAACTGCTTAAAGCTTCGGATTTTGTATCAGTTCATATTCCTTACAGTGGTGATAATGCAGTTATAGGTAAAAGAGAAATAGAAATGATGAAGGACGGTGCTTATATTATAAACTGTGCAAGAGGAGGAGTGGTAGATGAAGAGGCGCTTCTTGAAGCACTTGACAATAACAAGCTTGCTGGGGCTGCTATTGACGTATTTGTTGAAGAGCCTGCAAAAAACAGTCCGTTGATAAAGCATGACAGGGTATCCTGTACACCTCACATAGGTGCTTCAACACAAGAAGCACAAACCAGAATAGGTGACGAAATAGCAGAAATTATTTTTAATTATATAAAGGAGGGTGCTTAATGATTTTAAAAGCTTTTAAAGGTATACGACCTACTACGCAATTGGCTGATAAAATTGCCGCATTGCCATACGATGTTATGAACAGCCAGGAAGCGAGGATTATTGTAAAGGATAATCCTTACTCCTTCCTGCATGTAGACAAGGCAGAAATAGACCTTGACCCGTCTGTTGACATATATGATCACAGAGTATATGAAAAGGCAAGGGATAATCTCAATTATATGATTGATAAGGGTTGGTTAAAGCAGGACAAAAAAGAATGCTTTTATATTTACAAACAGATTATGGGGGAGCATGAGCGGACCGGGATTGTGTGTTGCTTATCTGTTGATGATTACCTGAATGATAAAATAAAGAAACATGAGCATACGAGGAATGATAAGGAGCAGGACAGAATAAATCATGTTATGTATTGTGATGCAAATACAGGGCCTATCTTTCTCATGCATAAAGCTCATAAACAAATAGATAAAATTAAGGATGAGTATATGAAAAATAATCAACCTGTTTATGACTTTGGTTCTGAAGATAGTATAAAGCACATAATATGGGTTATCGATGATGGTGAAACAATAGAAAAGCTTACTTTATTATTTAAAGAAATTGATAATATATATATAGCAGATGGGCATCACAGAGCAGCATCAGCAGTTAAAGCAGCGTTGAAGAAAAGAGAAGATACCCCTGATTTTACAGGGAGTGAAGAGTATAATTTTTTCCTTGGAGTATTATTTCCTCATAATGAGCTTAAAATAATGGACTACAACAGGGTTGTTAAGGATTTAAACGGACTTTCTGCGGAAGAATTTATAGATAGAGTAAAGGGAAGGTTCATAGTTGAAGTTCATGACGGGAAAGGACAATATAAACCTGACAGAAAACACAAAATTGGAATGTTTCTTTTAAATAAATGGTATATACTGACTCCTGTAAATGGTACGTTTGATGAAAATGATACGGAAAACAACCTAGATGTTTCTATATTGCAGAACAATTTATTATCACCTGTTCTGGGCATAAAAAATCCAAGAGCAGATGAAAGAATAGATTTTGTGGGAGGGGTCAGAGGCTTAGGAGAGCTGGAGAAAAGAGTCGGCGAAGGAATGGCTGTTGCGTTCTCCTTGTATCCCACCAGTGTAGATGATTTGATGGATATCGCAAATCAGGGAAAGGTAATGCCGCCTAAATCAACATGGTTTGAACCGAAGCTCAGGAGCGGATTGTTTATTCACAGCTTAAAATAACAAATTTGAAATATATTACATTGCTTTCAATAGCGATTATGAAATATAATGTAGATATAAAAATAATTTAAGGGTGAAATTATGAGTTTAATACCTAAGGATGCACATAGCTCGTGGGATAAGTTTTTGACACGTGAGATTATAGAAGAATTAAATATTATTGAAGAAAAAATAGGTGATAATACTAATCCTCACCATGATAATGTGTTGAGTTTTTTAAAGAATAATTTAAATGAGGTAAAGGTAGTTATTTTAGGTCAAGACCCATATCCCGAAAAAGGCAGACCTACAGGTCGCGCTTTTGAGGTAGGGGATTTGATATCATGGAGTCAAAAGTTCAGGCAGGTTTCTCTAAAGAATATAATAAGATTGATTCATAAGAATTATAATAATATAGAAAATTACGATGATATTATGAAATTTTCAGAAATTCAAAGAGAAATTGAAACAGGATACTTTAATATTTTACCTCCAGATCAATTGTTCAAATCATGGGAAAGACAAGGTGTTTTATTGCTGAACACCTATTTGTCGGTGGAGCCGGGCAAGTCAGGAAGTCATATTTCCATTTGGGAACCGTTCAGTATAAAGCTTTTGAATTATATATCTGAGGAAAACAAGAATATAAGCTACTTCTTATGGGGTAAATTTGCAGAAGAAAAAAAGCAATATTTAAAGCACGGGAAATTTTATATAAGCAGACATCCGATGATGTGTTCCGAAAAATACGATGATGATTTTTTAAGAAATGATTGTTTTAAGGATACAATGGGAATTGTTAATTGGTTAGGATAGTTAAAGGCGAAGCTCGAAAGGGCTTCTTTTTTTTTATAAATAGGAAAGTGCACAAAAAACGAAGGAAAGAAAAAAGCACAAAAAACCCCAAAAGAAAGGGAGAAAAGTGCTAAAAAAATCAATCTAACTTAAAAATATACCCTTTTTGTAGTAAAATGAAGTTACTGCAAATGAGCCGTTTGCCTGAAAGGAGTAATCCATGAACAGGCAGACAGGCAACGAAAAAATCACAGCACTCTATTCCCGATTGAGCCGAGATGATGAATCTATCGGGGACATCAATCCAAAATCAAAAGGCAATGTTAGAAAAGTATGCCGAGCAAAACGGCTTTTTTAACATTGCCCATTTTTCTGATGACGGGTATTCCGGCGGGAACTTTGACAGACCCGATTGGAAAAGAATGATTGAGGAAATCGAGAAAGGCAATGTAACCGCCGTCATTGCAAAGGATATGTCACGAATTGGGCGGGACTATCTGCAAACGGGCTTTTACACCGAAGTCTTTTTCCGAGAAAAAGGGGTACGCTTCATTGCCGTTTCCAACAATATCGACAGTCAAAATAAGGAAAGCGGCGAATTTGCCCCTTTCCTCAATATCATGTCGGAATGGTACTTGCGTGACGCAAGCCGCAAGGTAAAAGCAAGCCACAAGGCAAGGGGCATGAGCGGCAGGCGGCTGACATTCAAAGCCATATACGGCTATATGCCCGACCCCAAGGCGTACCGACCACGGCGAAGCGAACCCCTTAACAGGACTATTGTTTTGTGCCGATTGCGGGGCGAAGCTGTATAACCACAGAATGCCTTATCCCACAAGCTATGTAAACAAAAAGGGCTATGTATGCAACAAACCGCCGAAAGATGTTTACACCTGTTCCACCTATAACCTTACGGGCAAGAAATACAACCGCCAATGCACAGGACACCAAATCCGAACCCTTGTTATACAGGAATTGGCTCTTGAAGCTATCAAATCCGTAAGCGTCTTTGTGAAATCCAACGAAGCCGAGTTTATAAAGCAAGTCCGTGAAACCTCCGCAATCAAGCAGGAAGAAGCGGCAAAATCCCATAAGCGGAAAATGGCAAAGGAGCAAAAGCGGATTGGGGAACTGAATACCCTTATTCGCAGGATTTACGAGGACAATGTAAACGGCAAGCTGACCGATAAACGCTTTGAGGTGCTATCGCAGGAATACGAGCAGGAACAAGCGGAACTGGAACAGTCTATGGAACGGCTGCAAGGGGAATTGGACAGCTTTCATGCTGACAGCTTGAAAGCGGATAAGTTTATTGAACTGGTGCAAAAATACACCGACTTTTCTGAACTGACCCCTACCATGATACATGAATTTATTGAAAAAATAGTAGTCCATGAAGCGGATAAATCAAGCGGCGAACGAAGCCAAAAGGTGGATATTTATCTGAACTTTATCGGCAAATTTGAAGTGCCGATACCCGAACCCACCGCCGAAGAAATTGCCGCCGAGGAAAAGGCAAGGCGCAAGCGGGAACAGCGGCGAGAAGCACAGCGCAGATATGCCGCCAAGCAGAAACAAAAGGAACAGGAGCAGGAAGAAAAGGCAAGGAAGAAGAAAATCGCATAATGCAATTTGACCGCAGAAAGCGGCTTACTCACGAAAACGGGTAAGCCGCTTTTTTGCGTTCAAAATCCTTATCTATCAATCCTATCCTATCCATTCCTATCCAAAATCGAAAGGAGCATTTCTACATGACAAAGACAAGAACCGAGAAAATCGAAAGCATTCAAGACCAAATCGCACAGCTTGAAAATCAGAGAAAACGGCTTGTGCAGCAACAAAAGGAGCAGGAGCGCAAGGACAGAACAAAGCGACTATGCAAGCGCATGGGGCTGTTTGAAAGTATGCTCCCCGATACTATCCACCTGACAGAGGAGCAATTCAAAACCTTTCTTGAAAAGACCGTTGCCACCGACCAAAGCCGCCGCCTGTTGGCAGAATTGACCGCACAAGGCACTTCTGCCGCCCTGAAAAACCCCACGGAATCAGCGCCCCACAGCAACAAAGACGAGGGCGAGAACAGGGCAACGGCACAAGGGTAAGGGGCTTCTGCCCTTTCCCTTGCTTAGAGCAAGGGCGCACTTATATACCACATGAATGTGGTATGTGCGGTCTTGCAGACAACGTTTTGTGCCTGTCGGCACAAAAAAACAAGCAAACAGAAATTTATTCATTCCAAACATACTTCATAGGTTCAAAATGATATATTTCAATTTCACAGTCAAACCATTCATCATTCATAGTCAAGTTGCAACTGAATTTTGCCTGATTGTAGCCATAGGTTTCATCAATAATGTCAATAATCGGTTTCGGTTTTTTAATATATAGTTTCGTGGCAAAATCATCAATATTCCATTCTTTTCGGTAATTATCTTTGCCAGTACAATATACCTTACAAAAATCGAAGTCTACTTTAGGAAAAGTAACTTTTGCCTTTCCCGTTTGCTCTACATCTCTGCCACTAATCGTGCGTATCCCATCTTCCATGATGAAAGTAATAATAGTGTTTTCTATCTCAATATTGTTCAATCTGGCATCATGTAAGCTGACTGGCAATATCAAATTAGGCTTTTCATAACTTTTCATCTTAGATACCTCCACCAACCAATAAATTAAAATATTGTTTATTCTATTCTGTTAATTATAACACTAAATTGCCACCCCATCAAACAAAATCGAAAGGAGCGTGCTATTGGCAATCTATCATTGCAGTATAAAAATCATCAGCCGAGGAAAAGGCAAATCTGCTGTTGCGGCGGCAGCTTATCGGGCGGGCGAAAAAACCCTCAACCAATATGACGGTATTGAGCATGACTATACTCGTAAGGGCGGTGTTGTGCATACGGAAATTTTATTGCCCGACAATGCCCCCGCCGAGTTTTCAAACCGCGCCGTTTTGTGGAACGCCGTTGAGAAAATCGAAAAGGCGAAAAACGCACAGTTAGCGAGAGAAATTGAAATAGCCTTGCCTGTTGAACTGACAAGGGAACAAAACATTTTCCTTGTCCGAGAGTATGTAAATCAGCATTTTGTGTCGGCGGGAATGTGCGCCGATATTTGCGTACACGACACAGGCGGCGGCAATTCTCACGCACATATCATGTTGACAATGCGACCATTTGAGCAGAGCGGCGAATGGGGAGCCAAGCAGAAAAAAGACTATATTCTTGACCCGCAGGGCAACAAAATCTATGACCCGAAAAAGCGGCAATACAAATGCAAATCCATTCCCGCCACCGACTGGAACGAACAAACCAAAGCCGAGGAATGGCGGCAAGGTTGGGCGGACTTCTGAACGGGGAAACATGAACCGAGAAATTGAAGTGACAAATCAGAGATTGCGACAGCTAAAGGCACGCATTACCAGACTGCAAAATTGGCTGAAAGAAGAAGCAGAGAACACCGAGCCGCCCGCCCTTGCAGATGTCATACAGGGTATTCTTGCAAGACGGGAGCAGACGGGAAAATCTGACCGTTACCAAGCTGTTGGCAATCTGAAAGCCGCCGCAAAAATGCTGAGCTTTTTACAGCAAAATCAGATTAGGGATATGGCGGGGCTTGATGAAAAATTCCGTTCCATGATTGACGAGCAGATGAATATTCGTGAAGAATTGAAACCCGTTGAGCGGCGCATGACCGTTTTGAAAAAACATATCGGGCAAGCTGACACCTACTTAAAGTACAAGAGCAAAAAGGCATTGACGGAAAGCGAACAGATTTTATTCACAGCGGCAAATACCTATCTTAAAGATGTACTGAACGGCAGGACTGCCTTACCCTTAAAGGCATGGAAAAAAGAATATGTCGACTTGACCGACAAGCGGCAAATCCTCAATCAGAGGTATGCTTCTCTCAAAGACGAGGTAAAAGAAGCCGAGCAAATTCGTAAGAATGTTTATACTATTTTTCGGCAGGAGCAACAATCGCACAAGGCAAAGGATATGGAGTTGTAGATAGCTTTTTTAGTTTTATCTTATTTCACGCTACTATATTTTACTGTCATGTTTTTATTTGGATATGATCATACAGCATATAGTTGAGCGTAATAAATCATACTGCTTTGTTATGGAAAAGGCTTATATAAAATAATGACAATAAAACTTTGCAAAACTTCTTGACAACAAAACTTTGCAATGGTATTATATATTTGACAATAAAACTTGTCATAAGAATTGGGAGGTAGCTATGATGAAAAAAGAAGAAATTTTAGCCAAGAGTAGAAAAGAGAAGAAAGACGAAGGATTTATTGACGCTAAACGTCGTGGAGAAAAGGTGGGGATAGGTGCATTTTGTGTAGTATTTGCTTTTATAGCCATATTTAGTTTTGCTAATGGTCAACCCATTCATGCACCTATGGCTATGTTCTGGGCATTTCTTGCCGCTGAAGCCTATCCACAATACAAATTCACACAAAACAAAATCTATCTTGTTACTGTCATTGCTGGAACAATCGCCTGTCTTGCCTCTCTTGGAAATGTAGTTATGACAACATTGAGGTAAATGCAGATGAATAATGAGGAACTAATATTACGAAACCACTTAAAAGAGGTACGAACAGAGCAGAAGTTGTCCCAAACACAACTTGCTGAAATGGTGGGCGTATCTCGAAATACCATTAGCTCCATAGAGACAGGACAATTTAGCCCTACTGCAAAGTTAGCTTTAATTTTGTGCATAGCATTAGACAAGAAGTTTGAAGAGATGTTCTATTTTGACTAAAGTATATTTCCATCATCAGATAGAAGATAACACCCCAACGGGAAATAAAAAAAACCGTTGTTGCGGTGGCTAGATAACTTTGTCCAAAATAGTATAGAGTAGCCAAACGGCGGTTTTGAAAACACAATCAAAGCCGCCGTTCCTCTTTTTATCCTTATGCCCTTTGGGGACAGGCGATATTGAGGGGGTATCTTTATGTTTAATTTTATCACTGTTCAAAATTCGCAGCTTGTTCAATACGGCTTGCTTTAATCAGAAAAAGACAATGTAACACTACATAGCTTTTCCTGTTTATATGCTTCTGAAAATAGTCATGGATATTCTTATGCCATTTTTCAAAACGCACGTTTAGAGATATTCTATTCGTGCGTTTTTTCATGCCCGAAACTAATCCCAACGGCACGCTCTCCCCCACCTTTTCCGCCTTGTCGCAAACAAAACGGAAAAGAACGGAGGAAAGAACATGAACATAGATGAAGATAAAAAACAGATTATCTGCTATCGGTTTGACGCTTTCTATAAAAAGGCTATGCGGTATGCCGCAAGAAACTGTTATCGAGATATGAAACGCAGACAGCAGCATGAAATATCCCTTGACTATCTCATGGAAGAATATAACCAAGAGCCGCCAAGTCTGAATGACGATTTTACCATGTTACCCATACACCGATTTTACATTGGAGAAATTGCTATAAGCATTGAAAATGAGCGGTTAGAAACGGCCTTGTTACAACTGCCCGAAAGAAAACGAGAGTTAATATTACTGTTTTACTTTGCGGATATTAGGGAAAAAGAACTTGCAAAAATGTATGATTGCTCCCGAAGCAATATCAACTATCACAAGCACAGAATATTAAAACAATTACAACAGGAAATGGAGAGGTTAGACCATGAGTAAATCCAAATATCCGCTATTGTCTTACGAGCAAATCGAAAAGGTTATTGAGGGAGATACCGAAGCCATGAACGCATTAGTAAGGCTGTATATGCCCTATATCTATGTGCTAAGTAAAGGAAACAAAGACATTGAAGATATGGTAAAAGCCAAGCTGATGAAAGCCGCTATGCAGTTTAGGCTTGATTATGAGAAATAATTGAGGATAGCGAAAAGACATAGCAAAGACACGAAAAACCGTCAAGGGTCAAGATGAACGGCTGCGCCGCCCTTGACGGTTTTTCCTGCCTTTGCTGTATGGCAGCTAAGAGGGTGTAAGCAGAAAACTGCCTACACCCTCTTAATATTATGGGAAAATCAAAAAATATCATTTACCCCCTTGACAATATCCCTTCTGAGGGGAAGGGGTGTTGATTTTGACGTTAGTCAATTCTTTTTATTTTATGTGCAAGCCCTAATCCCTGACCATACCCGCAATGTATGTAATAACTTCTTCCGGGGTTGGCCGCTCCCCTTTGTGGGGGATAGAACTCCAAAATACCTGTGCCTGTGGTTCGGGACTTTTCATTCCCTCCGTTATGGCAATTTCAATTTCATGGCGCACATCTTCTACCCTCACGCCCTTTTGTTTGGCAAGTCTTTTCAGTGCCTTTTTTGCTTTTGCAGTATCCATTTTGCTTCTCTCCTTTTATTGGGTTGTGTAATAAGTCTGACAAGACATATTAGAACTTATATTTTAGTGCAATACTATATATGTCAAGGATATGGACTATTACATAGGGAGGGCTTCCGATGGAATACGGAACAATAAAAATAAAACTGGATGAACTGATTAAAAAAGAGGGTATCAGCAAAAACAAATTAAGCCACAGAGCAGAAATGCAGCGTTCTCAAATTAACAATTACTGCAATAACAAAATAAGCAGACTGGACATTGATGTTCTGGCCCGGATATGCACGGTGCTTGATTGTGAGATAGGCGACCTGCTGGAATTTATCCCGGCGGAAAATAGTAATCCTGAAGAAAAATAAGTGAGCCGCAATTACCACTTACGAGGTGATTGCGGCTTTTCATATATCCCGCTTCGGGCCAACTTGGCCCGAAGTCATTTTTTACAGGAAAGGAGGGCCGCACATTCCGAGTTTCTTTTGAGCAAGGCTAAATACAAGGCTATTACGGGCCGCGAGCAGAAATAGGATAAGGACGTTTTATATTATCATAAACAGCAGGCTTTTTTGCCCGGTGAAATTGACCATGACGGTGCGCTTGAAATCGGATATGAAACGGCTATGCGCTGGACAAAGGGCAAGCACGCTTTTTTCGTGGTGTCACACGCTGACCGCCCCCACCCCCATGTACACATTTATTACAACTCAACTACGCTTGATTGTACCCGGAAGTTCCGGGATTTTCTTGGTTCAGGACGGGCATTCAGGCGGCTTTCCGACAGGGTATGTATTGAACATGGGCTATCGTATATCGCCAATCCGAAGCTCCATAGCAAGGGAAAATATTTGCATTATGGGCAATGGGCCGATGGCAATAAAGCGCCGACATTTAGGGAACGCCTAAAGGCGCAGATTGATGTTTGCCTTGCTGAAAAACCGCCCGATATGGACACCTTTTTACAGGCAATGGCGGCGGCTGGCTTTGAGGTCAAGCACAGGCGGGGCGGCGGATCAGCTTCCGCACCGAGGGGCAGGAACGCTTTACACAGCTTCGTGCCGCCATGCGTACCAATACGGAATTAAAGGCGGCGGTGGTGGATTACGCCAAAACTCGGCCTGTGTTCGAGGGATACAAAGCGGCGAAGTACAGCAGGAAATATCTTGGGGAGCATGAATCGGATATAGCTACTTACCGGGCGGCAAGAGCCACAATGGGTAGACTTCTGGACGGCGGTAAGCTCCCTAAAATGGATACGCTCAAAGCGTAGTTTCAGAAGTTGGCTTCTGATAAGAAAAAGGCTTACCGGGAGTACCGGGAAGCCAAAAAGGATATGCAGGAAATTATAGCGGTGAAAAGCAATATAGACCATCTGCTCGGCTTGACGGACGGGCAGAAAAATAAGGAAATGGAGCGATAGCGACATGACGCAACATGAGGTGCGAAGCGCCGACTTCGGGCTAAGTTGACCCGAAGTCGCAGGGTTTGGGGAAGGCACTCCCCAACAAGCAGTTTTGAGGATTTCCCGTAAGGGAAAATCTTCAAAACATGTCGGTGTATATACATCGGTCCTGCTTGCCGTTTAGCGGAAACCCGAAAAAAGGTAGAAAAGAAACAAGACATGCACATGTCCTATTCCTATGTTATAATGGTATAGAGGTGAGCGTATGAAAATAGACCGACTAATAGGTATCATAACAATTCTTTTGCAAAAGGAAAAAGTAACAACATCACAATTAGCAAAGCGGTTTGAAGTTTCATGCAGGACTATCCAGCGTGATATTGATAACATATGTAAGGCCGGTATCCCTATTGTATCTATGCAAGGATATGGTGGGGGGATTTCCATTGCAGAGGGCTATAAAATTAACAAAACAATACTGACAGAAAAAGAATTGAGTGCAATTTTTATGGGTCTCAAGAGTATAGATAGCATTTCAAAAGATACTTATTCTCAAAGCCTTATGGAAAAACTCACCAATGAAAAGAGCGCTGTTCTATCTGAGCAAAATAGAGTTATTATTCATTTATCTTCATTTCATCAAGTGAGCCTAACTGAAAAAATTGATGTGATAAAACAGGCCATTAGCAATCGGGAACTAATTTCGTTCAAATACTATTCTGAAAAGGGAGAAAGCGAACGTACTATAGAGCCCTATTACATCATGTTTAGGTGGTTAGCATGGTATGTTTACGGGTACTGCCTTGCTAGGCAAGATTATAGACTTTTCAAGTTAAATCGTTTAAGCGAATTACAAAATACACATGCAAATTATGAGGAAAGATTTATCTCCGAAAAAGAACTTAATTTTGACGATTATATTTGGATTGATGATATAAAGTTGGTGGCTCTTTTTGACACTAGCGTAAAATATAGACTGATTGATGAATATGGTCCAGAATGTATAACATTCGACAAGCAATCCGGCAAATTACGATTTAAAAACGTTTTTACCAATCGCAATTACTTAATCCAATGGATATTAAGCTATGGTGATGCCGTAAGGGTTATAGAACCTCTTGAGCTGATTGATGAAGTTTGCAAAAATGCAAAAAACATTTTAGTTCAATACGAGTAATACGACATACAGTTGTCGTATTGCATTTGTTACTATATATAAAAAAGGGAGGAACTCATTATGAAAAAGGAAGTATCCATTTTTGAAAGGCCGGAGAAGCTTGCCGGATATGAAACAGAGCAATATTTAACATACTGTGGTAATCTGTCGTGGTACGATTTAGTAACAGCCGTGCCGTCGTTGGTATTTGTTGTTACAGGTTGGAAATCAAACGGCAAAGAAAATGCCTGTCTGCATTCTTGGTCTAGCTTCATGGGAAGCGGAATTGATAACTTTATCTGTGTTCTAGGAAAAGTTAATAAAGGCGGACATATGTATCAATCACTAAAAGAAACAGGTGTATGCGTACTAAATTTTCCCTCAAAAGATATTTATGACCACTGCATTAAAACGATTGGGAACAATGAGTTTGAAGCAGATGAAATTACTGCCTCCGGCTTAACTGCGGAAAAAGCGTCAAAAGTCAATGCACCACAAATCAAAGAGTGTTTTTTGAATATCGAATGTGAATATTTATGGGAACAGGAGCTTTTTGAGGGAAGTAAAGACGTGGTGATAGGTTTGAAAGCCGTCAACATTTGCATGGATAGCGAACATTACGACCAAACTAAACTCGGCAGATATGGAAAAAATGGTTTTATGTTCTACGTTGACCAGCCTACCAACCCAGAGACAGGAGAAATTACGACAATAAATTACGGAACATTGGAACCGGGCGAACCTGTTGAGTGGATTACAAAATAAATATTGGTTTTGTTCAATTTCTTGGCATGAAGCGATCCAGTTGCTAAAAGACATTTTATACGCAGGGCAGTTCGGTACTTCGGGCCAAGTTGGCCCGAAGTGAGGTGCAACAAAATATGAAAGCATACCCACCGCGCAAGCGGAAAAGAAAAAAACCGTTGCTCGGTGGGTGGTTAGCTATGCTATAAAAGTTTTGTTATCGTAGAACAGCGGTTTTGAGAAAAATCAAAGCCGCTGTTCTCTTTTTATGCCTGACAGCATTTTGCAATTTAAAATATAATAGTTGCAAATAAAATCAAAATAATTGCATGGAAAATAATAACATATAAACTGCACGCATTTATACTTGACTGAAACACACGATTATATTATAATGTGCATTAATAATCAATGATATGTTTAATTACATATTTGCAATTAATAAATAAAATCTTTCAAAATTCGGAGGTGGCAGTATGAAATTTAACCCTGTAGAAGTAATTAACCCTAAATTGTATAAGGATATTTTTCCATATGCTGAAATACCTAAAATAAAATTCAACAACATTCAATTACCTATGGATGTTTCTGAAAATATATGGATTACAGACACAACATTCAGAGACGGCCAACAATCAATGACAAATATGAACAGTGAACAAATGGTAAGGTTGTATGAATATCTTCATTTGCTTGATAATGGTTCAGGCATAATAAAACAAACTGAATTTTTTCTATATTCACAAAAAGATAGAAATGCAGTTGAAGCTTGTATGGATAAGGGTTATGAATTCCCGCAAATAACCTCTTGGATAAGAGCCAACAAGGAAGATTTTAAGCTTGTTAAGGAAATGGGAATAAAAGAAACAGGAATTTTAATGTCATGCTCTGATTACCATATTTTTAATAAGCTTAATAAAACAAGACAGGAAGCAATGAAAATGTATCTGGACATTGCCTATGGAGCTTTGGAAAACGGTATCGTACCAAGATGCCATTTTGAAGATATAACAAGAGCTGATTTTTATGGGTTTGTTGTGCCTTTGGCAAAAAATCTTATGGATTTGATGAATGAAAGCAAAATAAATGTAAAAATAAGAGCCTGTGATACATTGGGGTTAGGAGTTTCCCATGCAGGAGTTGAACTTCCCAGATCGGTTCCTGCAATAATACATGGTTTGAAATACTATGCCGGTGTTCCTTCTTCTTCAATTGAATGGCACGGTCACAATGATTATTACGGAGCAGTTACAAATTCAACTGCAACATGGCTGTATGGCGGAGCATCTGTGAATACTACATTATTCGGTATTGGTGAAAGAGTAGGTAATACACCCTTAGAAGCAATGATAATCGAATATGCACAAATAAAGGGAAATATAAAGAATATTAACTTAGAGGTTATAAAAGAAATAGAAGAATATTTTGAAAAAGAGCTAAGGTATGATATTCCACCTAAGACGCCTTTTGTAGGTAAAGAATTTAATGTGACTAAAGCAGGCATTCATGCTGATGGATTGCTTAAAGACGAAGAAATATATAACAGCTTTGATACAGGCAAGGTATTAGGTAAGCCGCCTTTGGTGGCAATTAATTCTTATTCGGGAATATCAAGTATTGCATATTGGATAAACAGTTATTTCAGCCTTAAAAGTAAAGAGAAAATACAAAAATCTGATGAAAGATTGATTACTGTTAAAAATAAAATAGATGAAGAATATGAAAAGGGAAGAACATCCAATATTTCTACTGAAGAAATGGAGGCTATGTGTAATATGTATGTTTTAAATAATAAATATGCATATAATAATAAAGCAATATAGGAGGCAATATGAGTCTGACATTAACTGAAAAAATAATAAAAAATCATTTGGTTTCCGGTAATATGAAAACAGGAAGCGAGATAGGGATAAGAATAGATCAAACATTGACGCAGGATTCTACAGGGACAATGGCATATCTGCAATTTGAAGCTATGGGAGTAGACAAGGTAAAAACAAAACGCTCTGTGGCATATATAGACCACAACATGCTTCAAACAGGTCCCGAAAATGCAGATGACCACTTATATATACAAACTGTTGCAAAGAAACACGGCATTTATTTTTCGAAGCCCGGAAACGGAATTTGCCATCAGGTACATTTAGAGAGATTTTCTGTTCCGGGAGAAACACTTCTTGGCTCGGACAGCCATACCCCGACCTGCGGAGGAATGGGTATGCTGGCTATAGGTGCCGGCGGATTGGATGTGGCAGTTGCGATGGCGGGAGGAGAATACAGAATTTTGATGCCTGCTGTTGTAAATGTTGAATTAACAGGAAGGTTAAATAAATTTTCAACTGCAAAAGATATAATACTTGAAGTATTAAAGCAGTTTACGGTTAAAGGCGGGGTTAACAAGATATTTGAATATACAGGAGAAGGAGTCAAACATTTGTCTGTCCCTGAAAGGGGAACAATTACCAACATGGGAGCAGAGCTTGGAGCAACCACTTCAATATTCCCTTCTGATGAAAGAGCTTTAGAATTTCTGAGAGCGCAGGGAAGAGAAAAAGATTTTACAGAGATTAAAGCTGATAATGATGCAGTATATTCTGAAAAAATTGTGATAGATTTAAGTGCATTACAGCCCAATGCAGCACTTCCCCATTCGCCGGATGCAGTGGTACCTGTTAATCAGGTTAAGGGAACAAAGTTAAATCAAGTTGCAATAGGCAGTTGCACAAATTCATCATATGTGGATATGATGAAGGTTGCAAATATATTAGATGGGAAGACGGTTCATGAAAATGTATCATTGGTAATTTCCCCCGGTTCCAAACAGGTGCTTACTATGC
Organism: Sedimentibacter hydroxybenzoicus DSM 7310; assembly: GCF_013403245.1. Taxonomy (GTDB): domain Bacteria; phylum Bacillota; class Clostridia; order Tissierellales; family Sedimentibacteraceae; genus Sedimentibacter; species Sedimentibacter hydroxybenzoicus. Next base: position 10,897 of record NZ_JACBNQ010000033.1, on the reverse strand, counting down.
TTGCTTCAAATGGAGCTCTATCAAAAATGATAGCTGCCGGTGCAAGAATTTTAGAAAGCGGATGTGGTCCTTGTATAGGCATGGGCCAAGCTCCTAACACAAATGGAGTTTCATTAAGAACCTTTAACAGAAATTTTAAAGGAAGATGCGGTACGGATACTGCCGATGTTTACCTTGTTAGCCCGGAGGTTGCCGCTTATTCGGCCATAAAAGGATATATTGCAGGTGACGATGAATTTGATTATGATGCAGATCTTGATATTGTAATACCTGAACAGTTTTCTCAGCAGGATAATATGATAATCAGTCCTGCTGACAATGGCTCAGAGATAGAAATAATAAGGGGACCAAACATAAAGCCATTCCCCAAAAATAAAGAAGCAGGCAGTAAAATAGGCGGGAAGGTTTTAGTAAAGGTTGGAGATAATATTACAACTGATGACATTATGCCATCAAATGCGAAGCTTCTTCCTTACAGATCCAATATACCTTATTTATCTGAATTCTGTATGACAACCATAGACAAAGACTTTCCTAAAAAGGCAAAAGAAAATAACGGTGGGATAATTGTTGCCGGTAAAAATTACGGACAGGGCTCAAGCAGGGAGCACGCTGCATTAGCACCTCTCTATTTAGGGATTAAAGCAGTTCTTGCAAAATCATTTGCTCGCATTCATAAAAGCAATCTAATAAATAACGGAATTATTCCCATGACATTTATGAATGAAGCAAATTATGGTGATATAGATGAAATGGATGAATTAGTTATTAATAATTTGTTGATACAATTAGAAAATGAAATTATAACTGTTGATAACATTACAAAAAATAAAAAATATAAAATGGAACTTACATTATCACAAATGCAAACTGAAATAATAAAATCGGGTGGATTATTAAATTATATGACCCTAAAGAATAATGTACAGAGGTTAAAATGAAAAGAAAAATTACTTTGATTCCGGGAGACGGAATCGGTTTAGAAATAATGTATGCAGCTACAGACATAATTGATAAAGTAACAAATAATATTCAGTGGGAAGAAGTGAACGCCGGATATACTGCTTATGAAAAGTGTGGTGAATTGTTGCCGGAAGATACTATTAAAAGTATAGAAAGAAATGGGATTGCTTTTAAAGGACCAATTACAACACCGGTTGGTAAGGGCTTCAGAAGTATAAACGTACTGCTGAGACAAAGATTTAATTTATACAGCAACTTAAGACCTGTAAAATCCTTTGAAGGAATTGATTGTTTATATAAAAATTTAGATTTGGTTATTATCAGAGAAAACAGCGAGGATCTATATAAGGGTATCGAACACATGGTAACAGATGATGTCGCTGAAAGCATAAAAATAATTACAAGGAGTGCCAGCGAAAGGATTGCTGACTTTGCATTTAAAGTTGCCGAAAAAGAGAATAGAGGGAAAGTTACATTGACCCATAAAGCAAACATAATGAAATTAACTGATGGATTATTTTTAGAATCAGGGCGAAAAATTTCCAAGGACTATCCCCATATTAAATTTGAAGATGTGATAGTTGATGCAATGTCCATGAAGTTAGTTATGAATCCGTATGATTATGAAGTTATTGTTGCACCTAATCTATATGGGGATATACTTTCTGATATGTCTGCAGGATTGGTAGGAGGTCTGGGCATGGCTCCGAGCGCCAATATAGGTGAGAGTACAGCTGTTTTCGAACCTGTTCATGGCTCTGCACCCGATATTGCAGGTAAAAATGCTGCAAATCCTACGGCTGCAATTTTATCAGGCATTATGATGCTTAAATATATAGGTGAAGAGACAGCAGCTATGAAAATAGAACATGCACTCAAAACAGTTTTGAGAAATAAAAACCTTCATACTAAAGATATAGGAGGAAATTTAACCACCATAGAATTTAAGGAAGAAATAATTAAGATATTATAGTCCTTGTTTTGCAGCAATCTATTATTTTAGCCAACATTTGTTAAGATTTATTAAGAAATTATACAACCGTTGAAATACCACATTAATACATTTGAGAAATATTCGACAAAATTTGCTAAGTTTCTATAAATGTGTAGATTCTAATATAAATTAGTTGTGCATATATAAAAATAACTATATATAGTATATATTGACATAAATTAAGCTCGATGCTACAATATGTAGTATCACGTGATTTAATACATTTATAGGGAGATAAGGGATTATGAGAATACTTAAAAGAACCGGAACCTTTGTTGATTTTAATGCAGAAAAAATAACCAATGCTATCATTAAAGCAATGAAGGAAACCAAGGAAGGTGTAGACGAGGTCTTAGCGAGGGAGATAAGTCATAAGATACAAACAGAATTAGAGAATAAAAACTTTCCTGTACCCGTAGAAGTTGTCCAGGATATGGTTGAAAATGAGCTTATGGACAGCACAAGAAAAGATGTTGCTAAAAAATACATATTATACAGATATGAAAGAGATAAATCAAGAGATTCTCGTAAAAGAAAAGACTATAAGCTTTTAAGCGAAGAATTTATCAGCAAGTACAAGCATATTGGATCTCCTATGAATCAGCTTGGGAATTTCGTATACTACAGAACATATTCAAGATGGCTCCCTGAAGAAAGAAGAAGAGAGTACTGGTGGGAAACAGTCAGAAGAGCAGTTGAATATAACTGCAGCTTAGTTCCTACAAAAAAAGAAGAAGCAGAGCAATTATATGATAACATTTTTAATTTAAGACAATTTTTATCAGGAAGAACATTCTGGGTAGGAGGAACTCCGGTATCATACAACTATCCTATGGCTAACTTTAATTGTGCATTTGAAATTATAGATGATTTCCATGCCTTCAGAGATTTATTTTATCTTTTGATGATTGGCTCGGGAGTTGGAGTAAGGATACTAAAAGATGATGTTGCAAAGCTTCCTAAGGTCAGAGGAAATTTCAGAATAATTCATGAGGATTATACACCTGTTGCAAAATCAAAAAGAGAAGATAATACGGGAGTAGAATTTAACCATAATAATACTGTGAAAATCATTGTAGGTGACAGTAAGGAAGGTTGGGTGCAGGCGCTTGATTACTTCTTAGGCTTTATAAATTCAAGTGAATACAGAAATATTAATACCATAATTATTAATTACAATAATGTAAGACCAAAGGGAGAAACATTAAAAACATTTGGCGGAACCGCAAGCGGTCATGCCAGCATGAAAAACATGTTCACAAAAATTGATTCAGCAATAAAAAAACGCAGTGCAATTGAGGGTAAGGAACGCTTTAAGCTTAAACCTATTGATTGCCTGGATATAGCAAATATCATCGGAGAAAATGTTGTTGTAGGCGGAGTTAGAAGAACTGCTGAAATAATGCTTATAGATTATGATGATACGGATTGTATAGAAGCAAAAAGCAAGCTGTATAAAAATATTGATGGACAATGGATTGTTGATAAGGATATTATCCACCGTTCTATGAGCAACAATTCAATTTATTACAGGAAAAAACCGACGAGAGATCAGTTAAGGTGGCAGCTTGAGCAAATGCGTTACTCGGGAGAACCGGGATGGGTAAACGAGGTGGCAGGAGCAAAGAGAAGACCGAATATGAACGGTGTAAATCCTTGCGGAGAAATATTGCTTGATAACAAAGGCTTATGTAATTTAACTACTATTAACGTATATGCATTTGTTGATGAAGACGGAAATTTAGATGAAAAAGCACTGTTAAAAGCACAAAGGTTATCTGCAAGGGCAGCATACAGAATGACCTGCGTAGAGCTTGAATTATCACAATGGGATAGAGTTCAGCAAAGAGATAAAATAACAGGATGCTCATTGACAGGATGGCAGGATATGGCTAATGCTGTTGGTTTTGACAGAGATCAGCAGGCAGAACTGTTAAAAAAATTAAGAGATGCGGCAAAGGATGAATCTGAGCGATATGCAAATGAAATAGGTGAAAGTGCGCCTATTCTTGTTACGACAGTTAAACCTGAGGGTACATTGTCTCAGCTTCCGGGGGTATCAAGCGGAGTTCATTATTCACATTCGCCATACTTCCTGAGAAGAGTAAGAATTAACAGTCACGATCCTTTGGTTAAGGTGTGTGAAGAGCTAGGATATTCAATTTATCCTGAGGTTGGTCAGGACATCAAGACATGCACTACAAAGGTCATAGAATTTCCTGAAAAAGCACCTGAGGGCAAGACGAAATATGATGTTACGGCAATCGACCAATTGGAAAACTACAAATTGTTTATGGAAAACTATGTTGATCACAACTGTTCAATTACGGTACACGTAAGAGACAGTGAGTGGGAGCAGGTAGAACAATGGGTATGGGACAATTGGGATGATGTAGTTGCATTATCATTCTTATCCTTAGATGACAGCTTTTATCAGTTAATGCCATACGAATCAATAACAGAAGAAGAATATATTAAACTTAAAAAGGAAATGAAACCGTTCATACCATCCTTATTAAGTAAATATGAAGTACAGGAAGAAGCGCTGGATGTAGGCAATGAGGGATGCGATACAGGTCTATGCCCTGTAAGATAAGCAAAAAAAATGAAGGATCTCATGTATGTGGGATCCTTTAAAAATAAAAATTATAATCCTTGATTAAAAATGATTTCACAATAACCTTTATATAATCCATCGATTTGGTTTTTGCATTTTCATAATTAACAGTACCTCTCAGAACTCTTTTTAACATTCCTTCAAATATTAAAAGCGTCATATCATTTAATTTATCGGCATTATGTGATTCTATGAATCCTTCACTAACGCAATCCATAACCGTGGTCATTCCCCTGTCATGAATATTTCCTTTTAAAAGCATTGTTGATATTGTATCATGATGAATACCTAAATCTTCAGGAAACAGTGAATAAAATTCTGAAACATATTCTTCAATATGCTTTGGCAGCTTAGGAAAAAAGATAGCATTATATATGTCTGGCTTTAAATATGCATAGTTAAAGAAGCATTCCCACACCATTAAAAACCTATCCATTGCATTTTTTGAATCTGCCAGATAGGAATTAAGTGCAAGTGCGTAATCCGTTATATTTTTCATTGCTCCAAAGAAAATCAAATGATCTAAATTTTCAAAGTAATTGTATATGGTTGCACTGTTATATCCGGCTTTTTGCGCTATATTTCTGATAGTTACCTTTTCTATACCCATTTCATTAATCAGTTCGTCTGCAGCGTTGATAAAATGATTAATTGCTAATTTTTTATGCATTTCACCCATTATTATTTTTCCACCATATGTATTTATATTTTATATTGATAGTATCATATTTTGCAATTAATAGCAAAAAAGTTATAACATTTTTTGATATTTTTTTTAAATTTTTAAAAAAATTTTAAAGCGAACATAAAAAATCGTTTGCATATTAATTGTAAATGTGATAATATGAAAATTGATGTAATAATCATGATTATATTTGTTAATAAATAAACATTTATAATCATGATAACGAAAAAAGGAGGAAAGGATATGAAATTAGAAATTGGTAATTTCCTGATTAAGGATGTTATCTTTGGAGAGAAAACCATGTTTAATAATGGAATTCTAACCATCAATAAGGAAGAAGCAATTGCATTCATCAAGGAAGATGAACACATCACCGATGTAGATATTGTAATTGCTAAGCCAGGCGAAAATACCCGCATAGTTCCGGTTAAAGAGGCTGTAGAACCAAGAATCAGACCTGACGGAAGGGCTGTATTTCCGGGAGTAACAGGAGATATTGAAATGGCCGGAAGCGGAAGGGTACATGCTCTGAAAGGGTGCAGCGTATTAGGTGTTGGAATGCATTATGGAAGCTTTGGAGACGGTCTTATTGATATGGGGGGAGAGGGTGCAAAATATACTCTGTTCTCACAGCTGATAAACATCTGTATAGTTGCTGACACTGACGAAGAATTCGAAAGATTCGAGCAGCAAAAGAAAAACACGGCAATCAGAATGGCATCTCATAAGTTTGCAGAGTATTTAGGTGCAACTGTAAAGGACAAGGAGCCCGAAGAAGTGGAAGTTTTTGAGCTTGATCCGGTGATTAAAAGAACCGAAGAGGTAAACAAGCTTCCTTCAGTAGTCTTGGTTATGCAGCCGCAATCACAGATGGAAGCACTTGGATATAATGATGAAGTATATGGCTGGGATATGAACAAATATGTTCCAAGCTTCATGAATCCGAATGAAGTATTGGACGGAGCATTAATATCGGGAAGTTTTATGCCTTGTTCATCAAAATGGTCAACATATGATTTTCAGAACTTTCCTACAATAAAAGAGCTTTATAAAGAACATGGAAAGAGTATTAACTTTCTGGGAGTTATTATGTCAAACTTAAATGTAGCTTTGGAGCAAAAGAAAAGATCCGCTATATTTGTTGCTCAGATGGCTAAATCATTAGGTGCGGATGGAGCTATAGTAACTGAAGAAGGATACGGTAATCCGGATGCAGACTATATTCTTTGTTTAGCTGCATTGGAAGATGTGGGAGTAAAAACAGTTGGAATAAGCAATGAATGTACGGGGAGAGATGGTGCTTCGCAACCTTTAGTTACGCTTGATGTGAAAGCGAATGCATTAGTTTCGACAGGAAATGTTTCTCAGTTGATTGAACTTTCGCCTGCAGATAAGGTTATAGGCGAATTACAAGCATTGGCAAGAGACGGTCTTTCCGGAGGATGGTCTTATGATGAAATATTAGGACCTTCCGTAAGAGAAGACGGCTCAATAATTATGGAAAACAACGCAATGTTCTGCGGCGATATGATTGCAGGATGGTCGCCAAAGACAATGAAGGAATTTTAGGAGGTGAGAAAATGAAGAAAGCAATACATTATATAAATCAATTCTTTGCAGGAATTGGTGGGGAAGATACTGCTGATTATAAGCCTGAAATCAGAGAAGGGGCTATAGGACCTGCGCTTGCATTGAGTTCAATGCTTAATGCAGAGATTACACACACTGTTATATGTGGTGATAACTATATGGGAAGTAATACAGATGAAGCAATAAAGGAAATTTTGAGTTTCTTGGAAGATAAGGAATTTGATATTTTTATTGCGGGACCTGCTTTCCAGGCAGGAAGATACGGTGTAGCCTGCGGCAATATATGTAAAGCGGTCAAAGAAAGATTTAACGTTCCGGTGCTTACTTCCATGAATGAAGAAAATCCCGGAGTTGAGATGTTTAAAAAAGATATGTATGTGTTTAAGGGTGGAAAATCGGCTGCTAAATTAAAGGATGATGTAAAAGTAATAGCATCTTTTGCAAATAAAATATTAAATGGTGAAAAAACAGGTTCGGCTGATAAGGAAGGGTTTTTCCCAAGAGGTATTAGAGCGCAAGTTTGGTTGGAATCCGGAAAAACAGGTGCAGAACGCGGTGTAGAAATGCTTATAAAGAAATTAAACGGACTTCCTTTTGAATCAGAACTTCCTATACCAAAGCAGGATAGAGTACCTGTCGCTACTCCTATAGCTGATTTGTCAAAAGCTAAAATAGCCATCATGACTACAGGAGGAATTGTACCTGTTAACAATCCTGACAGAATTCAATCAGCATCGGCAACAAGATGGGGCAGATACGATATATCAAATGTTGACAAGCTTGAATCAGGAGTTTATAAAACTATACATGCAGGCTTTGACCCTGCGGCAGCAGATGCGGATCCTAATGTAATCATGCCTGTCGATGCAATGAAGACATATTTAAAGGAAGGCAAGTTTGGAGCTCTTCATGATTATTTTTACAGTACTGTAGGAACAGGAACCACTCAGGCAGAAGCTATGAGGATGGCGAAAGAAATAATCATAAAATTGGAAGAGGACAAAGTAGACGCAGTTATAATGACATCGACCTGAGGTACCTGTACACGTTGCGGCGCAACGATGGTAAAAGAAATAGAAAGAGCGGGTATACCTGTAGTATTATTGTGTAATTTAATACCTGTTGCAACAACCGTGGGAGCTAACAAAATCGTTCCTACTATTTCAATTCCTTACCCATTGGGGGACCCGGGCACATCATGGGAAACTCAATGGAAGCTTAGATATCATCGTGTAGGAGTAGCTTTAGATGCTTTAACTGACGATATTGAAGAACAAAAAGTATACAAAGTAAAAATATAATAGGGGTGATACCCCTCAGGCTGTTGAAAATAGGATGAACTTTTTCAACAGCCTGCCATAAAATAAGGAGTTGAGGTATATGGAAAAATCGAAATCCAAAAATAATTCAGTATTTTATATATCCTTGGGCATATCTTTGGCTATAGTAGCATGGGGTATATTTGCCCAAGAAAATTTTGCATCCTTTGCTAATTTTTTATTATCTTTTTTAACTAACAACTTTGGATGGGCATATTTGATATCAATGTTTATATTTGTATTGTTTGCATTAGTGTTAGCATTCAGTAAGTATGGTAATATAAAACTGGGAGCGGATGATTCAGAACCTGAATATAGCACTACATCATGGTTTGCAATGTTATTTGGAGCCGGTATGGGAATAGGACTAGTATTTTGGGGAGTTGCGGAACCTATATCTCATTATGTCAGCCCTCCGCCGGGAATAGTACCGGGATCTAATGAAGCAATTAATTTTGCCATAAAAGCATCATTTATGCATTGGGGATTCCACCCTTGGGCAAATTATGCTATTATAGGTCTTGCATTAGCATACTTCCAATATAGAAAAAATAAACCGGGATTAATCAGCAGCATTTTCATCCCATTGTTTGGAGAAGAAAGAGTAAACGGTCCCATAGGCAAGACAATCGATGTTCTTGCGGTATTCGCAACTGTTGCGGGAGTAGCTACTTCCTTGGGGCTAGGTACGTTACAAATTAATAGCGGACTCAATTACCTTTTCAATCTTCCGGAAACTACAGTAGTTCAATTAGGCATAATAGTAGTTATTACAATTTTATATATCTGGACTGCAGTCAGTGGAATAGACAAGGGGATAAAGCTTTTAGGAGATATAAATTTATATCTTGCGTTTGGATTATTAGTACTGTCATTTATATTTGGACCTACATTAAAGATAATTAATGTATTTACAAATGGATTAGGACAATATATAAATGAATTTGTAGCTAACAGTCTTCATGTTGATCCGTTTGGCGATAAGAGCTGGACTAATGGATGGACAATTTTTTACTGGGCATGGTGGATTGCTTGGGCACCATTCGTTGGAACGTTTATTGCACGTATATCCAAGGGAAGAACAATAAAAGAATTTATTGGTGGAGTAATATTTGCTCCTGCAATAGTATCACTTGTTTGGTTTGCTGTATTTGGTGCAATGGGGTTGAATTTAAGTGAGACACTTGGTGTGGAAGGATTGGCTACAGCTGCTACAAATCCGTCAACTGCATTATTCCAGGTATTCAATCATTATTCGTTAGGGAAGATATTGTCATTTATAGCTGTTGTATTACTAACTACATTCTTTATTACATCTGCAAATTCGGCAACCTTTGTTTTGGGAATGCTTAGTTCACAAGGCGATTTGAATCCTTCAAGACAAAAGCAATTTCTTTGGGGAATAGTTCAGTCATTATTTGCGACAGCGCTTCTTGTTTCAGGTGGATTGGGTGCACTGCAGACAGCTTCTATAGCAGCAGCGTTTCCTTTTATTATCGTAATGCTGTTAGCCATAGTTTCTTTAATGAAGGCATTAAGGGAAGAGAAGTAATAAAAATTAAGCTTAGATATTGGGGGTAGGTTATGAATACCAATACCGATTCATCAAAAGATACTATCTGGACCAGACAAAATATTAAAAGCTTGGATGATTTGAAAAGCAATGGTGTATACAGAGTTAAAAGACAATATATTGAAGAACAATTCAGGGATATTGCTCCGTTTTATATAAACCTTTATAAATGGTTTGTACATGCAGCCCGGAGTAGAGTTTATATACCTGAAGGCATTGAATTTCCGATATGGTGCTCAGTGAGTCGTGAAGGAATGTTAAGTCCTATTGAAAACACTATTGCTTATGAACTTGAAGTAGATAAGTCGGATATTATTTATTTTGACGGCAATAAGTGGGATCATGTGTTGAATCACTGGTACATACCAAGGGATAAAAAAGATGCTGAGGCATATGCAGAAAGAATGAGGCTGCTGGGATTACAAGAAACAACTTCATTTATTGAAGGGAAGTATGCAAACTTTTATCCTATGGAAAAAAAGATTGTATTGGATAGCTGGTACAGGATTTTTGATATTGATAATTGGAACATATATACTACCCAAGCAAATATTTGGGAGATACGTCCGGATATGATAAAGAATATCTATTACTATAATAAATAAATTAAGATGTCCCACGCTTCAATAGGTGTGGGACATCTTAATTTATATTATTAATTTATTTGTATTTCTTTTGCTTGTTCCGGCTTAAAATCATTCTTTAAATCGTAAATATTATGCTGTGTATAATCTCTTAATTGTCTTTCACCCAGCGAATAGCATCTCATGAATCTATTTTCATTAACTATTGACCAATGTTCAGCATCCCAAGTCAAATATCCGTCTTCATCAGTTTTTTTGTCATGAAGAATCAAATCAATCTGTCTGTGATTTCTCATCAGCTCAACTAAGCTATCATATGTAACTTCCAGTTCTGTTTTGTTTATTAAGTCATAGGCTTTCATAATTTCCTCCAGATTACTTATATCTTTGCATTAAATTATATCATTCACGCAATTTATTGTAAAATATTTTTATTATTATGTTAAATTTAAGATTTGAGTGGTATAATAGATGTATATTTGTTTAGGAGTAAACATGTTTGATATACAGGAAGAATTGAAAAAAGTACCGGACAACCCCGGTGTTTATCAAATGAAAAATGAGTTTGGCGA
>NZ_JACBNQ010000032.1 GCF_013403245.1 Sedimentibacter hydroxybenzoicus DSM 7310 | reverse complement strand
CATCTCTTGGGACAGCTTGAACAGATTATCACATCTTTTCGATGTTGTCAACTGCCAATTTTTGTTTTTGTTTTTTTATTTTCTACTCCCTGCTCTTTCGAGCGGAATGTCAGTTTAACATACACATTGTCCTCTGTCAACTGACAATTTTTTCTTGTGAAATTCTTCTGTCAAGAAAATCACAGCTTTGTTAGTTTATCACAACTATTTTTAATTGTCAATAAATTTATTACTTATTTTTCAACTAAATTTTACATTTTTCAGATAAATGCTTTTTAATTTTAGCTTACTTAATTATCTTTGTCAATCCCCTTTTTTCACATTTTCTCCAACTCTTCTTTTATACTTAATGCAACAGAATCGTTAGGGTTGATTTTTAATGCAGTCTGTATATCTTCTTTTGCCCTATCTATTTGATTGTTGTGCATATATGCTACTGCACGATTGCAGAACACTTCACAATTACCCGGGTCAAATCCAAGTAAATCCGAAAACAATTCAGCTGCTTCTACATACTTACCCCTGCAGAGCTTGCACAATCCTAATTCATTCAAAGCGTCTTTTTGATTCTTTTCTATTTTTAATACATTTTCAAAATATGTTTCTGCTATGTCGTATTCTCCAAGCACTCTATATGCAAGTCCTATAAAAAACAACAAATTCCACCAATTGCCGAATCCCTTGGTTAACGGTAACAACAAATCTAAGCCTTTTTCAGGCTGATCCTTCAATACAAAATTATAACCATTTTCAAAATCAACATATGGCTGCAATTGGATTAGTTCATTTCTTATTTCATCTATTCTCAAATCGTCATCATCATATTTCTGATGTTTTTCCCAGATGAGTCTTGCTTTAACATACTGCTGGCTTCTTTTATAGTAAAATCCTAATTTATAATGTGCCAGTGCAAATTTATCATTATGATCTAGGCACTTTTCAAAATATTTGTTAGCTTCCTGTAAATAATATCCACTTAATTCTTCCTTATCATCAGAGTATAATTTAAGTCCCATTTTTTCTAAGGCACAAGCATAAACAAAACATGTTTTTTCATTTTCTTCTATATTAATTAATGCCTTACCATAAACTATACCGTCTTCATTTTCGTTTTCATCAAATTTATTTATACAATATATTATATAAGATGTAATATCAAATTTTAACTCTTTAAGAATCCTATGGTAGTCTTCTGAAAATTTAAAATCTGTATCAGAGCCAAATAAATAGATTATTCCATCTATTATATTGTTAAGTGAAATACCATCCGTTTCTTTTTGCTTTTCAATATCTTTTAATAGGTTGGAAATCCTGATCGGGATATCAAGCTCCTTGTCTGATATGAAAATATTGTCCTTAAAATTAATTGATGCTCCTTTTTTAATAGTAATAAATGAAATGTCGTTTCTTTTATTTTCATAAAATTCTTCAAAAAATTTATCTCTTTTGTTCATAAGTTATCTCCCCAATCAAATCACTTAAAATATATGTGCTGCATCTGTTAAAAATATTTTCTTTATCTTTATATATAAATAATGTTGGCACATTATTTATGTCTACTATCCTAAAATCATTTATTATTCTTTCATTTTTCTTAGAATCTTTGAAATACTTAGTAATAAATGTTAAATCGTTTGAGAGGTATCTTTTAATACGTTTATATTTGTCTTCTGCATTTCTGTTCAAGTAGTCCGGTAAATCCTCAAATTGATTGTTAAAAACATAGTCATATCGCATGTAATTAATAAATCCATCGGTCAATTTATCTTTATATTTTATATAATCAAACAATATTTTGTAAAGCTTTTTTCTGCTGTGAGACATTCTGTATAAATCTTTTTTCCGCCAATACATACTGAAGGATTCGTAAAATTCAAAAGCAGATTCGGTAAATATGTGATTGAATATATAATTTAATGATTTATCAAAGTACTTTTCATTGTAATACTTATCAACTATTTCTTCAATGTTTTTTAAACTTAATAGTTCATCAATTGTTATATATTTTGTACAAATTACTTCGTAAGGGGCTGTTTTTCTATACCTGATTTCATGCTTGAATCTATCATTATAAATTTTTGTTCCCTTTAGCACCTTTAAAAATCCAAGCTGTATTTTTTCTGCATTAAGCTTATGAATTCCATCAAAGGACTTTTTAAATGTATCATAACCCTCATATGGTAAACCTGCAATTAAATCAAGGTGAATATGAATATTATTGTTTTCTCTTATTTGATTTATGACCTTATAAAGCTTTTCCCCATCCATATGTCTGTTTATTTCATCCAAGGTTGTTTCATTTAACGACTGTACTCCTATTTCAAACTGAAACATATTAACAGGAAGTTTTTTTAAAAAATTAATAAATTCTTCATTTATTATATCAGCAGTTATTTCAAAATGGATTGTCATGCTATTGATGTTGTGTTTAATAATAAAATCTATTATTTCCATGGAACGCTTATAATCAGCATTGAAGGTTCTGTCCACAAATTTGATTTGTCTTGCATTTGTTTTTAAAAGCATGGTTAAATCTTTCTTAACCCTTTCCATTGAAAACACTCTCATTCTTTTATCAATTGAAGACATGCAAAAGCTGCAAGAGAATGGGCATCCTCTTGATGATTCGTAATATATTATTTTATCTTCAAATTTTTCATCCTCATCATATGGATAGTTTATTGTATCTAAGTTTATAACAGGTTCTCTTAGCTCGTTAATTATAATATTTTCGTTTACTCTATAGCTTAATCCTTTTATACTTTCATAATTGGGAGTATCTTTATAAAATTCCGTAATAAATTCACTGAATGTAATTTCTCCTTCTCCGGATACAACGAAATCTATATATGGTTCGTTTCTCATAAATGATTCTACTTCAAATGAAACCTCCGGGCCTCCACATAAAAGCTTTATGTCCTTTTTTGTTTCCTTAATTATATATGCTATTTCCTTCACATATTCAACATTCCATATATATGTTGAAAAACAAATTAAATCAGCATCAGCCGATAGTATTTCATTTAATATGTATTCAAATTTTTGGTTAATTGTAAACTCTTTAATTTCAACATTCTCATCCTTACAGTATTTCTTTAGATATCTTACCGCAAGATTTGCGTGAATAAATTTTGAATCAAGAGTTACCAATAATATTTTCATATGTTCACCTTTATTAATCCCGATTTGTTTCTTATTATAACTTCCTTATCATCTCTTTTAACCACCCTGCATTTCCCTAACAGAGGGTGAGTGAATGAGGAATATTTTAAAAATTCTTTAAATTCGGGTATATTTATCTGAGGTAATTTCAATTTATCCGGACTGATAATACCTTTTCTAAGCTTATATAAATATGCCGAAAAACTGTTTAACACTGACTCATTTTCATCCTCTGACGATTCTATGAATTTGCTATACAATATATGATTAATTGATTTACACCTGTTTATAATCCTGTCAGATAAAATATCGCTGGTTAATAATTTAATTCTTTCTTTTTCAAATTCAATAAAGCTCATTTTTTCTATAATAATATTATTTTTTTCTGAAAACGCCTTTAAAGAAAAATCAATTATCCTTCCTTTTGTAATTTCACTTATCATTTCATAATCTGTGTTATTGTTGCTTAAATATACGTCTATGGCAGAAGATATTATAATTGCATCTAATAATGTACTTTTATTAATTGAATATATTGTTACGGTTTTTAATACTTCATTTACTAAGATATCCCAAATTGTGTTAGTAATTATAATCGGTAATATCTTTGACTCCAAAAGATTATCTTCTTTAAATGACAGCTTGTTGTTTATAAAATAGTTGTCTATAACTTCATCCTCACCGTTTTTATATAGCTTAAACAGCTCAAGCTCCTTTTTATATCTTTCAACATCAATAAAGCATCCTATTTTATCTTCATAGGGCACTAAGGACTTTACACTGATTAAAAATAATTGAAAATCTATATCGGGTATCTTATCACCAAGATTATCTTCAAAACAATTAATTAATAAGTTGTATATTTTAGATTGCATGTAAACCTCACAAAAAATAATAGAATCAAAAATAAGTAATTGACTCTATTATACATTTAATAAATTTATAAAGCAATTTAAGTATTTATGTTTCATTAAATAATTCTTTATACTCTGTAGCAAATATTAATACTTTGTGTGAATAATCACTTTCTGCAGGGTTAGAGTTATTTGATGTGTTTCTTTCCATATAATTTACTAAACCCTGCTGACCTCTGTTATATGCAGTAAGAGCTTTGTGAATATCCTTGTTATAAAGACTATACAGATAACTGATTTGGGCTATGGTTAACTTTAAGTTATACCTGACATCAAATAATTTATCAGGGTCATATACGTATCCTAAATTTTCAGCAACAGGTCTCGCAGTATTTTCCATGAGCTGTCCCAAGCCACGCTCTCCTGCTTTACCTTTAGCATAGGGGTTGAAATCACTTTCTCTTTTTATGACTCCTAAGACTATAAAAGGATCTAACTCTTTCTCTTTGCATTCCTTGATTATGAACAGGCTGTCATCATAACTGAAGCCGGTTATCTGTTGTGTATATTCTGCTAATTTTTTTTCATTTGCTAAAGTATGTTTTAAATTAGATACCAATGATTCTCTTATAAATAAATTTTCCGGTTCAACATAGCTTTGAGACATATCTCTTGTTTCTGCTGCCATAGTTAGGTCAATCATCATATAATATGACAGCATGCAAATTACAAGAAGAATTGTCAAGTATTTTTCACATTTCATCTTATCACCCTTTTATGTTATATAATTGGAAAAGTTAAGTTAAACTCGCCGAAGCGAGTACATCTTATATTTAATTATATTTTCACTCCATTTTCAGGTCAATGACGAAACATGATATGTATTGTTGAGGAATGTAAAATACCGCAGTCTCATTCACCAATGTATTTGCTCCCTTTGGTCGCATACATTGGGAATTCGTTGCGAATGCCCTACCACTATTTTCTCTCCCTTACGGTCGAAAAAATAGGGTTAGGGCATCTACATTCTTTCGGGTGCTTCCATCCCTAACAATTCCATACCTTTTTTCAGTACGGTATTTACTGTCTTTGTTAATAATAATCTTGCTTTTTTAATTTCTTTATCTTCTACTATGATTGGACATTCATGATAAAAACGATTAAATTCCTGTGCTAATCCGACAATGTATCTCGTTATAAAAAATGGCTCATATTTATCATGTGCACCAAGAACCGAAGATTTGAAACCATCTAATTTTTTAATAACATTAAATGCCTCTTTGTCTGTCAGTATTGAATAATCAACATTATCATTTACTTCCTGCTCAGCTTTACGAAGTATACTGCAGGTTCTTGCATAGGTGTATTGAACGTATGGTCCCGTTTCACCTTCGAAGCTTAATGTTTTCTCCCATGAGAAGGTATAATCTTTGATTCTGTTATTAAACAGTTCCTGAAAAATAACAGCTCCGATTCCTACCTGTTTAGCAACCTCTTCTTTATTTTCTAAATCAGTATTCCTGTCATTTATGATTTCAGTAGTTTTTTCAATAGCTTTATTTAAAACATCCTCAAGGAAAACAACTCTTCCTTTACGCGTCGATAAAACACCATCTTCTAAGCTGACTGTTCCAAACATTACATGGACACAATCATCTGACCATTCGTAGCCCATTAAGTTTATAATTTTTCTCCATTGCTCAAAGTGCAGTTTTTGCGGCGCACCAACAACATATATGTTCTTATAGAAATCATATGTTTCTTTTCTATATTTAGCAGCCGCTATATCTCTTGTAACGTACAGTGTTGAACCGTCACTTTTTTGAACAACCGCATCTGTAAGTCCAAATTCCTGAAGTTCTACGATTTTTGCCCCTTGAGAGTCCTTTAAAAGACCTTTTTCCTCCAATTCCTTCATTACAGCAGGCATTTTATCCGAATAAAAGCTTTCTCCTGCATATGAATCAAATTTTATGTTAAGCATATCATAAACTCTGTTAAATTCCATTAAGCTTACTTCTCTGAACCATGTCCAAAGCTTTATGGCTTCTTCATTGCCGTTTTCAAGCTCTTTAAACCAATATCTCGCCTCATCCTTATATTCCGGATGCTCTTCCATTTCCTGATTGTATTTAACATATAGCTTCAACAGCTCTTGAATAGGATTCTTTTCAATTGCTTCAACAATTTCCGGACTTCCCCATTTCTTATAAGCTGAAATAAGCATGCCGAATTGTGTGCCATAATCACCTAAATGATTTATTGTTATGGTGTTGTATCCTAAGTATTTATAAATTTTATAAATAGAATTTCCTATAATAGTAGTTCTGATATGTCCTATATGGAACGGTTTAGCAATATTCGGTGATGAAAATTCAACTATAACAGACTTTCCTTCACCTACATTTGTGCTTCCATAACCTTCTTTTTCTTTAAATGCCGTTTTTAATATTTTTTCGGCATAATGCTTTTTGTCTACAAAAAAGTTTACGTATGGTCCCATACTTTCAATTTTTTCAAATTCTTCAACATTACCTATCTTCTCAGTAAGTTCAGCCGCAATAGCTGTAGGTGACTTTCTGTATTTTTTAGCAAATTTAAAACACGGTACCGCAAAATCACCCATATCAGGGCTTGGCGGTGTTTCTATTAATAAAAGAGCATCCTCTAATGATAAATCTGTTTCTATGGATGTGAAAATTTCAGCAACCCTTTCTTTAAAATCCATAATCTACCTCCAATGGTATTCCTTTTGTAATTTTATTTCACAATAATAACACAGCATATTTTACCTGTCAAATAAAAACGATGGATTGTCTATAGATCCAGCTCTGTTTCTCCGTCGCCCTGTGTTATGTGCCACTTGTCATGTCCTGTTAATTCCTCCAGTGTAACCTTATCAGATAAAACATTCGCAATCATCATATTATTTTTCGGTGGCTTTCTTGTAATCATAAAACCGTTACTTAACAGCACTTTTTTATATTCTCCATATAAACCTGTTCCAATTACCACATATTCTAAGCCATTGTCATAACAATATTTTGAAACACCGTTAGACAATGCTTTTATGTATCTTTCATTTGTAGGGTCTGTGAAAAACTCAACTGCGGATGTCATTTTAGAACCATTTGCAATTGAATTATGCAATATAGCAAATCCGATTATTTCATTATTTAATTTCATCAATACAGTCACATAATTAACGTCAGGTCTTATATTATATCTGTAATTACAATATTTGTAATCTCTCACAAGAAGCACGTTGTATTTTGATTTGAATTTATCCCAGCACTCTTGTATATCTTCAGGAACTACATTTAAAATTTCAAATTTAATTTCTTTGTCCATCTGCATTTTTAGCTTATTCTTCATATATACAGAATAAATTGAGTTTCCTAAGGATGCCAAACTTCCCATTTTTATTCTTCTTCTTAAAATGTTGGTTATCAATATGGGTTTAACATACACTTCTTTTTCAAACAATGTAGGCCATCCAAATCTTTGATAGGCAGGATATGACTGGTCATTTGCAAGCCCTATAACTACATCTACACCATCCTTCAAACCTCTTTCACAAGAGTTTTCAGTCATCATTCTGAAAATTCCTTGTTTCATGTAATCAGGATGAGTCATTGATTTTACTGAATGAGCCGTAAGCAGTACCTTGCCGTTTACATACAGTTCATTTGGCAAAAGGCCATCGCAGCCTATAACCTTATCTCCTTCCTTTAATAAATACATCATATTTCCTGATTTATTATAAGGGTTTTTATCAAAAAGCCATTCATACATTTCTTTTTTACTGTTTGTATTTTCACCAAAGGAGATTACTGATAACTCTTCAAACGCTTCAAAATCTTTATCCATATCCAATCTTACTATTTGTCTATCCATACGACCTCCACTAAGTTTTTTCTATTTTATGTAATTTACATTTTATTATAATATTCACAGTATTAAAATGCAAAAGTTTATTTGAATTTCTTTTATACATGTTTTTATTAAATTGACATTTGACATATATATTAGCTTTTTGTATAATATTAAGAAAAAGAAAGGTAGCGGCGGAATGATTAGATAATTTACTTTTAAATGTGTAAATGAATGTTAATAAAATGAGCCTATAGGGTCTATTTTGTTATTTTACTATTGAGAGTGAATTATATTCCAACCTTTTTATATTTTATATAATTGAACAGTAACGATGCATGAATCTATGGATTTTTGCTCTGTTTATGGAAACTAATTTTCTCTCTTATTTAAGGAGGGACTTTTTTATGTCATTAATAAGTGTAAATAATTTAACCTTTGGATATGAAGGAAACTATGAAAATATATTTGAAAACACATCCTTTGAAATTGATACCGATTGGAAGCTTGGCTTCATCGGGAGAAACGGAAGAGGTAAGACAACATTTTTAAAATTACTGATGGGAAGATACAAATACAGTGGAAGCATAACAAGCTCAACGAATTTTGATTACTTTCCATTTGAAACAAATGAAGAATTGAAAACAATAGAGGTTGCCAAAAACATTATAGCTCCATTTTCCTTGTGGGAAGATGAAATGAATGAATGCATATCTGAAAATACTGAAAATTCAATGGTCAAATATGGTGATCTTCTAAATCTTTTTAGCTATAATGGTGGCTATATAATAGAGGAATTGATTGAAAAGGAAGTGCGAAAGCTTGATGTAGAACCTGAAATTTTGAGCCGAAAATTTGGAACCTTAAGTAATGGCGAAAGAACAAAGGTTATGCTTGCTGCTTTATTTTTGAAGAAGAATAATTTTTTGTTAATTGACGAACCAACAAATCATCTTGACCAGGAAGGAAGAAAATGTGTTGCCGAATATTTAAATCAGAAGAAAGGATTTATTTTAATTTCCCATGACAGATATTTTTTAGATTCTACAGTTGATCATATACTTTCAATAAACAAATGCAATATTGAAGTTCAAAAAGGTAATTTCTCATCATGGCAGGAAAATAAAGACCGACAGGACAACTATGAAGTTGCAAAAAATGAAAATCTTAAGAAAGAAATATCACAGATGGAAACGGCATTCAGAAGAACAGCCGGTTGGAGCAATCTCATAGAAAAATCAAAAATAGGTGAGCATTCACCCGACAGAGGATTTATAGGTCACAAGGCTGCAAAAATGATGAAAAGGGCTAAGGCAATTGAACAAAGAAAGGAAAAATCAATAGATGAGAAAAAGAAGCTTCTTAAAAATATCGAAAGATACGATGCTTTGAAATTAATCCCGCAGGCATACCACAAAGATGTATTGATTAATGCAGATAATCTGGGTTTAAGCTTCGGTGAAAGAAAAATTTTAAGCGATGTAAGCTTTACTGTAAAACGCGGAGACAGAGTATCTGTAAAAGGAAAAAACGGCTCCGGAAAATCAAGCTTAATAAAAATACTTTTGGGTGAAATTAAAAGCTATGACGGAACCCTGAACATAGGAAGTAATCTCAACATTTCATTTATTCCTCAGGATACATCATTTTTAAAAGGTACGTTCTCGGATTATATTGCCGGTGAAAATATCAATGAAAGTATATTCAGGACACTTCTGGCAAAGTTGGACATGGATTCAGATAATTTTGTAAAAAATCTTGAGGAATTAAGTGAAGGGCAGAAAAAGAAGGTATTGATAGCTAAAAGCTTATCTCATAGTGCTCACATTTATATATGGGATGAACCTCTTAATTTTATAGATGTGTACTCAAGGATTCAAATTGAAGAGCTGATTAAAGCCTTTAACCCAACAATGATTTTTGTTGAGCATGATTTCACTTTCAGCGAAAATATCGCAACTCAAATCATTGAGTTATAAATATTGTATATTAAACAGGCGAAACCCGAGAGTTTCGCCTGTTTTGCATTAATTTTACTTAAATGTTACCACCGTCACTCCGTCGCCACCTTCGTTGAAGGATCCTAATCTTGATTCTTTAACATGCTTGTGTTTTTTTAAGAATTGGGTAACACCCTCTCTTAAAACACCTGTTCCCTTGCCGTGAATAACCTGAACCTCATTTAAATTGGACATGAATGCATCATCCAGGTATTTGTCGAGCTCTAGCAAAGCTTCATCTAAATTCAATCCTCTTAAATCGATGGTCGGATTGATGGAGGATGTTTTTAATTTTACCATTCGTGAGGTATTTGTTTTTTGTTTTTTCTCATCCTCTGATTTTATTTTTACTAAATCAGATTTTTTAACCTTCGTCTTGATTAAACCGATTTGAACCATAACATTTTGAGAATTGTCAAACTCGGATATAATATGACCTTTTTGGTTTAAACTCCTTACCAATACTGCATCACCGTTTGACAAAGGAGTTTCATCGTCATAATTATCATCCTCAAAGATTTGGTCACTATATTGATTTTCCTCAACTTCCTTTGTTTTTTCAGTAAGGCTTTGTCTCAGCTCATTAACTCTTCGGACTTTGTCTTTATCCATATCCAGGCTCAGCTTTCTCAGTTCCTTAATGATTTCCGCAGTTTCCTTCTTAGCACTTTCCACTATTTTTCTTGCCTCATAGTTTGCTTCGTTAATCATTTTCTCGCTTTTTTCAAGAGCTTTTCTTTCCTTTGCAAGAAAGCTTGAGTGTTTTTTCTGGCTTTCCTCGTTTAATCTGTCAATTTCCGTTTTCTTTGCTTCAATATATATGCGGTTTTCTTCTATCTGCTTCAGTGCATCCTCAAATTCTACCTTGTCAGTTTCAATAGTTCTTTTTGCTTTATCTATAATATCCTGATTTAATCCTAACTTCCTGGAAATTTCGAACGCATTGGATTTCCCGGGAACACCTATTGAAAGCTTGTAGGTTGGACTCAATGTTTCAACGTTAAATTCAACGCTTCCGTTGATTACATCATCTGTCGTCAATGCGTACAGCTTCAGCTCACTGTAATGTGTCGTTGCCGCCGTTACAATTTTTCGTTCATGCAAGGTGTCAAGTATGGCAATAGCAAGAGCCGCTCCTTCTGTAGGGTCTGTTCCTGCTCCTAATTCGTCAAACAATACAAAGGATTTTTCATCGACTTCCTTCATTATTTTCACAATGTTAGTCATGTGTGATGAAAATGTACTTAAGCTTTGTTCAATACTCTGTTCATCTCCTATATCAGCGTATACGGCACTGAAAACTGATATTTCCGTTCCGTATTCGGCCGGCAGATGAAGTCCTGCCATACCCATGAGAGAAAACAATCCAAGTGTTTTTAAGGAAACAGTCTTTCCGCCTGTATTTGGACCTGTTATAATCAGTGTGGTAAATTCATCACCGAGCCACGCATCTATGGGTACAACAACATTTTTGTCTATTAAAGGATGTCTTCCTTTTTTTATGCGTATATATCCTCTCTCATTCAGCTTGGGTTCAACAGCATTTATGCTGATGGCAAATTTTCCTTTTGCAAATACAAAATCAAGCTCCTTAAGTATATCCTGATTAGTCAGCATATCATCTGCAACTTCACCGATCATTGCACTTAATTCCAAAAGGATTCTTTCCACTTCTTTTTTTTCTGCCATTTTCAGATCAGATATCTCATTGGTCATTTCTACAATTGCGATTGGCTCTATAAACAGCGTGGAGCCTGTGGATGACTGGTCGTGTATAATTCCCTTAACCATGCTTCTATATTCTTTGCGCACAGGAATAACGTATCTGTCATTTCTCATGGTAACAATATTTTCCTGAAGATACTTCTGGATTGTGGAAGAGCCGACAATCTGGTTGATTTTATTTTTGATTGAATTTTGTTTTATCTGTATTTCTTTTCTTATACGCTTTAATTCCGGACTTGCATCATCTGCAATTTCCTCTTCATTTATAATAATGTTATATATTCTTTCTTCTATATCCTTATTTGTATAAATTCCATTACACAAATCTTCCAGTATTTCATAGCTTCCCTCTTCTTTGTTATTAAGAAGGACATAGTTTTTCACCAGCCTTGCAGCTCTTAAGGAATCGGCGCAGTTTAACAGACCTCTGAGAGATATGATACCTCCCACAGAGCCTCTTTTTACGTACTCCTTTACCTGAGTGAAGCCGCCTAACGGTGGGGCACCCTTTTCTATAATTATAGAAACACCTTCTGCTGTTTGCTTCTGCTTGAATTTAACACCCTCCAGATCTGATGATGTATCAAGCTTTCTGACCTCCTCCTTACCCAAGGAGGTTTCCGCAAAGGATGCAAGAATCTCTATAATTTTATCAAACTCTAAAACCGATTTTGATTTGTTTTTCATAATTACCTCTTTTTCATTTACACTCAGAATATCCATGTATTCGTCATCCTGAGCATAAGCAAAGGATCTCATAATTAAAAACCTGAGATTCCTCGCTAACACTCGGAATGACGATAGCGAACGATATCATTATTCATTATTATCGTTCTCCGATTGTTAAAGTATGTTCTTCAGATAATGACCTCTGGTATAGTTATTTTCCTTTAAAACATTCGGAACTCTGACACCGTTTATTTCACAATACAATGCATCAATTATATCCTCTGCATCATCAAGCCACTTTGTATCAACCATGAAATAATCAATATGCTGACTTACAAAATCCTCCGTCTTACCCAAAAGAGACAGCGGTACACTGTTGTATATATGTGTCAGTCTGTTATCCCGTTCTATATTGAAATAAACACCCTTTCTGTCCTTTAAGGCATATTTGTTTCTATGCTCACAAGTGCTGCAATCCTGCAGATTTTTACATTTTTTAATTAAAGACATGGGACAATTTTTCATAACCATAAGCTGCAAATATTCATGGGATTTGACTTCTGTCTTTACAGAAGCATTTTTATTTATACTTTCCATATCTCTTATATTTGATTCCGTCGAAAAAGTCACGCTCACCGCTCCATTTTCCTTTAATAGCTCTGTAGAGAATGAATTTATTATGTTAAAAAATGAACCGCAATGAATTTTTAAGCTGCTGTTTTGTTTAAAAAAGAAGAAGCTTCCTACATTATTTACACAAACCCCATCAAATATTTCTTCGTATAATTTCAAGTTGTTTTTAAACTCATTGTATTGTGTCACGGAAACTATATTAGGGATAAACAAATATTTTTCCTTAACACTGATTTTTCTGACTAAATCCAAATTCAATTTATAAGGTACATAAATTCTGTCAACCTTATGATTGTCTATCAGTTTAAAATCATCATCACTGTTTATTTTAACACTTATTCTGGGTTTGTTAATTTCGTCTGTTTTATTGAAGCTGAACACTTCATTGCGTGTAAAGCAAACCGGTTCCCTGTGGTAAACGACGGCTTTTTTTTCATAAAGCAATTCTGTAGCATCTCTCCTGAGTTGATTCAGTGTGCTTTTTCTGATAAAAACATTGTCCTGCTTTTCTATCGTTAAATCTTGTAATTCATAGATTGTATTGCCGAGCTTCCCTAACTGTTCCTTGACAATATCCTCTGTTACGGCATTTCTTAAGCTGCTTTCACAGGGTTCTTCGCTTTTAATCAGCACCTCATTCTCACCGTCTGAAGCAAACAACTCAGCTTTTTCACCAATTTTTAATTTTATTTTAAAATTTAATGAATTTCTCTTATACTCTGAAAATTCATGAGATATATCATTGTTTTCTTCTTCTATTTCATCAATATTTTCACCCTTAACACCTGAGCTAAGCTTTGCAAACATTTCATCATCCTTGTCCGGTTTAAGGTATGAGTTTGTATATCCTCTGCTAAAGGTTGACACTGCTCTTTCTCTAAGGGTACTCGTATCTGTCTGTGTCCCCTTATAATAATCATCAATTATCTGCCTATAATATCTAACCACCTCTGAAGTATACAAAGGTCCCTTCATGCGTCCTTCAATTTTAAATGTGGTAATACCTGCGTCGATTAATTCATGTACCGTTTCTCCTGCCATAAAATCCTTTAAGCTAAGAACGGGCATCTCATTAAATTCCTCTGATAATTCACCCTTTTCCTTATCATAAAAGCTGTAATTCAAACGGCACGGCTGTGCGCATTTGCCTCTGTTTCCACTTCTGCCTCCTAAAAAGCTTGACATGTAGCATTGACCTGAATAGCACGTGCAAAGAGCACCGTGTATAAAGGTCTCAAGATCTGTATCAGTATTTTTAACGGTTTCTCTCAATTGAGCCAGTGACATTTCTCTTGCCAGAATAACCTTTTGTACATTGTATTGTTCAAAGAATTTCACTCCGTATTCATCATAAACGGCTCCCTGAGTGCTTATGTTGACAGGCAACTGCGGTATATGCTTCTTTAACAGATATAAAAGACCCAAATCCTGGACAATTACCGCATCCACATCATTTTCATACAAAAATGCGGCATACTTTAATGCATCAAAGATTTCTGTATCCTTTAATATTATGTTTAAAGTAACATACACCTTTACATTTTTATTGTGTGCATATTTAATAACACGCTTCATTTGTTCATCATCGAAATTCTGTGAATTATGTCTTGCGTTAAATAATTTTCCTCCCAGGTAGACTGAATCCGCACCGCTGTTTACTGCAGCATAAAAGGATTCAATACTTCCCGCAGGAGCTAATAGCTCTGTTTTTCTTATCATTTTTTCTCCTGTTTTTAAAAAGGAACGCATAAGCGTTCCGTAGATTGATGCAAAATCACAAATATGAAAGTCCGTTAAAAAAGTTTAAACAGAGGTTTCTCTATCGAGTAAATCCAGTAATTCCATATTATCTTTTTTAAGCTTTGTTATTTCCAACTGATTTTGAAAATTTTCCGCTTCTTTTCTGTTCAGTTTCTCCTGAAGCTCATTAATAGAATTCATCAAATTTTCTTTGTCATTGTTAAGCATTAACAGCTCTTCTAAGTATTTTTCTCTCTCATCGTTAATTATATCATATTTTTTCTTTAATTCATCGTTACTGTACTTATATTCAGCTATAGATTTATCCTTGCTGTTAATTATTCCATCTTTTTCATATATCTTATTTTGTAATGCACTTATTTTATTGCTGAGTGATTCAATATCACTTTGCTTTGATTCTATTATTAAATTTAATTTTTGATTTTCATCATTAACATTATAAATTTTTTGAGTTTTCTCATCACCGGTACTTTTTAACTCCCTGATGGTTTTTTCGAGTTGAAGAATCGATTGTTCCTTTTCGTTAAGCTTTAATTGAAGCTTGGAAATTCTTCCGTTCAAGCTGCTCTTCGTATTATTCATGAAGCTTAGCTCTTTTGTGAAATTCTCTCGCTCCATTCTAAGTTCTTCTATAGATTCCTCTAATTCTTCATTTTTATTTTTTAATTCATTAATGAGCATTTCACTTTTTAATAATTGCTGCTCCT
Source organism: Sedimentibacter hydroxybenzoicus DSM 7310 (assembly GCF_013403245.1). GTDB lineage: Bacteria > Bacillota > Clostridia > Tissierellales > Sedimentibacteraceae > Sedimentibacter > Sedimentibacter hydroxybenzoicus. Next base: position 18,070 of record NZ_JACBNQ010000032.1, on the reverse strand, counting down.
GCTCATTTATTTTATCCTGCAGCTTAGAAATTTGACTGTTTAAATATTCTCTGTCATTATCTCTTGCTAAAAGCTTTTCTCTGTATCTTTCCTTTTCTAAAATTGCTTCTGAAGATTTCTCCAACGTTTCTTCTTTTTCTTTTATTGCTGTTTCTTTTTCCTGTTTTAAACTCTGTATTTCTTCACATATTTCTTTTTTATATTCGTTAATTTCATCATTCAGCTTAATATATTTATCAACAATTACGAAAGAAGACAAAATTAATTTATCTATCTCGTTAAATCTTTTATTTGAATTAGTAATTATATTGATTTGCTCGTTTATAATATTTTCTATGTTCTTAACATACTCCGGACTTTCATCTGTTCTTACATTATATTTTTTATCACCTATTACAATTTCAATTTTATTCATATGCAAACCCCTTTATATTTTTCTTTTGACATTCTGAATAATTTATGTTCAATTGCCAGACAAGCGCTTATGCTATAGTGAAATAATCCCCGCCGCCTATGGAAGCGGGGACTTTAATTTAGTTATATTAATATTAATGTATAACGTGCTTAATTTCAATAGTAAATAATATTTTTTTGATTATTCAGGGGTATGTTAAATCACTATTTATTATGATAAATTTCGCATTGTCTTAAAAAAGCTTTGAAAATGTCGGCATGTATAGGATACTTACAGTACATAACCTCTGGGTGCCACTGAATGCCTACCGCAAATGTCAATTCTTCCGATTCAATAGCTTCCACAATTCCATCCCTTGCAGAAGCAACAATCTTGTATCCTTTGGCAACCTCTTTTACACTTTGGTGATGATATGAATTAACCTTAAGCTCTTTCACCTTAAGTATTTCATGCAGCTTGGAATCAGTACAGATATCCGCATTATGATATTCATAAGCTCCGAACGAACTGTAGTTGTGTTTGTTCACATCGTTAACCTGTGTGTTTACATCCTGGTACAGCTTCCCTCCGGCTGCCACATTCATAATCTGTGAGCCTTTGCATACTCCTAATATAGGTATGTCCTTTTCGGCAGCCTTGCGATAGAGCTTTATTTCGAACTCATCTCTGGCACAATCCAAAGTTCCGAGACCCTTGATCGGATCTTCGCCATAGTACTGAGGATTAATATCATTGCCTCCGGTAAAATAAATTCCGTCAACCATTTCCAGATACTTTTCGATAATTTCATCGTCGTTTGTGATCTGGAACATAAAAGAAATTCCCCCGTTGTCAGAAATCGCCCTTAAATTCCATTCGTTTAACCGTTGATAATAATACCCATTACTGTATTCACTATCTGTTGTTACTCCAATTACAGGCTTCATTGCATCCTCCATTTATTGTTTATAATATCTTCTGCTATGCTTTTCTCATCTAGTCCATTGGCCTTAAGCAGTTCTTCTACGCTTCCATGCTTGATAAATTCATCAGGAAGTGTTTTTAATAAAACATCTACATCATCAGGAATAATTGTCTTTATTAAGGAAGCAACACCATATAAAGAGCTCTCCTCTATAATAACAGCCTTCTTAGTTTTGCTGACTGACGTATTAAGTAAGTTTTCGTCCAATGGTTTAATGAACCGAAGATTAATTACTTCTGCATCAATATTTTGTTTTTCTAATATTTCGCTTACCTTAATCGCCGTTTCTACCATTTTACCTGAACAGACAATTGTTATCTCACTGCCTTCTTTAACGATTGCACCCTTGCCTTTTTCAACCGGTGAATTGCTGTTGTTGATGATTGATGATGAATTGCCTCTCGGATATCTTACTGCGACAGGACCATCATATTCATTTATTGCATACGTAAGCATATTTTCAAATTCAGTATAATCAGCAGGAGCCATTATGGTCATGTTTGGTATCTGACTTAAAAATCCCTCATCAAAAACACCATGGTGAGTTTCTCCGTCGTCCCCCACAAGTCCTGCCCTGTCAACAGCAAAAACAACATGAAGATTCTGGAGTGCCACATCATGTATTACCTGATCATACGCCCTCTGCAAAAAAGATGAATAAACCGCTACCACGGGAACCATTCCATTTACGGCAAGTCCGGCAGCCATGGTAACAGCATGCTGTTCTGCAATACCTGCGTCAAAGATTCTGTCCGGATATATTTTTGAAAATTCCTTTAACCCTGTACCATCTGTCATTGCTGCTGTTATAGCCACCACATTTTTATTTTCTCCAGCTATTTCACATAACTTTCTGCCAAACACTTTCGAGTACGTAGGAACTTCCGATTTTTTCAAGCCCTCTCCCGTCACCACATTAAAAGGAGATACTCCGTGATATTCATCAGGTCTTGTTTCGGCATATTTGTATCCCTTGCCCTTTTTGGTTATTACATGCATTATAAGGGGTCCGTCTATGTTTTTTGCCGCTTTAAAGGATTCTAACAGTTCCTCGGTATTATGCCCGTCAATCGGTCCCATATAAGTAAGACCTAATTCTTCGAACAGCATTCCCGGAATAAACATTTTTTTGATTCCATCCTTAGTTCTTTTTAAAAAGGATTTAATTGTTTTTCCCACTACAGGCATATCATTTAAAAGCTTTTCAATATCCTTTTTAGTTGATAAATATCTTGAGCTGGTTCTTATAACGCTGAGATAGTGTGACATACCTCCAACGTTTGGAGATATGGACATTTCATTGTCATTAAGTACGATTATAAGTTTGGTATTGCTTCTGCCTAAATCATTCAGTGCCTCAAATGCCATGCCGCCCGTAAGAGCACCGTCACCTATTACGGCAACAACCTCATATTTTTCTTTTTTCAAATCCCGTGCTCTTGCAATTCCCATTGCAGCAGAAATAGAAGTACTGCTGTGCCCTGTGTCAAAGACATCATAACAGCTTTCACTGCGTTTGGGAAAACCGCTCAAACCGTTATATTGCCTCAATGTAGACATTTTTTCTTTTCTTCCCGTAATTATTTTATGAATATAGGACTGATGACCTACGTCCCATATTATTTTATCAATAGGTGTATTAAATGAATAATGCAGAGCAACTGTCAGTTCCACCACTCCTAAATTAGAAGCTAAATGTCCTCCTGTCTTTGAAACAGATTCTATTATGTATTGTCTTAATTCGTTGTTTAATATATTTAATTCTTCATTGTTTAATTTCCTTAAATCCTCGGGAAAATTAATACTATCCAATAATTTCATTATTTCCTCTCAATATTAAATTGTTTTATTTAATAGCATACGCACTCATAATTATATATTGCTTACATAAATATGTCAAAACGAATTATTCATATTAATTTTTATGACTCTTCTTAAAAATATACTGTACATTTTCGATTTAATATTGTATCATATTTAGTATATTTATATCAAATAGTGTAACACAATAAAAATGAATAAGTTGTCACCCCTTGTTGTTTTAAATAATTAATAATAGGGTAAACTTAAAACAACATAATAAGTGAAATAAAATATTTGGAGGATGATTATGAGCAAAAAGTGGGTTTATTTGTTTAAAGAAGGTAATGCTTCTCAAAAATATCTGTTGGGTGGAAAAGGTGCTAACCTTTGTGAAATGACTAATATTGGTCTTCCTGTACCTCCCGGATTAACAGTTACAACCGAAGCGTGTACCGAATTTTATGAGCAGGGAAAAAAATTAACGGATGAAATAATTAATCAAATTGAAGCAAACCTATCAATTCTTGAAGAACAAACAGGCAAAAAGTTTGGTGATATAGATAATCCTTTATTAGTATCAGTTCGTTCCGGAGCTGCATTTTCAATGCCCGGTATGATGGATACAATATTAAATCTTGGACTGAACGATAAAACAGTTGAAGGAATGGCAAATAAAACCGGAAATAAAAGATTTGCATACGACAGTTATAGAAGATTCATCCAAATGTTTGGTGATGTAGTTTTAGAAATACCTAAAGTAAAATTTGATAATGCTCTTGAAACTGCAAAAGAAGAAAAGGGATATAATTTCGATACAGAGCTTACTGCAGAAGACTTAATAAGCCTGGTTGATGAATTTAAAACAATATATAAGGAAGAAACAAAGACAGAATTCCCTCAGGAACCTGAAAACCAGCTGTTAATGGCAGTTGAAGCAGTATTTAGATCATGGAATAACCAACGAGCAATTACATACAGAAATCTATATGATATACCCCACAATTTAGGAACAGCAGTAAACGTACAATCAATGGTTTTCGGCAACATGGGAGATACTTCAGGTACAGGTGTTGCATTTACAAGAAATCCTTCTACAGGAGAGAAGAATGTATTCGGCGAATTCCTGATTAATGCTCAGGGCGAGGACGTTGTTGCAGGTATAAGAACACCGTTGCCAATAGACAAATTAAATGAAGTTATGCCTGAAATATATAATCAATTTATAGAGGCTGCCCATACTCTTGAGCAGCACTATAAAGATATGCAGGATATAGAATTTACAATAGAGGAAGGGAAATTATACTTCCTGCAAACCCGTAACGGCAAAAGAACTGCAGATGCAGCATTAAGAGCTGCCGTAGAAATGGTTGACGAAGGTCTTATTACTAAGAAAGAAGCCGTTATGAGAGTTGACCCAAAATCATTAGATCAATTGCTGCATCCTAAATTTGACCAGGCAGATCTTGAAAAATCAGTACCTATAGCAAAAGGGCTTCCTGCATCACCGGGAGCTGCTACAGGAAAAATTTATTTTACTGCAGATGAAGCTGTTGCTGCAGTTCAAAGAGGCGAAGATACAATTTTGGTTAGAAAGGAAACCTCCCCTGAAGATATCGAAGGAATGAATAAAGCCAAGGGTATTCTTACTTCAAGAGGAGGTATGACATCACATGCTGCCGTTGTGGCAAGAGGAATGGGTAAATGCTGTGTAGCAGGATGTGAGTCAATCAATGTTAATGAATCAAGTAAAATAATGACCGTAAAAGGTGAAACATATACGGAAGGCGACTATATTTCACTTGACGGAAGCACAGGAAGCGTATATAAAGGAAAAATAAAAACAGTTGAAGCAAATATATCAGGAAACTTCAGTAAACTAATGGAATGGGCAGATGAATTCAGAGTGCTTGGCATCAGGACAAATGCAGATACTCCTAAGGATTCCGAAGTTGCCGTGAAATTCGGTGCTGAAGGTATAGGCTTATGCAGGACTGAGCATATGTTCTTTGAAGAAAGCCGTATATTCTCAGTACGTAAAATGATAATTGCCGATTCAGTTGAACAAAGAGAAAAAGCATTGGCGGAAATACTGCCTATGCAGAAAAATGACTTCAAGGGAATTTTCAAGGTGATGGGAATTCGTCCCGTTACAATAAGATTGTTAGATCCACCTCTGCATGAATTCATACCTCATGATGAAGAGGATATAATCGATCTTGCTAAGGATATGAACGTATCAGTTACTAAGCTTAAGGATACAATTAACGGCTTGCAGGAATTTAACCCGATGCTTGGACACAGGGGTTGCCGTCTTGCAATATCATATCCTGAAATAGCAAGAATGCAGACAAAGGCAATAATTGAAGCAGCAATAGAGGTTTCAAGAGAGGAAAATATAAATATAATACCTGAAATAATGGTTCCTCTCGTTGGTAAAAAAGAAGAATTAAGCATATTGAGAAAATTAATAATCGAAGTTGCGGAAGAAACCAAAAAGGAATTTGGCTCCGACCTTCAATACCTTGTGGGAACAATGATAGAAATACCGAGAGCATGCGTTACGGCTGACGAGGTTGCAGAATATGCGGATTTCTTCTCATTCGGTACCAATGACTTAACACAAATGACATTCGGTTATTCAAGAGATGATGCAGGTAAATTCCTGGAGGATTACAAGGATGCAGGCATACTTGAACAGGATCCGTTCCAGACGATAGACCAAGTTGGTGTAGGTAAATTAGTTGAAACAGCCGTTAAGCTCGGAAGAGGTGCAAAAGATCATCTCCACCTGGGAGTTTGCGGAGAGCACGGCGGGGACCCTGCTTCCATAGAATTCTTCCACAAAACAGGACTTGACTACGTATCCTGCTCACCGTTCAGAGTACCGGTAGCAAGATTAGCAGCAGCTCAGGCGGCTGTTAAAAATTAAAAATAATAGAAATAGAGCTTAAATACTTCGGCACAGAGAAATCTGTGCCGTTGTGTGTTATCATGAAAAACTTCGCACAGAAGGAAATGTTTTAACCCGATTTATTTGTTATACTGAAATCACCACGTGGAAAGAAGAGTGCTCATGCATACATCAGACATCATAAAATCAAGCATTAACTATATTGAGCAAAATTTGAAAACCGATATCACCGTCGAGGAGCTTGCAAGCATGGCAGGCTATTCTGTATGGCATTATCATCGTCTGTTTGTACAGTCAACAGGTATGTCCGTGTCTGCCTATATAGGCAGACTGCGACTTAACCGGGCATTGAATGAAATAGCTGGCGGTCGTCGCGCCATTGATGTGGCTCTGGAATATGGTTTTGATACCTATGCGGGATTTTACAAGGCGTTTGTACGAATGTACGGCGGCTCTCCGAAAAATTATCTGTCTAAATCGGAGGTTTCAGTTATGTTTACGGAAAAAGAATTACGAAGAATTCTTGCAAATTGGGATATGCCGCAGGATTTACCTATACTTGATGTTCACACCATGGATGGTACAAAGGTTTCAAACAATGTGTGGTCTATAGGAGAGGATTATATCCTTAAAACGGGCAGCCGTGAAAGTATACTCACGAATATGAAGGTAGCAAAGGCGCTGGCAACGCAAGGATTCAGGGCATCAACGCCGATTCCTGCCAAATCCGGCGAAGAATATCTGGATAGAAGTCAAATCATTGTATTGACGCGAGGCATCAAAGGGAATCCCCTTTCTAAATCCGACCGTTTCGGTGAAAATCGCCGGGAATTCGGGGAAAAATACGGAGAGAGCATCGCCCGGCTTCATAGAGCCTTGACTGTGATTGAATCTGAAATCCAAGTAGAGAGATGTTAAAATTTATCTGGAAGAATGAAGTGCATATCAAGAAGGTTTTGGCACAAGCAGTGCAGTCATAAAAAGGAATTATGAACAACTGTATAATAGAATTGCAGCCTAGCAAATGAAGCTGTTGCAAAATATATATCAGACAACGAATTTACTATGTGTGGACCCATGTTTAATATTTATCATGTAAACCCCGGTGTGGAAACAAATCCAGAGAATTGGGTAACTGAAATATGTTATCCGGTTACGAAATGATTCATTGAAGCGATGTTATTACATGTATTACCAACAAATAATAAAAGAAAGAAGGTATAAACATGGTTACACCATATCTTGTATTTAGCGGTAACTGCAAAGAAGTTTTAGAGTTTTATCAAAAAGTGTTTGGAAGTAAAGTCGGAATGTCAATGCCATACGGTGAATATGTTCCCGATGGTGTTAAAACGATACCAGCGAATTTAAGTACTTGGGTTTTACATGCTGAAATGCAAATCTGCGGAACAAAGCTTTGGTTTGCCGATGAGATCAGAGATTTAGCAAAGGGAGATATAGTCAGGTTAACCGTAACAGTACCTGACTGTAAAGGAGCACTCAAAATATTTAACCAACTTAAAGAAAATGGTGAGTCTTTTTTGAAGTTCTGATTCAACAAATTGTATTCCCATGATATAATCGATTAAAATCTATAATAATTTTGTAAAGGTGACACAATGCAGATTATGTTTGAAAAAATATGCAAGCAATTTGATTTAGGAACACTAAAGTCCACCCCCACTCCGCTGGCAGGAGGATTTATGCACAAGATGTATTCTATGTTTACTACAACCGGAAACTATGCTGTTAAACTGCTGAATCCATATGTTATGCAAAGGGAAACGGCAAAAGAAAATTATCGTAAAGCAGAATACTTTGAATCTATTTTAGAAAAACATAGTATCCCCATTCTCCCTGCTTTAGTTTTTCATGGTCAGAAAATGCAGGAAATTGATGGTCAATTTTTCTATGTATTCAATTGGTATGATGGCAAAGCACTAAAAGGAAACGAAATAAAAGAACATCACTGTATAGAAATTGGGAATGTCCTTGCAAGAATACATAATTTAGATACAAAAAAATCACCACCATACAAACGAGACGAAATTCATATAGACTGGAATTTTTATATCAATAAAATGAAGCATGAAAATAAAGAGCTTTACGAACTGTTGCGTGAAAGCTGCCATTTATTCTATGACAGTCAGGAAAAAGGAAATAAGGCTATAAAAAGTCTTGATCCGATTCTTTCAATTTGTCACAACGATATGGATAGTAAAAACGTATTATGGAATGATAATAATTATCGTATTATTGATTTGGAATGCCTTTCACATGCCAATCCTTCACTTGAATTATTTGAACTTGCGTTGTGCTGGTCAGGCTATGAAGATTGTAATATTGATTTCAACTTATTCAGAAAACTTATTGACTCATATCTGAATGCCGGAGGTATAAAGCCTCAAAATTGGGAAAATCTTTACGATAGTAACTACGGTCGTCTACAATGGCTGGAATACAATATTAAACGCGTATTAGGCATAGATTGCGGTGCTGATGAAAAAGAAATGGGCATTTCGGAAGTAAAAGATACGGTTGCTCATGTGATTTATTACCATAACATAAAAGAAAATATATTAAACATGGGATTTTAGTCTCCCTTTATAAACCTAAACCGTCCCCAACGGGCTCTTCTTCAAGTTCAGTTATATCAAGTAGGTTATAATTTGCTCTTAATTTACATATATTAGCATATATTTATCTTTGAAGAGGTTATTGATTATATGAGGAGTGTATGTATGCAACGATATATTTATCAATCTGATTTACACGCTTTTTTAAGGCATAATCTTCCGCCGGCTTTTCCCCCTGCTATGACCCCACATCTGTCCTATGCAATTGACTGTAATTTATTTCACGAAAGAAACACCAATATGGTATTTTATCTGTGGCTGAATAATTACCGGGAGTTTTGGTTCTTCCCTATTGCATTTACATATATATATGTGCAGGGGTATTTTTGGGACGGCGAAAAATGGGTTGGCAGTTACGTGAAAAGAGAAATGATATATGCCTTTTTTTAATAATTATTTTTATGTGAAAATTAAGGATTAGGAGGGCTAATATTGATTGATTTTAAAAACAGTGAACTTGAGACCGGGTATAATATAGAAGATAATACCTGGGAAGTTATCGTAAAATATCACGGCGATATTTTAAAATTTGAAAGCATCTCTGATGTTGAAGTAGAGATACTAAGCGAACAATATGCCATCATCACCTTAAAACAGCCACTAATTTCATGGCTGTCCGCACAGACCGAAATTGAACATATTGAGCTGCCTAAGCGTTTGCAGTTTGTTTTGCGGGATGCTCTTGATGCAGCATGTATTGCTCCGGTACAAAGTCAAACATCATTTGGACTGTCCGGAAAAGGAACGCTGATTGGAATCATTGATTCAGGGATTGATTATACCCATCCTGATTTTAGAAACGATAACGGTCACACGCGTATTAAATATATATGGGATCAAGCAGGGCAAGGAATTCCGCCGCAAGGCTTCAAAGGAGGAGCGGAGTATAACGAGACAGAAATCAACACAGCTTTGTCAAGTACGTATCCCTATAGTATCATACCTGATATGGATTATATCGGACATGGCACTGCGGTTGCAGGTGTCGCAGCGGGTAACGGAAGAGGAAGTGTAAACAGAATTTACCGGGGATCTGCTCCGGAAGCTTCTCTCATTGTTGTTCGTCTTGGAAGGCGTGGTCAGAGCTCCTTTGCAAGAACAACAGAATTGATGAGAGCACTGAAATATGTAATTGATAAAGCAGAGTTCCTTGAGATGCCCATTGCTGTAAATATCAGCTATGGTACCAATGATGGTTCACATGACGGTAACTCGCTCTTTGAAGGTTTTATGAACGACATTGCCCAAAGATGGAAGAATGTCATTGTTGTTGCATCCGGAAATGAAGGTGCCGCTGCACATCACTACAGAGGCATACTTGAAACGAATGAAACAAGAAATATTGATTTTTATACCACAGGAGGGTTAGCTTCGTTTTATTTGACCTTGTGGAAAAACTTTATTGATGTATTCAGCATTGAGCTTATTCTTCCAAGCGGTGTCACAACGGGACAAATCACATATGCAGACCATGAAAAAGTAATCTATTTTAATAATGTAGCTGTATATATTAATTATGGTCAGCCAAGACACTACAACGTAGATCAGAATATATTTATTCAGATTGAAGCTACAGAGGGGAGGCTACCTGAGGGTCTGTGGCAGTTAAGGATCAAAGCCGATGAAATTATTGATGGAAGTTTCGATATATGGCTTCCCATAATAGAAGAGGTTTCCCTTAATACGGCATTTTTTATTCCCTATATTGATACAACTCTCACACTGCCGTCGACAGCCTTTTATGTAATCACAGTAGGAGCATATAATTCTCACCTAAACAGTATTGCTGATTTTTCCGGTAGGGGGTATACACGAAGCAATATTTATGTAAAGCCGGATTTGGTCGCTCCAGGAGTAGACATTATGTCATCTAATAAATACGGAGGATATGGATTGTTTACAGGAACCAGCATAGCTGCTCCTTTTGTTACGGGTTCTGCTGCTCTAATGATGCAATGGGGCATTGTGGAAGGCAACGACCCGTTTTTATATGGTGAGCGTATAAAGGCATTTTTAAGACTTGGAGCACGCAGACAAAATGGCATGAATTACCCAAACCAATATTGGGGATACGGAACGCTTTGTTTGAAAAACACTATGGATATGCTTATATCCTATATCAAGGGAGGAATTTAATTTGGATATATTACCAAAGGATATGACGTTGGCGGAGTTTATCAGCTTGCCGACCACAGCAAGCTTTCAAGTTCAAGACAGCGATAGGTTCAGGCAGTTTGCCGAAGAAAATCCATACATTCGCATTGGGACTGTCCTATCAGGTGGATATGTGATTGCTTATGTCTCCGAAGATAAATTACATCCTATATTACGTGAGTTGGGAGAAACCTTTATTAATAATCACCCTATAGACTACACACTTTTAGATAGTGAAACCTTTGAGGAGCCCATTACCACACGACTTCAGCAAATGCCGGGTGTCGATTTAAGAGGTCAGGGAGTAATTTTAGGTTTTGTGGATACGGGAATCGACTATACCAGCGCATCCTTTCGGTATGAAGATGGGAGCAGCAAAATATTATCAATTTGGGACCAGACGGGAAACGGAACTTTCCCGGAGGATATGCAGTTTGGTGCTGTGTATACTCAGAAGGAAATTAACGCAGCACTGCAATCGGAATCTCCCTTGGAGATTGTTCCTCAGCAGGATACTATCGGACACGGCACCTTTATAGCATCGGTGGCAGGCGGGCGGGAAAACAACGGTCATATAGGATCAGCCCCAGACGCTTCAATCATCGCCGTAAAATTGAAGCCCGCAAGCCCTTATTATTTCAGACTATTTCCTGAGCTGCCGGATGACAGCATTATATTTACTTCCGATAATATCATGATGGGCATTGAATATATATTGGACCAGGCGGATACATTCAACCGCCCGGTAGCCATCTGCATTGCTTTAGGAACCAATTTCGGCGGACACGCCGGCTTTAGTATGATGGAAGAGTATTTGACCTATGTATGCAACAGGAGAGGTGTTGCCATTTGTACAGCTGCCGGAAATGAAAGCAATGCCAAGCATCATACAGACGGCGTATTCACCGAAGCAGGACAGATTCAAAACATTGGAATTAACGTGGGTCAAAATGTAAGGGGATTTTCTGTTCAAATCTGGAATGAAGCGTGGGATAAGATATCTGTAGCAGTTAAATCACCTACGGGACAGGTAATTAACCGGATTCCGTTTGAAAGCAATATTGCATTTCGAAAAACGCTGGTTTTGGAAAAGTCTTTGGTGGGGATAGGATATTTCCAATTAAGAAGTCGTCTGGCTATTGTAGAAGTGGAAGATCCTACACCGGGAATATGGGAGATTATACTGCAAGGTGATATTGTCGTCAGCGGAGAATATCATGCATGGCTGCCAATAACAGGTATGGTCAGCCCATATGTAGAATTTATTGAGCCTAAACCAAACTATACCATTGTCAATCCTGCTACCTCAATAGGAACTATTACATGCGGAGCTTATAACAATAGGGATGACAGTCTTTTTATTGCTTCTTCATGGGGTCCGACCAGACTCCCAAGAATGTCGCCGGACTTTGTTGCTCCCGGTGTAAATATAGGAGGAATATATCCCAAGGGACCCGGTACATCATCAGGAACGGGAGTTGCTGCTGCCATCACAACGGGAGCCGCCGCCATCATGCTGCAGTGGGGCATTGTAATGAATCATGAGCCGGATATGAGCTGTAATCGTGTTCTCTCCCTGTTAATCAGAGGATGCAGCCGATCCGGCAGTCGCGAATACCCTAATGTTCAATGGGGATATGGCAAGCTTGATTTATTTGAATCGTTTAACAAATTGAAGTAAATAAGGAGCAGATATATGACACCATACAACAAACCCGATACAAGAAAAATAAGAATGAATGAGATGATTGACAGGGGGCGTTTGCAGGTCCAATGCTTCGATGCAAACTTAGGGATACCGCTTTCCGATGTGAATGTGCTCGTTATGTCAAGATTAAATTCGTACTTAATTGCACAAATAAGCACCAACTCTTCCGGACGGACACAGGAAATAAGCTTGCCAACACCGCCGTTGGAATACTCCTTAGCTCCGGGATTTCCCCAACCTTTCAGTACATATGATATTATTGCAACACGCGAGGATCTTGATATCATTATTGTAGAAGGAGTGCAAGTATTTCCAGAAACAACAGCTATCCAAAACATTAATTTAAGACAGCGGAAATACTCCTATGAAACATCACGCACTCTTTTTGTTCCATATCCTGTGCTTTGGGGAAATTTTCCGCCCAAGATTCCCGAAAGTGCGATAAAAGAGCTTCCACCATCATCAGGTTTTGTTGTTTTGTCTGAACCGGTCATTCCCGAAACCATCATTGTGCATGATGGAGTTCCTTCAAACTTTTCTGCTACGAATTATTATGTTCCTTTCAAAGACTACATAAAAAATGTCGCAAGCAGTGAAATTTATTGCACTTGGTCAAGTAATACCATCCAGGCGAATGTTTTAGCCATTCTGTCATTCACCCTCAATCGTGTTTATACCGAATGGTACAGAAACAAGGGCTTTGATTTTACAATTACTAATTCAACAGCTTATGATCAAGCCTTTTCATACGGCCGTACTATTTTTGAAGAGATAGCATATGTTGTGGATGAAATTTTTACAACTTATATAACAAAACCCAACATAAGACAGCCCTTGCTTGCACAATACTGCGACGGGCAAAGAGTAAGCTGCCCTGATTGGTTGAATCAGTGGGGCTCAAAAAACATGGGAGAGCAGGGTTATTCCCCTATTGATATTTTGCGGTATTATTACGGAAGCGAGGTTTATCTTGCACAAGCACAAATAGTTGAGGGAATTCCGCAGTCTTTCCCCGGCGTAAACCTGCTGTCAGGCTCTGCCGGCGGAGCTGTCAGAACTATTCAGGAACAGCTCAACAGGATTTCAGATAATTACCCTGCAATACCTAAAATAAGGGTAGATGGTATTTTCAAAGAGACAACAGAAGATGCAGTTAAAAGGTTTCAGGAAATATTTCAGCTTCCTGTTACAGGCATAGTTGACTTTGCCACATGGTACAGCATTTCAAATATTTATGTTGCAGTGACCAAGATAGGTGAGCTTACACCATAAACAAAATGCTATTGAAAATAAAAAAGATATTTAGTGCGAAAATCAGGCTAAATATCTTTTTTAAATTTTGTACTAATTTATTTATCTGTACCCTCATGCTTTTTATTGACTGCTTCACATATTCTTTTTAATCCTCCTTTCAGCATTGAAATTGGGCATGCAAGATTCAGGCGGATAAAACCGTCAGAGTTATCTACAAACATATTGCCGCCTTCTAACAGTACACCTGCTTCATATGCAAAAAACATAGGCAAGTCCTCATCCTTGTCAAAATAAGCACCTAAGTCCACCCATGCCAGATAGGTTGCTTCGGATATTTTGAATTTTGCATTTGGCAGATTTTTAGAAAGATATTCCCCTGTAAATCTGAAATTTTCATCCAAGTATGCACGCAATTCCTCCAACCAGATTCCGCCTTTTTCATATGCTGCCTGAGCCGCTGCAATACTTAAAGGATTGTCAAAATTGTAATGTCTGTTAAGCCATATTTCTCTTAAACTTTCGTCTCTGATAATAATGTGTGAAAGCATCAGCCCGGCCATGTTAAAGGTCTTGCTTGGAGCCATACATGTAATCATTCTTTCATAATCCTGCATAACCTTCCCCAGCGGAATGTGTGTTTGATTAAGGCGTAGCAAATCACAATGAATTTCATCGGAAATAACCCATAGATTATGCTTTTCTATAATTTCTCCGACTTTTTTCAGCTCATCCTCTTTCCATACACGTCCGGTAGGGTTGTGAGGATTGCAAAAAATTAAGAGTGTTGTCTTTTCATCGGAAGCTTTTTTTTCCAAATCTTCAAAATCTATAGTATAATATCCGTCGATATTTATCAAATCTGAGCACACATATTCTCTGCTGTTATGATCAGCCGCATACTTGAAATATGCGTATGAGGGTGTTAAAAACAACACCTTTTCATCTTTTTTGCAAATATAATCCACTAACTCAAATAATGCCGGTATGATACCGTTTGACATAACAAGCTGGTTTTTATCAAACGTCCATCCGTAACGTTTCATACACCAATTTGCAAATACTTCATAATAGCTGTTTTCAAATACCCTTGTATATCCAAAGATACGTTTATCCAGACGTTCCTTAATAGCATCGATTATAACATCCGGAGTTGCGAATTCCATATCTGCAACCCACATCCTTATAAATTCCTCATCTTTATAAGGGAATGTCATCGTATCGTCTGCATGAAAGATATAGCTGCGAAATCCGTCCGTATTCATAGCATTCGTATGACTGCGGTCAATAATTTCATCAAAATTGTACATATTACCACTCCTGTCTGTTAATTTAATTTTATTTGGGGATATTCCCCTAATGCTACCTCTCAAAGACTTTTCTTACTTTAAGGGTGTATCCCCTTTTATCTTTATCCTATTTTATCAATCATAACTTATTATGTCAAAACTATCAAAGTTTCTTAAGAGTAGATTTTCTTATTATTTTTTTTATTTAGAATGGATTTTTTCCTTTTTGTATGCTAAAATTCTTGTATATAATAAAAAATAGCTAAATCAAAAACTTTTATATATTTTTACGAAACTTTTTATACGAGGTAGCATGATGTCTGAAATTAATATACATATTGGCAAACAAATCAGGACTTTCAGGAAAATACGCAGATTAACACTGAGCGAATTATCTGATATTCTTAATAAAAGCAAATCCACAATTTCCAAATATGAAAGAGGAGAAATATCAGTTGATATAGAAACACTGTATGAAATTGCCGATGCCCTTCAAATTCATGTAGAGCAATTACTCTACTATCCTCAGAAACGCACCGTTATCTCTTCTCAGAATAACAGTCCTGCATTTTTCAACGGAGTATCTCAATTCTACTCCTATCTTTATGATGGTAGAAGCAACCATATTATACGTTGCGTGTTCGACGTGCTGTCTGAGACCGAAAATCATCAATACAAAATTATGATGTATATGAACTATAAGGATTTTGATAATTATCAGAATTGTGAAAATACGTATTGGGGGTTTATTGAGCATTATGATGCACTTACCCGTATTTCCCTAAATAACAGGGACACACCTATGGAAAAGGCCAATGCTCAGATACTTGCGTCATATCTGGATTCCGACACCAAGTGGGGATTGTTTAACGGTTTTTCCTCCAGACCCATGATGCCCATTGCCATTAAAATGCTGTTTTCCAAAACCCGTCTGAAAGAGGATGCTGCCTTGATTAATCAACTCAAGGTTTCAAAAGATGATGTGCGCTTATTGAAATTATACAATATGTTGTCCGCAACATAAAAAATTGAAAAGAGGATATGTTATGGCTAAGAATAATGTTTATAAAATGATTTTTGCAAAAGTCTACCCGCTTTTAATTGCGAAGGCAGAGAAAAAAGGACGTACTAAGGAAGAAGTAGATGAAATTATACGCTGGCAGACAGGATACAGCCAGGAGGCGCTTCAAGAACATATAAAGAAAGAAACCGACTACGAAACTTTCTTTACCGAATCTCCTCAGCCTAATCCTTCCCGCAATTTAATCAAGGGTGTGGTCTGCGGTATACGGGTTGAAAATATTGAAGAACCGATTATGCGAGAAATTCGCTACTTGGATAAAATGATTGACGAATTGGCAAAGGGCAAGACGATGGATAAGATTTTGCGGAAATGAAATATTGTTAATATAAAATTAATTTGATATAATAAATACAATAATTGAGGAAACAAAGACATACGTCTTTGTATGATTATGTATTTATTGTATCGGTGTGAAGCAAGACGATAAGCGTCTTGCACTTATGATAGAATAAAAAAAATAATTAGTTGGAGGTTGCAATGGAACAATATTCAAGTAAGAAATTTTCATTGTTTGAATTTAATAATTTAGAAACTAGTGATGAAAAAAAATATGAATTAATTGATGGAATTGTTTTAATGTCCCCTCGACCGAATTATAAGCATCAGGAGGTAATGGGAAACTTATTTCTGCAATTAGGAATCTATTTTAAGGGAAAGAATTGTATGGTATTTACCGAAGCTGAAGTTGAATTTAATGATAATGTGTTAATTCCCGATATCTCAGTTATTTGTGGATTAGATGACAGTAATTTTCAAAGATATAAGAAAGCACCGGAAATTGTAATTGAAATTATAAGCCCAAGCAGCCAATATACGGACGCATTTACAAAACTTATTAAGTACGAATTATTTGGTGTTAAAGAATATTGGATAGCAAATCCTAAGACTGAAACTATAACAGTATACAATTTTGAAAATGAAACAATTAAAGATTATTGTAAAAACGAGATCTTAGTTTCATCTGTTTTCGACGATTTAGCTATAAATATATCTGATATATTTATATGGGCTGAATATTGACCCAAAAAGAACCGTCCCCACTGGGTTCCGTCCCCACTGGGTTCCCACTGGGTTTATAGTTTTTAGAGTTTTTAATTTTTTGTTCATATATTTTTTGTATTATAGGTATAGCAAATGCTGCTGTTTTTCCGGTTCCGGTCTGGGCGCATCCGAGTACATCCCTTCCTTTCAATACATGGGGTATAGCCTGTTCTTGTATAGATGTAGGGTTATCATATCCTTCATCTTTTAAAGCTTTATTTATTTCTTTTATTAAATTTAAATCTTCAAATTTCATATTCTCTCTCTTTCTGCATAAAAAAATCGGGTTTAGTTCCCGACTTTTAACGTTCATAGCTATAGTATTAATTATATTCTATTTACGTTAGTTGCTTGGTCGCCTTTATTGCCTTGGGTAATATCAAAGCTAACTGCTTGACCTTCTTCTAATGACTTGAATCCGTCACTTTGAATAGCTGAAAAATGCACAAATACATCTTTACCATTATCTGCTGTTATAAATCCAAATCCTTTTTCTGCGTTAAACCATTTTACTGTACCTTTATTCATGAGGTACCTCCTAATATTTTATTTATACTCCATTGTAGTTAAAAAAAATTCACATATTTTTACAAATTATATATCAACAACATATATATAATCTCTAAAAACATGTGAAATCAATAAATACATCTGTAATACTTTCTTAATATAACATATTAATTTAATTGAGTCAACAATTATTTAATTATCAAATTATTTACGTAAATTATTTATTGCACGACAAACGCATGAGTTAAGAAAAAGTAACAAATAAAGAAAAAGCTTTTTTTGGTTGGCAAAAACAGGTATAATC
>NZ_JACBNQ010000031.1 GCF_013403245.1 Sedimentibacter hydroxybenzoicus DSM 7310 | reverse complement strand
GAACCGCCGTATACCGAACGGTACGTACGGTGGTGCGGGAGGTCGGCTACCCAATTAATGGGAGCCTCCTACCCGATTGGTTGCTTTTTCTATAGCTTTTATCAAATTGTATATTTATTTACTAATTTTATATTTATTTAAAATTATCCTTGACAACCAAAAAAATTTTTAATAAAATATAATTAGATAAAATTGACAGTTTATATAAACTTACTTACAATTAATATTTTACTTTTCATTTGGTCATACTTACATCAGGGTAGACAACTTACTTACCTACATTACTTCTTAGAAAATGCATAAATTAAAGGTCAAGCATGTAGTCAGCATAAAGAAATCGTTGTCAAATAATATAATGGTGGTGATGTTTTGAGCAGTTCATCTATTAATGTTTATTCAGAAATAGGTAGATTAAAAAAGGTTTTGTTGCATAGACCCGGAAGAGAGTTAGAGAATTTAATGCCCGAATATCTTGAAAGGTTACTTTTTGATGATATTCCTTACTTGAAAAAAGCACAGGAAGAGCATGACTTTTTTGCTGATATCTTCAGGTCAATGAATATAGAAACTGTATATTTAGAAGATTTAGTTGCAGATTCATTAGTAAATGAAGATATTAAGAATCAATTTATCGACGAATATATAGAAGAAGCAGATATTAAAGAAAGAAGAGAGTCAAGGATATTAAAAGAATTTTTCTTATCATTTAAAAGCAACAGAGAAATGGTCGTTAAAATGATGGAAGGTATACGAAAATCAGAAATTAATGATTACAGAGGACCGAGGTTAGCAGACTATTTAAGCAACCAATATCCTTTCATAATTGATCCCATGCCTAATTTATATTTTACCAGAGATCCCTTTGCAACAGTGGGAAAAGGTGTTACCATTCATAAAATGTTTACTGTAACAAGAAACAGAGAAACCTTGTTTGCAAAATATATTTTTAATTGTAATCTAAAATACAAAGAAACTAAATTGTATTATGACAGATGTGAAAAAGCTTCCCTTGAAGGTGGAGATATTTTAGTATTAAACAGTGAGGTTGTTGCGGTCGGCATATCTCAAAGAACTAATCCTAATGCCATAGAAAAATTTGCGAGTTTATTACTTACAGAAGATACTACATTTAAGAAAGTATTGGCTGTTGACATACCTAAGACGAGAGCATTTATGCACCTAGACACCGTATTTACTATGGTTGACTATGACAAATTCACAATTCATCCCAACATAAAATCAGATATGAATGTATATGTTCTTCAAAGAGACATTGAAGGAAAAATTAGTATAACAGAAGAAAAAGGCACCTTAGAAGATATTTTGAAAAAGGAGCTTCATTTGGATAACGTAAAATTAATTAAGTGCGGAGGCAACAGTGTTATAGATGCTGCAAGAGAACAATGGAATGATGGTTCAAATACATTGTGTATTGCTCCCGGAGAAGTCATTGTATATTCAAGGAACTACGTAACAAATGAAATTTTACAACAGGAAGGCATTAAAGTTCACACCATGCCAAGCTCTGAATTATCAAGAGGCAGAGGTGGTCCAAGGTGTATGAGCATGCCTTTAATAAGAGAAAATTTATAACTTTTTTTAAATGTTTATAATTTTTTATTGCGTGTTGAACAATTATGTGTTAACATAATTAATTATACAACAAAAGTAATATTTAAACAAGTTGCAATTATTTTATGTATTTTATATTTGATTTGGAGGTAATTATGGCAGTAAACTTAAAAGGAAAAAGTTTTTTAACATTAATGGATTTTACGACTGAAGAAATCCGATACTTATTAGACTTATCGCATGATTTAAAAGCAAAGAAACGTTCAGGAGATTCTAATTATTTGCTGAAGGGAAAAAACATTGTTCTGTTATTTGAAAAAACATCAACAAGAACAAGATGTGCTTTTGAAGTGGCTGCGCTGGATGAAGGAGCTCACGTAACGTTTCTGGATTCCTCAAGCTCTCAAATGGGTAAGAAAGAATCATTGGAAGATACCGCAAAGGTATTAGGAAGATTTTATGACGGCATTGAATACAGAGGATATAAACAAGAAGCAGTTGAACAACTGGCTAAATATTCAGGTATTCCTGTTTGGAACGGATTAACAGATGTGGATCATCCCACTCAAATACTGGCGGACTTGTTGACTATAGAAGAGCATATCTCGAAGCCGTTAAATAAGGTCAAGGTTGTATTTGCCGGAGATATCAGAAATAATATGTCATATGCGTGGATGTACGGATGCGCTAAGATGGGGATGCATTATGTGGCATATGGTCCTAAGGAGCTTAGCGATCAATTGGATAAGGAAGTACTGGACAGAGTATATAAGGTTGCAGCTTTTACAGGCGGAAGCATAGAAATATCCGACAATCCGGAATGCTTAAAGGGAGCGGATGTAATTTATACTGATATATGGGCATCAATGGGTGAAGAAGCTCAAATTCCTGAAAGAGTTAAAATGCTTACGCCATTCAAAGTTACTATGGAGTTATTAAAAGTAACAGAAAACGATGATGTAATATTTATGCATTGCCTGCCTTCATTTCATGATCTTGAAACAAAACTGGCTAAAGAACAAATGGAACTTGGCTATGATATAAGAGAAGTGACAGATGACGTATTCAGAAGCAGACATTCAGTTGTTTTTGATGAAGCGGAAAACCGCCTTCACACAATTAAAGCGGTAATAGTTGCAACAATAGCTTAAAGTCAAGACATTATTTTAGAGAGGAATATAATGGACAAAATAATTAAAGTAGTTATTGCATTAGGCGGAAATGCCTTAGAAGATAAAAGTATGCCGTCAACAGCTGAAGCTCAATTGGAGGTTGTAAAAAGAACTTGTGAGTATCTTGCAGAGATTAGCTGTACCGGCTATGAAATAGCCATAGTCCATGGAAACGGTCCGCAGGTCGGCAGATTAT
The DNA here is from genome assembly GCF_013403245.1 of Sedimentibacter hydroxybenzoicus DSM 7310. Lineage (GTDB taxonomy): Bacteria > Bacillota > Clostridia > Tissierellales > Sedimentibacteraceae > Sedimentibacter > Sedimentibacter hydroxybenzoicus. The sequence goes on along the minus strand of NZ_JACBNQ010000031.1, from coordinate 30,540 downwards.
TATTAGCATCTGAAACTGCAAAAGACGTAACACCGGCAATGCCGTTTGATGTATGTGGAGCAATGACTCAAGGATATATAGGCTATCACATACAGCAAGGATTAAAACATTCATTGGCTAAGAGAAACAGGATACTTCCGGTTGTAACTATTGTGACACAGGTAGTTGTAAATAAAAATGATCAAGCTTTTAATAACCCTACAAAACCTATAGGAATGTTCTATACAGAAGAGGAAGCTAAAAGAATAACCGACGAAAAAGGTTATATTATGAAAGAAGATGCAGGCAGGGGATGGCGAAGAGTTGTACCGTCACCTATGCCTGAAAAGATAGTAGAAGTTGATACTATTAAAAGATTGTGGGACTCTACTATTGCTATTGCTTGCGGCGGCGGCGGCATACCTGTAGTTGAAAATGAAGATGGATCAGTTGAAGGAATTGCTGCAGTAATTGACAAGGACTTAGCGGCAGAAAAGCTTGCTGAGGACATTGGTGCAGATATACTGATGATTCTAACAGAGGTCGAAAAAGTGTCCATCAACTTTAAAAAACCAAATCAACAGGATTTATCTTTCATGACTGTAAAAGAAGCGGAAAAATACATGGAAGAAGGTCATTTTGCACCGGGCAGTATGCTTCCAAAGGTGATGGCTGCTGTTAAATTTGTAAAATCACACCCGGAAAGAAAATCTATAATAACATCATTGTATAAATCAAGGGATGCCTTAAATGGCTTGACCGGTACTGTAGTCCAAGATAATTAATGCTAATAAATGATATCTGATAAAAAATAAAACATTCTTAACCGAATGTTTTATTTTTTATCAGGTATTAAATTTCCTGTTCACTTACTTTCATATCATATGCAACAGCTGTATCTTCTACTTTATTCAGGCCCATGGATGAAGTTTTTCCGGTTTGCCGCATATTTCTTATAGCATTTGTCAGCATGAGCTTAATTCTGTTAATTTGGTTAACCTCGCTTATACCCGCATCGTAGTCAATCGGAACTATGTTTGACATCGGATATGCATCCTTTAACTTTTTAATCATGCCCTTGCCCGTAATATGGTTAGGCAAACAAGCAAACGGCTGCAAGCATAAAATGTTATTAACTCCGCTGTCTAACAGCTCAATCATTTCGGCTGTTAAAAACCATCCCTCTCCGGATTGATTTGCTAATGATAAGAACTTTTGAGCTTTATGAGCAAGTTCTAAAATATTTGAAGGTGATAAAAATCTCTTGGAATTTTTAAATGCATCAACACTGGGTTTTTTATATTTATCAATTATTTTTACTATTGTAGCACTGATAAATTTGTCTTTTTTGCTTCCGGTTAACATTTCATCATATTTTATAACACCATTAAGTGTAGTATATGAGAAAAAATCTAACAAATCCGGAACTACAACTTCTGCCCCCTCTTCTTCAAGCAATGAAAATACATCATTGTTTGCATTAGGATGGAATTTAACAAGTATTTCCCCCACTATACCAACCTTTGGCTTAACTATATCTTCATTTAACTCAATGTTATCAAAATCATTAACTATATTGTTTATCAGGTTTCTGAATTTTTTATATCCACCTGATTCAATAACATTATAGCTCGCTTGAACCCATTTTTCATACATTTCATCTACGGAACCTTTTATCTTTTCATAAGGCCTTGTTCTGTAGGTTGCACGCATCAGGGTATCTCCTATAACCATGGATATAGCTAATCTGTGTAAAAAGGATGCTGTTAATTTGAAGCCTGAATGTTTTTCAAGACCAACTAAGTTAAAGGATATAACAGGTATATGTCCATATCCCAAATCCTTTAATGCCTTTCTTATAAATCCGATATAATTGGTAGCACGGCAGCCTCCGCCGGTCTGAGAAATCATCAGGGAGACATTATTTAAATCGTATTTGCCTGATTCAAGTGCGTTTATAAGCTGGCCTATTACAATAATAGAAGGATAGCAGGCATCGTTATTTACAACTCTCAACCCGGCATCCACTGCCTTTTTATCCACTGCAGGTAATACCACCATTTTATATCCTGTAAAATTAGCCGCCGTTTCTATAAATTGAAAATGAATTGGAGACATTTGGGGAACTAAAATTGTGTGTTTCTTTTTCATTTCCTTTGTAAATTCAATTTTTTCAAAGGCGCCTGTTTTTTTTATATGAACAATTCCGGTTCGATCCCTTTCTTCTATGGAAGCAAGAAGTGAGCGTATACGTATCCTTATGGCTCCAAGGTTTGTTATTTCATCAATTTTAATTACAGTATATATTTTATTATTTTTTGTAAGTATTTCATTAACCTGGTCTGTAGTTACCGCATCAAGTCCGCAGCCAAAGGAATTAAGCTGGACAAGCTCAAGGTAATCAGTATTTGAAACATAGGTTGCAGCTGAATATAACCTTGTATGGTATGACCATTGGTCGATTACTCTTAAAGGTCTTTCAATTTGTGCTTTTTCCAATGAATCTTCTGATAACACTACAATTCCGTAGCCTTCTATCATTTCAGGTATACCATGATTAATTTCAGGGTCTACATGATATGGCCTGCCAGCCAGCACTATTCCCTTTTTATTGTTTTTCTTAATATATTCAATAGCCTTTAATCCTTCTTTTTTAACATCATCTTTATAATTTAACAATTCATCATATGCCCTATTTACTGCATTATTAATTTCTTCATATGATAAATCCTCAGATGCACCAATTTCTCTATATAGCTTCTGTATTAATCTTTCTTTGTCATTTAAATTAAGGAAAGGTTTGTAAAATTTAATATTACTTAAATCAATATTTGCTTCTATAGATTCAGGATAAGAAACAACGACCGGGCAATTATAGTGATTACCGGCATTTTCATCTTCCTTTATGTTGTATGAAATACAAGGATAGAATATTTTAGGGACCTTCTTGTTTAACAAATCTACTATGTGCCCGTGCGCTATTTTACCCGGATAACATACAGATTCTGAAGGTATTGTACCCATTCCAAGCTCGTATATTTTTTTGCTGGACATGCCTGAAAGAACGACTCTATATCCTAACTCGTTAAAAAATGTAAACCAGAAAGGATAATCCTCGTACATATTCAATACTCTCGGTATGCCGATTAAACCTCTTTTTGCTTCTTTTACAGAAAGCGGCTTATAGTCAAATACTCGTTTATATTTATATTTGTAAAGGTTAGGCAATGGTTCTTTCTTTTCTACATGGATATATTTTTCAGCACCGCGCTCGCACCTGTTTCCTGATACGAAGTATCTTCCGTCTGAAAACTTGTTGATGGTCAGCAGGCAATTATTGGTGCAGAGTCCGCAGCGTTCCATGGAAGTATCAAAAGAAAAATTATCAAGCTGATTAACACTGACAAATGTACTTTCCTTTTTTTCGTCATATTGATTTTGTGCTATTATGGCTGCTCCGAATGCCCCCATAATTCCGGCTATATCAGGTCTTACCACTTCTCTGCCGGTTATCAGTTCAAAAGCTCGTAATACAGAATTGTTGTAGAAAGTACCTCCCTGAACAACAATCTTTTCTCCCAATGAATCAAGAGATTTTAATCGTATTACTTTAAACAAAGCATTTTTTATTACGGAATAGGATATACCCGCAGAAATATCGCTTAATGTAGCTCCTTCTCTTTGCGCCTGTTTAACCTTTGAATTCATAAATACGGTACATCTGGTTCCTAAATCAACAGGATTTTTAGAAAAAATTGCTTCTTCTGCAAATTCCTGTACGGTCATTTCCAATGATTTAGCAAATGTTTCAATAAATGATCCGCAGCCGGAGGAGCAAGCTTCATTGAGCATAATGGAATCTATAACTCCATCCTTGATAATCATGCTCTTCATGTCCTGTCCGCCAATATCGATTATAAAATCAACACCTCTTAAGAAAAAGTCAGCTGCCTTGTAGTGTGCCACTGTTTCTATTTCACTGACATCAACGTTAAGTGCCGCCTTAATTAAGTGCTCTCCATAACCTGTTACGGCTGTATATGCAATTTTTATCCTATCATGCAATTGCGAATAGAGCAATTTTACTGCTCTTACGGCAGAATTCAAAGGATTTCCTTCATTGCTGAAATAATATGAATATAATAATTCACCCTTATCAGTAATCAAAGCAAGCTTGGTTGTTGTTGAGCCGGCATCGATTCCTAAGAAAGCAGGACCTTCATAGTCTTCAATGTTCTTTTTAATTGCATTATGTTGATTATGTCTTGAAAGAAATTTATTATATTCTTCTTCTGATTCAAATAATGGCTCTAAATCTTTTTTTCTATACTCAATATTTGAATGGTTAATTGTATTATTTATTCTGGTATAAAAGTCATTAAAACTTATTTCTTCATTTTCTTCTGACATCAGAGCAGCGCCTATAGCCACATAATAATTTGCATCTTCCGGACATGTAGAGTTTTTTTCATTAAGTTCTAATGTTTCTTTAAACCTCTCCCTAAACTCAGACAAGAAAAACAAAGGACCTCCTAAAAAGGCAACATTACCTTTTATAGGTCTACCCTGAGCAAGTCCACTTATTGTTTGATTTACAACTGCTTGAAATATAGAAGCTGCTATATCCTCTTGCCTTGCACCTTCGTTTAAAAGTGGCTGAATATCCGACTTTGCAAATACGCCGCAGCGTGATGCGATTGGATATATTGTTTTGTGCTTTTTAGATAATTCATTCAGCCCGGCAGCATCTGTCTTCATTAAAACAGCCATTTGATCTATAAAAGCTCCCGTACCTCCTGCGCAGGAACCATTCATACGCTGCTCCAGATTTCCCGACAAATAAGTTATTTTGGCGTCCTCGCCACCTAATTCAATAACAACATCTGTACCGGGAATATATTGTTCGATTGCTTTCGTTGACGCGGCAACCTCTTGGACAAACGTAATTCCTAAATATTTTGACACATCAATAGCACCGGACCCGGTGATGTTTATTTTTATCCGACTGTCCTTAAGTTTGTCATATGAATTTTTAATAATTTCTGCGACAGTATTTTTTATGTCTGAATAATGTCTCTCATATTGCTTATGCACTAAGTTTTTGAAATTATCTATTACCGCAATTTTTACTGTTGTAGAACCAATGTCAAGTCCCATCAGGTATTTTTTCATAATTCCTCCAAAGCTATTAAAGCTTTAAAAAAATTTTCGACCTCCCTTATGAAAAGTCGAATACACATCTCTCATTGAATATATAACAAGTATATTATGCAAGGAGCATTATTATTTAATAATTTAATATATTATACCACTTTTATACATAAAATCAACTTAAATAAATCTTAAGATGATAAAGTCAAACAGTTGAAAATTATCGTAATATAGTATATTTTGCATTAATAAAATATGTGCAATTATAAAATATATGACATTAAATTCAACAAAAGTTAATAGTTTATTATAAATAAATGTTTGTACAAAAAGCAGCAGATTTATAAATTAGGAGGAAGCGATGAAAAAAAATGTATTATTGATAGTCAGTGTATTATTGATTTTCGCGATGATGCTTACAGCTTGCGGTGGTTCCGGAACGCCCAAAGCCTCAGGTGACACAATCAAAATAGGTTGGATTGGTTCATTAACAGGTGACCAGGCAGTTTGGGGAACATGTGAAAGCAATACTGTAAAAATGTTGATTGAGGAAGTAAATGCGAAGGGAGGACTGCTGGGCAAGCAAGTTGAAGGTATTTATTATGACACAAAAGGAGATGCAGCTGAGGCTGTAAATGCCGTAAAAAGACTAATCACTCAGGATGATGTAGTTGCAATAATAGGACCGAATGCAAGCGGTCAGGCAATTTCAATTTCTGCAGTTCTTGAGCAATACAAAGTTCCTGATATTGCAACGGTTGCCACAAATCCAAAAGTTACTGTAGGTGATGATGGAAAGGTTAAACCATATAATTTCAGAGTTTGTTTCATTGATCCATATCAAGGCGCCGTTGCAGCAGGTTATGCATGTGACAAATTAGGATTAAAAAATGCTGCCATACTGTATGACGTTGCAAGTGACTATTCACAAGGATTTACAGAGTTCTTTGAAAAAACATTTATAGAAAAAGGCGGTAAAATAGTAGCAAAAGAGGGTTTCAAAGAAGGTGATGTTGATTTCAGACCTCAGCTCAGTAAAATTAAAGATGCAAAGCCGGATTTAATTTTGATGCCTTATTATTACAAGGAAGTTGCATTAAGCGCCAATCAGGCACGTGATCTTGGAATAAATGCAACACTTATAGGCGGTGACGGATGGCCGTCAGAGCAGCTGATGGAAATGGCTGCTAAATCAATTGAAGGCAGCTATGTCGTAAATCATTTAGACTTTAATGACCCTGAAGTTAAGCCGTTACAGGAAGCATACAGGGCAAAATACAACCTTCCGATGGAATTAAACGGATACATGGCACATGATGCATTCAAGCTGTTGGAAGCTGCCATCATTGATGCAAGCTCCGCAGATCCTGAGAAAATAACAGAATCATTGACAAAGGTTACTGTAGAAGGTGTAACCGGAACTATAAAATTAAGTGAAGAAGACCATAATCCTGTCGGAAAGCAAGCTGCAATAGTTAAAATTGAAAATGCTGACTATATATTCCAAGAAAAATACGGCTTGCAATAGTATTTTTCATCTTGGAGGTTTAGGTATAAACTGAGGGCGGGGTTACCCCCGCCTCAGGCTGCTGAAAAAGTCCACCTGCGTCGTTGCCGTTCAGTCGGTCAATCCTCATGTATGTCTAATACGCTGCGGTTGCCCGTCTTCCGGCGCCTTGCAGGATGAACTTTTTCAACAGCCTACCATCTTGATGACTTTGTCATCAATCTGGGGCGGGGTTACCCCCGCCTTTAGTTGAATAAACCACCTGCAATAGGAGGAACAAATGAGTGAACTATTTTTACAACAGATTATAAACGGATTATCCATAGGAAGTGTTTATGCTTTGATGGCGGTAGGATATTCTCTCGTGTACAGCATAATGAATTTTTCAAACTTCGCTCATGGCGGAGTAATAATGATAGGAGCTTATATAGGGTATTTTAGTTTAACTTTTCTAAAAGTACCGTTTTTTATAGCGTTTGTATTATCTGCATTTGGTTCAGGTATTCTTGCTGTAGTAATGGAAAAAATCGTATACAGGCCTTTAAGAAAAAGGAATGCTCCTTTTCTTTATTTCATTATATCTGCCATGGGAGCTTCAATATTTTTAGAGAATGTGGTTATTGCTTCACCCATAGGACCGACATTCAGATCGTATCCGACAGTTTTTTCATCTGAACCAATTATGCTTGGAAGTGTTGCATTGGGCAGGATTGATTTATTGATGTTTGTGATATCTGCAATAAGCTTAATGGTATTGGTGTATATTATTGAGAAAACAAAGATAGGACTATCAATAAGAGCTACATCGTACAGCATAAAAGGAAGTACATTGATGGGAGTAAATGTAGATAAGGTTATTTTTATTATCTTTGTATTAGGTGGACTATTGGCGGGTCTTGCAGGTATGCTTTTTGGAATGAGGTATACGGTTTATCCGCAGATAGGAAATATAACCACAAAATCATTTATAGCGGCAGTTTTTGGTGGCTTGGGAAGCTTGCCGGGAGCAGTTATAGGTTCTGTTCTCTTAGGACTTATAGAGACCATGGTATCCGGATATTTGTCATCACAATACAGAGATTTAATTGCTTTTGCACTTTTAATATTAGTTCTTGTAGTAAAACCTACGGGATTGATGGGTAAGACAACAGAAGATAAGGCATAGGAGGTTATCATGAGTTGGGATTATGTATCAGGAATATTAATATTGTCAGGCATAAACTTAATGACCGTTCTTGGATTGTCTTTGCTGACTGGATTTACCGGTTTATTTTCATTTGGACATGCAGGCTTTATGGCAATAGGAGCATACATGGCTTCTTCAATGACAATGAAGTACGGAATACCTTTTTTTATTGCGTTGTTAATTGGTGGCGTATCAGCTATGCTCGTCAGCTTGGTTATCGGTAAGCTAACATTGAATTTAAAAGGAGATTATTTCTGTATTGCAACTTTAGGTTTTGGTGAGGCAACGAGATTAATATTGGATAATGTTCAGTATTTCGGGGGAGCAAGAGGTCTTTCAAGCATTCCTACACAAGGTACGACAACATTATTCAATGTTATTATTATAAATATTGTTGCGGTGTTTGTCTTGGTATCAATCATCAGATCAAGACATGGAAGAAACATGGTAGCAATCAGAGAAGAGGAACTTGCCGCGCAAACCATTGGAATAGATGTATTTAAATATAAAATGATGGCCCTTGCCATAAGTGCATTGTATGCAGGAATATCAGGTGGACTGCTGGCACATTATTTAGGGTACATTCAGCCTATTATGTTTAAAATGGTGAAGTCAACAGAGCTTACAATTATAGTAATATTCGGTGGATTAGGCAGCGTATCGGGAAGTGTAATCGGTACGATACTCCTTACATTCCTGCCGGAAATTCTAAGAAGCTTCTACAATTGGAGATTAGTAATCTACGGTGCGGCAGTTATATTGATTATGATTACAAGACCACAGGGTTTAATGGGAGGCAAGGAATTCAGCATAAAATCTATTATAAAATCAGCTAAAAAATTTATAAATTTTGTCAGACAAAGAATAGGAAATAAGAAAGAGGAGGTAAAATCATGAATGTGCTTTCTCTTAATAACGTAACAAAAAGATTTGGAGGTCTTACCGCTGTTGATAATGTGAGCTTTCATATTGAACAAGGGGAAATTTTCGGGTTGATTGGTCCTAACGGTGCGGGGAAAACAACCATTTTCAATTTAATTACGGCCATATATTCAATAACTGAGGGAGAAATATATTTCAATGATAAGAAACTTCAAAGGAAAAAACCTTATGAAATAGCAAATATGGGAGTAACAAGAACATTTCAAAATATAAGACTGTTTAAAAAGCTTACCGCATATGAAAATGTGTTGACGGCATGCCATAAATCCGCTGATTATAATATATTCAGTTCAATAATGAGAATAGGAAAATTTAAGCTTCAGGAAAGATATTTGAAAAATAAAACGGACGGGTTGTTAAAATTGATGGGTTTATGGGATTATAAGGATATAGTAGCTTCAAATTTACCGTACGGGCTTCAAAGAAAGCTTGAAATAGCAAGAGCTCTTGCACTAGATCCTAAATTGCTGCTCCTTGATGAGCCAGCTGCAGGCATGAATCCCGAAGAAACCATACAGCTTATGGAATTAATAAAGGAAATAAGAAATAAATTCGATTTAACTGTATTAATTATAGAGCATCATATGGATTTAATAATGGGTGTATGCGATAGAATTTTTGTACTTAATTTTGGTATTCCTCTTGCCCTTGGAACACCAAAGGAAATTCAGGAAAACAAAAAAGTTATTGAAGCCTATTTAGGGAAAGAGGAGAAGACTTATGCTGAAGATTAATAATTTGAGTGTATTTTACGGAGGTATTCATGCTTTAAAGGGAGTATCCCTGAATGTTGAACAAGGGCAGATAGTTTCCATAATCGGTTCAAACGGAGCAGGCAAATCCACGTTGATAAATTCTATAAGCGGTATAGTTAAATATAAGGAAGGCGAAATATTTTACAAGGGAGAAAAGCTTTCAAAACAAGCACATAAAATAGTAAAGTCCGGTATATGTCAGGTTCCTGAAGGAAGAATAATATTTGCCAATCTGACTGTTATGGAGAATCTTAGAATGGGTTCTTTTCTTAGAAGTGATACAAATGGAATAGACAAGGATTTAAACAGAATATTTGATCTTTTCCCTATATTAAAGGAAAGAGAAAAGCAAGTAGCGGGAACACTTTCGGGCGGAGAGCAGCAAATGCTTGCAATGGGAAGAGGTCTGATGTCCAATCCCGATTTAATATTGCTTGATGAGCCGTCTCTTGGTCTTGCTCCTTTATTAATAAACACAATATTTGATATAATTATTGAAATAAATAATATGGGCAAGACGATATTATTGGTTGAACAAAATGCTTTTAAGGCACTATCCATAGCCGACTATGCCTATGTACTTGAGCAAGGTATCATAACTATGGAGGGTAATGCCAATGAGCTTATAAAAAATGAAAAGATAAAGGAAGCTTATCTGGGAAAGAAAAACGTTGATTTTATTTCCGTATGAAGTTATTATATAGTTAAAATTGAAAGGACGGTGGCTGAAATGAAACTTACTTATTTAGGACACTCGGCTGTAATAATTGAAGAGGGAAAATTTAAGGGTATTATAGACCCGTTTATATCAGGAAATCCACTTGCAAATATTAATTTGGATGAATTATCGGATGTTACTCATATTTTTGTAACACACGGACATGGCGATCATATAGGAGATACTGTTGACATAGCTAAGCGAAGTGGAGCTTTAGTTATAGCAAATGCTGAGATCTCCGCATATCTTAGTAAATTTAATATAAAAATACATGCAATGCATATCGGAGGACGAACGAAATTTGATTTTGGTATTGTAAAAATGACCAACGCATTGCACGGTTCAGGTATATCTGACAACGGCAATATGATATACGGCGGTAACCCCGGCGGATTTATAATACATATAAGCGGTAATAAGGTATATCATGCAGGAGATACAGGACTTACACTTGACATGAAATTATTAGAAGATGAAAACATAGATGTAGCTTTCTTGCCTATAGGCGGGAATTATACCATGGATATTAACGATGCAGTTAAAGCAGTAGATTTCATTAAGCCGAAAACGGTTATTCCGTTCCATTATAATACATTTGATTTAATTAAAGCAAATCCGGAAGAATTTAAAAACAAAGTAAAATTATCCAATGTGGAAATATTAAATATAAATGAAAGTGTTTTCATTTAGAAATTATTGATACATGTGTTGAATTGAAAAATTCCTTATGATATAATACATATATCATACCATCGCCTCGGCAATGCAAGCGAGCTTGCGCTGTACTCGGCTCAGATATGATATAATGAATGCGACTAATGATACAAAGATAAAATCAGAAACTCAGGACTAAATAATGGGAGGTTTTATGCTTTAATGTTTGCCTTATTTTTAATTTTAAACGACATATCCAAATTAGATAATATACATGAGGTTTTTTACCAGGAGGAAATAGGCGCTACCACAATTGACAGTCAAGGTATGGGTAAGGTTCTTTTAGACCACAATATCAACATACCCATGCTTGATAATGTAAAAAAGCTTATTGACGGCAGAAAACCATACAGCAAAATGATAATAAGCATTATTAAAGAGAGAGAAAGACTTGATGATGTAGTAGGAAAAGTCAGGGAAGAATTGGATTATTTTAATGAACCGGGTGTTGGATTTATGTTTGTTATACCGGTGTTAGAAGTGTATGGATCAAATGCAGATGATTTGAAATAGCAATAAGTGAAAATCGAGTAGGGTATGATTACATTTGTAATCATACCCTTTTAAAAAAGGAGACATATCATTAATTCTGAAACAACACTTCTTTATCTGCCTCAAGAAAATCTCTGTTATCAATATTAACAACCTTATCATTATCTGTAAAATTCATATATTCTGTAATATCAATTCTTTCCTCTCCCATATAAGCTCTTATGACGGTGCTGAAAATAGAAATACAGCCAATATCAACAAAGAACCTATAATTGTATTTTCAATAAAAGCATTTATTATTTTATCATACATATTATTTTCCCACCTTATCCTCGATTATTTTCTTAATTTCGATTAATTCTTCCTCGGATATGGAATTACTGTTACATAAAGATAAAACAAATTTTTTTATTGAATTATCATTTAATCTTTCCAAAAATGATTTATTAATTACCGACAAATATTCATCCTCGGATATTAGGAAATTATAATATCTGTTTTTCCCTTGTTTTTCTGTACTAAGAAACCCTCTCTTTACAAGCCGAGACAAAATAGTCTGAAGAGCTGAAAGATTCCAGATTCTTTTATTGTCTAAAATCTCCTTGATTTTCACCGTAGCTATGGGTGTTTCGTTATTCCATATTACTTTCATTACCTCAATCTCTGCATCTGGCAATCGGTCAATTTTCTTATTCATAATTCCTCCTGTGATTTATTATCTTTGTCCATAACATACAATTGTATTATAACGATATAATACAATTGTATGTTATGGATGTCAAGCTTTTTTCAAGTTTATTTTAATATTTTACGCAAGGTTCTTATTGACAATGATTATCTATAGGAATATAATAAAATCAGATGATGATAATGATTCTCAATATCGTATATGATTGGAGGAATGGGATATGACGTTAGATAATATTAAACCTGGTCAAGGCGGTATTATTTCATCAATTGGTGGACATGGAATGCTGAGAAGAAGACTGTTGGACATGGGTTTAACACCAAATACAAAAGTTAAGGTAAGAAAAGTAGCACCGATGGGTGATCCGATTGAATTATCTTTAAGAAATTATGTACTGACAATAAGAAAAGAAGAGGCCTCTAAAATTGAATTGAAAGAGGTATTTAGCATATGAAATATATTTTTGCTCTTGCAGGGAACCAAAATGCCGGCAAAACAACTCTTTATAACGCACTGACAGGCAGCAATCAACATGTTGGAAATTTCCCCGGGGTAACGATAGAAAAAAAAGAAGGTCAAATTAAAAAATACAAGGATGCTTCTTTGGTAGATTTGCCCGGCATTTATTCACTATCACCATACTCTATGGAAGAGGTTGTAACGAGAGACTTCCTTTTAAAGGAAAACCCTGACTTAATAATAAATATAATTGACGCAACAAATATTGAACGAAATCTTTATTTATCGCTTCAATTAATGGAGCTTTCCATACCAATGGTTATAGCATTAAATATGATGGATGAAGTAAGAGCCAGCGGTAACTCTATTGATGTAAAAAGACTATCTGACCATTTAGGTATTCCCGTAGTGCCCATATCTGCAAGTAAGGGCGAAGGGATATCAGAGCTTATAGATGTGGTTATGAAGATGGCACAGTCACAGGATAAAAGTATTAGGAAGCTTGATTTTTGTACCGGAGAGGTACATAAAGCAATTCATTCTATTTCACATCTGATAGAGGATCAGGCAAGGGAAGCAGGATATCCTCTCCGCTTTGCGGCTACAAAGTTGGTGGAAGGCGATGAACCTACATTTAAAGAATTGAATATATCAGAAAATCAACTCCATATTATCAATCATGTAGTGGAAGATATGGAAATGAAATTAGAAATAGACAGAGAAGCTGCTTTAGCAGATATGAGATATGTATATATTGAGAAAATTTGCGAAGATACGGTAATTAAAAAACAAGAAACAAATGAACAGATACGGTCAGAAAAAATAGACAAAATACTGACTCACAAGTACTTTGGGATACCGATTTTTATAGGAATAATGTTTGTTATTTTCTGGCTGACCTTTGGTTTGATAGGAGCTCCGCTTCAAGGTTATTTAGAAGAAATAATAGGAGTAACTACAGAATATGTGTCAGATTTAATGATAAGGTTTGAAGTAAATGATTTGTTGCATTCATTGGTAATAGACGGTATATTTGCAGGCGTTGGAAGTGTGCTGTCCTTCCTGCCGCTCATAGTTGTTTTATTTTTCTTCCTGTCATTTCTGGAAGACAGCGGATATATGGCACGAGTTGCTTTTTTAATGGACAAATTGTTAAGGAAAATAGGATTATCAGGTCGTTCATTTGTTCCGATGCTTATAGGCTTTGGCTGCAGTGTTCCTGCCATAATGGCAACGAGAACACTATCAAGCGAAAGAGACAGAAAGATGACTATAATTCTCACACCTTTTATGTCATGCAGTGCAAAACTGCCGATTTATGGTATGATAACCATGGCATTTTTTCCGGAAAATGCTGCCGCAGTTATGATTTCACTTTATATAATGGGAATGGTGGTGGCAATTCTTTCAGGACTTTTGCTAAAAAGTACAATTTTTAAAGGAGAGCCTATCCCCTTCGTTATGGAGCTTCCTGCATATAGAATTCCTTCAAGAAAAAGTATAATATTAAATATGTGGGATAAAGGAAAGGATTTTATAGAAAGAGCATTCACAATTATTTTCTTAGGAACAATAATTATATGGTTTTTACAAAGCTTTAGCTGGTCTTTTAATATGGTTGAAGACAGTACACACAGTATACTTGCTTCAATAGGTTCGGTAATTTCACCGGTGTTTATACCGTTAGGATTTAATGATTGGAGAGCATCCACAGCAATAATAACAGGTCTTACTGCAAAGGAAGCAGTTGTAAGCACATTGTCGGTATTAACCGGGGCTTCTTCAGATTTGCAGCTTTCTACCGCAATAAGCACCATTTTTTCACCACTGAGCTCCTTTGCGTTTTTAACGTTCACATTGCTATACATGCCTTGTATTGCAGCCTTTGCGGCTACAAAAAGAGAGCTTGGCTCCGTTAGGTATGCGGTGATGACTGCTGTATATCAGACAGTGACGGCCTATGTTGTGGGAATGCTGGTATATCAGATTGGAAACTTGATTCTATAAAGGAAAGGGGACACACCTCTTTCTTATTAGTAAGACTATTGGGGTCAGAGGAATGTCCCCTAAAGTCAGAAGGAAAGGGGGCACACCTCTTTCTTATTAGTAAGACTATTGGGGTCAGAGGAATGTCCCCTAAAGTCAGAAGGAAAGGGGACACACCTCTTTCTAAGGGGTAAGTCTCTGGGGTCAGAGGAATGTCCCCAAATTGAAGAAATCGGAAAGGGGACACACTTCTTTCTTAAGAGTGAGTCTCTGTGGGATAGGATGAATGTCCCCAAAATTCAGGAGGTGTATTATGAATTTTTCAGATATTATTGTAATTTCGATAATTGTAGTAATTATAGCAGGTGTTGTGGTATTCATGAAAAAACAAAAAAAGAACGGTTCGGGTTGTCATTCAGGATGTTCAGGGTGCAGCAAATCTGAAGGGTGTTCTACAATAAATAAATAGCTGTCTTAACAGCCTACAATCTTGATGACTTTGTCATCAATCTAAGCTGTCTTAACAGGCATCTTTTTTGTTTCACTTACAGTATAAGCGACTGATACCAAATCAAAGATTTGGGTCATCTGCTTAAAATAGTATTGCATAAAAAAGTAAAAATAATTGTTGATTGTCGACAATTGATGTGGTATAATTATCTAAATGTATGATAACGGTTCTATATTATGCATTTTAGTTGGAGGTTAATGATGTTAGCTGATGTACAGGCTTATTTAAGTAGAAGAGAAAATCTTAATAGTGTAGTAGTTGATTATATTAAGGAAGCGATACTAAGCGGGGAATATAAAGTTGGTGACCATATAAATGAAAGCGAAGTAGCTAATAAATTAGGTATAAGCAGAGCCCCGATCAGAGAAGCGATAAGAGAACTTGAAAATGATGGTATTCTCACTACTTTGCCTCGAAAGGGAACATATGTAACCGAATACAGCTTAGATGATATCAAGGAGGTATTTGATATCAGATTATTGCTCGAAAACAATATTAATAAAATTTTAATTTATGAAAATAAACTTACAGAAGATGATTTTAATCATTTAGAACAAATTGTTAAAGATATGGTTAGTATCGCAGAATCATCAATAGATGATAATAAAAAGTCCTTATTAATTAATAAAAAGGATATGGATTTTCATAGGTTTATATGGAAGAAATCCGGTAGTCAGAGAAGAGTTAAAATATTAGAAAGTATGTTTTTTCAATTAAGAATAGCTATGCTGTATGATATGTTAAAGACCGGTGATTTGATTATGTCGGCAACAGATCATTATGAAATTATTGAAAGCTTACGTAGCAAGGATATAGATAGATGTAAAAATGCACTGAGGGGACATATCATTTCTTATAAAGACGGTATATTTAAATAAATTGCTATATATAAGATATTAAAATAATCAAGCTTGTCGACAAACGACAATATGGTATTATAATAAAGGGAGGTTGCATTAATGAAATCGTTGTATTTTGATGTTGCGGAGTACAAACAAAGGATTAAAAACACAAAATTAAGTATGGAGGAAAAAGGTATTGAGGTCTTAATAGTGACAGATCCGGCAAATATGAATTATCTTTCCGGATTTGACGGATGGTCATTTTATGTGCATCAATGCTTAATTGTGATGATTGACCGGGAGGAACCGATATGGGTTGGAAGAGGACAAGATGGTAATGCAGCAAAATTAACATCATGGCTTTCAGAAGAAAATATCCGACCATATACGGATGATTATGTTCATTCATTGATAAAGCATCCAATGGATTTTGTGTCCGACATTTTAAAAGAAAAGGGATACGATAATAAGGTTATAGCTACAGAAATGGATGCTTATTACTTTACAGCTAAATGCCAGGAAACTTTAGTTAATGACTTACCTAATGCAAGATTTGCAGATGGAAACAACATTGTCAATTGGGTGAAGATTATAAAATCCGATAAAGAAATAGAATACATAAAAAAAGCTGCTGTAATAGTTGAAAGAACAATGCAAGTTGCTTTTGAGTCTATTAATGTGGGTGTAAGGCAAAATGAAGCAGCCGCAAACGTTTATCATGCTCAGATATATGGTACTGAAGAGTATGGCGGCGATTATGCATCTATAGTTCCGCTCATGCCGAGTGGAATAAGAACTTCAACTCCTCATTTAAGCTGGACAGATGAGCCGTATAGGGACGGAGATACAGTACTTGTGGAAATTGCGGGAAATTACAGAAGATATCATTGCCCATTATCAAGAACAATAATATTAGGAAATGCACCACAAAGAGTTAAAGATTTATCTGAAGTTGTAGTTGAGGGTATAAAAGCTACACTTGAAATTATTAAACCGGGTATTACGTGTGAGGATATAGAAAGAACATGGGCTAAAAGCATTGCCAAGAGTGGATTTATAAAGGATTCACGCGTTGGCTATTCATTTGGACTTAACTACCCTCCGGATTGGGGTGAGCATACTGTCAGCTTAAGACCTGGTGATAAGACTATTCTAAAACCAAATATGACTCTTCATTTTATGCCCGGTATATGGCTTGATGATTGCGGTGTCGATATAAGTGAACCAATTAGGATCACAGAAACGGGAGTTGAATTGTTGACAAACTATCCAAGAAAGTTACTGGTGAAATAATAATTAGTGTACGTATCAAAGCTTATGCTTTGATACGTACAAACTATTATAGAAAGAGGAAAATTTATGAATAAGTTTTTTACTAAGACATTATCACGATTTGAAGAATTTGTTCTAAGCTACTCTGTAATATTAATGGCAATTTTATTAATAGTTGGTGTTTTTATGAGAAATGTTATGAATAAAAGCTTAACATTTTCTGAAGAGGTTGCATCAGCTTTATTGATATTAGTGTCATTCTTCGGTCTTGGTTATTGTGCAAGAAAAGGCAGACATATTACTATGTCAATAGTATTTGACATGGTAAGCAATAAATATAAGAAATTATTTATGATTGTAATTTCTTTTGTTTCTGCTTTAGCCACCGCTTATATAACATTTTTGGCCGCAAGATATATAATCAGTGTTCAAAGCCTTGGCAGAGTTACACCGGCATTGCAAATTCCAATCTATATGATTTATTCAGTTGTTCCTTTAGGTTTTTTATTGGCAACGATAGAATATATCAGATCATTTATTTTTAATATTACGGATAAAGATAATTTTTACTTAACAAGCGATATAAGAGTTCCTTTGAATCTTGAAGTAAAAACAGATTTATCTAATTTAATCGATAAATTGGAAGAAGAAAAGGAGGAATCATAACATGGTATGGATGCTTATGCTAATAATGGCCGTATTGTTTATTTTAAACTTTCCTATGTACATAGCAATGATAGTAGCACCTTTGGCTGTAATTTTAACATATTTCCCAAATATTAATCCTCTTTTAGCAACTCAACAATTGATAGCCGGAGTTCAGCCAATCGTTTTATTGTCTGTTCCGATGTTTATATTTGCAGCAGATATTATGTGTGCGGGTCAGACATCAAACAGGCTGTTAGACTTTGTAGATACTTTCGTTGGGCACATACATGGAGGTATGGCTATTACGACTGCGGCAACCTGTACAATATTTGGTGCCATATCGGGTTCAACACAAGCGACGGTTGTTGCAATCGGGAAACCTATGAGAAACAGATTGATAAGCAGCGGATATGAGGATGAAGATACCACTGCTCTTATAATTAGTTCAGCTATCATTGCATTGCTAATTCCACCAAGCATATCAATGATTATGTATTGTGTAGTTACCGGAGCATCCGTAGGGGATCTCTTCAAAGCGGGAATAATTCCGGGATTAATAATATTATTTTTCTTCTCTTTATATAATTTTTTTAGAGCTAAGAAAAAAGGTATTCAAAGAACGAAAAAAATTGATTTAAACGGAAAGGTGGCTGCATTAAAAAAAGCAATCGGACCATTAGGCTTCCCTATAATAATTTTTGCAGGTATATATTCCGGTAAATTCAGTCCTACGGAAGCAGCTGCAATGGGAGTATTATATGCAACCTTATTAGAAGTATTTTTATTTAAATCAATTAAGTTTAAGGACTTTAGAAATATAGCTTTATCAACAGCTGTTGTGACAACAGCGGTATTTATATTAGTGGCAGCAGGAAGCTTATTTTCTTGGGCGATATCCTATGCAAGAATACCTCAAATGATAACACAGGCAGTTCTTGGGGTAAATCCGACTGCACTTAAGATATTAATAACAGTTACTATATTTTTCTATATAGCAGGTATGTTTGTGGATTCAATTGTGGCTATTGTAATACTTACTCCGATATTTTTCCCATTGGCGGTACAGGCAGGGATACATCCCATACATCTTGGAATTATTGTTACATTACAGGCTGCACTCGCATCTATAAGCCCGCCGTTCGGATGCAATATTTTCACAGCATGTGCAATTTTTGACAGACCATTTTTAATGGTGGTCAAAAGGTTACCTGCATATTTGATTATGCTTATAATTATATCTGTGATTATTATATTTGTGCCTCAGGTATCTTTGCTTTTAATATAGAGAGGACATGAATTATGAATGATATAAAAAAAGATATTTTTGAATTGGAAGAGGAACTGATAGCCCTCAGAAGAGATTTTCATATGCATCCCGAATTAGGATATGAAGAATACAGAACCTCACAAATTGTATACGACTATCTGAATTTGCTTGGGTTAGAGGTAAAAAAGGTTGCTAAGACAGGAGTAGTAGGTTTATTAAGAGGGAAACAATCGGGTAAGACTGTAATGCTAAGAGCAGACATTGATGCATTGCCTCAAAATGAAGAAGCAGAAGTTCCTTTTAAATCTGTAAATAAAGGTATTATGCATGCATGTGGTCACGACGGACATACTGCCATGCTGTTAATAGCAGCAAAAATTTTGTGCAAATATAAGGATAATATAAACGGAAATGTAAAATTTGTGTTTCAACCGAACGAAGAGGAAGCCGGGGCATTGGATATGATTAATGAAGGTGTTTTAGAAGATCCAAAAGTCGATGCAGCTTTCGGTATACATCTTTGGACCCCTCTAAAAAGCGGAGTGGTTGGATTATCAGAAGGACCGGTTATGGCAGCGTTAGAAGAGTTTGAGTTAGAGATATACGGGAAACCCGGTCATACCGGCTCACCACACACTGCTTTAGATCCGATAATAGCTTCATCTAATATTATCCAGACTATACAATCAATACAAACAAGAGAAATAGATCCATTAAATCCTATAACAATAATGATAGGTAAAATAAATGGCGGCACAGGAAGAAATATAATTGCCCAAAAGGTTGAAATCGGAGGTACTATAAGATTTCTATTTAAAAATGAAGAAGTTGAAAAGAAAGCATTATTAGAAAAGTTTGGAAGGGTGATAAATGGTATATGTGAAGCAATGAATGTTAAGTATGATTTGAAGTTTATTCCAAGCAATCCATCATTACAAAACAATGCAAGAATGGTTTCATACATAAGAAATGCGCTAACAGAGACATATGGAACTGATGAAAACATTGAAGAGTACAGATGTATGGCAGGAGAAGATTTTGCTGAATTCTCACAAAGGGTTCCAAGTGCATTTTATTTTATAGGAAATGGTAATGAATTAAAAGAAACCATGTATCCTCATCATCATCCAAGGTTTTCCATAGATGAAGATACTCTGAAATATGGAGTAGAGATGCATGTAAGATCAACATTAAATTATTTAAATGATTAATATCAGGAGGATTTAAAAGATGAAAAAATCTATATTATTAGCAGTATCTGTATTATTGGTAATGACATTATTTGTTGGTTGTGGTCAACAATCGGCTACACCGTCGCCTGACGCAGGAGAAACATATAACTGGAGATTTGCTCATGAAGAAAATAACGGAAGTATACAGGATGTATATGTAAAAGAATTTGTAAGAATACTTGAAGAAAAATCCGGCGGGAAAATCAATATCGATATATATCCGGTAGGTCAAATTGGTGATGCAACTCAACAATGTGAATTATTACAAAACGGAGGACTGGAATTTGCTATGGTATCACCCGGAAATACAGGAACCATAGTACCTGAAAATCAATTATTCTCTTTACACTTCTTATTCTCGGAAGATATGGACAAAAATAAAGAAATATTCAAAAACAGTAAAGCATTAAATGAAGATTTAACAGCGATTTATGCAGATAAAAATATAAAAGTTTTATCATACTGGACAGAGGGCACAATGGAATGGACAACATCTAAGCCTGTAAACAGACCTGAATTGTGGAAGGGACTAAAGATGAGAACTATGCCGTCTCCAATGATAGTTGCATCTTATGAAGCATATGGAGCAAATCCGACTCCAATGCCATATATGGAAGTTTACAGCGGACTTCAGCTAAATATGATAGAAGGACAAGAAAATCCATTATCGGCTATAGAAGAAATGAAGTTCTATGAAGTTCAGAAGTATTTAACATTAGGAAGTTCAAGTCTTTATGTAACGACTACTGCAGTAAATCCTAAATTCTTTGACAGTTTACCTGCAGATATACAAAAAATGATTTTAGAAACTGTTGAAGAAACAAGAGATTTCTCATTCCAGGCTCAAGCAGATTTGAATGGAGGAGCATTAGATAAAATAAAAGCAGCAAGCGATATAGAAATTGTAACATTAACTCAAGAAGAAAGAGAATTATTTAAAGAAGCCAGCAAGTCAGCATACGATGTATATAAAAATATGGTAGGAGCTAAAGGTGCCGCTATATTAGATAAATTGATGGCTGAAATAGCTGAAATTGAAAAATAAAAACATAAAATTTAAGGGGAATAATATTCCCCTTAAGCTTTAAAAGGAGGCATATGAATGTATAATCAATTTCCTGATGCTAAAATATTAAAGGTCGACCTTACAAAAGGAGAAACAAAAATAGATATACTTCCCGGCGAAATCTACAGATTATATCCGGGCGGCTCAAGTTTGGGTTTATATTTAGCATTAAATAAAATGAAATCAGGTATTGATCCATTGTCCCCTGAAAATACTTTGGTTTTCTCCGTTTCAGCTTTAACCGGTCTTCCTATAAGTGGTATCAGCAGATTAAATGTAACTGCAAAAAGTCCATTAACGGGAACAATAGGAGACAGTCAAGCAGGAGGATTTTTCCCGGCCCATCTTAAAGCCAATGGATACGATGCAATAGTTTTTAATGGAAAATCAGATAAACCGGTTTATTTATTTGTAGATGGAGACAAGTTTGAGTTAAGAAGTGCTGAAAATATCTGGGGAAAGGTTACAGGCGAAGCTGAAGATATAATACGTAAAGAACTGAACAGGGATGATGTGGAAATAGCTCAAATAGGTCCGGGTGGAGAAAATATCGTTAAATATGCATGTATAATCAATATGTGCAATCGAGCTAATGGCAGAAATGGTATGGGAGCCGTAATGGGTTCGAAGAACTTAAAGGCAGTTGTAGTAGTTAAGGGTAAGCCGATTAAACCATATAATAAAGAAAAATTTATGGAGCTTGCTAAAAGCGTTACACAAAGGTTAAAAGAAAACGAGGCTGTAGCCGGATTAGGTCAATATGGAACGGACGGAGATTTAGAAGGCTTCAGCGATGAAGGATTCTTAGTCACCAGAAACTGGACATCAGGATATTTTCCTGAGGGAGCTGAAAAATTAACCGGAACTACGATGTATGACACGATACTAAAAGAAAGAGATACATGTTTTGCTTGTGCAGTAAGGTGTAAAAGAGTTGTTGAGGTACCCGGATTGGTTGATCCTCTATATGGGGGACCTGAATATGAAACGGTTGGAACTTTTGGTTCTTATTGTGGAGTGACAGACCTTGAATATGTATCATTAGCTAATCAACTTTGTAACATGTATGGAGTTGATACTATTTCATGTGGTGCGACTATTGCATTTGCAATGGAATGCTATGAAAAAGGTTTATTGGATGAAGAAGCATGTGATGGAATAAAACTGGACTTCGGCAATGAAAAAGCATTGCCTATACTAATTGAGAAAATTGCCAAGAGGGAAGGAATCGGTGATTTATTAGCCGAAGGCAGTTATAGAGCTGCAGAGAAAATAGGCAAGGAAGCTGTCTTACTTACCGTAACAGTAAAAAAACAGGAATTACCTGCACATATGCCTCAATTCAAACCTGCAGTAGGATTAATATATGCTGTTAATCCTTTTGGTGCAGACCATCAATCAAGTGAGCATGATCCTTTCCTTGTAATGCCAACCGACAGCAGAGAAAGAATAAGATTGGCGAAAATAGGCATACATAAGGGTTATGAAGATAACTTTACAATGGACGATGACAAAGTTCGTTTTGCTTTAGACACACAAAAATACTTCTCAATATTAGATACATTGTGTTTGTGTCAATTTGTATGGGGTCCTGCCTGGGAGCTTTATGGACCGGATGAAATGGTTGAACTTTGCAAGTATGGTTTAGGATGGGATACTTCAATATTCGAACTGATGCAAGTAGGAGAAAGACGTATTAACATGATGCGTTATTTTAATTCAAGAGAAGGATTTACAAAAGATGATGACCAGTTGCCTGAAAAAATATTTATACCTTTAAAAGGAGGACCAACAGACGGTGTTGTATTAGATAAAGAGGCTCATGAAAAAGCCAAGGAGTTATATTATGAATTAGCCGGATGGCATTCCGATAATGGTAATCCTACGGTGTCAACAATGAGGAAATTATCTTTGCAATGGTTAATTAATAGGCGGTGATTTTGTGGAAGTAATTGTTAATAACAAAACAATGACAGTTCCTCATAATTATACTGTGTCAAATTTAATAAAACATTTAAACTATATTGAATCTGTAGCGGTATTTATAAACGGCAAGCAAATTTTGATGTCTCAATATGGGAATTATCAATTGAGTAAAAATGATAATATCAGAATTATAAAACCGTTAGGAGGAGGTTAGTAATTTTCTAATTAGGGAGGACGAACATGTTTAAGTCAACAAGAGACATAGATAATTTGTTAAATAAACATTTAACTTATAGACAAGGCTGTTTAAATTTAATAGCTTCTGAGAATTATTCAAGTGAAAAGGTAAGAAATTACCTAAGCTGCGATTTTGGAAACAGATATGGATGTTATTCAACGCTAAATCCAAAAGATAGAGAATATACGGGTAACAAGTATATTCACGAATTTGAAATGGAAACACAAGAGTTGATAAAAGATATTTTTAAAGCAAAGTATGCTGATTTAAGACCAATTGGAGGTCATATGGCAGGAATGTCGGTGGTTCTGGCAATACTTGAGCCGGGAGATTTAGTAATTGAGGTAAGTTTAAAGGATTGGGGACATGGGTTAGTCGGACCAATGTGCCAGGTTAAGCAATTTGATGAGACAATTAATGTGGAGTATATGAAATTCACAGAAGATGGTGCTGTTGATGTTGAATCATTAAAAACTCAGGTTAGAAAATTAAGACCTAAACTAGTCATATTCGGCGGTTCAGGAACATTGTTTCAGGAGCCGGTGAGAGAGTTAAGACCATTGGCCGATGAACTTGGCTTTTATATTGCATATGATGCTGCTCATGTTACGGGACTTATTGCCTCAGGCGTATTTAAGAATCCCCTTGAAGAGGGTGCAGATATAATGTTTGGAAGTACCCATAAATCTTTTCCCGGTCCTCAGGGAGGATTTGTAGTTTCTAATGATAAGGAACTAATAATAAAAGTAGGAAATACTCTTTCGCCATCATTGGTAACAAGCCATCATCTAAACAGATTACCGGCACTTGCAGCGTCTATTTTGGAGATGAAGGAATTCGGAAAAGAATACGGTAAACAGATTGTTAAAAATTCTAAAGCATTAGCAGTTGCATTAGACAACTATGGATTTAATGTAATAGGTAAAAATAAGGGCTTTACTGAATCTCACTTATTGTTAGTGAATTTGGGAGATAAAATAGATACATCTCCCGCAAAATATTTAGAAAAGGCCAATATCTTAGTGTCTGATGATTTTTCCGGTGCTTCTCCTGTAATAAGAGTCGGAACACCTGAGGTAACAAGAAAAGGACTAAAAGAAAAAGATATGGAACAAATAGCATTATTTATAAAAAGGTTGTTAATTGATAAGGAATCAATAGAGAATGTCGCTAAGGATGTTGGAGAATTTTCTAAAAGCTTTACAAATTTAGAATATTCATTTTAGGTTTCATGATACCCTTCTATATAATAAAGCTGTCTGCATAGACAGCTCAGGCTGCTGAAAAAGTCCCCCTGCATCGTTGCCGTTCATCCGGTCAATCCTCACGTATGTCTAATACGCTGCGGTTGCCCGTCTTCCGGCGCCTTGCAGGATGAACTTTTTCAGCAGCCTATCATCTTGATGACTTTGTCATCAATCTGAGCTGTCTGCATAGACAGCCTTATTTACAAATTCCGAAATTGTCTTATCCACGAACCCATTAATTTTTACGATCTTTAGTTTATTAATTGGAATATTATTGACCGGCGCGGGTATATATTACATGATAAAAGAAAATGATAAAAGTTCCATAAAAATATATGGAACTTTTATTGCCATAGGAATTTGGAGACAGCTTTTTTTCTTTATAAAACGGGGAGGGTGTTATAGTGAAGAGTAAAATAGAAAAAGAAAAATACATAGTAGATCAGATGATTTTAATTTATTGCAAAGGGAATAGGCATACTGCTTTTACTCCCTGCGAAAAATGCAGGGAGCTTAAGAAGTATGCCCATAAAAGGTTAAGTAACTGCAAGTTTGGAGAAGACAAAGGATTTTGCAGCAACTGCCCTATGCATTGCTATAAACCGGATATGAGAGTCAAAATCAAAGAGGTTATGAAATACTCCGGACCCAGAATGTTATTTAAAAATCCTGCAGCAGTTATAAAACATATTATAGAGTCGCTAAAACAATATAGTTTTCTTAAATAAACAGATTTACGTTGGATTCTTCCGCATCGCCTAAGTACGTGCCTACGCCGGCGAATTCCACGCCATCAATCAATTCTTCTTCAGTGATTCCCATTACATCCATTGACATGGTGCAGGCAATCATTTTAACACCGTTATCCATTGCTTTTTTTACTAAATCTTCAAGAGAATCTATATTTTTATCCTTCATTACCTTTCTCATCATAGCTGTTCCCATTCCACCCATATTCATTTTTGACAGCTTTAATTTACTTACACCTTGTGGCATCATTTTACCGAACATGGCATCTATGAACGGTTTTTTAATATTTTGCTTTTCTGTTTTCCTCAGAACATTTAGTCCCCAAAATGTAAAGAACATTGTAACCGGTCTTCCCATTGCTGCAGCACCGTTGGCGATAACAAATGAGGCTAAAACCTTATCCAAGTCACCGCTGAAAACAATAATTGTTTTACCGTCATTTGAAGATGTCAATATTGACGAGTTTTGTAAAAAACTATTAGTTTTTTTTTCAGATGCACCCTTTTGTAAATATACAATATTACTTTTGCCTTCCTTTTCTGTTCTTATGAAGGTATTTCCCGTCCTTCTGCACCAGGATTCAACATCTCGTGAAAATCCTGAATCAGTTGCCGAAACTTTTATGATGTCACCATCATTGATTTTGTTTATGATTTCATAAACCTTCATAATGGGACCGGGGCATTGAAGTCCGCTGCAGTCAACCTGTATGGAGGCTTTTATTTCATTCGTTTTTTTTTCCTCTGAAATATTGTTTGCATTTTTTATATCCAGAGCTGTACTATTCATGCCGTTTAATTGATTGTAATAATCATAATAAACACTCTTATAGAAGTTTGTTCCAGCAGGATAGACATACACATTGTTAAATCCGTTTTCCATCAAAGCCCTCGCGGCATTGTAAGAACGAACACCAACAGCACAAAATATGATTATTTTATCATTCTTGTTCAGCTCGCTAATTCTGCCTCTTAGTTCTCCTAAAGGAATATTAACAGCACCGGGTATTTCAAAAACCATAAGCTCTGCTTCCTCTCTGATATCAAGTAATGTATAATCGCTTGGTTTTGACGGCTCTATGTCGTTCCATTTATTAAGTTTTATTTTGCCTTTAATAATATTTTCCGCAACGAAACCTAACATATTGACGGGGTCCTTAGCGGATGAATACGGTGGAGCATAAGCAAGTTCAAGTTCCTTTAAATCATAAATGCTTCCTCCCAAACGAATTGCAGTTGCAATTGTATCTATTCGTTTGTCAGCTCCGTCCTCACCAACAATTTGTGCTCCGTATATTTTTTTGCCGTCGACGGAAAAAACCATCTTGAGTATTAATTCAGTGCTCTCAGGATAATATCCCGCATGGGATTTTTGTGATATAGTAGCAGTGTAATAGTCCTTTCCTTCAAGCATACCCATTCTGTCAAGAGTTTTTTCGTTTGCTCCTGTGGAAGCAACCGTTAAGTCAAATACCTTTGCAACAGAAGTACCCATTGTTCCTTTGTATTCTTCATTAGCTCCGTAAATATTGTTTGCACATATTCTTCCCTGCTTGTTGGCCGGACCTGCCAGAGCAATCATTGCCTTACCCTTGTTTATGAATTCTTCTACTTCTATTACATCACCAAGAGCATAAATACTTGGATCGGATGTTTTTAAATATTTATCTACAACAATTCCGCCCCTTTGATTTAGCTGAAGACCTGCATCCTTAGCTAATTGGCTGTTAGGTCTGACTCCTATTGATAAAATTACCATATCAGCAGTCAAAGCTTTCCCACTTGCTAAGGTAATTGTGACCGTACCGTTTTCGCTGCTGAATTTTGATACTCCATCACCTAAAATAAGATTAACTCCGTTTAATACCATATTATCCTGCACTAATCTTGCCATTTCATAATCTATGGGTGCCATAACCTGGTCCATTGCTTCTGCAACGGTAACATTTATGCCTGCAAGATGAAGGTTTTCGGCAACCTCAAGACCAATGAAACCACCCCCGATTACAACTGCGTTTTTTGGATGTTTTTCATTTATAAAGCTTTTGATTTCATCAGTATCGGGAACGGTCCAAAGTGTAAAAATATTGGGTGAGTTTATTCCCTCAATCGGTGGTTTCAAAGGAGTTGAGCCTGTTGATATTACCAATACATCATAGCTTTCCTTGTATGTTTCTCCCGTTTTAGCTTTTTTAACTTCAACACTTTTGTTTTCTCTGTCAATTCTAATAACCTCAGAATCTACTCTGACGTCAACATTATATTTTTCTGACATTGCCTCAGGCGTTTGAAGCAGCAAAGAGAATCTTTCCTTTATCACATCACCTATATGGTATGGCAAACCGCAGTTTGCATATGAAATATATGAACCTCTTTCAAACATTATAATTTCTGATGTTTCGTCTAATCTTCTCAATCTTGCCGCTGTGCTTGCACCGCCTGCAACACCGCCTATAATAACTATTTTTTTGCTCATAATAGCCCCCTTGAAATTTAATTATATCATTATATTCAAATATTAGCATATTAAAATATAAATTTCAAGCATAATTTTGAAATATAAATCTTGTATAGTTTTATTAAATTAAATGTGTTAATATAGTATTAACAAATTTAGGGGTTATTTATGGATAACATAAAAACAAATGAAGAACTATATAAACTAATTAACGAGAATGATATGATGTTGGTGTATTTTGGAAGCAACTCATGCAGTGTATGCAATGCCATGAAGCCAAAAATTGAAAAAATGCTTGAGAAATATCCTAAAATAAAGGTTGTCGGAGTAGAAACTGAAAATTTTGTAGAATTATCGTCAAAGCATAATGTATTTGCGATACCGGTTATTATTTTATTTATACAGGGAAAAGAAACAATCAGAAAAGCAAGAATTATCGGTATGGAAATCTTGGAGCAGGAAGTTTCGAGGTATTATGAATTGTTTTACAGCATCGATTAATTAATTTTCGATTTATTTATATTGCTTTTTATTTATTCGTTTGATAATATAACTATTTATAAAGTTTATTAATTTTAAAAGGAAAACCATGGATAAGTTAAAGAAAATTATAGTTGAACGCGGAGAAATCAAAGAGGGTAATATACTGAAGGTTGATAGTTTTTTAAACCATCAGCTTGATGTTGAATTTCTCTACGAAATGGGAGAGGAAATTTACAAGCTTTTTAAAGATAGGAATATAACGAAAATACTTACTATTGAGGTTAGCGGTATAGCGATTGCTGCAATGGCAGCACTTCATTTCAAGGTTCCGGTTGTGTTTGCCAAAAAATCTGAAAGCTTAAATTTAGATAAAGATATTTACAAAGGAAAGGTTGTTTCTTACACTAAAAGCAAAGAATACAATATAATGATAAGCAAAAAATATCTTAATGAAAATGATAAGCTTCTCATTATAGATGATTTTCTGGCAGAGGGAAATGCAATGAAGGCTTTAATAGAATTATCCGAGCAAGCAGGAGCTTCAGTTGAAGGTATCAGTATTGCAATTGAAAAGGGTTTTCAGAACGGAGGCAATTATCTGAGAAGCATGGGATATAATTTAAAATGTCTCACAACTATAGAAGAAATGAAGGATGGAAAAATTACTTTCAAATAATTACATGTTAATTTTCACCACTGAATTTTCAGGCAATGATAAAATTTCCGAGTATATAATATCCCTAAAATCAATTAGGGATTTTTTCATTTGTATAAATTCTGTAAATTCTATAATACAATTAAATATTCGAGTTTCCGCAAAAAGCAACTAAAGAAAAAAGAAAATAAGAAAGAAAAATAAAAAAGGGAAAAACAGAGAGAAAAACAAAAGAGAAGTGTAGATATTAGTAAAAAAAAGCATAGTAAATCAAGCCAAAGAGGAAAATAGGCTTAAGTAAAAATATTAAGTTACATAAGCTAACAAATAAGCTTAATACAAAGCTGACGAAATTTCGGTCGAGGCTTAGGTTTAAACCATAATCTTACACCTTCCTTAGCGTAAGAAAGAATGCCGGATATGCCCTTAGCTAACCGATAATAGAAGAAATGAACCTTTTCTTTGATAGGATCAGCTTTTTTAATAATAGAAGATTTAAGTGCGCTGGTATCCGATTTCAAGGAAATTAAAGATAGAAAAGCCATGCAAACAGTAATGTAAAAATTAAGAGAATTGATGGCTTTAAGCTTTCTTACACGTAAATTTTCAAACTGGAATATCTGTTTTTTGGCACGGAAATATTCCTCGATACGCCAACGTGAAAAATATAATCTTGCGATATTAACAACATCTTCTTTAGACTTGAGTTTCTTGTTAGTAGCAAGCATCATTGGGTTATCAGACAGGCCATAAACAAGAACAAGATATATATCTTTCTTGGAAGCAGTGATTTGTACCTTAACGTGAGATAAATAAGCATCCTGTTGTTTACCATGATAGCACACAGGGGTTTTAATTTTTCCTTTACGCATGTTTCTAAGCTGAGTAGCAGCAACCCATTTGTTATGGAAAAACAGCTTTCTCTTTGTGGTAAGACGGATAACATAATCTTGCTCTAATTCATCTAACTTAAGAAACATTTTATTATCATCATAGCCTCTGTCCATAACAAAAGTAGCCTTACCAAACAGGTCTTTACCTCGTTGCATAGCTTGAAAGGTAATAGTATTAGCAGAAGTATAGTTTTTCTGTTGAGAGGAATGAATTTTAGAGAAAATACTGACAGGATGATTGCTCTTAGTAATGGCACAGGCTTCTGTAACATGATATCCTTTATCATATACATTTTTAGAAATAGTACTTTTAGAACCATCACGTACAATACCAATATCTTCAAACTTATGACCATAAGGTTTAACGACATCACTGTCATCAATATGAATGACAGGATCATCAGGAATCCATTTGCGGACATTACGAAGATATGAAATTAAAGCTTTTTTAGGAATGCCATTATCAAGATGTCTGG
>NZ_JACBNQ010000030.1 GCF_013403245.1 Sedimentibacter hydroxybenzoicus DSM 7310 | reverse complement strand
TATGGCAAGGACTGCAAATATCAGTCCCTGCTCCATTGATGTCATTATTAATGAGTTCATGTTTTTCTTCCTTTCTAATCTTTGCTGTGCTCAGAATAACAAAATCGTAATTGTCATCCTGAGAGCTGCAGCTCGAAGGTTCTCCCTATCCATTGCTAATCCATTGCTAATCCATCGCCAATCTATTAATCTATAAATTCTGCTCCCTCGAATACCTTCAGGTCCCTTGTAAGTCCTAATGCTTCCATAGTCTTGACATTAACCTTCTTATCTAATTTATCCAATGTTCGTACAGGAATTTCTGATACATCTTTCTTATCGACCAATATCTGCTTAGCCATAATCGCTGTTTCTTTTCCTAATTCATGGTAGCTTATACCTCTTGCCAGCAATATTCCTCCCTGAACCTGAGAAGCATCTGCCGCAACCGTCAGCAATCCATTTTCCTGACAAAGAGTTGCTACAAGCGGAATTGATGCTGCAACCATGTTATCGGTAACTAAATATAAGCCTTCTACCTTTTTAGAAATAGTATCTATTGCCTGGGGTATATCATTTACGGATGTGATACCAACTGTCTCTATATTCAGTCCGATTTCCTCAGCTATTTCTTTCGATTTAATAACCTGTATTTCAGAATTTGATTCACCTATGCTGTAAATTATACCGATATTCTTAATATCTTCTTTTAACTCTTTAAACAATTCTAAATTCTCCTTTATAGGTGCGGCATTTGAAGTACCTGTGATATTCTCTTCCGTAACATTAAAGTCAGGCACTAACTGAGAAAACACAGGATCCGCTACTGCCGTAAAAAGCATAGGTATATCCGTTCCGCTGATTGCCTGCTTTGCTGCCTGTGCCGGCGGAGTGGCAATTGCAAATATTAAATCCACATCGTCTCTGACAAATTTCTGCGCAATCATGAGTGCATTGTTTGTGTCTCCCTGTGCATTCTGATCTAGAAACTCAACATTTACACCTTGTTCTTTAAGTCCGTCTATAAAGCCCTGCCTTGATGCGTCAAGAGCTGGATGCTCCATCATCTGTGAAATACCTATAACAAATTTTTCCGAATCCTTATCTGGTGTATTTGGTGTATCGGCTGCACCTTGTGCGCATCCGGATAAAATCATTGGTATCAACAATATTATTGCTGCTAATTTGTTTAATTTCATAATAAACTCCTTTGAATTTTAATAAATTTTTTTATCTATAAATTAACTTTGGCCAAAAGTTTATTTAGCAAAAAAATAAGAAATCCCAATAAACACAAATGTGTTTATTGGGACGAAAGTTTCCGCGGTACCACCCATATTATGATATATAAATATCATCGCTCATCAAGGTCTAACAACCTCTAACCCTGTAACGTAGGTTAACGTGTTTGCCTACTTTAATTTCAACAAACCTGCTCAGCAGTGTATATTATATTCCTCAGTCATTGGCTCTCAGCACCGCCAATTCTCTGTAAACCTCTGAAATACTTTTCTCTGCTTCGATGCATTAAATATTAATCTTAAATATTAATACACATCTTAATCTATAAATATAAACTTGTCAATACTTTTTTTTAATTTTTTTTATGTGTGACTGTATCACGTGTCATATGTCGCCTATCTATGCTATTGATTCTACTTTTATTTTAGAAAGATTCGACTTTAATTTATTTAATTCGTTATATAATTCAGCAGGGATTCTACTGCCTATTTTAGCATAAAATTCCTCTATATTTTTAACATCTTCCATCCATGAAGAACTGTCGATAGTCAATAAATCCTTTAATGTATCTTCAGTTATATCAAGTCCTTGTGTGTTAATATCTTCTAAACGAGGGATATATCCAATTACAGCCTCTTCAGCTCCCGATTTATTTTCGCATCTGTCAATTATCCATTCCAATACCCTGAAATTATCTCCGAACCCAGGCCATATAAATTCACCTGAGTCATTAGTTCTAAACCAGTTTACGTGGAATATCTCAGGCGGATTACTTGCTTTTCTGCCCATTTCAAGCCAGTGTCCGAAATAGTCTCCTGCATTGTATCCGATAAAAGGAAGCATAGCCATAGGATCTCTTCTTACTACGCCAACTTTTCCCGAAGCTGCAGCAGTTGTTTCAGAAGCAAGCGTAGAGCCAACGAATACTCCGTGCTGCCAGCTTCTTGATTGATATACTAACGGTGCTGTTCTTGCTCGTCTTCCTCCAAATATTATTGCTGATATGGGAACTCCCTCAGGTGATTCCCATTCCTTAGAAATACATGGACAATTTTTAGCAGGTGCTGTAAATCTTGAATTAGGATGAGCACCTTTTTCTTTTGATTTCTTTCCATTCCATGGATTGCCTTGCCAGTCAAGCGCATTTTCAGGCGGATTATTGTCCAATCTTTCCCACCATACCGTATCATCATCTAAATTGTAAGCAACATTCGTAAAAATAGCATTTTTCTTCGTTGCCATTAATGCATTGGGATTTGATTTATTATTAGTTCCCGGAGCAACTCCGAAGAATCCTGCCTCAGGGTTGATTGCCCACAATCTTCCGTCTTCTTTTATTCTCAGCCATGCAATATCATCACCTACGGTCCATACCTTATATCCCTTTTTCCTGTATAATTCCGGTGGTATAAGCATTGCCAGATTTGTCTTTCCACATGCAGACGGAAATGCTGCAGCTATATATTTAACTTCTCCCTTTGGATTTTCGATACCGAGTATAAGCATATGTTCTGCCATCCAGCCTTCTTTTAAACCTTGATATGAAGCAATCCTAAGTGCAAAGCATTTTTTCCCCAACAATACATTTCCGCCATACGCTGAGTTACACGACCAAATAGTATTATCCTCAGGAAAGTGGAATATGTATCTCTTATCTATATCTAAATTGCATTTCCCATGTAATCCTCTTACAAAATCATTTGAATCACCAAGGACATCCAATACTTTTTTGCCTATTCTCGTCATTATGTTCATACTCACTACCACATATATGGAATCGGTTATTTCAAAGCCGATTTTTGAAAATGGCGAGCCCATGGGTCCCATAGAATATGGGATAATGTACATTGTTCTTCCATACATTGAGCCGTCAAAAATTTCTCTTCCCAATTTATAAGCATCTTCCGGGTTCTTCCAATTGTTTGTAGGACCTGCGTCATCTTTATTACTTGTACATATATATGTTTTATCTTCCATTCTTGCCACATCATCTTTTTGGGAACGATGATAATAACATCCCGGATATTTTTCATGATTTAACTTAATTAACTCTCCTGTGCCGCAAGCTTCTTCGCGAAGCATATTCAGCTGCTCTTCACTGCCGTCAATCCACATTACCTTAGAAGGTTTTGTAAGTGCAATAATCTCATCCGTCCACTTTAAAACATTTAAGTTTGAAGTTAAATTTTGCATATGTCACCCCTGAATTATTTATGTTATATTATATCACGTATTTCAATATATGTGTTACAATATATATCGACCTTTTTTATTATATATCACCCTTATATTACTTTCAATATCGAAAATTTATTTCGTTTTTACAAATCTTTAACAATATTTAGCTTAATATAATAAAGTGTTATGCATAAAAACTTAACTTCATAAATCAATCTATAATTATAAATAATGTGTCATAATGATGCTTGTTGTATAACAAAATATAACTTAAACGCAATCTTCCGCCGGAACCGTTGAATGACGGTCAGAGCCTTTCTCTAAGTATTTTATTAATATGACTTTTCCATCTCTTCTCCTATAAGAAACAGGATGCACTCCTGTTCTTTCACTTTTAATATCATCAAGCATTTCCTCTGTTATTTTATAAATACCGCTCGATAAAGGTTTGCAGTTACCTCCCCGGGCGATAATACAATCAAAATTTTCTATATTTATACTCTTATGAGCTAAATAATTAAGAATAATATTCTTCCTGAAGTTTTTTTG
Organism: Sedimentibacter hydroxybenzoicus DSM 7310; assembly: GCF_013403245.1. Classification (GTDB taxonomy): domain Bacteria; phylum Bacillota; class Clostridia; order Tissierellales; family Sedimentibacteraceae; genus Sedimentibacter; species Sedimentibacter hydroxybenzoicus. The sequence continues at coordinate 31,260 of NZ_JACBNQ010000030.1, read as the reverse complement.
ATCCATCGTATGTTTAAATTGTTTTATTGTTTCAACTTCATGCAATATAGACTCTTTAATAATCGGAATTGTATTTTCAAAAATAGCAATTTTAGTCGATGTTGAGCCCAAATTTAATACAAGTATTCTTTTAGACAAGAGCTTCACCCTTTCTTAGTTTTTCATCTTATTTGATGTCAGTCGCTTATACTGTAGGTAAAATATAAGCAGCAATATTAGATAATTGCCGCTTATTTATATTAATATATATTTATTAGCTTGACGTTAAGCCGTTACTGTTGTTGATTCATTGAAATTTCTTATGGGTTCATCACCTTTAAGCCCTCCAAACGCACCTCTAGCCAATGATTCCATTTCATTTTCACCCGGATATACCACAACAGGGGCAATGAATTCACATCTGTCTTTAATTTTCTGTACTATACTGCTTGAATATGCTATGCCGCCTGTTACTAATATTGCATCTACTTTACCATATAATACAGTTGCACATGAACCAATGTTTTTGCATACCTGGTAAACCATTCCGTCTAAATACAAAGCAGCTTTTTCGTCGTGCTTTGCATTGCTTTCAATTGTTTTAACATCACTTTCTCCAAGGTATGCCATTAATCCGCCATTTCCGTTAATCATCTTTTTGACTTGTTCATATGAATATTCACCGGAAAAACACAATTTAACTAAATCCCCTACCGGCAGAGCTCCCGTACGATTTGTTGAATAAGCTCCATCGCCTTCTAGTCCATTATCTCCATCAATCATTCTTCCTTTACCATGTGGAGCAACGGATACTCCCCCGCCTAAGTGAACAACAATTAAGTTTAATTCATCATATTTCAATCCGTTTTCTCTTGCATATCTTTTTGCCGTAGCTTTATGACTCAAAGCATGAAAGCTGCTTCTTCTTTCAATGAGAGGATGTCCTGACAATCTTGCCAACGGTTCAAACTCATCGGTTATGGGTGGATCAACCACGAGTGGTATAGCCTTTATCCTTTCGCACATTCCATATGCGATTTTACTCCCTAAATCGCAAGGATGCTGTCCATACAATCCGCTTGCCTGCTGTTCAAGCATTTCTTCGCATACTCTGTAAACCCCGCCTTCCAACGGTTTTGTATGTCCACCCCTGCTTACTATAACATCTAATTCACTTATATCAACATTATTTTCAGACATGAATTTTTTAATATAATTTTCACGATATTTATTTTGTTCCATAAAATGATTAAATTGCTTAATTTCTTCAGCAGGATGTTCTATATTTGTTTTTATTATGCATGCTTCATCTTCATAATAAGCAATTTTAGTGGATGTCGAACCCAAATTTAAAACTAATATCTTGTACATAAGTCACCTCTTTTTATAATAATTACGAAGTATATGCTGCCAATGCAATAGAAAGAAGCTTTCCTTCCAAGGATTCGGTCCTTGATGTAAATACTACGGGAATTGCCGCACCAACCGTAGCAGCTATAACAGTTTTCTTAGCTATGTAGGTTATTGATTTAGTTAAGGTGTTACCTACGGTTAAATTGGGAACAACTATTATATCCGAATTGCCCGCAACGGGACCGACTATACCTTTTTGTTTAGCTGCCTCTGAGGAAACAGCGTTGTCAAATGCAAACGGTCCGTCTACTATACAACCTTTGATTTGTCCCCTGTCAGCCATTTTGCTTAATACTGCCGCATCTATGGTATCCTGCATATCAGGATTTACAACTTCAAGAGATGCCAATACGGCAACCTTAGGCATTTCATTTCCAAGCTTGTGAGCCAAATCAACAGCATTTTCGAGAACCTCTTTTTTACCTAGCAAATCAGGATTAACTGTTATGGCACAATCTGTAATAAACAGCAATCCATCTTTATTTTCTTTTTCTAAAACTGAAATTTGAGTAATATGTCTGCCTGTATTTAAGCCTTTTTCCTTATTTAATATAGCTTTTAAAAAGACGGAAGAGTGAAGCATTCCTTTCATTAAAGAACCGGCTTTACCTTGCACTATCAGATCTACCGCCAAATCAGCAGCTTTTTTATGATCCTTTTCGTCCGCTAGTTCCGATTTTATATTTAATGAATTTTCTTCTATGATTTTTTTCATTTTATTCATATCGCCTATTAATATAAATTCTGCTAAATTTAACTCTTCAGCTTTTGAAATAACTTCTAATACTTCTAAATCGTCTGCAGCAACTACTGCAACTTTCTTTGATTCCTTTTGTTTTGCCAATTTCAATAAATGTTCAAAATTTTTAATCAATCAAATACCTCCTTACACAATTAAATATATACTATTTCAATATTTTTGTTAAAATAGCAGGGAACAATTAATTCTCTACTATCCATTCAATACTGTCTTCGCCCATTATTCAACGGTTTCAGTGGAAGATTAAACTCCCACTGAAAAAATTAAGCACAACCGCTGACTATAAGAGGTGGAGACATCTTAATTAAGTTATATTACACCAAGAATAAAATCGCTTGTGGCACATAAGTTATAATCATCAATGCTATTATCATAGCTAACAAGAACCACCATACCTTGCTCGCGACGGCTTGTACACTTAACTTGGCGACATTGGCCGTTGTAAATAAGCACACTCCAAACGGTGGTGTAGTTAATCCTATCGCCGTATTAACAGTCATAATAATTCCAAAATGAACTAAATCAATGTTTAAGAATTGCATTATCGGAAGTAATAATGGTGTTGCAATAAGGATAATTGAACCTGTTTCCATAAAGCAACCCGCTATTAATAATATAAAGTTAATAATTAATAACAATACAAATTTGCTGTCAGACAAAGCAAGCATAGATTCCATTATAATTTGCGGAATTCTTTCATAAGCCATTACCCATGAGAATAATGTGGCATTAGCTATAATAAACATTATCCTTGCTGAGCCCAACGCCGAATTCATGAATATTTCAGGTAAATTTTTAAAATTTAATTCTTTAAAAACAAACAAACCAACTAAAAGTGCATAAACAACTGCTACAACGGCTGATTCCGTAGGAGTGAACAGTCCGCCGAAAACTCCCCCAACTATTATAAACGGAGTACCCAAAGCCCATAAAACTTCTATTATATCCTTTGAAGAATATTTATTGTCTGCCGCTACTGCTGCTTCAGATTTAGCATGAGTATTTTCCAATCTGTCGGCTCCCTTGTATCCGTTTTTCTTGCTTATCAGATAAGCCGTTAGCATAAGAGCGCCGCCTACAATAAAGCCGGCAGGAAAACCCGCTTTATATAAATCCGATATTGAGGTGCCGGTTAAAACACCGTATTGAACGAATGATATGCTTGGCGGGATAATAACACCTATCGGTGCCGCACTTGCTATAACCGCAGCTGAAAAAGATTTATCATATTTTGCAGCTACCATTCCCGGAATCATAATTCCGCCTATTGCCGCTGCTGTTGCAACCCCGCTTCCGGAAATTGCCGCAAAAAACATACTAACTATAATTGCAACAATAGCAAGCCCGCCTGTTATGTTACCAACAGCTCTGTTGGCCAATCTTACAAGACGGTAGCCTATTCCTCCCTTACCCATTAAATCACCGGCCAATATAAAGAAAGGAATTGCAAGCAATGCAGTAACATCAACACCCGCAAATAACCTTTGAACAACTATTTGCACCTTGATACCTTCTGCTAATATATATATAATTGAAGACAGCCCCACAGTAATTGCAATAGGTACACCTACAATTAGCAACCCGCCTGTCAAAGCAAAAAACATACCTGTAGACATTTACATACCTCCTTAATTACTCATGAGCTTCTTCAGCAGCTATATTTTTTTGTAAAAATATAGTTACCAAATGAATCAACATTATTATCATCGCTATCGGAATAACACTATAAACCAATCCCATGGAAACTCCCATGTTTGGTGATTTTTGAAACTTTGCAAATTCTAAAGCGCCAAAACCAATCCAGCTTAACAAAACTCCATAAACAACAGCAAAAATCATTTGTATAATGGAGAGTATTTTTTTCGGAATACCTCTTAACATTTCATCAAGAGCTGTCACCGAAATTTGGCTGCCATCTTTTGTAGCACAGGTTGCACCTAAAAAAATTATCCATACGCACATATATCTGACTAATTCTTCACTCCAGGATAAGCCGGTTCCCATTACATATCTTGCTATTATCTGACTGAATAAAACTACTGTCATTATCATCAATAAAACTGAAATTATTTTTTTTATAACACTATCCAAAAGATTGCTGACAGAAAGAATGATTTTCATAGTTCCTCCTTGTTACCGTTTATTTGTTAAGCTAAGATATTAAATATCTTAGCTTAACTTAGATGTAATGTTTGCTATTTTAATTCTTCTATAGCTTTAAAGTATTTATCAGTATTTGATTTTGCAAACTTTTCATAAACTGAATTAACCATCTCTCTCATAGGAGCTCTGTCTATTTCATATATGTTCATTCCTGCTGCTTTTAATCTTCCTAAGAAATCTTCTTCCGCTTTCTCTTGTTCTTTAGAAATCTGTATAGTTATTTCTTTTGCAGTTTCCTTAAATAATTTTTGATCTTCAGCACTTAATGTATCCCAGAACATTTTTGACGCATGTGCCGTAGTGAATGCAAAGATGTGTTCCGTTAAAGAAACATTATCCTGTACTTCATAAACACGTTCGTTATTGATTGTAGCTATTGAGTTTTCATGTCCGTCTATAGTACCCTGTTGTAAAGCAGTAAATACTTCACCCCATGACATCGCCTGAGGAGCAGCTCCCAAAGCTGTGAATGTATCAACAAATATAGAGCTTTCTATAACTCTTATTTTCATGCCTTTCAGTCCTTCAACCGATTCAATGGCCTTGCCGGAGTTAGTTACACTTCTCGGTCCCCTTGCAATAAGTCCGAACGTTATGATTCCCGCACTTTCGGTTTCTTTATACAATTCTTCCGCTGCATCTGATTCTAAAAATCTGTATACGTGTTCCCAGTTGTCAAATAAGAAAGGTAAATCCAATGTTTGGAATGCAGGTACGAAATTACCCATTGGAGAAGATGTAATTACTGCTAAATCCACTGTTCCATATTGTAATCCCTCTGCTAATTCCCTGTCTTTTCCTAATACGCCTGCAGGATAAAGCTCAACTTCAAATCTTCCGTTTGTTTTTGATTCTATAGCCTCTTTATATCTTAATGCGAACATATGATATGCATCATCCGGTAATTCCGGTGACATATGAGCAAGCTTTATTACGGTTGCTTTGCCGCTGCTTGGTTGATTATTCGATGCCTGGTTATTGTTATTTGCAGGTTGAGAAGCATTTCCTCCACCGCCGCATGCTGTTCCTAAAACCATTAATATTACAAGAATTATTGATAATGTTGCAGTTTTAAATTTCATAATATCCTCCGAATTATTTAATTAAATTTTCATAATTTTTTTGAATCATGCTTACAAGTTTGTAAAGAACGTTCGTTACCGGTACACTAATACCTAACTTTTCTGCCTCTCTTACAACAGCACCATTTATAAAATCAATTTCTGTTGTCCTGTTTCCAAGAACATCCTGCATCATTGAAGGCATATGCTCAGCATGCTCGACAAAATCCAATTCAATAAGCTTTATAACGTTTTCCGCATTTGCATGAATATTTCTTGCATTTGCAACCGAAACTACTTCCCTAGCTATCGAACGGGCAAGCTCCTTACCCTCATCTGTTTTTCCCACATCACCAAGTTTTAACCTTGAAGCTGCCGTCAATGCATTACAAGCTGCATTAAAAGCAACCTTTTCCCAAATTGAAACAAATACATCCTCTGTTATGATACAATTGAAGCCTGCATCACTTAACATCATTTCGACCTGTTTTAATTTTTCTGTAACTTCTCCGTTACAGCTCATAATTTTTGTAGTTCCTTTTCCTAATGACCTTACATTTCCCGGTTTAAGCAAATCGCTCGGAAAATTTGTCGTTCCGATAATTATTCTGTCTGTCGGCACAAATTCCTTAATTACCTCATCGTTTCCTAAACCATTTTGCAATGATAGGACCATTGTTTCAGGTCCTATTATTGCTTTTAAAGATGACAAAGCTGACTTAGAGTGAATTGTTTTAGTAAATAAAATTATCAAATCCGGTTGTTCAGTTACTTCTTGTGCAAATTTAGCTTTAATTTTTATATTCCTTTTTCCTTCGGCTGTTTCTAATGCTAATCCGTTTTTATTAATTTCATCCACCTGTGGCTTTGATACGTCAACTAAGATTACATCATTACCTCTCTCTTTTAAGAGACCTCCATACAAGCATCCCATAGCCCCTGCACCTAAAATTAAAGTTTTCAATGTTCACTCTCCTCCCTTGCAGAAAACTTCCAACATTAAGCAGTCGCATGCTCCTCAGTTTCAATGTTCATATTTTCAAGCTTCTTAATATATCTGTGATAATATTTCTCTGTATAATCCTGAAGTTCAGCTTTTTGTTCTTCCGTCAAATGTTTAAATCTTCCTTGTATTTCTATGTAATCAGTAATAGGTTTTAAATCTTTAAGCTTGCTGTTTATGGTTACGCGACCGTCTTCATATTCAAAGAGAATCCAGCTTCCTGTTTGAACTGCTAATCTAGCTAATTCCACCGATTTGCCGGGATCGTATCTCCAACCCGTAGGGCATGGGGTTTGAATGTGAATCAATGATGGTCCGTCTGTTTCCATGGCTTTTTTAAGCTTTTTCTTAAAATCATTTAAATTATGTATGGAAGCTGTCGCTGCATAGGGAATATCATGTGCTATAGCAATTTCCATTAAATTTTTTCTGCTTGTAGGTTTTCCCGAGGGTGTAGTTGTAGTGCTCGCAAAGAAAGGGGTAGAACTGCTTCCTTGTATCCCTGTATTCATATAAGCTTCATTGTCATAGCATATATACATTATTCTGTCTCTTCTCTCCAAAACACCTGATAATGCTTGTAAGCCAATGTCAACAGTTCCTCCATCGCCAGCAAATGCCAATACTGTAGTGTGATAATTTCCCTGAGCATTTAAAGCGGCTCTCACACCTGCCGCACATGCTGCCGTATTCTCCAGATTACCCTGAAACCCTGCTATTTTCAACCCTGATTCATTTCCATATCCGGAAAATAATGCCGAACATCCCGGTGGTATCAATATTACTGTATCTTCACCCAGTACTGACATTACATTTCTCATTATCAACTCCAAACCGCAGCCGGCACATGCGCTAACTCCATGAGATACTAACCCCTTAGATTTGTGCTGTATATCAAACATTTTTAGTCACCTGCCTTAATTCCATTGGATTTTCTTTAAGGTCAATCCATTCTGTATGTACTGTTCTTTTTCCTTCTTTAATCTCTAAAAGTTCATTATATATCTTTTCAATATTATCAATCGTTACGTCTCTCCCGCCAAGACCTCCGACATAATTCCTGATATCACAATTTTCATTCATCATCAGTGCAGAAGTTTCGCTCCAGACAGGACCGCCTTGTCCGCCCAATCCGGCACTTCTGTCAAAAACTCCGATTACCTTTTTACCTTTCAGAACTTCTTTTAACTGTTTAACCGGGAACGGTCTGAATACTGTTACTTTCGCTAATCCGACTTTTTTACCCTCTTGTCTCATTTTATCCACTACATATTTTGCAGTTCCGCACATTGAGCCCAGTGCAACTAATACAACATCAGCATCCTCAGTTTTATATCCTTCTACAATATGCAGCTTCCTTCCGAATCTTATTTCGAATTCGTTTTCTATTTCTTCTATAACATCAATAGAATTATCCATTGCATATTTTTGCTGGTATCTCATTTCGGTAAATTCATCAGAGCCGGTTAAATCACAGCAAAACATTGGGTCATCAGGATCTATATATGTATTTTTTCTTATATATGGTCCGATAAAATCATCAACTAACCTTTGTTCAGGAACTTGTGTCTTTTGCATTGAATGTGATAAGAAGAAACCATCTAAGCAAACCATTGCCGGCGTTAATACTCTTTCATCTTCAGCAACCCTATATGCAAGTAATGTAAGGTCCAATACTTCCTGAACATTCTGGCAATAAAATTGCAGCCATCCCATATCTCTTTGCGCCATAGCATCTCCGTGCTCACACCATAACGTCCAAGGAGCAGCCACACCCCTGTTAACAACTGGCATTACAATCGGCACTCTGTTTCCAGAAGTCATACTTAAAATTTCATGCATTAAAGCCAATCCGTTAGAAGCAGTTGCCGTTGCCGCTCTCACTCCTGTTAAACCTGCCGTCGTTGCAACAGACAACGCAGTGTGTTCAGATTCAACACGTACATATTCAGCTTTTAATTCTCCTGCAGCCACCAAATCCGACAATTTTTCCGAAATAGAGCTTTGCGGAGTTATGGGATATGCGGAAATCACTTGAACTCTGGCAAGCTTCATGGCCTCTACTGCTGCTTCATTTCCGTCAAGCATTTTAAAAACCATTATTCTTCACCTCTTTCCGGTATCATTTTCATACATTTAGAAGGACATTCATTAACACAAATGCCACAGCCTTTACAATAATCATAATTTATTACCACACATTCTGCTCTGTCTTTATAAACATCTATAACGTTTGTAGGACAAAATCTTTCGCACGTTCCGCATTTTATGCATTTTTCGTAATCTATAACAGGTCTTTCCAGCCTCCAGCTTCCCGTGGTTGAACTTGCAAAGATTGTGGCAACAGGTCCAAGAACTCTACATTTTTTTAACTCTTTCGAATGCTTCTCTTGCTGCTTTTGCATTTTTTTCACCCGCCTTTTCTCCAAATGATTCTATAATTGCTTTTTCAATTGATTCTATGGTTAAAAGGCCTGTCCCTGCTATAGCTCCTAACATAGATCCGTTTGGTATACCTCTGCCTATATTATTTAAGGCGATTTGTGTACCATCTACGTAATAAATTTCTTTAAAGTTATACTTTTTGTATGTATTAACCACATTTACATCTTCAGTATTCAAAACTAAAATACTATTCTCATGTATACCTTGGGAAATATCTATATCTTTGTCAATAATAGTGCTATCCATTACTAATACAATATCCGGATGATAAACAAAAGAGTTTATAAGCACAGGCTTTTCATCTACAATGATACTCGTATTTACAGGTGCACCACGTCTTTCATGACCATAGGCAGGTACAGTAATTGCATATTTATCTTCATACAATGATATTGCTTCAGAAAATATTTTTCCTGCTGTTACAACACCTTGTCCTCCTAACCCATAAAATTTAATACTAATCATATTTGCTTTGTCCCTTCTTTCCCATTTTTTATAAAATGCAAATCAAAAAATTTAAGTTAATAATATAAAAACGTTTTTATAATTAATATTATAAATATGGTGAATACAATTGTCAAGAATTTTTTTCGATATAGTATACATCGTTTCTCTTAGAGAAACAATGCGCGCAATTTAACATAATGAGCATAAAAAAATGCAGTTAATAATTACTGCATTTTTCTATATTATTAATATCTAATTTTCCTTATACCCTAAAGAGGCTGATACTTCATATGCTGTTTCCTTTATTGATTTTATAAGTTCTTCCTTATTGTTATTCATCCTCATATAGGTTCCCGATATACTGATTGCAGCTATAGTTTGTCCGGTCAAATCCTTTATCGGTGCGGCAAAGCAAACTAATCCATATTCACTTTCCTCGTCATCCTCACTGTATCCCTGCTGTTCAACCAGCTTCAACATTTCTATAAGTTTTTCGTGATTTGTAATTGTATGCTCTGTGAATTGATTATAATCGTAATTTTTTAATCTCTCTTCCAATTCTTCACTCAGCTTGCTGGCTACTAAAACCTTGCCCATGGCTGTTGCATAAAATGGTAATTTATATCCGACTCTTGATGCCATTTGTATTGTGTTATTGCTGGCTTCCTTAACCATGAAAATGACATTCAGGTCGCTGTCCAATATTCCCAAATGAGTTGTTTCATTATGTTTATCTCTAAGTTTTTGTAAAAAAGGTCTTATCAAAGTAAAAATATTTTGTTTTTCTAAAACAATAGCACCAAAATGAGCAAATTTAATACCCAGCTTATACTTCGAGTCAGATGTTTTATGAACAAAACCTTTTTTTTCAAGCGTATACAACATTCTGAATACGCTCGCTTTTCCGAAATTTGTAGCTTTACTGATTTCAGATACACCAAGTTCGTCATGTAAGCTGAGTAAATCTAAAATTTCCAAAGTATTGTTAACAGAACTCATTAAATATTTATCATCATCGTTAATCATTTCATCCTCTAAATAATACTTATTTTCTGCCAATTGTATTTAATATCCGTACAAAATTCATGGATTCCGAAATATTATAACACATAAAAATAGAATTTAACAAGTTATTTATTAATCATTAACGAAAATTAAAATTACATAAATCTTTCTATATCAACATCCATAAATTTAGATCTTTCAAATTTTTCTTTTAAATTAAAGGGTACAGTACAATCGAAAATTGTTTTGCAGGACATTCCTTTATCTTTTAATAAAGCATTGTATTCCGGGCTTTGAGACGGATCTAAGGGGTGACACCTGACACCCGGTATAAATATTGTATCTACATCACCTTGATATCTTGTATTCATTGACCATAAAACATCATTGGTGTCAAAAGGATCTACATCTTCACTTACTATTATGATATGCTTTAATTCGGGGAATGCCGAAAATGCCAATAGTGCAGCCTGTCTTTGCCTGCCTTCGTCCGATTGCTTAAGCTTTTTAAACTGCAATACAGCCATATATTTTCCGCCTCCCGAGGAATGCGCGTATACATTTAACAGTCTTCCCGGCATTGCCTTTTCTATCATTTGGATTACGCTTGCTTCTGTAGGTATGCCTGCTAAATTCACATGCTCTTCACTCGGTCCTATAATAGTCTGCATAATAGGATTTCTCCTGTGAGTAACCGCCTTAACTTTAATAACCGGTGTTTTTTCGATTGCTTCACCGGTATATCCCGGAAATTCCGGCATCGCCTTCCCTGTATTTGTATTTTGATCTTCTCTTACATATCTTCCCGGAATCAGTTCTCCTTCTATTACATATTCTGCATTTGCAATTGCTTTTTCATTTATTGTTAAGCAATTTACCAATTCTACAGGTTTATTTCGTATTGCCCCTGCTATACTGAGTTCATTAAACCCTAACGGAGTAGTAGGCGGCTCAAAACAAGCAGCAATTTCAACAGCAGGATCCACACCTATACTGATTGAAATCGGCAGCGGTTTTCCCTCTTTTTCTGCTTTTTCGCGAAATACATCCAAATGTCTGGCTCCCGGAACAAAATACATAGAAATTTCATCCTCGCTTTGTAAGCATAATCTATGTATTGTAACATCGGATTCTCCTGTTTCTATGTCAGATGCATAGCACATGCCCATAGTTATATACGGTCCTGCATCTTCCTCCGTATTTGTCGGTGCAGGAACTAATTTTCTTATATCAAATCCCGGTTCATCCGCATAATGAACCACTTCCTGACACTTTGCAAATTCATTGGAAATAACGATTGGATCAATAGGATTTTTAACTGATTCGTTCAACAGAAAACCTAGTTTTTCCGGCTTTGTATCAAGCATAATCCCTACTCTTTCTCTGTTTGCCAATAGTCCGATTATAACTCTTGCATCTTCATGTCCTTTAACATTGTTAAATATCATGGCAGGACCTATTTTCGTAGGACGCATGACTGTTCCTCCCGCACCTATATGACGGTATACACCGGATAGTTCTGCCATAGGATTTACCGACTCATTTGTCTCAATTAATTGGCCCGGAATAGTTTTTAACAACTCTATTGCAGACCTTAAATCTGTTACTTTATTCATAACTGCCTCCTGAAAATCATTTAACATTATATTAATGTGTATAGCAGCTATACTGTCAATATTAAAATTAATATTTCTCTACAGGTATTTGTAATTGACAAAAATCAACGTCGGTGCTGTTTTTGTAAAATGTACTGTCCAGTATGCATTCATCTATTATATCACCGGCAATAGTGTATTCATTCTCTTCTATCCACTTAATAAGAGAACATAAATATTCTTTTTGATATGGCATTCCATATTTGTACATGCATGCATACTTACCTGCAGGCAGCGTAACGGCATTTTCTAATTCTGAATCATCATTGATGTTTAAAATTATATAAACACCGGCTCCTTCAAATATATTGCTTTTTTCAAGACTGTTTTTCGGAATAATTGTACCAAACCTGTTGGATGGCTGAATTTTATTGATTTCAAGCATACTCCATGCCTTCATCATTGTAATATGAAGCTCTTCCTTACATAATTCGTTCTCATAAGGAAGGAATACCACTCTTCTCTCAGGAAAATACTCTATTGTGGGTAAGTATAATTCTTGATTTTTATCTTCAACTTTTTCATAAGCTTTAATTCGATTTTCTATTGAATCATGTATTGTCAGCATTTTTTGTATTTCTCTGCCTAAAAAATCTTTATGATATCTCAGTAACGAAATTGATGAATCGAGGTTTCTGTTTTCTATGTGTTTTTTTATATATTTCAGCTTTATGCCTACGGATTTAAGATAACAAATTTCTCTTAAAAAAGGAATTTGGTTGAAGCTGTAATAACGATATCCATTTTCGTCAACAACTATTGGTTTAAACAGACCGATTTTATCATAGTGAATAAGAGTCTGCCTGGAGATGCTGTGAATTTTAGCCATTTCACCAACCGATAATAAACCCTTCAATAATATTACCTCCTTCGAATCAAGACGACTGATTTAATTTGAGCTTACATAATGATCCTTAATATTGGTTCTAACGTACTCTTTAATATAACTTTCAAAGAATTTAACAGTAGGCGTCTTGTTTATATGTTTTTTCGTTACAAAATAAACTTCCCATTTTGGTCCGTCACCTTCAAATGGTATTGCATTAATATCAGCAATCGGCATATCCTCTACGGCAAAGTCGACCGTAACTGCTATTCCGAAACCTTGCTGACACAATTTATGGGCCAGGCTAAGTTCAGTTGTTTCAAATACGATGGTGGGGCTAAAGCCTGCTTTTTTACAAGCATTTATAAAATTATGATGAATTTTAAATTCACTGTTTTCTATTATAATTTTTTCATCACGCAAATCATGTAAGCTGATTTTATTTTTATTAAACAGCCTGTGAGCTTTTGGAATCAATACCATGGGATTATAAGAAGCAATTAAAACACTGTCAAATTGCTCACTGTTAATCGGACCTTTAATCAATCCGCAATCTGCGTCTCCATTCCATATTGCATTTTCAGCTCTGAAATCCGAATATTCCCACCATTTTAAATTTATATTGGATGCTTTCTGTCTGAAGTCAAATAAAAATTTTGGTGAAAATGCTGCTATAATGCCGTAAGCTGAAGCTAAGTTTATTTGTCCGGTAATATTCTGAACATTATTAAAATAATTACTTATTTCGTCTAACTCCGATATTATGTGTTTCGCTCTTTCCATTAACAATTCTCCATATTCAGTCAGAGTTAAACCGTTGGCAGTCCTGTAAAAAAGAGGAATATTTAATTCTTGTTCCAGATTTATAATAATTTTACTTAAACCTTGAGGTGTAATATACAATGCCTTAGCTGCCTTTGTAATGCTGCCGTCACGACATACCTGCAAAAAACTATTTAAATCTTTCGTATCCATAACTAATTTCCTCTCATTTTCTTATTTTTTTCATCCTCACTTTATGTTAACTTATTTAATACTATATCATAATATAATTTTATGCAATATAAAAAGAGGTACGTCATACCCGCAATAGTTTGCAATATCACAAAACCGTTGATTTACCAACGGTTTTGTGCTTGATGACAAGTCATCACAAGGATAGGTTTTACTTAGCATTTTCAATAATGCGATCCAAAAGTATGTTTATGTTATTGATCATTTCATGGAATTCATCCTGTGCTATATTGTCTATATGAGCTCCCATACTGACTGTTACGGTACAATCAAGAGCCGTTGCCAGCATTTTTGCAGCCTTATATGTTAATTCGTCCTCCCTGTGCCCTTGAACACAAATTACACTTGTGGATGCGGTTCTTTTTTTCCCATCCTTGTATTCATGCCTTGGCACAGAAACAGCCACGGCTCCGATATGATATTTTTCTCCGCCGCCTATTGTAACGCTTAAATCATTTCCGCAATTTACAATGATTGCTTCAATAGTGCACTTCCCTTTTCCTTCGCTTAATTTAAAACTCCTAATCATCTTTTGTCCCTTCCCAAGCCTTGAATTTCTCATGTTCAAGGCCAAACTGCATGAGTATTTTACCGATTATGTGGTTAATCTGTTCTTCTATAGTTTGAGGATTGTTATAAAAGGTTAATAATGGTGGAATTATTACACATCCCAAATCAGAAGCTTCTTTCATATTTCTTATATGTAGTTTTCCAAAAGGCATTTCACGAGGGACTAATACAACTTTTCTGTTCTCCTTTAAGCAAACATCTGCCGCACGAATAAGCAGATTTTCCGCATATCCTGTTGCAATACCTGACAATGTCTTCATACTGCAGGGTATGACAATCATACCGTCTGTTTTAAATGAACCGCTTGAAATTGAAGCTGCAAGATTTGTGTTGCTATATACAAAATCAGCTAATTTTTCCACATCTTCGATTTTTAAATCTGTTTCAAGTCCGAATGTAAGCTTTGCACCTTCAGATATAACCAAGTGAGTTTCACATTCAGGAAAAAATCTTAATACCTTTAGCATATGATATCCTAAAACAACTCCGCTTGCTCCGGAAATTCCAATTACTAGCCTCATAACTTCTCCTTAACTACATGTTTTTTAATTATTTATTACTAATTCTATTTTTTCAAGGGTGGTATAGGCGGTATTACGCCCATATTTGCAATTTTATTATCATCTAATTTAAATTTCTCCATAACAACGGGATTCTCCGTTGAACGCCATGAATAACAGCATTTTTCACATACATAAACTTCCCAGGCATCTCCCACAGGAGAATCTACCATTTTTCTAACATTATCCGAGCCACATCTATGACATTTCATAATTTACCTCCAATTTATCTGTTTTGATTTTTTAATAATTCTTTCAGCTTTTCTTCCCATTCTTCTGTTCCATCCGGAGGATCCAGCAATTGTGTTTCGCGAGGATTAGGCTCCGGCGGAACAGGGGTTGTAGCATCTATTATCATCTTTGTATGCATGCCCGGAGGATTGGTTGACGGATCAAGAGGCATACCTGGACAGTTTTCAATTATGGAAACATCCTTGCCGGGATGAACCCTTGTTGTCAAAGCCCACATTACCTGTTCCAAGTTAAATGGATCAACGAATTCGTCAACAACTATAACTATCTTTGAATATGGCATGCCATGAGGTGTAGACAGCAATCTGAAGGCAACACCCTTTGCATATCCCCCATATCGAACCTTAGTTGATATTATAACACCGATTCCATGTGTGTACATAGCATTAACCGCAACAACTTCAGGCATTGTTTCCTTCAATTGCTTATATAGCGGCACACTTGTATTCAATGCCATTAAATAATCTATTTCCGTCCATGGAATTCCTAAATATAAATTTTCAAAAATCGGGTTTGTCCTATGAGTAATTCTATCTATTTTAACTTCACATTGCAAGCGTGCACCGGAATATGACCCCGGGAATTCACCGAAAGGTCCTTCAACCGTTCTGACTCTCGGAATAATATGACCTTCCAAAACAACCTCCGAACCTGCAGGAACATATAAATGATCATACAAATCTGACTTCACTATATCCATTGGCACTCCATCCTGCAATGCTCCGACAAATTCATATTCGTTTTGATTATAGCCAACCGGTGTACTTGCCATAAACGTTACCAATGGATTATTTCCGATAGTAATTGCAATAGGTAATGGTTTGTTTTCAGCTTCCGCTTTTTCTAATTGTACCGCAATATCATGCATGGCAAGAGCCTGAATACCTACTCTGTCTCTATCCTTTACCTGTATACGATATGTACCGACGTTCAATTTATTAAAATCATCAGGATATTCCGGATCTGCTGTCACTACGGAAGCCTTGGATATATAGAATCCGCCATCCTGTTCGTTTATTCTGTATAAGGGCAGAATTTCGAATAAATTAATATCTTTATCTATAACATTTTCTTTACATGGAGCTGCTTCTCTTTTTACCACATTGGGAGGTACAGGGAACTTGTCCCATCTTCTGTTTAGTTCATAAAATTGGTCTTTGGTTGAAGTATTCTTATCAAGACCTAGCATAAGAGCATGATTTTGCCAGGAACCATGAACATTCGTTACTACAGAATACTTGTATCCTTTTATTTTCTCAAAAAATACTGCCGGCTGATTTTTACCTAAATTTGCGGCAGCGCGACCGGCTGCGGCTATATCCGGCTCAGGATTAACTTCTTCCTTTACACGAATAAGCTGTCCTTCTTGCTCAAGTACTTCTAAAAATTCTCTTAAATCTTTGTATACTTTAGCCATAATATACCTCCATTTATAATTATCTTAAATTTAATTATATTTAAGTTTATAAAAAAAAGGTATCAACTATCTTTTTATAGTATCAACCTTATTTTTATACTATTAAATTTTAGAATTATTTCTTTCTATATAACATATATGACATAGTCACGCTCACCACCGGGCAAATAAAGCACAGTACCGCGAACGGTGCATATTGTGCCGCGGTTATACCCATAATGGGCTTGATTAAAAATGAATTTATGTTCCATGGCATCAATGGCGCCACAATTATTCCCGTATCTGAAATAGTTCGTGTCAAGACTGCAAGGTCAAGGTCCAATTCTTCATATTTATTTTTTAATATTTTAGTCGGAAGTATTATGCCGGCTGTTTGGTCACATGTCGCAACGGTTAACAAAGTACTCAACAGTCCTGTTCTTCTAACTAAAGTAACTTTAGTGTTAATACCATTAACAAGCTTCTCCATAATAGGCAGCAGTATGTTTCCTTTTTCAAACAATTGAACAAGTACTATTGCACCTATCACCATGAGTATAGCTTCAATCATGGATACCATTCCTCCGCTAACAAGAAGTTTGTTCAGCTCTGCCGAAGGAGTGTTCCCCTTGTAACCAAATAATATGGACATAATTATCGTCTTAATATTAGAACCTTGAAAAAGTATGCTTAATACAGAGCCGACACCTACTCCTATTGAAAAGGTTATTATTGAATTCAATCCCGCTATCGATAACCCTAATATTATAACAGGCAATATCAACAGATAAGGAGATGTATTAAAGCCTTCAGCTATTGCTTCTCTATACAATATAAGCTTATCATAATCACCTGTTGTATAACTTAATCCTATTATGTAATAGACTGCAGCAGCAATAATTATAGTGGGAATTAACGTAACTATCATTGTTTTGAATATATCCTTGTAGCTTTTACCGGTTGTAGTCATTAATAAATTAATTAGTCCTGACAATGGCGAAATTTTATCTGCTATGAATGCACCCGACACAAGCATACCTACCACTACGCTCTGTGGAATCCCAAGACCCATTCCGATACCGCTAAGGGAAATACCGACCGTGCTCATGGTTCCTATAGCAGTTCCCATAAACAGTGATACGGTAACCATTATTAAAAAAGCGGCAAACAAAAAATTAACACCTTCCATATATGAAAAACCATAATACATAATTGTGGGAACAACTCCTGAAGCCATCCAGATAGAGGTAGTTGCACCTATAAACAATATTACTATTATTAGATTCTTTATTTCATATACAGCCGTGAAAATAGTTTTAACTAAATCATTTAATCCATATCCATTCTTTACAAGAACAGCTACCGTTAATACAATCCCCGCAAGAAACCCGTAATACAAAGGTATGGACATAATTATTGAGCCTATTATGAAGCCAAGACATATTATCATTAAGGAAATATTATTAAGTGCTAATTTTTTAGTTTCCAAATTTCACCTCTGTTAAAAAATCAAGTAATACAATATTGGTAAAAATATAGCAGGCAGCATGTTGCCAACCTTAATACGCTTAATTTCAAGAAAATTGAGCCCAATTGCCATTATTAAAACACCGCCTATGGCCGTCATTTCCGTAACAACAACATCACTTAAAAGTGATTGCATAAACTGAGCCAAAAGTGTTATAGTCCCTTGATATACCAATACGCTTAATCCTGATAACACAACACCCATTCCCATAGAAACAGCCATTGTAATAGACATAATGCCGTCAAGAAGTGCTTTAGAGAATAATATTTCATGATTCCCCGTCAATCCGCTTTGTATAGCTCCTACGATTGACATAGAACCAACACAATAAATAAGTGTGCACGTAACAAAACCAAGAGTAACGTTACTGCCTTTATTCTTCATTTTACTTTCTACATACTCTCCAAACTTATCCAATTTTCCTTCAATATTAATAAATTCTCCTATACCGGAACCTATAATAACCGACATAATTAAAAGAGTCAAATTTTCTCCTACTAAGCTTAGCTTAACACCTACCGCTATAACAGCTAAGCCTGACGCTTTTAACAGAGCTTCGTTAAGCTTTTCGGGAATAACATTTTTAAAAAAGATACCTATCAGTCCACCGACTATTACTGCTGCTGCATTTACAATTGTCCCTAACATATGTCCTCTCAATAACTTTCAATAAATTTTTTTATTTCTAACGATGCTTTGTACGCATCATTTTTTGATGCTAATTTTTCTTCCACAACCTCATTAACAGCTTCCTTTAATGAGCAGCTCTTATTAATAAGCTTATCGAATATAGCACCATGTACACTCATCTTCGCGCATGCTTCTTCTTTTTCAACATAATCATTGTTATAACCCACAACGACATACTCGCCTTTTTCAACCTCATTATTATTTTTCAGAACTTCTAAAACCTCTTCTATATGACCGTAAAATGAGCTTTCATGAAGCTTCGTAAGTTCCTTTAAAACGCATATGGTTAGATTAGGCATCCGTTCTTTTAACATTTCAACTAATTTGATTATTCTTTTAGGCGACTCATATATCACAAATGTTTTTATGGGATTATTAAATATATTATTGATTTCAGCTTCTAATTCGCTTTTTTTCCGAGGCAGAAAACCATAGAAAGCAAATCTATAAGTATCTATCCCTGCAACAGACAGGGCCACCGTAAGAGCAGATGCCCCCGACAATCCTATTATTTCAATATCTTCCTCCCTTGCCCTTTTAACAAGCTCAAAGCCCGGGTCAGATATGCATGGTGTCCCTGCATCCGTTACTAAGGAAACCGTCTTGTCTTCCTTCAGAATTTCATTGATAATTTCTTCCGTTCTTTGCTTTTCATTGAATTTATGGTAGGATATTTGATTTGTCTTTATTTCAAAATAATTTAACAGCTTTTGTGTATGCCTTGTATCCTCAGCTAAAATAAGGTCACTTTCTCTTAATGTTTCCACGGCTCTTTCAGTCATGTCCTTAAGGTTGCCTATCGGCGTGGGCACTATGTACAATTTGCTCATAGCAACTCCTGTATCTTAATATTAAACGGTATTTTCAGTAAATTATAGCATATATCGCAGTAAATAAAAAGCAAAATTAATTTATTGTCAAATATGAAAATCGGGTATATACTTAATATTTGTTATTTTAATATTTATATCAGAAATAGAGGCAGTAAAGTGAACAAGGAAATAAATAACGACTTAGGAACCGCAGGTGTAGGTAAGCTGCTTTTCAGCTTGGCAATACCTGCAATAACGGCACAGTTAGTTAATATGCTATACAATATTATCGATAGAATTTATATAGGACATATGGAGGAAATTGGCCCCTCAGCACTTACCGGCGTTGGTATAACCATGCCCATTATAATGATTATTTCCGCATTCAGCAGCTTAATCTGCATGGGTGGATCACCAAGAGCCGCAATTAAAATGGGTGAAAATAATTATGATGAAGCAGAAAAGATACTAGGTAATTGTTTTTCTTCTCTATTAGCAATATCAATTACATTGACTGTCCTCTTCTTAATTTTCGGCGAAAATCTTTTGTGTTTCTTTGGTGCCAGCGAAAAAACAATAGAATACGGTCTAAAATATTTAAACATTTATGTTTGCGGTACAATATTTGTACAATTAACACTTGGATTAAACAGCTTTATTTCTACACAGGGATTCGCTAAATTCAGCATGATTACTGTCATTATCGGTGCAGCTGCTAATATAATTCTTGACCCGATATTTATGTTTGGGTTAAATATGGGGGTAAAAGGAGCTGCTGCTGCAACTGTTCTATCGCAAGCATTATCGACATTTTGGGTGTTAAAATTTTTGACCGGAAAAAAATCAAAACTAAAAATACGCATAAACTATTTGAAGTGTGATAAATCAATATTAATTCCTGTTTTATTACTTGGAATATCCCCATTTATTATGCAAAGTACAGAAAGCTTATTAAACATAGCCTTCAATACTTCATTGCAAAAGTACGGCGGAGATACTGCAGTCGGTTCAATGACAATTTTAACTAGCATTATGCAAGTAGTACATTTACCAATTGTAGGTCTTACTCAGGGAGCACAGCCAATAATCAGTTATAATTATGGAGCAAAGAATAATGACAGAGTTAAAAACACATTTAAATTACTATTTAAAAGTGCATTTATTTACTCAACATCTATTTGGATATTAATTATGGCTTTTCCCGGAGCTTTTATATCTCTCTTTACAAACGATCCGGCTCTTAAGGAATTTTCCATGTGGGCAGTACAAATATATTTAGCTGCGGCATTGGTTATTGCTGCACAAAACTCATGCCAACAAACTTTCGTTGCATTAGGACAGGCAAAAATATCTATGTTTTTAGCTTTATTAAGAAAGATTGTTTTACTGATTCCGTTAATTTTTATTTTGCCGTATTTCTTTGAAAACAAGGTTTTTGCAGTATTCTTAGCAGAGCCAATTTCAGATTTTATTGCTGCTTCTGTTACAACAATAACCTTTATGCTAAATATTAACAGGATTTTAGAAACTAATGAATCACTCAGATAAAAAAGTTCAATCTGCTTAAGACGCAGATTGAACTTTTTAAATTATGTTAAATGTAAATAACCATATTGTAAACATCAGATTAGCAAAATTCCACCCATAATCAATAATATCTGTTTTATCATTCTTTTTCTTAAGCAGAGTATTCATAATTCCTGCTGCACCTGATATTGCAATTAGCCATCCGCATACCATAATTAAAAACGAATACTTCAAAATTGAATAATTGATTATTCCCCTATACAAGAAAAAATATATGCCGGCTAAAGCTATAATCTGAATCAGAGGGACAAATATATAGACAGCTCTTTTTATTTTTATCCCTTTAATAAAACTTACTAACGACAAAGCAGCAAATATCAAAGGAATAAACAGTTGTATCGTTTTATTCTGCCAAAAATGAATGCGTGTATATGTTACGGCTGATTCTGTGGCAATGAATAATTTACCGTTTCTTTCAACAAATTGCAGCTTACCCATCGGTGAGGAATACATATCATCACCTATTAAATTCATCTTTTCACCGTTTAATAAAAATTCGCCTTTTGATCCACTGACTTTTATAATCTTGCCCGGAATTATATAGCTTAAGATTCTCTCTTGCGTCTTAAAGCTTGACCAATTGTTTACATAGATACCTTCTATGTTAATTTTATTTTTAAAACTATCAGTATTATTTTCCCGATATTCACCGTATAATAAATCCGTTGCCTTTTTCATAATAGCATTTATTTCATTTTCGGGTATATAGGTATTAAAGGACAAGAAAATACCTGTGTCAGCTTCAGGATATAATGCAATACGTGTATAAAAATGTTGTGTTTCTCCCTTTTTGTCATAATATATTTTATTATTTCTTTCTTTCCTGTTCCATACGTACCCTCCACCTTCCAAATCTTCAGACATGGAGAACTGTTCAACAAAAAGCTCCTTTTTATATTCTTTGGTTAACACTCTGTCATCTTCATTGTCTAAAAGCCACATCATATATTTCGCCATATCATTCGCAGTAGATACGGCAGAGCCCTCGGGATACAAGTTTATATACGGATCTATAGTCTCATTGCCATCAGGCAGATACGCTTTGGACACATAGGTAACATCATGCATATATTCATATGTGGTGTTGTTCATTTCTAACGGCAAAAAAATTCTTTCCATACAAAACTTCGAAAAATCAACTTCTGTAATTGATTCAATTACATATGCTGCAAGAGCTATACCGTAATTTGAATAAGAAGAAATTTCTCCCGGCGTATACACCTGTGCAGGCATGTATTTACGAACACTCTCGGATAATGGCTCCGTATCGCTTACGTTAATAACAGCTATACCTGTCAGCAGCTCTTCAAAGCCTGCCGTATGAGTAAGAAGCTGCTGCATGGTCACAGGAAAGTCAAGCTTTGGGAAATCCGGCTCCAGATATACAGATATGTCCGTATTCATGTCTAATTTCCCTTCCTGATTCAGTATTTGCGCAGCAACAGCCACAAAGGTTTTAGAGACAGAGCCGATACGAAATGCCGTATATTCACCGTCAGCAGCTATATTGTTATATTCATCCGCATATCCAAATCCTCTGTTAAGTATAATTTTATCATCTTCAATTATGGATAATACCGCACCTTTTGCTTTACCATCTTCAATTAATTCATTTACCATACCGCTGAGCTCATCATCCAATTCTTTTTCTGCTGAAAAAACAGGTATCGTTAAAATATTCAAAACAATTAATAACACTAATAAAATTTTCATGACTTTAAGCATTTATTTCCCTCCTAAAATTGATAAAGTTATTATATAATTCCAACCTAAAGCCACCATGTTACTTATCTTAAATTTACATTAAACGACCGAAGTTCATCATCAAGCTAAGGTATTCAAATTTTCCTCAGATGAAAAATTTACAACAAAAAACTCTTAAATCTGCTATTAGCATCTTTAAGAGTTTTTTTATGCCGTAGAAGGGACTTGAACCCCCACGGTGTTGCCACCAACGGATTTTGAGTCCGTCACGTCTGCCATTCCATCACTACGGCTTAACCACTTTAAAATATTAGCATATCTAATAATAAAAAGCAAGTGATTTTTTATATTTTCTTTACTAATGTAATTGGTAATATTTACTTTCTTATATGTTTTGAATTTTACGACAAAGCTGTTTCTATTTTATCCTCTTCTTCATAATCGCCCATATCAACCTTAGATATTTTATCAAACTTTTTCTCTATCTTGTTTGAGGTTATATGAATTTTATCAACATCATCAGAGACCTTTTTTATATCCTTTGCAAGGGAATTCCATCTGTCTTTATACAACTTGAATTCTCTTCCTAATTTGTTCAGCTCGTCATGAATTATGCTTGCATATTTTTCTCTTTCAATATTTCTTAAAACTATCTGCACTGTTGAGAGCACGGACAGCAGCGTTGTAGGTGATGATATCCACACTCTTTTTGCGCTTGCATAATCTATCAAATCCTGATGGTATGCATTTATTTCCGCAAAGATGGCTTCCGCAGGCAAAAACATAATTGCTTGCTCGGATGTCTCTCCATATATTATATACTTTGATGAAATATCATTTATATGTTTTTTAACATTAGCTTTGAAATCACGTTCATGCTGTTTTCTTTCCGGTTCGGTGATATTCTTATCTATCATTCGTTGATAGTTTTCGAGAGGAAACTTGGAATCGACGCAAATCATCCCCACAGGCTCCGGTATGTATAATACGGCATCCGCTACGGTATCATTAGGAAGCTTCTTTTGTATTTCATATATTTTGTCGTTATTCTCCCCAAATATTGATGTTAAAATATGATTCAGCTGAACTTCTCCAAATGTACCTCTGCTTTTTTTATCGGTCAGAATATCCTGTAATGAAACTATATCGGTTGACAAGCTTTCAATTTTCTTCTGTGCTTCGTCAATTTTCGAAAGACGCTCCAAAATATTTACAAATGTTTTATTCGTTTTTTCAAATCCTTCATTTAATCTTTCTTCTACACGCATATTAATTTTATCAAGATCTTTACTTATCCTGTCATTCAATGAAGTGAAGTTTTCATTTAATGATTTAGATGTTTCACTGCTGAAACCCATGAATGCTTCAGTCATTTTATTTGTATTCTTCTCCATTTTCTCAACTGTTTCAAGCTTGTTAGTAAGAATTTCTCTAAGCTGCTTTTGTTCGGAATCAGAAATCTTTTTAGATATCTGATCTGCTAAATATAAATTATTCTGACTCAGATTAATTTTTAATTCAGACAGAATACGATCTTCAAGTCCTCTATTTGATAATTTCAGTAAAATTACAATACATAAAACAACTAAAATTAAAAGCAAAGCTATTATTATAATCTCCATGTCCATCTCCCTCCAATTTAATACTATACCAAAATCGAACATTTGTCCACTTAATTTTAACCAAAAGTTATTATCCAATATTAATGAAATCTTAACGAATATAAATAAACCTTTACATCATTTTTATATGTACTATGCTACAATAAGCCTACTAAAAATCAGGAGGTTTAAATGAATTTTATTATTATTGCATCTATTATAGCTGTATTTTTCATCAATTTTTATTTTATTGATGAAATTTTTAAGATTGTTGAACTTCCTGCTGAAAACACAGTTGACATTTGTCAGACTAAATCATTTAACAACATGAGAACAGCTCTTATATGCGGAGATATTGACATTTGCCATGAATTATCAGAACTACTGGAGCACCATAATGTATCCTCAATAATATCGAATGACAAAGTACAGCTTTGTCATCCATATCCATATGATTATTTGATAGTTGTGCATAGTTCAGACTTAGACAACCTAACAATTTGCTCAATTGGAATGAAAATATTTGGAATAAATAATGTAATTTCTATTTGTAATCAACAATACAATAAAAGAATTTACGAAGAAAATAATATTCCTTATTTATTCAGAAACAATTTGACAGCCTCTGACATCGTATATAAATTGTTAAATATTTGCAATAATAGGAGTTAATATGCTAATAATAAAAAAAATTAAAATAAGTTATACGGAAATAATTGTATTTGGTACTTTGGTAATAATTTTGTCGGGAGCGCTGCTCTTAAGTTTGCCTATATCATCTAAATCCGGCATTGTCACCCCGTTTATTGATTCGTTATTTACATCGGCCTCTGCTTTCTGTGTTACAGGGCTTATAGCTTATGATACATTTACTCATTGGTCTTTGTTCGGTCAATTAATAATTCTTTTGCTGATTCAGATAGGAGGTCTTGGTTTTATGACAGTTATAACTTTATTTTCAATGTTTTTAAGGAGAAAAATCGGATTAAAGGAAAGACGACTGTTGATGGAATCGGCAAACACTTTAAAAATAGGCGGCATTGTAATGCTTGTAAAAAAAATTATCATAGGTACTTTTCTGTTTGAGAGCATGGGAGCATTAATACTTACTTTAAACTTCTATCCGGAAATGGGGTTTAAGGAGGGGTTATTTTATGGAATATTTCACTCTGTATCCGCATTTTGTAATGCCGGCTTTGATTTGATGGGTAAGTATGGGCAATTTTCCTCTTTAACAGCCTACTCAAATAACTTTGTTGTAAATGCAACCGTAATGACCCTTATAGTTTCAGGCGGAATTGGATTTGTTGTATGGGATGACATAATCAGCAGTCATGCTTGTTTCAGAAAACTTCAACTTCACACAAAAATAGTACTTGTAACAACCACTGCATTAATTTTAGCAAGCTCATTGTTATTTTTTGTAATTGAAGCCGATCATAGCATGGCAGATATGAGCATGGGGGAAAGAATGCTGGCATCCGTATTTCAGTCTGTAACTCCGCGAACTGCAGGCTTCAATACGATTAATATGAATGAAATGTCTGAAGGGGGAAACTTATTGACCATTATATTGATGATAATAGGCGGAAGCCCCGGTTCAACAGCCGGAGGTATAAAAACGACAACTTTTATTACACTTCTTGCAGGAGCCTGGGCATCAGCCGGTCAAAGTTCAGATATATCAATTTTCAAACGCAGACTTGAAACCGATACTTTAAAAAAAGCAAGCGCCATAACTGTAATTTATATGTCAATAGCACTTATCGCGATAATTTTAATTAGCACTATACAAGAATTTCCTTTGAAGGAAATAATGTTTGAGGTTTTTTCTGCACTTGGAACAGTTGGACTAAGTTTAGGTATAACGCCTTCGCTTAATGCTTTGTCAAAAATAATAATAGCTTTACTGATGTATGGTGGTAAGGTAGGAGTTCTGTCAATTGCAGCTGTAGTGGCTGAAAAAAAAGAACCTGCTCTGCTCAGCAGACCACATGAAAAAATAATAATAGGATAGGAGAATTTTAAATGAAATCTTTTTTAATTATTGGAATGGGGGCTTTCGGACGTCACTTAGCGCTTAAAATGTCTAATCTTAATAATGATGTTATGATAGTTGATAAGGATGCGGCCATTATTGATGAAATGTCTTCTATGATTACTGATGCTCAGATAGGGGACTGCACAAAGGAAGATGTGCTTAGAGCTTTAGGTATAAATAATTTTGATATATGCTTTGTAACTATAGGGGATACTTTTCAATCCTCCTTGGAAATCACCTCTCTATTAAAAGACTTAGGTGCAAAATATGTTATTTCCAAAGCAAGCAGAGACATACAGGCAAAATTTCTGTTAAAAAATGGTGCTGATGAGGTTGTTTATCCTGATAAAGATATGGCGGAGAAGTTAGCGGTGCGTTGCAGTTCAAATAATGTTCTTGACTTTTTTTCTATTAACAGTGAATATTCCTTATACGAAACACCTGTTAAGCATAATTGGGTAGGTTTTAGTATTGAGGAAGTGAATGTAAGAAAAAGGTTTCACATTAATATATTGCTTATAAAAAACGGTGACAGTATTATGACGCTGCCAAAAGCAGATTATATTTTTAAGGAGGATGACCACGTTATAGTAATAGGAAAACCAGAGGATGTTCTGAAAATTACCGAAAATGCATAAAAGATGCTTTGAGGCATCTTTTATATATCTGAAAATCGATAACCTACACCAATTTCTGTTAATATAAATCTTGGATTAGAGCTGTCCTTTTCAATTTTTCTTCTCAGGCTTGCCATAAAAACCCTTATGCTTTTAGCATCACCTGTCTCACCATATCCCCAGACTTCTTTGGAAATATGACTGTGGGTTATAACTTTGCCCCGGTTAGCAATTAGTAACAGAAGCAGTTTAAATTCAATTGGTGTCAGGTGTACTTCATTGTCATCAACGTACACTCTGTGTTTTTCTCTGTCTACGGTAAGATAATCGGATTTATAAACACTTTCGGGTGCATATCCGATTTCTCTTTCTATTAATCTCTCCATAACTCTGATCCGTGCAAGTAATTCTCCCATTGAAAATGGTTTTGTAACATAATCGTTTGCACCTGAATCTAAAGCCGCAATTTTATCATTGTCCTGTTCTCTGGCTGAAACAATTATTATTGGAATATCCGATACATTTCGTATCTGTTTAATTATATCAACTCCATCCATATCCGGGAGACCTAAATCCAATAGTATAATATCCGGATTTTCAGTACAAAAATATAATATGCCGTCATTACCGTTCCTTGCCGATATTATTGAATATCCTTTAGACTTTAATGCCATAGTCATAAAATTAGTAATCCTATTGTCATCTTCAATGATTAATATTTTACTCATTACAATCAACCTCCAGAGGAAGAACAACAGTAAATTTCGCTCCTCCTTTATCTGAGTTGGATGCTGTAATTGTGCCTTCATGAGCTTTCACAATTTCCTTACAGATTGTAAGACCGATACCAACTCCCATGCTCCCATCCACAATATCATTTTTATGATAGGATACAAATCCATCAAATATGTTGTCAAGAATTAACGGATAAATTCCCTTTCCATTGTCTGATACTTCAAAAATAACATATTTATCTTCAGCATATACCTTTAGAAAAATTTGTGCTTCTTCGCCCGCATGCTTACAGGCATTATCCAAAAGGTTAACTAAAACCTGAACAATCAATCTGCCATCTACGGGAACAAGTATTATTTCTTCAGGAACAGATACTTTAATTCTTCCGTCGGTATTAATATGCTGTACAAGTGTTAATGCCTGATTAATTATATCGTCAACTGCCTCGTAGCTTTTTGCAATTGTCAATCTGCCTTCACTGATACGCGTCATATCAAGGATATTTTGTACAGTTTTAATCAACCAAGTAGATTCATCATAAATATCTGATGTCAATTTTTTTATAGAATTTTCATCTAAATTTTCATAGCTGTCTAATATAAGCTCACTTGCACCCTTGATACTTGTGAGAGGCGTTCTTATGTCATGAGATATACTTCTGAGCAATGTGCTTTTTAATCTCTCCCTCTCAACATCCATCTTAATTTTTTGTCTCTCATCATACATAAATTCTCTGTCTAAAATAATAGCCATTTGATAAACTATTGTTTGAACAATCATATAATTCTCATTTGATAAAGGTGAAATAACATTAATTATTTGAACTGTACCCCTTTGTTTTCCGATACCTTTAATTGGAATTGAGATTGTATTTTCCTTATTATTTACTTCATTATCAGTAATACCCTCCGCTTTGTAAATTTTATCATCACTGTCCAAAAGTATATAACAATCATATCCTAAATAATCTTTTATATAGTTTATACCTTTTAAAATTGTATTTTCATTTCCGGTTACATTAATAAAATCCTTTGTTATTTCATACAGAATTTTAACTGTTCTTTCATTTCGTTTTGATATTTCAGTTTGAAGCTGCAATTTTGTGGTCATTGTACTTGAAATTAAAGAAGCAGTTAAGAAAAAAATAATTAAAATTATGTCTTGCGTATTACTGATTTCAAAACTATGTATCGGCTCAGTAAACAGAAAATTAAACATAAGGACATTTATTATTGCAGCGGCAGCACTGTATATATATCCTCTTGTTACGATTGTAACAGTCAGTACACCAACTATAAACACCATAAGTGTGTTTTCTTTACTGATTCCTGCTTCGTTCATGGCTATTGAAAGCAGTGTGGAAATAAGGCAAACAAAAATAACGCTAAAAAAATATCTTATGGAAATATAATTAATACATCCTTGTTTTTCTTTACTTAATTTCATAGTTGGTCTCCATCTTAATAATAAGTTTACTGCATTATATAAGAAATTTCTCTATAAATAAAGCAAATTCTACTTATTGGGCTTTTAAAGATTGTAAAATTTTCATTATGGTTTATATGCCTAAAAGCCATTTAGCCATGGAGAAGTATACTATTAATGTTACGGCATCAACGATAGTTGTTATTAACGGACCTGCCATAAGAGCGGGGTCAACTTTTATTTTTTTTGCTAAAATAGGAAGCATGCCTCCAACAATTTTTGCTAAAACCACAGTGAAAAGCAAAGTGACACATACTGTCACAGATACAAGCAAATCAACCTTTTCAAAATAGTAAATTCTGATAAAATTCAATGCTGACAGAACTATTCCCACCAGTAAGCTTACCTGAAATTCTTTCCATAACACCTTGAAAACATCCTTCAGATGTATTTCTTCCAAAGCCAACCCTCTGATTATAAGAGTTGATGATTGTGAACCGGCATTACCTCCAGTATCCATAAGCATCGGGATAAATGCTGTAAGTATTACCACAGACTGCAATACTGCATCAAAGTTACGTATTATTTTACCTGTAAATGTTGCCGAAATCATTAAAATTATCAACCATGTCAGTCTGTTTTTCGCTAAAATAAAAGCATTTGTTTTTAAGTATTCTTCTTCAGAAGGCTGCATTGCTGCCATTTTTTCAAAATCTTCCGTGTTCTCCTGATCAATGATATCAATAATATCATCTATTGTAACAATACCGACCAGCCTTCTTTCATTATCCACTACCGGCATCGAAAGCAAGTCATATTTTTTAAATAAGGCGGCAATTTTCTCTTGATCATCGTGAGTATTTACATATATTACATCTGTCTTCATGATGTCTTTAACTAAAACATTGTCTTCACTAAGTATCAATTTCCTTAGTGATACAACCCCTTCAAGCTTTCTGAATTCATCTATAACATAACAGGTATGAATAGTTTCTTTATCTACACCTGTATGCTTAATATGTTTAATCGCTTGTTCTATCGTCATTTCTTTTTTTAAGTCAGCATACTCTATAGTCATTATGCTGCCGGCAGAATATTCCGGATAATTCAGGAATTGATTAATGAGATTTCTTGTGCTTTCATCCGTGTTTTTAAGAACCTTTTTAACGATATTTGACGGCATTTCTTCTAAGAAGTCGATTGTATCATCAAAAAACAACTCGTCTAAAATGTTTTTTATTTCTTTGTCTGTAATTGATTCAATGATATATCTTTGAAGCTCATTTGAAATATATGAAAAAACTCCGGATGCAATTTCCTTAGGTAAAATTCTGAATATGACTAAAAGTTTCTGTTGCTCTAATTCTTCAAAAAGATGTGCAATATCCACAACATTCATTTTAATAATTTCGATTTTTGCATCTGCATATTTACCTTGTTCAAGAAGATTTAAAATAATTTCTTTCATTTCTGCCCTCCATTAATAGAACTATGTATAAATAGTTCTATATTATTATTAAATTTTTTTATGAAATTATTTGGTAATGGGAAAGGACATAGATGGTAATTGAAATTGTTGAAAAGAAAAATACGTATAAAATGATTTATTCTAAAGTAATCTTTGTATAAAAAGAATAAAGTTTGATACAGTATATGAGTCTTCTTTACAATTTAAATATTTTCCACTATAGTCCATACTACTATTACCCGACTCCATTCTTTTCACCTCCGAATAATTGATTAATCCTCTTATTATTCTATTTGTTTATCCCAGCAAAGTCAACCCTTACGATGCGAATTTTAAATTAAATATAAGTCAATCAAAGATTTATAGTGCTGCTATGACTAATAGCGAATCAAGACAATCATGAAAAAGACTGACGCAATGGTCAGTCTCAGGTTATTGACAAACCCGCTAAAAATTAGCGGGTTTTCATAATAATTAAGGAAAGACACATGAAAAATCAATCT
>NZ_JACBNQ010000003.1 GCF_013403245.1 Sedimentibacter hydroxybenzoicus DSM 7310 | reverse complement strand
TGATTAACATTATAACAGAGAAGCTCTCATGAGCGTTATTTATTTAATTGTGTTTCATTTAATTTTACATCTCGCCATTTATAAAACCGGTTAAGATTTCTTGACCTTCCACACAGGGAAGATTTTTTTTGGTAATATCATATATAATGCATTTGACGCTCAATAAGTTATATGCACTTGTAAATAAAGCAATGACCCGCCTTGCAAAGAGGTGGGCCAGATAGAAATGAGGTGATTTTTATGCTACAAATAACTCGGGTGGATATTGTGGACGGTCAGACACTGGACATTGAATTAAGCAACGGTCATCTGATTTTATTTGATACAAGGCATTTGCCAAAGACGAACCATAGCTATGACGTTCTCAGAGATTTGGAGGTTCTGCCGCGCCCAGGCACCGACGGGCAGAATATTTTCTGGAGAGACGGTCCGCGGATTGCTCTGGAGGAAATCCTGCAGTGGCTGTCAATTCAACAATAAAGGAATAAGGAGGCAACTGAAATGGAATATGATATTTTAGTGGTATTTGGTGCAGGTGTGGTACTTGTTATCGCCGGATTGATATGGCTTAAAAAGATAAAGGGAAGAAAAACAGTGTGTACATCCAGCTGTACAGGAAAAGTAGAAAGAGTCAATACATCTGTCAGCAGAGACGACGACGGCGATACTGTAATGTATTCACCTGTATTCAGCTATGAGGTAAACGGCACCGCCTATACCCATGAGTCATCAATAAAATCCAGCGACACTAAATACAGGAGAGGGGAAGCGGTAACGATTTTTTATAATCCTGAAGCTCCGGCTCAATGCTATGTTAAGGGTAATAATGACAATGTTTTTTTGGCGTTTGTTATCTTAGGTATGGGAGTGCTTGCTATTGTAATGGCAGCAATAAACTTTTTTGATTAAAATTTTGATTAAGATATTGAAGGGAGAAAAATAAATGCAAACAAATATTAAAAAATTTTTCATAACAAGAAAATTTATTATTTTAACACTTATAGTATTTTTTATGCTGCAGGTAGCTGCTTCGGTTCCTGTATACGGCGAAAGCTACGCCTATTCAGCCCGCAGGGAAGATCAGGCTTATTCATTTGATTCCGGAATAGTGTACAATTTATATCCTCTAAGCGATTTAGAGCTTGAGACCGGAGGGTATTTGTTCAATGATAATTTTTCGGGTGCCAAA
The DNA here is from genome assembly GCF_013403245.1 of Sedimentibacter hydroxybenzoicus DSM 7310. GTDB lineage: Bacteria > Bacillota > Clostridia > Tissierellales > Sedimentibacteraceae > Sedimentibacter > Sedimentibacter hydroxybenzoicus. The sequence goes on along the minus strand of NZ_JACBNQ010000003.1, from coordinate 203,925 downwards.
CTGATAAAGGGATATATTGAGGATCCGCTGACCGGGCTGTACATTGATATTAACAGCGGCTATGTGTTTAATCCGGTAACACGTATGGTTTTTGACCCAGCCACTGGTTCCGATACTGAAGTGTCCATAGATTCAATAAAAATTCCGGCACTTGCCTCCGTGTTTTACACTGTGGAATACTTCGGTGGCTCTTCCTTTGCAATTACAGCAAACAAGTATGAAGAGTACGATTCTTTAATTAATGTGCAAATTGCAGAAAAAGAGGAAAAAAATGGGAAAGGGGATGCGGAGCTGAATAATCCCATTAATACGCTTAAGTCTGCCACATTTGCAAGCAGCAATATTTTGATAGAAAGCGACAGGACTGCCGGCTGGGACGGAAACGTGGGCACCGGTGAGCTATCCGGATCCCTGGGAAAGGATGAATTTAAATGCAGCTTTTATGTGGATGAGGAAATAGTTATTAATGACTTTTATTTCAGCACTAATTACAAAGGGGTTATTGAGGTTATAGATCATTCAAAAATAGAATCCGAAGCACAGGAAATAGTACCGGTTCCGTCAAACCTGAAAATAGTTATAGAAAAATACAATACCCTTGCCTCCAGGACACAAGCTGCGGTATTCCCTGCAAAGGTATATACCTGCCCTGATGATAATCCGCTGGTTCATAACACTTTTAAACAGATTACAGGTGCAGGCGGTGTTGATGTCAAGCTTACAAAGGGAGTGTATATAGCCCGCATAACACCTCAGGATGCATCTCAGGATTTGATAGGAAGAGAAAGGCGCAGCGCTGACAGCTGGGATGATGACTATAGTTATTTAGGCTCGACAGATTTCGGTGTTGTTATGACAGGCAGCTTTACCGGAGGAGGTGCGGCGTTATTTAACAATTGGTCCGTAACCAGCGGAGGAATAGGCCCGATTATCGAGGGTGCCAACGCAGGCAAGAGTGCCGGCGAAATAAATAACGACATGGCCGTGGAAATTAACAAGCAACTGGAGCTGAGGCGCAAGGAGCAGGAGGCGGCAAGGAAGGCCGAGGCGGAAAAGGCAGCTAAGAAGGCTGCGGAAGCTGCGAATAAGCCTATTACACTCAAGATTAACGGAAATGTTATAAAGACAGACAGCGCTCCCGTAATTGAGAACGGAAGAACTTTAGTACCCGTACGTGCCATAGTTGAGTCCCTGGGATATATAGTGTCATGGAATTCAACTACTCAGATAATTGATATTTATGACACCTATGGGAATTTGATAATAAGTATGAAGGCAGGCTCCACAAAGGCCTCCATAGCAACCGGAATTTACGGTGTTATGGATGAAAGAATATTAGATGCTGCGGCAAAGGTAATAGACGGAAGAACTATGGTTCCTGTAAGGTTTATAGCAGAAACCCTGGGCTGTGAGGTTAAATGGGATGACGCCACAAAGACCATAAATATAATTGAAAATCAGGGATAATTATAGGAGGCAGATATGTCGAATGTATTTAAACTTTTAATGATTATACGGCATACTAAGTATACTCATGAGAAGTGGCTTAATGTTATTTGCGGAATTGTTATCTTACGGTATACTGCAAACATTTTTTCTTTTTTTATAAACATTGGAGTTCTTGGTATTATTATTTCGACCATACTTTCCATAGTTGTGGCTGTAATATGTATTGTAATATTTACATTAATTAAATCGGTGATTACACATAGAATTGAGAAAAAGAACCTGTACAAATTAAAGGAAGATGCTCCTGCTGAGATGATTGATATGATTGAGATGGATAAAAGCAGAATTGAAAGCAAACGATTAGGAAGAAATATGGCCATTGCATCAGCATTAATGATGATTATAGCCTACATTGCTTTCTGGATGTTAATGGCTAATGTGTACGATGGCGACAATGGGATTTTGATTGGCGCAGCTTTGATTCTCATAGTTTCACCATTTATAATATCATCAAGCATTATGGGCAAAAAAAAATGGGCATTAGATAAAAATTACAAGGAATTCTTTGAAAAATCCGTGATAAATAAAGTTCTTGAATCCGTTTTTGATGTTAAGGAATTTAATCGTTGGAAAGGCTTTGAAAAAAATATAGTAGATGATTTAAAGATTTTCCCTCAGTTTGATCACTACCGGGGAGAGGATTATCTTTCGGCAAGATACAAGGAAACAGACTTTGTTCAGTCTGATGTATATTTGAGCAGAGATGAGGAAAGAAGGCGTACGGACAAAAAGGGCAACACGCGGATAGAAATTGTAAGCGTGACGGTTTTCAGGGGAAGGCTTGTTATTGTTGACTATGATGCAATTTCCGACGAACCTGTATATGTGCACGACAAGAGAATAAAAAACACAAGGACTATAATAGAAACTGAGTCAGGCAGCTTTAATGACAGGTTCGCTATTGAAGCCGGAAGCTCCTTATCCGCAATGCGCATACTTAAGCCGCAGGTGCTTGAAGGTATTCTTACCGCTTCAAACAAGCTTAACTGTTCCATGTCAATGGTATTTAAGGATGATAAAATATATATGGCCATAAACTCAGGAGATTCCTTTGTGTCCGAAAACTATGGGGGATCAATTTTTGAGCATGAGGAAAGGATTAAAAAAGATGTGCAGATAATTATTGATTTAATTGATTCAATTTATCTGAAATAATAAAGATATATCCGTATGGGCTGTAAAATTTATATTATTTAGGAGGATTTATGATATTGCTTATTATTGTAATAATTGTAATAATTGCGGTCATAATGTGGGCGGTTTCCACATCAAACCGTTTCAAGGTTTTGCTGGTGAAAATAAATGAGGCTGATTCAGGTATAGATGTGGCATTGAACAAGCGTTACGATACTCTTGTAAAGCTTATGGAGGTAGTGAAGGCCTATGCCCGTCATGAGGTTGAAACGCTGTCGGAAATGGTTAAGCTTCGCTCGGGTATGGGTATAGCGGAAAAGGAGCAAGCCGAAATAAAAATGCATGAGGTAACGGACCGTATAAATGTTATAGCCGAGGGCTATCCGGAGCTTAGATCCAGTGAAAATTTCAGGCAGCTCCAGGATGCGATAATGGAGTCGGAAGATCATCTGCAGGCGGCACGCCGTGTATACAATGCGGGAGTATCGGCCTTTAACCAGGCAATTGCTGTCTTTCCTGCCAGCATTATTGCAGGCAGAGCCGGCTATACGCCAAAGGATTTCTTTGAGACCGGCAGTGAAAAGCGTTCGGATGTGAAGATTAATCTTTGAGAGAGGTGTTATATGAATAAAAGAGTTATAAAAGCAATGGCAGCTGTTGTTGTGATTTTGATGATGCTTTCATTATCGGCGGCATATGCTGCAGGGGAACTGAAAATTTTTGTGGATGATGTAATGCTGGAAACGGAGGTGCCGCCTGTAATAATAAACGGACGGACCATGATACCTGTCCGTGCTGTTTCTGAAGCGGCAGACTGTGAGGTGCAATGGGATGAAGAGCAAAAAAAGATTTCAATAAGTGCTCCGCACAGGGCACAGCCATTAATGTATATGTATCTTGATAATCCTATAGTGAACCTATATGTATACAATGCAGAAACAATGGAAACCGCGGTGGACCAGGTGGAGGCAGACGCCGCTCCGGTACTTGTCAACGGAAGAACCATGGTTCCCCTCAGATTTATAGCTGAAACCATGGGCTTTGAGGTGGAATGGAATGAAGCCGAGGGCGCAGTTTATCTTGGCAGCGGACCGGAGCTTACAGCTGCCGGGGGATATGATGATAACACCCAATTTCCGCCATATGCCGAATATACGGAAGCCTATGTACTGGAGGGGGATCCGGGTGAATATATTTCTGCTAGGACGGCAGCCTTGATATTAGCCCTGGATATATTGCCGGAAAAATATACGGATGTAAATTCCGAAGGTAAATTTAAAATAACGCTTACAGGTCTTTCGGACGTTGGCGGAGAGGAATGCTACATGTTTACAGTAGAAGGTGAAAACGGAGATATTCTTTATTATGTAGTATCCTATACGCAGCAGGTTACGGAAATCCTTGGATAGGAGGGGTCTTATGATTCCGCGAGAGGAAATTAAAAAAAACGCAAAAAAAGCAATTTTGGGTAAGTACGGGTCTGCTGCGACCGCTTCGACAGTAGTTGCAGGCTGCATATTTGCACAATATATTATTATAAAGGGTTTATCCATGATAATGTACTCTGACTGGGGTCTGCTTCTGGGAATTATACCGGGTATATTATTGCTGCCTCTTTATGTAGGTATGGCGGGGTTTTTCCTTAAAATATACCAAAGAGATGACAGAACAAGTATGAAGCAGGTATTTGCAGCAGGCTTTGCAAAAAATTACAGGCGTAATTTAACAGGGATGCTTATAAGGGCATTTAAGCTGTTTTTATGGTCAATTATTGGTCTGGTACCCTTATATTTCGGACTGGTGCTCATATTAATGAGCTCATTTCAGGGAAATCCCATGGTAACAGGTCACACGGACCTGAATGATATGACATATATAATTTTCTTCGGTACCATCATAATATCCATAGCAGGATTTATTCCATATATTATGAAAGCAATAGCTTATTCCATGACACCGTATATTTTAGCGAAGGATGAGAATATACTTCCTTCGGAGGCCGTAAAGCTGTCCGCAGCCATGACAAGCGGTTATAAGTCTGAAATTTTCAAGCTGTGCATAAGCTTTGCGGGCTGGCTGATACTTAGTGTAATTACATTAGGTATCGCAGGTGTTTTATGGACCGGGCCATATATGTCGGCATCCTTTGCGGGAATATATGAAGAGCTTAAAGGGAATCAATTGCCAAAATAGATAGTTCAGAGCAGTTTATGAGAAAAATGAAAAAGTTAACAGAATGGAGTGTTGAGTATGAAAAAAATATTTGTGATAGGTATAGCCGTTCTATTGGTATTATCCGGCTGTACTGCCAAGACGGATGTCGCCGCAGATAATGACGGCTTCGACTTTTCCGTTTTATCCGACTGGGAATTTATGTTCTCAAGCGGCGCAGGGGGATGGGCTACCCTTGTTAAGATAGCTCCTGACGGCACGTTCTCCGGTAATTTCCACGATTCCGAAATGGGCATGGCAGGGGACGATTATCCCGACGGAACAGTGTATGTGTGCAATTTTACCGGTAAATTTACATCGGTAAAGAAGATTGGAGATTACGAATATTCGATGGTATGCGAAAACTTGACGCAGGAAGGCATAGAGGGCGAAGAAGAAATAATCGACGGCATCAAATATATAACCTCAACGCCGTATGGCTTTGATGATGCCGGCGAGTTCAGGCTGTACCTGCCGGGAAAAGAGATTTCTAAGTTACCCTCCGAGTATACGGATTGGATTTATGGACTTGAGGAAAGCAAAGTTCTTGATTTTTACGGGTTGTATAACATCGGCGGCGAACAGGGGTTCAGCTCCTACAATATGGAAAGCGACAGCATAAACGGAGAAATCAATGATGGTGACAGCTCAACCGCACAAACAGCCGTTCTTTATACACAATACGGTGATTCAGAATTTAAAACCTACGAAACAGAGTATTACGGTGAGCTTACGCCGGATATATTAGCAGAGAGCTTGTCCGAATTAACCGGTTTGGATTTCTTTGTTGATTTTACAGAGAATGATAATGCTATTTACGCAGACTGGAGTCCGGATTCTACATTGGTTGCCAACCTTGATGACCGTGAGCAGAAGGAAGAGTTTTTCTTCTTCGATGCGGATTCCATGCGCTGGTTTATGATGGATAGCCTTTGGATGACACTTAAAGAAAACCTTGGGGCGGAAGACATCTATTACACTATGGATGGGGGACAGGAATTGGAGTTCGAATATCTTTATGCCACTAATATAATTCCGTCAGACTTTCCTTATCCGGGATATATGTTTTTCAAGGCACATATGGATAATAAGGGAGAGCTGACAGACGAAGACATAAGTGACCCCGGAGATTCGGCGCCATAGATTTTATGACCTTCAAAGGCTGCGAAAGGGAGCATATGGGGATAATATAATAAATAAAAGGATTATGAAGGAGAAAAATAATGAAGAAAATGAAAAGAATTTTAATAGGTATATTGATTTTATGCCTGATGGTATTTGCCGCAGGCTGCTCTAAAGAAGCTAATGCATCCAATGATCCGGCAAAATTTGCAGAAGCAAATTCCGGAACATGGTACCGTTACGGCAACACACAGGAAGACAAGTTGATAATTTATGATGATGGAACATGGGAGCACTATGAAGACTCGGAAACAATTTCCGCAGAAGGAATAATTGAATATGATAAAGAAGACAAAAAACTTGACTTTGTAAACGTAACGGAAAGGATATATTTTCCGTGCTTCATGTATGACGATGGAGCTTTGGAATTTAATTTCTCCAGATATTTTCCCGAAGAAAATTCCATGGATGGATTCGATGAATATTTTGGTAGTTGGTATCTTGACGGCGATACGAGCAAAGAGTATCTTACGATCAACACATTTGTGGAAAGCAATGTAAGGTGGTTATACAGTGTGCCGTTGGATGAAACCGGTCAATCCGTGGAGCAGCGCAGCGGCGAGTTAATTTGGAACGGTATTAAAAACGTATTTATTGCGGATGATTATCCTGATGAGGATTTTGCCGTATTCACCATTAAAGATACAGGAGTACTCAGCAGCAATGGAAAGGATTATATTCTTGTAAAATATGATGACTACTATGAAGACGATTTTGAAACGGAAGATGATTATGACAATGACGATTTGCAAGTAATGGGTGTTAATTTTTATCTTAACGGAGATCATGAATCAGAAGTATTGTGTTTATACCTCGAAGATAATACATTCAGCATTACCGCACCCGACTGGCCGGATGATATTTTAGGAACATACTCTGTTGACGACAATATAGTTACTCTTACTGTCGGTGAAAATGAATTTTACTATGAAGTCAAAGATAACAGCACTAAGCTGGTAGATGAGTATGGGAACGAATATGTGTATATTGGCGAATATGATTTTGAAACTGAAGCTGACAGTTCTTCGCAGGAAACAGATATAATCGGAGGAGCATTTTATTATCTGAACGGAGATTGGGAATCCGAAAGCTTGTATTTCTTCACCATAGATAATACCGTTGACCTTGATATTCCCGGTCAGGACACAATCGAAGGCGCATATTCTGTCAGCGGCAATATACTTACGGTTACCGTGGGCGAAACAGAATTTTACTATGAAATAAGCGAGGACGGAACAAAGCTTGTGGATGAGTATGGGGATGAATATTTGTGTGATATATAGGATAGTTTAAATTAACTTACGAAAATCAGGTTAAAAGTCGACGGGCAATGTCGTTTTTGACCTGATTTTCGATAAACAACCGGGTTTCTACCAGTGACAAGTATATTGGATACTTGTCATAAACCAATCAATGAAGATTTAATGTGACGAATTGCTTTCTAAACATTTTCCAGCTGTAAATATATAAGGGAGCTGAAAACTCCATCCCTTGCCTCAAATCTGACTGAACCTCCATATCTTTTAGCAACGGTTTCTACAGAGGAAAGTCCGATTCCCTCTCCGTCCCGTTTAGAGGACAGAATAATTCCGTCTTTTTTATGTATTGTGCCTTCAAAGCTGTTTTCAACCGTCATTACCAAGGTTTCATATTCCATCCGGCTTTGAAGACGTATAAATTTATTATTGCCTTTCATTCTTCTGCATGCTTCGATAGCATTTTCCAAGACATTACCTACTATAATACAAAGATCGCTTTCAACGGAAGGCTCAAGGATTCCCGGAACAGCAAACTGCAAATTCATATGAATATCTTCATTTGAAGCTAATGTCGCATAATAAGAGGATACCGCATTCACTGCATAATTTTCACAGAGACGAATTTCTTTGTCGGCGGGTATTTTTTTTATAAGTGTATGGAGGTAATCATCAAGCTTAGCATTATTTCTTTGCTTATTTAATTCCATAAGCACTGTAAACTGATGTCTGAGGTCGTGACGTTGTTCTTTTATCGCTGCATCATCCTCCGCCATTTTCAGGTATTGTGTACGCTGAAGTTCCAATTGGCGGCTTAGGGCTGACATTTCAAATTCCAATCGTGATTTTTCAGCTGCAGTAAGTACAGATTTCCTTACATAGTGACCGCTTATTATACTTAGAGAAATTATAAAAACCAATACACCGAGCTGAAAGAAAACAGTCAGTGAACCTGTAAGACCCAGCCAGTAATTTATAAGCTCTAAGATTACGGATATTGCCATTATTGAAGAAGCAAGAGCAAATTGTTTCATCATCCGGGTATGATACCTGAAATGCTCAAATATAAGACAAGCGGTAAATACCACAAAGCCCAAAGGAGCAATAACATGAAACCAGTACAGACTTCTGATAAAATCCATAATTCCTGAAAAATGCAGAGCAACAGATGATGCCAGTGCAGTATAATGAATTATCAGCATAATTTTGAACGGAGTTTTGGTTACGGGATTCAGCAGGATTAATCCGAAATGCAAGAAAGGGATAGTAACTGAAAAAAGACCAAGGTACGCCATGTTATAAAGCAATACCGGATAAGGTATTATAAACGCACTTAAATCAGACTCTCCCAAAACCCATACTCCTGCGGAAAGTGAAAACAGCCCCAGCCATAAAAATGATGTACCTGCAGGAACTCTTCGTACAATAGTTATGGATACCAACATCATGGTAAAGCCTAAAAATATTAGGATAACCGCAAAAAAAAATGAAAATCCGTTTGTTCTGAATTGGTTTTCTAAAAGTGAAGTTTCATTGCCTGTAAAAATCACCGGCAATGATAGCTCGTTTCGCTGAGTCGGAGACATGTATTCTATTTTCAGTTTTGTAGTTCTGCCATAATTAGAAAGAGGAATATTGGTAATTATAGTAGGAGGATCATTCATATATGACGGATAGCTGCCGGACTGCCCCCCTTCATAGGTCAGTTCATCGTCGATAAATACCCTGACAGGTGCAAATACTGACTTTATCTGCAAGCTGTCTCCCATATTTGCATCGAATTCTGCAAAAAGTGTAACCTTCGTATGGGGGAGAAGCTCATTAATTTTGGCAGGCAAGGAAATATCATAAGGTTCATTGTTTTCGATCTGAATCATAACATTTGAAATATCTGTAATAGCAGATTCAGATAAAGCAGGTTTGTGTTTATACATTAATGAAAACCAAGCAAGTATTATCAGCGCTGCAGTAAAAAATAAAGCATATGCAACTTTTATTCCGTATTTTATTTTATGATTTATCATATTATGCCTCTTTCGTTTTAGAAAATAAAAATTTCTCATAAATCTGTAATGCTTTTTTAAAAAGCTGATGACGTATATGTACCTTGTCCCCATTTTGCATTGTAAAAATTTTAAACTCCTTATCAATTCCACGGACATATTTCATATTGACTATATAACTGTGATGGCAGCGAAAAAACGTATCAGGAAGCAGGCTTTCTATATGTGACAGCTTTATTGACTGACTGGTACACATTGTTTCTGACAGTCCAATAACATTAACTGTGTGATTTTTTGTTTCAAAATAAAGAACTCTGTCCAAAGAAACGTCTTTATACATACCATTTATAAGCAAGGTTATATAGTCTGCGGCTTTGCGCTTTTCCAGAGCCATTTTAAGAGCTCCCCGAGTTTCTTCAAAGGTTACCGGCTTCTCAATATAAATCGGAGCTTTTAGCCTGTAGCTTTCTAAAGTATGGTCAAGACTTGTGGTAGTAAAGACTAACATTACAGATGAATCTGTCAGGCGAACTTTAGCCGCAGCATCAATTCCGTTTATTCCTTCCATATAAATATCTAAAAAAATCAGATCATATTTTCCGGCAAGAAAGTTATGCAGAAATTCCTCGCAGGACGAATAAGTATCACAAATGGCGGAAATACCGCTTTGCTTAATATATTTAAGAAGCAAATCAATATCCTTTTTAGTATCTTCGCATAGAGCGACTTTAAGAGTTGTATCCAAAGCTCTTACCTCATATCATAAACTTGTCCTTTATAGTATAGCATAAAAAAACTTTTGCTTAAAGCATAAATTTATAATTTTGTCAAGTATTAATTTCGCTGACTTAATCAACGTTTCCAATTATAGCAGATACAAAAGAATTGTAATATAATTATATTCGAGAAGTATTCAGATCATGCCAGTACTTCATAATACACATAGGCGGAAAACTGAGAGGAGGAACAATATGAACCAATTTCGTATATTTCGAAGAGTTATAGCAATTATACTTATTTTCACCCTAACAATAGGTATGATACCTGTGACTGCTTTAGAGTATGGAAATATACTTGAAAGAAAAGGCAATGAAATCAATATAGGAAGCTATAGAAATTTTGCAGAAAACTATAGGAATCTTGTCGGTTTGTTCAACAGAGATTATGCTCTGAATGACAAGTATCCGGGAGAAAAATCATCTGTAGATGAGGGTTATGTTGAAGATGATGTGATTGGAGAGAGTCAGGGAGACTATGGGACGTATGGATACATATCCATCCCGTTAAAAATGTCATCACCTCCATATGATTGGAGCAGTGATGCAACGGATGATAATCTGGAAGGAGTAACCGGAGTCACCCTAAATCCGGGAGCAACCGGTACGCTTAATCTCACAGAGGAAACAGTTACGATTAATGTCATTACTCCGGGAGCTATTAACGGTACCATAGTTGCCGGAAACGGTGTGAAGAAAATTATATTCACGGGAGTCAGCGGAGGCTCTGTTGATAAGTTAGAGTATGAAGGAACAGAAGCCTTGACTATAATCGGAGCTACCGCATTTGAAAGCGGAAAAGGCTTTTACTTGAGCGCCGTTAAAATGCAAAATAGTCAGGCAAGTCTGAACTTAGAAACAGACGGCGGTACAAATCTTAGTATAGGAAGTATTTCCGGTAATTTTCACACCTTGGAGGCGGAAGGCTGGGTTAATATCGGAAGTTCAGGTTTTGAAGATAACAAATTAAGGATATCCGGGTCAATTGATACCATAAAAATCGGCTCCGGAAATGTATATGTTTATTCACCGGGTGAGGATAGTGATAAGCCTACCAATACTGCTGTTCCTTCTGTAAAGAATATTGAAATAAACGAAGGCAAATTGACCGTTTCCGTAGGAAATAACAATTCAAGCAATGTGAATTCCGGTGACGGTATTGTGTTAGAGGACGGAGGAACAATTAATATAACCAACGGCGGAAGCCTTAATGCAAGCGGGAGCGATGGGTCATATGAAGGAAATAACGGCGGAACCGGATTAAAAACAAAGGGGAGTGCTGTGATTTCTCTTGATAACGGCTCAATGATAATTACCGGTCTTGGCGGAGGTTCAGGCGCAAATGGGGGTGCTGCCTGGGATGCCGGAGGCAAGGCAGAGATTTTTCTTATAAATAATTCTTCTGTAAGCTTTAATGGAGCCAATTATGTAGAAAATGCTACTGCTCTAAAAGGCTCGGGAGAGGTGGAAGTATTTCTTAAATATGGCACAAAAGCAGAATTTACAGGCGGACAAAAAAGTTCCGCCGTACAAGGACCTTTGACGGTGGACTTTCAGGCGGCGGGAGCAGATTCATCTGAATACGCATATGATGCCCCTACCTTAATATTGAAGAACGGCTCCGGGTATGAAGGAAATGATGGAGAGGAAGTAACTATAAATCGCCATGTGCCGGGAGAGTTTAAATATACTGCGGAAGATTTTGATATTGCCGGCAGTGATGCCGATGATAGTTTTAAAATAAAACCTGAATCAGAGTACGAATACGGCGTAAATAACGGACAAATTTACTTAGCTCATCATTCTGAGAAGCCCTTCTATATTTACAGCGGAGAAACAGCAGACGAGCCGAATTCGTACATGGGATTTACTGTAAACGGTGAAGATATTACAACAAATTCAATGGGGTATGCCCAGCTTCCCATTTTAAATGATGATGGAACGCATACCGTTTCCGGGGGCTTGTTAGAATCTTTTGGTATCACTGTTTCAGATGGGAAAATTCAAACTGCAAATCTGCCTGCAGGTGTAACGGTTGTTGACAACGGTTATTGTCTGCAGATTCTTACTGCCCTGCCGGATTATATTGATTTTACAAGTGCCGAGCAGGTAGGCGGTACAAGCGGTAAAGTAAATTCACAGGGGATTTTGCTCAGCACGGATAAAGATATAAGCGGCTCCAGCGGGGTTTCAGTAAAGAAAGGCGAAACAATAATTCAAACAGTAAAGCCTACTAAACAGGACGGAAAATGGTATGTACCGTTAAATGATTTAACGGACATCCAGAACGGAGACAAGGTTACCGTATCCATTGCTAATTGGGATAGCTATGTGGTTCGCCCTTCTTCTATGGAGGTTACACTGTATAAGAGAGCTGCCGAACGCACATATACCTTAGATAGGGTAGGAGGTGCTGATGGCCTCACGGACAGCACGGGAATTTTAGTTACCTTTGATCAGGATACACAGCTTACGCAAGGTCAGATAAACCTTACCGGTGCGTCTATAGCAAGCTTAACGGATAATGGTGATGATGACGGAAAAACATGGCTTATCAATATCAAGGACATAACTGTAGAAAATAATCATTTTATAGAAGTAGTCATAGGTGACGGAGCAGACTATACTGTTGATAATACGAAGCATATCGTACACATTTATCGCAGCAGTGAACTGAGTTTGAACTTTACAGCTGATCAGATTGGCGGTGAAAACGGGGTAAAGACTTCCTCTGGTATATTGCTTGCATTTGATAAAGCTGTAGACAGACTGACTAAGGAGAAAATCACTCTGACAGGTGCAGACGGTGCAAGTATAACAGAATTAACCGCAACAAATACCAATGATGAGGGAAAGAGCGATAAGTGGCTTTTGACTATAGCAGGAAATTTTGCGAATAATGCAATAGCAACGGTAGCTGTTGGTAATTGGTCAGGTACTGATGCCCATTATAAGGTGGACAGCCCTCAAAATGTTGCTCTATACAGCGATGCAAGAGCAGCGGTGACCTTTATAGCAAAACAAACTGACGGAATAAGCAATACAGCCCGTACACGTACTGTTCAGTTGACCTTCGACAAAGATGTGGACCATCTGACCACAAACAGAATAAAGCTTACGGGAGCTGCAGCCAAATCTTTAAAACAAGATGAATATGATAAAAAAATATGGTATCTGACTATTGAGGGAATCAGTGTTAAAGACGGACAAAATATTGGCGTAGAGATAGAATCTTGGCAGAACTACAGAATAGAAACAGAAAAGGTGGATGTCCAAGTATTCACTGCCAATAAGGTTTCTTTTTCTGCCGCTCAGATAGGAGGCAGTGATAAAACAGCCCATACAACGGGAATACTGCTGACATTTTCAGAAGGCTTAATCACTACGCCAACAGCCATTGAGGTATCTGTTGCAATAGACAAAAAAACATATACCGACTATGAAATAACGGATAATGATGATGACAATGCCGCGACCTGGCTTTTGAAGCTTCCCAATAAACCGGACTGGGATAACAACAGTACGGCTGCGGTGACCGTTGGAAACAATGAAGATGGCGATATAATGGTAGGCGGCAGAGAAATTCCTAATGAGAACATTTACAGAGAGAGAAGTACTCGTATATACAAGGATCTGCAAACCCACATTAATCTTAAGGCAGAGCAACTGCGTGGAGAAAAAGGAGTAAAAAACACCGAATATATATTGCTTACCTTACTGGACAAGGAGGGTGGGGAATATATTCCCGTTAACCACAGCTTTACAAAAAAAGATATAACGGTAGAAGGTGCAACGGTAACAGGTGTTTCATCTTTTAAGGGAAACATTTATCTTTATGTAGGCGGATATAATAATGACGATGAGTTAACAATTACGGTAAACAATCCTTCCCGTGCTGTTATAGACAACAACACCGTAAAGGTAAATGTTTATAAGGATGTGCGTGTAACTAATGAGGCGAAGGCTTCTGCCAACGGCAGGAGGGGCTTTGAGGAAACCACTGAAATTCTTTTTACCTTTACCAAGCCGGTGGACAACCTTGAAAAAGATCATATAACCTTTAGTAAAGATATTTTTGACATGGGAGAGCTTACAAAAATAGGTGACGGTACTCAATGGTCTCTTGGGGTCAGCAATGTGAAGGAAGACAAAAGTATAGATATTACTTTAAGCATTCCGGGATACTATTTTTATATGAGAACTCTTTACAGCGTGGGAATTGCAAAGGACACACGAAAATACATAGATGTGTCAGTGTCTCAATACGGAGGAAAAGACGGCTCTAAAAACAGCGAAGGAATTAAAATAACCTATATTTCTGACAGAGAGATTATAGATAATAAGGATGTACAGCTTTTAAGCATTCAACCCTTAAATAAAGATAAAGGCCGTGCCGGGACTATTAGCTGGAGTCGTTATTCTGTTGAAAAGGAAGTTAAAAATATAGACGGAAAAGTCCATACTTCTTATTACTATGAATTTTTTAGTGGTCCGGGAACAGACATACTTGTTAATAAAGATATACTTGTAGCTAGAATCGAAGCAAGAACATGGGAAAGCCATATAGCTCTTAATGATACAGGTGCTAATTTTCAGGCAGAATATTACAAGGGTGTGGAAATGGGTGGACGTACCTTGGAATCTGTGTCTCCGAGGGTTTTATATAATAAGGATGAAAAACAATCATTGACATTTATAGGTTATTTCGGATACAGCGGCAAAGAAATTACGGCTCTGAATTTCAAAGACAATAAAGGCAATGTAGAGCTCGTAACACAGTTTGATGTGATAAATCAAACTTCATATTCTTCTGATAAAAGAGATAAAATAAAAATTGACGTAAGCAATGTTAATATGCTGAAAAACGTGGGTAAGTATGAGGTTTCATTCGGGACAGTTCGAGGAAATTCCGAGTATGTGCCTCTGGAGGTTTCAGATGACAGGATCTATTCAAATAATACCTACGGAATTTTAACCATAACGCAAAGACAGGACAATAGCCTTGTCATGGAGTTTTTTGGAACTGAGAAAGAGTTAAAAGAAGATAAGTCGGCAGGAACAACTCTCCTGAGCTTCAAAGGCAGGGTAATACCGGACTCTCAGGGAAATGGCTACAGAGTAAGCAGTGATTCGACCATGAACAAAGCATTGGAATACATTGCAGGATCGGGAGCATCCATACGCATAACAGAGGAGACCGGAGGAAGGATTAAAATATCTGCCGCAGAAGGAAGTTTGAAGTGGAATGGGCTTACCTTGGCTAATGGCTTTGACATAGTATTAGATCCTGCTAATAAATACCGCAACAGGAGGCTGACGGAGGGAAAAGATGTACTGCTGTCAACCATGTATACGGAGTCCTTTGATATATTCTTTATGCGTGGTGAATTGGAGCAATACAGAATTTACGAAGAAGAATTTTCGTTGGCGGGACAATTAGTCTTAGGAGGAGCAATTCCATTCATAGCGGATAATATAGGAGCAGGGGCAATACTTCATGAGATGATTCTCAGAGAAGGCTTGAGGGAGCTTCCTCCCACTCACGCAGAGGCTTACGTAGACTTTTCACCTTCGGATTGGTTTGGAGACTTTGTGGGAGCCAACGGGAAATTTTATTTTGAAATTGATTCCTTGCCGGAAACGGAACCAAGCTTTGTATCCTTAAGCGGTGATCTGACCATTAATGATGTTATATTTGTAGAAGGCGAATTTGTATTTATGTGGGGAGAAGCAAACGGAAGGAATTTATTTATACCGGATACATTGAAATTTTTTGCCCGTACAGATGCGGAAGGGACAGGCATACCGCTGCTTCCTCCTGTTACAGTTGCATATATCACCGGAGCGGGAGGCTCGATTGAAGGTCTCGGCAAAAGTGCATATAAGCAGTTTAATTATATTCCTCCGTTTAAGTTAACCTTATCCGGTGCTATTAAGGATGTTACCGGCTCTATAGTAGATGTACAAAAGGCTACGATTACCATGGGACCATCGGAATTTTCGGCCATTGCAAACGAAATGAAGGTGCTTGAATTTTTAACGATAGAGGATGTGGGCATTGCTATGGGGCTGAGAGACAGCAAAGATATGAACACGCCTCCTGACGCATATTTCTATTACAAGGGTAGTATTGGATTGAAATCAGATGCTTTGGTATTAAGGGCATCCGTAGACTTAGGCCTTGAGCTTTTAGGGGAATATTTATCAGGTGCCATGATTGAATACATGGAGCAGGTATATGACAGTGGAAATAAGCTTCAGCTTCCCAATGACAGTGTAAAGAGTCAGTTGGATAAAATGATTGTTTTCTGGGGATATGCTGATGCGTCGGCAACTCTTCCATGGCTCTTTGATGCTACAGGCTATGGTAAGCTGTATGCCGACAGGCAGAGAATTTCAGGAAAGTTAGGTGCGGATTTAGGCGCATGGGAGCCTTCTGTTTCGGTGGCATATAACTTTAATACCGGAAAATTTTCATGGAATAGAAGAAGTGCCGTTATGGCACAGGAAGGAATGGTTTTAGGAGAAGGGGAAAACGGTGAAAAGTTTATAGCCACAAACATGAGACAAATCGGAAGCTACCAACCGGCACCTCAAATGAGAATGATGTCCATGGACACGCAGGGTGCAAGAGCCGTGCCTGCAGCGTTTCGTACAGAAATTCCGGGTATGGAAAAGGGCTATGTGGCAGGAATTTCCGCAGATGAAAAATACACCAGCATTACAATCTATAAGGACGGAGAGGTTTACGAAACATTAACTTTGTCAGCTGAGGATTGGTTTAATACAACAGATACTTATATGGATAAAGGCTTTGGAATGTATTCCGTTCCGTATATTATTGCAGAAGCAGGAAACTATAGCTTTGAGGCAGAGGGAGCATTAATTTGTGAAGTCATAGAAATACTTCCAATACCTGAATTTACAGACATATCGGTGGATACAGAGAGCAAGACCATAAGCTGGAGCATAAATGCTGCCGGTGAAGATAAAATTGATGATCTTTTTGTACAATTGACGCTTCACAGCATGGATACCGGTGAAATGGTACAGGTGCTGAGCATGACAGATGAAACAGAAGATGTTTATACAGAAAAGGGTGATAAAGTAACAATCCCTGTTACAAAGCTTAAAGCAAGGGACGGAAGCTTTAAATATACATTAAATGAAAATCTATCTACAGGCAGTTATTTTGTCAGAGCTTCCTTACTAGAAAAGGATAGTGACGGAGATATTAATTTGGATTTGATGGATGCGGATTCCTTTGAGCATGTAAATAAAATGGCACCGTCAAAGACACAAACAGTCAGCACGGAATATATAGGCGGCGGCGCAATAAAAATAAGCTGGGCTGCGGTTGAAGGAGCCGACGGATACATGGTTGCCGTTTTAGATGAAAACAATGTTCCTGTAGAATCCCTGACCTCTGTAAACGTGGCAAAGGATGAGGATGGTAATCTGAAAACCGAAACCATAATCCAAGGGGGTACAGCATCTCTAATGATTAACGGAGAAACGGGAGAGGCAGGTCTTGAGTTTGGAAAAGACTATAATGTAAGTGTCAAAGCTTATAAAAATAATACGGTATCACTGGGTGAATTAAGAACATCCTCCTATGATATTCCTGTTTACGGAGAGGCAAATATTGTCGGATTCAGTATAAGCGAACCGGTTATTCCGGAGTTCACCATTACAGTGGAGGGTGGTACTGCGTCAGAGGGAGAAACAAGGGCTGCTTTTGCGGTTAATAAACTTAATCCTAAAATAAACGTAGAAGCGGATAAAGATGTGGGCGAAATAAAGGTGTGGAAGGTAAACGGAGAAGATAATAATGTTGCAACCATCACCGGCAAGAGCGGTTCTTTCACCTATGACTTTAAAGAGGACGGCATCTATTATCTGAGATTTGACACAAGCTTTGGAGAAGAGCAGGCTTCACAGCTTATTACCATAGAGGTTGATACGAAAGCCCCATATTTAGATGTTGACGGAGGAAGTACAACTGCAATAAACGGAGCCATAAATATAAACGGAATGGTGGAAAAGGGAGCAACTCTTACATTTAACGGTGAAAATGTTGAGGTTACAGACGGTGAATTTACCATAGAAGGAACCATGGATCTGCCGTTGATGCAAATGCATCTGATTGCCAGAGATAGTGCAGGCAATGTGACTGAAAGAATAATGGATATAATATATGTAGCTGAAGGTGAAGATGACGATGATGGTGGCGGTAAAAGCGGTACCAACATTAAAGTCGCACCTGCGGGCAATATAATTACAATAGGTGGGCTTCAAATTGAAACACCTGTGGGAAAGGAACCTGTAACAGCTGAGGACGGCACCATAACACTTCCCGGAGGAGGCAGTATTCTGCTTCAAGGAGGCACAGTGCTTACTGTTCCGGAGGATACTGTTATTTTAGCCGACGGAAGCATCAAACTGCCGGAAAGCGGCAGCGGTACCTCTACCTTTACATCTGGACTGACAATGACCTTAAGGGGAGGAACAGTCCTGATTCCGGATAAAACTATCAGCATAGGATACAGACTGGAACCCCAGGAGAATTTTGAGGATGTGAATAAAGGCAGCTGGTATGAAGACCCAATTGCATTTGTATACGGACACAGCTTATTTGCAGGCACAGGCAACAATATTTTCAGCCCTGAGTTGACTATGACCCGAGGTATGCTGGCTACGGTACTATGGCGTATGGCAGGTACTCCCAATCCTCAAGGCAAGAATCAATTTGTTGATTTAAATGAAGCTTGGTACAAGGATGCTGTGCTGTGGGCTAACGAAAACAATATTGTATCAGGATATGGCGGGCAGTTCTTTGGTTCCGATGATAATATTACCCGGGAGCAGGTTGCGGTAATATTGTATCGTTACAGTCAATACAAAAATTATGATGTGGAATTGAGAGCCGATTTAAGTATTTATGATGATAAAGAACATATAAGCAGCTGGGCTGCAGAAGCAATGAGCTGGGCTAATGCCAACGGACTGATTACAGGAAGAACAGATAAGGAATTAGCACCGAAAGGCAATGCCACTAGGGCAGAGATTGCTGCCATACTGTATAGATTTATTACAGGGACATTGAGTAACTAACATGGACTATAAAAATGCCGTATTATTCAGAAATGAATTTTACGGCATTTTATGTTACGTCCTATGCTTTTCAAACATTTTCCAGCTGTAAATATATAAAGGAGCTGAAAACTCCATCCCTTGCCTCAAATCTGACTGAACCCCCATATCTTTTAACAACGGTTTTATGTAGGGTTGGTGATATATGGATTGGGGGTATTATTGTGTCTTATATCCGTATCAAATTTTGCTACACCTTCGGAGAATGGTATCAATTAAGATTATTAATAATTGAAAATAAATAATAAACCATGAGCGTAAGAGCAATTTGCTTTTGCGCTCTTTTTCTTTGTAAAAATAATTAATATATTATACATTTATACGCAAATACTGCATAAATATTTTTCAAGATTTTTGTTTTTTAAGAATGTGGTAATTTCAATGAAAATTAAAAATTTAGATGTAAAAAGTATGTCGTTCGCAGAGTAAAACCCAGAAAAATTCAATTTCGGTTTTTTTTCGGTTTGTATATCCATGCAGTAGTTTGATCGTCAGTATCTTTAAAGTCACAGCTCCTGTATAGTATTGCTATCATTGTATTCTTCAAGTACGTCAGTTGTTACAACTTGAAAAAACATGCCTTATTCTGCCTTTTTAACAAATGTTAATAATTTAGCAAAGAATATTAAAGATTCTAAAAAGGTTCTGCAATATCTTTCAGATATAATTTGGCTGGTAATGAAGAAATGAGTAGAAATTTTGAAGAGGTAACAGATAAGAAAGGAGAGGATAAATTTTGGAATTTGCTGCAACTCTTATTATTTTTGTTTTTATTTTAGGTGTTTATGAACAAATAAAACATAATAAAAGATTAAATCTTCTGGATATTAGAATTAATATAAACGGGACAAGGGGTAAATCAACCGCAACAAGATTAATCACGAGTATTTTGAAAGAGTCGGGGCTTAAGGTTGTTGGCAAAACAACGGGAACCAGTGCAAGAATTATTTATTGGAATAAGGAAGAAGAGCCAATCAAAAGAGGTCCTCTGGGCCCGAATATTATAGAACAAAAAGCTGTCGTTAAAAAAGCAGACAAGCTTGGGGCTTCTGCATTTGTAACAGAGTGTATGGCCGTAAATCCCGATTACCAGATTACGTTCCAAGAAAAATTGGTTAAAGCAAATATAGGCGTTATTGTCAATGTCCGTGAAGACCATATGGATTTGTGCGGTCCGACTCTGGACTTTATAGCAGAGTCCTTTACATCTACTATTCCGCACAATGGAACTCTTGTTGTGGCTGACAGTAAATATAATGATTATTACACCCAAGAGGCAAAGAAAAGAAACAGCCGGATAATTATTGCAGATGAAAAAGAAATCTCGGATGGTTATCTGGAAAAATTCAAATATTTAATTTTTCCTGAAAATGTGGCCATTGCACTGGCTGCGGCTAAGGCACTGAACATTGATAAGGATACTGCCTTAAGGGGGATGCTAAATGCTGACCCGGACCCGGGAGCGTTGATGATATATCCGCTGGATGACAAAAAATTATCATATTTTGTTAATGGCTTTGCCGCCAATGATCCAAATTCAACACGAATGATTTGGAATCATATAACCGCTATCGGATATCCGACAAAAAGTCCCATGGTAATTGTAAATTGCAGACCGGACAGGGTTGACAGAACGCAGCAGATTGCGGAAGAAGTTCTTCCGAACATGGATGTTGCTATCCTCGTTGCAATGGGCGAGACGGTCAAACCAATCACTGAAGTAGTTAATTCTAAAAAAATCACTCTGCAGAAATATATAAACGCAGAAGGTTTATCTCCACACGAGGTTTATGAATTAATTAAGGAGTATTTTATGAACAGAATGATTTATGGTGTCGGAAATATTCACGGTGGTGGAGACGAGTTGGTTGAATTGATAGTTCACGAAAGTTTTAATTTAGAAACTGGTCAGAAACTCTGTAATTTAAAATAAAGGATTTTATTAAACATCATCAAAGGAGGAAAACAGTTTGCAGCTTACGGATATTAGCACAGTAATAGTTTTAAGTGTGATTTTAAGCTTGTTATTTACAGAAATCACGGGAATTTTACCTGCCGGTCTTGTTGTACCGGGATATTTAACTTTGCTTATGAAAACGCCCCAGGCCATATTGATGACCTTGATTATCAGCGTTTTAACTTATTTAATAGTTTTTTTTGGAATAAGTAAGGTTACAATTTTATACGGTAAAAGAAAATTTATAGCCATGATAATAGTGGCAATATTGTTACAGTTTATTATACGAACAGTAGTACCAATTGATTATATTTATATCGCTGGTTTGGGCGCGGTAGGTATTGTTGTGCCTGGGTTATTAGCAAACACAGTTCAGCGTCAGGGCTTAGCAGCAACATTTTTAAGCACCGGCTTGCTGATTGCGGTAACCTATGGATGCACAATACTTTTAAATATCAAAATAGTATAGAAAGATAGAAAGGAGGTGAAAACTATAAAATGAATACTTCATACGAGCTAATAAAAAAGGGGCATAGCCAAAATCTTAGCAAAATAAACATTCATCGGGATGCACTTGCGGGTTTTAATGAATTAACATTGAAAGAAAAATGCCTGTATCTTGTCAAGGTCAGCAAGAGAAATACTTGCTATCAGGCGCTTGTGCTGCTGGTATTAGCTATATCGATATTTGCTGCGAATTACCTGTTATCGGTAATAATTTAAATAATGAAAGGAGTAAGGTTAGTATGAATAAGAAACTCGAAAAAATTTTAGCTTTTGTTTTAGTGTTTACACTCAGTATTGGTGTAAGCATATACGCCTTAGTGCCGGGCTTAGGTTACCGTAGTTTTGACGAACTGGCTGCGGCCGAAGATCCTTCAGATTATACCATTAAAACTAATGATATCGGAAGTGATACAACAATTTTAGGTATACATGGCGGAGGTATTGAAAAAGGAACTTCGGAATTAGTTGAAGCATTGAGCGGATACGGTAAATATAACACTTACTTATTTGAAGGGCTTAAATCGGCCGGTAATGGGAGCCTTTTTATAAAGGCTGTCAATTTTGATGAACCAACAGCTGTCAGTTTAGTCAATAAGTCGGATTATACCGTTTCTGTTATCGGAGCTGCCGGTGATGGCGAAGTTACTTATATCGGCGGTCAGAATAAGATGCTGGCAGAATTGATCAGACTACATCTTAATGCCCAGGGATACAATGTACAAACTTTAAGTATTCCTGATCGTATCGCCGGAGTTATGAACAGCAATATAGTAAATAAGAATAAACTGTTTGATAACAGTTATCAGCTTGGCGGCGTTCAGATTGCTGTTTCCAAAGGTCTGAGAGATAAGCTTGCAGCTGATTCCGATACCTTAAACGATTATGCAGACACAATCAATCAAGCGTTAAGTGAAAGCTGGCCGACAATAGTTGATCTTATGGACAAAATTAATAATAATAAATCTCAAGGGTTATTAAGTATGTTTAGCTCTTCAAAACCTGATTTGGAAAAGAAAGTTGAGAAGGCATTAGAAAAGGGTGCAAAAACCCCTGATGAATTAATTAAGGACTTTGAAGATGTTATTTTGGATTAAAGATTAGTTCCAAACAATACTACATAAATAAAATTGACAAGCTGCCTTTGATATGATACTGTTCTCAGGCAGCTTGTCAGTTTTTCAGTTTATTTAATATTGTTGACTGCCTCACTTATGGCGAGAACATAGCTTTGCAAGATATCCTTATCAGTCGGCAAAAACTTTGTCCTTAAGCCCTCAGATATTTCCAGCTGTACTCCACGTTCGTCTATATTTCTGTTCACTATGTTATATGGAGATATACCTTCCAGTTCCCTGGGAGTATCTTCCTTTACAGTAAAGCCATGCTTAGTCAGTGATTCTTTTATTCTGTCTGCCAATTCAGTGTCCCGACCTCCGATATATGTGAATTCTTCTGTCCCGTCGCACCCGTGTATTGATAATGTTACTTCAGATTTAGAGACCATTTCCAGTGCATATAATTCAGCGAATTCATCTGAAGAAATATGCAGTGAAAAATTGTTTGTTCTTTTTAAACCCAGAAATGAATAGTAGTTGTAATTATTATGAAAAGCTAAGGCATAAGCTAATTCGGTAGTACCTTTTTCAATTTTACCTCCATGAATTGCCACAACTGTAACATCGGAATCTGTTTCCTTAACTTCAATTTCAAAATCAATATCTTTTTGAGAGTCCAATAAAGATCTTAAATCAACAAGTTCATTTTTCTGTTCTTTTATTTTTTCATTTGCAATATCTAATTGTTTTTTCAGTCTTTCATTCTGATCCTTTAATTTTACGCCTCCGTATTTTATATAAGCTGAATAACCTATCAATAAAAAGAATAAAGCAATTGTTGTAATCACCTTAATACGACTACTCATTGATTTTTTCATATCGCCTTGCTCCGACATAGTGCTGAGTCCAATAGCTGTCTGAAATATTGAGGTCACGAATTGCTACACCTTCGTGTTTTGTCACGATGATAAACTGTCCATTTCCGATATATAACCCTGGCAGCAGTACCTCAGATCCTTGGAAGAACAGAACATCTCCGATATTTAAATCTTCTGTTTTTATTTCAGTTCCCAAAGCCCATTGTTGGGACGAATATCTTGGCAGATCAATATCCAGACCTGTTTTCATAACGTATTGTATAAAACCGGAGTAATCAAAGCCTTCTATGGTATTTCCCCCTGATAAATAAGGTATACCCAGAGTTTTATATGCTTCTTCAACTACTCTGAAATCCATCCGCAAACTAAGAGAGTCAAATCGTTTTACTACCTTAAACCGATCCTGCAGACTTTGTCCTAAATAGCTGATAGTAGTTATACCTTCATCACCGGATGCATGAATTATATAATTGTTTCCCAGATAAATTGCGGCATGTGATATCCCTTCAGACTGTTCTTTTTTTGAAAAATATACTACGTCTCCGGGGCGCCTGTTTTTATAAGCGATAGTTTCGCCTGCTTCACATTGTTTATAGGTTATGCGGGGCAAATAAATGTTTTCAGCGTCTCTGAATACTGTCTGAACTAAATAAGAACAGTCAAAGCCATCAACTGTTTCTCCGCCTAATAAATAAGGAGTTCTTATATATTTCATTGCTTCCCGAACAGCTGGATTTTCATGATCCTTATAATTTTCAGGCTGGAGATAATATATATCAGTCTCCGTCAGCCGTTTTGCACCGACATATATATCAGCCCAATATTCACTCTCAATATTTCTTTCGGCAACTCCTTCAGTAGTCTGAACTATAAACATGCCGTTTCCTTTATAAATACCCGGGATAAGACTGCTTCCCCGGAAAAATACCAGGTCTCCTGCCTGAAGCTCTTCTTTGGAGACGGATTCGCCTATCTCATAGATCCTGTCTGAAAAAGCGGAGAGCTCTATGCCAAGAACGTCTTTAAAAACGTAGCGTACAAAACTGGTTGTATTAAAGCCTTCGTCCGGTGATTTCCCATCATAATTATAAGGTGTTCCAAGCAGGTCCAGAGCTTTTGTTACAATCTGATCACTATATCCATAGGCTGGGACCATAGTAGTCAACAATATCAATATGAACCATATAATTTTTAGTTTTTTAAGTTGCTTCATGTTAAATCCTCCTAGTATAATTTACGGTCATTATTTAGTACCCCATATACAATTGTTTTCTCTTAACTATTATAGTACAAAAAAAGACATAAAACCGAATTTGTAACATTTATTAATATTTTCGAAATAATTTTTTATATTTTAGTAAAAGGCAGTTAATATTTCTACAATAGAATTATTTTGTAAAAAGAAAATGAAACGTCAAGGGGGACAAGTTCATGATAAAAAGAAAAATTTTTAAAACTACTACAACGCGAGTTTGGTGGCTGCATTAGCCCGGCATAAAGAAATAATTTTCTTGTTGCCGGGCTTTTTACGTATTTTGGAAGTGAATAAAAAGGCGATAAATGTTGACAACATAATTTCGGTCATATATAATTTCAAATATTAAAATATAATTTTTGTAAATAAAAATTCAATCTATTTGTGAGATTACTGGAAATTTAAGAAAATAAAATGTATTAATATACATAATAATGAAAGTACAGATAAGGGGGAAAACATGTCTTATTTGGGTAAAGTTTTAGTCGTGGATGATGATCCGAATGTATTGGAATTAGTTAAGCTGTACGGAGAAAGAGAAGGCTTTAACGTTATAGGTATAAATGATGGCAATTTAGTATTATCAGCTTTTGACAGGGAGAATCCTGATGTTGTAATTCTTGATATTATGCTTCCGGGTATAGATGGGCTTACCCTTTGCCGAAAATTAAGGTCTATCAGAATGATTCCTATAATTATGCTTACAGCTAAAGGAGAAGAAGCAGACCGTGTTTTAGGTCTGGAAATGGGTGCGGATGATTATGTCTCCAAGCCTTTCAGTCCAAGGGAACTTGTTGCAAGAATTAAAGCAGTTCAGAGACGTACACAACCTATCGATGATGTTAAATACGCTAAGTTAAAATACTGCGATTTAGAAATACAGGCTGATATCAGAAGAGTAAATGTAGGTGATTCGGCAATAGAATTGACTCCCAGAGAGTTTGATTTACTCTATCATCTGGCTCAGAATCCTCGCCGTGTTTATACAAGGGATGACCTTTTGACAGCAGTCTGGGGTTATGACTATTTTGGTGATCAGCGCACGGTAGATGTTCATATTCGAAGATTAAGGGAAAAGTTGAAAGAACTGCCACATGAATATATAACGACAGTTTGGGGTGTGGGATACCAGTTTACACCTCCGTCAAAGGAGGAATGATTCAGTTTGAATAAATTTATGCATGGTACATCTGTCCATAAAATTAAAGTTTTTTTACATAAAACGAAGGTTTTTTTGTACGAAATTAAAGTCTTGTTGAATAAAATGAAGCACAAATTATCAGAGCAATTCAATAAGAATATATATACCAGATTACTTTTTACCAATGTAATAGTTTTTAGCATAGCGCTTGTTTTATTGATCAGCTTTTCCAGTTTCATGGTGAAGCAGTCAGTATATGGTATGATTGAGCAAGATTTATTGCGTAAATCTAAAAGAGTTAATTATGCCTTATCCAGACAGACTACCGGATTGGGAACTGAGCAGGAATTGTTGAAATTTTTAGCAGACAGCTTTGATGCACGTATTACCATATTTAATCAGGAGGGTACAATATTAAATATATCGGCAGAGCAGGAAATAGTACCCGGGAGTAAAGTAGATACTAAATTTATAGAAATGCTTACAAGCGGTAAAGCCACAGTTGCACATAAAATTGACAGTGAAACCGGTCAGCTTACCTTTACGGCATTTATACCCATGGGTGATGCTGAAAAAGTAGTTGAAAATGGTATATTGTTGGAGTCGCGTTCTGCTAATACAGATCTTATTTTAAATAAAATGGGCTTATTTCTGTATGTCGGTGGAATAATTATTTTAATGGTCGTTATAGTTGTTTCTGTTTATTTAGCAATGTGCATTTCAAAACCTATTACACGATTAGCTACCAGTATAGCAGAATACAATGGCGGCAATTATATATTAAATAATGAAAAGTATTCATTAGATGAAATAAATGTTATTTCAGAGCAAATTAAAAAATTGACTGTAACTTTAGAAAACATTCAGTCAAAAAGCAGTAAAATAGAAGGAGAAAGAACAAGGTTATTTGCAGAAATATCTCACGAATTACGTACTCCTCTTACAGCTGTTCAGGGATTTGCCGAAGCTGTCCGTGACGGTATGGCCGAAGATAAAGCATTGCAGGATAAGTATTTAGATATGATCTGCACGCAGACACATCACATTACGAGACTGGTAGATGATATATTGTCATTAAGCCGGTTGGAAAGCGGTGACATTGCTGTAGAAAAGCTTCCGTTGGATTTAGCAGCCTTAGCTCAGGGTGTAGTCATGTCTATGGAAGGGATAGCTAAAATTAATAACAGTACTATTCTGTTTACGAAGAAATCAGATAAATCAGTAGTGCTGGGAGATGTTGACCGTATGGAGCAAATTATCAGGAATTTGCTTAAAAATGCAATCAATGCTACTGATAACGGAAGTATAAACGTTATAATAGAAACGTATGAGGATGAAGTTCAACTCACAATTAAAGATAATGGCATCGGTATTTCTCCCGATGAACTTCCGCATATATGGGATAGATTTTATAGTGTCAAAAACCAGCGCAACACAGATTCAGCAATAAAAGGAACCGGTTTAGGTCTGGTAATTGTTAAAAAACTTGTTCAACTTCAGGATGGGAAGATTGATGTTGAAAGCCAACCGGGAAAAGGTACGGAATTTTGTTTAAGCTTTCCGTTTTTTACTGATTGAGATAAAACAATTTATACGCAAATACTGCATAAATATTTTTGAGATTTTTGTTTTTGAACAATGGGGTAATTTCAATTAATTTTTGAATTTTTTATCAAGGATTTATGTAGATTTCAGAGCAAAACCCGAAAAAAATGGCAATTTCAGAATTTTACAATTTGAATATATATACAGTTTTTTAATCATCAAGAGTTAAACACCACTCCTGTATAGCATTACTATTATTATATTCTTTAATACGTAAGTTGTTACAGCTTGTTTCAGAAAATAACATATATGTGTGAGCCGGTGATATGATATAGATACCTCCAAATACGTACCATGATATAAATTCTATCAATGACAATAATATAGTATAATAAACAGTCAAATTATGTTTGAGATTTGTCTGTTTATTTTTGCTTTTAGATAGGTTATAATAGCAGTAATATACGGATAAACAGGAATTTGTAGTTAAATAATTATTGATGAATGGAGAAAATGAAAACAATGAAAGGTAAACAGGAGATAATTAGTTTATTAAATACATCAAATGTGGAATATGAAATAATTTCACATGAAGCAGTTTTTACGATTGATGAAATGCTTTCTTTGAATCTCCCTAAAGCAAAGTTCGGGGCTAAAAATTTATTTGTTCGTGATGATAAAAAACGAAATTATTTTTTATTTGTGGTTAGAGAAGAAAAAATGGTTAATTTAAAACAAATGAGAGAAAGAATTAACTCTCGACCGTTGAGCTTTGCTTCTGAAAGCGATTTGTATCAGTATTTAGGTTTATCTAAAGGTGCTGTAACACCATTCGGTGTCATTAATGATGAAACACATAACGTAAAAGTATATATTGATGCTGACTTTGAACATACACTTATTGCTATTCACCCAAATGAAAATACCGCTACTGTTTGGCTAAAAACAAAAGACTTGGTTGATTTAATAAAACAACAGGGAAATCAAGTAGAATACATTGATTTTTAATTATGATAATAGGTAAATTCCAATTGAATGTGGACGATATAAAAGCTGTGCTGAAAAGAGCCATAGAAAATGATTTTTTCATTTCGGATTGGCTTCGAAACCGAAATACAGTTGAACTCTTAGGAATATGGGAACAGATACATAATCACGCTTTAAATTATGGCGAATTCGCCATAATTTAATTGACATTTCAATTTGAGTGTGATAGCATTGATTCAACTTAAAACAAAAAGGCTATAATGAGGAATAGTAAGTATTAGGGATTTCACAGAGAGAAGATGGTTGGTGTGAATCTTCATTGATCTGATATTGAAGCAGTCTCGGAGCCGTGAACCGAACAGAAAAATCCCGAAAAATCTCAGTAGGCTTCAACGGAGTTCCACCGTTATTCAGGAAACAATATCGGAAATATCCCGTATTGATAGAGTGCAGAGAAATCTGAATTTAGGTGGTAACACGGACATAATAGTTCGCCCTAAGTTGACAATAAGTCAGCTTAGGGCTTTTTTGTTTTGGTAAATAAAACAGGAGGGAGTAATATTAATGACAGCAAATGAGTTAAGAAGGATTTATGTGAAATTTTTTGAAGAAAGGGGGCATAAAGAAATCGCGTCGGCTTCACTTCTGCCGGAGAATGATCCGACAGTTTTATTTACTACGGCAGGAATGCATCCGCTGGTACCATATTTATTGGGAGAAAGTCATCCGCAGGGGAGACGTCTTGTTGATATTCAAAAATGTGTCAGAACAGGAGATATAGATGAGGTCGGTGATGATACACATCTGACATTTTTTGAAATGATGGGAAATTGGTCTCTTGGTGATTATTTTAAAGAAGAATCTATATCTATGAGTTTTGATTTTTTGACAAATAATTTGAACATACCTGTGGAACGACTGGCAGTAACCGTGTTTGAAGGGGATCTGCTGGTACCCCGCGATACCGAATCTGAAACGATATGGAAGAGCAAAGGATTGAAACAGAGTCAAATATATTCCTATGGGCGGGAAGATAATTGGTGGGGACCTGTTGGACTGACAGGTCCATGTGGTCCTGATACAGAAATATTTTATGATATGGGAAAACCAAAATGCAGTGACAATTGTGGACCGTCATGTAAGTGCGGAAAATATGTTGAGATATGGAACAATGTATTTATGCAATTTAATAAGGAAGCAGACGGAAGTTTCACAGAACTTCAGCAGAAAAATGTGGATACGGGAATGGGGCTCGAACGAGTTCTGACAGTATTTAACGGAAAGACGAATGTTTACGATACAGAGCTGTTTATTCCTGTTATGATCCGGCTGAATAGCATTATTGAGGAATTAGATGCTGAAATGTCAATAAGAGATAAACGAATTATTTGTGAGCATATCAGAGCAGCCAGTTTTATTTTAGGTGACCCGCGAAAGATATGCCCGTCAAATACGGAACAGGGCTATATATTAAGACGTTTGATTCGCAGAATGATCAGAATATTTAAAAAATCAGGTATTAAACAAAATTATTTATGTGATCTGGCAGAAGTGATAATTCATCAATACGCGAATATATATTCGGAATTGGCTGAAAACAAAGAATTTATCATAGAGCAGATACAAAAAGAATGTGATTTGTTTGCAAAAACCCTGGATTTGGGACTGAAAAAGGCTGACCAGTATCTCAAAAATATCGGAATGAATACTGCTTTGAGTGGAGAGTCAGCATTCAGATTATATGACACATATGGTTTTCCGATTGAGTTTACCTGTGAATTGGCAGAGGAAAGGGGTTGTTCTGTTGACGTGGAGTCATTCAGAGAGAAGTATGCGGAGCATCAGGACAAATCCAGAAAAGGAGCAAAAGACAAATTCAAAGGAGGGCTGGCAGATCATAGCATTCAAACTGCCCGGCTCCATACTGCGACACATCTGTTGAACTCCGCATTGCGTAAAGTGCTCGGTGACGAGGTTTCTCAACGTGGAAGCAATATAACACCTGAAAGACTCCGATTTGATTTTTCGTTTCACAGAAAAGTTACACCGGATGAACTTGAAGATGTGGAAAGGATAGTTAATGAAGCTATCGAAAAAAATATTGAAGTTTCCGTGAAAGAAATGAAACTTGAAGATGCTTATTGTCTGGGTGCTATTGGAGTATTCGCCGGAAGGTACGGAGAAAATGTTAAAGTGTACTCCATACCAGGTTATTCAGACGAAATATGCGGTGGACCACATGCCGGTAATACAGGAGAGCTGGGTTCGTTTAAAATTATTAAGGAAGAAGCTTCTTCGGCAGGTGTAAGGCGAATAAAAGCAGTGATCGCTCTACTTGACATTAATTGCGGTAATTCAATATAATATATTACGAGGTGTTTTATAATGAATGAAGATAGATGTAAAGAAGAGGAGAGCGTTAGAAGCTCTCAAATAACCGAACATTTTTCAATCCCCGGTGCCGGCGGTATAATTGTAAAGAGAATAGATAATACAGAGTATATCCTCCTGCAAGAAAGGTGTAAGATTGACGCACCAAACGAACATGGTCTTTTGGAAATACCGGCGGGGAAGGTGCGTGCATTCGAGTGTATTTTTGATACACTAAAAAGGGAAATAAAAGAAGAAACGGGTTTAAATGTGACACAGATACTTGGTGAGAATCTATCCAGTGTGTATGAAGGCAATTCTTACAAGGTTATTAACTTTGTTCCGTTTTCATGTTCACAAAATATAGAAGGCACATATCCCATTATTGTTTTTGTCTTTGTTTGTAATGTAGAGGGCGACTTGCTGCCTTTTTCAAACGAATCAAAAAACTATAAATGGGTTTCCGTCGAAGAAATGAAGATTTTACTGAATAAAAACCATGAATTATTTTATCCCATGCATGTAAATACATTGAAAAAATATGTTTTCGAAAGTAGAGTATAATGTACGAATATGAATGCATCTTCTGAACAATGTATGTTTCTTTGTTGAAAAAATAATGGAAGACGCCTACCTTGCCGACGCATGTGGAAGGTGTCGTGTTGCTGTCAAGAAAACATTAGCGATAAACAAAAAATAAATAAGGCGGTGAAATTTATTTTGAATTATATTGATGAAATTAAAAATTATATCCCCAAGGACGCTCAGGAAATCCAAGACAAAAAAGTTATTTTAAACTGTATAGAGCTGTTTCCGCAAAATATTCTGCTGAGGGATAACGAAATTGCACATATAACCAGTTCGGGATTTATATTAAATAAGTCTCTCAGTAAAGTGTTAATGATACATCATAACATTAGAAATACATGGGCATGGACTGGAGGACATGCTGACGGAGATGCCGATTTATTAGCGGTTGCAACCCGAGAGGCTCTTGAAGAAACAGGCGTTAATGTAATTCCAATTTCTACAAGCATTGCTTCCATTGACATTTTAACAGTTACACGTCATTTCAAGAATAAAGCGTACGTAAATGCTCATCTCCATCTCTCAATAGCATATCTGTTTACGGCAAACGAAGAAGATTCTTTGGTCGTAAATCCCGATGAAAATAGTGGAGTTGAGTGGTTTCCGATTGAAAAAATAAATGAAGAATTATTTACAGACCGGGATGTATATCTCTATTCAAAACTTATAAAAAGGGCTAAACTATGGTTGGGGTAACGAACAAGCATTTCTTCATCATAAGCACAGATTATCCGATTGATATGTTTTCGAAAACTGCCTATAGTTTTATAAAAAATAGAGTTTGACCTCAACGTATTGCCTAAAGAAATTACAAGTGGGTTTTATAGGTCAAATTTGCAAAACATGAGGGCATTTTATTTAAAATATAACATTTGCTAGACAGTGTCTGTTGAATTGAGTTGATCTCATTGTTATGAACTATTAAGCATTTCGGACAAAAATAGAACTGATTGGGAAGAATTGAAATTGTAGATAAATACCTTTTTATATGAAAGGTTATTATTTTAATTTATTAGAAAAATAAATAATTAGGAATACAAAGAAATAGGAGATATGTTAGTTATAACTTTCATGTCTTTTTTCTTGCATAGATTTATAAATTATAGTACAATATAATCAGAACATACATTCGACGCATTATAATCGAATGTAAAGAGATATAAAGGAGAAAATATTTGTATGGATAATAAAGGTGAGATTATTATTTATCAAACGGAAGACGGATTAGTTAATATAGATGTTAAGGTGGAAGATGAAACGGTATGGTTAACGCAAGCACAGTTAGTTGAGTTATACCAGACATCAAAATCTAATATTAGTGAACATATAAAGCATATTTTTGAAGAAAGAGAGTTAGAGGAGAATTCAGTTGTTCGGAAATTCCGAACAACTGCTTCGGACGGAAAGAATTATAATGTAGTTCATTATAACCTTGATATGATTATTTCACTTGGATATCGTGTTAAATCATCCATAGCTACGAGATTTAGACAGTGGGCTACAGAACGTTTAAAGGAATATATGATTAAAGGTTTTGTAATGGATGATGAGCGCTTGAAAGGAAATGGAGGAGGTAACTATTGGAAAGAGTTACTTGACCGTATCAGAGATATTCGTTCATCAGAAAAAGTTCTATATCGTCAAGTGCTTGATTTGTATGCTACAAGTGTTGATTATGATCCTCACAGTGAAGAATCATTAAGGTTTTTCAAAATTGTACAGAATAAACTGCATTTTGCAGCACATGGTCATACTGCAGCAGAGGTTATATTTAAACGTGCTGATGCAGAAAAGCCTTTCATGGGGCTTACATCTTTTTCGGGAGAATTACCGGTGTTAAAGGATGTTGGAGTTGCAAAAAATTATTTACGTGAAGAAGAATTAAAAGTATTAAACAATCTTGTTTCAGGTTATTTTGATTTGGCAGAAATCAATGCTATTGAGCATAAGCCAATGTATATGAATGATTATGTAGAGCAATTGGATGCTATATTAACATCAGGAAATAGAAAATTACTTATAGATTCAGGAAAAGTCAGTCATGAACAAGCTATGAAAAAAGCAAAAGAAGAATACAGAAGATATCAGGAAATTACCATTTCACCTGTAGAAAAAGCATATATGGAGACTATTAAGGATGCAGGGGAAAATGCAAGAACGAGTATAAGAAAAAAAGGAGTATAAAAGATATATGGCAAAAGGCATAAAAAAAAGCAGGCAAATGGTTAAAATAATATATTTTGATGAGAGTTCTGCTACGGATTTGATTTACATTCTTGGTAATGGAAAGAGTGAGGACAAAAAAGCGCATATTGTTAAGAAAACAAATGAAATAGTAGCAGGAGCCGAAGCAGAAGTAGGAAAATCAATAGGAATACTTTCTATGATAGGTGCAAAAGTTGGGATAGGTGGTAATGCTGATTTTTCAAGAGAAGGTACAACGATAATTACTAAGGCCGTTGAAAATACACTCCTTACAGATTATTTACATTGTGTTAAGAAAGAGGGGAAGAATTATATTACGGTTTTTCCTGAATGTAAAACATATCCATATCCAAATTCCTTCGCATATTTTAAAATGCTTACCCCATATTTTACAATGACAGACGGAAAGGTGCAAATAGCAGAAGACCTGAATTTTAATCTTGCACTTATGGATCAGGCATTGGATAGTGGAAGAGGATATTATGAACTTATTACAGAATATGAAAGTAAAAGCGTTGTGTTGCGTTTTAATATAAAAGCATTTCGAAACAGCTATTTTATTTCTGATCTTGTAAAAATGAATTTGGAATATCATGCAATAGAAGTAGGTACGGTTAAGAGAGAAAATCTAACAATGGAATCGGAGTTTTCTGATAAAAGGGAAGAGGAAATAAGCGGATATAATTTGGTAAATAAGGATGCATTCGAGATGGAACAAGAAGAATTAAAGGTATATGACGTTATTCTTGCGGGAGTATGTAGATGAAAGTGTTTATTTACTATGGAGGTCTGAATGGTTTTCGTGATATAATATCAGATGATAATTATATGCATATTATTGATTTGGTAATTCAGGATGATGAAAAGCGCAGAAATATTAAAGTCGATATTGAAGGCAGGGAGATAGAACAAATTGAGGAAACGCTGCATTATGAAACCGTAGTTGCATTTTCGGATGACTACGCATCTTTAACAGAGAGCTTTATAGAAAGCTTTTCTAATTTTGCATTTCGCTATAATATAGATAATTTGTATTTGCATAATCCACCAGATAGCATAACAAAGAGAATGAAGCAATATATAAAAAATGATTGTTATATTCAGGAACAAAAATATAATATACTTGGAATAGAAGAATTAAAAGCAATTAAAGCAGGATTTCCAAATAAGATAATTGGACAGATAATTGCACAGCGACAGATTTTAAGCACATTGTATAATGTTGCAAAAGGAAGATTTGATAAGCCGTGTGTAATGTTGTTTTATGGTAACACAGGTGTGGGGAAAACAGAAACTGCAAAATATATAGCAGATGTGTTAGGACAACCTTTATTTCGTAAACAGTTTTCTATGTTACATAGTAACGAATTTGGGTCATATATTTTCGGCGGAAAGCATAGTCAAAATAGTCTTGCTAAAGAATTGGTCGAAAGGGAATCAAATGTTGTTTTATTTGATGAGTTTGACAAACCGAATCCGGTATTTTACAGTGCATTTTATCAATTGTTTGATGAAGGAGTGCTTGTAGATAAAAATTATACGGTAAAGATGAAAAACTCCATTATTATCTGTACTTCAAACTTCATGTCAGAAAAGGAAATTAAAGAAAAATTGGGGGAGCCTATTTTTTTTAGATTTGATGCTGTTATAAGGTTTGACAGTCTTTCAAAGGATTCCGTTGAAGAAATTATGCATGTAGAATACCAGAAACAGTATAATGCTTTGGAAGATGATGAAAAACAGATAATCGATAACTCTGATATTATGAACAAACTTTTTTCGTTAACAAATAGCTTGAAAAACGCAAGACAGATAAAAAGGATTATTAAGGAAGCATTAAGTGCAGTTATTATAAATAATTTTTTATAGTTATGTAAAAATAGTTAAAGACTTCCTTAAGATACATGTTCAAGGACCATTACATATTGAAACGTGGGATACTTTTTTAAGACTATTAACTAGAAAATAGACATATTATCTGAAGAGTATTTAAGGCCGGTTTCACAATGGCCGGTATATTAAAGAACAATATCTGTTTTTTTCCTTCAGTTGAGAGAGAAGACATTATAAAATATGTTACTTGCCGAGATTATTGAAAATATATCCTGACACCAAGGGGTATTAGATGCGATGACAATCAGAATTGAAGCAGCAATATATGTTGAGTAATTAAAGAGAAAAATATAGCCGACAAAAAGCGGCATAGGATGTCGAGTAAATAAAATCCGGATAAGATATGATTCTAATGAGGGTGAGAATATGGATTGGGTTAAACAACTGAATGAATCAATTAACTATATTGAAGAAAATCTTGCGGGTGAAATATCATATGAAACAATATCTAAAATTGCAGGATGCTCTGTTTATAATTTTCAAAGAATGTTTTCTTATATCGCAGACAAACCATTATCTGAGTATATAAGGAGCAGGCGTTTAACAATGGCTGCTTTTGATCTATTGAACAGCACAGAAAGAATAATTGATATTGCGTTAAAATATGGGTATGAATCTCAAGATGCATTTACTCGTGCATTTAAAAGCTTTCACAGTGTACTGCCTTCAAGTGTAAGAAATGAAACAGTTCAGCTGAAATCCTGCCCAAGACTCTCCTTTCAAATTACAATAAAAGGAGAAAATCATATGAATTATCAGATTGAACAGTGGCCGGCATTTAAGGTAATGGGAATATTGCACAAAGTAAAAACATCAACGGCATTTGAAGTTATTCCTGAGATATGGGAAAATGCATGGGAAGATGGAACGATGAAAAGATTTATTGAGAATTTTCCTGACTACAGACCTGCAGGATTTTTAGGAATTGCTGCGGGAGGACAGTGGGGAGATTCGGAAGAAATGAATTATATATTAGCTGTAACAAGCTATGTTGATGATTCTCAATGCAAACATATACCTATACTTGATGGTATGAAGGAATTTTCTTATTCTGCTGCAACCTGGGCAATTTTTGAAGCTAATGGAGAATTGCCAAGTGCAACGCAAAAAGTATATAAGCAGTTTTACACTGAATGGCTGCCAAATTCAGGATATGAGCTGGCAGACCTGCCGGTTATCGAGTGTTATATGCAGGAAAACCGTCAGGAAGTTTGGATTGCAGTGGTTAAGAAACAGGGAAGGTGAATAGTCATGACGTATTCATTTAAGTCATACCATTATAATGAAGGTAACAGGATATTTATAAAAATCCCCTTCAATGTTTGGGATACTTGTGGTAAGAAAGGAAATATACCTGTTAAAGCGGTTATTGAGGATATAATCTTTGAATGTAAGCTTATACCGAAAGGTAAAGGAGAATATATACTTCCGGTTAATAATGATATCTTTAATAAACTGAGTTTAAATGGTGAATTAGATGTTAAATTTACTATACTGGAACAATTGACAAGAATAAATAATAACAGTCCGTACAATAAAGATAATCCAATAAGACACATTGAAAGTATCAATTACCTGAAGCAGCCTGAAAATGGTTATTGTGGACAAACATGTATTGCAATGCTGGCAGGGATTTCTATTGATGAGGTTATAAAAATAATGAAAAGTAAAAAATGGCAGGCAAGCATAAGTAAAGTACTTGAAACCCTTGACTATTTTGGGTTTTCATATAAAAAGTTTGTTTATACGCAGGGAGAAAAGGTGAACTTTCCAAAATGTTGCATAATAAATGTCAGAAGCCCTGTTAAGAATCATCTTTTGGTTTACTTTGAAGGTGTTTTTTATGATCCGACTTCAGGTGTTACATATGATTATAAGTATGAATATATAATTAGCTTTATAGAGATAATTGAGGAATAAAGGGGTGGCAGGAATTTATGCCATGACCTTTAAGTTAGTTTTTAACAGATAAAGTTTAAATTGTGGGGGAGAAGAGAAATTGCAATCAATAATAAATCTGATTTTTTATATAGGCATAATAGAGTTTTTTCTCATATTTCTTTTGCTTACAAATACTTTTACATTTTTACTATATGTGGCAGACAAACGAAAGGCATTAAAAGGCAAGCATTGTATAAGTGAAAAACATTATTAATTTTCACTATATTGTGTGGAGGAATAGGGGCACTGCTGGGTATGCTTTTGGCAAATCACAAAACGAGAAGCAGGAAATTCAAATTTGTAGCAGCAATTGGTCTTATTATTACACTTATTCCCGTTATACATATTGTACATGGGCTTACGCTGAGTAAGATAATTCGCTATGTGGAAATTGAGTTTAGTTCGGAAAACTGGCCGCCTGAGTCAGATGGTTATCGTATAGCTTTTATGTCAGACATGCATGCGATAACAGACGAAGATATGCGCAAAGTTGCAACAGAGCTGAATGGCAGAGATTTGGATTTGCTGTTATCAGGCGGAGACTTTTTAATGGAGGACGATCATTATATAGGAACTGTGAGAGAAATAGCTCAAATAAATACAACAGACGGAATTTTCGGTGTGGAAGGAAATCATGATGACTACAAGAAACTTTTTCGGGCACAAAATGAATACGGAATAAAGCCGCTGGACAATAGTGGAACGCTTATAAGAGAAGGCTTTTATCTGGCAGGTGTCCATGATATGTATAACAGGAATCCTGACATAGAAGAGGCTGTTGCAAACGCAAATCCAAATGATTTTGTTTTGCTCCTTTCACACAGTCCGGACCTGTCAATGAAACAACCTACAGATGGGATTGATTTAATACTTTCCGGTCATACCCATGCCGGACAAATTACTTTTTTTGGTTATCCGTTTTACTTGCTGTATGGAAGTCTGCCTATAACCGATTACGGGACACATTTTGCTTATGGTTTCGCCCGTTCGGCAGATGACGTACCCGTGTTTACAACCAGCGGAATAGGCACTTTTTCTAATATACCAAGGATTTTTACAAGACCTGAGGTTGTGATTTTCACCATGTATACAATAGAAGGGGTAGATTAGTAAATTTATTAATATTATGAGGAGGAATTAAAAATGAGCAGGTATGAAGAAGGATTAAGAATAATTGAGGAAAGATGCGGCAATGGAAAAGATAATACCATATCTCTGTCTACTATCGCAATGGAACCGAACGCTGACGGTAAACCACGTCCTTATGTCCGTGATGTGGATGCTTATTATGAAGATGGTGTGTTTTATGTTACTACTTGGGCAAAATCAACTAAAATGCAGCAGATAGCTCAAAACCCGGAAGTTGCATTTTCGGTTTGCTTTGAGTGGTTCTCCGGAAACGGAACCGGCGAAAATCTCGGATGGGTTTTAGACCCGAAAAATGCTGAGTTAAGGTCTAAACTTCGTGAAGCATTTTCAGCTTGGTATGACGATGCAAATGATGAAAAAGATGAAAACTGCGTTATTTTGGCAATCCGCATTACAAGAGCCACGGTAATTAAAGATCACGGTGCTGTTCGTTACAATATGGATTTTGTGAATAAAGTGGAGACTGAAGAGGGTAAAATTAAATAGGAAATTAAACGAGGAGCTTATGAAACAGATTGCAATTTTATCCGATACTCATGGTCTGCTGCGAGCGCCTGTTATGGCTGAACTTGCTGAAGCTGATTGCTTCATTCATGCAGGTGATATTGACACACCATATATCATCGAGTCAATACAAAAGCTTGGGGAGACCTATGCAGTGCGTGGTAACAATGATAAGGAATGGGCAGAAGATTTGCCTGAAAGTATTACCGTCACAATTGAAGGTGTGAGATTTTTCATTGTTCATAACAAAAAAGACATACCAAAATACCTAACAGATATTGACGTGGTGGTCTATGGACACTCTCACAAATACTCTGCAGAAATTATTAACGGAGTACTGTTTCTCAATCCCGGCAGCTGCGGTAAACGGCGTTTTAATTTGGAGCTTACAATGTGCCGTATGACCGTGGATGCAGGACGATATCAGTACGAAAAGGTGTTGATACCTGTTAATGATTTATGCAATATGTAGGTAAACAGGAATTTGCAGAGATAATCGCAAACTTTATGCAATGCAGTTTTTTT
The DNA here is from genome assembly GCF_013403245.1 of Sedimentibacter hydroxybenzoicus DSM 7310. Classification (GTDB taxonomy): domain Bacteria; phylum Bacillota; class Clostridia; order Tissierellales; family Sedimentibacteraceae; genus Sedimentibacter; species Sedimentibacter hydroxybenzoicus. Next base: position 164,201 of record NZ_JACBNQ010000003.1, on the reverse strand, counting down.
CGTATCTGGTTTACACTGCACATTTTATCCTTTTAGGAGCAATGACAGGAGGTATCAGTTACATATTGAATCTGGCAAGATCACTATTCCTTGCTAGTAAATGGGAATTCGCACGAAGCAACAAAATGTGTGCAATTCTATGCTCTATGCAAGTAGTTGTTGTCGTTACAACTTGGGCGGGATGGATATCACTTCTCCCAGTATGTGCAAATATAGCATCGACAATTGGAGGGTATACACACAATGCACAAAAAATTAGAATTGCTGGTATGTTCTTCAATTCGCCACTATGGATTATTTATGATCTTATGATTGGTTCATGGGCAGGTGCTATAGATGAACTTGCCAGCATGATATCGGCAATGATTTCAATTCGTAGATATGGCTGGAAAAATCTAAATGAGATTAATCATTAATACTTTTAGTATTAATTTAAACCATAACACCCACTAATAATATATTGGCGATAGAAAATAAGAATCTATCGTCTTTTTATTTCTTGCAACAATTTACAAATTATGGTACAATGGAATTAGAACATACATTCGATATCTTATAATCAAATTTAAACAGCTGCTTCGGATGGAAAGAATTATAATGTAATTTTTTATAACCTTGATGTTTTCTTATGAAACCTATAATAACATAATTAGTTCGGTTGTAAAGAGATTGAAATATGAGAATTAATTCAATTTTAATTCCACCGAATTCGGGGGAATTAAAAAAGGAGGGATTTATAATGGCTAAAATTTATGTTAATAATGCAGAAATTTCAGTTATAGAAATTGAAGAAAAAGATTACACCTCATTAACCGATATGGTAAAAAATATTGATAATGGTTTAGTTTTAATTGAAAAATGGCTAAGAAATAAAAATACAATCGAATTTTTAGGTATTTGGGAAGGAATGTATAACCTAGACTTTGACGAAGACGAATATAATGAAATTATGAATGAAGCTGGGTTTAACAGATTTACTTTATCTGTTAAACAATGGACTAAAAGAACTAATTCAAGAGGAATTATTGCAAAGGCAGGGAGATATGGTGGAACATATGCTCATAAAGATATAGCTTTCGAGTTTGCTAAAATTAATTATCGCATACATACTGAAGCAATCAAGCAAAATTTAATTCCAAAAGAACTGACAAAGCAACAAATATCATATGTATATGCAAACGAAGCTGATGTATTGAATGTAGCGATGTTTGGAAAAACAGCCAATGAGTGGAGATGTGGAAATCCTGATAAAAAGGGAAATATAAGAGACTATGCGTCAATTAATGAGCTAATTTGCCTGTCCAATATGGAAAATATCAATGCTGTTTTAATTAATGATGGAATTTCTCAAACTGAGCGATTAATTAAATTGAACAAGATTGCTATTCAACAAATGACGATATTGGAAGAACAGAAATCTCCCAAATTATTAAAATAAATAAACACTTATTATAAAAATATTTATTGTATTCTTGCCATAGGTTTTAGTACTAAGATAATTACCAGATTAAGTCCTGTTTGTGTCAAAGGGAATATTATTTTCCGTCAAGTATTTGGATAACACATTTTCTATAGTATAGAGAAGTATAGAGAAAGTAAGGAATTAACCCTTGACTTATAAATAAAATAAGGATATCATTACTATGTAGATTTAGAACAGGAGAAATTTTATGTCTGAGAGTGTATCTAACCAATAGATTAAATTAATATGGATTAAGCATTAAGGATGTATATCCTTTGATTTTCATGCTTGATTCCATTATCTATGGAAGATACACATGGCAAATTACTTTACAATATTGTTAAAATAACTATTGTTATTTTAATAAATATGGAATTTTACAGCCGTGGTTTATCCGCGGCTTTTTTGTTTTCAAATATACTAAATCTACTGCATTATTTGTAGATTCCATAGATCTGAGCATTTATTACAATTAAGAAAGGAATATCAAAATGAATAATATAGCTATGGAAAAATTACAATATAATGAATTGAAAGAGCATGTTAAAAGCTACTGTACGAGTAATTTAGGTAAAATTATGATGGATAAATTACATCCTTCATCTCATATGGAAACCGTTAAAAAAAGACTGAATGAAACGACAGAAGGGAAAATGCTGCTGGAAAGCAGTGTAGTACCATTGCAGGGAATTGTGCACATAGATAATATCATTTCAAAATTAGAAAAAGGGATGATATTAAACGGTGAAGCACTCAGCAATGTTTCAAGCTTTTTAAGAGGATGCAGAAAGCTTAAGGCATATATGGAGGATATGAAATTCTATGCTCCTGTTTTAGCCGGATACTCAAAGTCAATAGAGGTGTTGGAGCATATTGAAGAAGAGATAAATACTTCAATAGTTAATGATAAAGTGAGTCCTGATGCGTCTAAGGAATTAAAAAGAATTACAAGATTAATAGAAAATCTTGAAATAAAAATAGAAAATAAGTTAAATGAATTTTTGAGATCATCAATAAATAAAAACTATATACAGGATTTCTTCATTACAAAAAGAAAAGAAAAATTTACAATACCGATTAAATCTTCCTATAAAAATCAGGTAGCGGGTACAGTAATAGAAATTTCCGGCGGAGGAGCTACGGTTTTCATAGAGCCTGCAACTGTGAGTAAATTTTCTTCTGAGCTTGAGCAGCTGATTGCTGAAAAGGAAAATGAAGAATATCAGATATTATCATCTTTAACCGGTTTGATTAATGATTGTATCAGAGAACTGAAGCAAAATGCAGAGGTTGTGGGAATTTATGATATGATTTTTGCGAAATCCAAATTCAGCAGAGAAATAAACGGTATTCAACCTGATGTAAATAATTATGGATATATAAATATAATAAATGGCAGACATCCAATGCTGAGGAATAAGGTTGTACCATTGAATTTTACTATAGGAAAGGATTACAGGACATTGGTTATCACAGGTCCGAATGCAGGAGGTAAGACTGTTGTATTAAAAACAGTGGGACTATTAACTCTGGCAGTACAATCCGGATTTCATATACCATGTGAATCAGTAAGCGAATTTTCTGTCTTTGAAAATATATTTGCAGATATAGGAGATGACCAGAGTATAGAAAATGCTTTAAGTACATTTTCATCTCACGTAAAGAATATCGCCCAGATAATTCAGGACACCAACAAATCCACTCTTTTACTGTTTGATGAAATAGGAAGCGGAACAGAGCCCAACGAGGGTGCGGCATTGGCAATTTCAGTCCTGGAGGAAGTTTACCACAAGGGCGCAATTACAGTATCTACAACACATTATGGTGAAATTAAGGATTATTCCTTAAATCATCCTGATTTTGAAAATGCAGCCATGCTTTTTAACAGTGAAACTTTAGAGCCGCTTTTTAAACTCCTTATAGGTGAGTCCGGTAACAGCAATGCTTTTTGGATAGCTGAAAAAATGGGAATAAGCAAATCGGTAGTACAGCGTGCCAGAGAATATATTTCCGATAAAAAATATAATTTTAATATAGTAAGTAAAAATAAAGTTATCCAAATGAAAAATGAGGAAATAAATGCAGATGCAGAAGTCATTAACTTTGATATAGGAGACAGGGTTTATTTAACAGAGTACAAGGAATCAGGTATTGTTTACAAGTCAAAGGATAAGTTTAATAATTTAACTGTTTTCTATAAAGGTGAATTTAAAGAAATCAATGTCAAACAATTAAAATTAGAAAATAAAGCAGGAGAATTGTATCCTGTGGGATACGATTTGAATACTTTGTTTGTTGAATATTCAGAGCTTAAATTAGAAAGAGATATAAACAGAGGATCAAAGAAAGCATTGAAGAAAATAAATAAAAAAATAAAATCGAGAAGAAATGATATTTAAAAAATAGACAGAGCCGGGGAATTAAGTGCAATTTTAGCACTCTGATCCTCCGGTCTTTTTATAAAGGACAGATTGCATAAAAATGTTGACCGAATCGGTTAATTGTGCTAATATATTATTAACCGATTCGGTTAACGAAATTTGTGAGGTGAGTCCTGTGGAGAAATTTTTAAGTTTATCTGTAGAAAAACAAAATATAATTATTAATGCCGCTCTTACCTGCTTTGGTACTAACGGCTATAAAAAAGCATCTATGAGTGATATTGCTGCAACAGCAGGAGTTTCAAAGGCCTTGGTTTTTCATTACTTCGGTACCAAAAAAGCTCTGTATCTGCATCTAATGGAGTTGTGCAGCAATATTCTTGAGAATGAAATTAATGAAAAATTTGACAACAATGTGACCGATTTTTTTGACAGAATCAGACTTTTAATGAATATCGAAATTTCAGTTATGAAAGAACATCCCCCAATGCTTTCTTTTTTAAACAGTATGTATTTTGAAAATGATGATGAAGTCAAGAATGATATAAAAGCTGTTTTGACAAACGGAAAAGGTGAAAGCTTGAGAAACAGAATTACCTTTGAAGGCACAGATATTTCAAAATTTAAAGACGGTATTGACCCAAAGCTTGTGATGAAAATATTTACATGGCTTACAGACGGTTATTTAAGCAAAATGCAGACTCAAACAGGAATTGATATTGATACTTTATGCAAGGAAATTGATGATTTTAATAAATGCATAAACTTATTCAAAGAAAATTTTTACAAGGAAAAATAATCGTAAGGTATTCTGATTTTACAAAAGTGGTTTTAATAAAATGAAAAGGAGAATATGTATGGGTTCATATGTGCTTGGCTTTGAGGAAATTGATAAAACGAAGCTTGCAACGGTTGGAGGTAAGGGTGCCAATCTTGGGGAAATATCCAGGATTGACGGTATAAGGGTACCGGAGGGCTTCTGCGTTACAACCGAAGCATACAGAAAAATCATTGAGCAGACACAGGAGTTTGATGCTCTGCTGGAGCAATTATCTCTTTTAAAGGCAGAGGACCGGGAGAGAGTCAGCGAAATCAGCGGAAAAATTCGCAGTGCCATCGAAAGAGCATCGATTCCAAAAGAAATTGAAGAGGAGGTCGCCCGTTACCTTATAAAGGCGGGAGATAAAAATACCTATGCTGTGCGTTCAAGTGCTACGGCAGAAGATCTTCCGACGGCATCCTTTGCGGGACAGCAGGATACCTATTTAAACATTATAGGAAAGGAATCCATACTGAAACACATCAGCAGATGCTGGGCATCACTATTTACCGACCGGGCGGTGGTTTACCGTATGCAGAATGGCTTCGACCACAATAAGGTTCATCTGTCAGTAGTTATACAGAAGATGGTTTTCCCCGAGTCATCAGGAATTATGTTTACGGCTGATCCGGTTACGTCAAACAGGAAGGTTGTGTCTATTGATGCCAGCTTTGGGCTCGGCGAAGCACTGGTTTCGGGGCTTGTGGATGCCGATATATATAAGGTTCAGGAAGGTGAGATAGTCGGGAAGAAGATATCGAATAAAAAACTTGCCATTTATTCTCTTAAAGAAGGCGGGACTATAGAAAAGCAGATAGAACCCAAGCAGCAGGATAAACAAACACTGACGGATGAGCAGATTTTGCAGCTTAAAAAAACAGGCAGAAGTATTGAAGCATATTTCGGTCGTCCTCAGGACATTGAATGGTGTCTTTATGAAGGCGAGTTTTATATCGTCCAGAGTCGACCCATTACCACCCTATATCCTGTGCCAGATGTAAATGACGGAAAAAATCATGTCTATATGTCTCTCGGACATCAGCAGATGATGACGGACACTCTTAAACCATTAGGTATGTCAATATTTCGGCTGTGGCTAAATAAGCTTCGTGCTACAGGGATGCCGCCCGGTGAATTAATGGTCGAGGCCGGAGGCAGGATATATATTGATGTTTCTCATGATATAGCATCGCCGACAGGAAGAAAAACTTTTGTTAAAAACGGTTTTGGCTCGGTAGATGTCCTGATGCAGAAGGCTTTGTACAATTTACTGAAGAGGGAAGATTATATCAAATCATTACCCCGGGGAAAGAGTTCGATGAGCATGACAGGAGGTGCCATGGGGCAGGTATTTTCCGGTCTCATTCAGGCGAGAAAAATTGAACGGGAGAATGACTCCCGCATGATCCAAAATATTATGACCAATCATGATGCGAAGGTACGTAATCTGGAGCGAAGCATAAGCGAAAAAACGGGAGTGAGACTGTTTGATTTTATTCTGGAGGATATGGATGACACCTATAAGGACATTGTTTTAGGTGGTTACAGTGTGGGCATGGTTGGATTCTTTGCATCAGACTGGATTGCTAAAAATATCAAGAAATGTCTGGGTGAAGATAATGTTACCGATATTCTCTCACAATCGTTACCCAATAATGTTACCGCTGAGATGGGACTTGAACTTCTGGACGTAGCGGATGTTTTTCGTCAATATCCTGCCGTACTCACATATTTGCAATCTGCCAATGACGAAGACTTTTTTGAAGAGCTTGATAAGCTGGACGGTGGTAAGGTTGTCAGTGAATCCCTTCAGAACTATCTGAAAAAATATGGTGTGCGCTGCCCGGGAGAAATAGACATTACCAGAATACGATGGGCTGAGAAGCCGACAATGCTTATTCCCATGATTATCAATAATATCAAGAATTTCAAGCCCGGCTCCCATTATACAATATTTGAGCAGAAACGATTGGAAGCCGAGCAAAAAGAACAGGAGATTATCAGTAGGTTGGAGAAGCTCCCCGATGGCAGAAAAAAGGCGGAAAAGATGAAGAAAAAGATCAGTGTATTCCGTAATTTCATCGGATTTCGTGAATATCCCAAGTATGCCTTAATGCAGCATTTTTATGCTTATAAGCAGGCTTTAAAGAAAGAGGCTGCCATGCTGGTACAAAAAAATTTGATTCAGGAGCCGGAGGATATCTATTATCTGACCTTTGGGGAGCTCCGAAATGTCGTTAGTTTGAACCAATTGGATTACAGTATAGTAGAAGAACGAAAAAGAGAATATGAAGTCTATGAAAAATTAACGCCTCCACGTGTGATGACGTCTGATGGTGAAATCATCACCGGTGAGTACGACACCGGCAATATTCCGCAGGGTGCTTTGATAGGAGTCCCTGTTTCATCCGGTGTCATTGAGGGGAGGGCACGGATCGTTTTAAATCTGGAGGATGCTGATATTGAAGAAGGTGACATACTCGTAACAGCTTTTACTGATCCCAGCTGGACTCCGCTGTTCGTATCAATTAAGGGACTGATTACAGAAGTAGGCGGAATGATGACTCACGGTGCCGTTGTGGCCAGAGAGTATGGTCTCCCTGCGGTGGTGAGTGTAGAAAATGCCACCAAGTTAATTAAGGATGGTCAAAAGGTTCGTATAAACGGAACAAAAGGATATGTGGAAATTTTATAAGGAGGATCAATTATGACCAGAGCATTTGCAGAAATTCTGATTCTTGTTGTCAATGCCCTTAGTGCAGATGCGTTAGCCTATATCGCAGGGGTAATCCAAAGAGTGATGAACAATATGGATGAAGCCGCATTCCAAAGCTTTACGAAGCAGCTGCATAAATCGATGCACAAGTCACCGTATATGATTATAACAGCTGAACTGCCAAAGCTTGCGTTTATCCCGTATTTCATTATATTCGGTTTCTCCAATTGGTGGTTCACAGCAGGTGCTTTTGTTGCTGTGGCTGCCTCTGTATTTGTCAGCAAGCCCATCGTCTTGCCGGCTTACAAAATGATTTACGAATCTCTTGAAAGCAGCGATGTTGAGGGACTTAGGCAGTGGCGCCGGAAACTGCAGACAAGAAACAGATTTCGTGCGGTAATTCAGTTTGTATCTGTCATCCTCATGGTGATAGGATTGTTTGGAGTTTCATAAAAAAAGCCTGACGAAGTCTGCATCTTGAAGTTACATCTTTAGGATAAGCAGACCGCCGGAATTATCAGGTGGGTAACAGATAAAAGAATTTATAATTCTTATCATAGATAATATAACAAAAGGAGAAAATTAAAGTGAATAAAAAAATATCATTAATTCGTTCTGCAAATTTAGCTTCAGTAGATTATGCTTATGCCGGACATATACCTTCAGGAATGGACTTATTGTTTCTGGCAGGATCATGTCCCATTGATAAAAACGGAGAAGTACCCGGCTTGAATGATTATGAGCTTCAGGCAAGACTTTGTGTAGAGAATTTGAAGGAAGCACTGAAGGACTGTGGTGCCACGTTGGAAGATGTGGTATATACCAGAGTTCTTGTAGCCTCTCAGGAACGGTCGGATCTGGTAACAGCATGGGAAACAATAAGAAAAGAGTTTGGCAAACATGATGTTCCAAGCACCTTGTTTGGAGTCACAGTATTAGGATATACAAATCAGCTGGTAGAAATTGAAGCAGTAGCAGCAGTAGAAAGCAATACAAAATGATTGATATAGAGTTGAACCAATAGTGGTTTGGAGACTAAAATCAGGTTATAATCCTACGACTTTAGTCTCCTTTTTATTTTGCTGTAAAAATATATTGACATTACATAAAGCATAATGTTATATTAATTGTAACGTTGATGATGGAGGAAATGATGGATAAGAAAAATTATATAGTACTAAAAACTGATAAAGACCTGAAAATAGTGATGTCCCCTGTGAGGCAAAAATTAATCAGAGTGATGAGAAATGAGGGAAAACCGGTGACCGCTAAATTTGTAGCTGATAAACTGGAAATTTCACCTTCATCTGCACAGCATCACATAAAAAAGTTGGAGCAAGTAGGGATTATTGAATTTGACCATAATGAAATTATAAACGGTATAACTGCAAGGTATCTTAGAGTAACAGAAAAAACTGTAAGCATAGGTCAAGATATAGATGATGATTTAACAGCAGAGCGCGATATATTGGCGAGAAACGTATTAAGCACAGTTTACGACAGTTATAAAAGGATGATTGATGAAAACAGACATCTTTTATCAGAAGAATTTAAAAAGGGAAATAAATTTGCTGATCAATTGACAGGAATCGTTCATTTATCCACCGAAGAGGCCAATGAATTGTTTGATATTATTGATGACTATTTAAAAAAACATTCAAAAGCATCGGAGAATTCCCATCCATATGAATATGCCTTGGTTGCTTACAGAGCAGATTTAAAAGATGGCAAAAGTGAGATATAAGCATGAGGGTAAGACTGTATTCTTTTATATTATTACTGAATTCGTTTGCTACAGGACTTCTTGTTCCGGTTTTAAGTTTATTGTTGATACAGAAAGGTGCTACACTCAGTATGCTTTCTATTCTGATAGGAATATATTCTTTTTCGGTAATAATACTGGAGTTTCCAACCGGAATAATGACAGACATAATGGGGAGGAAAAAAACATTTTGTTTATCACTTATTGTTTCCTTGATGTTTTCGATAGTTGTTCTTTTGGGGAACGGCATGGTAATTTTGTATATCGGAATGTTGCTTTACGGATTAAACAGAGCTATTTCCTCAGGCTCGTTTGAGGCTCTGTTCATAGATTCATATATTAATGAATTTGGCAAGGATAAATTACACGATGTTACTATTAGGATAAATGTTATGGATGCTCTTGGATTATCTGCAGGAGCGTTAGCCGGGGGATATCTGCCTAAAATATCCGACAAGTATTTTTCTTCAATAGGGATGTATGATCTAAGCCTTATCGTCAGAATAATCTTAACATTTATAGTTTTAATATTTGCAATGATATATATAAAAGAAACGGTTGTGAATGAAAATAAAAAGCGGGTTTTTATATGGGAGCATATTAAAATCAGCTCAAATTTAGTTGCTAACAATAAAAATGTAATATGTATATTCATTTCTGTATTTTCTACAGGCTTTTTATTCAGCTCTTTGGAAACATACTGGCAGCCACATTTTATTTCCTTGATGCCTGACAATAGTGCTATGTTTCTTTTAGGCGTTATGGCTTTTATGTATTTTGCAGCCGCTATGACAGGCAATATTATATATGGCAGAATATTCAGCAAGCATAATACTAAAAAAATGTACTTGTTACTCAGGAGTATTCTTGTAACGGTATTGATAATTACGGCATTACAGACAAACATGGTTTTATTTATGTTTTTTTACACGTTGATTTATTTGTTTTTGGGTATGTCTAATATACCGGAGGGTGTTATACTTAATGGAGAAATACCTAACGAGCATAGGGCTTCAATTTTATCTTTAAATTCATTAGTCTTGCAAATGGGGGTTTTATTTGGTTCATTTTTTAATAGTATTATGATTAATTATTCATCAATTCCGGGGTTGTGGTTTGCGGCTTCTGTTGTGATTGTGACAACGATATTGATTATTTATAAGAAACTTGTATAGATGCAAATTCAAAAAATCCATTTTCAATTTGCAGTAAGCTATTTGGCATGTTAGAATAATGAAAAGTAAGCAATAGATGAAGAGTCACGTATTTAACACGAATCGGTAAAACGATAGATACAAATTTATAGAGTATTATTATATGGAAAGTTGAGAAATCCGATATTTAGAGGAGTATAATTATTGTGATAGAGATTGTATTTGGTGATAGTGCTTGTGGAAGCCTTAAAATGGCACAGAACTATGGAAAAGGAAAATATCAAGGTGGGTATATTGGCGTTATAATTAGTCATGCGGATGGAAGCAAGCCATCAAAAAGAGAGATTAAAGCTGCTAAGCGAGAAGCAGAGGAAAAAGAACGCTTGGCATGGGAGAACGCTGCTCCTTTAGGTGGTAGCCCTGCAAATATTTATGGATTCAGCTTAAAGTTAAGCATTGGAGATATTTCGGAGGAACAGCCGGGTACCAAGCGTATGCAGGCATTAGAACGCTTGTATAGTATTTATCCGAATGATGAGGGACAACAGTTGGCTCAGGAAATACTGAAAAGTACAAATGAAAACCTGAAAAAGGTTAAGGAACGTACAGCAGATGGAGAATCCCTTCGAATTTGGTACAGCAACCAGCCCGATGAAATGTGTGGTTTTTATTGGTTCATGTATCTCTTGAATCAATGGAAGGTGTCGGATGAACAGGTTTTTATTGTCAAGCTTCCTGAGTGGGAAGCGCATGAAAAAGGAACTATTGTTCGCAAAACTAATTGGGGTGAAACGGCTCCAGGAGAATGGAACCGGTATATTGAATTGCAAAAGACTGTGCCGCAAATATTTATACAAAGCTGTGCATCGCATTGGCTGGAGCTCAAAAGAGAAAATGCACCTTTGCGAATCTTGTTGAACGGACAGTTAGTCAGCTCGTCAGAAAAAATCTATGATGACTTTATCCTTCGTGAAATCGCTGCAGAAAATGAAGAATTTCAGGAAGCAATGATTATCGGACGAGTACTTGGAAAATACCAGCTCGGAATTAGTGATTCATGGGTCGCATTTCGTATAGAAGAAATGATTCATGCCGGAAAACTTACAGTTATGTCTTCAGCTGATGAAGATATGCCTGTCTATCATAGACGGCTGAAAAAGAGTATATAGCACAGCGGTAATTGTGATGAGGATGTAATGCATCTTCAAATGTTTCCGGGAGATACAGAGCGGCATCTGGTATAATAATAAACAGTAATTTATGAAAGAGGAATGATATGAAAAAAGATACAAATAAATATTTAGCCATAGGTATATCACTTGGATTATGCTTTGGTGCCGGTGCGGGAATTATTGTAAGCATTATTATAGATAAAAGTAACTTTGTATTTGGCATACCATTAGGAGCCGGATTAGGAATGATTATTGGCATTATTGTTGGTTCTATCTTAGACAGTAATAATAAAAATACCAAATAATTTGCAAATTTTTCAATTTGTCGGAGAGAATAAGTGCAATGATCCGAAATTGTAAAAGATTTAATTATATATATTTTTTCAAAAGAATTTTTACTACCATGTCTTCGTATTAATAAATTTATCGACCATTGTTTCGGCTGCATCGACTATTTGACTGTTAAAATTCATGTAATGAAGCAGCTTAACGGCATTTCTGGTTTGTGACGGACCTTGCTTTAACTTATAATCAAAATGTATACCATCATCTGTAATGTGTTCACGAAAATGATAATTGTCATATTCTTTATTCAATATGTGTGTCAGTTCAATGTCATGAGAGGCAGTTATGCAAAGACAATCTATATTGTGCAGATATTTCAGTACGGCTGTAGATGCAGCAATGCGTTCAATAGTGTTTGTTCCCTTTAAAATTTCATCGACAAAACATGTACAGGCTGTATCCTGCACCTTATCGAGTATTCTTTTTAATGATTTTATTTCTTTAATAAAGTAACTGTCTCCTTCAGAAATGTTGTCGCGAACAGCCATAGAAGTAATCATTAATGAAAACCTTAGATTAAGTTCTTTTGCAGCACATGTGTGAATTGTCTGGGCCAAAATACCATTAATAGCTAAGGCTTTGATAAATGTGGACTTTCCTGAAGCATTGGAGCCTGTGATGATGCTGTCATTGCTTATTTTCCCGCTGTTAGGTACAGGATCTGAAAGCAGGGGGTGATACAAGTCTTCAAAACCTATGGAGTTTTCATTATAAAAAACCGGAGTACAATAATAAGGCAGACTTTTTCTGAATGATAGCACACAGATTGCCATGTCAATTTCACCCATGGATTTGTACAATGTATGAAATTCATTGGAATATTTTGAAATCATTCTTATAGCCTTATTGTAATTTCGTATGTCGATGAGAAATATGATTTTTATATATTCCGCAAAAACGGCCATGTCAGAAAAATCTTTCTGTAAGATATCTGAAATTTTAGTTCTCAGAGGCTTAAATATAAGATAGCTTTTTTTAAGCTCGCTGAAAAAGGGAACTGATTCATAGTTTTTGGTTTTGAATATTTTATCTAAACATTGCAATATAGACGAAAAATATTTTATGGCAGAAAGCTCTCTTTCTATTTTCGTTTTTGTTCCATAATAAAAGAATCCATTTAATATAGCTGAAAGTATCAAACATAAAATACCCACTTGAGTGTCAAAGAAGGCTAATAAAATGCATAGAACGGGAATAATGGTTAAAATATTATATATAAAATTATGTTTCAAAAACTTTGCTTCTGCATCAAAGATAAAGGAAGCTATACCGTTATAGTTATATTTTCCTGCTTTGGCTAAACTCATTTGCAGCTTCAGTCTATCGTCAGCATTATCTTCCAGATAGGAAATAAGCTTCTCTCTTTCTAAAAGAATGTCTTCTTTCATTTGTACCTGATGCAGTGTGTCGTATAAGTATTCTTCACCAACAGATGTCAGACAAGTATTAATTCGTTTAAATGTCAGATTCATGTCCAAATCGTCCCATGTTATACTATCTATTGTATTAAAATCATCAGTGTTTGCTTTTTTATAGCGGTGATAGCTTTCGATACTTTCAAACTCGTATTTCTTTTGATTTGGTATTTTGCCGAAGGAATTTATGATAAATGATTTTAGTTTTTTAGTTGCTTTTATATGTGATATAATTAGTAAAAATACTACGATAATTCCTATTAATATAAAAAACCATGTGTAGTCCATTTAAAGCCCCTTTTAATTTTATCTGCGCAATTAATTTTTATTGCTGAAATGTGATATTTAAAGTTCTGACAATTATTATAAGTCATTAATAGAATTATATCAATAAAAAAGGTATACTTTGCTGACAGTGGATGAAAATTAGTAATTGCATCTTATGGAATTACCGGATTGGGACATCGGAATTAACCAATTATCATTTTCATTTTTAAAGCAAATATAGATTGCATTATGTGACTTTCATCTCTTCCAAATTTTACAGAAGGATTATAAATTTTTATATAGTAAAAAAATGTTGAAAAAATATTATAGTTGCTATATAATGTTATTAATAAGGCTCTGAAATATCTTCTCATGTACTTTTTCAGGATTAAGTATGCAAATTGTGAGGTATAAAAGAGTCTTTTAACTTATTTGTTGATCCTACATGTCATGTCTATATTCTTCTCTAAGTAAATCCTTATATATTAAACAAAGAACAGCGGAAATTAAAGTACTTGTAATTTATGTAAAAATTTGATAACATAAATTGACTCTTATATTAATACATTAATATAAGGGGGATTTTTATGAAATTTTTTAAAGATATAGCTTTTATAAAAAAGCTGATAATAGTTATTTTATTAATAATCATACTTATTCTGCTTGTAACAGGCAGATGCAGCACAATGAATTTAATCAGAATGTGGTAATGATATATATGAAAGGGGACACACCTCTTTTTGAGAGCGAGTCCTTGGGGATAGGAGGAATGTCCCCAAATTGATAAAAACGGAGGAAAAATGATAAATAAGTACACTTTAGACAACGGGCTTAGGATAGTAACGGAAAAAATCGGTTATGTTAAATCTGCATCCATAGGTATATGGGTTAATGTTGGTTCTAACAACGAAAATGATGAAACGAACGGCTTGTCACATTTTATAGAACACATGCTTTTTAAGGGAACCAAAAACAGAAAGGCAAATGAAATTGCTGAAGAAATTGACAATATAGGCGGTCAGATGAATGCTTTTACAAGCAAGGAATGTACTTGCTTTTATGTAAAGGTATTGGACGAAAATATAGTAGAAGCAGTTGATATACTTTCAGATATGTTTTTTAATTCATTGTTTAAACAGGAAGAAATAGACAAAGAAATTTCGGTTGTAATTGAAGAAATAAAAATGTATGAAGATTCTCCCGAGGATTTGGTTCACGACAAGCTGACGGAAATAATATTTAATGACAGCCCGATGGCATACAATATTTTAGGTACGGAGCAGAATTTAAAAACCTTTACCACAGAAAAGGTATTAAATTATATGAAAGATAAATATTCACCGCATAATACCGTAGTTGCCGTAGCCGGAAGCTTCGATGAAGAGTCGTTCGTAAACCTGATTAAAGAAAAATTCAGTAAATGGCAAAATAAATTCGTAGAGCATGTTGATAAGGACAGCCATTACGAGCGAAAGGTAGTAGGCATTAATAAAGATTTAGAACAGCTGCACGTTTGTATAGGCAATAAAACAATAGGCAGACACCATAAGGATTATCATTCTTTGCTTGTATTAAACAATATATTCGGTGGAACTATGAGCTCTCGTATTTTCCAGGAGGTAAGAGAAAACAGGGGCTTGGTTTATTCCATCTATTCATTTGTTTCAAATTATTCTAATTCAGGTATCTTCAGTATCTATGCAGGTATGTCCTATGATCAGGTTGAGGAAGCCATAAGGACAGTGTTAAAAGAAATGGTCAGCATGAAAAACGGCAAGATAACCATGAAGGAATTTAACAGAGCTAAGCAGCAGATAAAGGGTAATTATATCTTAGGCTTGGAAAGCACATCAAGCCGTATGTCTGCAATAGGTCGAAGAGAGCTTTTATTTAACGAAATTTTATATCCCGAAGAGGTAATAAACAGCATAAACAATGTTAAATTTGAGGACGTTGTTAAGATTGCCAATGAATTGTTTGATATTGACAAATTAAGTATTACTTTTACGGGAAATTTAAACAAACATAAAGGAATAGAAGAAATTATTAATGAAGTACTGGGAGAAGAATATGAAAGTTAAAATTGTCAAAAATAATCCGTTTAATTTGCCGGCATTTGAAACAAAGGGTTCCGCGGGAGTTGATTTGCAGGCATATGTACAGGAGCCCGTAACATTGAAGCCGATGGAAAGAATGTTGGTTCCTACAGGTATTTTTATTGAAATTCCCGAAGGATATGAGGCTCAGGTAAGAGCAAGAAGCGGTCTTGCAATAAAACATGGTATTTCTCTCGTAAACGGAATAGGAACCATTGATTCCGATTACAGAGGAGAAATAAAGGTAATATTAATTAATTTGGGAGATAAGGATTTTACTATCAATAATGGTGACAGAATAGCTCAAATGGTTTTTATTAAGCATGAGAGACCGGAATTTGAATTAGTTGAGGAACTGGGAGATACTGTAAGAGGTGCGGGAGGATTCGGGCACACAGGAGAGTAATTGTATATAAGGGGGGAAATTAATGAAATTAAGTGAATTGTACAGCAAAGAAATAATTAATATTGACACCGGTGAAAACTTGGGGATATTTGGTGACTGCGACTTGGTTATTGAAGAAAAAACCGGAGAAATTATAAGCTTTATATCCGGCAGCAACTCACATTTTAATATTTTTAAAGAGCCGAAGAAAAAAGAAATTTTATGGAAGAACATAAAAAAAATAGGCAGTGATATGATTATTATAGAAAATGATTAATGTGCATAAAACTGTTTGTATAAAATAGCTAAAACTTCAAAGAATAATCAGGATGAAGAAAAAAACCTGATTATTTTTATTTTGGAGGAATAAATGGAAAACAACAATCAAAACCTGAACTTGCAGCAGCAGTCGTTCAACAATATGGATGGAAACAGGAATTACAGCAACAATCAAAATACTATCAATCAAAATAACAACAGAAATAATAATCAAATGACAGATAATAACAATCAAAATAACAACAGACGCATTAATATTAATAATTCAGAGCCGGCAAATCCTTTTTTATTTAACGGAAATGAGGATAATAAAGGGGATGAAAATTCTGACCAGCCTATAGAAAATGTAAAGCAGGTAGGAAGTGTAACAGATATAAGTCCCGTAAAGGATATTTGCTTTATAAGTATTATCGGAGAAATAGAAGGTCATACTTCCTTGCCTCCTCAAAGCAAGACTACCAAGTATGAACATATTATCCCCATGATAATAGGTGCAGAAATGGACCCTGAAATCAAAGGCATTCTTTTGCTGATAAACACAGTTGGTGGAGATGTGGAGGCTGGGCTTGCGATTTCTGAATTGATTGCAAGTATAACTAAGCCGACGGTATCAATCGTATTGGGCGGAGGTCACAGCATAGGGACGGCTCTTGCTGTATCAGCAGAATATTCATTTATAGCTCCGACGGGAACCATGACTATCCATCCTATACGTACAAACGGTTTTGTAATAGGAGTTCCTCAGACATTCAGATATTTTCAGAAAATGCAGGAAAGGATTATTAATTTCATAGTTAATAATTCAAGAGTGGACAAAAAAGCGTTGCTGAGCTATATGTATGATACGGATGAAATCGCCAATGATGTGGGAACGGTTCTTAATGCTCAAGAGGTTATAGATATTGGGCTTATAGATGAAATTGGCGGCTTTAGCTCGGCGATGAATGTTTTAAGAGGTTTAATAGATGAAATGGAAAAGAAAAATTAGCTTTTTGTTCATAATTAAATAGTTATTGCGACTATTCAGTATTTTATGATATAATAAAAATTAGAAAAGTACAGGGGGACGTTGTACAAAATGGCAAAAGTACAAACTGAAAGCAAGTCAAAAAAAACAAGTACAAGAAAAAAAAGTACAAGCACAAATCAAATTAAAAAAGCCGATATTCTAAAAAAAGAAATAATAGGTATTTTTATTGTTGCATTTGCCGTATTTTTAATTGTAGTTACAAACAAAGAAAATCAAACAGGTATTATAGGTAAATCAATTAATGTTTTTACTCATTCGATTTTTGGTAAGGGTGCTGATATCTTACCTTATTTTATATTAACGATTGGAGTAATGAGGTTATTAAACATAGTAATTTTAAATGATAATAATCAAATTATCGCAATAATTGGTTTCTTCATTTGCTACATAATATATGTTTCTATATCAGATGCGGCAATTTTGGCTATATTAAAAGGAAACACTAATTTGCAGGAACTATTTTCAGTTTCTGTAGATACCGGTTTAAAGAAAGTCGGCGGAGGAATAATAGGAAATGTATTGACATATATATTTGTAAAATTATTAGACAAAAACGGTACGTATATAGTTCTTGGCGCATTAGTATTTTCAAACATAGTTCTGTTTACGAACCAAAGCATCATAGGAATATTTAAACTATTTGCAGGCTACATAAAGAAATTTTCAAATGCAATATATAACTTTGTGTTTACTGAATCGACGGATGAAGATAATAATAAAAAGCCGGTTGAAAAGCATAGTAAAAATCAGGCTTATGATACAGCAGATAATATACAAATATATGATTATTTAAATCCGGCAGATAACAATAAAAAGGCAGAAATTACACAGCTTAAAATTGATGACATAAAAAAGCCGGCTGCAAATGCAGTACAAATTGATGCGAAAAAACAGGAAGATACGGAACCTTCTGAAAAAGAAAAGAAGATAAACCCTAAGGAGAAATTTGAGCCGCAAGCAATTACCGATGATATAATTAACATTGCCGGTGTTAAAAGTGATAAATATAAAATGCCGCCAACAACACTTTTAGATCCATTACCTCAGCATAGCAGAGGGGATAAGGATGATTTGAAGAAGGATGGGGAAAAGCTGATTGAAACATTGAACAATTTCAATATACCCTGTAACATTCTTCAGATTAACAAAGGACCTACAATTACAAGGTATGAAATCCAACCTGCTCCCGGTATTAAGGTCAGCAGGATAACCGGTCTATCCAACGATATAGCCCTTGCGTTAGCTACGTCGGACATTCGTATGGAAGCGCCCATACCCGGCAAGGCTGCAATAGGAATAGAGGTTCCGAACAAAAGTAAGACAAGTGTATATCTAAGGAGCTTAATAGAATCAAAAGAATATAAGACTGTCGGCACAAATATTCCGTTCGCTTTGGGAAAAGATATAGCAGGAAAAAACATTATAGCCAGCATTGATAAGATGCCCCATCTTTTAATAGCAGGGGCTACCGGTTCGGGTAAAAGTGTGTGCATTAATTCTTTGATTATGAGTATTTTATTTAAAGCAAGACCTGATGAGGTCAAGCTTATACTGATAGATCCCAAGGTGGTTGAATTAAGTGTATACAATGGGTTGCCGCATTTATTGATACCTGTTGTTACAGACCCCCGCAAAGCAGCCAATGCACTGAATTGGGCTGTCTCTGAAATGACAAGCCGATACAAGGTATTTGCCCAGAACAGTGTAAGAGATATTGCAACCTATAATGAAAAGATGGTTAAAGAAGGCAATGATAAAATGCCTCAAATAGTTATCGTAATAGATGAATTGGCAGATTTGATGACAGTTGCTTCTTCTGAGGTTGAAGAATATATAACAAGAATTGCCCAGCTTGCAAGAGCATGCGGTATGCACCTTGTTATAGCCACACAAAGGCCGTCAGTAGATGTTATAACAGGTGTTATTAAGGCAAACATACCATCCCGCATTGCTTTTGCGGTATCTTCACATATTGATTCAAGGACAATTTTAGATACCGGGGGAGCTGAGAAGCTTCTTGGAAGAGGCGATATGCTTTATCATCCAATCGGTCTGCCTAAACCAATACGTATTCAGGGGACATTTATATCAGATGATGAAATTAAAAGGGTTGTAGACAGCATTAAGGAGCAACAGATAGAAATAAAAACAAACAAACAAAATGAAATAATAAATGAAATAGAAAAAGCCCCAAACAGTGATGAAGAAGTAGATGAACTTTTAGAGCAGGCAGTAGAAATGGTCGTTATGGACGGGCAAGCTTCCGCATCCTATATTCAAAGAAAATTTAAAGTAGGATATGCCAGAGCCGCAAGAATAATCGATCAGCTTGAGGAAAGAGGAATTGTAGGGGGTCATGAAGGAAGCAAGCCTCGTAAGGTGCTTATAACTAAAGAAGAATTAGACGAAATGAGAGGAAATTAATGAAAAAGATTTATATGCATTCACTTGGGTGTTCAAAGAATTTGGTTGATTCTGAAAACATGCTGGGGATTTTGCGCAACAAGGGATTTAAGACTACAGATTATGCCGATAAAGCAGATTACATCATTATAAATACATGTTCATTTATAAGTGATGCTCAGCAGGAATCAGTCAATGCAATACTGGCTGCTGCAGATGTAAAAAATGAAGCGAACCAAAATGCAAAAATAATAGTGACAGGCTGCCTTGCTCAAAGATTCGGCGAGGAGCTTTCAAAGGAAATACCGGAAGTAGATATAATCGTAGGTACAAGCGGATTTGATAAAATAGATGAATATATTGAAAAATACGAAAACAGCAAGCAGCTGGTTGTTGATACCGATATGAGAGAACTTGACGAAGAAAATCTTCCGAGAAATTCTTTGACAGAAAATTGGTACGCATACTTAAAAATAGCAGAAGGCTGCAGCAATAACTGCACCTACTGCGTTATACCGCAGCTCAGAGGACCATATAAGAGCAGAAAAATAGAAAAGATTGTTGAAGAGGCAGAAATTCTTGCAAAACAGGGAGCAAAGGAAATAATAATTATCGCTCAGGACACAAGCAAGTACGGACTTGATTTGTATGGTGAAAAAAAGCTTCATGAGGTAGTTAGAAAGATTTCTGAAATTGAAGGAGTTCAGTGGATAAGAATTCATTATTTGTATCCCGAAGATATTTATGATGAGCTCATAAATGAATTTAAAAATAACGACAAGCTTCTTAATTATTTTGACATTCCAATGCAGCATATAAATGACAGAATATTAAAAAGGATGAACAGAAATACGAACAGGCATCAAATAATAAATCTGATAAACAAAATCAGAAATGAAGTCGAGGATGCCGTAATCAGAACTTCCTTAATAACTGGATTCCCCGGAGAAACAGAGGAAGAGCACGAGGAGCTGTTAAGGT
Organism: Sedimentibacter hydroxybenzoicus DSM 7310; assembly: GCF_013403245.1. Lineage (GTDB taxonomy): Bacteria > Bacillota > Clostridia > Tissierellales > Sedimentibacteraceae > Sedimentibacter > Sedimentibacter hydroxybenzoicus. Next base: position 143,533 of record NZ_JACBNQ010000003.1, on the reverse strand, counting down.
TTTTAGGGGAATATAAGCTTGACAGGGTCGGTGTTTTCCAGTATTCAAGAGAGGAACATACTCCTGCATACAAGCTTCCCGAGCAGATAGATGATGATATCAAGCAAAGAAGACAGGATGAGCTGATGGAGCTGCAGGTTGGCGTATCGTATGAAAACAACTTAGCTAAAATAGGCAGAATCTATGATGTTTTAATTGAAGAAAAAGATGTAGAAAACATATACATCGGGAGAACTTATATGGATTCTATAGATATAGATGGTGTTGTTTATGTGACATCAGACAATGAATTAGATTTAGGCAATATTTATAAGGTTAAAATAAATGATGCTTTAGAATATGATTTGATGGGAGATGAGGTTGATGAACTGGTTTAAGAACATGAATTTACCAAATAAGCTTACTGTTATAAGGATATTGGCAATACCCCTTTTTCTGATATTCTTATACATAAGCAAAGGAGTATTTAGATTTCTGCCGCTTTTGATTTTTTCGGCTGCGGCAGTAACCGATGCAATTGATGGGTATATAGCAAGGAGAGATAATTTAATTACTGATTTCGGAAAATTTATGGATCCTCTTGCTGATAAGCTTTTAACATGTGCGGCTTTTATTGCGTTTGTGGAAATTGGTTATTTGAGCTCCTGGATTGTTGTTATAATTATTTCAAGGGAGTTTTTAGTATCCGGATTCAGAACCTTAGCAGCTTCAAAAGGAGTAAAAATAGCTGCAAACCCTTGGGGTAAAGTAAAGACAGTTTTTCAGATGATACTGATAGTTGTTATTTTACTAAACTATACCGGCTATTTTGAATTTACAGATTTATGGATTGGTCCATTGGTTGCTGTAGTTGTTCTTCTAACGGTTACTTCCGGAGCAACTTACATCTACGAAAACCTGGATATTCTGAAATAAAATTTGCTTAATTCTGTGTTGACAAAATTGTTGTTTATGTTATAATAGTAAAAAGAACAAATGTTCTATGAGGGAGTCGAGAAGATGGAAAAAGATAAGGCACTTGAGCTTGCGTTAGCTCAAATTGAAAAGCAATTCGGTAAAGGTTCTATAATGAAGCTTGGAGAAAATGCAAAATTGAATATAGAATCAATACCAACAGGAGCCCTGCCGCTTGATATTGCAACAGGCATAGGAGGAGTTCCCAAAGGTAGAATCGTAGAAATTTACGGACCTGAATCATCCGGTAAAACAACCGTAGCATTACATATAGTTGCAGAATCACAGAAAAGAGGCGGTATCGCAGCGTTCATAGATGCTGAACACGCACTCGATCCTGGATATGCTAAAAAGCTTGGAGTATCAATTGAAGATTTAATAATTTCTCAGCCTGACACAGGAGAACAAGGATTGGAAATAGCTGAAGCGCTTGTCAGAAGCGGTGCGGTTGACATTATTGTTATAGACTCTGTTGCGGCATTAGTTCCAAAGGCCGAAATAGACGGTGAAATGGGAGATTCTCATGTTGGTCTTCAGGCAAGATTAATGTCACAGGCACTTAGAAAGTTAGCAGGCGCAATTAACAAGTCCAATACTGTTGCAATATTTATAAACCAATTGCGTGAAAAAGTGGGAGTAATGTTCGGTAATCCTGAAACTACCACAGGGGGTAGAGCTCTTAAATTCTATTCATCAATGAGATTAGATGTAAGAAGAATAGAGTCACTTAAAAAAGGTGATGATGTTTATGGTAACAGAACAAGAGTAAAGGTTGTTAAGAATAAAGTTGCTCCGCCATTTAAGCAGGCAGAATTCGATATTATATACGGCAAAGGAATATCTAAAGAAGGCTGCATATTAGACATGGCAGTTGAAGCGGGAGTTGTAAATAAATCAGGTGCATGGTATTCATATGAAAGCACAAGAATAGGACAAGGAAGAGAAAATTCAAAGGATTATCTGTCTTCAAATCCTGAACTGATGAATGAAATAGAAAAGAAAGTAAGAGATAAATTTGAACTTGGTGATACAGTGTTAAGATCGGATGATTCAGATAAATCCAGCGATTCAGACAATTAATACAATGAGTTTACCTAGAATTTATTAAAATAGTCAGAACGGCTCACTGCTGTTCTGTTTTTTTGCTATTTGTCTTGACATAATACATAAAAAATTATAGAATATATTATATTCAAGTATCAAGAAATGACTTAATATTTCATATAATTTAGAAATTATCATTTAATAAAAAAACAGTTAAATGTAAATATTTCGCAGCTTGAAAATTTAATAACGGGAGGTGCTGAATTGTTCGAAATAATAGTAGGTATTATCTGCGCAATAATAGGTATAGTAATAGGATTTATAATTCGTAAAAATATATCTGAAAGCAAAATTGGTAGTGCTGAACAAGAAGCTAAAAGGATAATCGATGAGGCAACAAAAGATGCAGAAACAAAGAAGAAAGAAATTCTTGTTGAAGCAAAAGACGAAGCTCACAGAATGAGAAATGAATATGAAAGAGAAAACAAGGAAAGACGAAGCGAAATACAAAGATCAGAAAAAAGACTAATCAAAAAAGAAGAAATGCTGGATGCTAAAAGTATGCAGGTTGAAAAGAAAGATGAAACGCTTCAAAAGAAATTAAAGGAAGTTGAAAATAAACAAAATAATTTAGAAGCAATCCATCAAAAGCAATTAGAAGAGTTAGAAAGAATTTCCGGACTTTCAACCGAAGAAGCAAAAAGCATATTGATCGACAACATTAAAAGAGAAGCAGAGCAAGAGGCTTCAATTGCAGTGAAAGAAATAGAGAAAGAAGCAAAGGAAAATGCAGAGAGAAAAGCACGTGAAATAATTACATATGCGATTCAAAAATGTTCTGCAGACCATGTAGCGGAAACCACTGTATCTGTAGTTGATCTGCCTAACGATGAAATGAAGGGCAGAATAATAGGAAGAGAAGGAAGAAACATCAGAGCTCTTGAGCAATTAACAGGTATAGATATTATAATAGATGATACACCGGAAGCAGTAGTAATTTCCGGATTTGATCCTATTAGAAGAGAAGTTGCAAGATTAGCACTTGAAAAATTAATTGCAGACGGTAGAATACATCCTGCAAGAATTGAAGAAATGGTTGAAAAAGCTAAAAAAGAAGTTGAACAGCAAATTAAAGACGAAGGTGAACAGGCGACACTAGATACCGGCATACATGGACTTCATCCTGAACTTGTAAAGCTTTTAGGTAGACTAAAGTTTAGAACAAGCTACGGGCAAAATGTATTGAAGCATTCTATGGAAGTATCATATTTGGCGGGTATAATGGCAGCAGAATTAGGAGCAGATGTTAAAATCGCGAAGCGTGCCGGCTTATTACACGATATAGGCAAAGCAGTTGATCATGAAGTCGAAGGTCCTCATGTTACTATAGGAGAGGATCTTGCAAGGAAATATAAAGAAAGCAAAGCCGTAATTCATGGAATCGCTGCTCATCATGGAGATATAGAGCCACAGACTGTTGAGGCTGTATTGGTTCAAGCAGCTGATGCTATATCGGCGGCAAGACCGGGTGCAAGAAGAGAAACACTTGAAACTTATATTAAGAGATTAGAAAAACTTGAAGAAATATCGAACTCATTTGAAGGGGTAGAAAAATCTTTTGCTATTCAGGCAGGAAGAGAAGTTAGAATCATCGTTAAACCAGATGTAACAAGCGATTCAAGCATAATTTTGATTGCGAAAGACATAGTTAAGAAGATAGAAGAAGAAATGGAATATCCGGGTCAGATTAAAGTTAATGTAATCAGAGAATCAAGAGCAACGGAATACGCAAAATAAAAAAGAAATATATGGAAGTAAACTTTAATGTTTACTTCTTTTTAATTTAGAGATAAAATAATATTATCACAATTTAATCGTTATGGAGGCTGTAATGTCGAGAGATACATATGAAAATCCGCTTATAACAAGATATTCAAGCAAGGAAATGCTATATATATTTTCTGATGAAAAGAAATTTTCAACATGGAGAAAGCTTTGGGTTGCTTTGGCGGAAGCGGAGAAGGAATTAGGATTAAGCATAACAGGCGAACAAATAGAAGAAATGAAAGCCAACATTTATAATATTGATTATGATTTGGCAGCACAAAAAGAAAAGGAATTCAGACATGATGTTATGGCACATGTACATACCTTTGGTACGTGTTGTCCCTCTGCTATGCCAATTATCCATCTTGGTGCAACAAGCATGTATGTAGTGGATAATACGGATGCAATATTAATGAAGGAAGCATTATTGCTGCTAAAAAAGAAATTGATTAATTTAATAAAGGTTCTATCGGATTTTTGTTTAAAATATAAGGATTTACCGGCATTGGGATACACTCATTACCAGCCGGCTCAGCTTACAACGGTGGGTAAAAGAGCTTCCCTGTGGCTTCAGGATTTATATTTAGATTATGAGGAAGTTAATCATGTGTTGTCGTTGGTTAAGCTGAGAGGTGTCAAAGGAACTACGGGAACTCAGGCAAGCTTTATGAACCTGTTTGACAACGACGGAGATAAGGTAAAAGAGTTAGAGAAAAAGGTTGTAGAGAAAATGGGTTTTAAGGATGCCTTTAAATTAACCGGACAGACATATACAAGAAAGGTTGATTTTTACGTATTGTCAACCTTAAGCGGCATTGCCCAAAGCTTACATAAGATGACTAATGATATTAGAATACTCCAAAGTCAAAAAGAAATAGAAGAGCCATTTGAAAAAAATCAAATCGGTTCTTCTGCAATGGCATATAAAAGAAATCCTATGAGAAGCGAAAGAATTGCATCATTGGCACGTTTTATTATTTCCAATGAAGCAAACATGGCTAATACGGTTACTACGCAGTGGTTAGAAAGAACATTGGATGATTCGGCAATTAAAAGATTGGCAATACCCCAGGGATTTTTGGCGGCAGATGCAATTTTAGGTATTGCAATCAATATATTCGGTGGAATGGTCGTAAATGAAAAAGTAATAGAAAAGCATATAAATGAAGAGCTTCCTTTTATGGCAACAGAAAATATCATTATGGAAGCAGTTAAGCGCGGAGGAAACAGGCAGGATCTCCACGAAGAAATAAGAGTTCTTTCAATGCAGGCAGCAGAGCAGGTTAAAAAATTCGGAATGCCGAATGACCTGATTGAGAGGATGTCAAAGAGCAATGTTATAAATATGTCAAGAGAAGAGATTGAAATTACAATAAATCCGGCAAATTACACGGGAAGGGCGCCGCAGCAGGTGGAGGAATTCTTCAATGAGACCATAGAACCTCTTCTTGAAGAAAACCGTGATTTGCTCGGCGTGGATATCGAGTTAAAGGTGTAAGTACATTATGAATATAACTTTGGTTTATGGTACTGAGCGCAAAGGAAGCACATATAACATTGCGCAATTGTTTTTAAACAAGCTGAGAGATGAAAAATCCGAAGTAAGGGAAATTTTTCTTCCAAGGGATATGCCCCATTTTTGTAAAGGCTGCAGTCTGTGTTTCATGAAGGGAGAGGAATACTGCCCTGATTATGAACAGGTAAATAAAATTAGAATTGCACTTGAAAAAGCCGATATGTTGATTTTTGCCAGTCCCGTATACGTATATCACACTACAGGTCAAATGAAAGCATTGCTTGACAATTTCGGATATCAATGGATGGTTCACCGGCCAAATAAAGCAATGTTCGGAAAAATTGCTCTCGTTATTTCTACAGCAGCAGGAGCAGGCATGAAATCAACAAATAAGGACATTGCAGACAGCCTTACCTTTTGGGGGATAGCAAGAATATTCAGATATGGAAAAGGTGTTGCAGCAATCGACTGGAACAGTGTGAGTGATGATAAAAAATCTGTCATTTATAAGGATGTAGATAAAATATCTTCAAAAATAATAAAAAAATTCAAGAATGTGACACCGAGCATAAAGGTAAAAGCACTGTTTCATGCAATGCGCATAGCTCAAAAAAAAGGCGGTTTCAATAAAACAGATGTAGAATATTGGAAAGAGCAGGGATGGTTAGGAAGCTTACGCCCGTGGAAATCTTAAATTAACTTATGTATTGTTTACATAATATTAGTTATGACTACAAGGCTTGAAGGCAATATTAAAATAAAATTCAGATAATAAACAAAAAATTTAAATAAAAAGGATTTTTATATGTTAATTTATTTAAGCTTATTGGATACTGAAGAAGAAAAAAGCAAATTTGAGCAAATTTATAACAATTACAAGCTCACAATGTTTTATGTGGCTAAGAGCATCTTAAAGGATGATTATTTATCCGAAGATGCTGTTCATGATGCGTTTATAAATATTGCTAAAAGCATGGACAATATATCGGATGTTATAAGTTCAAGAACAAAAGGATATGTTGTAATTATAGTCAGGAACATTTCTTTTAATATTCTGAAAAAACAAAAACCAATTGTTGAAATTGAAGATTTCGAAGAAAATGTTTCATACGATATAAGCTTAGAAGATGAGATATTGTCAAAACTGTCCTTTGATTTCATAATAGAAGAGATTATGAATTTACCGGTGATATATAAGGATGTGCTGTATTTATCGTACGTAGAGGAACTCAGCACTCAGGAGATATCAATATTAATTAATATTTCCAATGAGGCCGTGAAAAAAAGGCTGCAAAGAGGAAGAAGAAAATTAGCCGAAAACATTAAAGAAGCAATGTAAGCAAGTGAAAGCAAAAAAATTTTTAAATTTTTTTATATTTTTTGTCCCCATATGCCATTTAAAATTGTTTATATAGTAGAGAGAATTATCAGAGCATATAGGTGGGTAGAATTTATGAATATCGAAGTTTATTTTAATAGGATATATTCGGTTGCCTTTCAGCTGACCGGTGATAAAGAAATTGCTGAAGAAATATCAACAAAAGCAATAATGAATACGATTAGTAATTTTAATAAAGATAATGAAATAACTGTAGGTATGTTCAAATTAACTATTTTAGAATTATTCAAAATATATTTAATCATGCCGAAATCAAGATGTAACGATAACATAAAAGGAATTCAAAGTGCATTGTTAAAGCTTAAGCCGGTAAACAGAGCATTGGTAATCTGGAAAGACATACTGGGATTTAAGTTGTCAGATAACACACCATTATCAGGGTCATACGGAGAACTGTATAAGGAACTTATATATGGCAGAAAAGAACTTAAAGAACATATCAGTATAGGTCAAATAGATTAACGGGTGTATTAGCAAGAAAGGGAAATTGATATGGCTAATGAAATATTAAAAAATGCATTGATAATTTCAATGGAAAATGAGTTGAATACTATTCCTTCGTCCGTAGATTTAAAAGAATACTATAGCTTTTCAGATGAATTCGATAAAAGGATGAAAACTTTAATAAAGAAAGCAAATATAAAATATGTTAATATAGATAAATTCAAAGTCAGGAGAAGTATTGTTGCCGCATCGTTAATAATAATTATCGCTGCGGCATCCATGAGTGTTGAAGCTTTTAGGCTGCCGATAATCAAGCTGACCGAAAAAATATATACTGAATTTTCAGAGATTTTGTTTGACAATGAAAAAAATATCGCAGTTCCTGAAATGATTGAAGACGTATACGTACCTTTATACATGACTGAAGGATATACTTTAATTGAAGAAAGCAAGGATATGAAATCGATGCATTTTCTGGTTTACGCTAATGAAAAAGATCAACTAATTATGGTTGACCAATTTACTTTAGGTGTGAGTATGGCAGTAGATACAGAAGGGATAACAACAGAAGAAATAACGATTAAGGACAAGAGTGGAATAATATACAGTAAAAATGGTCTAACAACCATAATAATCAATGACAATAATTATGTGCATATGATTTCAGGTTATGAAAGCAGAGAAGAGATTATTAAAATAGCTGAATCATTACATATCAGAGAATAAATCATAAATGAACGGAAGGAATTAATGTGAAAGCAAAACTGATTTTTTTGATTACAATCATTATGATGCTTGCGGCATGTGCAAATAATAATGAAGAATTAATAGAGAATGGTAATGATATTATTGAAAACAACGACAATACATATAAAAATGTAATTGATTTGTCGTTTACATCTGTACCAAAAACGGCATTAATAGAGGGGTTACCGGAAGAAGGATGGATCAGAGGAAAAAGCATTTATTTTGGTGACTTGCCTAATCAGATAGAATCAACAGTGCATTTGTATGTAGACAGTAACGAAAACCCCGAATTAAGGCCTGGTGAAGGAACAATATATGGATTTTTAGAGCATGACAATAAATTGTATGAACTAGGAGAAATCAGTAGTTATGGATTTAATGGTATAGATGTAAATTTATCTGACAGAACCTATGATGGTATCAAGGAAATTAATATTACCGGTGGTATGGGTGCTACCTACATAGAATTAAAAGTAATAGCTTATAATAAAGATAGTAATGAATGGGAAAATTTATTAACTATGGGTTCTCCTGCTATTGCTGATTTAGACAGAGATGGTCAAGATGAATTAATTGCCGGTTCTACAGGAAGCCTGCCACCATTTGTAGATATATACAGATGGAATAATGATTGCTTTGAGAGAGCAGAAATAACCGAAGCTACCGGAAATTTATATGCATACCTAGACACAATAAATGACGAATGGATTATTAAATCAGGATTACAAAATGTTGAACCTAAATTATATAAGTATGAAGCGGGGAAACTTATAGAGTATAAATGAAACAGTAATTATTTTTTTTGCATATAATAAATTTTTTTTACTGAAAATAATTCTTGTTTTAATATACAATTTATTGTAATATATTGTTAGAAAAAAATAAGAAGATGTTTTCTCTAAATCAGACCCTAAAGGATAATTACTCATATATGAATATATTAATATTTATAAAACATAATCTTGTTAAATTGTTAATTCAGAGTTTATTTATAGTAATATTGATAATAAGTATTTTTTCTATTGAATTCTCAATCGAAATACTGCATAATGACAGTAAATCCGTTAATTATGTGGGTATTATAAGAGGAGGAACTCAACTATTAATAAAGCAGGAATTATCAAACAGACCAAGCGATGAACTTATAGAGCAACTGGACGGTATAATTAGCCAGTTAAAAACGCATGATGAAAATAATCATTTTGCTATACATGAAGATAAAAAGCTTCAGGAATTGCTTTCTGCTATAGAAGTAAAATGGGTAGAATTGAAAGAAGAAATTTATAATTACAGGGCAGGTGCTGACCCTCTGCGACTCTATAATTTAAGTAATGAATATTATGAAATGTCTAATAGCATGGTATTTGAAACTCAGGCATACGTTGAAAGTAAAGTAGAAAAATTGGCTTCCATGCGAACAAGATTATTTATAAGTGTAATTTTAATATTAATTTTCAGCATACAGCAGTTTATCAGTAAAATTTTAGTGCAGAATAAAAATGTTGCATTAAATCAAGTCGCATACATTGATAATTTGACCGGTCTACCTAACAGAGCGCATTGTAATGAAATTATTCTTAAATACAATGAAATGGAAATTTTGCCCGACTTAGCGTGTGTGTATATTGACCTGAATAATTTAAAGGTTACTAACGATTTACTCGGACATGAAGCAGGAGATAAATTTATAAGAGATTTTGCTGCAATTTTAAAGGAAGCAAGCAGTCCATACGGATTTGCATGCCGTAATGGCGGAGACGAATTTGTGGCGATTTTTGAAAATTGTTCACAAAAGAATATAAATGATTATATGAATTATTTAAATGAGAAAACTCACCTGTATAATTCTAAAGAGAGTGAAATAAAAATCAGTTTTGCTATCGGTGTTGCCTTTTCGCATGAAATAAGTTCAAATCAAATGAATGATCTTTTATCGTTAGCTGATAAACGTATGTACGAAAATAAAACAGCGTATAAAAAAAGTCTGCTGAATCAAGCATAAAATATTTTAGAGGAAATAGTGGAGATTTGACATAATACATCAAATCTCCACTATTTTTTGATAGAAAGTTTTTTAAAAACCAACTTGATTTTCTTATATAGCTTCTAAAGATGGCAGTGTTCATATAAAAGATTTATATTATAGGATAGAAAGATAGAACAAATTCAAATTAAAATACGTCTAACTAATATGGTACATAAGCAGCTAATCCAAATTTTCAGATTTGGTGTCGGTTGCTTATACTGTAAGTATAATAAATAGAAAGTAAGGGGAAGTAAATGAAAAAGAAAAAAATTTTTGTAATCTGCATTTTTTTGGCAGCAGTAATTTTTATTTTTTTTAATAGAACCAATAGAAATAAAACGGGAATACCTGATAAGACGGGATCATGGTCGCACATTAATCAGGAAGTACAAAGAAGTAAAAACTGGGTGCAATATGTTCAAAACAGTCAATTTCAGCTTGGTGAAAGAAGAGTGAAGGGAAGCTGGAATACACCCAATGGACCGGAAGACTATTATGAAATAGAGTTCGGAACATATCCAAGCCTTGACGGATCAACGGTTGCAATACCTATGGCAGTTGAATTTGCAAGGCAGCATTTAAAGTTTACGGATGAAGATGCCAATGATTTTGCTTCATTTACAACAACTCACTACGCATATGAAAATTTAATATTTAAAAAACCTAATACAATGGGAATGATCAGAACTGCAACTACGTTTTTGGATGAGAATCATCCCGTGGACTTAATTATTGCTACAGAACCATCTGATGAAGAAATTAAATTAGCAAAGGATAACAATGTTGAGTTGATTATAGAACCTGTTTGTTATGATGCCTTTGTTTTTATAACACATAAGGATAATGCAGTAGACACTCTTACAATCGAACAGATACAAAAAATATATTCAGGTGAAATTACAAACTGGCAAGAGGTTGGGGGAAAGAATCAAAGTATTAAGGCATTTCAAAGGGAAAAAAATTCCGGAAGCCAGACTGCTATGGAAAATTTAGTAATGAAGGGTATTCCTATGCTTCCTCCAAACATAGTTAAAGTTGCGGCAGGAATGGGAATGCTTGTTGACGCGGTTGGTGAATATGAAAACAGCCAGGCAAGTATTGGATATACTTACAAATATTATATAGATACCTTGTATAAGAATGAAAATATAAAAGTTCTTAAGGTTGAAGGGGTTTCGCCTGATGATGAAAACTTAAGGAATAAATCCTATTCATTCACTACTAATTATTATGGTGTAATCCGCAAGGAGGATGAACAAAATATTGCAGGTGAATTTTTAGAATGGATGATATCGCAGGAAGGCCAAAAATGTATTGAGCAGGCAGGTTATATTCCATTGAATATGGCATATTAACAGATAAATGAATAAATTATGCAGGTGTTGGTGAAAGTAGTATTACAGATAATATTCAAGGAGAAAGGAAAAACCGAGCATACAGGTTAATCAAAAGTATATGTTCATACCAGGGAGAATAATTTTTAAATATATAATTTGAAATAAAAATTATATTTTAAACATGGAGGAAGTTATGAAAAAAAGTTATTTGTGCAAGACGGTAGTTGTGATGATTGTATGTGTTTTTGTATTTTCAATGTTCAATATTACATATGGTGTGGAATTTAATGATGATATACAAAAAATTACATTAGATTATGATTACTTTGATGGAATTGGAAATGACAAAATAATACGAAGTAAAAGCGACGACAGTTGGTATTTGTTAAAATCGGATGGCAGCAGGATTGAGTTAAAGGGTAATTATTTAGATTATGCAGGAATAGAAAATGGTGAGTTCTATCATTATGACGAGGAGTATTATAGCTTTTTTGTTCCACTTGATGATAAATTGACAAGGCTCGGCTTTGTAGATAAGGACGGTGCGGAATGCATAGTTGAAGGATATTCCTTTGCCGATCCGACAGTGAGTGATAAATATTGGCTTTTGATGAGCGTTGATGAAGAAATAAGCTACAAGTTCGGACTTTACGATAAATATAATAAAAAAGAAGTAATACCTGTTGTATATGACAGCTTATTGTATTTGAAGGATGACAGGATAGTTGTACAAAATGACGAGGGTGGAGGAATATTAGATATTAATCAGGATATAATACTTCCCTTCAATTATTATAACCTACAGTATATAAACGACAGCTTTATAATTGCCGCAGATAAAGATTTCAAATATGGTGTAATCAATATAAATGATGATATTGTAGTGCCATTTGAATATGATGAAATACATATTGTGTCCGATTCAATGAATTATTCACAGATAACTAAAAATAACAAATCAGGACTGTTTGATCGAAATAAAGCCGAATTTGTTATACCTATCGAATATCAAAGCTTAAAATATATAGATGAAAGGTATTTGGAAAATGAGCTTGTTGTTGCTAAAAAAGACGGTAAAGCCGGGATAATTGATATGCAAAACAAGGAAATTGTACCGTTTGTTTATGATAGAATTGAATACGTCGGTGACGGCTTAAAGTTTTATGAGGATGGACTGGCAGGATTATTGGATGCAAAAGGGAATATAATACTGCCTGCTGAAGCAATAGATATAGTGTATGCTGCTGATGGATTTATTACGGCAAAAGTATATGTCGAAAATTATAAAAGCAAGTATGCTGTTTATGACATGAAGGGAAATGTAGTAGTACATCCTATATATGACGATATATATTTTTCTTTTTCGGACAGATATATGGTTGTAAAAAGTAACGGTTATGCCAATTTGATTGATAAGATTACTGGTGAGGCTGTATTAAAGAACAGCCATTATTCTGATATATGGTATATCAACGATAAATATTTTGCAGGAGGAAGTAACGGTTACAACAGTATCGTTAATTTTGCAGGGCAGGAGCTTACCCAGTCACACTATTCAATGATAGATGTGGTTAATATTAATGGTGAAAGACTGTTAGCTGCCCAGTGGCAGGGATATAAAAATTACGGCAGAAAAATAGATTATTTTAAACAGACAAAGGGGCCTTCGTCATGGGCAGTAGACGAAGTAAGTAAAGCAATTGAAAACAATTTAGTGCCCTTTGAATATCAGGCATTATTTACCTCCGATATTAAGAGGTATGAGTTTTGTGATATAATAGTTGCTTTTTTAGAAAAATATTATAACACATCAAAAAAAGATATTATTGATTATAATAAAATAGATGTGATTAATCCGCCCATAGTTGATGAATTTAACGAAAATGTTGCAATTTGTATGCATTTAGGTATTGTTAAGGGGAGAGGAAACGGTATTTTTGACGGAGAAAATGAAATAACAAGAGAAGAAGCTGCCATTATGCTCGCTAATTTGGCAAAATTTTTAGGAATTAAAACAGACACTGAGTATATGAACTTAATAGACAAATCAGAAATATCATCGTGGGCGTCTGATGCAGTTAATTTTGTTTTGCAAAATAAATTCATGCAAGGTGTGGGCAATAATATGTTTTCTCCTAAATCTAATATAACAAGGGAGCAGACATATATTATAATGAATAGAATACTGAATAATTCAAAATAAGAATTCCCTGCTTAATGGTAAGTAAAATGCAGTTGCTTTAGGGGTTTCGGGATATCTAATACACAAAATGGTACTCATTAAAATAATTGTCATTACTATGATATATCTGGATGTATATCCTATTTATTAATATTGATGTTTTATATCAATGGATATATGATATTTATATATAAATGCATATAGGGGGATATATTATGACAAAAAGAATTTTTACTTTAACATTTGCTTTAATGATGGCATTATTAATGAGTACGGATATGAATGTAGCTCAAGCAAACATTTATAATGATTATGCAGTATATTCCGATACGAAAGATAATATTAAAATAAATGAGCAAAACAAGCCGAATACAGGCAATGTTCAGTACACAATCCCTGAAGCACCTGGGCCTATTGAAGTAAATACTACAGAAGAAAGTATAAATAATAGAGAAATAGATCCAAGTAAACCAATGATTGCTATAACTTATGACGACGGACCATCCATATATACAACTGAAATATTAAATACATTAAAAGAAAACAATTCAGTTGCAACATTTTTTGTATTAGGATCTCAGGTACATGGAAATAAGGATATATTGAATAGAATGATAGAGGAAGGCAATCAGATAGGTAATCATACTTATAATCATAAGAATTTAACAACAATAAGCTATGAAGAATTATACAAGCAAATTCAAGGAACAGATGATTTGGTTTATATAGCTACAGGTTATACACCGACGGTTATGCGACCGCCATATGGAAGCACAAGTGAAGAGTTAAATAAAAAAATACAAAAGCCGATAATTCAATGGTCAATCGATACACGTGACTGGGAAAACAGAAATGCCGGAATAATTGTTGAGAATATTCTTAAAGATGTAAAGGACGGGGATATTATACTGATGCATGATTTATATGACAGTACTGTTCAAGCGTCTGAAATAGTAATTCCGGAGTTAATTAAAAGAGGATTTCAGCTTGTGACAATAGACGAATTATCTGAGTACAGAGAAATTGTATTTACGGCCGGAGTAAATTACTACCATATGTATAAATAAAATTAAAAAAGTTATTGTCATGCAGATAAATATGTTTTATAATTTAATTAAATATCGGGAGCTTATTAATAGGCTGAGAGGAAACTGTTAGTTTCGACCGAACCTGATTTGGATAATGCCAACGTAGGGAACTGTTTGTGAAAATGAATGGGATATACCACATGTTGGTAAATCCCGTTTTTAGTTTAGAAAATATAACATCTGCAGGAGGGTTAAATATGTTTTCAGAAATTATTAAAAATGTTAAAAGTAATACACCGTTAGTACATAATATTACAAATTATGTAACAGTGAATGATTGTGCAAATATATTGTTAGCTTGTGGCGGTTCACCCATAATGGCTGACGATATAGATGAGGTTGAAGAAATTACGTCAATATGCAATGCTTTGGTAATAAACATAGGTACATTAAATTCAAGAACTGTTGAATCGATGCTAAAAGCAGGTAAAAGGGCAAATGAACTTAATATACCTGTCATACTTGATCCTGTAGGAGCAGGGGCTTCGAAATTAAGGACAGATACTGCTTTCAGACTGCTGAAAGAAGTAAAATTTGCTGTGGTTAGAGGCAACATGTCTGAAATAAAAACAGTAGGCAGGGATAGTACAAAAGGAACAAGAGGCGTAGATGCCAGTGTGGATGATACCATCACCGAAGAAAATATAGATGAAACTGTTAAATATATAAATTCATTGTCTGAAAGACTATCTGCTGTTGTGGCGGTTACAGGTGCCATAGACATTGTTGCGGATGGAACAATAGCATACGTTATTAGAAATGGCCACCCATTTATGAGTAAAATATCCGGAACGGGCTGCATGCTTAGTTCAATTATAGGTGCTTTTTGCGGTGTTAATAAGGATAATTTTTCCAGCGCAACTGCGGCTGCAGTATGTACTATGGGATTATGCGGTGAACTTGCTTATGAAAAAATGAAAAAGAATGATGACGGAACATCCTCACTTAAGTGTTATTTAATTGATTTTATGAGTAAAATTGATGCTGAAATGCTGAAAGAAGGTGCTAAGTTTGAAATTAGATAATAAAGCACTTCTGCTTTATGCAATTACCGACCGTACATGGTTAAAAGAAAAAACACTTCCCGAAGCAGTTGAAGAAGCAATATTGGGGGGAGCAACATTTATCCAGCTAAGAGAAAAAAACTTAGGATATGAAGAATTTTTAAAAATTGCCGGAGAGGTAAAAGCAGTAACTGATAAATACAATATCCCTTTCGTAATAAATGATAATGTGGATGTAGCAACTTCAATTGATGCTGACGGAGCACATATAGGACAAAGTGATGAAGAAATTAAAACAGCAAGAGAAAAACTTGGATTTAATAAAATAATAGGTCTTTCAGCTGTAACAGTTGAAGAAGCTATAAAAGCAGAGCAAAGCGGTGCAGATTATATAGGTGTGGGTGCAGTTTTTAATACGTCTACAAAGCTTGATGCTGATACGGTTCCGTTTGAGACATTAAAGGAAATATGTGATGCGGTAAGTATACCTGTTGTTGCAATCGGAGGTATATCTAAAGATAATGTTCTTGAGCTTACAGGCACAGGCATTGCGGGAATTTCAGTAGTGTCGGCAATTTTTGCGCAGGATAATATTAGAAACGCAACCTCTGAATTGTTAAAATTAATAAAGCAGATAATCAAATAAAGGAGACAAGAATGAAAAAGGTACTAACAATTGCCGGTTCCGATCCAAGCGGAGGAGCCGGTATTCAGGCAGATTTAAAAACAATGACCTGTCATAAAATATATGGAATGAGTGTTATAACAGCTTTAACGGCACAGAATACAACGGGTGTATACGGTGTATCAGAAGTACCACCGGAATTCGTAGAAGCGCAGCTGGATGCCGTTTTTACCGATATTTATCCTGATGCTGTAAAAATCGGAATGGTTTCTAATAAAGAAATAATATCAGTTATTGCAGATAAGCTTATTGAATACAAAGCAAAAAAAATAGTTCTTGACCCGGTAATGGTAGCTACAAGCGGCAGTAAGCTTTGTAAGGATGATTCAATTGAAATGCTTATAAATAAACTGATGCCCCTTGCCACTGTTATAACTCCCAATATACAGGAGGCAGAAGTATTGTGTGGATTTGAAATTGAAAATAAAGAGGATATGGAAAAAGCAGCGATAAAAATAGCTGAAAAATATTCCGGTTATATTCTTATAAAGGGAGGCCATCTGGTAACCGGCAGCGATGATTTGTTATACATGGACGGTGATTGTATATGGTATGAGCAGGAAAGAATAAACAATATGAATTCGCATGGAACCGGTTGCACACTGTCATCGGCAATTGCATGCAATTTAGCAGAGGGTCATGATGTAAAAACAAGTATATTAAACGCAAAAAATTATATAACAGGAGCTTTAAAGGCAAACTTCAGCATAGGAAAGGGAAGAGGTCCTTTAAATCATTGCTGGAATCTTTAGCTTGCAAATCGATTGGCAGCTAAAGCAGCTATGTTTGATTTTGACGGCAATTCCTGCAATGCAAAAATCTCCCTTCGGAATGTTATTCTTAGGGGAGATTTGTTTTCATATGGAATTTTAGTTGTCCTTTTTGTGTGCAGAGTTATAATTATTTTGTGTTTCTAAAATTATATTGTTTACGATTTCAAGGATATCCTCAGTATAAGAAAGGTACGGTTCGGTTAAACTTTTATTATCAGGGTAAACATCATTTGATAAACGACCAAATAAGAGATAATCTGCAGATAAATTATAGTTATTACATATCTTATAAAGTGTTGTCACTGACATTCCCTTTTTTCCATTTTCAATTTCGGCAAGAAATTGAGGAGAGATACAGGCTTTTTCAGCAAATTCTTCACGAGTCATATTTAATTTTTCCCGCTGCTTACGTAATCTTTTACCAATTAGAATCATATTTTCTTTCAATTCTATCACCTCTATTATATATTAACTATTGCTTTTAGCGTATTAAATAAGCTATAATTATAATAGTAAGCAAATAGCGTATTGATTTTGTTAATATTTATAATATGAGGTGGAAATTTGAAAAAACATAAGACATGCTGTTTTATCGATTGTTATTCACAAGATTGTTTTATGGAATTAAGCCATGATAATTCGGATTATATTAAGTTAGAATCTAAGCTTAAAGAAGTATGTGTAAGCTTGATTGAAGATTTTTCAGTAACTCATTTTATAAGTGGAATGAAATTTGGTTTAGAACAAGCTTCTGCCGAGATTGTTCTTGAATTAAAAACTAAATTTTCAGGTGTTACTTTAGAGGGAATAGTGCCATATGAAAATTATACAATAAATTGGCCTGAATCTCAGAGGGACAAGTATTACTCCATTATGAAAAATATTGATAAAGAAGTTATGCTCCAACATAATTTCTCACATGACTGCATGATTAAGCGTGATTTGTATATGATAAATAAATCTAAATATATCATACTGTATACAAATAATACAAATGAAATAAATGCCATAAATAAATATGCCAAATCTATCGGAAAAGTTGTATTTATTTTGGATATTGAGACATTAAATACAATTCCGAACATAAAAATTTGCAGATAAGGTTCACAATAAAATTTACACAACGCAGCGTAGGGACTTTTTCAGCAGCCTGAGCACCATTATTGGTGCTTTTTTGTCGTAATAATGTTATATTCATAGTGAATGCAGAAAAATTTTTTATTGTTTTTGCAGTACTTTATAAATATTATTCGTTATTATTATATAGAGAGGAGGGGAGGCATGGAAAATGAAGGTCTTTTAATTGAAAAAGCGGCTTTGGGAGATGAAGATTCATTTTCAATATTAATTAATAATTATAAGAAGTATGTATTTGCTATTATTCTGAATTTTATTAAGAATTATGATGAAGCGGAAAATGTTGCACAAGAAGTATTTTTCCAGATTTATGTTTCCCTTCCCAAATACGATCAAAATAATTTTAAGGCTTGGATAGGTCGTATAGCAACCAATAAATCAATAGATTGGCTGAGGAAGAAAAGAGCGAAATTCAAGGATGAAATCCTTGAATCGTTTGATAATTTTGATAATAATGTTGATCTGACAGCTAATCCGGAAATAGTATTATTAGAGAGATATAAACATGATGAGTTAAAAAAAGCATTAAACAGCATTCCGGATATTTATAGAGTTGCATTAGAAAAATTTTATTTTCGGGAAAAAACGTATGAGGCAATAGCTGAGGAAGAAGATGTAACTATAAAAACAATTGCATCCAGATTGTATAGGGCTAAGGTGTTATTAAGAGAGAAGTGGAGGTGTGAAGATGAAACATTATGATTATGTTGAGTGGTTGCTTTATAAGAACAAAGCACTGTCAAATAAAAAAATGAAGGAAATGGAAGAACATTTATATAATTGTCAAGCTTGCTTGGATATCTTCCTATCTTTAATAAATGAACAAGAGGAAAGCTATGCCGGAGACATTGTTCCATCAGACTTTACACCCAAGGTGTTAGAAAATATAACTAAATCCAAGATTATTAAGCTTAATATTCATGGAGTCAATAAAGTTAAAAAATCCATTAATTATCAACTTGGGTACTATGCCGCAGTAGCATCAGTAACGATATTTTTAACACTTAGTGGATTTTACACTAATCTGGTTGATTCAGTTCCTAAAATAACAGCATCTATACAGGAAGTTCAGGTACGTCAGAATTTAATAGCCAATTTTTCTGACAGAATAATAGATTCAACATCAAGCTTGTTGTTTAGTATTGAAAATAATGAAAAAAATGTGATTGAGGAGGAATAATTTTGATAGAAAAGAGTAAATTTATAGGATTTATATTATCCTTTATACCGGGGTTGGCTCATTTGTATATAGGATTAAAAGAGAGAGGATTAATATTTTTAGGAATGCTTGGAGCGGGTGTTTTGGGAACCATTTTTCTTGGATTTGTAACATACGGTTCAGGTCAGGTTATAGTGTTATTTATGCTTGGTTACTCAGTGTTATGGCTGATAGCAATATTGGATTTGTTTTCATCATGGCGCTTAGCGGAAAGAAAAAATTATGAAAAAACGGCTACAGGCAGTCAGGAAAAAATTTATATAAATAAAGAGGAAATAGTAAGCAGCAAAAAAAGCATATCAATGGCTTTATCGATTGTTCCAGGAGCCGGTCATATGTATATAGGGTATCAGAAAAAAGGATTGATGTTAATGGGGTCATTTTTCTTCTCTATATTTTTTATGAGCTGGTTGGGCATATCACTACTGTTATTTTTGTTGCCTCTGATATGGTTTTATAGTTTTTTTGATGCAATGCATATTGCGGAAGGATCCAAAAATAATATTGAGGAACAAGAGATAGAACTGCCTGCCATAAAACACGAATGGATTGGCTATGGATTGATAAGCATAGGTGTAATAATAATAATTGAGAGAATACTGTATCCGCTGATACCTCATCAATTAAGGAATTATATACAAACATCCATAGTGTCATTAATATTCATTATCATAGGATTTGTATTGCTGAAGGGAAACAAAAAGGAACCTGAGGATATTGTTGAAAATATTCCGGAGGAATCAGAAAAAAATACCTATCCGGAATACAATGAGATAGTAATAGAGGGGGAGAGTGATTACACTGAAGATTAAAAGAGTGGGCACAATATCTATGGCTATAGTCCTAATCGGCTTTGGGGTTATCCTGTTTGTTTCACAATTCAGTATGTTGTCAGCTATTGAAATAGCAATCAAGCTATGGCCGTCAATATTAATAATAATAGGAGCAGAAATACTTTATTATGCTGGTATGCAAAGAAAGAGCACTGAAAATGTAATTATAAAATATGATTTATTTTCAATTTTAGTTGTAACGGTTATTTTAATTGTGAACATTGGATTATATGGTTTAATGGAAACGGGAGTTTTAGATTATTTTAAATTAGTAGTCAATAATGAAACCATAAGATACGAGAGAAATATGGACTATTAAAGGGAATGGGATATGTCAATATGCGGCATATCCCATATTTAATGATTGAACTCCTATAATTCTCCTTACAGGGGATCTATAACCTGTGTAACCGTTCCGAAATCGTAGCCTTGTTCTCTTAAATTCGTTATCATTGTCTGAAGAGCTGCAAGTGTATCAGGCGCTGACTGATGCATTAAAATAATAGCACCTGGCTCGATATTTTCAACTACGCGATTTATAATTGTGTCAGGTCCCGGATTTTTCCAGTCCAATGTATCTATAGTCCACATTATGGTTACATAACCGAGAGCAGCTAACTCGTTAAGAATTGCCTGATTATATTCGCCGTATGGCGGCCTGAATAAATATGAACCTGAGCCAGTAACATTATTTATAAGAGCATCAGTCCTGACGATTTGGTTTCTTACTTCCGGCAATGGTATAAGCGGCATATGAGGATGAGTATAGCTATGGTTTGCTATTTCATGACCTTCAGCTGCTATTGCCCTTGCAAGATCAGGATAATTTATCAACCAGATACCTGACAGGAAGAACGTTGCTTTTATGTCATTATTTCTTAGTATTTCCAGCAATTCATATGTTTGATTATCTCCGTAGGTTGCATCAAAGGTCAGAGCAACCATTTTTTTAGACGGATTACCTATATATATAGCAACAGCATTTTCCGGAAGCGCAATGGTTATAGTCATACCGGGCTTTAGCTGGCGCGGTTCTAATTCCGGGTTAACATTTAAAATTGACTGGGCAGTAGTTCCGAATCTGCTTGCAATTTTATATATAGTATCTCCGGGCAGCACCGTATAATGTACAATTCCTGGTTCAACAGGTACGAAGGGGTTTATAGCATCCCTTGGTAATATAATTTTCATACCAGGATGAATTAACGATGGGTTAGTAATATTGTTCAATGACAGAATATCCTGGATACTTACTTTAAAAAGCAGTGAAATAATATATAAGGTATCACCGGGCTGAACTGTATATATAATGCTGCCGGGCGGAGTTTCTAAATCTTCTTCTTTAACAGGGATTAATATGACAGAACCCGGATAAATCAAATTAGGATCTGCTATATTATTTGTATTTACAATTTCCTGTATAGTGCTGCCATATAGACGAGCTATATTATAAAGCGTGTCTCCCGGCTGTACAGTATAAACGATTTGAATCATATTAAAACCTCCTTTCCTTTATTATTTAATATAATATTCCGATAACAAAACAAAGTGATTATTACAGATATAAAATAAATGATACTATTAACAGTTACCTGACAATTTGTCATCCTGAGCGTAAACGAAGGATATCATTAACAAATAAATAATTGTTGTAATTTAACAATAATTATTATATAATTAAACTATAAATTTTTAGGAGGATATCATGGTAATAACATTTGGTTCTGCAAATTTTACTTTGAATAAGCAATGTAAATTTAGCAGTTCTGTTTCAAAAAATGGAATTTCGGTAGTTTACGGGAGAAGTGTATCCATTTTTAGTATGAAAACAGCAAATGTATAAATCCATGTTCTGATTCTTTTAGACTTTTAGTTTATGAATTCTGACTCGGGTTTTACTTGAGTTTTTTTATTTATTAAGGATATTCATTCTTCCATATGGCTTTCATTTAGAAAGCTTATTTTATTTTTTGAAATATAAAAACATAATGTTTTGGAGGAATAATGAATAGTAAATTAAAACGAAATATATCTATCGGATATGTATATAATTTTTTCTTGCAGTTGAATATGACTTCTGCCATATGGGTACTTTATCTGGCATTCAGAGGGATGTCGTTGATTGAAATAGGTATCCTTGAATCGATCTATCATATTACAGGGTTGATTTTAGAAATTCCTTCCGGTGCAATTGCAGATTTATACGGAAGGAAATTTAGTGTAGTAGCAGGAAGGGTAGTGAATTTAATTTCATGCATCCTGATGATAACAGCAAATAGTTTCCTTGAATTTGCTATCTCTTTTATTTTAAGCAGTGCAGCGATGAACCTGAACTCAGGAGCTGCGGAAGCATTGATTTACGACAGCTTAAAAGAATCAGGCGAGGAGGGGAAATATAAAAAAATATGGGGGCAGACAGCCTTTATCATGTCAATTTCTCAAGGCATAGCAATCTTACTTGGAGGAATATTAGCAGATGTTAAGTTCCTGTATGCTTACGTATTCGGCGCGATAGTACAGATTATAGCACTGATGGTATCTTTGAATTTTACTGAACCAACTGTTAACAGAAAGCATAATATCGGAAATTTAAAAAAGGAAAAAGAAAATATATTTGTTAATCAGTTAAAAATAAGCATTGATATATTAAAATGCAGAAAAATTGTTTTGTATATCATTATGTTTTCAGCACTGTTGGGCAGCCTGCAAACAACTGTATTTTTTTACAGTCAGAAGTTTTTTTCGGATATGGGCTATACAAAAACGATAATTGCTGTTATTTGTTTTATAGGCAGCATTGTAGAAGCATATAGCTCAAAGTATGCCTATAAAATAGAAAAACGGCTGAATATCAGAGAAATATTAATCAGTTTATCCGCCTTGAACGTGATTGCTTTGGCGGGATTGGCATTTGTAGCTGAATTTTCCATAGGTTTTTACTTGTTAACAAATTTAACCGGGGGATTAGCCTTTACAATACTAAGTGACTACATTAACGGAAGAATACCATCCGAGTCAAGAGCAACCATATTGTCATTTGAAAGCTTGTGGTTCAGCATATTTATGATAGGGGTGTTTCCTCTATTCGGATTTATAGCGGAGAAAATAGGGCTTACATTAACTTTTGGAATAATTGCATTAGTCTATATACCGGCAATAATTTTCTTAATTTTAAAATTACAAAAACATGAACAGCTGACTTAAGATGGACTATTTTATAGTTAAATAAAAAATGTTCCATCTTAAGAATCCTGTTGTTGTGCATAAGTTTATAATTTAAGGTTAAAATTTGAATAATGAATATCTGACTAAGGAGGAAGTACTTATGAACAATTTTAAGGATGAACAATTAAATCAATTCCGGGTAGATGATATGGGAAAAGACCTGACAACCAATCAAGGTCTTAAAATGACAGAAGATGAATTTTCTCTTAAGGCAGGGGAAAGAGGACCAACTTTAATGGAGGACTTTCATTTTAGAGAAAAAATAACACATTTTGACCATGAAAGAATTCCTGAAAGAGTTGTTCATGCCAGAGGAACGGGAGCTCACGGAGAATTTCAGCTTTATGAATCTATGAAAGAATATACAAAGGCAGGATTTTTACAGAATCCAAATGTAAAAACTCCTATATTTATAAGATTTTCAACGGTAGCAGGATTCAGAGGCTCTGCGGATACAGTTAGAGATGTAAGAGGCTTTGCCATTAAATTTTACACACAAGAAGGAAATTATGACTTAGTAGCTAATAACATGCCTGTGTTCTTTATGCAGGATGCAATTAAATTTCCGGATTTTATTCATGCTGTTAAACCGGAACCAAGGACAGAAGTACCTCAGGCATCATCTGCTCATGATACCTTCTGGGACTATATTGCCAATAATCAAGAATCCGCTCACATGGTTATGTGGGCTATGTCTGACAGAGCAATACCCAGAAGCTATCGTATGATGGAGGGCTTTGGAGTACATACCTTCAGATTCATAAACGAACAGGGCAAAGCAACCTTTGTAAAATTTCATTTAAAGCCTGCTTTAGGTGTTCATTCTTTGGTATGGGATGAAACTCAAAAAATAGCAGGAAAAAACCCTGATTTTAACAGGAAGGACTTGCAGGAAGCAATTGACTGCGGTAATTTCCCTGAGTTTGAATTTGGCGTGCAGTTATTGGCTGAAGAAGATGAGTTTAGTTTGGATTTTGATATATTGGACCCTACAAAATTATGGCCAGAAGAAGATATACCTGTAAAGATTATCGGTAAAATAACTTTAAATAAAAACGTTGATAACTTCTTTGCAGAGGTCGAACAGGTTGCTTTTCATCCCGGGCATGTGGTTCCCGGAATTGATTTCACTAATGACCCGCTTCTTCAAGGAAGACTGTTTTCTTATACAGATACGCAATTAATCAGATTAGGAGGGCCAAACTTTCATGAAATACCTATAAATAAACCATTGGTTCAATTTCATAACAATCAAAGGGATGGTTATCACAGACAGACAATTAATACCAGTAATATAAGCTACCATAGAAATTCCTTAGCAAACGGTACTCCTAAAACTGTATCTGAATCCGAAGGAGGGTACGCTCATTATCAGGAAAAAGTCAGCGGAAATAAAATAAGAGCGAGAAGCGACAGCTTTAAGGATCATTTTTCACAGGCAGCAATGTTTTATAACAGCATGAGCGAGCATGAAAAAAAGCATATTATGGATGCATTTAAATTTGAGGTTGGAAAGGTTAAAAGCAAAGAAGTAAGACAACAAGTTGTGGATATGTTCGGAAATGTAAATACTGACATGGCCAATCAAATAGCAGATTCCGTCGGGGTTAACAGACCTGAGGGAGAATGTTCAAAATATAGTAAGGTTTCCCCGGCACTCAGTCAGGCAAATACAGTGAAAAGGCCGGATACCTTAAAGGTAGGATGCATAATATGTGAAGGATACAATTCAGAGGAGTTTAATGCTGTGTTAAATGCACTTTATGATGCAAAGACAACTCCCGAGATAATCAGCAGCACATTGTCTCCTGTAAAAGGCTCCGGCGGGGAAGAGCAAGTACCGAAATATACTTTTACAACAACAGATCCGGTGCTCATGGACGCAATTTATGTAATCGGAGGACCAAATTTGGATGATAAGGCTGTTACTGAAGTAAAAAGATTTATTCATGAAACGTATATGCACTATAAACCGATATTAGTTTCTCAAAATATATCTATGCTGTTAGATGCAAATATGGCAGCTCAGTCGGGTGTTACAATACTTGACGGAAATATGCAGATTAATAAATTTATAAATGATATTTCTATGCACAGACATTGGGACAGAAATGTAAATATAATTGCTACGAATAAACAATCAGGAAATCAAAACAAGACGTTGTCTTTAAAGTAAGCAGATGACCCAAATCTTTGATTTGGTGTCAGTCGCTTATGCTGGATGCGAAAGCAGATGACCCAAATCTTTGATTTGGTGTCAGTCGCTTATGCTGGATGCGAAAGCAGATAACCCAAATCTTTGATTTGGTGTCAGTCGCTTATGCTGGATGCGAAAGCAGATGAAAAAATGGGAACCGAAATGCGGGTTCCCATTTTTATGTTTAACCTATCATTGATAAGTATAGGAAAATAATGTACAATAGTTTAATGATATATGAAAGAGGAATACATATGATAAATATAAGAAAAGTAAAGATAGAAGATTTGGATGAAGTATCAGAAGTTGAAGCAGTATGCTTTCTGGAAGCAGAGGCAGCCACGAAGTCATCATTAGAACAACGTATCAATACATTTCCGCATAGCTTTTTTGTATCAGAAAGTGACGGAAAAATAATCGGATTTATCAACGGTTGTATAACTAACAAAAATACTATATATGACGAATTGTTCAGTGACGCATCATTACATACTCCGGATGGGGAATACCAGGCTATATTTGGTCTGGATGTAATTCCTGAATATCGCAATAAAGGAATTGCAGCACAATTAATGAATCACATGATTGATGTGTCGAAATTAAACGGTCGAAAAGGTATTATCTTGACATGTAAAGAGCATCTCATTAATTACTATTCAAAATTCGGTTTTAAAAATAAAGGCATATCAAACTCAGGACACGGCGGAGCTAAGTGGTATGATATGATTTTAGAGTTTTAATAAAGATTATACTGATTGTTAGAGTAGCGATTGTAAAGGATGTAATTACAGTGGGGAGCAAACAAAATTCCCACTGTGATATATTTATTTTATGTCGCAAAATAGTTATTTTGCGACATAAAATAACATCAAAAGGGGCGCAGGACCTTCAAATTGACTCTGGTGTTGATTTTGTACTACTTCCGGAGTTTTTTAATCAATACGAAAAATAAACTTTCATACGATGTCTTTGGTTCATCCGATTTGTCACATGAAAATATTTTTATAATTTTCATTGGTTGATTGCTAACGGTATATTCATTATTATATATTGATTTTAATTATAACAGTACTTTTAATATACAAATTGGTTTGCAGTTTATCAAGTGATTTTAAAACCGTCCCTTTCTTCAAACGGTTAATATATGTAAAAATACGAGGCTTTAAAATGCGTTTTAACGAAAGTTATTTTGTTTCTTGACCAAATATACCTTGTAGAATTTTGTAGGTTTCATCATTAAGCACCAATTAGCCTTATAAATGGACTTATTTGTAAAATATAGCTTATTTTTATGGTAATCGTAATATGAATTTTAATGTACATCTATTTCGATATTTATTAAGTTCAATCTCAATGAATATGTTTGGGATACTTCTATTTATTTTAAACAATGTTACGTATTGTATTTCATATTAACTACGGAAAGACATATTTAAGTAAGTATTTAAAAATAGCTTGTCTTTCTTTTCGATATTATATATAATTTATTGAGAAGATTTTGCGACATTTTTATTTTACTAAAAAGGAGAAGATTATGACTGTAAATTATAATGACCTCTGCCCTGCTCCGCTCAGTGATTTTTTGGAATATTCTTTATCTATCAAAGGCAGATCAGAAAAAACTGTAAGTGAATATTATTTGGATCTCAGAACTTTTTATAGATTTTTGGTAATCAGGTTTAAGCTGTCCCCTGATATTAAGGATTTTGAAAATATCGATATTAACCTGGTCTCCCTTGATACGTTGAAAAGAATTAAAATTATGGATCTTCATTCCTTTATTGCGTACATAGACAGGGAAAGAAATAATTCAAACAGAACCAAAGCTCGTAAAATTGCCTGCTTGCGTTCCTTTTTCAAATATTTGTACTCTATTGTTAAATTAATTCCTGAGAATCCAGCTTTAGATTTGGAAACTCCTAAGAAAAACAGTCGTCTGCCTGTTGCGTTAACTTTGAATGAATCAAAGAATTTATTGATATCAATTTCAGGTTCCAATGAAAAGCGTGACTATGCAATAATTACACTATTTTTAAATTGTGGGCTGCGTTTGTCGGAGCTTATAGGTATAAATATAGATAAAATCAAGGGTGATACCTTAACTGTTGTCGGCAAAGGAAATAAGGAACGAACCATATATTTAAACGATGCCTGTGTAAAGGCAATTGAAGAATATTTAGAGGTTCGTCCGGATGCAAAGCCCGGTCATGAGAATGCTCTTTTTATAAGTAACCGAAAAACACGGTTTACACAAAAAGGCGTACAGCACATGGTTGATAAATATTTAAAAGAAGCGGGCTTATCCGGAATGAAATATTCCCCCCATAAGCTTCGCCATACTGCGGCAACATTGATGTATCAATATGGTCATGTGGATATACGTGCTCTGCAAGAAATTTTAGGTCACGAAAGTGTTTCAACAACACAGATATACACACATATAGACAAAGAACAGCTTCGTGATGCCGTTAAACAGAATCCATTGAATAATGAACATTAGTCTGTTGAAAAAATTTATCCGGAAGCGATGCAAATGGACTTTTTAGCAGACTAAAATGCATCTTATTTAATATTCAGGGTGTTAATCAAAGCATCTTGTAATATCTGAGAGAAATTTACATTGTTTTCAATAGCCATATCATTTAACCAAGATGGTATACTAAGTGTTTTCTTTACTGCTTGAGATCTATGTTTCTTTTTGTATGCCAACATATCAAATTCAACTATAACTAAATATTGATTTTTTTCTAAAACGATATCTTGGGGTTTTGAAGCCATTGGTATTTCCATATTGTTATCTTCCATATATGAAAGCATTAAGCCTAATGCATCAATAGCCATTTCATAAGCGTCTTCCATACTTTCTCCGCATGTGTTACATCCCTCTATATCGGGAAAAAAAACAGAAAAAGCATTATTATCTTCGGTTTGAAAAATAGCAGGATAGAATAATTTCTTCATTAAAAACACTCCTTATTTTGTAAACAATTTTAAACCTGCATCTTTTAATATCTTTTGCTCTGTTCCTTTCGGTAAATCTCTATTGTGTGATGGAACAGTAGTCATTTTTTTAGTTTTATCATTTATAAAAAATTTATGAGAACCATTTTGTCTAACACATACAAAACCATTTTGTTCTAATAGCCTTATTATCTCTTTTGAAGTCATTGGCATATTAATAACTCCTTACGTTTATTATATACGTATTAATACGTATTGTCAATACGAATAAAAAATTACCCTAATAAGGATAATCTATTTTACAGGTATTGCAATTACGTCGCCTGGATATATTGAAGCGTTTTGAATATTATTATGCTTTGATATTTCAAATATAGCTTTTCTTATTTCTATATCATCCATGTACGTTGATGCTAAGGACCATAGAGTGTCCCCTTCCCGAACGTTTATGTATTTAAATTGAGGTATGTCTTTGGAGTATGCATTTATAGTCAAGGATGAAGCAAAAATTATAATGCTAATAAATAATACTGACATAAAAACGAATCTTTTAAAACGGTTAATATTAGTTATTCTGTATTTATTAAATATTATCATAATACACCTCGAACAAATTTTCTATTTTCATTCTAACAGAACATTAGTTCGATGTCAACAAATTTTTGCAAAAATTCAAACAAATGTTTGATTTGTTTTCGGATGTATGTTAAAATATAAAAAACAAAAAGAGGTGAACCAATGAAATATGATGGCTTAAGTGATAAGCAAATTAAAATACTAAAGTACATAAAAAATGAATTGACTCTCAGAGGTTATCCTCCATCAATCCGTGAAATCTGCCAGGCTGTTGGATTAAGCTCTACTTCTTCGGTACATGCCCATATTAATACATTAGAAGAAAAAGGATACATAAAAAAAGGAAATAATAAAAGAAGAGCTCTCGAATTGATCGATGTTGATGACATATGCAGCAATATGCCTAAAAAAGAAATTATAAATGTTCCTATTATAGGAACCGTTACTGCAGGAGAGCCGATTTTAGCAGTTGAAAATGTTGATGATACTCTGCCAATTTCAATAGACTTTGTTGGTAATAAGGAATCTTACGTATTAAAAGTTAAAGGCGAAAGTATGATTGAGGCCGGAATATTAGACGGTGATTATGTGATTGTTAACTCTCAGAATACAGCAAAAAACGGAGATTATGTTGTTGCCTTAATAGA
This sequence comes from Sedimentibacter hydroxybenzoicus DSM 7310, assembly GCF_013403245.1. Taxonomy (GTDB): domain Bacteria; phylum Bacillota; class Clostridia; order Tissierellales; family Sedimentibacteraceae; genus Sedimentibacter; species Sedimentibacter hydroxybenzoicus. Next base: position 113,712 of record NZ_JACBNQ010000003.1, on the reverse strand, counting down.
TGACGAAGCTACCGTTAAAACCTTTTATAGGGAAAAAGATCATATTCGTTTACAGCCTGAGAATAAATTATTAGATCCAATCTTAGTAAAAAATCCTTATATTTTAGGTGTTGTAAAGGCAGTTGTTCGAAAATATTAATTAAAATCGGTGCGTAATTACTCTGGACTACAGCGTAAGTGCTTATAGGATATATCTTTCAAGGATATATCCTTTTTTCATATACGACCAATAAGATGAACCCTATTCCGTAGCAAATAATGTCCTTCCAGTCAAATACCGAACCCATTAAGACTCGAAAAAATTCATTTTCATTGAGACCTAAAATACTTACTATTCCAACATATTGCAGAAATTCAACAAATACTGCAAACAAAAATATCCAAAGCGGCAGCAGTGTAATTTTGTTTGGGAACAACGTTCTTACAGCACAGTAAATCACAACCACCACCAATATATCGCCAACGTATGGACGTATGAAATTATCATGCACATATAATGCAATAAATACTTCCGCTAATACCAGCAATATAAATGCAGCAGCATACTTTATTCTATATTTTGTTTTGCTTTTTTCATATGTGTTCATAGGATTTTCTCTTTCATCCGGCTTTTCCTACACTCTATGTTTGATACTTTCAACGATATTTCCCTTTATGTCATAAATAGTTACATTTCCGGCATTTGCAGACAAAATAACCGCAAACGGTTTTTCGGTATCAATATTAATTGTTTGAACACTGTTTCCATCGTCAATTTCTATTTTATTAACTTTCTGTTCATTCATAGATACAAATGCGCGCTCGTTATATCCTTCAATTTGGATTTCAGCAACATATTTCTCTGCCTCAATAATTGAACCACCTAATCTAAAAAAGTATCCAAATGAAAATCCGGGTCGATTCACGTAAATTGAAAATGTGTGGTCGTTAAAGTCGTCGGAGTAAAAAATCATAGCAGACATAATATCTGTAGTATCCTTTGCAACCGACCAATTATCTTTAATTTTTTGAGAACTACGAGCATCTTTTTCAATGTCTGATTTATTTGTTCCTATGGTGTCATTTATGTATAAAAGGGATACAACTGCAATTATTCCAATTATAAAAATACTTAAATATTTTATGCCCTTTTTCATATTAATAAGACCCCCATAATTTATTATATTCTATATCAAATTAATCTTATTCTTTATTTCATCAAATTCCATCATTTTTTCCAATGACAGCATTACTCCCAGTTTTGCGTGATCGTAGAATAACCCGCCCTGGATGTATGCTATGTATGGTGGTCTCATGGGAGCATCGGCACTGAGCTCTATGGATGAGCCGGATACGAAAGCGCCTGAAGCCATTATTACCTCATTGGTGTATCCGGGCATATCCCATGGCACCGGTGAAACGTGGGCATCTACAGGAGATGAAGCTTGAATAGCCTCGCATATCCTTATAACCATATCCTTATTGTTAAATTTTATCGCTTGTATGATGTCGCTTCTGTCATCTTCCAAGGTCGGTGTAATTTCAAAACCGAGAGAACTGAAAACTCCTCCGAATAGCAATGCACCCTTTAATGCTTCAGAAACTATGTGGGGTGCAAAAAATAATCCCTGCAATGTATTTCTTGTAGTTCCGTATGTAAGTCCTATTTCCTTTCCTACTCCCGGAGCCGTCAGGCGGTTTGCAATTCTGTCGATGATGACCTTCTTCCCTGCCACATAGCCGCCGGATAATGCAATTCCGCCGCCGGGATTTTTAATTAATGAGCCTACAACAACGTCTGCACCAATATCCGACGGTTCGATTTCTTCTATAAATTCTCCGTAGCAATTGTCTACCATTATATATATATCAGGATAAGCTTCTCTTATTTTTTCTACAGCATTTTTGATTTTCGATAATGACAAGGCAGGTCTGAAGCTGTAGCCGGTTGAACGCTGAATCATCAGGAGCTTCGTTTTAGCAGTAATTGCCTTTATTGCACTTTCAGAATCTATGTCGTTGTCGATCAGAGGTATTTCTTTATAAATTACACCCATTTCTTTCAAATTACAAGGTTCGTTTCCTTCCTCTCCTATGACTGTAAGCATTGTGTCATATGGACGCCCTGATATAGCTATAACTTCATCTTCATGCTTTAACAGTGACGATAATGTGAGATACAAAGCGTGTGTTCCTGAAGCAATGGATGGCCTTACCAATGCGTCTTCTGTATGAAAGACAGATGCAAATATTTTTTCTGCCTTTTCTCTTCCAGCATCATCGTATCCATATCCGGTATTCCAATAAAAGTGGGTATAATCAAGCTTGTGCTCCTGCATGGCACTGATTACTTTATATTGATTATATTCTCTGACTTTATCGATTTTTTCAAAATATTTTTCTTTAATATCCTTTTCAATATTTGTTACATAATTAAAAACAGTTCTGCTTATGCCAAACTGTTTACATAATATATCTTCTGTTGACATTTATTACTCCCCTGCTGTTTCGTTATTAAATAATCTTACCTGTCTAAAAGGTAGAATTGATGTGATGGCATGTTTGTATACCAATTGTTGTCCTTTATCTGTTTCGATGAATACAACATAATTGTCAAAACCGATAACAGTTCCTGTAAGTTTGTAGCCATTGTTTAAGAAAATCGTAATTGTTGTTTTTTCTTTTCTGACGTTGTTTAAAAAAGAATCCTGCAAATTAATGTTATTCATTTTATCATCCCCTTTTATAATTGTATTTTTAAATATTTGAAAATATTGTCTATAGTTGTATCAATATCCTTTACATCTTTTACATCAAACCATTTTACTTTTTCATCCTTCAGAAACCAGGTATACTGACGTTTAGCGAATCTTCGGGTGTTACGTTTCAGAATATTGATTGATTCATCAATGCTCATATTTCCGTCAAGATAATCAATAATTTCTTTGTATCCTATTCCCCTCATCGAAACTAAATTCTTGTCATAGCCCTTATTCAGCAAGGATTTAACCTCTTCTATAAGCCCTTCGTCAATCATTTTATCTACTCTTTGGTTTATTCTTTCATAAAGCTGCTTCCTGTCCATACTAAGACCAATAAGAGTACAATCGTATTTTTTGCTTGGCTTTCTTATGTCCGTATTGATTTCAGAAAACTTATAGCCGGTTATATCATAGAATTCCAAAGCCCTTATAACTCTTTTTACATTATTTTTATGTATTTTTTCGGCTGCGGACGGGTCAATTTTCTGAAGTTTTTCATAAAGCTTATCTTCCCCGTGTTCTTTATAATAATAGGTATAGTATTCTCTGATTCTTTCATTGGATTTTGCATTACCGAAATCCAAATCATAGATAAGTGAATTCACATAAAGCCCGCTGCCGCCTACTATAATAGGAATTTTGCCGTTTAAGAGCAAATTGTCGATTATTTCTTCAGCTTTAATCTTAAAATCCGATACCGAATAGTTTTCATTAGGTTCTATAAGGTCAATCATATGGTGTTCGACACCGTTTTTTTCACTTTCTGTTATTTTTGCTGTTCCTATATCCATATATTTATAAATCTGCATAGAATCAGCGGATACTACCTCTGTATTAAGTTTTTTTGCAAGCTCTACCGAAGCATAAGTTTTTCCGACTGCCGTGGGACCTACAATAACGACTATTTTATTACTCATTTAATTTTCCTTCACTAATTCTGTATTCTTTCAAACATTTTTTCTATTTCATACTTAGTCATTTTAATTATAACGGGTCTTCCGTGGGGGCATGTATATGGATTTTCTGTTTTACCAAGGTCATTAAGCAAAGCTTTAACCTCCAATAAATGAAGCTTATCCCCTGCCTTAACGGATTTTACACATGCATTTTTTATTATTTTATCCAATTCCAGGTTTATATTACTTGTATTTTTTAATGAATCAAGAACCGTATAAAAGATGTCCTTAATGTTTGAATTCTTAAAAATAGATGGTATGCTATTTATCAGTATAGCATTAATCCCAAAATTTTCAATGAAAAAACCTAAATCATTAAAAATTTCTGCATTGTTCATAGCCGTATGGTAATCATCATAGGATAAATTGATTACTTCGGGCACAATCATTTCCTGCAGCAGTATTTCTTTATTATTATATTGATTTAAAAATTTTTCATAATTAATTCTTTCGTGAGCAGCGTGCTGATCAATCATATACATTTCTGTTTTTTCAATGTTTTCACATATTATATATGTATCCATCAAAATGCCTGCAACTGAAAGTTCCGGAAGCTTATTACCGCTATCTTTTGTTATTTCGATAAAATTTTCCTGTATTGGTTCTTCTTTTATTTCAGCTCTAGTTTCGGTTTTAATTTCATCATCATTTTTAATTAAAATGTACGAATCCTCAATTTTATCAATTTCATCATCAAATATATTGATTTTTTCATTGTTAATATTGACTTCTGTTATTTTAATATTTGTATAATCTTCACTTTTATAATCAAGTGTATCTTTTTTAACATCGGGCTTGCTGTTGTTTTTCTCAAAAATCTCAAATAAATCATTTTTAACATTATTATCGGCATAGTCGTGAATTATTGTTTCTTTTTTGATTTCTTTCATAATATTGTTTGAATTAAGTGCAGAATAAACAGACCTCTTAACTTCATTTAATATATTATCCTCATTTTGAAACCTCACCTCGGTTTTAGCGGGATGAACATTAACATCCACCAAGGACGGGTCAATTTTTATTTTGAGGAAGCAAGCAGGATATTTACTTTTTGGAAGCAATGTGTTGTATGCCGCTTCTATAAAATAATTGATTCTTTTGTGTTTAATTAACCTTGAATTTACAAATACAATTTGCTGCTTTCTGTTGCCTCTGTAATAATTTAGATTAGTTGTATAACCGGTGATGGTAATACCGTTGTTTTCATAATCAACCTTTAATAAAGAATTATACATATCCTTTTCATACAAGCTCGAGATTGTATTTAAGAAGTTGTTTGTTTTAGGCGTTCTGAATATTACGTTGCCGTTATTTATATATTTAAATGATATATTTTCCTTGCTGAGTGCCAATGAAACAACAATTTCATTAATATTACCGCTTTCGGATGCATCACTTTTTAAGAACTTTTTTCTTGCAGGGACATTGAAAAACAAATCAGTTACGGTTATGATTGTACCGACGGGGCATCCTATATCTTCTTTTGATATAATTTCTCCGCCTTTTAACGTTATTTTTGTTCCGTAGCTGTCGCCCCCAGTGCGTGTAATAAGCTCGACGTGGGAAACAGAAGCTATGCTTGCAAGAGCTTCGCCCCTGAAACCTAAGGTATATAATGAATTCAAATCGTCGGAGGTTGATATTTTGCTGGTACAATGCCTCTTGAATGCATCCTCCACCTCATCCTTTTCTATACCTTTACCATTATCGGTTATGCGTATTAAGCTTTTACCGCCATTTTTAATTTCAACGGTGATTTCATCCGCTCCCGCATCAATTGAATTTTCAACCAATTCCTTTACAATTGACTTAGGGCTTTCAATAACCTCACCTGCTGCTATTTTATTTATGGTTTCATTGTCCAACAAATGTATCTTAGTCATAATCTACCTTCTTAAATATGTCTTGCTTTATCTATTAATTCATTTAACAGCGTAAATGCCTTAACCGGTGTTACATTGTTAATATCTATGTTTTTAATACTGTCGGTCAATTCCTTGTACTCCTTATTTTTGCTGTTTTCGATCCTGTCCTCATTGAACAGGGATACTTGGAAATTGTCTGTTATTCTGTCTTTTTTCTTTTTGGCGAAAGGTTTATTTATGTCGCTTTCGTCCAATTGAGTCAGTATTTCTTTAGCCCTTGCTATAACATCTCCGGGAAGGCCGGCCAAATTAGCAACCTGTATACCGTAGCTTCTGTCTACGCTGCCTTCGGCTATTTTTCTTAAAAATATTATTTTATCATCAGTTTCTTTTATAAGTATCCGATAGTTTTTTACGCTTTTTAGTTTGCTTTCAAGCTCTGACAACTCATGGTAGTGGGTAGCAAACAATGTCTTTGCTTTGATTTTTTTAGTTATGTATTCCACGACGCTCCATGCAATGCTCAATCCGTCATAGGTGCTTGTACCTCTTCCGATTTCGTCAAGAATCAATAAGCTGTTTTCGGTGGCATTGTTTAAAATATTTGAAACCTCGCTCATTTCAACCATGAAGGTACTTTGACCCTGAGATAGGTCATCGGATGCTCCCACGCGAGTAAATATTTTATCAAGTACGCATATTTCTGCTTCTTTAGCAGGTATAAAGCTGCCTATGTGCGAAAGGAGTGCTATCAATGCAACCTGCCTCATATATGTTGACTTACCTGCCATATTGGGACCGGTTATGATTGACATCCTATGCTCCTTGTTGTCTATGTAAGTATCGTTGGGAACAAAAATTTCATTCTTCATTATTTTCTCTATAACAGGATGCCGCCCTTCGATTATCTTGATATAGCCTTTAGAGTTCATGGAAGGTCTTGTATAGTTATTTTTAACCGCAGCAATGCTGAGTGAGTTTAAAACATCCACTACTGCAATGTTGTATGCAGTTTCCTGAATGCGATTGACCTGCTCCTTTATCTGCTGCCTGATTTTCAGAAACAATTCATATTCAAGCTTAATCATAAGCTCGTCGGCATTCAGTATCTTTGCTTCCATTTCCTTTAATTCAGGTGTAACATATCTTTCGCAGTTAGCTAATGTTTGCTTTCTTATATAATAATCGGGAACTAAGTTTAAATAGGATTTCGTAACCTCAAGATAGTATCCGAAGATCTTCGTATATCCAATTTTTAAATTCTTAATGCCTGTTTCTTCCCTTTCCTTGCTTTGAAGCTCTGAAATCCAATTCTTACCGTGTATGGTTATTTCTCTGATTTCATCAAGCTCTGAATTATAGCCGGATTTTATTATTCCGCCTTCCTTAATCGCAATTGGAGGTTCTTCGACTATTGAATTATCGATTAATTCATAGATATCATTCAAAGTATCCAGGCGTTCATATATATTTTTGAACAGCTGTGATGAGAGTTCGGATATTTCAATTTTTAAATCGGGCAATCCATATACTGATTGTTTCAGAGCGTTTAAATCTCTGCCGTTGCAATTGCCGTAAACAATTCTGCTTATGAGTCGTTCAATATCATAAATACTCTTCAGGCTTTCCTTAATATTGTTAGATATCATAACGTTGTTATAAAGCTCTTCTACAGCATCTAAACGATTATTTATATTGTTTAAATTTTTTAGGGGCTCCTCAATCCATTTTTTAAGCAACCTTCCGCCCATTGCAGTTTGTGTATAATCCAATACATTGTAAAGAGTACCTTGTCCTTTTTTACCCCGGACTGTTTCAATAAGCTCTAGATTTTTTCTCGTGCTTGAATCTAAATATAAGTACTCTCCCATGTTGTAAAAGTGGAGCTTGTTAATATGTTCAAGTGATGTTTTCTGTGTCTGGTTCAAATAATTAATAAGTAGGGCTAAGGAATAAACTGCATTATTGTTGTCTGACATACCGAAGCTGTCCAAAGAAATCACATTGAAATGCTTTAATATAATTGCTTTACATTCTGCGTAGCTTGGAACGTTGACTGTTGTTATCATAGAATCAATAAAATCATTTTCCGTCACAGTGTTTGAAATGACCTCTGAAGGGTTTATTTTGCTGATTTCTTCTTTAAGTAAACTGTATTTATTTTCATTGCTGACACTAAAATCGCTGAGTGAAATATTTTCTGTTACGTACAAATCCCCTGTAGAAATATCTACATAAGATAAGCCAAAGCCCTTGTCAACATATATGCAAGCTAAATAATTGTTGCTTTTTTCATCAAGCATATTTTGATCTATTATAGTTCCGGGTGTTATAACCCTTACAACGTCGCGCTTAACTATACCCTTGGCTGCGGAGGGATCTTCTAATTGCTCACATATTGCTACTTTGTATCCATTTTCAATCAGCCTTGAAATATAATTGTCAACGGCATGGAAAGGAACTCCGCACATGGGAGCTCTTTCTTCCTGTCCGCAATCTCTGCCGGTCAGGGCAATTTCTAAAACTTTTGAAGCCGTAAGTGCATCTTCAAAAAACATTTCATAAAAATCACCGAGACGATATAAAAGTATGCAATCTTTGTATTGTTCCTTGATACCAAGGTATTGTTCCATCATAGGTGTATATTTCCCCATCAGTTGTTCTCCTATTGTCTTCCGAGTTTTCCTAAAGTTCTCACCATGTAATACCCCTTTATAAGAGGTGTCCACTTTCTATATAATTTCGCCTTCCATATGGAATGTTTTTACGTTTGTTATTTTTACATTTACTATCTGACCGATTAAGTTCTCACTTCCCGCAAAATGAACCAATCTGAAATGCTCAGTCCTGCCGGTCAGGTAACTGTTACCTGTCTTGCTTACAGATTCAACCAATACAGGATAAACCTTTCCGATACATTGGCTGTTTCTTTCCAAAACTATTGGATACAAAACATCCAGTAGTCTGTTGAATCTGTCATGCTTTATGTCATCAGGAACCTGATCATCCATTTCAGCTGCCTTAGTGCCCTCTCTGACCGAATAAAGGAATGTGAATGCAGAATCATACTGAACTTTCTTTACAATATCAACTGTTTTCAGGAAATCTTCTTCTGTTTCTCCGGGGAAGCCCACAATAATATCTGTTGTTATTGCAACGTCCGGTATTTCTTTTTTCAGCTTATCAACAAGTCCTAAATAATGCTCTTTGGTGTATTTGCGGTTCATTCTTTTTAAAACATCATTGCTTCCTGCTTGCACAGGAAGGTGTACATGGTTACAAACCTTGCTGCATGCCTTTATGGCCATAACTAAATCTTCTGTTAAATCTTTTGGATGAGATGTCATAAAACGTATACGTTCTATTCCGTCTATTTTATTCAACTCACACAGCAGCTCTGCAAATGTAATTTTACTTTCTAAATTTACCCCGTAAGAGTTGACATTCTGACCTAAAAGGGTTATTTCCTTACAGCCATCCTCTGCCAATAATTTTACTTCATTGATAATTTCACCGGGTTCTCTGCTCTTTTCCCTGCCTCTTACGTAAGGAACAACACAGTAGGTGCAGAAGTTATTGCAGCCGTAGGTTATATTAACCAATGCCTTATACTTAAACTTACGCATCTTAGGCATGTTTTCGTAAATTAATTCCGAGTTTTCTACTACGTCAATACCTTTTTTCTTATTTACCTCAACCTCATATATCAAGCCCGGAAGTTCCTGAATAGTGTTGGTTCCAAATACTATATCCACAAAAGAAAATGATTTTAAAAGCTTTTGTCTCATTTCTTCTTTTTGCATCATGCAACCGCAAACTGCCACTAACATATCCGGCTTATTTCTTTTTAAGCCTTTAACTTCACCAAGTTTTCCAAACACCTTAAGCTCTGCATTTTCTCTTATAAGGCACGTGTTGAATATTACCAAATCAGCATTTTTATCATCATCAGTTTCCTCATAACCTATAGAAGTAAGCATGCCTCCTATTTTTTCTGAATCATGCTCGTTCATCTGGCATCCGTAGGTCAGTATGTGATACGTTTTTTTTCTGCCGTTCACAATGAAATATTGTTCGTTGTTATTTCTCAGCTCTATAATTCTATCGCCTGCTAATTTTGTATTTTCAGCGTTTTTTATTTCTGTATTTTTCATTTTAACCAACTTTCTATGTCTGATATATCCCGAATATTATATCATTTTATAACATCTTGTTCAATAATTATTTAAAATCTGCATTATTAATGTCGAATTTTGTGAACAAACTGTTTTCCATGACATATTATACTGTAAGTCCACCAATGATAATGATAATAAAATATAAAAAGGAAGTATGCCATATGTTCTTTAATAATAAATGTTGTCACGATAAAATTCCTCCCCATATTCACCCGGCAAAAGGCTTTGTTGAATTAGGGGGACTAAGATGTGATTTACACAAGCATTGCTTTGAAGGTATAGCCGGAAAAATAATCCCATGCGGAAACAGTCACGTACATGAAGTTTGTATTATAACCGATATTGTGGATTGTCATTGCCACAAGCTTATAGGCAAAACAGGGCCGGCTATCCCTACCGGCTGCGGAAATCATATACATCTCATGGAGGGATATACGACCTGCAATGACGGACACAAGCATCGTGTAAATGTTGCCACAGGAATTGAAGAACCCATATGTTATGATTAAATTTACGGAAAGCGAAAGCTTTCCGTTTTATATATACAAAAATAGCTTTTATTTTTCCAATATATAATGTAAAATAGCAAGGTAGTATTGGATTAAAATAAGAAAGGATAACCATGAATAACATAGATTTAATTAACAAAAGACGAATTTTCGGTATAATATCGCATCCTGATGCCGGTAAAACTACCTTGACGGAAAAGCTTCTGCTCCACGGCGGTGCAATACGTGAAGCGGGAACCGTAAGAGCAAGAAAAAACTCTAAATTTGCTAAATCGGACTGGATGGAAATAGAAAAGCAGCGTGGTATTTCAGTTACATCCTCCGTTATGCAATTTGAATATAATGACAAGGTTATATCTATAATGGATACACCCGGTCATAATGATTTCGGCGAAGATACCTACCGTATTTTAACCTCTGTTGACAGTGCGGTAATGGTTATAGATGCTGCCAAGGGTATAGAGGCTCAGACAAAGAAATTGTTTCAGGTTTGCAGCATGAGAGGGATTCCCATATTCACATTCATAAACAAGCTTGACCGTGAAGCTAAAGACCCCCTTGAATCAATGCAGGAATTAGAGGACGTGCTGGGACTTCCGTCAGTTGCCGTAACGTGGCCAATTGGATGTGGAAAGGAATTTGAAGGTATTTATGACAGATTAAAAAATACAGTATATTTATTTAAGAAAAAAGAACAAATATATCTAGGTGAAGAAAAAGTTCAATCTTCAAAGCTTGATGGTGTTTTGAGCCAATCAAATCTTGAAAATTTAAGATATGCAATGGAACTTCTTGACGGAGCCGGTAATGAATTTGATTTGGAATTAATAAAACAAGGAAAATTATCTCCGGTATTTTTCGGATCTGCTCTTGCAGACTTTGGAGTAACTGAATTTTTAGAGCATTTCCTTCAGATATCACCTCCTCCGTCGAAAAGAAAAACTACAACAGGCTATGTTGAACCGACAGATGAAGAATTTACAGGATTTATATTTAAAATTCAGGCAAATATGGATCCTAACCACCGTGACCGCCTTGCATTTTTAAGAATATGTTCCGGTACATTCGTCAGAGGCATGAACGTAACATTGTCGAGAACCGGAAAACAAATGAAGCTGAGCCAGTCCACGCACCTTATGGCTAATGAAAGAGAAACCGTTGATACTGCCTATGCCGGTGATGTAATCGGTATATATGATTCAGGCAATTTCCAAATCGGTGATACATTAACCAACAGCAAGGAAAAAGTATTTTTTGAACCACTGCCTACCTTCCCTCCGGAATTGTTCTGCAGGGTAAGTGCCAAAAATTCTTTAAAGGGCAAGAACTTTCAGAAGGGTGTCGAGCAATTGGCTCAGGAAGGTGCTATTCAGGTTTATAAGAACGAATACAACGAGGTTGTTCTCGGAGCTGTCGGTGTGTTACAGTTTGAAGTATTTGAATACAGGCTGGTGAACGAATACAATACGGATATCCGTATGGAGAGCATTGATTTTTCTGTTGCACGATGGGTAAAAACAGATGATCCGGAAAGCCTGAAGAAATATCAGAATTCAAGGTGCATGCTGGTATATGATCATTATGAAAGACCGGTATTGCTGTTTACAAATGCATACGCTTTAAAAAGCTTCCAGGAAAGAAATGAAGATATAATATTAGTTGAAGCGCTTGATGTAATAGATGAAATAGGCAACTGAAAATTTTTTCAGCTGCCTGAACCTGAACCGGGTATCCCGGTTTTTTTTATATCTCTTATACTGTAGCCTTTGTACGGCCAAATAAAAATTGCATATACCTTGACAATACATATAAGGTAATCGCTATTGCTATAATTTCCTGAATTTTAACTAAATAAATCAACCAGCTTATAGGCGTATCGGTTTTTAATAAATATCCGTTTGTAAGCTTCATTGCTATACCGCTTATGATAAGCGGGAAAGTAAAACCGGAATAGCTTGGATAAAATTTAAGCCTCAAAAGCTTAGGAAGCAATATAACGGCTGCAATATACATAATTATGGATAAGGCTGTCAGACACCATACCATTGATATATTTTTATTTACAAAGGAATTCATGTATCCTGCAAGCAAAAGACTGGCAGGTGCTGCAAAAATAATCAGTGTAGGCATGGCAGGCTCGGGTATTTCTTTTATTTTTACAGTTCTGTATATTACAATCGGAAGTAAAAAAATGTATGATATCAGCCCAAACCAGAATGCTATCTGACCCACAGCATTCATTTCAAATGCAGGAGCGGTAACACTGGCAACCGCAATACCGACATAAACAATGAACCATGAAGGGAACACCTGCTTAATCTTAAAGCTAAAAACAAACTTTTTACTGAACCAAAAAATCAGCAATATGTGGAAAATAAGTCCTATAATCCATAAAGTTAATGCAGTTGATTTAGATAAAGGTTTTAAATAAGCTGCCAAAAGCATTGCAGCCATAGATAGTGTAGGAAATACACTTGCTATTACAGGATTTTGGAGGCTCTCCCTCACCCCGTCAGTATGTTTTACTATTTTAATAATCATTAAAACGAAAAAGATTGCAGAAATAATTCCGAAAAAACTTCGGTATATTTCACCGTAGGATTGCATTAAGTTTCCTGCTGCGGCTAACCCAAGTATAAGTCCTGATGCAGGTACAGGATATTTTTTTAACATTTGCTCCATAGTTGTCTCCATAATAAAATTTTAGCTTACTCATTATAATATATACATTTTATATAATCAATTTATTAAGTATTAGAATTTGCTATTGTTAGTCCTTTGACAATTAGAATTTATAATAATGATACCTTTGAAAAAAACTGTTGGTACATGCTATACTACATATATCATACCATCGCCTTGGCAATGCAAGCGAGCTTGCGCTGCACTCGGCTCAGATATGATATAATGAATAATATTTTAATTTCGGAGGACTGTAATGACATTAGTTAATACTATGGAGTATAACAAAGATGATCTATTGGATAAAGTTCAGGAGGATGCTGAAAATTTGTTCAGAAGCGGCACATATTTTTGCAGTGAAGCGGTACTTCAAACAATAAATGAGCTTTTGGGTAAGCCTTACGATGAAAATATCGTAAAATTAGCAAGCGGATTCCCCATAGGTATGGGCAAGGCTCAATGCTTGTGCGGTGCTGTATCAGGCGGTCAGATGGGCTTGGGTATAGTATACGGCAGAGTCGAAGGCGAACCGATGAAGGATAAGATGTTTGACGTATCGAAAAAACTTCATGATTATATAATAGATGAATACAAATCAACATGCTGCAGGGTTATAACGAGAAAATGGCAGGGAGATGATTTTAAAAGCCCTGAAAGAAAAGAACATTGTATCACAATTACGGGAATGGTCGCAAGATGGGTTGCAAATGAATTGATTGAAGATAATAAAATTCAAGTAGGCAGATGACCCAAATCTTTGATTTGGTGTCAGTCGCTTAAGCTGAGCGAATCACCAATGTTTCTGCTCCCTTTGGTCGCAAACATTGGGAACTCTTTGCGAATGACCTACCGCCATTTCTCAGAAAAAGGACTCTGAGAAATGGGGTTAGGGCAAATTTCACTTCGTTCAGGATGACAGGAGAATGTTTACGCTAACAAGTCATTTGATGACTGAACTATTTTGTTACTCCATTTGCCGCATCTGTCACCGAAATAACCTATAACCGTATTATTTTCATAAATTTTAACTACTTCGCACTTATTAGTACATCCCTCGCATTCAAAGCTTTTTGAAATTATGTTGCTGCCGGCAAGCTCAAATCCTCTGAAATTTGTCCTTCCAACTTTCTTTACTGTCTTTTTCGCAATAATGGCGGCACCTATAGCACCCATCATATTATAATGCTCGGGAACATAAATTTCAAAGCCCAATGCATTTTCAAAAGCTGATTTCATACCCTTATTTGCCGCTACTCCACCCTGAAATAAAACCTTTGACAATATTGTCTTGCCCTTACCTATGTTGTTTAGATAATTTCTGACCAACGCATCGCAAAGTCCTCTGATTATTTCCGGTTGATTGTAGCCAAGCTGCTGCTTGTGAATCATATCTGATTCTGCAAAAACTGCGCATCTGCCGGCAATTCTTACAGTGCTTTTTGCTTTAAGAGCGTAGTCACCAAATTCTTCTATCGGAATATCCAACCTTTCAGCCTGTCTGTCTAAAAATGAACCGGTCCCTGCGGCACATACAGTATTCATGGCAAAATCGGATACTATACCATTATTAAGGATTATTATTTTTGAATCCTGACCGCCTATTTCAATTATTGTTCTTACATCTTCATCAAATTCCAATGCTGCTGTCGCATGAGCCGTTATTTCATTTTTAACCGCATCTCCTCCTATTATAGCAGAAGCTATCATTCTTCCGCTTCCTGTCGTCCCTGCTGCTGAAATTTCCGATTGATTGTATTTGTTTTTTAAAATTTTAAATCCGTCTTGAACGGCCTTTATGGGATTTCCTTTAGTTCTTAAATATATTTTTTCATTAACCGTCATATGTTCATCTAATAATACAATATCTGTACTTACTGAACCTACATCAACACCTAAATAATACACTTTCTCTTCTCCTTTCAAGCAAGTCGATAAATGCTTCAATTCTTGTAATGTAACCTGCTTCACCGGTCATATCGTCCACCACCAGTGACATCACAGGAAAGTCCAGATCCTTAGAAATGGTTGGAAGAATTGATTTTGATACTATTTCTGGCATGCAGCCCATGGGGAATATTTGAATTGCTCCATCGTAACCTTCCTTTGAGGCAGTAACCGCTTCTCCCACACATTCAATTGCATGACCTCCTATCTGCAGAGGTAAATATTTTTTGGCATTTCTTCGTATGGCTAAAGAGTTAATTTTTAAGGGGCTCAACAATGCATTTTTTACCCACCAGCTTGGTGTAAGACCTCTGTGGGAAGAAACACCGTACCCCATTAATTTATCCTCTATTGAAAAATTAGTGTAAGACTCAATAACAGTGTATATTTCACCTATCACAGCAATTTTTAAAGGATTCTTATTAATGTCAATGGGCACATGCTTAATTTTTTCTTTATATTCAATCAACAGATTAATCATTTCTTTCGATGTTCTGCATTTTGATGCTTCCTCTTTACATTCATTTAAAATATGCTTGCAGTCGCCTTTATTTCTTTCATATCCTGCAAACATATGAGCTGCTTCCTCTATTTCATCTATTAACCTTATTACTTTTAAGCTGTTACTTAAAGCTTTAAGTTTTTCATATGTTTTCCTGTTGCTTTTTGAAGAAACCTGACTAATTCTCCTGTATAATTCCTTTATTCCTATATCCTTCGGATAATCAATAACGATAAAATTCAAATCGTATCCCAAATTTTTCATTAAATTCATCTGAAGTTCACAATATTCTCCAAACCTGCATGGTCCGCAGCTTCCAACGATAATTATTGTATCTGCACCCTTTTGAATCGCCTGAACGTAGTTACCTATCATCAACTTAAATGGCAGGCACATTTCTTCGGGAGAATGCAATGTGCCGATATCAAGTGCTTCCTTATTATTTTTTGGAGGTATTACATAGTCGATCCCGAGACCATCCAACAGTGCTTTTGCTGCTAAATATACATTACCCATGTGTGGGAATGTTACTTTCATTCACAATTCTCCTTTCAAGCATGTCAGTAAATGCTTCTATCCTTGTGTCTATACCGGCTTCCCCTGTATGTTCATCCACTTTAAGGGTCAAAAATGGGAAGCTTCCGACTTTGTCCTTTATTAATTCAATTATTACAGAATCTATACCGCAGTTAAATGACGATATGTATATAATTCCGTCAACTCTTTTTTCCTTTGAAGCATTTACTGCAAAACCGTAATTTTCTCTTGCAAAAGTCCAAAATGGTCGTTTATATAAATTGTTGATTTCCAGGCTTATTAAAAGTTCATGTGTAAATTCCATAGTTTCTACACCGACACCTAATTTGTTCAACTTATTCACTAAATTCATATTGACAAAATTATCGTATATGTTGTATGGATGACCTACCAATGCAATTTTAATATCATAATTCTCGTCTAAAATTCCTGCATTGTAATTTAATTGACCTTCATAAGCTTTTAAAAATGCGTGTTTAATTTTAAATTCATTGCCGGTGACCTTTTTTCCTGCTGATTTTGCCCAACGATAAAGTCTTTTTTTAGTAAAAGTATAAATCGGCTCTGTTATAGACAATGGCATGTTTTCAATACTGTTTGTAACCATTTCGGGAAGTCCGCAAAATTTAGGACATATGTATTCGTTTTTTTTAATCTGCATGATACGCGGAATAACTATGATATCGCATTTGTCCCTTAAAGCTACCGCATGACCATGAAATATTTTTATCGGCAGACATGCTTCGTCCACAGCATATTTTACTCCTAAGTCCAGAATTTTCTTATTTGTATCCTCGGATACAACTACGTCCGCGCCTAATTCTTTAAAAAAAGTAATTAAAAAAGGATGATATTTGTAATATAACAACCCTTTAGGAATTCCTACTTTCATATAACCTCCAAAATAAGTAGTAGAATGTATCAAATTTATTTTCTCTCTTCCGTTAGAATAAATTTGGCATTCCTTGTATTTGACCTACATCCACTTCAACTGCGTTATCGCTTGTTAAAAGGGGGGTAGGACATAAAAAATATCACAAATTATTATTTCCCATAATTTGTGATATTATTCTTAAAGTACCATATATTAATAACTAATTAATTCTGAAGCCATGTATAGTTTTGTTCTAAATATAAAAGTATGTCTTCTGAATCTATCGTATCAGCAATTTTCATGGATTCTTCATTTGTTATTTTTATTTCACTTTCGCTAATCTTCAGCATTGTAAATAATAATTTATTAATTGTTGTTGCCAACTTATCATACGTCATTTTAATTTCTTTTTCTTTCATACTGAGAATCAGCTCTGCTTCAGCGCCAACCGCTGCTGTAACAGCTAAATTAAGCTGGTATTTAGTTATCGGAATATTGAAATCTGTTATTATTTCATAACAAATATCAACAGTTTTTATAATTTTAATTTTTGTTAATGTACGACACATCATCATTTCGTACAACATATCACTAAAATATTGCTTTGAATTCATGGTCCTTATAAATAAAATATTCAATGTAGCATAGTAAGTAAGACCGTCAATTTTATCTTTATAATTACAGTCTAAATAGTTCTTTATGCCTGTTAAAATATCTGTAAACATTTCAAGGATTATATCTTCTTTTTGCCTGTAGTAGTAATGCAAAAGCCCTTTATTAATGCAGGACGCACTTGCTATTTCTCTGGTTGTTGTATTACTGTAACCATTATCTCTAAAAAGCATAAATGAGTTCTTCAGAATATTCTCTTTTTTAATAAATGCACGGCTTATTTTGATCACCATCCGATTAATTTTAGTAAAAAGTTTAGTTATGTCAATTATTATACAATAATAATGATAACGTAACAATACTAAATTATCAGACAATCATACCGTTAAGCAGGCAACCCAAATTTTTAATTTGGTGTCTCCGCTTACACTAAAATGATAGGATAAGCTTCGAATTATCCTATCATGCGATTAATTATTTATTAAGCAAGTTCCTTAATCTTGGAAATAATATATTGTTTTCTAAATGAATGTGCTGGAATACGTCAGATTCTAAATCATGAAACTTTTGATAGGTTAAATCAAATGTTTCACAGCCACCCTCAGGCATTGTGAAATCATTGGTGATTTTCCTTAGCTCTTTTAAAATATCACCTGCGTTAGTATGCTCCGATTCAAGGTCGTCAATAATATCAACCGCTTTTTTCAGGTCACTTTGTGAATTTGTTCTTTCGTACTCTTTAATAGCAGGGTATTGTATAGTTTCTTCCTTGTTTAAATGCTCCTCCAATTCCATCTTTAATGTGCTAAACAATTTATGGACTTTTGAAAGCTCAGAATAATGAGGACCGTGAACTCTTAAAATTGTAGTTGAAAGCTTACTTATTTTAGGTAGTTCTGACCACAAATAAGCATGATGCTTGTTTAAAATCTGTTCTATTATTTCACTCGTTGAAGCTTCTGCCCAGTTTTTATCCTTTGCATTTGCTTCGTAGATTTCATACTCAGAATTAATTTTATACAGCAATTCTGATTCATTAATATTCTGTTCATTTATGGCTTCACTCAGAGGTCTGTTTCCTCCGCAGCAAAAATCTACTCTGTATTCTTTAAATATATCTGCTGCCTTTGGAAATGCATTAACTATTTCACCTATTTTTAGTGTACTGTTAAATCTATTCATCATATACCTCCATTTATTTTATTTAATTATTATGGTTTAATTATACAAATATATAAATGAAATTAATATGATTTAAATCAAATTTATAGTTAATTTGATGACTTTATAATCTCAATTGCTGCCTTGCCCGTCATATGCTCGATTTTGATTTCAATTAGGCACACCCTATCCCATGTTTTTTTAATTTCTTCTTCCCCTTCTTCGATAAAGTCAGGCGAATACTTTTCAACTAAGCTGCGAAGGGCTTGTAGTCTTTCGGCTTCATCCGTAAGAATTCTTGCTCTTCCAAAAATGGATACACTTCTAAAGTGAGTGGTAAATGTTTTTTGTATAACATCATCTCTGTCTATTACACAAAATGTTACTTTATCATTTTTATTTATGCCGTCAATTTTATGTCCTTGCTTTGCACTGTGTATGTACAGCTTGCCGTCATCATAAGTATAGCTTACCGGAACAGTATAAGGATAATCATCATCACCGGCAACTCCCAAAACTCCGGATGTGCATGAGTTTAAAATTTCTATCGTTTCTTCATTGGATAATAATTGTTTTATTCTTCTCATTTCTCTGAACATGGTTGGTCTCCTCGTAATTAGTAGATTCAATAAGGGCACTGCCCGTCACTCTATTGTATCACGATATTATAAAATAAAAAATATCAATTTGAAAAAATTTACAGGAAGTTATTTGGAAATTACAAAAACCTAAAATACTCTGAAATATTTTCGTGATATTTTCTATTTCTTTCCCATAGTAGTATACAATATTAAAATCAGCAAGAAGTTAAAAAGAATATCATTAATATGATGCCTAACTCTATAACAACCCACATAGACATATAAATCATGTTGAGGTTCTCTTTTACAATGTCAGAGATTATTGAGTTTCCTGTATTTTCCTGAACTTTGAAATCTTCAGTAATTACAGTACTTATTATCCTGTATTTTCGATTGAATCCTTTAGTAAAGATGGCCTCACCGTTTACATTTGTTCTTGTTTGATCTTTAAATGAAGCTATAAGTATATTATCTATTTCTTTTATCTCAAGCATATAAGGCTTTATTGAATATTTAGGCAGAAAATCTGTTATTCCTGCCGCAAGAACATTTTTATCATTTGTGTACTTAAATTCAGTTTCATATAGCATGTACGACAAGATAAGTGCCAATATAATTGTAAATAGTGCGGCTAATTTTCTTGTTATTCTAACTTTTTTAAGAAATTTCAGCTCCTTAACCGGTACCTTTACAGTGCTTCTAATTTCTGAATTCATCTGTTCGTACGTTTTTTTGCAATCTTCACAGGCAGACATATGATGCTCTATTTCTTGATTTGATTCATTGCTGGTCAGCTTTTCGATATAGTTAGGCAGTAAATCCTGAACAATGTTGCATGATATTTCTCCTTTCAATCCAATCCCTCCTTAGCTAATTTTTGTTTTGCACGATAAAAAGTAACACGAGCCCAAGTTTCATTTTTATTTAATATTTCTCCGATTTCCTTAAAGCTCAATTCTCCCGTAAGTCGCAGATACATCACTTCTCTCGTTTTTTCATCCAAGCTCTGTAATTTCTGAAACAATTCAACCTTTGACTCATTAATCAGTATTAAGCTTTCAACATGCTCTTTTGATTCAAGACTGTCGGATATCTCGTCAATAGGGCAAGAAATATTTTTTTTTCTTTTATTTAATTCTTTATACCACAGATGCTTTGAAATCTGGCAAAGCCAGACAGATATTTTGCAATCACCTCTGAATTTGTCATATGTTTTTATTGCCTGGCAGAAGGTTTCTTGTGTCAATTCTTCAGATAAATCAACATCATGAGTCAAGCAGAATAAATACTTGAAAACCGTTTGAAAATATTCATTATAAAGTTCATCCATATTCTGCACTCAACCACCTCCTATTAATAAGTACTTTTAAAAATTATTTCGTTACAAAAATAAAAAATATTTAATGAAATATAAATATGACAGTAAGGTACATCCCTACTGTCATCCTCGTAACCGTTAATTAAATCAACTAATAATTGGATTTTTCGTGGAGCATGGAACGTTAACAAGGCATTTGCCGCATACGTCCGCTACACCATCTATGTCAGCGTGAAAATTATCGTTGTACAGGCACATTTCATAGCATTTAAACCTGTCAAAGCCTTCATCTGTCAACGCATCATTCACACACTTGCTTACACACTTTTTACATATATTGCTATGCTTGTACAGGCAATTCTCGCTGTTTTTTCTCTCGGTAGGCTCTATTTTCAAATCTGTAATGAAGGTTCCTATTCTGCCGCAGCAGCCCTTGTCCGTAATCAGCATGTTGTTTATTCCAAAAGTCCCCATACCTGCAACATATGCAACATGCCTGTGGGACCAGTCGCTTATTAGCTTTTCTTCATTAAAATTATGAGTTGCCGGTATAATATTTGATTTATGCCCTGTTTTTTTCAATTCATTTTTAACATGAGTGTTTAAATCTAAAATCAATTGATTTGTTTCTATGTACGCTACAGCCCAAATTTTTGAACATTCTCTTCCTTCGATATTGCTGTTTACTATCGACCTGTCGAAAGGCAAAAAATACGCTACAACTGTCTGAGCACCCGGCATTAAATCTTTTGGAAGAGCATGGGTTTGACTGACCGCTTCCTTAAGAATATTAAACATTTCATCATTTGCATCCGCATAAAAAATTAATGGTTCATACCACTTGGTCTGTACATTTTTAATTTTCGGATATTGCTCAACATATTTTTTTATTATGTATTCGATTTTGCTTTTCATTTTCACCTCCATAATTTGATTTTAGTTATATATTTAGTTTAGCATAGCAATTGCCCTAATTGGTGCGCCGTCAGAATTTTCGAATTTTAAAGGAAGGGCACAAAATGTAAACGGCTCCTGACCTATTTTTTCTAAATTTGTTAAGTTTTCAATAACTACTATGTCATTTTCAGCAAATAGTTTTTTATGTATCGATAAATTTACATCTGAAATAGGATCGATACCGATTACATCCAGACCTACACCCTTTTTATTGCTTTTGATTAAATAGTCTGCAACATCATAAGTGATATAAGGATATTTTCCAAAATATTTATTTGTACCCCAATACTTATCCCAACCGGTATAAAATAAAATGAAATCTGCTTTATCGGCTTTGGATCTGACATTTTCTATGTATTTAAAGGTAATTTGCTGTCCTTCTGTCAAGTCGCTGCAATCAATAACCAATCCTTGTCCGACAAAATGTTCCACGGGGAATGAATCTAAGGTTGTTCGGTGTGCAAATAAATGAGCCGGAGGATCCATGTGTGTTCCCGTATGAGAAAACATTGTTAATAAGGTTTCCTTGAAGCCATCATTTTCATACGTATTTGCGGCTTTCAGTTTAGGCCTTTCGGTTCCCGGATAAACAGGCATATCAGCCGAAATTGTATGCGTTAAATCAATTATTTTCATTTTTTCACTTTCTTCCATAAGATTTATGTTAAAATTTTCGTTCAATTTTATGTTATCACATAATTTTAGAAACAACAAGAAATTCCTGGTAAAGAAAAATTATAACCGTATCCTGAAAGAGATACTTAAGAATCATCTTATTTGATAAATTGCATAGATAAAGTGCCGGTGAGAATGGTAATCACCGGCACATAAATTATTTCTTATTTTTTAATTACTTCTATAACTAATTTAATGCATTCCAAAACGTCTGATTTGCTGAAAATTTCACCCGAGGTGTGTATGTTTCTTGTAGGTATGGAAATAGCTCCGCTTGGAACACCTTCTCTTGATAAATGAATCGGTCCTGCATCAGTACCGCCATGTTCAAGAACTTCATATTGATATTTAATATTTTTTTCTATGGCTAAATCGGTCAATAGGTTTTTAATCTCAGGATGAGTTATGATGTACTTATCCATTATTTTGATTGCAGCACCTTCTCCAAGCTTAACATCCATTTTTGTGCCATTATCAGTGTCTCCGGTATCTGTTACGTCTACCGCTATTGCCAAATCCGGGTTAATCTGATAAGCAGCTGTTTTTGCACCCCTGCATCCCACTTCTTCCTGTACCGAAAATACATAATAAACATCATTATCTGTTGAAGGATGGTTTTTTAAAGCCTCTATCAGTATGTAACATCCGATTCTGTCATCTGCTGCTCTGCAAATTACACAGTCATCTGTTTCATAATACTCTGATTTAAATACGCACATATCACCGGTCTTAAAGTTATTTTTCACGAAATCCTTGGAGGTCGAAGCGACATCAAGGAAAAGCTTGTTCATTGTTATTTTCTCTTTATCCTTAATTTCTTCGGAGCATACTACACCCTCCAAACCATTGTCAAATATCATTCTGAGTCCTAATATTTCCTTTGCACTGATTCCCCCTACGTTTGAGAATCTAAGGAATCCTTTTTCATCAACGTGAGTTATAATCAGGCCTATTTGATCCATATGAGCCGAAAATAATATTTTTTTACCGTTACCCTTTTTTCTTACTATTAAATTACCTAAGGCATCTACGTTTATTTCATCTGCATATCCCTTTATTTCATTTATAATTAATTCTCTTATATTGTTTTCTCTACCTGACGGAGAAAAACAATCCGATAATTTTCTCATTAATTCACTGTTATAATTCATTTTATTCCCCTTTCTGATTATCTAATATAACTAATTTGGCTAGTTGTACAACGCTGTTATAATCATTTATGCTGGCAACATTTACCGATGAGTGAATATATCTGCACGGAACGGATATAGCTACGACCTTGGAACCATCCTTTGTCTTATGAATCGGCCCTGCATCATTGCCGCCTGCCGATGATTTTCTCAACTGATATGGTATATTATTTTCTACTGCAATTCTTTCAACTTTTCTGACTTCATTTATATCATAAAGCGTGGAACTGTCCATAAGGGAAATCGCTGCTCCTTTGCCTATTGAAGTTACTTTTGAATGGTCTTTTATTTCCGGCATATCCGCAGAAACAGTACCTTCCAACACTATGCTAAAATCAGGGTCTAAGCTGTATGCTGCTGTCTGAGCTCCTCTGCAGCCGACTTCTTCCATAACTGTAAAAACTCCGTAAAAATCTGCATCCAGCTTCATACTTAGAAGTTCTAACAAAGCGCTGCAGCCGGCACGATCATCCAATGCTTTTGCTTTTATTAAATCTTCTCCGAATTCCACATAATCACTTTTAAATGTTACATAATCGCCTATGTTAACAAGCTTTTCGGTTTCTGATTTCGAATCTGTACCTATGTCTATATATAGCTTATCAATGGGAATCGATTTTTCTCTTTCTTCCCCCTTCATTAAATGAACGGCTTTTGAACCGATGACTCCGTTAATTTTATTTTCACCGATAGTTACAACCTTCGAATTTAATACTCTTTGATCTATGCCTCCCACTGCCTGGAATTTAATAAAGCCATCTGAATCTATGTGTGATACGATTAAGCCAACCTCATCCATATGTGCGGCAACCATTATTTTTTTATTTTTTTTACCTTTATTGTGTGCTATAACATTGCCAAGCTTATCAACATAAAACTCGCAACCTATTTCTTTCAATTTATTTTTTATATAATTTCTTACCTCATATTCATTTCCTGATACGCCGGAAAGTTCAGTTAATTCTTTTAAAAACATAATATTTCCTCCAAATCAGAATTATCAAGCTCATTGATGAACCGGGCTATTGCCCTGCCTGTAATTTCTACGTCCTTTAAGCTTATTGTTTCCACGGATGTATGCATATATCTCAGAGGTATCGATAATAAAATACATGGAACACCTTCTCTGTTTATCTGTATACCCTCAGTATCCGTTCCTGTTGCGGCAGGTGCCACTTCATATTGGAAAGGATAGTTATAATTGTTGCAAGTATCAATAAATTTCTTTGTAAGCTTCGGGTTAAACCTTCCCCCTAAGCAAACAGCGGGTCCCTTTCCTAACTGAGGCACTTCCGAACCCATCTCAGGTGCTTTTCCGAAAGTTACATCTAACGCAATAGCTATATCAGGATTTATTTTATAGCTTGCGGTAATCGCTCCTCTGTATCCGGTTTCTTCCTGAGCCGAGCAGGTATAATAAATATTGCTTTTATGTGATATTTTTTTTAACTCTTTTGCTGTTTCCAGCATAACTGCTACGCAAGCCCTATCGTCAAGAGCCTTTGCTGCTACTACGTCGTCCTGTAATGATACCAATTCTCTTTTTACGGTTGCAACATCTCCTACTGTCACTAATTTTTCAAGTATTTCTTTCGGATATCCCGTGTCTATGTATAGTTCATCTAATGGTACTGTTTTGTCTCTGTCTTCCGCAAGTGTTACGTGCGGAGGTTTGATTCCTATCACTCCAAACACATTTTCTCTGCCGTAAATGATTACATCCTGAGCAATCAGTGACGCAGGATTTATTCCTCCAACCTGAGTGAAGCTTAAAAAACCGTCATCCAATACTTTAGTTATCATCAAGCCGATTTCATCTATGTGAGCTGAAAGCATTATTTTTGCATTGTTTGTTCCTCCAGCTTTAAATATATAACTTCCAACCTTGTCCTTTTCATATGTATCCGTATATGGTTCAAAATATTTAATTAATTTATCGCCATTAATATGCTCAAAACCGGAAACAAATTGTGTTTGGCATATATCCGTTAAAAATTCTTTTAACATTTTACCCTCCTTAGTACGAATTTACTTTGTAAATTCTGATATACAATTGATTTGCGGTTGACATGCAATAGATTAACAATGGAAAAACATAGAGAAAAAGCAATTGATTTGCGATTTAATCAACCGCCTATCAATTGCTTATCAATCGCTTATCTATAGCAAATCAATTATTATTAAGTAAATCTTCAAGAGCGTCGCCTATAGATTCACCTATAGTAAAGTTTGATTCTTCCGGCGTATAGGCTGTAACATTATCATTGTTTAAAGCGTCATCGCCTTTATCTTCCAATACAAATGTTAAGCTTAGATTTTTGCCTTTACTGTCAATTCCAAGAACCTTAGCATCCTTCACTTCGCCAACCTTAACTACTTGCGCAGGTGTTCTTAATTTTTCTGTTGATACTCTTGCTATAGGAATAAAGCTGTCTATGTTTCCATTAACACTCACATGCACTCCATCTAATAAAATACGAGTAACCTCAACAGGTATAATATCATCTTTTTTTATGCTTTTAGTATATACATCAAATGGATGTTCAGTTAATTGTTTTAATCCTAAGCTCACTTTTCTGTCTTTTCTCGTAATGTTTAAGATTTTAGCAGTTACTTCCTGACCTTCCTGCAATACATCTGTTACCTTTTCAGTTCTTGCCCAGTCAAGATCTTTAATATGAAGAAGGCATTCTATTCCGTCTATATCAACAAATGCTCCAAAATCAACGATTCTTGAAACCTTGCCTGTCACAATATCACCTTTTTGATGCTTATCTAAGAATAATGACCAAGGACTTTTTATAGTTGCTTTGTAGCTGAGTGAAAGTTTTCTGTTTTCTTTATCTACATTTTTCACCTTTACACTTATTTTGTCACCTGTCTTAAGAACTTCAGAAGGATGTTTAATTCTTGTCCATGCAATTTCATTAATGTGCAGCAATCCATCTATACCGTCAATTTCAACAAATGCACCGTAATCCTGGATGTTTTTAACTACGCCCTCATATATTTCGCCTTCTTTGATGTTTTCCCAGGCTTCTTTATCTTTTATTTCTTTTTCTATTTTTTCAACAGCTCTTGATGTTAAAACTAATTGTCTTCTTCCCTTGTTGTTTTTAGTTTCCAAAACATTTACTTTTAATATCTTACCAACGTATTCTGATGTATCAACATTTCTTTTTATAGAAATTTGATTTCTTGGAATAAATCCTTTAATTCCCTTTACTTTTCCGTAAATACCGTATTGTGAAGCTTCAATTATAGTTGTTTCAACTACGGTATTTTCGTCTTTCATTTTTTCAAGCTCATTCCAGATCTTACTTTCTTCCAATGGTTTTCTCGTTAATACCACATTTCCGTCTTGGTCTGATACTCTCATTACCTGAGCTTCAATTTCGTCTCCTTCTTTTACTACTTCTGTAAGGTCTGCAACCTCTGATAAGGAATATTCGTCTCTCGTAATAATTCCGTCTGATTTATAATTGATGTTTACAGAAATGGCTTCAGGGCTTACATATATAACGGTTCCTTTAACTCTTTCACCAGTTCTGATATAAGATACTCCACCATAATTTTCAAACAATTCACGCATAGATCCTGCGTTTTCTTGTTCGTTTTTTTCAACCTGTTCATTCATGTTGTTATTTAGGTTTTCCAACATATTAATAACCTCCTCAATTATCCTGTCAGGTGCTGATGCTCCTGCGGATACTCCCACAATAGTATTTTTATCAATATAGTTATAAGGAAT
Source organism: Sedimentibacter hydroxybenzoicus DSM 7310 (assembly GCF_013403245.1). GTDB lineage: Bacteria > Bacillota > Clostridia > Tissierellales > Sedimentibacteraceae > Sedimentibacter > Sedimentibacter hydroxybenzoicus. The sequence continues at coordinate 86,679 of NZ_JACBNQ010000003.1, read as the reverse complement.
TTCCTTATAATTTTCAATTAAGAATGTGTCAGGGCAGATTTTTTTACTCAGTTCATACAGTTTTTTCGTATTAGAACTGGTACTGCTGCCTACAATAAGCATCACATTACATTTTGAAGCTAACTCCAAGGTGGCTTCCTGCCTCTTTCTTGTTGCTGTACATATAGTGTTGTGTACTTCAATATTTAAATATTTCTTTTCATCTATCAAATCAACAATCTTTTGAAATGTTTCGGTGTTAAATGTTGTTTGTGATACAAGACAATACTTTTTATTAAAATCAATTTCAATATTTAAAAATTCCTCTACGGTACTTATTATTGTTGCTTCATTGTTACACCACCCTAATATTCCAAGAACCTCCGGGTGATTTTTGTCACCTGTAATTATTATATTGTATCCGTTATTCTTACATTCTTCAACTATTTTATGTATATTTTTGACTTTTACACATGTAGCGTCAATAAAATCAACATTTTTTTCATTTAATTCGTCAATAATTTGCTTGCCTACCCCGTGAGCTCTGATTAATAATTTTGCGTCACTTTCATCCGGTACATTATCAACTACTTTTAAACCCTTATTACTCAATTCATCGATGACATCTTTATTATGTATTATTTCACCATAGCTGTAAAGCTTTTTTTCAGCATCAAGAGTTTTATTTGCTTTATCTACGGCTATTTTTACACCTGAGCAGAAACCGTTATATTTAGAAATGAAAATTTTCATATTATTACCTATCTTCCAATTTGTATATGTCTCTCAATATCTCTTTGCCTATTTCAGTATACTTCTCAGTACTTGCTTTTCCGTCAAAGATTTCGAAATAATTGGTTTCATCGCCGAAAAATATTTCAATTTTACCTCTGAATTTATATGTACCCTTTATATAAAAAGGTAAAATATTAACCTTCGCTTTATTTGCAATAAGAGCTATACCAGGCTTAGCATTGTCTTCATTATATTGGCGGACCCTTGTTCCTTCAGGGAAAATTCCAAGCACTTTTTTCTGATTAAGTACTTGTAGAGAACTTTTAATTGCTGATAGGGATATTCCCTGTCGGTCAACAGGAAAAGCTCCCAGACCTTTAAAGACGAATCCAAAAAATTTATTTTCAAATAATTCTTTTTTACCCATAAAGTGAATTTGACGCTTCGAAGAAACAGCTAATATGACAGGGTCAATCATTGATATATGATTACCGCAAGCAATTAATCCGTCCTTTGTATCATTAATTCTTTCAGCGTTATGAACTTTTAAATCAAAAATAATAAATACTAAAAATTTAAGTATGGTAACTATTATTTTATAAAACATTAGGTCCTCCGATGATGTCAACTAACTTATTTACTGTTTCTTCTAAACTCATATCTGAGGTATCTATTAAAATAGCATCATCAGCTATTCTTAAAGGTGAAATCTTTCTTGAAGAATCTTTTTCATCACGTTTTTTTATATCTGCGAGAATATTTTCAAGGATGATGTCCTTATTACTTACTACTAACTGATTATATCTTCTGACAGCTCGTACTTCTTCGGAAGCAGTAACAAAAAATTTATAATCAGCATTTGGAAAAACAACAGTACCGATATCTCTTCCGTCTAATATTACATTTTTATTTTCTGCAATTTTTCTTTGAAGATCAACCATTTTATTTCTAACGATGGCCAAAGTTGATATTTTAGAAGCATTAATAGAAATTAGTTCATCTCTTATTAAGCCCTCCACATTTTGACCGTCTAAATAAATATTGTTATCATAGTAATCCACAGTGGTTGAATTAAGCATTTTGCTAATTTTGTCAGAGTTTTCTTCGTGTATATCAATTTTGTTTATGTATGCCTTATATGCTAAAGCCCGATACATTGCTCCCGTATCGATATATTCAAAGTTCAGCTTATTGCTCAGTAATTTTGCAACAGTACTCTTGCCGGCTCCTGATGGTCCATCTATTGCAATTATCATATTTTATTCCTCTCATGCCATTGAAATTAACACTTTATTATTATATATTAAATTGCAGAATATAACAACAAGTTTTTTGCGTACGAAAAGAGGGATAAAATCATCCCCCGTAATTTTAATTATTCGTTTTGGTAAATACTGTGGTTGTCCCAAAGCTGTTCAAGCTTGTTGTAATATTCAACTATGTCGTCTTTTTCCTGAAGTCCTATGTTTATAATCAAATTGTTTATTAAGCTCAGAGGTACAACCAGTGAATCAATAAATGATACTATATTGCTTTTTGCCAAAAGTGAAACATCTGCAAGATTGTGAATTGGTGAAGATTCTGTATCTGTGATTGCAACAATTTTAGCATTTCTCCCCTTGATGAACTTAGTTGCTTCAATAGTTGTTTTTGAATATCTTGGATAGCTTATAACAATCAGTACATCTGTTTCTTTAATACGGATAATTTCCTCATAAAGGGAGTTTACACCACTGTTATTTAAAACTTTAACATTATCAAGTATTACATCGAGATAAAACCCAAGATAATTAGACAATGTGGATGAAGTTCTCAGTCCAAGTATGTATACCTTATCTGCGTTCATAATTAAATCTGTTGCCTTATCAAGCTCCTTGGTGTCAATCGTTTCATACAGGCTTCGCAAGGTATTCATTTCATTTTTAATTATCCTTTTATGAAGCTTGTCTTTATCATTGACAATATCGCTATCTAAGCTTATTCTTTGAACTGTTGTCAGCTTATTTTTAATCAATACCTGAAGAGCTTTTTGTAATTCAGGGAAACCCGAATATCCAATGGTACTTGCAAATCGCACTACTGTTGATTCACTGACATCAACGGTTTCCCCTATTTTAGCTGCAGTCATAAATGCTGCTTTATCATAGTGGTCAATTATAAATTGAGCTATTTGCTTTTGTCCTTTGCTGAATTTATAGTAGTTGCTGTTTATTAAGCTGATTAAATCATTGCTGTTGCTCATAAAATCATCCTTTTATTAATTTAATACCTTCTTCAAAAGCATCTAAGTTTTTATTAACAGTGACAGGAGGAACTCTGTGTGTAATTGAACTAATCATTACATCCTTACTGATAACATCCTGCCCTATGATTGCATATAATGCCCCAACGGAAATTATGTTGGCAACCATGCTTGTTCCTAACTTGCTTTGAGCGGTTTCTAATATAGGCAGCTTATAAATTTTATAATCTGCATCCATATTAATATTAACACATTCATCGACTATAAGTATACCATTTTTATCTAAAGATGCAACATATTTATCATAGGAACTTTGGGTTAAGCATAATAAAATGTTTGGTGTAACCACCTTCGGAAAATTTATTTCATTTTTATTGATTATAACTTCAGCCTTGCTGGCTCCTCCACGAGCCTCAGGTCCGTAGGATTGAGTTTGAATGGCATTAATTCCTTGTTCTATTGCAGCATCAGCCAATATGATGGCTGCAAGTATAATTCCCTGACCTCCGGAACCACTTAATCTAATTTCTATTTTATCAAACAAACTAATCCCTCCTTAACTCTTTGAATTTATCAACAATTACCTGATAGCTTTCAGTGTATTCAGGCTTTGGTCCATTGAAAAATTCGCCGATTAAAATTTTGTTTTCGCCTTTTTCAGGATTTTTTTGGACTACCTTTAAATCCACACAATTATCTTTAAAGTAGCTGTGCATATTAAAGGCATTACCTTTTTTGTTCTTTCTGCCGTAATACGTCGGACATAGGCTCAATCCCTCTATAAAAGAGAAGCCTTTATTCTGTAATCCTTTTTCAATAAGTTTTTGCATTAATGGTGCATGATAAGCAGTTGCCCTTCCGACAAATGTTGCTCCCGCTCCCTGTGCCAATTTACATAAATCAAACGGAACATCAATATTTCCGAATGGGGCGGTAGTGGCAAAATCAGCTGTTGGTGTTGTCGGAGAATATTGTCCTCCCGTCATACCATATATATTGTTATTAAATACGATGGTAGTAATATCTATATTCCTTCTGGCCGCATGAATTAAGTGATTACCGCCTATTGCAGAGCTGTCTCCGTCTCCCATAATTACAATAACGTGAAGCTTGGGATTTGCCATCTTAATTCCGGTAGCAAAGGCAAGAGCACGACCGTGTGTTGTATGCAGAGTATTAAAATCCATGTATCCCGGTGCTCTTGAAGAGCAGCCTATACCCGAAACTACAACGACGTCATCTTTATTCAGTCCTAATTTATCTATAGCTCTGATTACAGTATTCATCAATGTTCCGTGACCGCATCCGGGGCACCATATATGAGTTAATTTTTGTACCCTATAATATTTTTTAGTAATGTCGCTGCAATTCATTATTCTCTACCTCCTGTTACGGCATCAATAATTTCCTGCGGAGTGATTAATTCTCCGTTTACCTTATTAATTTTATTAACTGTACAACTCTTGCATGCAACTCTTTCAACTTCTAAGCTGTATTGGCCTAAATTCATTTCAGCAACATATATTTTGTCTACCTTTTCCGAAACACTTTTAATCTGTTTTTCTAAGAACGGCCAGATGGTTATAGGTCTGAACAATCCTATTTTAATACCTTTTTTCCGTATTTCGTCCACTGCACTTTTTGCAGATCTTGATACGCCGCCATAAGCAACAATTGCTATTTCGGCATCTTCCATTTTATATTCATCATAATAAGACATATCGTCTATATTTTTTTCTATCTTATCTGTTATTCTTTGTATAAGCTTACCTGAAATTTCATTGTTGTTAGTCGGAAAACCGTCTTCTCCGTGAGTTAATCCGGTTACGTGGTAACGGTAGCCTTCTCCGAAGGATGCCATCTTAGGTATCATGTCCTCATCAGGTTTATATGCCATATATTCTTCGGGACTGCAAGTAGGTTTTTTTCTGTCTATTATTTCAATTTCTGACGAATCATTAAATTGTAATTTTTCTCTCATATGACCTACGGTTTCATCCATTAACAGGATAACCGGTGTTCTGTATTTTTCTGCTATATTAAATGCTTTTATCGTATATTCGTAAGTTTCCTGCACTGAGTTTGGAGTTAATGCAACTGCAGGATGGTCTCCGTGAGTTCCCCACTTTGCCTGCATAACATCACCCTGTGCCGGCGAAGTAGGCATACCTGTAGAGGGTCCGCCTCTTTGGACGTTTACAATAACGCAGGGTATTTCAGCTATTGCCGCATATCCGATATTTTCCTGCATTAACGAAAATCCAGGTCCGCTTGTTGCAGTCATTGATTTTAAACCGGCAAGGGAACCTCCGATAATTGCTGCTATACTTGCTATTTCATCTTCCATTTGTATGAATTTGCCATCTACTACAGGTAATTTTTGAGCGGATATTTCAGCTATTTCAGTCGACGGTGTAATAGGGTATCCGGCATAAAATCTCATACCGGCCGCTAATGCGCCCTCAACACATGCTTCATTTCCTTGAATTAACTTATAAGTATTATTGCTCATTTTCTTTCCCTCCTGCTGTGATCCAAATAGCGTTATCCGGGCATCTTAGCTCGCATTGACCGCAAAAAATACATTTTTCCGGGTAGGCAATTATGCATTTATCATTTTCAATAATTAATGTCTTTGTAGGGCAAAATCCTACACATACTCCACAGCCCTTGCACCAGTCCTTATTTTGCAGAAGCACTTTATTATCGTTTTTATTAGACATATAACATCCTCCTATTTCACTCCCTACCATAATAATACCACAAAAAAAAAGCTTTGCAAGAAATATTTCAACAAATCATACATTTGCAAGAATCGATTCATTGTATGCAAAAACAACTAAAGAAAACGTATTACTTTTATAAAAACCGTATGTAAAACAATAAAAATGCAGGACAGTTTTTAAACCTATCATGCATTTTTTTCTACAATAAATATTTCGGGAGGATTGTTTGATTTATTAATTAAGCGGATGTGGAGTACGTTGTATTCAGAGTTGTTTAGAGAAGCTAAAAATTCAGAGATTTTTGTATATTCTTCTCCCGTGTCGTGAGTAATATATGCGGTTATATATATCCTTCCGTTTTTATTTAATAACGGGATCAAGCTGTTAATTGCTGCAACAGTCGTATCTCCATCAGTTTTTATCTTTTTATCAAATTGAGGCAGATAACCTAAATTAAATATACATACATCAAGGGAAGAAATATATTTGCTTATAAATTCATGGGAGTCGTTAATCAGCCTGTAATTGATGTAATCTAAGCTTCCTTTTAACAAATCATTTGTTCGCTCGATTGCCTCACTCTGTACATCGAAGCCGGTAACGTGACCTGTTTTTCCTGCAACATTGCATAAAAACAATGTATCAAATCCGTTACCGCAGGTTGCATCGACTAAATTTAAATTGTCCTTACCCATGTAGCTCATTTTAATTAAATTATGAATAAAACAAACTATTTTTCCATATTTATCATCTATCAATTTTATTTCTCCTTTTTAAGAAAATTAATTTCGTCATTACTTAAATATGCCCATTCTCCCGTCTTCAAATTTGATAAATCAATTTCACCAAATGATATTCTGTTTAAGGACAAAACAGGATGACCCACTGCATCCATCATCTTCCTGACCTGTCTGTTTCTCCCTTCATAGATGCTAATAAGAACAACAGATTTATTATTTTTAAACTCAATTAATTTAACCTTAGCCGGAGATGTTGTATAATCCTCTATATGTACACCTGTTCTGAGCTTTTGTAAGCTTCCTTCGCCAACCTGTCCCTTGACGGTTGCTGAATAAGTTTTATAAATGTGGTACTTGGGATGCATAAGCTTGTTTGCAAGCTCTCCGTCGTCAGTTAATAATAAAAGTCCTGAAGTGTTGAAATCAAGGCGTCCTATAGGGTAAATCCTTTCTTTTATATCGATTAAATCCAAGACAGTCTTGCGTCCAAATTGATCCTTAACAGTCGTTACATAACCTGTTGGTTTGTTAAGCTTAATATAGACGAAATCATTTTTTTCGGTAATTCGTTTGCCGCTAACGGTGACAATATCCTTACCGGGATCGATTTTCGTACCAAGCTCGTTTATTGTTATGCCGTTTACTTTAACATGACCGTTTATAATTAATTCCTCAGCCTTGCGTCTTGAGGTAATGCCGCAGCTTGCAATATATTTTTGTAATCTTTCCAAATTAAACTCCTGTTAATTGCATATTTTTTATATATTATATTATATATTTTTATTAACAGCAAATAAAAAAAGCTTAGTAATCACTTACTAAGCTTCCTGTATGAATTATCTCATCTCCGATATAAACTCTAAATGTACCGCATATGTTTGTTCTTCGATTATTTATAATGTGCGGAACAGTAATTTCACTTTCAAATCTTAATTTATCTTTTTCTTCATCTGCCAATATATAACTGAAGCTCCGGTCGATGAAAACAGGTGTTCCGTCTGCAGCTCTGCCGGCAAATTGTCCTTGTTCAACTATTTGATAGCTTTTATAATTTTCAAATGCCCAGTCAAATATTTTATAGCTGTCCTGGAACCAATTGTTGTCGTTAAGCACAACCACAATAATCTCAGTACCGTCCTTTTCAGCAGATGCAACCAGGCATCGCCCCGCTGCTTTTGTATAACCTATTTTAATTCCCGTTCCGTATTCATATTCATAAACTACTTTATTTTTGTTATAAAGATAAGTATTTAAGCTGTCTGCCTTATATTTTTCCGCAGAAGTAATTTCTTTGAACAGGTCATTTTTCATTGCATGGCTGCTGATTAACGCTAAATCATATGCGGTTGAATAGTGATTGTCGCTGTTCAGCCCGTGGGGATTAACAAAATTACTGTTGAATGCCCCCAGTTCCTTTGCTCTTGAGTTCATCATTTCAATAAACCCACCGTCATTATTTCTTCCCGCAAATTCTGCCAAGGTCTGTGCGGCATCGTTGCCTGAACGAAGCATCGTGCCATACAGTAAATCTCTGATAGATACTTTTTGCTTTGGTTTTAAGTATATACTTGAACCTTCTATCCCAACACAAGAAGCCGGAACTTCAATTTTTTTATCGTAATCCTCGATGCTTTCAATAGCTAAAATAGCCGTCATTATTTTTGTTGTACTTGCTATGGGTAATTTTGTGTCAGGGTTTTTTGAACCGATAATTCGCCCTGATTTTGCGTCCACCACTATGTATGACTGAGCGTAAATATCAGGGATTGCCTCTGCCTTATGAAGGAAGCTGCTATATAATAAAAAGCATGACGTTATTAAGCAAACGGTCCAAATCTTCCGTTTTGGCATCGGTCGCTTATACTGTAAGTGCAATAAAATTTTAAATTTCTTATAAATCACAATCTCTTTTCTCCCTTATTTCCTTTATGAATGTCATTATATTCAATATTGATGATGTAATATCACCTGCAGTTGTTTCATTGTTAATATTTATCGTCCTCACATCTTTATTATTTGTTTCATAAATCAGAATTTGCGGATTCAACTGTAAATTAACGTAGGCAGCTCCTGCAAAGGGTTTAAGATCAACACTTCTGAATTTCTTGTCTATGTCACTTCCTCCTATTACAAAATTCATATTGAGTTTGGAAATAGCAAGATAATTTGTATTGTCATATGTAATCCTGCTGCTTATAAGCTTTTCATTTTCGGTCAGATTATTGATATTATCCAAGGTTGTTTTTATAATACTTTCAATATCGTTACTCATGGTATCCCCTTTCTAAGTTGTTTTTACGTAATAAGTATGCCCTGAATTCAGAAGAAATATAAATAAAAAGCTATATTTAAAGTATTTGCAAGAATATACTATAATATTAAAAAAATAAAAAGATTGAGTTCTGTTCAATACAGAATTCAATCCTAATTAGATGCTTAATTAATTTTCTATACACTTTTTTGAGTAAAATAAATATCCAGTGGCAATTTATTAACAATCAATATATGGACATGAAATAAAAAGGTTATATTAATTATCCCACTCTACATAACGTTGATTTTTGATGATAGTATATTTATTAACATCGATATAGTATGCAAAGTGAATTACTTTTATTTAATAATGTTTTACGCTCGAATATACTTTACTTTCTTCTAGCTTATTATAATCCTCGTCGTAAACTGTTGCAATCACCTCAGTCCTGTAGTCATATCCAGAAATAACGGCATAATAACCTCCAACACTGCATCCTCCTGAGTCAGAACAGTTCCAAGTTTTTATAGTAGTCCAACCACTGGATTTTAACTGTTGTAAATTTACCTGTACTGATACAACATAACCCAAATTACTAGTGGATGCTGTTCCTGATCCATATGCAGTACCTGAATCACTTATACTTAACTCAGATATTACTTTAACTAAATAATCCCATTGAATTCCAACAGTTGACGCAAATGCATTCATAGATAATGCAAAAATTAAGATAAAAACTAAGATGATTTTTAACATATTTTTCATAATTAGCTCCTTATTGTTTCCAGATTTTATATACGACCTAATAATACTAAATAATTACTAATCTTTAATCTATAAGCAATAAAATCACCTCCGAATAAATGGAATATTTCGCAATAATCTTACTATTTATATTTATACTTCATACATATAGACTATTCTTTTTTTTTATTTGCAACAATATTTGAAAAATTCTCAAAAAATAAAAGCCGTATATTTATCTAGCTTTTATTTTTATATGAACTATTTTTTTATACTTTCCGCAACTTTAATAATTTCTGCCTGCGTCATATATCCATCCACTACGAAAATATATTCATCTGAATTAAAAACTAAAATCCTATGTCCATCTTTGCTAAATATATTTCCCTCAAATCCATTGATACCAACATTCGTTATGGTTCTGTTTTCTGTATCTATTCCTGTTTCTGCATCAGTTCCAAAATAACTATAACTAAATATTTCATTATTTTTATTTGCATATAATATTTCAACCCTGACATCAGTAATAAATGTATTTTTAATCTCATAACCTTCCGGTAAATAATGAGGATAGTATTTTGTATCCAATTTTGTTTGAATATCACCGTTACTATTATCCGATAATGATATTAAAGTAAACTTTTCTTTTTGCTCAAAAATAAAATTTAGAACAGTTACTTTAAATGCCTCTACTGTGGTAAATGTTATTGCGAAACCTATCGCAAGCACCCCAATAAAAACCGCGACTTTTAAGGAGACTTTTTTTAATAGTATAAAATTTTTCTTTCTTTTCTCTTTTTTCTCATAGTCTTTTATCATTCCTAGTATTTTTATATCTAATTCTTCCTGATTCGGATTAACTATAGTTTCATCATTTTGAAATTTTTCATATATTTTTTTATCTTCTTCAGATAAAAGTATTGCAGCCTTTCTAAGTAATATTTCTCCGTATTCATCATTAAAGTTATTTTTCATTACATTCACTTCCCTTCAGCCTAACTGCAAGCATCCTTAATGCTCTTGTTTTGTACATCCTAACACTGTTTGTTTGCACACCTATAGTTTTAGCTATTTGTTCATCATCAAATTCATGAACATACTTTAATTTCAGAACCGTCTTATATTTATCAGGCATATTTTCTAACGCAGATATAATATCAGAGGTACTATTTTTTTCTAACACACTTTCATAATCATCATGTGACTCTAAATCAGCTAACTCGGCACTATCTATATCTTTTATATTTTCTTTTTCTTTATATTTTTTTACCAAAAGTGTATAATAAGAGTTCCTAACTATGGAGACCATATAAGAATCCATTTTGCAACAATTTATTTTTTTAACAGCATCAATGCATCGTATTATCTTTTCAAAAGAAATTTGGATTAGTTCATCGGCTTCATCTTTATTTTTTGTTAAACTCATTGCATATTTCCACATAACCTTATTATGTTTTACATACAATTCTTCAATAAACCTTCTTTCATTCTCATCTTTAATAGATGTTATAATTGCAATAGTCATAGTTATTCCCCCATTTATCATATGCATTTCAATAGTGCCTTACTTAATCATATACATGGGCACATTTTTAAAATATATTTTTATATTATATCATTCCATATCTAATTTATCAGTTTTATAGATATCATATCATATAAAATACCATTTTTTGATATATTATTTAATTATTTAATTAAAAACTACCAAGAATAAAAACCTAAACATTGATATTTTTATTCGTTGGTAGTTATAATTTCGTAATATACAGGATTCTTAAATACGTCCAAAACGACATTCTCCGTTTTATTGATATTTATTTCTTTTCTTCTAATATCCCTTTTATAATTTTAAATTTACCTATGACTGTCTTACCGTCCGAAGCATAAAGATTAATCTCTTTTTCACAAGCCTCTGTATTCATTTTTATAGCTTCTTCTGGAGTTTTGGGCTGTTTCCCGACAAGATCTGAATTTCTCACATACCCAATAGTTCCATCTTCACCAATCGCCTTAATAAGATCCGGCTCATTAGCTGGTGAAGTTGCTTTTAGCGCAGATCCATATGTTTCTCCATACTCGTTCTTAGGATACTCCGGTGCTGGCATAAAACTTTGGTTAAGATATGAATTTGCTGATACATGACCTGAAAATCCTAATATTAAACCAAACGTCAGAACAAGTGTATAGATTAATGTATGCTTTATCCATGTTTTAATTTGCATATAATTCGCCTCCTTTAATATTTAAAAACACTATTTAATAATTAATTGTTTTGACTAGGACTTTTGAATGTATAATAAGTATCATAACCATCACCGTTATATGCAGCAGTTATCCCGTAACTATAATATGTACCTGAATCACCTTCAAAATACCCGATGCTTTTAACAATAAAGGATTCGGCAGAAGAATTATACTCCATTGTTTTTAGTAGAAAAAGGCAGTTTATATATATAACGATATATTTGTATAAAAAGTTTCATATAATTTAAACTTATTTTAGAACAATATCAGATAAAGAAATAATACTAATAATATATATTTTACACCAGAATATTGAAAGATAATCGTAAACATCCAAATGCTGTATAATTATGTCTTTCATATATATAGACCATTTTTATTTTTGATTTGCAACAAAATTTATAAAATAGTTCAAATAAAATATGTATTATACATCTTTTATTTGAACTATTTTATTCCGCCTATATTATGCACATTTATGTAATTCTTTGAAATAAAAAATATGGTATAAGCTACTACCTACTTTAGGTAGTTTCAAACTTCACACCTCTTAAATAAGTTTATATCCTAAGCAGGGGTCGTTTAATTACATTATTTACTATAGTAAATTCAATAGCGAAGGATGATAGATTGTCGAAGCATTCGGGATAAAGAAGTATATTTTTAATTATAAAAAGCCTTCTGACCTTAGCTAATTTCTTTAAATAAGGAAAATATTTTTTTGTTTTGATATCTTCATATCGTTTTGTGGATTTGCTAATAAAATCAAAGTAATAAAACTTCTTATCCAAAGTATATATTTTTTTTAAAATACTTAAATTTATATATAATCTCAAATAAGAGTATGTTAAATTTGCCTTACATACTATCCTGAGATTGAAATAAATAAAAAACAGTCCCCCGACTATGATTAAAAATATCCATATTCCCATTGTATAAAATAAAAGCAACGTCTTACGTTGCTTTTTCCTCCTCGGATTCAATATTTAAGCTTGGTAGTTCATCTATGGAATTCAAGCCAAAATGTCTTAAAAATTCATCAGTAGTAGCGTATAAAGTCGGTCTTCCCGGTTTATCCAATTTTCCCACTTCCTTTATAAGCTGTTTGTCTAATAAGCCCTTAACTACGTTTGAACATTTAACTCCACGGATTAATTCTATTTCAACTCTTGTTACCGGCTGCTTGTAAGCAATTATAGACAGGGTTTCCATGGCTGCGGTAGACAAGCTTTTGTTAACCGTAGTCTGCAGCAGGTTTTGAATATACATATAATTTTCTTTTTTGGTGGTTATCTGATATGAGTTGCCAAATCTTTGTATTATTAAACCACTGTCCTTGTTATTGGTTGAATTTTCAATCATTTCATCAAATATAGCAGAAATACGCCTTTCCGGAATATCTAATATTTTCGAAATTTCGCTTAAGCCTAACGGCTCGCCCCATGCAAAAAGTAAACTCTCCAAAACACTCTTTATGTTCATTCTTGTCTCCTATGAAAGTATAATTATATCGCTGTATGTATCGTCTTGAAATATTTTAATGCCATGCTTGTTTGAAAGCTCTAAAACTGCTAAAAATGTCGTTATAACATATTCCTTGGTTATTTGTTCCGCTTCATTAAATATTGAAAATAATGATACACGACCATGAGTTTTAAGTCTTTTTAACAATGCATCAACACAATCCTTCACGCTGTAATTTTCTCTGTAAACCTTAAGTTTTTCTTCGTCTACTACTTTCAAATTCTGATTTTTCAAAAGTGACATAAAAATATTGTACAACTCATAAATATTTAACTCATTCAATGAAAGCTGTTCAACCTTTACATCAGAAGTTATTGCCAATTCTTCTCTCGGCTTAGAATAATAATAACTGCTTTCATATTCATATTTTTTAAGCTTATCTGAAGCTTCTTTAAACAATTTATATTCCAAAAGCTTATTTACTAATTCTGTTCTCGGATCCTCTTCCTTTTCTTTTTGAGGAAGCAGCATTTGTGATTTAATTTCGATCAACGTTGAAGCCATCAATATAAATTCGCTTGCTACATTCATGTTAAACTGCATCATTTGGTTTAAATATTCCATATATTGATCTGTAATTTCCGATATGGGTATATCGTAAATATCGATTTCTTTTATTTCAATCAAATGATAAAGCAAATCAAAGGGTCCTTGAAATACGTTTAAACTTACGGAATAATCCATTGTTCAACCTCAATTAATTATATATTTTTACTTAATATAATTTTTTAAAAAATTTTTATGGTAGAATTTAAACAGCCCTTCTTTTTCAATGTTTTTTTCAGGATAAAGCTCATATTCTCCAAGAAGCTGACCATCCTTGTACAGCATTGCTTTTCCTATTGCTACATCTTGATTTAACGGGGCTTTTAATTTCTCATCTATTACATATTCTAAATTAAAATCCTCTGCCTTGCAATTACTTTCTGTAAAATAATTGATATTTTCTTTGCTTACTATATTAAATGTTTCATCCTTTCCGCAGTAAACAGGAGAAGTTGTTATCAATTCGTCCTTTTCATGAAACAATATATTTTTAAAGTTAGCAAACCCCTCATTTAGCAGCTTTGTAGTTTCATTAAATCTTACCTTAGTATTGTCGCAGCCTAAAACAACAGCTATAAGTGTCGTATCATTTCTTTTTGCCGCTGCTGACAAGCAATATTTTGCTTCTGTCGTATAACCGGTCTTGCCGCCTAAAAGACCCTCGTAATTATTTATTAATCTGTTTGTATTGACCAATACCTGTTCTGAATCCTTTTCTTTGCCCACATACACCGAATCCATCCATGTTAACAGGTATGGATTTACATAATTATATTTAAGTAACTCTTTTGACATTATAGCAATGTCATTTGCTGTTGTTAAATGCTCAGGCTCAGGTAATCCGGTAACATTTACAAAATTTGTATCGTTCATACCCAGCTCTTTAGCTCTGTCATTCATTGCCTTTACACAGCTTTCAACAGAACCGTACATAAACTCTGCCATAGCTACAGAAGCATCATTAGCCGATCTCATCGATATTGCCTTTAACATGCTTTCCACGTTTTGAGTTTCATTTGCCTCCAGATATATCTGGCTGCCTCCCATTCCTGCTGCATTTTCCGAAACGGTAAGTTCTTGATCAAGAGTTATTTCTCCGTTATCCATCTTCTCTGAAATTAAAACTAACAGCATTATTTTAGTAATGCTGGCAGGCTGCATTTTATCATGTGCATTTTTTTCAAACAATATTTTACCATCATCAGCATTGATTAAAATAGCTGCTTTTGACTGTAAGCTTTCAGGTTCAATTCCATATGCAGGCACTATCATTAAATTTAAAATTAACGCCATTAAAAAAAATATGGTTATTCTTTTCTTCATAAAAACTACCTCCTTTTTATGAATTATAATAACCATATTTGGTTGAGTTATACAAATACAATGTTATTGTCTTGCTTCAACGTGCATATTTTTTAATTAAATTTTTTTCAAAGGTTTACTTTTTGAAATAAATAATCTTTTTATATAGTGTAAGGCAAATTAATACAAACATAATAAAAAAATTAGATTTATTTGTCTTACAAAAAATATATGGAGTGATTAATATGGGTTATAAAAGTATAAACATCTCACTTGATGTAAAGCAATATTATCAGAACGAAGACGATTGGAAAGACTTAGTTTTAAAAACAGGACAAGAAACATCTACCATAGGCACCTCAGGATGTGCTCTTACTTGCGGCGCAATGCTGGAAAAAATTCCACCAAATACACTATACAATGATTATAATATGAAGGATTTGTACTGTGATTGGTCTAAACTGCCCAAATACAACATATCTCATGAAGGCGTTAGTGATGCTGAAGATGCTGCTTTCAAGCTTTTTCTCCATGTAGTGCTAAATAAAAAACCAATTATTTTATTTGGAGATGATGGCAAAGGAAAACCTTTGAGTACGCATTTTGTAATTGTTCGAGGATTTCAAGGCAAGGTAGCTGTCGACCCTGATGGCAACTATTTTCCTGCGGATTCAAGCCTTGTTCCATTTAAGGTTTATGACCCGTCAACTGTTAATGGTTACGGAAATGCAAAAAATGCCGATGATTTTAACGATAGGTTTTCAATCAAAAGCTTCAGAGTTCCTACAAAAAAATAAGAGAAGGTAGAAATATACGGCTGCTAAGATAGCCGTATATTTCTTAATTGCTTTGGAGCCTTATCTCAGGTTCAAGCCACTTTTCATCCGACAGTAACTGCTCAGGCAGGTTGCTTATAAAATCATCTTTAGTTAGTTGATTTTCTATGAACGTTGTTGTCATATAGTAATCTCCGTTATGAAAGTCTTCTGATTTAAGATTTATCAGGTTTTTCAGCGAAGGGAGTGATGTCAGCTTGTTTTTTCTTATGTTAAGGTATTGCAGATTCTCCATTCTCTTAAACGTGTTATCATCAATATATTCAATTTCATTGAAAAAAAGATCCAAATATACGAGATTTTCAAGTCCTTCAATATATTCATTTGAGAATTGAGTCAGCTTGTTTTCATGAAGATACAGGCGCTTCAGGCTGCTAAGTTTTGAAAATATGCCGGTTGGCAATTCTGCTATCTTATTTCTTCCGATAGACAGCTGCTCCAAGCTGTTTAAATATAAAAAAGCGTCACTCGGCAGCTCGTACAGAAGATTTCTTTCAAGTGTGAGTATTTTCAAGCCTGTTGCATTTTTAAAATCAGTTTTATCAATATGAGCAATACCGTTATTACTCAAATTCAACTCCTGAATATCAGGAAAGCTGGTAAAGCTGATGTTTTGCAATGAACGTAGTGAATTGGATGCTAAACCAAGATTTTTAAGATTGGGAATATCTGACACATTAAAAGTTTTTAGCTGATTGTCTGACAGTTCCAATTCATTTAAAGAAACGGCACCCGCGAAAGCATAAGGCTCTATGGTACTTATTTTGCTGGTATGTGCAGTAATTCTTTCAAGCTTGATCAATCCATCAAATGTATTGTTTTTTATACTTTTTATTTCGTTGTTGGTTAAACGTATATATTTTAAGCTGACAAGTCCTTCAAATAATCCTTTGTCAAGTTCAAAGTATAAGGCTCCATCTATCAACAGCTCTTCAAGTGAATTTAAATTTTGTATTTGCATGTCATCCGGATTTTTAAAATTACTTCCGGATAAATCAAGTTCCTTTAATTTATTTAGATTTTTGATACTGATTTTCTCCATATTGTTATGGTTTAGTTCTAATTTTTCCAGATTTCTAAGACCTTCAAGAGATTTGGAGTTAATTGAAACAATATTGTTTTCACCTAAGTTCAGCTTTTTTACATCAGACAGATTCAGCTTATCCAAACCTTCTATGGTAGATATGTTTAGATTCCAAAGATTAAGTTCTGTCTCTCCAACAAAATCATCTCTAAACAATGCGTCATTTCCGGAAATAGCCAGTAGTGCATTATATAGATTTTTGTCAGGTATTCCATTTTCGTTGTTCTTTATATCCTTGTTGCTACACCCCGATATGATTAATACGAATATAAATATAATAATAATCTTTTTGTTCTTCAACACAATTCCTCCCGCATAGATTTTTATTTATGACTATTCTGATACTGAAACTGCGCAGATAATCAAAGTAAGTAAACAGGCAATAGGCAGGATGAAAAAAATAGTAGCAAAGATAAAAGAAGAATATTTTTAATACCTATGCCTAATATATATTAATAGCATAAATCAGCCCTGTTCTATATACACCGATTTATGCTATTCTTTAATGAAGAACAAAAACTGCCGCTAACTACATAAACACAACTATTCGCAAATAATTACATTTTGTCGAATAAATATATATTTTGGCTATTACCCGGATAATTACCTCAATATATTTCCCGCTACACTGTTTCCGGCAATTTTATTATCTATTCTCAGCAATTCGAGTATTGTTTTGCCTATATCTGCAAAAGAATCAAGAATCCCTAAATTATTGTTTTCCTTTATATTTTTTCCGTAAAATAATAACGGAATATATTCTCTTGAATGATCCGTGCTTTTTGTTGTAGGATCACATCCGTGGTCAGCAGTTATAATGAGGATATCATCATTCTTTAGACTTTCAATTATTTCAGGAAGCTTATCATCAAAATATTTTAATGCGCCAGCATAGCCGTCAATATTGTTTCTGTGACCGTAAATCATATCAAAATCGACAAGATTGGTGAATATCAAGCCCTTGAAATCCTCTTTAATCGTTTCTATGGTTGCTTCTATGCCTTCTTCGTTGTTATGAGTATGGTTTGATCTTGTTATTCCTTTGTTTACAAATATGTCTTCGATTTTTCCGATTGCAAAGACATCCATATCGCTGTTCTTTACATAGTCAAGCATCGTGTCACTTGGAGGAAGCAAAGAAAAATCTCTTCGGTTCCCTGTTCTCGTATAATTGCCTTCTGTTCCAATGAAAGGTCTCGCTATAACTCTGCCTACACTGTGTTCTCCCTGAAGCAGCTCCCTTGCAATTTTACAAATATTATATAATTCATCAAGAGGTACTACTTCTTCATGTGCTGCAATCTGAAATACACTGTCTGCAGAGGTATATACTATTAAACTGCCTGTCTCAAC
Organism: Sedimentibacter hydroxybenzoicus DSM 7310; assembly: GCF_013403245.1. Lineage (GTDB taxonomy): Bacteria > Bacillota > Clostridia > Tissierellales > Sedimentibacteraceae > Sedimentibacter > Sedimentibacter hydroxybenzoicus. The sequence goes on along the minus strand of NZ_JACBNQ010000003.1, from coordinate 68,367 downwards.
ATGTTCCTTGCCAAGCTCTTTGATTATCTCCGTTCCGGAAGCCACACAATTGCCTATAGTTTTTCTTCCAACTCTCTTTTCAAATTCTTTAATTAAATCATCCGGGAAGCCATCAGGATATGTGGGAAATGGTTTATCCAAAATTATACCGCTGATTTCCCAATGACCTGTGGTGGTATCCTTTCCCTTTGATTGCTCATTACATTTAGCTATTGAGCCGATATATGAATCATTTTTTTTAATATCTTCAAAACCATCAATATTTAACAGCCCTAAATTTTCTAAGTTAGGAAGCGAAAAATTATTTTTATTTTTGTATATATTTTTTAGTGTATTGCTGCCTACATCACCATAGTCGGCCGCATCGGGAAGCTCACCGGCTCCCACACTGTCAAGTACTATCAATACTGCTCTATTTATCATAATCATATCTCCTCATCATTTAGTCTAATAAACAATTATCCACCCATCGCTAATCAATGGCTGAACAATTGCTCTCTCTACTGTTATTATACTCTCGGGAATGCCTTTTTAAACACTTCCAGTGATTTAAATTCTACACTGCTTAAATAGTTTTGGGCTGCCGCTATGCTGTTTAATCCCATAAGCTCCTGTATGGTTCCTAAATCTGCTCCGTGGGACAACAGATGCACAGCAAAAGAATTTCTGAGTATTTGCGGAGACAATTCCTTGCTCAGATTCAATTTCTTCTCGTAATATTTAAGCATTTTCCAGATACCCTGCCTTGAAATCGGCTCACCGGTTATATTGGCAAATAAAAATTCATTTTCAATGCTGCACCTTTTATGTCTGAAATTATCTATATAATTATTGATTGCATTTCTTGAATATTGGCTTAATGGCAGTATTCGCCTTTTGTCTCCCTCAATGTTTATAATATTGGCATTTAAATTTATATCATTTATTTTAATGTTAATAAGCTCTGTAACCTTAATTCCTGATGAATATAAGAGTTCAAGTATTGCGCTGTCCCTTGCACCCTTAAAGGAATCAATGTCCGGCAGCTCCAATAATAAATTGACTTCCTGCTCGGTTAAAACCGAAGGTGTTTTCTTGATTTGCTTTGGGCTGTGAATGCTGATGGCAGGGTTGTCGGTAATAAGCTTGTCTCTTTTTAAGAATTCAAAAAAATTCTTCAAGGATGATATGGTTCTTGCTATGGTAGAAGAGCTTTTCCCTGATTTTTGAAGATTAACAAGGTATGTTAATATATGTGCTTTTTTTGTATTAGTTATATTTATGTTGTAATCCTGCTCTATGTAATTACCAAAGCTGTTTATGTCATAAATGTATGAAGAAACGGTATTAACACTTAATTTTTTTGAATTAAGATATACTTTATAATTTTCAATATTTTTATCCATTATCTCACCAACAATCTGCTTAATATTAGTATATAATAACTATAACCTATACTGTACACAGTTACAATCAAAAGATATATTAATGATAATTTAATATAGCTACGTATAATTATATCAAATTTACGAGTAATTTGCTCTAAATTTTTTGTCCTTTTTGTATATTTGGATATAGTGCTTGAAATAAATGTAAAATAAAAGAGAAGTGGAAAAAATATAAAGTAATCAGTAAATGTAAGTACAAAGTATACTACATCCATTTTTAATGTTCTGATTAAATATATAATTGATAAACCGAAATATACGGAAATCAATCCAAATAACCCGTTGATTATTTTACTTTGTCCTATTACAGTTAATAAGATTATGGCTATGAAATAAATTAGATTCCTTTTTATAGTAACTATAAAGATATCTCTTACATTCATCATACTTATACTTTCGTAATTTATATGTGTAATATTGCCTTGTCCCGTTACTATATATACAAATGAAGAAAGTATAAGAGCTAAAATAAATATAGCCAGCAAAAATATAAATCTTTTGTTCTCCGACGAAATTAATTTCTTTAGTGTATTGTTCATAAAAAAACCTCCTGAAAGCTTTATACAATATATGCTTGTTCAAGAGGTTTAATTAATAAAATTTATGAATTTATCCAGTGAAGAATACCTATGATGGTCTTGCTGTCTGATATTCTGCCTGTTTCTAACATTTTTTTTGCTTCTTCTTTAGTTATTGTAATTGTTTCAATGCATTCATCTTCATCTAATTTAGTAGATGCGAACGATAAATCTTCAGCTTTGAACAAATAAATTTTTTCATTTGTAAAGCCTGGCGAAGAATAAAACTCACAAATTTGTTTGATTTTTTTTGCTTCGTATCCGGTTTCTTCTTTTAATTCTCGCAAGGCACCTTCAACGGGTACTTCAGCTATATTCAATATACCTGCGGGAAGTTCAAACAAAAAATCCTCAACAGCTTTCCTGAATTGTTTAACCAATAGTATTTCTTTATCCTCATTTATGGCTACAACGGCAACTGCGTTTCTATGCTCTACTATTTCACGCTTTGTATATTTTTGTTTATCAAGCTCAACTGTATCTACTCTTAAATTTATTATCTTACCTTCAAATATTTTTTCACTTTTTACAGTTATTTCAGTATTCAAAATTGCCTCCTGTAATTCTTGCAATTTTATCTTATTTGCAAAATTATTTATTATCGTGCTTATTGTAATAATAATAAATGTTTTTGTCAAGCTTATTTATGCCCTAACCCCATTTTTACGACCGAAGGGAGAGAAAAATGGCGGTAGGTCAAATACACTGAATTCCCAATTTATGCGACGAAAGGAGCAGATAAATTGGTGAATGAAACTGTTTATGGAACACCCCATAGAATCGAAATATTAAATAAATTTATGATACCTTTTGTTCTAAGCGAAGTTTATCGGCTATCATAGCAATAAATTCTGAATTTGTAGGTTTACCTTTATTATTATGTATTGTATATCCAAAAATGTTGTTGATAGTTTCAATTTTACCTCTTGTCCATGCCACTTCTATCGCATGCCTGATGGCTCTTTCCACTCTGCTTGGAGTAGTATTGTATTTAGATGCTATCATCGGATATAACTCTTTAGTTATAGCACCTAAAATTTCTATATTATTAACAACGTCTATAATCGATGTTCTCAAATATTGGTACCCTTTAATATGAGCAGGTACTCCAACCTCATGGAGTATATCTGTTATTTTAACTTCAAGAGATAATTCAGTGTTAGCTTTTTCGTTATATACAGTTTCTTTGTTTTTATTTTGTATTCTTGATGATTCTAATTCGGAAATTTGTAATAATCTTTCTGAAAACGACTCAAAATTAAATGGTTTTACTATATAATAATCAACCCCCATGTTAATTGCTCTTTGTGTAACCTTATCATGTCCTACTGCAGATAATATGATAACCTTCGGGAATTTTTTCAATTCTTTTTTATGTAGCTTCTCTATTACTCCCAATCCATCTAAATGAGGCATGATAATATCCAGTATAAGTATATCAGGTTCGTGTTTTTCTACAGCATCTAATGCTTTTAAACCATCATCTGCCATATCTACTACGTCAAATATACTTTTACTTACTAAAAAATCTTTTAAAATTAACCTAAATTCCTTGTTGTCATCAGCAATTACAATTTTTACTTTTTTCTGCATAATAATACCCCCTAATATATTCACTATAAATATAATACGCACATATAACAAAAATCCCTTTTTTTATATAAAAAAATTTTTTATTTTTGTATTATTTATATATATATGATGCTTTTACAATTTTATACTAAAAAAAAGTCACCTTAGAGTTAAAATTCTAAGATGACATAATTTTATTGATTATCTCCGTATACTTCATCTAATATCCATTCGATATATATACCATATCCTTTTGTCGGATCATTCATAAATACATGAGTCACGGCACCAACAATTTTATTGTTTTGAATGACCGGACAACCGCTCATTCCTTGTATTATTCCGTTTGTTAATCCTAATAGCTCATAGTCCGTAATTTTTATAACGAAACTTTTTTCATCGGGCTTATTTTGATAAAACACCTTGGTTATTTCCACATCATATATCTTGATTTCATTATTTACACATGAATATATTTGAGCCGGCCCTAATCGTATTTCTTCCTTTTTTCCTATTTCTATAAGATTTTTGCTGAAAAATCCCAGGCTTTCTTTGTTAATATTACCGTAAATTCCAAAATTGGTATTGTTTTCTACCGTGCCAAGTATATTTCCGTCATTAAGAATATAACCTATTATTTCTCCCGGCTCTCCCTTTTTGCCAAGCTTGATATTAGTGATGTTTGCCCTTGAAATTCTGCCGGTTTCTATATCAACCAATGTTCCGGTCTCTGAGTCTGAAATACCGTGACCAATTGCACTGAATTTTCCGGTTTTCGGGTCCACAAATGTAATTGTACCTATTCCGGCTATATTTTCTCTTGCCCAGAATCCGAACTTAATATCGTCACTTCCCAGGGTTTTTGTCGGAGCTATATTAAAACTAATAATATTTCCGTCTCTTTCCACCGTAAAGCTGTAATCCTTAATGCCATTGTCATTGGTATATGATTTTATATCATCGACCGTTTCTATTTTCTTAGAATCTATGGCCAATATTTTATCTCCTATTTCCATACCGGAAATTTTAGCCGGAGATATTGATATTTCATCTGAATTAACTATATCTGCCAAACCTACAACCAATACACCCTTTGTTTTTAATTCCACTCCTATGGTTTGACCACCGGGAATAATATATTTACCTTCGGTTTCTATAACCTCGTTTCCGCCTATTTTAGTAAAAATATATGGATTTGTTTTTAAATCATAGCCAAAATAGATCGCTGTCACTAAAATTGCAATAAAAAAAATAAAGAATAAAACTCTTTTAGCGAAATTTTTCATTCTGCACTCCTTCAAGTTTTATCTTTAATTTCTCCATATAATGTTTGTATTATACTAATGTCTTCTATTTCACAAGAACCTTTTTTGTGAAAAGATAGAATATGTTATGACGTATAAACAATAATTCAAATCAGATTAATGAAATTGCTCGCTTGAATCAATTAGATCCCTTGCATTACTTAATGATTTTTCTGTTATCTTCATTCCGCTTAACAATCTTGCTATTTCATAGATTTTATTTTCTTCGTTTAATTTATTTACGATGCTGTAAGTATTGTTATTAATAATCTTTTTTTCAATTAAAAAATGATTTTTTGAAATTGAAGCAATTTGCGGAGAATGTGTAACGCAAATTATCTGATGATTTGCAGAAATATAACTCATTTTTATCCCAGCCATCTGTGCCGTCTTACCGCTTATTCCGGTGTCAATTTCATCAAATACCATGGTTTGAGCGCTTTCTATATCACTGACAATCTTTTTAAAAGCAAGCATTATACGTGAAGCTTCTCCTCCGGAAACAACCTTTTGAACAGAATTCAAATCACTGCCCACATTTGTAGAAATTAAAAATTCCACATCATCGACACCATCGTATGAATAACTTGCTTTTCTGTTTATTGCAACCTTAAACTCAATATTTTTCATATTTAAGTCGTCAAGCTCATTCAATATTTTTGCTTCTAAAATTTTAGCGGCGTTTTTTCTTATATCGGAAATTATATTGGAGTACTCTTCAAGCCTCTTGTTATACTCCGATTTTTCTTTAATCATAGTATTTAAATTAGATTCTGCTTTTAACAGTATATCCAATTCTTTATCTGCAGATTCTCTATACTCTTTAATTTTTTCAATTGAAAAACCGTATTTTCTTTTTAAACGGTTTATAAAAGACATTCTTTTTTCGATAATGTCCAATTTTTCACCGTCAAAATCTAATCGTTCCGAATAATCTCTTAAATCATAATTGAAGTATTGTAATTCTTCCAATAAAATATCAAGCTTAGAAAGAAAATCAGATAAGGAATCATCATAACCTTTAACTTTATTAAGTAAGTTATATACGCTGTTTAAGCTGTTATCGCTCAATATGCTGTTAATTTCAATTAATGAATTTTGTATTTCCTGAATGTTTGAAAGTTTTTTAATTTGCTTTAAAAGATCTTCTTCTTCAAATTCATTTAAATCAGCTTCATCTATTTCATTGATTTCAAATTTAAGCTGTTCAATTTTTAGATCCTTATTGCTTAATTTACCTTGCAGGCTCTCAATTTCTTTTATTATCCTGTTATACTCCGTATAAAGCTTATGATAGGCTTCAAGATTCGGTGTTAAATCCTTTTGAATCAAGCTATCTAATAAAATAATATGATTTTCTTTTTTAAACAAGCTTTCATGGCCAAATTGACCGTAAATATCGATTAAATAGCTGCCTGCTTCTTTTATAATACTTAGCGGTACGGTTCTGCCGTTAATTTTACTGATGCTTTTACCATTTTCATATATTTCTCTCGAAATTATAAGATAATCTTCGACACTCATTTCAATATTATTATCTTGCAAAAAACCATAAAAATCACTATTATCAGATACATCAAAAATCGCCTCTAACAGAGCGCTGCTTTTTCCTTTTCTGATTAAATCCTTAGAGGCTCTTTCACCTAATATTAAAGATAATGCTTCAATTAAAATTGATTTACCTGAGCCTGTTTCTCCGGTAAATACATTAAATCCACTGTCAAATTCGATGGTCTGTTTTTCAAATACCGCAAAATTGCTTATATTTAAAGTTAAAAGCATTATATCACCGTTATCTTATATTCTTTTTGAACTCTTCCAATACTTTTTCTATATCATCCATAGTTCTTATTGCTACAAAGACCGTGTCATCTCCCGCCAATGTTCCGACTATATCGTCAACTCCCATGTAATCAATGGCTGAAGCACAAATTTGAGCTGCACCGGGTATAGTTTTTAAAACTATAATATTCAAGGCATTATCAATAGAAACAACTGAATTTTCAAATATTTTATTTAATCTGTCAGTAATTCCTTCCTGGCTTTGTCCTATTGTTGCATATTTGTATTTTCCGTTCTTAGACATTACCTTTACTAAACGAAGCTCCTTGATATCTCTTGATATTGTTGCTTGCGTTACATCAATGCCCATGGCCTTTAAGCCGTCGGCAAGTTCTTCCTGAGTTTCAACTTCTTTTTTTGAAATAAGTTCAAGAATTTTTGTTTGTCTCGTATACTTTTTCATTAGTCACCTCATAAAAATTATTTTATAAAAATTCAAAAGCTTTTTTTATTAATGCTTTGAAATTAAGTTCCGAACTATATTGTCCAGCTTTTACTTTTTTAATGTGAGCTAAATACTCAATGTTTCCATCTCCGCCGGTAATAGGAGAAAACGTTATATCTTCAATGACCAGATTGTTTTCTTCGCAATATTTTTTTATATTATTTAATACCGTAAGATGTATAGCTTTATCTTTTACAATTCCATTTTTTCCTATATTTCCTCTGCCTGCTTCAAACTGAGGCTTAATAAGAGCAATAATATCTGTACTCTCATTAGTAATTTCACATATCCTTGGCATCAATAGTTTTAAAGATATAAAAGAAACATCAATAACGATTATATCTACCGGTTCCTTAAAAACAGAAGTTTCAATATATCTGAAATTAGTACCCTCTAAATTAATAACTCTATCATTTTCTGACAGTGAATCATGAAGCTGGTTGTGTCCAACATCTATGGCGTAAACCTTGCCGGCACCTTTCTTTAAAAGAAAATCCGTAAAACCGCCTGTTGAGGCTCCGATATCTACGGCTGTTTTATTTTTAACGCTGATATCAAATAAATTTATAGCTTTTTCTATTTTTATTGCTCCACGACTAACATATTCAAAAGGTTTTTCAACTCTTATATCGTCAGAATCCGTAACTTTTACAGAAGGTTTAGTAATTAATTTATTATTTACATATACGCACTCATTTAAAATTAACTGCTTTGAATTTTCTCTGCTTTGACTTAATCCATTTTTATGCATATATACATCAAGTCGAATAGCTTCCATTCAATACCCTTTCATTACTTTTTATAATTATTCTGAAATTTTTAAAAAAATATGAACAATTCAATATGATTGTAACATAATAATTTATAAATATCAATTATTAATTTGCATAGAAGTTGTATTTATTCAGTTTCATCTATCAATTTTATTTTTTTCTGGGTATCGTCCAGTTTATTTGAGCAGTATGTATAAGCTTTCATTCCTTCTTCATAGTTCTTTACCAATTCATCCAGAGAGATATTTTCCTTTGCTTCAAATTTATCGATGATGCTCTTCAGATGTTCAAATGCCGTTTCAAAATTTTCATATTCCATCATTCCACCTCTTTTATCTCTTTTGTTTCAGCTATTACTTCAAATTCTTTAAACCGTATGTTCAACATATCTGATAGCTGGATTTGATTTATATTTTTAATAATGTTTCCTTTATTGTCTGTGACTAAAGTAAAGCCTTTTTCAAGTTGTTTGTTATAATTGTGGCTGTTTAACCTCTCGCTCATAACACTGAGCTGAAGCTCAAGGCTGCTGATTTTTTTGTTTAATATATTTTTCATTATGTTTTTATAATTTTCTATATCATTTTTAGTCTTATAAATATATTCCACAGGTAAAAAGTTTTTAAGTATGTATCTGTTGGATTTCAATTCCGATTTTTTTAAATTTATAATATTATTAGTATTTTGTTTTAATAATTGCAGGTAACTTCTTAATCTTTCCTCAACATCCTTGTATCCCTTTATTATTATTTCTGCTGCGGCAGTTGGGGTATGACAATAAATATCTGCAACATAATCGGTTAATGTTCTGTCCGTTTCGTGACCTATACCTGTAACAACCGGAATTTTGGACTTATAAACCTCTTCTGCAATCTTTAAATCATTAAATACATTTAAATCTTCAAAGCTGCCTCCGCCCCTGGATATCAATATAACGTCAGTGAGGTTTTCGTTAAAATATTTAATTCCATTGATTATATTATCTTTTGATTTTTCACCTTGTACCAAGGTGTTATATATTATAATTTCAAAATCGGCCCGAACACCTTCAAAGGTTTTTAAAATGTCCTTTATGGCTGCACCTGTTTTTGATGTAATAACTCCTATTCTTGTTGGATACAGAGGTATATCCCTGTGACGGTCAAACATGCCTTCCTTCTTAAGCTTTTCTTTCAACATTTCCAAATCGAGAAGTATTTTACCCAGCCCTACTCTCTCGATATTTCTTACTACGAGCTGATAAGAACCTCTCGCTTCATATACGGATAATTCACCTTCTGCAATAATTTTATCGCCGTTTTTAGAAATATTGTCAGCAAAAAAAGCAACACAATTAATAATAGAGTCTTCGTCACCCAACGTAAAATATGTATAGCCTGTCTTGCTTAAGCGTATGTTGGATATTTCACCTTCAACCCTGAGATTATTTAAAATTGAATTGCTCATCAAATATTTTTTAATATATTGGTTTAGAACTGATACTTTAATTGGTTTTAATTTCATTGTACCACCTGTCTATAATCGGAAGAAACGCAGTTCCCACAGCATTATCAGATGCATTTTCTTTCGTAGGTAATATTACATTGTATTCGTTATTAAGCTTATTCAGTATACGTTTTCTGATTAATGAATTTGAAGCTACTCCTCCGGCTATTATAATTGTTTCTATGTCAGAGCTTAATTTTATTTCATTGATTATATGTATTATACAATCGGAAACGTATGTAAAAAGTGCATTAATTATTGATTTCTTGTTAAATTTTTTAGATAGATATAAATTTGTAAAGTAGTTTTCCATACCTGATAGATTTATATATGCATCACCGCTTATTTTAGGTGCTATTATCTTGTCAATATTATTGTTTTCATTTAAATAATTTTCCATATGAAAGCCGCAAGGAAACTGAAATTCAAATAGTGCTCCAATCCTGTCTATAAGCTGTCCAAATGTTATATCCTTGCTTCCTCCGACAATTACGGCATCATAACCCTTAGATGACTTGTTTACATCAAGAAATTCTGTAGTTCCTCCGGATATATGAATTGCAAGGACATTGTTATTTATCTCTTTATAATAATCAATCAGTGATGCGGCAATGTGGTTTTCCTGATGGGAATATTCGATATATTTACAATTTAAGGATTTAGCTATAATTTTTCCGTAGTTTTGCCCAACAGTAAATACAGGCATATATGATCCGGTAACATTTCTTGGTCTTGAACTGACTGAAACTGTTTTAATATTATTAAAATTTATATTTATTTCAGAGTACAGTTCCTGAAAATTTTTCATATGCTGAAAAACAGCATCCTGCTGTCTCAATCCCTTTTGACCCATGGGTACTGTTAATACTTTTCTTTTATCTGCCAATATTTCCTGGCTTTCCTGATCTATTAATGCAATTGATGTAGTATAGGCGCTGGTATCAATTCCTAATATATAATCTTTCATTTTCCTATATTTCTTACAACAGTGCCCAAAATCCCGTTTATAAATTTATGAGAATCCTCATTAGAATATTTTTTGCTTATTTCAACAGCTTCATTTATAGACACACTTTCGGGTATTTTATCATTATACAGTATTTCCGCAATAGCAACTCTTAGTACAGCAAGATCCACCTTTGCAATTCTGTTTATTTTCCAATCCTTTGAATTATCTGTTATGTATCGATCTATCATTTCAATATTATCAATTAAATCATCCATTGTTTTATTAAGATAATCAGTGTCAACATCTTCAATTTCAAAATGATTAATAAATATACATGGAAGGTTTTTGTCAAAGTCTTTGTTGACATCCATACAGTATGCAATTTTTACTGCTTCTTCTCTTGTTTCTTTTCGCTTCATGTTGCCTCCGTAAAATTTCTCTTTAACGCAATTATAGATTGACAAAATTAAATTGTCAATCTATATGAGGATATTTATTCTACTATTTCAGCTTCAATTATGTCTTTGTCTATCTCTTTATCTTTTTCTTTATCTTTATCTTGTATGATGTTAAGTACATGAACGTTTACCGCAGCTACTTCCATATCGGTCATAGTTTCAACCTCTTTTTTAACGGTAGCTTGAACCTCTTTTGCAACGTCGCTGATTTTATAACCGTATTCTACATTTATGAAAATATCTAAAACTACTATATTTTCATTTATTTCAACCTTAATTCCTTTTGAATAGTTATTTTTAGAAAACAAGTTTGAAATACCGTCAGCAACACCTGTACGAGTTGTACTTACACCTTTAACTGAACTGGTTGCAATACCGGCAATAATAATTATTACATCATCAGATATTTTAACTTGACCTATATTTTCGTTATCCATATTAGCACCTCCATAAGTAATTATATCAGAAAATATATGTCTTTACAAATCAATATTATCAAATTTTACTATTTTTATTTGTGCAGGTTCATAATCTGTTTCTGATACAATAACATCTTTTATTTTGGTTGCGTCAGCTTGTTCTATGGGGTCGTTTGTTACAACCTTAATAGCATCTGCATCTACAATTACTATCGTTTCATTATAACCTTTTGACTGAAGCATCATTTCAATACTATTCTCAGTCTGAACGTATTCGCTTTTATTTAAAAGCAAGCCTTCAAACTGACTTTTTGTTTCTGATGAAATAGATTCGTTGCTTATGGTATTTTCAAGATGATCAATAACATCCATATTGCTCTTATCTCTGTTTAATTTAAAATTGGCAAAGTTTATATTCAATGTATTTAAAATTCCGTCAGATGAAGCTTCAACAGAATCATTGTTTAAAATATCAGTAATGTCACCAAGAATTACATAATCTGATTCATCTTCCGCAAGCTCCGTATCACCAACGGGAGGATTAGCGGTAATGTCTGATTTATCGATTTGTTCTAATATTTCAACTAAATCATTTTTCTTTAAATCGGCCATATCTCCCTCTATTATCTGAGCTACATCTTCGTCCAGGTTAACAGGTTTATTTGCTTCCTCTATTTTTGCAATGTCGTTCAAATCAAACGGATTCTCCGGCACCATCGTCATATTTACATAACCAATTATAAATATTATTGCCAAAGAAGTTAAAAACACTAATGTTTCCTTTCTCATAATCATAATTACCCCCTTAGTTAATTTAAGACACGTTTCCTTCCAATCTATTTATTGGAAAGTATTACTTCAATATCATTTATATTGATATCTAATAAAGTTTTTACACAATTCATTAGAGTTGTATAAATATCTTTATCACCATTATATTTAGCAACAACCAGCACTCCTGATATTTCAGGATATTCATATAACCTTTCCACGACCTGATTGTTACCGCCAAGAATTGCCTGAGTTTGTTTAGTTTCTCTTTTCACCTCTCTTTTAGTTCCATCTGTTCCGGTTTCCATATTTGTTTCATTACTTATATTTTCATCATAGACAGGTTTCATTTCAGGAGTTTTTTTAGTGTAGATCATTACATCAACACTTTGCATATTTTCAATTTTTCCTAAAATTTTTTCCAACCTTTCCTCTAAAGAAAATACATAGTCATCTGTTGTCATTTCCTTTTTGTCCATTTTGTCTGTTATATTATCAGTTTCTGTGCCGGTTATTACTGAAGTGTCAAATTTCAAAATCAAGGAGATTATAACCAGCAAAATAAAAATATTTACGGCGTATTTTAAATTCTTGTTTTCTTTAAACATATTCAATAAATTATTCATGTGTTCCCCCGTATTCTATTCGTGCTGAAACTCAAGCTATCGTATATAAATGTTTTCTGATTCTATATGAAAGATATCAGCTATGTTGGTTTTCAATACATTTGCTTCATCAAAGCTCAGAAGCTTATTTAAGGTTATTTCAGCTTTTATGTCCATATCCTCCGTAAAGCTTAACGATATGCTTTTTACTACATCATCCCCTTCAAAATAATCTTTGTTTATAGATTCTATGATATCATCGTCTATGCTGCTAAGCGTCACTTCTCTTTCATAGTTTGTTTCTAATACCGGTAAATCACTTAATATATTTATATTAATACTTCCATTTAAAAATATATTATCCAGAATATAAATCATGATAAAAATTTTTATAGCAATCCGGCAAAATTTCTGTGTCTTACCCTCCGGGAAAATTATCATAATAATGTTGAACATCAGTATTAGAATTATTATATTTATAATTGTATTTTTCATTTGACTACCCGAAAATGTTATTTATATAATTTAACAAAATTGAATAATAAACGGTTACGATTATTATAGGTGTAATAAGGCATATCAAGTAGATAAAAAACATGTCTGCCATTTCATAAATCAGCTTGGATATATTTTCGCTGAACGGCTCTGTTAACACTCCTACAGCTTTGTACAAAATCAGAGCAAGAGCAATTTTTATCAGTGAACCGCCAAAAGCGGAGAACATAAATATAATTATTACTATACCTAAAACATCCTTTATCATCAGTATGCTCTTTAAAAACACTCCAAAGAAACTGCTTACGGCATTACCTATTACAGGAACTGCGGTTGGAGACAATGCTTTTATGGAGCTTATAAAAATATTGTCTGTTTTATATAATATATATCCTTGTACAGAAAAATTTATGACTATTATAATCATATATCCTGATAAAATTAAAAGCGTTGCCTTCTTTAAAAATTTATACATCAGATTTGCATTTATCAGCTTACTCATATTATTTATCAAAATAACCGCTATCATAATGATGGTCATAATATCCGTAAATTGATATATGAGCTGTGTAGTCATACCAACCACATAGTTTAAAGATGTTTGGAAAAATTGCAGTATGCTCAGTTTCCCGAAAGTCAGCATGGCAGCCATAAAAACAGCGTTAATTTCTTCGGTAATCGTTCTGAAAGTCAGAAAATCGCTTTTCAGCATATTTTTTATGTTTAAAACGTCTTTTAATATTATAGTAAATATAATTAAAACCGAAAAAACCATCACAATATCTGATACGCTCTGACTGCCGAATTCATCTGAAAAATATTTAATTATAGTCAGTACCATACAAATAACGATAATATTAATGCCGGTTTTTAAAATACTCTTAAAAAATCCCTGCTCATTATTAAATTCATACAGAAAATAGTCCTTTAAGCTTATATCCAATCTTCCCTTAAATGCATTTACGATCAGATCCTTAAGCTTTAAATTGTTGTCCCTGAAATATTGATTATTTTTGTTTAAATAATCTTCAAGAGTATCTGTAGGAATTTCATTGATTGCATTATCTAAAGTTCCCGCAAAAGCATTTATTGTATTCAGAGTTATTAAAATTATTAAAAAAAGTGTTATTTTTATTTTCATCTCATCACCCGTTAACAAGCATCAATATTTGATCAAGGAATATTTTAATTACATCGATAGAATAAATTAATATTATAAGCTTGCCTGCAATCTCCACCTTTTTGCCCACCGATTCGTAATTCAAATCCTTACAAAGAAGTGATATGAAGTCACATAGATATGCAATACCTACAATTTTTAAAATAGTAGTGAAGTATTCAATTCTGATATTATATCTGATAAAAATATTGGTAAATTCCTCTATATATGCCTTTAGCTCAATAAACAGCATAAACATGACCAATATGCCAAATATAACAGTAATATAAACCTTGAACTCTTTATTAAAATTTGAAATTGTTATGCCTAAAATAACAGTGATTACGGCAATGAATATAATTTTTGCAAGCAACATATATCATTCATTCCTTTCATCAATACAAGTTGAATATAGATTTTACCTCCGTAAATAAATCGTTCATCATTCCTACGATGAGTGCCATCACGACAATAACTCCCGTAAGTGTTACAAACATTGCTTGTTCATCTCTTCCTGTTTTTGATAGAATCTGATTAAAAACGGCCACTACTATGCCTATTGCACCAACCTTAAAAATTAAATCAATATCCATGAATAATCGTACCTCCTAAATAAGAATTACTGCAGCAAGGCATCCCAGTAATAAAGAAATTCTGTTGTTCAGGTTTTTTTTATCAATGTGTTGCCTTTCATAATCTTTCATAGAGTATTCCATTTCCCTGATAGTAAATTTCAGCTTTGCATCTAGCACATCGGAATATGTGCTACCGTAATAATCAAGGATATCAATAAACTTTTTGTTGAAATTATCAGGTGTGTGCAATAACTCCTCAATATAAACAATGTATTTGCCTTTATTTTTTTTGTTTTCAATTTCATCCATTAATTTATTGCATACCATTCGTATATTTTCATTGCTGAAATTATATTTCAAATATATTTCTTCATACGACATGTGCATCTGACAGGAATAAATTCTCAGATAATCTGTAAAATCTAACAATTCCTTCATATTGTCCATACGTCTGTCACCATAATCGTTTATAAATTTAAATATAAATTTAACGGTTACTATTGTAAGAATAAACAATGAAGATTTAATCCATATCATTAAATATCACCCTATTTCGTTCAAAATCGAAAACCTCTTTCACGGTACACGGCTTTTTGCTGTTTTTAAGTATTAAAGCGCGGTCGAAAAAATTATTTTCAATTATGTTTTTTAAATATATGTTTTTTTTAACATCCTCTAAGCTGTAACCATGTGCAGTGGTAATTATATTAACTCCGCTTTTTAAAGCATATTGAAGAATTTCATAGTCATCCTGAGAACCCAGCTCGTCTGATATTATGACTTTTGGAGAAAGAGCTCTGATGCCCATAAAAAATCCGTCTCTTTTCATACAATAACTTAATACGTCGGTTCGTCTTCCAACGTACATTTGAGGCTCTCCGTTATACACCGAAGAAATTTCACCCCTTTCGTCAATTAATGTGACGTCGCTTCCTTCAAAGAACTGATTTTTCACACCATCACTCAGCTTAACTGACACGTCTCTGATAAATGTCGTCTTACCAGAAAGAGGAGGGCCAATTATTAATGTATTGTAAATACTTTTCCTGGAGCTTATAAAATATTTTATATAATTTTCTGAGCATCCCGGATATTCCCTCGCAATCCTTATATTTAATGAAGTAATATTTTTAAAGCCGTTAAAAATATTATGCTCATAGATGCAGTCCCCTCCAAGCCCGACCCTATGCCCGCCCTCTATGGTTATGTATCCGCTTCTGATTTCTTTTTCAAAGGCATGGATAGAATTTTTAGTTAAGTTAGAAATTGTGTCATCTATATCTCTTTTTTTTACTTTGTAGTTTTCTTCTAAAAAAATTTCGGATTTAACCTTCTTTATTAATATCGGACTGTTTACTCTAAGCCGAATTTCAACAGTATCGCTGCTTAATAAGCTTATATTTCGGGAAACTATATTTCTTAAATTGATGCTTAAAAGCATTATTACGTTATTCATAAATTCCTCCCCACGGTTAATCTTAATCTTGTCCCCCTTAATCTATAATATTATGAATATCTGAATTTATGATAAACGTATATATTTTTTTAAAATTTCAAAAAAATGTTTACAACTATAAAAATTATGATATAATAAATTTGTAAATATCTTCAGGGCAGGGTGAAATTCCCGACCGGCGGTAAAGTCCGCGAGCCGAAAGGTTGAATTGGTGAGATTCCAATACCGACAGTAAAGTCTGGATGGTAGAAGAGTTACATAAGCTAAGCTTATAGTTCTATCGATTTTTTGCCTCTGAAGATTTCAGAGGCTTTATTTATGTCATAGCAAATGCAAATGCCTCTGGTAATCTTTATATAGTGCAAAGGCACAAGGAGGAAAATATGAAAAATGAAATTTATGTAAAAGAAAGAAGTTACACAAAAACAATTGCAAAAATAGGAGTTTTATCAGCGGTGGCATCAGTGTTGATGTTGTTTGAGTTCCCGTTATGGTTTGCTCCAAATTTTTATCAATTGGACTTTAGTGAAGTACCGGTATTGTTAGGTACGTTTGCCATGGGACCCATCGCCGGAATAGCAATTGAGTTCGTAAAAATTTTAATTAATTTTGTTCTGAATGGTACTGTTACCGGAGGTATCGGTGAGTTGGCAAACTTTGCCGTAGGATGTGCTTTCATTATTCCTGCAGGTTATATTTACAAGCATAAAAAATCTTACAAAACAGCAATTATAGGTTTAATAGCAGGAAGTATATCATTATCTATTATAGGTTCACTTATGAACTACTTTGTATTGCTTCCTGTTTATGCAAGAGTATTTGGAGCACCACTTCAGGCATTTATTGATATGGGTAACTTATTAAACCCTGCAATAACAGATTTAAAGACGCTTGTTATGTATGCGGTAGCACCTTTCAACTTATTTAAGGGTGTGGTAATTTCATCAATTACAATACTCATATACAAAAGAGTATCACCAATACTTCATAGATAAAAAATTTCTACACAACTTTAGATTGTTTAAAAAGCGCTCAGGCGCTTTTTTTATGCTTGACGAATCCGCAAGTATAGGATATTATTGAGATAACGTTGTCCCTTCAAACACATACAAAAGAAAAGGAATTTCTTATGAAGCTGAAAATATATTCAATAATTCTATTTCTCAACTCTTTTTTAACCGGAATATTAACACCCGTAATTAGCTTACTTCTCCTTGATAAGGGAGCAACTTTGAGCAACCTTTCTTTAATTCTTGGTATTTATGCTTTTACTGTCATTGTATTAGAGCTTCCAACGGGAATTATTGCCGATGTTTTCGGCAGGAAAAAATCATTTTGTTTGTCGATAATAGTTTCTTTGGTAAGTTTTATAATATTATTGTTCGGAAAAGGTTTCATATTGTTAAGTATAGGAATGATGTTTTACGGTTTAAGCAGGGCACTCTCCTCCGGATCTTTTGATGCATTGTTTATTGATTATTACATAGATAATTACGGAAAAGACAAGCTGCACAACATAACCACAAGACTCAATGTTTTGGAAGCACTTGGAATGTCAACAGGTGCATTGACAGGTGGTATGTTGCCTAAAATTACAAATACATATTTTTCCTTATCAAGCATTTATGACTTAAATATAATTCTAAGACTTATTCTGGCATCTGTTGTCGTAATACTTGGATTTATTTTTATAACGGAATCAGCTGACAATAACAAAGAAAATCGCATAACTATTAAGCAGCATATAATAAACAGTTCATCAATAGTAGTAAAAAACTCTACAATTATATGCATATTTATATCGGTTTTTTCAACGGGATTCTTCTTAAGCAGCTTAGAAACATTTTGGCAGCCGCATTTTTTATCACTGTTGCCTAATGACAGTTTCATGGGACTTTTAGGCGTTATGGCATTTTTATATTTTGCTGCCGCCACATTAGGAAGTATCGGCTCAAATAAGCTGATAAAGAAATATAAATTTAATACATATAAAATGTATCTAATATTAAGAACGCTCATTGCCGTATCAATGATAATCACAGCAATTCAAACGAATATACCTATTTTTATGTTTTCCTATTCAATGATTTACCTATTATTTGGAATGGCCAATATACCTGAAGGTGTTATTTTGAACAGAGAAATTCCCAATGAAGTAAGAGCCTCAGTACTGTCGGTTTATTCATTGGTTATACAAATAGGCGGCTTAACCGGTTCCCTGCTTTACAGCATATTGATAAATTATTTTACTATTCCGACTATATGGGTGATTTCAGCAAGTATCATATTGATTACAATTATTGTAATATATAAAAAATTAATATTCGAAGCTGCGGTTAAAAATACAGCAATCTAAAAAGACGCCGAAGCGTCTTTTTTTTATACCACTATCGTCTACAACAGCGTCTTCCCTGTGCTCCGCGCACTCTTGAACATCTGCCGTAACCGACTCCAAGTAAAAACCATGGAAGTATATACATAATATCACCCCTTTTTTGAGGTTGTACCATTATATGCAGTATTTCAAAAATTGTTACGATTTGTATAGGCAGATGACCCAAATCTCTGATTTGATATCAGTCACCTATAATATAAGTGCAAAAACATAAAAAAAACTCGCATAACGCGAGTATTTTATATGTTTGTAGAGAGTAAATAATGTAAGCCGTGTTATATCGCTATTAATACAGTAAGCTCTTTATGGCATTGAAACCATTGGAAAATGAGCATTTAAAAACATTGAAATTTCAGTTATGTTAGACGGATTTTTTAAAACCCGACAATAAGCCAAAACGAATAAGTACATAACTAAATGCTCTTACCTTTCAATCTTTTCAATATCAAGGAGGGTAAGTAATATAATGAAATCTGAATTAGAGATTTATTTTGAATATTTTTTAGACTATCAAAAATCTGAAAACAATTGTTCCGAAGCAACAGTAAAGAGTTATAAATATGATTTCAGCAATATCATAGAGTTTCTTAACATTATTCAGGTAGAGCCTCAAATCAATTTAATTACAACAGCGATATTAAGAAGATTTATTACGTTTCTCAAAGAAAACAAAAAATTTGCAACAAATACGGTAAGAAGAAAGATACATTGTCTGGCATCATTTTTTAAATATTTGATTGAGACGGAATACATAGATAAGAATCCTATGGCTCCCATTAAAGCACCAAAAGAAGAGAAGAAATTGCCAATTTATATAAAGGTGAATGAATTACAACGATTAATGGATGCTCCCGAAAAGTATGCCAGATTTCCAGAAAATCGATTAAGAGACAAAGTTATGGTCGAACTGTTTATCTTTACGGGTGGAAGACGTGCGGAAGTGAATGGTCTCAATTTTGATGATATAGACTTCGGAAGAGACACCATAACCATTAGAAAAGGAAAGGGAAATAAATCAAGAGTAATTCCACTCGTCGAACCATTAAAAACAGATTTATGGAATTACCTAAACGAAAGACTACCACTTACAAACAGGGCTATAATCATCAGTAGTCGGGGTACAAGAATGAGTATGAGTAATATGCACGTCCTGTTTAAAACATACTTAAAAAAATGTGGATTAGGAAGCAAAGATTATAGTTTCCATAAATGCCGACACGCTTTCGCTTCTCTATTACATCAGCAGGGGGTCGATTTATTGGAGATTAAAGAATTACTTGGACACGAAGACATTAATACCACAACGATATATACACATACAAACATAAACCACCTAAAAAATGCCGTAGAAAAGTTTCCATTAGTAGGTGCTAAAAAAATAAGTTAGGGCAAGATACCTATCTTGCCCCCTTCTATATAGTTAATATGTTAACATTATAGAAGTATCAAAAGCAAATATAATATTACACACATTGAAATTTCAACATTGAGGTGCATTTTTATGTTTTAAGCATTGTTCAAACACATTGCGAGCGATTGGACTATAAAAATATTAACTTTGCTTAAAATCAATTTAAGGGGTTCATAAAAGCAGAAGGAAAAAATCAATTTTACGACTCACTTTATATTTTATTTGTCGCTTATGTTTGTTGTCCCTGTTCTTTTTTATTATATTGATGTAGGGCTTTATGCCCTATAAGATGTTAATGAATAAAATATATTTTTATTTTCAAAAATCATTAAAACATCTTTTCTTTTAGGTATATATATAGTCCCCTTAAAAGTAATTTTTTTATTGGAATTAACACATTCCAATAAGGTTTTTTTATGCTGTTAAAATGGCACATCTTCATCACGGACTATAAAGCCCCTTTTCCTTTCTTCCTGTTTTATCTCTGCCGCTTGCTTGTCTTTTTTCTTTTGGAACACCTGCTCCACCAAATCTTCCCCGAATACATTCTTTATGCTGTTAAAGTTTATATTCTTTGGGGTTATTTTGTTTTCTTTTAAGACCTTTATCCTTTCTTCTACAATATCCCAATTCAAATCATTCAGCACTAAATAATTGATATTATAGTCGTGTTCGTAATTATGGACAATATCTTCGGTCATATCTGTAATTTTGCTTAATATTCCTAAAACGCATAACAGGTTTATTTCCTCTGAAACTTTCTGATATCGTGTGTTATATTTTTTCCCTAAATATCGGCAGGAGTTAAAAAATATTGCTTTTCCGTCTTCTTGTAAGTATTTTGTGCTACAAATCCTCTCTTCCCCCTCTTTTATAATAATCTCCAAAAAAGTAAGGTGATTTTTAAGGTAATTGTATATGGCTCTATTGTTTTTATCAAGTTTCTTAATCTCTTTCAGTATTCTTTTAAATCTTTTCTTCTCATTTGTCAGTTGTTCATTTACTTTTTCTATTTCGGTCAGATATTCATTGTAGGTAGTAATAACAATATTCTTAATTCTTATTAAATCCATTATTCCAATACCATAAAGAGAGAGCAAATCGAACAAATCAAAGGCTATACCTGCTTTTTCATCAGGATCAAAGCTCAAAATCTTAAAGTGTTGCTTACGGACTGTGATAACACATTTATTATTCTTTATAAACGGACATTCACCGTAGTTGTTTAATATGTTTTTCGCATTGAATAAATTGGAAATATTAATCTTTCGTGCGTAGATTATAAAATCTCTTGTGGTCTGGAACTCATTTTCTTCTAATTCAAAAGCATCAATTATTTTTGCTATGTCTCTTTTCTTTAATTTCAGCCGTTTCTTTAATACACTTATTTCCTGCTCGTCCATTTTATTAAGATACTGCCAATTGATTTTATGCTTTGTGTCTCGTATATCATAAGCCATTTTCTCAATTTCTTTATCTGTCATATACGGGTGTTCTTCTCTTAGCTCTGCTTTAAGCCTTATAATCTGCTCTTTTTTAAGCTTTTTGATATAGCTTTCGTTTCTTCTTCTGATTCCGTCCTCTTTGTCCTCTTTCTTCTTAATTATTTCCAATTTTCCACGTAAATCTTTATCTATTTTATTGAAGAAATATTCTTCTACAAACGCATTTATATTGGCATACCCATAATCTTTATATTTATTGAAAAATGAATAATTGTATATGAAGTATGTGCGTCCCTGTAATGTATCGCTAATTGTCCATTGCTCGGCTGTTTTCTCTGTTATTATCACCGTAATACCCCCTGTCATTTGAGTTTTATTTTATTATAGTAAGAAGGCAAGGAAATTATAATTTTTAGGTGTCTTATGAAAAATTTTTAATTGATATTTCAATAAAAAAATAAGATTTTTACATTGTTCCATAAATTACCATAGCGAAAATAGTGCGGATAAAAAAATATCTGCTATAATTTAATTAAGTGCTAAATACTGGCATTCGGAAATGCCGCAACAATACAATCTAATCTATACTATTGAGGGAGGGTCGTACGACTTGGATGGTAAGAGTATGTCTTACTGAAAAAACTTATAGGAGATTGTAAAATGATAAAGAAAAATAATAAGATTAATAAAGATTTAGCACAAATGGAAGTAGGCAATGACTACTACTTCAAGGAAGAAAACTTGAATATTAGAATCAAGGAATACACAATAGAGATAACAGACATAAGCAATTCTCTCCGCTGGGGAAAAACAACTGATGTATATGAGTTGAGCTTTGAAAAACCAATAGATAAAAAACTATTGACTTCAATTCAGGCAATTATGGACTTTTGTGGGCATTCATTAAAGGACATATACGATTTAGCTGTTTTGAATACAATTGTTGTCTTTCTGGCAATGGATTTCTGTGTTATGGTTTTTCTAAATGTCAAAAACAAAAAATGTGTGAATGTATATAGTCCTTTTGTAGAAATGGACAATAGCCGTATAGTAATACCAAAAAAGGTATTTGGAAGGTGGCAGTTAGTAAAGTTTTTAATAGCCGATAGAACCGACGTTAAGGACTTGGAAGCAATAAGGGACATAATTGAAACCCCTTATTATGAACAGAAAACAAATAAGGTCTTTAAGATTGAGGACAATGTATTACTTACATACGTTTCAAAATTAAGACGAATTAACGTAATGACAAAAAGTAAGAAAGAAGAATTAAGCGAAGTTGCTTAAACATTTGAAGAAACCTGAAAGGGTTTCTTTTTTCTCTGCACAAACCTATAACTTAGCAAAAACAACCATTTCAGGATTTACCTGGTTGACAATATTCGACACTCTTGGTAATATATAAGGGTGCTTGTTAAAAAAAGCACTAATATAATAATATGACTCGGAGGGAAGAGATGAAAAAAGTATTAGGCTTAATTTTATTTATTATGATGATTATGTCATTTTCCGTTGTATCAGCAAGTGAAAGTAAAATTGAAATCTATTTAAATGATGTCAAAATGGATATTCCAGAGGAAATGGGAGCACCATTTATTGAGAATGGCAGAACTATGGTTCCTCTTAGAATTATTAGCCAAGAGTTGGGTAAAAAGGTTGATTGGGACCAAAAAAATACGACTGTTATTATTGACGGACACACAAAAATAAAAATTGGTAGTGATATAATATATAGAGGAAGAAGTGAGATAAGAATAGATGCCCCTGCGATTATTTCAAATAATACAACTTTTGTTCCTATAAGACTAGTTTCAGAGGTTCTGGGTTATTGGGTAGGTTATAATGAAGAAAATAATATTAAAAATGTTCAAATTAAGAGCATAGATGTTCAAATATTGCCATTGGAAGAACCAGAAGAAGGTATTATTATTGACGGGATTGAATATGGGAAAGACATTATAAATTACACTACTAATAATAAGGGAATAAATCGTTGGGAAATTATAGGTTCTAATGAAAATTCTATATTAGGAACCAGAAAAAAAGGTAGCACATTAGATGAAGATTATGCACTGTTAAATAAAGCATTAGAAGATACTGGAAAAGTTATACAAGGTGGAACTCTTACAGAACCCAGTAGTAGTGGATTATCTGATCCAAATGCTCCATTGAAAATTATAAGAGATGATAATGACAATCCTTTAATTCGTATTAGAGATTGGGGAATGACATACGATGAAGAAACGTATCCAAGAGTTGCAACTATAATGAATACAACAATAGAAGCATTAAAATATTATACCGGAAATACAAAAGATGCAAAAGCTATCTTTGACTACTTTGACAACTGTGTAAAAAACAACAAAGAGCCAGAGTATGGTAAAACTTATACTTTTGGCAAAACAAAAATTGTTTTTATTGATGATGTTGGAAGTGGTGTAGATATAATTATATTGCCAGATTAATATTGATAGTTTATTTAACAAATCACCCCTCAAAACAAGGGGTGGTTTTATTTTAGGCATAAGCCCTTAAATCATACTATCTATCTTTATATTATCTCTCAATATTTCATCTATGCTTTTTACAAACTCCCCTTTTTCATTTCTATAAAAATCAGGGTTAATTCCTGCGGCAAGGATTTCCTTATTTTCCCTCACCATTTTAGAAAGCTTTCCGTTTAGCTCTTCTGAGAGAAATGACACTTTACCGACATTAGGCAGTTGTATGGTGTTATTTTTTATAATACAATATATGATTTCTCCGAATGGTCTGTAAATAATGTCCGCTGGTCTGATACGATTTTCCCATTGCTCAGAAAAACTTTTATTGTCCGTTGCGGTATTACTGCTATTCCCATTAAGTATATTGAACCTTTGTTTGCTCGTTCCTGTGCTTTTTCTTTTAGTCAGTATTTCTCCGAATTGGTCGCTGTAATATTTGGCATCTGAATAGTTTCCACCGGGATAAATAATAACATTTCGGGCATTAGTTGAAACCAATTCAATAAAATCTTTCCCGTCCTTTCCGCTCCCCATTCCTATTAATGCCCTGTTTTGTGTGGCAATGGTGGAAGCAACTCTATAAGAGCGTCCCTGTGTCAGCATATCGGAAAATCCTGAATTGGCATAGGTCTGAAACTCATCTATGTATAAAAAATGTGGTCTTCTGGTATCTTCGTCTCCCCCTCTCTTAAAAACAGCCGATTGGAAGTTTAAGATAATAAAATACCCTAAGAAAGAGCCTAAATCCCTTAGTTTTCCTTGCTCCGTGGAAATAGTAATAATGCCGCAACCTTCCAAATGTTTAGAAAAATCAATATCACTTTTACCATTTTGAGGATTTAAAACCTTACGTAAATACTTATTTGAAACGACTTTCGCAACCTGTGTGCGAACTCCTGATGTGTTTTCAAAAGTCTGGTCATTTTCATTGAAGTAATTCTGCTTAAAATAGCTGATAATTTCCTCGTTTTCCTGTTTTAATGATAAACTTTGAACTTTATTTTTATTATGTTCCTCAAAATTGTTTATCAGGTTTTTTCCTATACCGCCAATATCAAACATTAAATTGTTCAAATCTATTAAAGTTGCCTGATTTCCTTTTAATCTTTTAAGCAGTTTCAAGGCATTCCTTATTAGCTGTTCTTCCATATCCTGAAAAAACTGAGGGGAATCAGGTTTCAGCATTTTAAATGTCGTTGCCATATTCTCTACTACATCTTCTTCATCTCCATACAAGGGGTTAAATGTTGGACAGGAATCCAATGTTGGATTAAAATATATTACCTTCCTGCCGTAATGCTGTGCCATAGCATAAACCTTTTCTGCTAAGTCTCCCTTTGGTTCTATAACCGTTATTCCACATTCATTAAATGCCATATCCTGATTAATCATAGGTAAAATGGACTGTGATGTTTTACCACACCCCGTAGGACCAAGTATCAGAGTGTGGAGAAATCTATCTTTTATGGGAATATAAACAGGCTTGTTTTTTGTCTTACAAATACAAACATCACCCTTTTTAGGCTTGTCTCTTCTGAGATTGCGAAAATTAAGGCTCAACAATGGCTTTATCTTTTCTATTTGCTCTATTATGTCTATCTCCTTTACACTTATATAGCTTATGAATAGGACAACAAACAAGACGTAAAGCATTATTTTCAACAAGACGTCTAAATTACCTAATAGTATGTTATTGACATATATAAGCAAATAAATAATATAAAGTATTGTTGAAATATAAAGCCTTTTCTTATTTTCTATAACTATTGAGAAACTGCCGCTGACAAGTGTAATAATGGTAAAAATTATAAATGCTCCTTTTTTAAGAAAAAGCCCACCTATTAGTAAGGCTTGAAATACGGTTAAAACCGTTATAAGTATTGTAATCTCGCTTTTATGCTTATCAAAATCTATTTTCATTCGTTTTGCTCCTTTCATCAGTAATGTAAAAACAAATCCCCCTTAACGGGGGAATGCTTATTCTTCTAAATCTAATATTTCTAATATGTCCTTCATTTCAGCATCTTTTTCATCTGTATTTATGTTTTCTGTTTCTTCTCCAACTTCTATGGTATCAAATACAGTATTGTTAATATTGACTTGTCCCTCTGTTCCACATACATACTCGATATTTCTCTTGTTTCTTTCGACTAAACTAATAAAATCCTGCTCGAATCTAAAATGTTTAATCAAATATCTTATAAATCGTTCTAAAATGTCCAATTCTAAAAAGTATCCCATTTTTTCGGCTTTTCCACCCATTTCAAGCAACAGCATTGTATGCCTTTCTATTCCGATATAAATTTTTGCTAACTCATTAAAAATGGTGTATTTTGTCCTTGGGCTGTAATCTATTAAATCTATCTTTCTTATTAATCTGTATATATCTCTTGTAATGATATTTTCTTCTATGTTGTTTTCTTTTAAAAATCGTTTAAACATATATTCTTCTCCTTTCGATTATTGTTCTGTAATTTGACTATCCGCATTAAAAGTGAAATACCTCTTAATGCTTAAATTGGTGAATGTAATGCTTTTAAATCGTGTGGCTTTTACATAGGGGGTTGATTTATTCCACTTGTTTTTTAGGAATTGATACCTTGTATTGTCCTGTGTATTTATGTTAAGTCGGAAATGGATATTGTTGTAATTCAAGTTGAAAAAGCTATTTATCAATTCGATTTTTTCCTTAATAGTATTAATATTTATTGTGCTTGATATATCTAATAGCCCAAAGTGTATAATAAGGTTGTCTTCCTTATCCTTTGTGATGTTTTCAAGAAATATATTGTGCTTTTCCAATTGTTCCAGCCTTTCAGCTTGTAATATATTTTGACCTGCTATTATATTTATGAAGCTTTCTCTCATATCTGGTTTGTATCTCAAATAATGCTCGGTTATAAATATGTTTCTCTTCAAGCTCCCGATTTCTTGCGATTTTTTAAGGTTTTTCCCATTACTGAAAAATCGATATGAAGGGTTTGTCATTTTTATATAGCAATTGCCCCATTTATTGGACTTTTCAATTAATCTGTAAAAATACATTTCTTCTATTACGTTTCTTGTATGCCTAACGCTGATATTTTGGTATTCTTTCATATACCGTTCTATCTGTTTATATAGGATAAGTCCTTTTCCTGCCTTATAGATAAAGCTTAAGTAGTCATAATAGTAAAGGACTATTAAAACGCTCTGTATTGGGGAAATATTGATTTCCTTTAAATTAATTATCAAATTATCGCCCTTTATGAATCGTTCCTGTGCTATCTTGCTTATTTCTTTCGGAAAATCCTTTATTCGTAGTTGATTGTTATTTACCATATTCATTTTTTGCTCTCCTTTCCTTAGAGTTCTCGTGTATGCTTGTAATTTACAAAAATTTGTTTAAAATTACTTGTTTTTAGGCATTCTTCAACATAGATTGCTTTCTTCTCAATGTCATCTTTTGAATAAGCGGGGGTAATAATTTCAATGGCTTGTCCTTGAATTATGATGCCGCTTTCGTCTTGATATGGTGGGATATACAAATCTACGGGAGAGGCATAGCTTAGCTTGTTCTGTCGTGATATATCTGTTTCTGTTAAGGATAAATCCTGTTCTTTCCTGCTTAGTTTGCTATACTCTTGAAATAGTGCTATGTCGTGAGTAGCTCCTCTTGCTGGCTTATATAAGCTATTTACGGTGTGAATATTGTTCTTTACCCACTTCTTACCTTTTTCGCTTAGTCCATAGCACATTATCGATTTATTTTCCCAAATGGCAGAACTTTTTATTAAATAACCTTGCTTTACAAAGCGGTCAATTCTTTTTTGAGAAATGTTGTAATATTTCTCTATTAAAGGTGTTATTGCTTTACCGCACTTAGAAATACCTTGAAATAGACGTTTATCCTTTTCCATAAAGGTCAAGTTAGTTGTTCTTTTTCGTCCTTTTGCCATAGTTTTATGCTCCTTTCTTCTTACTATTAGTGTGATGCTAAACACTCTGATTTGCGTAATACCTTGAACTCTCGGCAGACAGACCCACGGCAGTATATGCGACAGGAGAAATTAAAAGCTCCGCTTTGGCCGCCAAAGGCGGAATTTCTCCGACAGTCGCATAACGGCGGAACAAGTCAATTATATGTTCGCCCAAAGGGCGGGCATATAATTGTAGGTTTTATGTGAAGTGAAACGGAACGTAAAACCGTCTTGTTCCCCGTGGGGCTGTCTGCTATAAAAATTGTGGCGTTTTGATTTATGAATATTACAATCCACAAGGATTTGAGTAAATATTATGTTGGTATTTAATATCCAACACCTTTACATATTATATGTTATACAGATGTCCCCAAAGCCATAACGAAAATGTGTTCTATCAAGCATAAAAAAAACAAGTCATTTGTTTGACTTGTTTTTGAGCTTAAATTAACCCGTCTTCTTTAAAAGAGTAAAAGTTATTTTGCCCGATTATGATATGGTCTATAACGCTGATTCCTACTAACTTAAAACATTGAATTAGTCTTTCGGTCAGCAAAAAATCTTCTCTTGAACTTTCTGAATTACCTGAAGGGTGGTTGTGAGCCAGAATAACTGAACTTGCTGAATTAATAATAGCTTCCTTCATAACAATCTGCGGAGAAACGATTGAAGAATTGAGACTCCCGACACTTATCGTTTTTACATCTATTACGTGATTTTTGGTGTCAAGCAATACAACTCTAAATTCTTCCTTTTTTAGATGCTCCATTTCCCATTTCAGGAGTTCATAGGCATCTGACGGACTTGAAATCTTAGTCCTGTTAGTGTTTTCTTTTCCGATTCTTGTGAAAATACTAAAAACTGCTCTAACCTTTTGTTTTTGTATATCAGTGGCTTTAAGCATTTCTATTTTGTCTCTCAAATCATTAAAATCCTTAAATTGCTGTAATTCCTCTGGTTCCACACTTGTAAGTAAATGCAATAACTCCCAATCCATTAATGAATCTACTCCATATTTCTGAACTCTCTCTTTTATAATACTTTTCTCCATTTTAACGTCCTCTTCACAAAAAATTCTTCCTTTGTATTTTCTTGGCCTTTATTAAGTTCTTTTGATTTTTCTTTGTTTTCTTTAAAACCTCACATTTTACTATATGTTCTGTGGAGAGACGTATAACTTATTTTGCTGTTATTTCAACGGCACATTGTTCTACCATAAATTACCACGCAAAAATAAAACTTACTCTTGAAATAAATCTTTTTTTTGAGTATTTTATAAATATAAGGATTAATAAAAAGTCCTTATGAAATTAATCGATTAATTTAATACATTGATATATATGTAAAATAAATATATCCTAAGAAGAAAAGTCTTTCTTAGTTTTTGGAGGGGTCTTAACAGACCAAAATGTAAAACCAAAACAAAGACGAAGGGACTGGTATTTTTGAAGGAAAAAATAACTTTAAAAAAGGCCATTGAGCAATTCCCTTCCTACTTGAATATTAAAGGTTTAAAAGACTCCACAATCGGAGCTTATAAAATAGATATCTTGATTTTTGAAAACTACATAAAAGAGAAATACCCCTCTATATGCTATATAGACTCCATAGGCAAAGCACATATAATGAATTACAGAAACTTTCTGACGGAGAAAATAACGACAAAAGAGTATAAAAAATCGACAGTAGATAGAAAATATGACTCTTTGAAAGTGTTCTATGACTTTTTAGAAGAGTTTGGGTTTATAGAAGATAATTTTGTAAAGGATTTTTCATTTAAAAGGGTTAGAAATCAGATTTTCGATGAAGAAAAAACATTGAATCTTCCAAAATACCTTGACGAAGAAGACATAAAGAAAATAGTTGAAACAGCCAAGAAAGATAGAACCCAAAATAACATAAGAGATATCGCAATTTTAGAGTTTTTACGTAGTACAGGTTGCAGAAGGAGTAGTGTCTTAGCATTAAATTGGGAAGATATAGACTTTGTAAGAGATATAATTACAATAAAACATTCCAAAACGGATAATGTTTCGATTGTGCCTTTGTCGAAGAGCCTTAGACAAGCACTTATAGATTATTTAGCAATAGAAAACAGAATATCGGGGAAAGTATTCAAAATAGGAAAGGACGCTTTAAATGACCTTGTAAAAAAGTATGTAAGAAACAGCGGTGTTCAGGATAAAGCAGATTTTAACATAACGATACATACGTTTAGGCATAGTTTCATAACGAACCTTGTAAGGAAAAATGTAAGCCTGAAAAAAATAGCCCAATATACAGGGCATAAAGATATAAGAACATTGGAAATATACACACATTTAATACCAACAAACTTAAATGATGTATGTGAATTAATAGGATAAAATAGAGCCAACAGGCTCTATTTTTTGTTTTCATTGATATTTCAACAAAAAATCACAATTTATGTATTGACATACTATTTTAGCTGAGTTATAATGCAACAAAATATATATAAGCTTATAGAGTTTCTCAGTTAATAACGCAAAACTACGGTTTTATTTACACCCGACAATAAGCCAATTTTCAAAAGGGGCTTAAAAAGCAAAAAACACTGATTTCTCAATGTTTTTTGATAATAAGGTTTAGAGTAAATATGTAAGCCGTGTTCTGTTTTAAACAGTCATCTATCTACGCCTGACGTTGCCGACAGGCTCCAGCAACCTACCATTTGGACTGTGACGAGCAGCCACTCCAAGGTCCTTTTTTGGTCTTGCTCCGGGTGGGGTTTACATGGCCAATTAGTCGCCTAATTGCCGGTGAGCTCTTACCTCACCTTTCCATCCTTGCCGATTGCTCGGCGGTCTATTTCTGTTGCACTATCCTTGAGGTCACCCTCACCGGGTGTTACCCGGCACCCTGCTCTACGGAGCACGGACTTTCCTCATGCAAAAGCATGCGACTGTATAATTTACTCCTTTACATATTACAGTAATTTATTTTTAAAGTCAAATGCATTATTAACCAATTCTATTCAACCTATCCAGCCATAATTCATAAGATGCATCGCTTGGCATTTTCCAGTCACCCCTTGGAGATAAGGAAACTGAGCCGACCTTTACACCGTCAGGCATGCAGGAGCGTTTAAATTGCTGTGTGAAAAATCTTTTATAGAAATTTTTCAGAGTTTCAAGAATTACTTCGTTACTGAATTCATCCTTAAAAGCAATTTTAGCAAGGAAATATATTTTTTCAGGTCCATAACCGTTCCTGAGCATGTTAAACAAGAAGAAATCATTCAAATCGTATGAGCCTACCGATTTTTCGGTAAGCTGTGCAATGTTTCCTGCCTTATCAGTCGGCAGAAGTTCAGGGCTTACAGGTGTATCATAGACGTCTAACAGGGCTTTTCTTATATTTCCTTCAGCATGTTCTTCTGCATACCATTTAACCATATATTTAACCAATGTCTTAGGTATACCAGAATTTACTCCGTACATCGACATGTGATCGCCATTGTATGTGCACCAGCCTAAAGCCAGTTCAGATAAATCTCCGGTTCCCACTACTATTGCATTTTCCTTGTTTGCATAGTCCATCAAAATTTGAGTTCTTTCTCTTGCCTGTGCGTTTTCGTATGTAACATCATGTATGTTAATATCGTGCCCTATATCCTTAAAATGCTGTATGCATGCATCCTTGATTGAAATTTCCTTTGAAGTTACACCCAACTCCTTCATCAATATCAAGCCGTTATTGTACGTCCTTGAGGATGTACCGAATCCCGGCATTGTTATTGCTATAATATTTTCCATAGGAAGCTTAAGCTTTTTAAATGATTCAACTGTTACCAATAAAGCTAAGGTACTGTCCAGACCGCCGGATATTCCTATAACTGCTTTTTTAGCACCTATTTTATATAATCTTTGATAAAGTCCTGTTGCCTGTATGTTTAATATTTCTTTGCATCTATGGTTTCTTTCTGCTGTATTAGCTGGAACGAACGGGTATTTATCTATAAATCTATCCAATTGAAGATTTTCCGAATATCCAAGCTCAAAGCTTACATATCTATAATCCCTATTTTCAATTCTCCCCATGTAGCTGTTGAATTTAACTCTATCGTTTTTAAGCTTTTCTAAATCTATATCAGCATAGATTATGCTGCTTTCAGTTGAAAATCTGTCCTCATTTAAAATCAGGCCGTTTTCGGCAATCAACGCATGACCCGATGATACCACATCTGTAGTGCTTTCGGATTGTCCTGCCGATGCAAAACAATAGGAGGTCATACATTTTGATGATTGAATTCTTACTATATCTCTTCTGTAGTCACTTTTCCCCACTGTTTCATTGCTGGCAGAAAGATTCAAAATTAAATTTGCCCCGTGAATTGTATGATATGAGCTTGGAGGTATACTTACCCACAAGTCCTCACAAATATCAAATCCTATGCATAAGGATGAAAGTGTGTCTTTAAACAGCATGTTTTCATTAAAGGGAATATTTTGCCCACACAACGTTACTTCGTCAGATATTCTCGAAAGAGATGAAGCAAACCATCTCTTTTCATAAAATTCATTATAGTTCGGCACATATGTTTTTGGAACAACTCCGAGAATCTTACCGTTTTTCAGCAGTACGGCACAATTAAACAATTGATTATCAATATATACGGGCATACCTACGGCTACTAAAATATTAAGATCCTCGGTCTCATTAAGCAATAGCTGCAAAGCTTCCTCGGCTCCGTTTATAAGTGCCCTCTGATTAAATAAATCTCCGCAGCTATATCCTGTTATGCAAAGCTCCGGAAACAATACAACCCTTGCGTTTTTCTCTTCATATGCTTTTTTTGAGAGCAAAACAATTTCCCTTATATTGTATATTGGATTTGCTACCTTAAGAGTCGGTATTGCTACGGCAACTCTTATGTATTCGTAATTTTTATCCATATCCATCCCCTATAAAATAATTTCATTTACAGTATTTACTTCCATTAACGTTACTTTTAATCCTTCTGTATCTAATATGTTTTTAATGTTCTGCAATGACTGATATTCCGTATTATAATGACCTGCATCTATAATACACAGATTGTTTTGCAAAGCAAATTGTGCCTGATGGTATTTTATGTCGCCTGTTATGTACACATCTGCTTCTTTTGCAATAGCATCCTTTATAAAATCGCTTCCGCTTCCTCCACAAAATGCAGCTTTGCGTACTGTTTTATAATCTTTGTTACAATATAATTTTATATAATCCGCATTTAAAAGCTTCTTTATTTGTTTTGCAAATTCAACTATATTAATCGGCTCAACACAGCCTATGCCTCCGTAGCCGCTGCCATCAGGATTTACGACATGCAGTACTTCATATGAGTCAATCTTCAATATTTTAGCCAGACTGTGTGTTACCCCGTATTCTGCCATGTCATAGCTTGTGTGCATGCTGTATAAATTTATATCATTGTTAATCATAAGCTTGATTAAGCTACCCTCGTATGTACTG
The DNA here is from genome assembly GCF_013403245.1 of Sedimentibacter hydroxybenzoicus DSM 7310. Lineage (GTDB taxonomy): Bacteria > Bacillota > Clostridia > Tissierellales > Sedimentibacteraceae > Sedimentibacter > Sedimentibacter hydroxybenzoicus. Next base: position 34,868 of record NZ_JACBNQ010000003.1, on the reverse strand, counting down.
AAATCAATGGATTTAAGGCCTGAAAACAAAAATGGATGATGAGTGATTATCAAATTAATATTATTATTGATTGCATACTCTATCAATTTTAAATTGATATCCATAGTTAACATAATGTTATTTATGTCACTGCAATAGTCTCCAATCTGCAATCCGCCGTTGTCCCAGGATTCCTGAGACTTCAATTCTAGCTTTTCATTTAATATTTTAATAATAGAATCAACTTTAATTTTCCATCAACTCCCTTATTTTTTTATTTTTCGTTCTTAATGCTTCTGCTTTTTCATTATAATCTCTGCCGTTGCTTTTTTCAATACTGACAATAATATTTTCGTTTACTTTTAATATTTTGTTCAGATATTCAACCATTATCGGATCTTTCTTTTCTAATATTATTTTACTTATTTCATAAAATATTTTATCGGTTACTTCATATTTGCCGGGAACAGCCTTAATAACAAAATAATAATGGTGCATTTCTTTTACAATGTTTTCATCAATTATCTTAAAGCTGTTTTCAGCTAAATACTGCCTCAGCTTATCCCCCATTGTCATGGGCTGTAAAATAAGCTGGGAAGCTTGTAGTGCAATATTTTTAGATGCTTCGATTATATCTGCAATCAATTCTCCTCCCATACCTGCAATAATTATTGCATCTGCCTCATTTTCATTTAATACAGTAAGCCCGCTCCCCAACCTGAAATCACATTTTCCGTGTAAATTTACAGATGTTAAATGCTTTATTGCTCTGTCCAGAGGTCCTTTATTTAAATCTGTTGCTATTACTTTTTCGCATATATTTTCATTTAAAAGCATCTCTGCCACATAGCCATGATCAGTTCCTATGTCCGCTGCAGTATGACATTTAGCAAGCATAGATTTAATACATTCCAATCGGTTCATAATCACCTCATAATTAAAAATGAGAGGGTTTTAACCCTCCCCTGTTTATTCTAAATAATCCTTTAATTTCTTGCTGCGGCTTGGGTGTCTAAGCTTCCTTAATGCCTTAGCTTCAATTTGTCTTATTCTTTCTCTTGTTACATCAAATTCCTTGCCAACCTCTTCTAAGGTTCTTGCTCTTCCGTCATCTAATCCGAATCTCAGTCTTAGAACCTTTTGCTCTCTGTCTGTCAAAGTATGAAGCACTGATGAAAGCTGTTCCTTTAAAAGTGTGAAAGTTGCTACGTCCGACGGGGCCTGAACCTCATCATCCGGTATAAAGTCACCTAAGTGACTGTCTTCTTCCTCCCCTATTGGTGTTTCCAGTGAAACAGGTTCCTGAGCAATTTTTAATATTTCTCTTACCTTATCAGGCTCCATTTCCATTTCAAGGGCAATTTCCTCAGGTGTTGCATCACGCCCTAATTCCTGTAAAAGCTGCCTTTTAATTCTAATTAATTTATTTATTGTTTCTACCATATGGACAGGGATTCTTATAGTTCTTGCCTGGTCTGCTATTGCTCTCGTTATTGCCTGACGAATCCACCAGGTAGCGTATGTGCTGAATTTAAATCCTTTTGTGTAATCAAATTTCTCAACTGCCTTAATTAATCCAAGATTTCCCTCCTGAATTAAATCCAAGAACAACATGCCTCTTCCAACATAGCGCTTAGCGATGCTTACAACCAATCTTAAATTGGCTTCTGCCAATCTTTTCTTTGCTTCTTCATCTCCATCCTGCATTTTTTTTGCAAGATCTATTTCTTCATTTGCCGATAATAATGGTACTTTTCCTATTTCCTTTAAATACATTCTGACAGGGTCATCAATATTTACACCCTTCAATATATCATCATCTGATTGGCTTACAAAAAAGTCCACTTCATCCTTAATTTCCGTGTCATCTATGTCGTCAACTTTTTCAAGAATCATATCATCCTGAAAACCAAGTATTTCAAGGTCATTATCTTCTGCCTGCTTATAAAAGTCATCAATAAATTCCGGGTTAATATCTAATTTCTCAAAAGACCTCAATACTTCCTTATATGTTATGAATCCGTTTCTTTTACCTTTCTCTATCAATTTATTTTTGATAGAATCAATTTTTTGCTGCATTTCTATATCTTTTTCAGATTCTTCTACTGTTACGTTTTTATTTTCACCCATGGGTTAGTTAACCTCCTCTTTAGTTGACTTAATTTTTTTAGCGAGGATAAAAATTTCGGTCATTATTTCTTTGCTTTCCTCAGAGTTTTCAGATTGTGTTAAATTGTCACTCAGTATGCTTCTTTTCTTTTCATAATATTTTATTTTTAACCTTTTAATACAATCCTTGAATAATGACTCTAAATTATCATAATCAACATCGTCACATTGCAATAAAACTTTAGCATCCGGTTCATTTTTTATAATTTTTTTTAAGCTATCTTCATCTATACTCATATTGTTTATTTTGTATTCATACATCTCTTTAAATATTCCATAAAATTCTAAATCCTTAAATATATCTTCGTTTACTATTTCTTTAAGCTGTAAAGCAAAATCATTTTCTATGAGTATCAGTTTGATTAACTCCTCTTCATGGGATGTTGTAATTTTTTGCACCTGCATTTTAATTTTAGCAGGAATTGAAGTCTTTACAAAAGTTCTTTGATTAGTTTCTTTCTTGTTATATTCTTTAATTATCGATTCTTTGGAAACACCTACTTTACTTGATAATTTTTCAAATATAAGCTCTTTTTCTATTTCGCTGTTGACATTTACTATATTGTCAAAAATTTTAGATATATATTCAACTTTACTATAATTTTCATATATTTCATTAAAATGATATTCTAAGAAATTATAATAATCAAGAGAATTTTCAATTAATTTGTCGAAATTTACTTTCCCGAACTTATTTAAATATTCATCGGGGTCCTTTGCATTATCTATAATTATTACCTTTGCATCTATATTGTTTCTTTTAAACATGTTCAAAGCTTTTAAAGCGGCATTTTGACCTGCATTGTCCGAGTCAAAGCCAATATAAAAGCTCTTGGAATATCTTTTTAATAGTTTTATCTGATTGTCAGTCAAGGATGTTCCCAAAGCTGCAACGGCTGTATCATATCCATATGCATGCATTTTAATAACATCCATGTATCCTTCTACCAATATGAAGCTTTTGTCTTTTACTGCTTCCCTTGCTAAATTGAGACCGTATAAATTGTAACCTTTGTTAAATATTAAAGTTTCAGGTGAATTGAGATATTTAGGAAGTGAATCATCAATAACTCTTCCTCCAAAACCTATTATTCTTTTCCGTACATCAAATATAGGAAACATCACTCTGTTTCTGAAACGATCATAGCATGAATTTTTTTCCTGATGCTTAATTATTAATCCGGTTTTTAATATGTCTTCTTCTATGTACCCCTTACCGGTTAAGTATTTTAGCAAATTATCCCATTGATTTATAGCATATCCAATTCCAAACTTTTTTATTACATCATTATCAATTTTCCTTGATTTTAAGTAACTTATAATCTCCGGATACGCTTTTAAATTTCTATAAAAATATGCCGCAGCATCTCTGTTTATTTTATAAAGCCTGTCCGTAAGCTCTTTATTTTCTTGGTTGTTTGAAAAGTTATTAACCTCTTCTAAAATAATCCCCGCCTTTTTTGCAAGATACTCCGCAGCTTCAACGAAAGTATAATTTTTATACTTTGTAATAAAGCTTATGCTGTCGCCGCTTTCTCCGCAGCCAAAGCAATGAAATATCTGTTTATCCGGTGAAACAATAAAAGAAGGAGTTTTTTCCTTATGAAAGGGGCAGTTTGTGCTGTAATTTGCACCTGCTTTTTTTAAAGGTAAAAATTCTTCTATAACATCTACTATGTTGTTTTCATCTAGAATTCTTTTAACTACATCAGAATCCAATCTATAGGGCATAATATCACCATTATCTATACGTTGAACACAGATTATAACACAACGAAATAAGCTTGTCAACAAAATATTTTTATCTATTGCCTCCAAGGTTTGGGAATGTACAAATCTTCAAATACTTTCATTGCATAACGATCTGTCATGCCGGCAATGTAATCCTTAATTATTACGTTTTTTGCCAAATTGTTTTCGTTATATATTTGTAAATAAAAATCAGGTAATAGCTCAAAATTCTTAGTATAGTATTCAAATATCTTTTCAATTATAAATTTCGTTTTATCTTCTTCACTTTTTGCGGTTTTATTGTAATATACATTTTTAAATAAAAAATCTCTGAGTTCTTTTGTATAATGAGCAATTTCTTCACTCATGGTTATTTTGTTTTTATCCATGCTACTTTTTATCACATCTGTTATCATGGTATTAATTCTTTGCCCATGAGTATAACCTAAGGTTTTAAAGAAAATATCGGGCATTTGCCCAGACTTTATTATATCTGCTCTCAGTGCATCATCAATGTCGTGATTTATGTAGGCTATTCTGTCAGAAATGCTTACGATTTGACCTTCCAGAGTTGAGGGGTTATAACTTAATGGGTGATTTAGAATTCCATCTCTGACTTCAAATGTAAGGTTTAATCCTCTGTTGCCGTTTCTTAGTTCTAAGAACTCTACAACTCTCAAGCTTTGTTCATTGTGCTTAAAGCCTTCTTCGCAAATTTCATTAAGTATTTTCTCGCCTGTATGGCCGAAGGGTGTATGACCCAAATCATGACCAAGGGCAATTGCCTCGGTTAAATCTTCATTTAAATTTAAGCTTCTTGCAATAGTTCTTGAAATTTGTGATACTTCCAATGTGTGAGTAAGACGTGTCCTGTAATGATCTCCTTCAGGAGATAAAAAAACTTGTGTTTTGTGTTTTAATCTCCTGAAGCTTTTTGAATGAATTATTCTATCTCTGTCTCTTTGGTATTCGGTTCTTATTTCGCAACTTTCTTCCGGAACCTTTCTGCCTTTTGAAAATCTACTTTTAGCAGCGTGTGGAGATAAGTAATCAATTTCGAATTGTTCATATCGCTCTCGTATATTCACCATTATCACCCCCTGATAATTATATTTGTCATCCTGAGAATTTTGGCTCGAAGGATCTCAGCATTTAAAAACCTGAGATTCCTCACTTACGCTCGGAATGACAAAAAACGTACATTATTTGTATATTCACAAAATTATTTTTTTATTTCGTTTTCAGCTATGTAGTCAAGAATAATTGAGGCAGTTTCTTCAACTGCTTTGTTAGTTGTATCAATTATTTTGCATTTTAAGTTTCTCATAACCTTTTCCGAATATTCAAGTTCCTCAAAAATTCTTTCCATATTGGCATAATTTGCCGTATCCCTAAGCCCCATTGCTTTAAGGCGCTCTTTTCTGATTTTATTCAGATTTTCCACATTTAAAGTTAATCCTATTATTCTTTTAGGAGATATTAACTTTAACTCCTCAGGCAAGCTGACCTCAGGAACTAACGGAATATTTGCAACCTTTAAATTCTTGTGGGCAAGGTACATAGAAAGCGGTGTCTTAGAGGTTCTTGATACTCCTATCAAGACTACGTCTGCTAAAAGGATTCCCCTCGTATCTTTTCCGTCATCATATTTTACTGCAAATTCCACTGATTCTACTCTTTTAAAATATTTTTCGTCAAGCTGACGTAAAAGACCGGGCTCGTTTTTAGGAGCTAAGCCCAATTTTTTAACTAAAGGAAATAGAATAGGTGTCATTATATCAACTGCGTCAAGGTTATATTCTGAAGCTTTTTCAATCATGTAATCTCTGAGCTCTTCAACCACCAAAGTAAATACTATAAATGCATTTTCATCTGATGCTTTTTGTATTAAATGATCTATTGATTCCTTATCATTTATATAGGATACCTTTTTTATATCAAAATCAGCCAAGTCAAACTGTCTGATTACCGCTTTTGCCACCTGCTCAGCAGTTTCTCCCAAGGAATCCGAAACAGCGTAAATATTAATCTTCTCCATATGCACCTCTTTATTTGGTTATTTCTAATAAAACATTTGTTATATTAGTTTTTGAAATTCTTCCGATTGCCTTTACTTTATTGTTTGGCAAATGGGTTATAATCGGTATACAATCTATTTCATGCTCTATGATTTTTTCTGCTGCCTCTAAAATTGAATCCTCTTCCAAACAATATATGATTTTAGGCATCCTTGTCATTACTATACCCACGGGTATAGCATTTAAATCTTTTCCTCCCATGGATGCCTTTAATAAATCTTTTCTTGATATTACACCTTTTAATGCCTCATCCTCCACTACGAACAATGTACCTACATTTTCTAAAAATAAAGTTACTATCGCATCGTAAACGCTTGTGGATTCAGTTACATTTATAGGAAGTGATTTAATATCCGATACTTTTATTGCTGATAATTTTTCTATTATATCTCTGTTGCTTTTTTTATTCGATATATAATATCCAACCTTCGGTTTTGCGTCAATTAAGCCGCACATGGATAAAACCGCCAAATCAGGTCGGAGTGTTGCTCTTGTAAGACCTATTTTTTCAGCTATCGCTTCTCCTGTTACAGGTTGGAGCTTTTCTATTATTTCAATTATTTGATTTTGTCTGTCTGATAATTTTATATGGATCACCCCTTTGGACGATGGATTAGCTATTGATTAGCCCATAGAATAGCAATGAATGTGCAATTGGTTTTATCAATCACACATCTATTGCCAATTGTTAGAAATTTATTTTATCATTGATGTATTGTTCTAAATCATCTATTTTAACTCTGACTTGTTCCATTGTGTCTCTGTCTCGTACCGTAACAGAATTATCTTCAAGAGAATCAAAATCAAAAGTTATACAATACGGAGTTCCAACCTCATCGTGTCGTCTGTATCTCTTACCTATACTTCCCGCATCGTCATAATCCACGTTAAAGCTTTTTTGCAGCTTATGATAAACTTCTGTAGCTTGATCGTTTAATTTTTTAGTCAGCGGCAATACGGCCGCTTTATATGGTGCAAGTGCAGGATGAAGCTTTAGCACGACTCTTTCGGTTCCATCTTCAAGAATTTCTTCATTGTACGCGTCAACTAATATAGCAAGCATAACTCTGTCAGCACCAAGTGATGGTTCAATACAGTACGGAACGTATTTTTCGTTCGTTACAGGGTCCTGATAGGACAAGTCCTCTCCTGAAGTAGTTATATGTGCCTTTAAGTCAAAATCTGTTCTGTCAGCTATACCCCAAAGCTCTCCCCAACCGAAGGGGAATAAATATTCTATGTCTGTCGTAGCGTTGCTGTAGTGAGATAATTCTGCAGGATCGTGATCTCTGAAACGCACATTTTCTTTTGTCATACCTAAGGATAACAACCAATTCATGCAGAAATCCTTCCAATAATAGAACCATTCAAGATCCTTACCAGGCTCACAGAAGAATTCTAACTCCATTTGTTCAAACTCTCTTGTTCTAAAGGTAAAGTTACCCGGAGTAATTTCGTTTCTGAAGGATTTACCAATTTGTCCAATTCCGAAAGGTATTTTCTTTCTTGTGGAACGAGCCACATTCTTAAAGTTTACAAATATACCCTGAGCCGTTTCCGGCCTTAAAAATATTTCTGACTGGGAGTCTTCGGTAACACCCTGAAAGGTTTTAAACATTAAATTAAATTTCCTGATTGATGTAAAATTATGTTTTTCACACTCAGGACATTTAATATTATTTTCTGATATATAAGCTTCCATTTGAGAATTAGACCAGCCGTCTACTATTTGCACCTCATCATTTTCTCTCATGTAGTCTTCGATTAATTTATCCGCTCTGAATCTTGCCTTACATTCCTTGCAATCCATCAAAGGATCACTGAATCCTCCTACGTGACCCGAAGCCACCCAGGTTGTGGGATTCATAAGTATGGCCGAATCAAGCCCAACATTGTATGGACTTTCCTGTATGAATTTTTTCCACCAAGCTTTTTTCACGTTATTCTTTATTTCTACACCCAGCGGTCCATAATCCCATGTATTTGCCAGACCACCGTAAATTTCTGAGCCGGGGAAAATTATACCTCTCGATTTAGAAAGAGAAACAAGCTTTTCTAATTTGTTTTTTTCGTTTTTTGCCATGATTGCCTCCATTTAAAATTATTTGAAATGGGATTTTAAAGATTTCATATACCAATATTATGTATTTCCTGTCATTCCGAACGTAAGGGAGGAATCTTATCTTTTGAAGTTCTGAGAGCCTCCTCTTACGTTCAGGATGATAAACTGTTAGGTTATTGTAACCATATATATTTTAATAGTACAAAAAAATCTTCCATCCCACATAGGGACGAAAGATTAATTCCGCGGTTCCACCCTATTTGATAAAGCATTGCTTTATCCTCTTAAAATAATTGACTCAAAAGCGCCCTTCAACTATACTTCTTTATCAGTTTCCACCACACCTGACTCTCTATAAATTCTTTATAGTTTACTCTTCTTTCTCATTGCCTCAACATTAATCTTAATGTAACAAAATTAAGAATTAATGTCAAGAATTTCTTTTAAAATTCATCATCATCCTTATATGAATATGTGAAATCGTCCTTTATGTCATTTTTAAATTCATTTGCGCTGTTTTTAAAATCATTTTTGAACTCGTTTGCGCTGTTTTTAAATTCGTTTTTAAATTCATTAGTACTGCTCATAAAATCATTTTTTAAATTTTCGGCACCCTGTCTTACATCCTGCATTGCATCCTTAACAATATCCACACCTTGCTCAACTTTTTGTCCGAGATTAACTACGTTGCCGTCTGCTTGAGTTATTTCTACGGAGCATTGTGTCAATAGTGCGGCTGTAATCCCTGCGGCAGACAAAAATGGAGCAGCAAAAGCACCTATAATTCCTGCCGTAACAGGCAGATTAACAATTATTTCATTGTTTTTCTTTATTGTAATCTTCGTCGCATTACCCTTTGCAAGTATATCCTTTAGCTGATTGAATATTTGCTCACCTTTATTACTTTTTGTATACGAGTTGCTCTTGTTTTGGTTTTCAATCATAATTATTGCATCGAGCACGTCTCCGTTTGCATCCTCAAGTGCTTTCTTAGCAGTCGAATAATCTGTATCTGTGCGCTTAAGAATATCATCAATTTTTTTTAAGTTTTCATTTTCCATGGATTGTACCTTCCTTTTATAGTAATTTTAAAGTTGTAAAATTATCCTTGCCAATATAGTAAAATAAGAAGTTTCTTATTAAGCTTAATATGTTGGCTGTAACGTCAATAGAATTTATATATTCGAATTTAGTTTTTAAAATTCTTTCCATTGTTAGTATTTCACTGTAGGTAACATTTATTCCACTTCCATAATTTACGCAATCGCTGCAGAATAAGCCGCCTTCTTGGATTGAAAACTTTGCGTTTGCTTGTATTTCATTGCCGCATGATATACAGATATTTAATGTTGGTTTGTATCCAAGCATTGAAATTAATTTTAATTCATAAGCAGCTACTAATTTATTGTAATCCTTATCTGTTTCACTCAAATATTTAATTACTGAAACCGTCATATCAAAAACACGGGAATCCACTTCATTTTCTCCGGCAACATAGCCTATAAGTTCTAATATATAGCTCCCATAAAAGAAAGCTTCCATATTGTTCTTCAAACCGTAGAAATTATCAATCAGCTCTGCATGTGTTATTATGAACATATCCTTTGATTTTGCCAGCGAGCATCTTGAATAAGCAAACAACTGAGAAACGTTGATTAAATGAGAATTACTTTTCTTAGATCCTTTCGAAAGTAATTGAATTTTACCGTTTTCTCTTGACAGGGCATGAAGTATTTTATCATTTTCTTTATAAATTACTTCTTTTAGAATTAATACTTCATCAACTATCATGTCTCTTGTCATAACCCAAGGATCTTAATAAATAATTATTATCTCGCCAATTTTCAGAAATTTTTACAAACAACTGTAAATTAACCTGGCTACCCAGCAATCTTTCGATATCTTCTCTTGCACTTTTACCGATCCCCTTGATCTTTCTGCCGTCCTTGCCTATTATAATACTTTTGTGCGATTTTTTCTCACACAGAATATTAGCTCTTATATCAACAAGGTCTTTGTTTTTTCTTTCCTTCATTTCCTCTATTTCAACGGCAATTCCGTGAGGAACTTCTTCATTCAGATACAACAAAGTTTTTTCTCTGATAATTTCGGAAACAACAAAGCGCTCCGGTCTGTCAGTTATATAATCTGACGGGAAATACATGGGTCCCGGCTTTAAATATTTAATTATTAATTTAATTAAGGAATCCACTCCTACATTTTTAATAGCCGACATAGGTAAAATATCATCAAAAGCTTTATATTTATCAAATTCCTGAGCAATTTTTATGACAGCTTCCTGACTGAATTTATCGATTTTATTTATTATCAATATTTTTTTTGTTTTTAAATCTTTAATTTTCTCAATGATAAACTCATCTCCCGGTCCAACCTTATTGAACTCATCGGTAATCATAATCAATACATCCATTCCGTCCAAGGCAGAATCAACCTCTGTATTCATGAATTCCCCAAGCTGATTTTTTGGCTTATGTATACCGGGAGTATCCAAAAATACAATTTGAGCCTCATCATCGGTATAGACAGTCCTTATTTTATTTCTCGTTGTTTGAGGTTTATCCGACATTATTGAAATTTTCTCACCGATCATTGAGTTCATTAAAGTCGATTTACCTACATTTGGTCTTCCTATTATCGTTACAAATCCTGATTTAAACATGTTTCTCCTCTTCTTTCTATTCCAGATCCTCCGGACCAAAGCTGTTGGGCAGAAGTTCCTTTAGTGTATAAACTTCGTATGAATCTATATTTTTGGCACATATAACCTTCATATCCTTACCGAATTCAACCATAAATTGTCTGCACACACCGCATGGAAAGGATGTTTTTACATTGCTGCCGACAACAGCAATCTTTTCTATATCCTTGTATCCTTCTGATATACATTTTGAAATTGCAACTCTTTCAGCGCAGATGGTCGGAGTATAGGAGGCAGATTCAATATTGCAGCCGGTAAACACCTTACCGCTTTTAGTGTATACCGCCGCTCCAACCTTAAAGTTTGAATATGGGCTGTATGATTTCTCCCTTGCTTCCATAGCAATTTTAATTAGTAATTTATCTTCCATTTACATCATCCTTTCATATTATTCATTTGTTACAGATTCGACGCTGTCTACAATCTGTATCCACGTATTGCCAGGATTTAATTTAAGCTCTGCATCATTTATGTAAAATCTTGTTCTATCCTTTTCACTTTTCTTTGTCCAGGTTATAAATACTCCCTCACCTTCAGTGAAGTAAATACCTTTACCTGTTCCAATTGATTCTAAATATAATCTCCCTACAGAATCCAATACACTTTTAGGCTGCTCCAGTACAATTATGTTTTTAGCTGTTAATTGCTCCTTATACAATTCATCAATATGCTCTTCCTTGTCTTTAAAACGTAAATATAACTTTGAATCCTTATTATATGTATAATCTGTGGTATTATCTTTATTGTATTCAATATTTATTTTATTTGCCTTGAAGCTGTCCTTATATTTTACCGACAGTTTTGAACCGGCTTCACTAAAGTTATATTTTTCGAAGCTTGCTTCGGTTCTGAATCCCAATCTCTTTGCTTCATCCCTTATTGACTTTAATGTGGTATACATGTTGTGCGGAGCATATTTCCCTGTATCATTGTATCTCCACATAGCACCGGAATACAAACCGTCAATTTCTGCTGCCTGCAATCTTTTTATTTCACTGAAAGCATCTTCGCTTCCTCCCACATGAACAAATATACCGTCATTTTCTAAGGCATAATAAATGATATACGGTCTTGCGCTTCGTACAGGACCTACCATTTCGGGCTGTTTAGCCAAATATATGGCCAAGTACCTTGTATAAGGAAATTCGACCTGAAATTCATAAACTATTTCTGCATCCTTTAGTCCTGCCTGCCATCTTGCGCGGGGATGGTTGTCTAAAGAAACCGCAACAGGTCTTAGAGAAAGCTCTTCCGGATAATATTTCAGACCGTCCAATGGTGATACTATTTTATTAGGATCATCTTCTTCAAGCTTTGATTCAATTTCTTCAACTTCCGGTATATTCTCTTCATTTTTCTTTTCAGACTCTGTATCAAGAGGCTGATTTGCTTTTTCAGAGCATGATGTAAGCATAAAAACAGCTAATATAAATATGAGTAATTTTTTCATTTGTTTTTCCTTATTTAAATATTTGAAGTTTCTTCATTATTTCTTTTTCCCTTGAACGCATTTCTGTCTTTTCATCACCATTCATGTGATCGTAGCCTAATAAATGCAGCATGCTGTGAACCGTCAAATAAGCCATCTCTCTTTCTAAGCTGTGACCAAAATCGTTAGCTTGTTCGATTATTCTCTGAGTTGAAAGCACTATGTCTCCTAACAATACCACACCTTCAAACTCATCATCCATCGGAAAGGATAAAACATCCGTCTCACTGTCAACATTTCTGAATTCTTTATTAAGCCCCTTTATTTCTTCGTTGGTGACAAAGGATACGCTTACCTCAAAATCCTCTTCTAATTCCTCGGCTTTTATTACCTCTTCAATTGCTTTTTCAACTGCTTTGCAATTATCCCCGGTAATTTCTATAACATCCTGCCTATCATCAAATAATACATTAATCATTTTTCTTATTCTCATGCCTTTCATATGCTTTTATAATATCCTGAACCAATTTATGCCTTACTACATCAGTGTTTTGAAAATACATAAAGCCGATGTCTTCCACATCCTTCAATATTCTCTGTACGGTTTTAAGACCTGATTTTTTACCTTCAGGCAGGTCAATTTGTGTTATATCGCCGGTTATTACCGCCTTAGAGCCATAACCGAGGCGGGTCAGGAACATTTTCATCTGTTCATTGGTAGTATTTTGTGCCTCATCAAGTATAATAAATGAAGAATCAAGAGTTCGTCCTCTCATGTAAGCCAAAGGAGCAACCTCAATTAATTGCTTCTCCACATTCTTCAAATAGTTTTCAGGTCCCATTATATCAAATAATGCATCGTAAAGAGGTCTAAGGTAAGGGTCAACCTTATCCTGCAAATCTCCCGGCAAAAATCCCAATTTTTCCCCTGCCTCAACGGCAGGTCTCGTAAGTATGATACGCTCTACTTCCTTTTTTCTGAAAGCATTTACGGCTGCTGCCACAGCCAGATACGTCTTTCCTGTGCCGGCAGGACCGATTCCAAACGTAACATCCTTGGAATTTATCAGGTCCATATATCTTTTCTGTCCGATTGTTTTTGGCTTTATTACTCTTCCGGATGCAGTCGTTACGATAACTTCCTTTAATACTTCATTATAATCTATGTTATAATTTGATCTATTTGCTTCAATCAAGTAAACAACCTTTTGGTCGGTTATTTCACCCTCCGAGCCGATTATACTTATCATGTCTTTTAATACTTTAACAACAGCTTCAACCTTATTTTTATCTCCGGTAACCTTAATCATATCATTTCTTACCAGTATATTCACATCAAAATAGCTTTTGATTATCTTAATATTTTTATCGTGAATTCCTAATAGCTTAATAAGATTTTTGTCTTCTGTTATTAATATATTTTCTTCGTGTAATTCCATTTAACCTCCTGCTTACTCATTAGTTGTTTGTTCTTGTTCCGTTTCCGGCATTGGATATATTTTAACCTTTGTGCCTATATCCTCAATTACTTCAATTTGAGCTCGTAAATAATAATAATTATCATCATCAGAAAAATTTAAAGATGATTTTAATATTCTTGCTTCCTTGCCGCACTTTTTCAGCAAGTCATCATACATTCCTATTGTTAAAGTGTTTTTGGCCGTATCTTCATTTATATCGACTTCCTTTATCATCTGTTCATAATATGTACCCTTTATGATGCTGATATCAGTCAAATTTGATAGTATAGGAATTTGAATAGTCCGTTCTTTATAATTATAATTTTCAAAAGGACTCTTGTCACTTAATATTTTATTACTTTTGCCATTTAAATGCAAGTAATAAACGCTTTTGCTTTTATTGGTGGATACTTCCACATCTTTAAATTTCGGCTCCTTTAATTCAAAATTGTAATATGTCTTACCATAAATAGTACCTTCCGAAGGAACCATCATAAATTCTTCCGAATTTTTATTTTTAACAATGCCCATTATCAATGTCTGACCTTCATAAACCACGTCGCCTTCTTTGACTACCGGTTGACCACTCTTTGCAATTACTTTATTTATTATTGCATTTTTAGTGGAAATAATGCTTGTTGGCTCGTTTTTCTTAATATCCGCCTTTTCAATTTCTTTTTCCTTAACAAAAATTATTAAATTAGACCCTTCGATATATACCTCAACAAATTTAAAATTTTCAAAGTTTTTGTAAAGAATAGTTTCTAAATGTTTAGGATCTACACTGGTGTGGGAGATTGGTGTCTTAATATTGTTATTTTCAAGAGCTTTAATTATGTTTCGGGCAGTTATATTGTTTGTTCCGACAACTTGTATATTCCAGATTAACGATGTGATAACATAAAGAGAGACGACTAAAGCAAAAAGCCCCAATACAAAGCCTTTTCTCACCTTTAATTTTGTCAGATTGTATATGAGACCCTTTTTATTTAACGGTTCCATTTTAGTTTCTTTAATAGTATCAGCATATTTTCTGTAATCTTCATAGGATATTTTAAATTTAATATCATACTCTTTTCTTTCAACATCCCATATGCTTATACCCTTTTTTCGAAGTAAATTCATGACTTTTTCGAAGTTTGCCGCTCTAAGACGCACTGTAACATAACCTGTCAATAAAGACATCAACTTGAAAATAAGCATAATTACTCCTTTTTAAATATTATTTCTTCAATATTACCCTTAATTATAACCTTGTAGTCATTTATTTCTTCTATTTTAAATTTAGTTCCCTTAACTGTGATATTCACCTCTATAGCCTTTACCTCAACCAAATTATTTTCGTACACAATTATTCCTAAGTGATTTTCTATTATAACCTTCTTATTGCCGTGCATCATTAAATTGAAATTATCTGAAAGAGCATCATTCGGAATTTCCAAATCATCTGCAATTCTGCTTCTAAAATCGTTAAACTTACCCATAGCATCACCTTCCTATTTTAACATTGCCCTTATCTCACAGGGACTTGCCCTTGGCAAAAGAGATGTGTCCCCTCCTTTAATAATTATGCATGTAAGACTAACTGTATGAATGCATTAAGCATGCAATAAAAAAAAGCCCTAGACTATATTAAGAATCGAGAGCTTTTTGTTCCCGCAACGTTAGTCTGCAATTTTTGACTTTACGCTCTGCTGCGGGAACACATAATTTTGCTAAAGATATTACATTATTTCTTAACTAATTGAAGATCTACAGGCATCATGCTTTCAACCTTTTCTCCATTCAGGATTTTTACTGCTGCTTCAACGCCCATAGAGCCTATTTCCTTTGGAAGCTGTTCAACTGTTGCTGCCATTTCGCCGCTTTCCACGGCAGCTTTCGCATCATCAGTGGCATCAAAGCCTACAACCAGGATATCTCTCTTTGAAGCTTTTATAGCTTCTATTGCTCCAAGAGCCATTTCATCATTGTGAGCAAATACCGCATCTATTTCCGGCTGAGCCTGCAGAATGTTTTCCATTACAGTCAGTCCCTCTGCTCTGTCAAAGTTTGCTGTTTGTTTTGCAACTACTTCAATGTCAGTTCCACTTATTGCTTCATTAAAGCCCTGCCCTCTGTCTCTTGCAGCAGAAGCTCCGGGTATGCCTTCCAGTTCAACGACTTTTCCTTTGCCGCCTAACAGCTCTATGACATATTCTCCTGCAAGCTTACCGCCTGCAACGTTATCAGAAGCAATGTGTGATACAACTTCACCGCCGTTAGCTCCCCTGTCAAGTGTTATTACAGGGATATTTGCTTTGTTTGCTGCCTCAACGGCGCTTTTAACCGCATCAGAATCTGTAGGGTTAATCATAATAATATCAACACCTTGGTTAATTAAATCTTCTACATTTGACATTTCTGTTGCAGAGTCATCCTGTGAGTCCAGTGTAACAAGCGTAACGCCTAATTCTTGAGCCTTTGCTTTTGCGCCTGCTTCAAGGTCGACAAAGAAAGGATTATTTAATGTTGAAATTGCCAGACCTATGGTCTTTGCTTCCTCATTGGTTACATTTTCATTTGTACTGCATCCTGCAAACATTGACAGTATCATTAGTGTGACAACAACTAAACTCAAAAATCTTTTCATAAAACCCTCCAAATTATTTATTAATTTTTATTTTTATCTTGATAGCTTTTGTTTTCTATCAAGAAGTACTGCTGCTAATATAACTATACCCTTTGCAACATCCTGGTAATAGGATGGTACTTTCATTAAATTAAGGGCATTGTTCAATATACCGATTATAAGTGCTCCGATCGCCGTGCCTGCAATTGTTCCGACTCCTCCTGCCATGCTTGTTCCTCCAAGGACAACTGCCGCAATGGCATCAAGCTCATATCCGGCACCTGCTGTGGGCTGAGCTGAGCCTAATCTTGCCGTAATCAATATTCCTGCCAAGGCCGCCGTCATTCCAGAAACTGAATAAACAAATAATTTGACACGGCTTGTTTTAATCCCCGAATAAATTGTAGCCTCTTCATTAGAGCCGGTTGCATAAATATATCTTCCTATACGAGTATGATTTAATATATAGTACGCTAAAATAAACACCACTATCATTATGTAAACGGGAATTGGTATAGGTCCGATAAATCCTGTACCGATTTTTCCAAAGGCTTCGGATGCGCCGGTGCTTCCCGTGCTTATCGGTCTTCCCTTTGTAAATACAAGAATTAAGCCTCTTAACAGTGTTACCGTACCCAAGGTTGCAATAAAAGGCTGCAATCGCCCTGCGGTGATAAGTGTTCCGTTAAGGAAGCCTATAAAGGTTCCTAACATCAAAGCCGTAATTACAACGACAAATACATTTATGCCTGATGAAATCATAGCTGCCGCTATAGCACCGCAAAACCCTAAAACCGAGCCTACCGATAAATCTATACCTCCGATTAATATTGCAAAGGTCATGCCTGTGGCAATTACCGCATTGATGGATGTCTGCCTCAGAACAGTCAGAATATTGCCCCAAGTCAGAAATCTGGGATTGATAATTGCTACAACAACCGATGCAGCAAGAAGTACTATTAAGGGCTTATTTTTAAGCAGTTTTTTAATGGTCGTCATTGTACACATCCTTTCCTACGGCAAGTGTCATGATAGCTTCTTGAGTAGCATCTTTTTGTTGTAAAAAGCCGGAAATCTTACCCTCGTGCATAACCATGATACGGTCACAAATTCCCAGAACTTCAGGTATATCAGAGGATACAACTATAATGCACATACCTTCTTTTTTAAACTTGTTAATTAAATCATAGATATCCTTTCTTGCACCTACATCCACGCCTCTGGTTGGTTCATCCAATATAAGTATTTTGGGACTGGTATTAAGGTTTTTTGCAATAGATACTTTTTGCTGATTTCCTCCGCTTAAGTATTTTAACAGCTGATACGTACCTGCAGTTTTTATGGACATTGTTTCTATATAATTGTTTGCCGAAGCTTGTTCCTTATTCTTATTGATCAGACCGAGAGCACTTGTAAATTTCTTAAGGGAAGACATGGTTATATTATCCCTAACACTCATATCGGTTATTATTCCGTTAGTCTTTCTGTCCTCAGAAACATATGCTATTCCAAAATTCAAGGCGTCCATGGGAGACAGAATCTTTATTTTTGTACCATTTAAAAAGATATCTCCTTTATACGGATAAATCCCGTAAAGCGTCCTCATAAGCTCAGTCCTTGAAGACCCCATTAAACCGGCTACTCCTAATGTTTCGCTTTGTCTTAATGAAAATGAAATGTCTTTTACAAATTCGTTTGAAAGGCTTTCCACCCGAAAAACATCCTGCCCTATTGCTGTTTCAATTCTGGGATATTGCTCGCTTAGTTTTCTTCCCACCATCATCTCAATTACTTTATCTTCATCTGTTTCCGAGACAGACTTTTCACCAATCAGCTCTCCGTCTCTCAATACGGTAACATCATCGCATATTTCAAATATTTCCTGCAATCTGTGAGATATGTATACGATGCTTTTTCCTTCTCTTTTTAAATCGTTTATTACATTGAATAATTTTTGTGTTTCGGCAGGTGTCAAAGCACCGGTCGGCTCATCCATTATAATAACTTTTGCATCAATAGAAAGGGCTTTCGCAATTTCAACCAGCTGTTGCTTTCCTACGCTTAAATTCCTGACCAATTCTCTGGGATTTTCATTCAACCCCAATTTTTTCAGCCAATATTCGGAATTTTCATAAAGCCTTTTCCACATAATCCTTCCCCTGCCTGATACGGGTTCCCTTCCGAGAAATATATTTTCTCCTATGGACAGGTCTTTAACTAAATTTAACTCCTGGTGTATAATGGCAATTCCGGCTTCCTGAGATGAATGAGTATCATTAAAGCTGACCTCACTGCCATCCAGATAAATTTCTCCGTCCGTCTTCAGATAAACCCCGGTAAGAATTTTCATCAGGGTGGATTTTCCTGCTCCGTTTTCACCTACAAGTGCCATAACACGCCCCTTGTAAATATTGAAGCTCACATCTTTTAATACATTAATACCGGAAAAATTTTTCGTAATATGTTTCATGGATACTGCAATGTCTTTCAATTAATCACCACCCGCTAATTTTTATATTCATCAGAACATTACTCCGGATACAAGGATAATATTAGCAAATGCTTTATATTCACCGGTTCTTATAACCGCCTTGGTACCTGCTGTTCTTTTCTTGAATTCCTCATGGGCGACATATTCAACTTCAATTGCTCTTAATTCTTCTTTTTCGGCAGTTTTTATAATCTCTGTTATTTTATTGTTCAATTCAGGGTTACTATGGACTATTTCTTTTGCAAGTATAACCTTTTCAATAAACAATTCCCCCAGCACCGCAGATAATACAGGAATAAATTCCGGCAATCCCTTTACTACCGCAAGGTCTATCCTTTGAACTCCTTCCGGGACGGGTAGCCCGCAGTCCCCTATAGTCAGTGAATCCGTATGTCCCATTTTACCTATCACATATGAAATCTCAGAGTTTAATAAATTTCCTTTTTTCATTTTACCACCTGCTTTATAATTGATGATTATATAGAATTTCTTTCAATTATTTCTGTATCCAGTGTTATTATTTCCATTTCCTTAAAATTATTATTTTTCTTATCCGGGTCATTCAAGGTTTCCAACAATAACTCCATAGCCTGATAACCCATTTTATAATTAGGCTGCCTTACAGTAGTAAGAGACGGCTCCACAAGTCCTGCCAGATATATGTCATCAAAACCCATTACACCCACATCGCCGGGAATACTGTAGCCATTTTTCTTAAGCTCCTTAATAGCGCCAATTGCAATCAGGTCATTGCCGCAAAATATGGAATCAAACTGTCGGGTTTCAGATAACAATTCATTAACGCCGTCTTTTCCCCATTCAATTTTGTATTCGCCGTATTTAACAAGTTTTTCGTCATACTCCAGACCGTTATCCGATAAAGCCTTTTTATATCCATCTAATCTGTCTCTGGCTGTGCGTGTCTTTAATGAGCCTGAGAGAAATGCTATTTTTGTATATCCTTTGTTTATCAAATAAGAAACACCCTTGTATGCTCCCTCTAAGTTGTTAACCAATACCTTACCGCAAACTTTTTCCGAATAAAAATCTCTGTCGATTAAAATTATGGGAACCTTACATCTTTCCAATATTTCAGACATTTTTTCACTGCCGGAAGAATGTGCAATTATTATTCCGTCTGCCATTTTTTTAGTGAGAGTTTCAATATACTTTTCTTCCACTTCGAGCTTATCGTCCGTATTGCAAAATATAATGCTGTAGCCCGATTCATTTGCCTTGTCTTCGGCTCCTCTGGCGATACCGGGGAAAAATGGGTTGGTAATATCAGGCAGTATCAATCCCACAATGTGAGTTTTTTGAGTTACGAGACTGCCTGCCATTGCATTTGGAACATAGTTATATTTTTTTACCGCATCCAGAACTCTCACACGGGTTGCATGTGTAATATTCTTATCCTTATTATTTAAAATCATCGAAACCGTGGCAATAGATACTCCTGCCTCTTTTGCAATTTCTTTAATGGTAATTTTCATATCGAATACCTACTTAAACGTTTAACTAAATTATAATCCTGAATAACAAAAAAGTCAACAATAAAAGAAAACATTTGCAAGAGTATCTATGTTACTCTTGTCCCTCCCGGCATATAAAAACGGGTGGAAAGTAATTAACTCTACTTCTTAAAAAAATTATGCACAAAAATAAAGCCGCTGAAAATTCAACGACTTTATTTTTGTAAAGTTTAAGTTGTACTGCTTAAAATTTTTTGTTCTTTTCTCTTCTGCATAATATATGCCAAAGCTACGAGCACTACACCTATAGCAACAAAATGAACCTTTGTTAAAACTAGGAGTATTCCGCCTGCTACAAACAATGCTTTTTCAATAATTGACATATGAGTTTTGAAAAAGCCTGTTAATGCAATTGCTATGCATGTAATTCCAACAAGAGCAGTAACTATGTCAAATACAAGCAGCAATGGTGTTGTATTTATCATAAGTATACGTGGGCTGTGAACAAATATATATGGTATCAGGAAAGCAGCTATTGCCAGGCGAGTTGCTTGTACACCGGTTCTCATAGGTTCCGATTTTGCAATGCCTGATGCTGCAACTGCCGCAAGACAAACAGGAGGTGTAACATCTGCTATAATACCAAAGTAGAAAACAAACATGTGCGCAGGAATCACACCAACACCCAGCATCAGCAGCGCAGGAGCCGCTATGGTTGATGTAATTACATAGTTAGCCGTAGTAGGCACACCTATTCCCAAAATCAAAGATGTTATCATTGTAAAGAACAATGTAAGGAACAGATTGCCATTTGCCATACCTACAATTACTGAACCCATCTTCAATCCTAAACCTGTCTGAGTTACCACACCGATTATTATTCCGGCACAAGCACACGCTGCCACAACGGTGAGCGCACTTTTTGCACCTTTAATCAGTCCATCTACAATATCATTAAACGACATTCTCGTATCTTTTTTAAACGCTGAGCATATAAGTGTTGTAACAATCGCTCCAAGTGCTGCCCTTATGGGTGAAAACCCTTGTATCAACAAATACATAACTGAAATTATCGGTATTATGAGATGTCCTCTGGTTTTCATTACATGACTTATTTTAGGAATTTGATCCTTAGACATCCCCGTCAAATTTAACTTCTTTGCCTCAAAATGCACACCCACCCATACACCGAAGTAATACAAAAGAGCAGGTACTGCAGCTGCTTTGATTATTGTAAAGTAAGGAGTGTTTGTTATTTCCGCCATAAGGAATGCCGCAGCACCCATAATTGGAGGCATGAGCTGTCCTCCTGTGGAAGCGGTAGCTTCAACTGCTCCTGAAAATTCATTCTTGTAACCCAATCTTTTCATCATTGGTATGGTAAAGCTTCCTGTCCCAACAACATTGGCTACAGAACTTCCCGACAATGTTCCCATGCATCCGCTGGATATGACTGCAACTTTAGCAGGTCCTCCGGGAGAGCTTCCCGAAATAGAGTTCGCAAGATTTATAAAAAATTCCCCCATCCCGGTTTTCTCTAAATATGCACCGAACAGCAGGAACATAAAAATAAACGTGGATGAAACGCCTATAGGCAATCCCATAATTCCTTCTGTAGTGAAGAATATATGCTGTGCGAAGTTATTAAGACTCACCCCTCTGTGAGCAAGTTTGCCTGGAATATATGGTCCCAAAAAAGCGTATGCTATAAATAAAACAGAAATAATAACCATAGGAAGTCCGATTACCCTTCGTGCTGCTTCCAACACCAAGAATACCGCCATCAACCCTACTACCATGTCAGTAGTGGTAATTCTACCGGCTCTATAAACAAGGTCCTTATAAAATACAACAACATAAAAGCATACGATCACTGCAATCAAAGCCGTAATTACATCCAATGGATGTAGTTTATCCTTCGACCATTTTTTGCTGGCCGGATAAAGTAAAAAAATCAGAGATAATCCAAAAGCAAGATGAATCGACCTCAGTATCATGGGTTCCATACCTAAAAATATAGCCGTGTACAATTGAAATAGCGAGAAGCCTAAAAGAATGATTGAAATGATTTTATTAAGATTTCCTGAAAAAACCCTGAAATCAGATCCTTTATCATACTTTCTGAGAATCTTATCAACTTCTTCCTTGCTTACTTCTTCTATATCTTCAACAATATCATTGTTTATTTTCTCAGTCACATTTTTTCCTCCTTTATGAATATTGATTAGTTAATATAAGCATTAAATATTTAATAGTGGAAACATCATGTGCATAAACAGTGATTGAACAATTTTCTTCTTTTAAAATATCCATAAGCTCATATTTCATATCGCCTATTTGGAGCCAATGCTCCGGAATAGGCGATATGATCATATTTATTTCTTCATAATCATCATTTTTATAAAGAATGAATTTATCGTCTTTAATTTCAAAATCATCCATGTCTGCCAGAAACGGCAGTCCAACTCCAAAAGATTCATACACTGTCTTTTCCATCACAATTTTGTTATTCTCATTGATATGAAAAAATTCTTCTGCAGGAGTTTTCATAACCGAATGCATGTACCCTAATGAAAAAGAATTGTCTTTAAGGTAAAATTCTGTCTTTTGTCCTGTTGTATTGTTCTTTATCACAAGTAATTTGTGTCCTTTGGAGCCAATCGCTCCCATAATGTAAACCGCTATTGCAGCAAAGAACAATGCAATAATTATAAATTCAATCTTTATTTTTTTCAAACTGATTCATTCCCTTTTGTTTTATGTTATTGTTCATCAAAGTATCTTTGAGCTCCGGGATGCAATGTTATTCCAATTCCGTCAAGTGCGGTATCTTTAGTTATATCTTTTCCAACATTATGAGCAGCAGTAATTCTGTCACTGTTTTCATATATTGATTTAACCATATTGTATGCCAATTCCTCATCAAGATTATCATTTACTGCAAGCATTGCTCTTACAGATAATGACTTAACATCTTCAGTCTGTCCCTTGTATGTTGCTGCCGGAATTATAAATTCCGTATAGAATGGGTATGTTGACATAAGATTTTCAGCAACTTTGCCGTCTATTGGAACAACGAACACATCATTTTGAGTTGACAAGTCAACTATTGCCGCTGTAGGTACACCTGCAACCAAGAAAGCCGCATCAAGCTGCTTATCCTTAAGTCCTGTTGAAGCTTCAGCGAATGACAGGAATTTAGGATTAATATCATTTTCAAAATCAAGTCCCGCTGCTGCTATAATTTGTCTTGCGTTAGCTTCAACTCCGCTTCCTATAGCTCCTACAGCAACTCTCTTACCCTTTAAATCAGCAACTGTTTTTATGCTTTTGTCAGTGGTTACCAACTGCAGAGGCTCACTGTACAATGTACATAACCCTCTTATATTTGGATAAGGTTCTCCTTCAAACAAAACGGTACCTGTTTCGGCATAGGAAGCAATATCATTTTGTATGATTACTACCTCAACTTCGCCTTCCTTTAACAAGTTAACGTTTGCTACAGATGCACCTGTACTTGTTGCAGTTGCATTAATTCCGGAAATATCATTATTCCAAATTTCAGCAAATGCACCACCCAGCGGGAAGTATGTACCGGCTGTACCGCCCGTTCCGATATTTATGAATACCTGTCCGGATGATTTTGGTGTTTCTTCCCCTGAATCTGAATCAGTGTTAGTTTCTGTTCCACACCCTGTAAGACCCATCACTAAAAAAACTACTAATAACAAGCTCAAAAAAATTGATACTCTTTTTTTCATTTTATTCTCCTCCATATTTTTTTAATGTTACTTTAAACTATTATATAGACAAACATCAAAAAAATACAAAAATAACCATAAAAAATACAAACCTTTTCCCAAATTTAACTAACTATTTACTATTAAACCATCTATAAATTTCTTAATATTTATTTTACCTCCAAATTTATTTTTACCTCTTATTCTGTCCATCTGAGCCTTAACATCTTCAAAGTTAAAGAGACTGTTAGAGTACATAATAAATATGTCGTTCATATAATCCTCTATCCCCAGATGGGCAAGATTTGTCAAGCCTTTAGAAACAGCACGCCTTATTCTCTGCTCCATATTACTGGAATTGGGACTGAGCTGTTTGCATAAATCCTTGATATTTAAATCAGACATATTTCGGTTATTCACAATCAGGTAGTTGCATATTGCTAATATTTCCTTTTCGCCTTTTTCACCGGACATTCCCAGTCTGTTAAGTATAAGCTGAATTTTTTTAATTCTGGTCTCAGAAGGTATGTTAACCACATTTGTGCTGCTGCTATCCTTATATATTAAATTTTGTATATTGTTAAGCGTTTTCCTGTAATTGATTTTTTCTGTAATATTCCTTATAACCGTACTCACCTCAATAACATTTATAGGCTTATTTATAAAAAAATCTATTCCTTCCAGATACGCTTTGCTAATCATACTTTTGGAAGACACCTGAGATATCATTATGAAGGAAGGCTTATCATTTTTATCCTTAAATTCTTTTGCGAGAGAAATTCCGTCTCTTTCAGGCATCAATAAATCTACCAAAACAATGTCCGGTTCGAGGGTCGCAATTTCAGCCAATCCCTTGTTTCCATCCAGCTCATATCCGCATACGGTTCCCAAATCGTTATCTTCTATTATATTTTCAAGCATTTTTACAACCGTAATATCATCATCAATAATGTATATTTTCATTTTTCCCCTCCATATTTAAAATAGGTATTTTAATGGTAAATTCTGTTCCCAAATTAATTTTTGATGTTACAGCTATTGTTCCCTTGAAATGACCCTCCACTAAATTTTTTACATGATAAAGCCCAATGCCTCTGTTTACATCCCCTGTATTGTAATCAAATTTGGTGGAAAATCCCGGATTATAAATATACTTCAAATTTTCCTGAGATATTCCTTCGCCACTGTCACTTACGATAAAAATATGATTTTTTTTATCATGTTTATGATAAATTTTTATATAATTATTTTTTTTAGAGAAATCCATGGATTCCATTGAGTTATTAACAAGATTCCTTAATATAGACATCAGTTGAAAATGATTCTTGGTAGAAAAGTTAGCACTATATTTAAAGTCAAGATATAAATTTTCATTTTCATCGGATCTGTATACGCTTTTCTTAAGTATGTAAAATATATCTTTTATGCTCATTTCCGATAGCTGAAGATCTTCTGTCAGTGTGCTTTCCAGTCCCTTTATTACAAGTATATAATCTTTTTTTATTTCATGAATATCCTTTGTAATATTTAAAGAAAGATCTTTAATATAATCATCCTGCCCGGATTGTAAGAGATTTTCGTACATTGTATACGAATTGGTCATAATATGTTCAATTGCATCAGAATTTTTTTTCATGAGATATATTTCACTTTTTAAATCAGAAATAAGTAAAATTAAATTTTGGTACCTTACCTCATGCTCCTCTCTGGTCAACAATATTCTGTAGTTTAGTATGATTGCAAGAATCACCACAGCCAAAAAAGCCCTTGTGGCGGCTATTAAAAACAATATACCTAAATCTCTGTAATTTACGGTATTATTAGATATCACTATCCTTACAAATACTTCAATAATGTTAGATGAAAAATCACATGTCAATATGAAAAAAAACATTCTGGGCAATGACTTGTTTGGTATTCGCTTATTTAAACTAAATATTATTCCGTATATTACATAAAAAAGAGAGCCGGGAAAAACTGTATAAAATGCCTGCACAAAGCCTACTCCTCTTATTGAAAGGACAAAAATCCTTACAATAAACACTATTAGTGCTGTCAAAACAGATGTGTGCATGCTGCTTATATCATCGTACATAATGAGAAAAACCGGAAGAATTATAACTGCCGTCGATATTCTGAATCCATCAATTGCAAAGTTTAAATAAAATTGTGAAGTAGCTGTAATAACAACAGCAAAAGCTAACATTCTTTGCTTCTTTTTCATTAATCTCTCCCTGCTTAATATAATAGTTTGTATTATTATATAATAATTAAAGACCGTTAACAAATATTTTTTGCAGTATTAACTCTCATGTCACAACTGTAACTGCCCTTATAATAAACGGAATCCGAGTTCTTGTTAAATAAACATAGAAAAAGAAGGTAATTAACAGTTGATTACCTTCTTTTAAATTCAACAATAATTTATTTTTTAGATTTTATTATTCGCTGAAGGCTGCTGTCCTTGTATCATCATCCCACTCAACCTTAATATCAAGAATTTCTGCCAGCTTTCTCACAGGCAAAAATGTCCTGTCGTTTTTAATCAATGGTACTGCGTTTTCGAAATATACTGTATCTCCATCAACCGATATCTCTGGTTTTCCTATATATAAAATAATTGTTTTACTGTCTCTCGTCAGTGTAATTTTTTCTTCACTCTCTTCCCATTCAACTTCAAAACCGAATGCATCGGCAATAGCCCTTAAAGGAATCATTGTGCTTCCATCTTCAATAAACGGGTCTGCCCCTGACCCTGCTACAGTGTGCAGATATTTTCCGTTTACAAGAACAAGTACTCGATTTTTTATTGCTTCTTCATAATCTGGAAGTGTTAATTCGGTTTTTTCACCATTTTCATTTATGATTCCTATTTTTCCGGGAGTACCGTCCTCATTCGGTGTTGCGTACGCCGGAATGGGCAACGCATCCGACCAAAAGAAATATTCGGTTCTTTCTTCCTCCGCATAAGCGGTATACATTCCTGTTCCTGCAAATACGGCAGTTGCCACTAAAGCCGTAATTGCAATAAATCTTTTAATATTCATGCTCAAAAATCTCCTTTTAATTTTCGAATTTAATCGTTCTGCCGTTGATTTCAATTGATAAAACAGAATTAAGATCAACAGGTTTTTCTGTTTCATAAAAAGCTTCGAAGTTATAACCCGAATTCTCCTCTCTATCCTCCAAATAACCGTATGAAGAGAAAGATGTAGTTATTTCCTCATGGGATGTATTTATTTTTACATCAAACATTACAGGTATTTTCACAATGTATTAATAAAAGCTTCCGGCTCATTTACAGTCCCAAAACCATATTTAGCATGAATAAAAGGTATACCTGCATACCTGGCTGCGTCATAATCCCCCTGTGTATCTCCGATATAGACTGCTTTGTCTAATTTATTTCTTTCGATGATAAGCTTAATATTTTCACCCTTGGATAGCTTCGTCCTGCCATGATTCTCGCAGTCACTGAAATAATTATCTAATTTATGATACTTTAAAAATGTTTCTATATAATTCTCCTGACAGTTGCTTACTATATATAAATTATATTTCTTAAGCAACACTTTAAGTGTGTTTTCCAAATTGGGATATAAACTGCCGCCTTTTTTCTCCAAATATATTAACTCGTTTATACAGCATTCCTCTATTATTTCCAATGCCCTGTCTTTATCAACTTCACTCAATATAATTGAAGCTATTTCCTTAATTGTTTTTCCCATGAGTTTTTTGCTTTCTTCTATAGTTAATGAATAATTAATTTCAGAAATATTTCTCAATACTTCGTTCCATGATTCAACAACCGGTTCGACAGAATCCCATAACGTTCCGTCCAAATCAAATATTATGCCTTCTTTCATATATGCTCCTGAATTTTAGTATCTATTCAATATCAGTAAAATGATATAATCCATCTTCTCTCAATTGTAACATATAGCTTGTATTATTTACACTTATAAGAACATTGCTTCCATCATTTTCTATACTTTCAAAATAAATATGCCCACTATCGTAATATAAGGATTCAATAAATTGAAATCCATCAGGTATTTCAGCATTACTTATAATCGGCTTATATTCTATACCCTTTTCATTTATTGCTATGCCGAAAATATTGATACCGGTAATATTTGAAAATTTATAATCTGTTACATACATACTGTATAAGTTATCATTTAGTTTAATAACCTCGTCAATTCTTATACTGCCGTTGCTGTCTATAATTTCTATTATATCGTTATACATAACTATATGATAACTGCCTTTTCCGCTGTTACCATAAAACTCAGGATTTTCTACATATTCTATAATCCTGAAGCCATCTATATCATAAATCTTAAATCTCTTCGATAAATTCATTATATCCTCGGTGGAGATTTCACGATTTTCAGCTAAATATTCTGTAAAAGAATTCATTATGTCAATACTTTCTGTGGTATTAATATCTCCTGCTTCCCATTTATCAAATATGGCATTTAAACTATTATCCATTTTTATTTTTAATAATAAGACTGATAAAAGGATTACAAGTATTGTCGTAGCAATATACACTCTTTTCATAATACAAACCCATCCACTGTGCCAAATTATTATATATTGTTAAAAAACCTCGTCATATTTTATTTTACAACAGTCCGGAAATTTATACAACCTTACATACTTAATTATTTATTTTTTGCACCATTTTTATAATTCCATTACGTATATCTACAGACCTCTAGTAATTTTCATAGTCATTAGTGATTATCGTATCTTCAATATATTGAATACACAGTTATACTTAAGTATCCTCCCGATTGAATTATTATCTCCGGGATATGATATATTTCTCCATTTCTTTACTTCAGCATTGTCTGAAATGAAAAAGGATAAAGGGAGCAAATTTTTCGAAAATAATATTGACAAATTGAATCTACAAGTGTAGACTGTAATCAATCTACGATTGTAGATTCAATTTGCGGAGGTATTTATGAAAAGAGATAAGATTAGCATTACTGAGGCAGAGCTTGAAATTATGAATGTTCTTTGGGCATCTGGTGAACCTATGACAGCACAGCAGGTTTCTGACACCTTACATGGTAAGGATTGGAAATATTCGACCATTGCAACACTTTTTTCAAGAATGGTAGATAAGGGAACCGTTACATATGAAAAACGGGGCAGATTTTTTTACTACACTCCTTCCATTAATGAAAAGGAATACAAGACACATGAAACTAAAAACTTCATCAGCAATCTATATAACGGTTCAGTGAAAAATCTTGTGGCTTCCCTATTTGAGAGCAAGCAGATGTCGGCTGAAGATATAGATGAAATAAAAAAACTCTTTGAATTGGAGGAATAGTCATGATGTCACAGATTTTCACCTCCGTGCTTCTCATGTCTGCAGTAGGAAGCGTTTTGATTCTTGTTTTGCTTATGCTGAAGCCCTTTACAAAAAAAGTTTTTGGAAGTCATTGGCAGTACTACATTTGGCTTGCTGTCTTGATTGTTATGATTATACCACTAAGAATTCAGCTTCCATCTGCTCCTGTAGAAATATCACCGGAAGAATTATCTATACCTGAGCTGCAGACCAATGAAGTACAGATTGTTGAACAAGAACCTGTCGAAGCCTCAAATGGACAAAATATGAACACTGTAGAAACACCGTTCAAATTATCGGATACAATAAAAGGTGTTCACGCAGGACATTATAATATAATAATTTACATATGGGCTACGGGGGCAGCGTTATTCTTTATGTATGGATTATTCAAATATGGCTTGTTTGTGAATATACTCAGAAGAAGCTCTGTTAAAATCTCATGTCCGGAAATGACTAAGGCTTTAAAGGAAACGCAAATGAAAAATAAAGTCAATGTATATGTAACTGACTTTATTGATGCTCCAATGATGGTTGGTTTGTTCAGAACCTCAATGTGGCTGCCAAATCATGCTCTCAGCGAAAAGGAATTTCACTACATACTCATGCATGAGCTTACACACCTGAAACGTCACGACCTTTTGTACAAATGGTTTGCCCTTGCAGTAAGCTCAATACACTGGTTCAATCCGTTGGCACACTTTGCGGTAAAGCAAATAAATGAAGAATGTGAAATTTCCTGTGACCTTGCCGTTACAACCACAATGAACAATGAAGATAAAAACGGATATATGAACACAATTTTAAATTTTATATCTGCAAACAAGGTAAGGGAGCAAATATTTACTACAGCCATGGCAAATGATAAAAATCAAATTATCCGTAGGTTTGATATGATAAGAGAATCAAGCAAAAAAAGTAAAATTATAATTACTGTTTCGATAATAACTGCATTATTTATATTGTCTATAGCTATGATGTCTAGCGGGATATTAAATGCTAAAAACATAATCCCCACAAACGAGCCTGACGGAAACAGAACAAACATAGTCTTAATCGGATACGTTACCGGGCAAAAGCATGCAGACACAATAATGCTGTTTTCCCTTGATAATAAAAACAAGGATATTTCAATACTTAGTATTCCCAGCTACACGCAGATTGGAAATACAGGCGGCTTACAGAGTCGTATAAGCACCATATATGTCTCTGAGGGTGAGAATGCTGTAATTGACGCAATTCAAAGCTTTCTTGATATTCCTGTAAATTATTATGTAAAGCTTGATACCGATAGCTTAAAAAATGTTGTAGATATTATGGAGGGCGTGGAATACAACGTTCCAATTAAAATGGTGTATGATGACCCTTATCAGAACCTACACATAAATCTAGAAAAGGGTGTGCAAAAGATGGATGGAAGTAAGATAGAACAGCTTCTAAGATTCAGAAACAATAATACACCAACTGTCCCTATTGGGCACATAGAAAGGGATCTTCTCCATCAGGATTTTATAGCTAAGCTTATACGTCAGAAGCTTGTAAATATGGATGTTTCAAATATGACTAAACTTGCACTGGCAATTTTAAATAATGTTGAAACAAATTTTCCTGCCACTGAAGTGCCTGCATATGTAAGTATATGGAAAGATGCAAATTTCAACGATATAAAAACATTCAGCCTGCCGGGAGAGAATGTTTTCGACAGGGGTATAAATAATTTTATAGTTGATCATGATGGATTAAGCAGTCTTGCAGAGCAATATTTGAAATAAAAACAATAAGCCGATTACATTCAGAGTAACCGGCTTATTTTATAGGATGTACAAACCATTCTGCAATTTTATCTATATATGGATGTCACAGGGATGAGGTATGTATTTAATTATTTATTTCTGTCAACATTTCATTTATTGTTTTAGAGTCGTTCTTCTTTATGAAATTAACCTTGTATCTGCCTTTTTCGTCTTGTGCCATTCCCACTATGCCTGTACATTCTCCCGATGCCTCAGCATCGTCTTTTATAAACTTCAGCTTTATGGTGTACATATATTCATGTTCCTCTGTTTCATTCAGCCTAATATTTTCAATTCTTACATATATGTTGTTTTCATAAGCCAATTTATCCATATAAGTAATAAGTCCTAAAGAAAACAATTTATCAAGACCATCTTTCGTAACAAAAGGAGCGTACTTATCAATATATTGTCCGTATATTTCTTTGGCTTCTTCATCGCTGAATTGAGTTATTCCGGATAAGTCAGAGTTTGCCATCTTCTCTTTTATAATTTCATTACGTATATCTGCAAACCTCTCGTAATTTTCATAGTCATTAACTTCATACATACTCTTAAGGAAAGATGTCACCGTTTCTTTTTTATCATCCTTACTGCAGCCGACTATTACCGTCATAACTGTCAAAACAGCAGTTACTAAAAATATCATCTTTATTTTCTTGTTTTGCATTTTTTTCACTCCCTGATTGACAGATTGACACATATTTAGTAATTTATTTATTGATTTTTAAGTATAGATATGTTATTATTTACATAAGATATAAATAGGTAGCAAGCCAAAGTTGGCTGACCTGTAAAATACAACTTAATTTAAGCCGTAATTACTCTGTGTCCGCAGGGTAATTACTTTTTTTTGCACCTATTTATACTTATATTTTACCATATTTTTCATATTTTTACAAGATTGAAATTTAATATTATTGATTTTACAATGTTTTACTTAATTTCTTTACAGTAAACAAAATAATTAGTTAGTTTCTAACATATTTTTTATATCAGTTATATATGTTATTTTAACTATTTCTTCAGTATTTATATATTTGCTCATTACCCTACCAATTGTTGTCAGAATAATAAGCATTATTAATCTTTTTCTATTAAGCCGCATAAGCAATCTCCACGACCAAAACTCTATAGTATTTTATTTGTCTAACAAATAAGAACGAAAAAGGAACAATTTTTTAATTATTTTATAATATCGGAACATGCCACCTTTCATTGAGTTATATTCTCTTTCCGCTTAGCAATTCTTGCCTTAGCATAGTAGCTTGTGCTGCCCATGAAGAATCCCCATAACAAGCCTATACCCATATGAGCCGATAATGGCATATTTTTTAATGTATCATCTAAAAATAAATAACGAGACACATAAGAAAGTAACACAAGGACAGGGCTTAAGTATTTTCCAAATATAGTGAGCGCTTTACTCTCTTTTGCCATATAAGGTCTTGACAATAGTTTTTCAGCTATAAAAATGCCATTTATAACGCAAGATATTTCAGCAATATAGTACATTTGCAGCCTCCTTTGAAAATTATCTGTATAACCAATACCATTTCTCTAATTTATATTCTTATATATATAACAAATAAGAAATAAATAAGGGGACATTTTTTTCAATTGTTTTAAAAACGTCGGGAATAGTATCAGTTTACTGTTTCATCAAAATTCCTGACAGCATGCCTATAGCTTAATAGAGATGCAATCATATATAAGACATAGCCTACAACAATAAAATATTCATTATAACGGTTTCCATAAAATAGAAGTGTAAATATTATTATGTTTAAAATTGTATTCTCTTTTTCTCTTGCAAATTTATATTTTTTTCTTATAACATAAAATATCAATTCTGATAAAATAAGAACTATAAAAAATATAGTTATAGGTAATATTCTGTCTACATGTGTTACTATATCTAAATATATAAAAAATGAAATTAAACCTACAAGTATAGTGTTTATTAATGTCTTCCAAAAAATAAACTGTTTATACATAGTAATTACCTCCTTACAAAAATTATACTATATTAAAGCATAATATCCAATATGTAACAATGACCAATTAAGAACCGTCTCCTTTAGACCTATTCTAAGTCTAGTAACCCCGTCCCCTATAACCCCTACGGATGAGTGTTTATCATGGTCCCAAAAGAACCGTCCCATCTGGGTTAATGGAATAATTAATTTCACTTTGGATAATAACACAGTATGGTTCTGGTGCATCTATTATTCTAACAATATGAAACCTACTCTTTGATAATTCACTTTCTGACAAAGGCGTAGGCATAATATAAACTGGTAATTTGCCTGTTTCATCCACTAACCATCCTTTTTGATATAAATCTACATTAGCCGGGTATCCGTGATAAAATGCACTTGGATTTATATCATCATCATTGATGCATAGGTTTTCAAGATATCCTGATATGAGAAAATCACCGGATGGTGTAGAATTTAAAATATCAACTTCTGATACAGTATATACTTCTTCTTGATTCTTATATAATTTAATTTTTCCTTGAGTTTTATAATCAAATGCCAGTGCCACCGGATCAAAGAAAGTCATACTGTGAGGTATATATTGATCAAAAGCAGAATGCCATGTAAACTCCACATGACAAAAAATATCATTTTGCCTTCCCCACCAATTAATACTATTTAGATTTTGACCATTTTTTGTGTAGTTATTAAAATATGTCATACATTCTTCTCCCAAACTTTCAGTTGCATCTTGCTCAAGAAGAAGCTCTCCTGCTAATGACCATATTAATGGTAAGTCTTCATTTCGGAACCTATCGTATTGCTCTTGAGTTATAGAATCTTCCATTGGTGAAAATTTGTACCAAAATGAGAAATCGCCATATTTGCCTGTACTGTAGTTAAGATTTAATATGCATACAATTAAATTCCTATGGTAGCTAATGCGATGAATAGCCATTAAATCATTATCTACTTTTTGTGATTGAAAACTCGACATAAATTCTCCAATCCCCCAATTCAAGTTCACCTTTCGCATTACCATCAAAAGCTCTTCTTCGTTGGGTGGGAAAGTATAGTTTTCAATAAAAGAAAGATACTCTTCTTCAGTAATATTAGTTTCAGTCCCACAAGCAGAGCATATACAAGTTAAAATTATAATAAAAAACAGCAGTTTTTTCACATATTTCACTCTCCATTCTCCAATGCGCTAATAATAACTTTTATATTGCGGGAATAACGATTATAGTGTCCTCATCATTTAACAATGTATGAAACAAATATACCGGTTGAAAAAATCCTTTGGAATCAAGCATGTAATCTAATATTACTTCAGCTATAAAAATTGTATTAACATTGTTTGATAAATTGTTTAGCTTAAATTTCCCCGTTTTTAATTTTTCATAAGCCTCTACTTCACTAATAATTTCTATATCTTTTATTTTCTTATAAGTAACTAAATTATTCGATATATATTTAATTTCTCCATCATTGTAATCCTTGTATTAAAGGAATTCCAAGCTTCTATATATGTACTTAAAAAGTGTAAATTTACACCTCTATAAGCACCTATGCCTCTGTTTAAGAATGTAACTCCTATAACCATACAAATATATCCTATGAATATTACAACAATCATTATTTGTCTTTTATTAATCTTTTTACTTCCGCCTATTATTTTTTATAGACTATAAAATAACCAATACATGCAGGCTGCCTTATTTCTATATAATTGGTTTTGTGATGTTGGATTACTTACATTATTCAATATTTTTCCTTCCGGA